>NZ_VDGI01000003.1:0-71980 GCF_006861825.1 Psychrobacillus vulpis | reverse complement strand
CATAGCGACGAAGCGGCTCGGCGCTCGCCCGCGGAAAGCGAGCGGTAAGCTTCAGAAAACCAAAGCCATCCTATTTAAAAATAAACCTCGGCATGTAATTATCTCTAATTTCTCGCTCCATAATTATGGTTTCTCATATCATTTTCTTTCAAAGTAGAAGTTACTATTTTATTGGTTTGGAGAAGCTTCCGATCGACTCCTGCGGGAAAGCGAGACAGACGAGACCCTGCAGGAGCATAGCGACGAAGCGGCTCGGCGCTCGCCCGCGGAAAGCGAGCGGTAAGCTTCGGAAAACCTGTTTTTAAATCATCCGCCACGAGATTACCAAAAAAAAGAGAAGCAAGAAAGTGACTACCGCACTTCCTGCTCCTCAAGTATTTCTTTTTGTTTCATACAACTATACTAAGCAAAATCAGTTTCTTTGATCTCTGCTTTGGATGCGTCAATCATTAAAAATATTGCTGAAATAATATGCATAATCATTCCAACAAATGGAATCCACGCAACACACGAAGTAACAATACCTAAAATACTACCGGTTGTAGATCCTCCATCATTTTTAGTTAGGACTAGAGTAACAATATGTAGTATTAACATAACACCTAAAGGTATCCATAAGAAACCTATGACAATTGTAGCACCTAGAATTGGAATACCTAGAATCGCTTCGAGCGCACCTGTAACCCATTTTAATATTTTGGATCGCGACATTTTCTAACATCCTCCTGTAATAATAATTTTTGTAAATTTAATTGAATATACCACATTTTCCGCTAATTGTCTTTATTATTTTATGATTATTTACCTATGAAAGTTAACTCGTTTTGAGTTTCTCGGTAAATAAAAAAAGAGTTGTCTAATAGTCGATGTTCATCGATTTTTAGACAGCTCTTTGGTCTTAACTATTATTTCAATAATCCTTCTTTTAAATCACTATGCCATTTCGAAAGCATTGGTAGATCTTCTTCTGCAATAGAACCTGCTTCTTTTGCAGCATTTGTTAATGCATTATAATTCGTTAAGCTCACAAATGAAATGCCGGCTTCTTTAAAAGCTTGCTCTGCTTTCGGAAGTCCATATGTAAAAATACTTACTACGCCAAGTACTTCAAATCCTTCTTTTTTCAAAGCTTCTACTGCTATTAAACTGCTCCCACCAGTTGAAATCAAATCTTCAATAACAACTACTTTTTGTCCAGAGACAATTTTACCTTCGATTTGATTACCACGACCGTGTTCTTTTGCTTTCGAACGTACATACATCATTGGAAGCTCTAATACATCACTTACCCAAGCAGCATGTGGAATCCCTGCAGTTGCAGTTCCTGCTACAGCTTCTGTTCCTCGAAAATTTTGCTCGATTGCTTCCGCTAATCCTTTTGCAATTTCTTTACGAATTGCAGGTGACGACATTGTGATGCGGTTATCACAGTAGATAGGTGATTTAATACCAGAAGCCCATGTAAATAGATCATTTGGTTTTAATTCTACTGCTCCTACTTGAAGTAATGCTTTTGCAATTGTATTTTCTAATGTCATGCTTGTTCCTCCCACATTTTTAAAATAGTTTCATAAGCTTCTACAGGGGATTCCGCCTTTGTAATTGCACGTCCGACGACAATATGAGATGAACCTAATAGTCTTGCATTTGAAGGAGTCGCTACGCGAATTTGATCGTGTGAATCACCCTCCGCTAAACGAATTCCTGGAGTTACTCGCAAAAATTTTGGTCCACAAGCTTCTGAGATAGCTCTTGCTTCAAGTACTGAACAGACAACACCGTCTAATCCTGCATTATGCGTTAATTTTGCATAGTGAACAACGGACTCATCAATTGTTGTTTTAATCAGTTGTTCCTCTTGCATCTGCTTCTCTGAAGTAGATGTAAGCTGTGTTACTCCAATAATAGATGGTCTACTATTACCTGCACTCGTTCCTGCTTCTAACCCTTCAAGAGCTGCCATCATCATATCTCGCCCACCAGCTGCATGGACATTGACTAAGTCTGCACCAAGTCGTGCCAATCCTTTCATTGCTTGACCAACCGTGTTTGGAATATCATGAAGTTTTAAATCTAAAAATACGTCATGTCCCATTTCTTTCAATTTATAAACAATGGAAGGGCCTTCTTGTAAGTAAAGTTCCATCCCTACTTTCACAAACAGCGACTTTTCAAAAGGTGAAAGAAACTGATATACGTTTTCAGCTGTTGCAAAATCTAATGCGATAATTGGGCTGTTTTTCATAATCGATGACTCCTCCCAACTAATTCAGAAATAGTGTCAAATCCTAATTCGTCTAACTTTTGTGGAAGCTGCTCTATAATATTTGGGCATACAAATGGATCTACAAAGTTTGCAGTACCTACTGCAACTGCACTTGCCCCAACTGATAAAAAGTCAATAACATCGTCTACATCTGAAACTCCACCCATTCCGATAATAGGAATCGAAACTTGCTTACTTACTTCATAGACCATACGCAATGCAACTGGTTTAATAGCTGGGCCTGATAGTCCTCCAGTAACATTTGCAATAACAGGTTTACCAGTTTTCGTATGTAAACGCATGCCAAGTAATGTATTAATCATCGTAATACCATCAGCTCCACCAGCTTCTACTGCCCGAGCAATTTCACTCACATCTGTAACATTTGGAGATAGTTTTACGTACACAGGAACTGAAGATACATCTTTTACTGCTCTCGTTAATTCTTCTGCAACTACTGGATCTGTTCCAAAAGTAATTCCACCTTGCTTCACATTTGGACAAGAGATATTCAACTCAAGAGCATGTACATTTGGAGCTTTTGATATAGCTTCTGCAACTGCAACATAATCTTCTGTTAGCGTACCAGCGACATTTGCGATAATTGGCACATCATACTGTTCTAACCATGGGAGTTCGTTTTCCATCACTTTAGTAAGTCCCGGATTTTGTAACCCAATCGCATTTAGCATTCCAGCTGGTGTTTCTGCTACACGAGGTGTTGGATTCCCAAGTCTTGTTTCTAATGTAGTAGCTTTAATCATAATTGCACCGAGTTGTGAAAGATCATACAATTTGGCATACTCTTTTCCAAAACCAAAGCAACCGGAAGCTGGCATAATTGGATTTTTCAATGAAAGGCCTGGTAATTCGACCGCTAATCTATTCATACTCGAATCACTCCTGACTGAAATACTGGACCATCTGAACATACTTTCACATAATCAGCTTCTGTTTTTTCTGTTGTTTCACACACACATGCAAAACATGCACCAATTCCACAGCCCATACGTTGTTCAAAAGATAAATATCCTTCTTTTTCAGGATACATTTTCTCCAAAGCTGAAAGCATCGGAGTTGGACCACAGCTGTAGTAAACCGCAAAATCGGATTGTAAAGTTTCTAATACATTCGTAACAAAACCTTTATGACCATAGCTTCCATCTGCAGTTACAATATACGTTTCTCCAAGTTCCTGAAATTCCTTCTCATAAAAAACAACATCCTTAGATTGAAATCCAAGCACATGGATCGGTTGTACTCCTTTTTCAATCAAACGCTTAGATAGCTCATATAGTGGCGGTACACCAATTCCACCTCCAACTAATAATGCTTTCTGTCCAGCTTCAACTTTATCAATCGGAAAACCGTTTCCAAGAGGACCAAGTACATCGACTTGGTCTCCTTGTTTCTTTTCTGAAAGAAGCGTTGTTCCTCTTCCTTCTGCACGGTAAATCATCGTAAATTCCAATATCTCACTATTTATAGAAGAAATACTAATCGGTCTTCTAAGCAATGGTTCCATTTGATCAGACACACGTATATGGACAAATTGACCAGGTTGCTTCATCTCTTGTACTAGTTGCCCATTCAATGTAAGTTCAAAAATGTTCGTCGCAATTTGTTTTTGGTTTACGACTTGCATTTGTCCTTGTCTAATCATGCTCGAACCTCCTGATGTTTCATAGTATCTGTTGAGAATGTCATCGATTCAATGACACGTAACATTGCTTCAGCAGTATCTAGAGATGTTAAACACGGAATGCCATTTTCAACCGATTCTCTTCGAATGCGGAAGCCATCACGTTCCGGCTGCATGCCTTTTGTTAATGTGTTTATAACAAATTGTGCATTTCCCTTTTGAATAACATCAAGTAATGTAGCACCTTTTGAACCAATTTTGTCTACGATATCTACTGGAATACCTGCTTTTTGAATAGCATCAGCCGTTCCTTGAGTTGCAATAATGCGGAAGCCAATTGCATGAAATCTTTTCGCAATTTCAGTTGCTTCTTCCTTTTCTTTATCTGAGATAGTCATTAAGACAGATCCATGATCTTTTATTTCCATACCTGCTGCTACTAAGCCTTTGTACAATGCTTTTTCTAAAGTGATATCTTTCCCCATCACTTCTCCGGTAGATTTCATTTCTGGTCCAAGCGTAATGTCTACTCGGCGAAGCTTAGCAAAGCTGAAAACAGGAACTTTTACATATACTCCCGGACTATTTGGCGCAAGTCCTGGTTTGTAACCTTGTTCTATTATTGATTGTCCCAAAATTGCTTTCGTTGCGATATTTGCCATTGGAATAGATGTAATTTTACTTAAAAATGGTACTGTACGACTTGAGCGTGGATTTACTTCAATAACATATACTTCATCTTTAGAAATGACGTATTGAATGTTCATTAACCCAATAATTTTTAAACCTTTTGCTAATCGAGTAGTATAATCCACTAACGTATCAATATGCTGCTTTGAAAGTTTTTGTGGTGGATAAACTGCAATCGAGTCACCAGAGTGAACTCCTGCTCGTTCAATATGTTCCATAATTCCTGGAATTAATACATTTTCACCATCACAAATCGCATCCACTTCAATTTCCGTCCCAGTTAAATAGCGATCGATTAGAACTGGTTTTTCTGGGCTTGCTTCTACAGCATGCTCCATATAATGTTTAATCTCACCTTCGTTATACACAATTTGCATTGCTCGGCCACCTAGTACGTAAGAAGGTCTAACTAGAACTGGGTATCCGATTTCGTTTGCGATTGCTACAGCTTCATCGACTGATACTGCTGTTTTTCCAAGTGGTTGAGGAATACCAATTTCATGTAAAGCTGCTTCAAATTCATTGCGGTTTTCTGCACGGTCGATATCCTCTAAAGTTGTTCCAAGAATTTTTACGCCTCTTTCTTCTAAAGCAGAAGCTAGGTTGATCGCTGTTTGTCCACCGAACTGAACGACTACCCCTTTTGGTTGTTCTAAATCCACAATATGCATTACATCTTCTACTGTTAAAGGCTCGAAGTATAACTTATCTGAAATGGAGAAGTCTGTAGAGACTGTTTCAGGGTTGTTGTTAATAATTATAGCTTCGTACCCAGCTTCTTTGATCGCCCATACAGAGTGAACAGTTGCATAGTCGAATTCCACTCCTTGACCGATACGAATTGGCCCAGAACCAAGTACAATTACGCTTTCTTTGTCTGTTCGAATAGATTCATTCTCTTCTTCGTATGTTCCGTAGAAGTACGGTGTTTCTGATTCAAACTCTCCAGCACATGTATCGACCATTTTGTACACAGGTACAATATTATGTTCTTTCTTGAAATTGTACACTTCAATTTCTTTTACATTCCAATATTTTGCGATTGTTTTATCTGCAAAGCCCATGCGTTTTGCTTTATATAACACTTCTTTATCAAATGGATTTGCTTGAACTACTTTTTCAAACTGTACAATATTTTGTAGTTTATTTAAGAAGAATACATCGATTTGACTCCACTCATGGATTGTTTCTACTGTCACCCCTCGACGAAGTGCCTCACCGATAAAGAATAATCGCTCATCACCTGCACGACGAATACGTTTTTCCATCCACTCGTCTGAAATAGTTTCACTGTTTTTCATTTCGAGATGGAAATGACCAGTTTCAAGGGAGCGAACTGATTTAAGTATGGCTTCTTCAAAAGTACGTCCAAGGGACATTACTTCTCCTGTTGCTTTCATTTGTGTTCCAAGATTACGCTTGGCAGACTCAAATTTATCAAATGGCCATCTTGGAATCTTTGCAACGATGTAATCTAGCGCTGGTTCAAAGCACGCATATGTTTTTTCTGTTACAGGGTTCATCATTTCATCTAACGTTAAACCAACTGCTATTTTCGCAGCTAATTTTGCAATTGGATAACCAGTTGCTTTCGAAGCAAGCGCTGAAGATCTACTCACACGTGGGTTCACTTCAATAATGTAGTAGTTAAAGCTATGTGGATCTAATGCTAGCTGAACGTTACATCCACCTTCAATTTTTAACGCGCGAATAATTTTTAGTGATACATTTCGTAGCATTTGGTTTTCGCGATCTGATAGTGTTTGCGTTGGAGCAACAACAATTGAATCTCCTGTATGAATTCCAACAGCATCGACGTTTTCCATGTTACATACGACGATTGCGTTATCCGCAGAGTCGCGCATTACTTCATATTCAATTTCTTTATATCCTGCAATCGATTTTTCAAGTAAGCATTGTGTTACCGGGCTATATTTTAATCCGCTTGTCACGATTTCGAGTAGATCTGCATCGTTGTGGCAAATACCTCCACCTGTTCCGCCTAGTGTGAAAGCTGGGCGAACAATTACAGGGTATCCGATTTTCTCAACGAACGCTTTTGCTTCATCCAAGTTATGAATGATGTCACTTTCAGGTACTGGTTCGCCTAATTCATTCATCAGTGTACGGAATAAATCGCGATCTTCCGCTTTATGAATTGCTTCAAGCTTTGTACCAAGAATTTCGATTCCTAGCTCATCTAATATGCCAGATTCATCAAGGGCAATCGCCATATTTAACCCAGTTTGACCGCCGAGTGTAGGTAAAATAGCATCTGGGCGCTCTTTGCGAATAATTTTGCTTACGAATGGTAGTGTGATTGGCTCAATATATACTTTATCTGCTATTTCAGTATCTGTCATAATTGTTGCCGGATTGGAATTCACTAGAATTACGCGGTATCCTTCTTCTTTTAATGAAATACATGCTTGTGTTCCAGCATAGTCAAATTCTGCTGCTTGACCGATGATGATTGGACCTGAACCGATTACTAAAATTGTTTCTATATCTTTACGTTTAGGCATGTGAATTCTCCTTTTTGTTTACGTCATTCATTAGTTCGATAAATTGATCGAATAAGTGAGTAGAATCTTCTGGTCCACATGATCCTTCTGGGTGGAACTGAACAGAATACACTGGAAATTTTTTATGTCTTACACCTTCTACAGTTCCATCATTAAGCGCAACATGTGTAATTTCTAAATCAGTATTTGCTAATGAGTCAGCATCGATTGCAAATCCATGATTTTGAGATGTAAGCTCTGTTCTTCCTGTTATTAAATCCTTAACAGGATGGTTTCCACCACGATGTCCGAATTTCAGTTTAAAGGAAGTTGCTCCGCTTGCTAGCGAAATTAGCTGATGTCCAAGACATACTCCGAAAATCGGTACTTGCCCGATAATTTCTTTTACCATTGCAATTACTTCTGGAATATCTGTTGGATCTCCAGGTCCATTTGATAGCATTACTCCATCCGGGTTCATCCCTAAAATTTCTTTTGCAGTTGTGTTATAAGGAACGACTATAACGTCGCAATTTCGTTTGTTTAATTCTCTTAAAATACCGTGTTTCATACCAAAGTCAACAAGGACAACTCTTTTACCACGACCTGGACTTGGATAAGGTCTTTTAGTTGAAACTTGTTCCACTACATTTATCTTAATTTCAGTAGCTTTAAGTGTTTCTACCACTTTTGCAACATCTACTTCTTCACCAGCTTTTGTTAAATGCCCTTTTAAAGAGCCATGCTTTCGAATGATACGCGTTAACTTTCTCGTATCAATTCCTTCAATACCAGGAACATTTTTTGCTTCTAAAAAATCACTTAATGTACCTGCACTTCTAAAGTTTGAAGGTTGTTCTGCAAGCTCTCGAATTACTACACCTGAGAGACCTAGCTCTATCGCTTCGAAATCATCTGGATTAATCCCATAGTTTCCTACCATAGGATAAGTGAACGTTAATATTTGACCACAGTTCGAAGGATCTGATATGGATTCTTGATACCCTGTCATTGCAGTAGTGAAGATTACCTCTCCGATCGTTCCTTCTTCACTACCAAATGCATTCCCTTTAAATACTGTACCGTCTTCTAATATTAAATATCTCGTTTTCATACGTTCTCCTCCTGCCATACGATTTCTCCGTTGTAAATAGTTACTTGCGGCCATCCAGTGCAAACCCATCCGTTAAATGGTGTATTTTTCCCTTTGGATAAAAATGCTTCTTTGTCAATTACTTGTTCTTTTTCTAAATCGATTAAAACTAAATCAGCTGGCGCTCCAACTTCGAGCTTTCCAAATTCGAATCCGAAAACATTGGAAGGCTTTGTCGTAAGATAGTCTAATAATTGTTTTAACGTCCATTCACCATTTTTTACAAAGTATGTGTAAAGTAAAGGAAATGCAGTTTCCAATCCAACAATTCCAAATGGTGCTTTTTCAAACCCATTCGCTTTCTCTTCTTCTGAATGTGGTGCATGATCTGTCGCAACAAAATCTAAAGTTCCGTCTAATAAACCTTCTCTAAGTGCTAGCATATCCTCTTTTGCTCTTAGTGGAGGGTTCATTTTCCAGTTTGCATCATTTGATGGAATATCGTCTTCACAAAGTAGTAAATGATGTGGACTAACTTCCGCTGTGACATGTACTCCCGCTTTTTTTGCGTCTCGAATGACACGAACAGACTCTTTTGTGCTTACGTGACACACATGGTAATGAGCACCTGCAGCTTCTGCGAGTAAAATATCTCGCGCAATATGTACAGATTCAGAAACAGAAGGAATACCTTTTAATGCTAATTCTTCACTTCTCTTTCCTTTATGCATTACACCACCGTATATTAATGTATTATCTTCACAGTGTGCGACAACTGGGATGTTATATTTCGCTGCTTCCTCCATCGCCTCAAGCATTGTACTTGCAGCTTGTACACCTACACCATCATCCGTAATCGCAAATGCACCAAGTTGTTTCAACGATTCGATATCAGTTCTTTCTTTACCTGCTTGACGAATTGTAATAGAGGCATAAGGTAGAACACGAACAAGTGCATTTTTTTCTACTAAATCTAATACATGAGAGAAGTTTTCCACAGTATCTGGAACTGGTCTTGTATTAGGCATCGCACAAATCGTTGTATATCCACCTTTAGCAGCAGCTTTCGTTCCTGTTTCAATTGTTTCTTTATGCTCGCCACCTGGCTCCCGTAAATGTACATGAACATCTATAAAGCCTGGTGAAACTAACATTCCTTTACCATCTATTACTTCTGCATCTTCTGCTGTTACATTCGCTTCGATTTTCGCAATTTTTCCATCTTGCAGTACGATGGTTGTAATTTCTAATTCTCCATCATTGTTTAACATTTGAACGTTCTGAATAATTTTCGTCATTCTATTCTCTCCCTTTCAAAATCATTTCAATGACAGCCATGCGAACATAAACTCCATTTTCCATTTGTTTAAAAATCCTTGAACGATTACACTCTATCAACTCACTTGCAATCTCAACATCTCTATTGAACGGACCTGGATGCATAATAATGGAGCTTTCTTTCATTCGTTTTTCTCTTTCTATTGTTAAACCAAAAGCCTCATGATAATCCTCTTTTGAAAAAGAAGTATTTCCATCATGTCTTTCGTGCTGAACTCTTAACATCATGATGACATCACTCGATTCAATTACTTCGTCAAATTCGTTTATTGCATCGAACTCTCCTTGCCATTGTGGAGGACATACAAAACGTACCTTTGCTCCGAGTCTTGTAAGTGCATGTGCATTTGATCTTGCTACTCTACTATGTGAAACGTCTCCAACAATACTGATAACTTTATCTTCTAACGTTCCAAACTCTTGCCAAATTGTATAGATATCTAAAAGGCTTTGAGTTGGATGATTTCCTGTTCCATCTCCACCATTAATGATTACTGGTTTCACTTTTCCAATTAATGATTCGAAGAAATTATTTTCTTCATGTCTAATCACCAATGCATCAATTCCAATTGATTCTAATACTTTTATCGTATCGTAAAGCGTTTCACCTTTTAATGTACTGGAAAAACCTGATTCGAAGGGGAGTACTTCAATTTGTAATTTTCTTTCTGCCATTTCAAAGCTCATTTTTGTACGTGTGCTCGGTTCAAAAAACAAATTGGCCATTGTATAGCTTTTACTTAATTGTGATATCGCACCTTCTCTAAATAGTTGTGCTTGCTTTATAACTGCCATAATTTGTTCAGCAGATAGATCTGTCATTGATACTAAGTTGTTCATTATCGTATCCCCCTTCTTTTATAAAAAAACCTTCTCGAAAAGTCTCGAGAAGGTTCATTTATGCATAGACTAGCAATGGAATCTATACATAGCTCCCACTAGTCTTACTGAACCTTTCGTTGACTCACAGGACAACAATTTAAAAGGTCATCTATTCACTTTTTTCTTTCATACCTGCAATAGCTTCATCTTTTCTTCCAGGTAATATTAGATTTAATATTACACCGATAATAGCGGCCAAAGCCATTCCTTCGATGCTTAATGATTCTGTTACAACAAATTTTGCTCCACCGATACCGATTACTAGTATTACGGAAGCAATGACTAAGTTTCGATTATTTCCAAAGTCGATATTATTTTCTACAAGCATACGAAGTCCACTCGAAGCGATAATACCAAACAATAAGATCGAAACTCCACCAAGAACAGCAGTTGGTATTGTTGCAATAACAGCCATTACTTTTCCTAAGAAGGAGATAGCGATTGCAATGATAGCTGCTCCTAAAATGACATACACACTATAAACACGTGTAATTGCTAATACACCAATATTTTCACCATAAGTTGTTTTCGGAGGACCCCCGATTAACGAACTAACAAATGTCCCAAAACCATCTCCAAGTAAAGATCGATGTAAACCTGGTTCTTTTATATAGTCACGGTTAACTACTTTCCCAAGTACTAATTGATGCCCTATATGCTCCGAAATCGTTACAATTACGATTGGTACCATGATTAATAATAATTTAGATGTGATTACAAAATCGTAATCTACTCCAGGGATTAAGAATGGTGGCATTTCAAACCATTCAGCTTCTTTTACTGCAGTGTAATCAATAATTCCGATTGCCGCTGAGTATATATAACCAACAATTAATCCGATTAAAATCGGCATTGTGCTTAATATATTTTTAAAGAATATTGTACAGAATATGGCTGCAAATAGTGTAACAAGTGCAGCAGAGAAATGTGTAAAACTATACACCGACTGTCCATCCACATTGATATTCATCGCCATATCAACTGCAACCCCTGCTAATCCAAGACCAATTACCATTATTACTGGACCAACTACGATTGGTGGTAACAGTTTCATAATCCACTTATAACCACTTTTCCATATGACTAATGCTACGAGTCCGTATGTAATTCCGACGAACATTCCACCAATCATTGCACTACCAATGCCGCCTACTTTTGTTGCTAGAATTATAGGGGCGATAAAAGCAAACGATGATCCTAAATAAGCAGGAACTTGAAATTTCGTAATTAACAAGAAGAAAATCGTTGCTATACCGCTTGTTAATAATGCGATTGCGGGGCTTAATCCAACTAGTTGTGGAACTAATATTGTAGATCCAAACATGGCAAACATATGCTGAAAGCTTAATGTTACAAGTTGGGCTCCATTCGGTTTTTCTTGTACATCTAAAACTGTATTTGACATAGACTATTCCTACCTTTTATACGAATTTGTTAATCATTAATCGTAACTCCGTCTACCCCATCTGTTTCTGTTACTTTTACAACAATTCGTTCGCTGCTAGAAGTTGGAATATTTTTTCCAACATAATCTGCCCTGATTGGTAGCTCGCGATGTCCTCGATCTACTAATACAGCGAGTTGAATTTGTGCAGGCCTCCCTAAATCCATTACGGCATCCATTGCTGCCCGTACTGTTCTTCCTGTATAAAGTACATCATCGACTAAAACTACTTTTTTATTTGCGACATCATGTGTAATATCAACTTGTTGAACGAGTGGCTCATTGGAATCATTTTTTAAAGATAAGTCATCTCTGTACAATGTAATATCAAGTTCCCCAATTTTAATCGGTTTACCTTCAATACTTTCTATTTTTTTGGCTAGCCTTTTTGCTAAAAAAGCTCCCCTCGTTTTAATACCAACTAGAATACACTCTTCAATACCTTTATTTCGTTCAATTATTTCATGAGCAATTCGTGTTAATGCTCGATTGATAGATTGTTCATCTAAAATACTTGCTTTTTCTGCCATCATTACCCTCCTATTCTAAGAACATAAAAAACCTCTTGAGCTAGAGAAGCCCAAGAGGTTGTATGTGCGTAATAAAATAGGGTAAACTCAACTAATCAAATTCGCCTTGACGTTTTAACATCCAGATTTTGTGCTCCTGCTAAAAGCATGTAGCAGAAAACAGTGCATCGATCTAAGTCGATGAATTTATTAACAAAATCTGTGACATTCGTCGTAAGCTCTAACCTCAATGAATGAGATTTAGTCCGCAGACTATTAGTGAGTCACTTTTCACATATACCTTCTCAGCCTCTCTGGACTGTTATTAAAGGTGAAGCTATTTACTTTTCTAAGTTATTATAAAGCACATCTTTTCATAAATCAATGATTGTTTTTCAAATGATCCAATAAATTTTTGAAATCCTCTGGAAGTGGATAAGAGAACTCTAAATACTCACCAGTTTTCGGCTGGATAAACCCTAGCACTTCTGCATGTAGTACTTGACCATCAAAGTCTACCGTTTTTTTCGGACCATATTTTGGGTCACCTGCTAATGGATATCCTATATATTTCATATGCACTCGAATTTGATGCGTTCTTCCTGTTTCTAATTGACACTCAACTAGTGTAAAGTTTTCAAAACGATCTAATACACGAAAATGCGTTACAGCATGCTTTCCATTATCTACTACTGCCATACTTTGTCGATCCTTTTTATCACGACCAATAGGAGCATCGATTGTTCCTTTATCATGTGCAATCCGTCCATGTACTAAAGCAATATATTTTCGTGTCACTGTCTTTTTCACTAATTGATCAACTAATGATTCATGTGCAACATCGTTTTTTGCAACCATTAATAGTCCACTTGTATCTTTATCAATTCGATGAACAATACCAGGGCGCATCACACCATTTATGCCTGATAGATCTTTGATTTGATACATCAAACCATTTACGAGCGTTCCTGAAGTATGTCCAGGCGCTGGGTGAACAACCATACCACGTGGCTTATTCACTACAACAACATCCTCATCTTCGTAAACGATTTCTAAATTCAAGTTTTCAGCAACAACATCAAGTGGAATCGCTTCAGGAGTTGTAACAACTATTACGTCTCCTTTCTTCACTTTGTAATTCGATTTCACTGTTTCACCGTTCACTAAAACATGTCCATCTTTTAAATAGTTTTGGATTTGTGAACGCGACCAGTCCGTATCGAAAGAAGCAATTGCCTTGTCAATTCTTTCTTTTGCTTGCTCTTCTTCAATTAAAAATGTTAATTCTTCCATTACTTCACCTTTTTCTTTTCAGCTCGTTCTTCTTTTAGTATGAATAAAATGATGATCACTACACCTATTGTTAATGCAGAGTCGGCAATATTAAAAATTGGAAAATCGTAATTAATGATTGGTATTAAAACGTCAGCAAAATCAACTACTTCTTTTCTCCAGAGTCGATCGATAAAGTTACCAATCGCTCCACCTAACAACATCATTAAACCAACTTGAAACATTGGCTTACCTTTGGCTTCTTTATGAAAATAATATATTATCCCGATAACTACAGCAATCGTAATGATTGCAAATAACCCCATTTGCCCTTGTAGCATTCCCCATGCTGCCCCACGATTTCGATGAGATAGTAGTGCCAGATAAGGATCTAAAATAATTATTCGTTCACCTAGTTCCATATTTTTAACAACTAGCCATTTTGTCCACTGATCAAGCGCAATTACAAACGCTGCGAGTCCATAATATTTCCACATATTAGTTCCCCCAAATATCAAATTCACCATGGCGTATTTGCATCCAGATTTTATCGTGAGTGCTCGATAACTTCTATTTATAATCTGTGACTTCCGCCGGAGACTTTAACTTTACTTAGCTAGGTTCAAACCAAACTATATAAAGTTAAAAGAATCTACAATAGTTTACCATACATTGTCTCTATTCGTAAAAGAGCTATCATAATCACTTTCCATTTTATATAGAAAAGTGTGGTCCTACTAAATTCGGACCACACTCCCAAAAGTAAATTAGAAAATATTAGGAATTCTACCTTTATGAAACCTAGCTCCTACTCTGGAGATATTGGCTCTATCTAATTTATTATACGTAATACTTTTCAACAACCTCAGCACAACGTGCGCATAATGTTGTATGTGCTTCATTTGCACCAACTGTTTCTGAAATTGTCCAACAACGATCACATTTCTCTCCCACTGCCTTTTCAACTAATACAGAGGCATTTTCAAGAGCTAAGCAATCTTCCGTAGCATCTTGTCGTGATCCTCCAATTTCAAATTGGGATACGATAAATAATTGAGCAAAGTCAATGTTCTCCACTTCAAGCAATGAACGGAATTCATCGTTTACATATAATGTTACTTTCGCTTCAAGAGATTTACCTATAGTTTTTGCATTTCGAGCTTCTTCTAAAGCTTTTAATACATCATCTCGTAATTCCATAATTTTCAACCATTTTGGAGCTAAAGTTTCAAATTCTGGATGCTCCGTAGCTTCCGGCATATCTGTTAATTGAACACTTTCTTCTGTTTCATGTTCTAAATAAGCCCAAAGCTCATCTGTCGTATGCGGTAAGATTGGCGTCATTAATTTTAATAGTGAAAGAAGTGTATCATACATAACCGTTTGCATCGCACGGCGATCTTTGCTATCAGCACCATAGATATAGACAACATCTTTAGCAATATCTAGATAGAATGAGCTTAATTCACCTGCAACAAAGTTATTTACATTGTGATAAACACTTGCAAAATCATAGCGATCATAAGCAGCTCTTACTGATTTAATAACCTCTTGAAGTTTCATATACATATATTGATCTACTTCACGAAGCTCTTTAAATTCCACACGGTCATTCACTGGATGAAAGTCTGTAATATTTCCATGTAAAAAGCGGAATGTATTACGGATCTTACGGTATACTTCTGTTACTTGTTTAATGATTGCATCAGATACACGTACATCTGCCGTATAATCAACTGAAGCAACCCATAAACGAAGAATATCTGCACCTAGTTGATTCATCACCTTAGCCGGAACGACTACATTACCAAGCGATTTACTCATTTTACGACCATCACCATCTAGTATAAATCCATGACTTAAAAGTCCTTTATACGGTGCATGACCGAACATTGCAGTACTAGTAATTAGTGAGGAGTTAAACCAACCTCGATATTGGTCGGATCCTTCTAAATATAAATCAGCTGGGAAAACTAAATCATCTCGTTCTTCTAATACAGCCTGATGTGTAGAACCTGAATCAAACCATACGTCCATAATATCTGTTTCTTTCGTGAAAAGACCGTTTGGACTTCCTGGATGTGTAAATCCAGCTGGTAGTAATTCTTTTGCTTCTTTTTCAAACCAAATATTTGAACCATGTTCACGGAATAATTTCGATACATGTAAAATTGTTTCTTCTGTCAAGATTGGTTCTCCATCTTCTGTATAGAACACAGGAATCGGAACACCCCAAACACGTTGACGGGAAATACACCAATCTCCACGATCACGGATCATGTTAAATAATCGAGTTTCTCCCCAAGCAGGTGTGAATTTAGTATCACGAATTGCTTGTAATAGTTCGCTTCTAAATGCTTCTATCGAAGCAAACCATTGAGCAGTTGCACGATAAATTACTGGTTTTTTTGTACGCCAATCATGTGGATACGAATGTGTAAAGAAAGTAAGCTTTTCAAGTGCTCCAGCTGCATCCAAAGCTTCTGTAATTGCTTTGTTTGCAGTATCATAAAATAACCCTTCGAAGCCAGGAGCTTCAGCAGTCATTACACCACGATCATCAACTGGACTTAATACGTCTAAACCGTATGCTTTACCAACGTAGAAGTCATCTTCCCCATGTCCTGGTGCTGTATGAACACATCCAGTACCAGATTCAGTTGTAACATGATCCCCAAGAATTACTAATGAGTCGCGATCATAAAGTGGATGTTTAGCAATGATACGCTCCATTTTTTCTCCAGCTAGTGTACGTTCAACTGAATACTCTTCCCAACCAAGCTCTGTTGCAACAGATTCTACTAAGTCTTTAGCTACAACATATTTAGAGTCTTTCGCATGAACGACTGCATATTCTACTTCTGGATGAAGTGCTATACCTTGGTTTGCTGGAATTGTCCAAGGCGTAGTCGTCCAGATGATGAACTTAGTTCCTTCTTCAAGTACACCTTTTCCTTCTGTAACTGCAAAACTTACATAAATAGATGGTGATTTTTTATCTTGATATTCAATTTCTGCTTCTGCTAGTGCAGATTCACTTGATGGTGACCAATATACAGGTTTCAATCCTTTATAGATATAGCCTTTTTTCGCCATTGCACCAAATACTTCGATTTGCCGAGATTCAAATGCTGGAGTAAGTGTTACATAAGGATTATCCCAATCTCCACGAACACCTAGACGTTTAAATTGAGTACGTTGGTTGTTAATTTGTTCGTAAGCATATTCTTCACAAAGCTTTCGGAATTCTGCTAATGACATTTCTTTTCGTTTAACACCTTTGTTTGTTAGTGCTTGCTCGATTGGTAAACCGTGAGTATCCCAACCTGGTACATATGGTGCACGGAAACCTGTCATTGACTTATGACGGACAATCATATCTTTTAATACTTTGTTCAATGCATGCCCAATATGAATATCACCATTAGCGTATGGAGGCCCATCATGTAATACAAAGAAAGGACGATCTGCTGTTCTTTCTTGAACTTTTTTATAAATATCCATTTCAGCCCATTTTTCTTGTATTTCTAATTCTTTTACCGGTAAATTTCCACGCATTGGGAAATCTGTTTTTGGCATTAATAACGTGTCTTTGTATTCCATCTAAAATTCCTCCTTTTATTTTAAAAGCGAAAGCGCCTTGCTTTTGAGCAACAAAAAAACTCCTCATCCCAAAAAGGGACGAGAAGTTCATACTCGCGGTACCACCCTACTTGCGATTTCCGAAAAAACCGCCGCTTAGTATGCCGTAACGGGGCATAATCCGAAGATACTTACTAGCTTTATTCAGTGTCTTTGCTCCAAAGTGATAATCTAAAAAAGTTTCATTGCTTGAGCTTTCACCATCCCCAAGTCGCTTATTCGAAATCTAATTTAGACGTCTTTTTCAACGCATGTTTATTTGATATGAAATTATTATAGGAAATGTAGGTCCATCAGTCAAGAAATGTATTAGTCTTCTGTAGCAGAAATACGATCTATTGTAGTAGTATCGACATCATACTCCATTAAATGATTCCAATCATCTGTATTGATTAAGTCTAATTGAGCTTCTACTAGCATTTTAAAGCGATTCCGGAACACTTTAGATTGTTTTTTCAACTCTTCAATCTCTAAAGCAATCCTTCTAGCTTTTGTAAGTGCTTCGTTTACAATTCGATCTGCATTTTTTTCTGCTTCTTTCACAATTAGCTTCGCTTCTTTTTGTGAATTACGTCGAACCTCTTCCGCTGCTTCTTGTGCGACAACAATAGATTTATGTAAAGTCTCTTCAATTGATGTGAAATGCCCTACTTTTTCGCTTGACGATTTCAACTTTGTTTCAAGATCCTTTTTTTCTTTTATAAGAATCTCAAGGTCTTTCATAATTTGATCTAAGAATTCATTTACTTCATCTTCGTTGTATCCTCTAAATCCTTTACTGAATTCCTTGTTATGTATATCAAGAGGTGTTAATGGCATATATTCCATCTCCTTTACTTTGGCTATCATTCTTACATTCTATTATACCTTCACTATAGAGTGAAAACATCATAATTCGAACATTTTTACAGATTATTTAATTTTTTTGCTCTAACCTTCCAATTTGAAGTCGTATTTTGTCTTTTTTTGTTCTACCTTCAATCATTAATAACTTGACTCTACCTAATCCTCTTATAGAAAGTAAGTCTAATTCTTGAAGTTCCAAAGATATTTGATCTTTCTCGGCCCAGTTCACCTTAACTTTACCTCCTTGAATGAAAGAGGAGGATTTTTGTCTCGATATATTAAAAACAGCAGAAATTACAGTATCTAATCTTAAGGAACTAACTGTAAGAGCTTCAGTATGCCATTCCTCTTTCTGTAAAATATACTTAGATGGGTCGTCCACAACTTCAACCTGTACTTTTACTTTTCCAATGGACGTTAAGTTTGCTCTAACGTAGTCGATCACTTCAGCTGCCACAACAAATTGAACGATCCCATCTTCTACTCGAATATCCCCAAACTTACTTCGATCGATTCCGAGAGACATTATAGATCCTAATACATCTTTATGGAGTAGCGTAATAAATTTCATAGGATAATTCACTTCTACTACAACCATCGCAAACTCCTCATTAGTTGGGGCATAATAGGAAGGATATAATAAGACTCTATTTCTTTCTGCATCATCCAAAACACCTTCTGTACGGGATTCAATATCTTCATATTGTCTACGTATAGAATCTACAATGAATTGCTGTCTTGGATCTAAAAAATCTGTTAACTTTGGTGCATAACGATCCTCTATTTCCCGCATCATATTTACAACTTGTTCAATAAAAGGCTGTTCTTCTTTTCTAAAGTGTTGTAGTACATTTTCCATGTTAATATTCCCTCTCAGATATAGTAAAAAACCTCACTTTAGTGAGGTTTCAGACTGTTGACAAACGCTTTCATTCTTCGTTGCTTGCGCTCGTTGTAAGCTCATGAACTTAAGTTCTATTCGCTTCCGCCTCGCGCTTCTGCGCCTCGACTGACAAGCGTTTTCAAGTCAGTCTGAAGTGATACCTTCGAAAACTTAATTTTTCTACTACATGAAACCTCACTTTAGTGAGGTTTAGAGATATACTATTAATGAAAAAATCCCTTTTCTCGCAAGATTTAAAACAAATATTGCAACAATCGGAGAGATATCAATCATTCCCAGTGGCGGAATGATCTTTCTAAATGGATCTAAATATGGTTCACAAATTTTCCCTAATAATCGTCCAAAACTTGATTCCTGTATGCTAGGTACCCATGACATTAAAATGTAAATTACTAATGCGTACGTATACAGTACAACTGCTTGATTTAACAATGTTAATACTAATACCATAATAATTATTACTCCTCTATTAATCTAGGTCGTTGTAATAATAGTCCGATATTGCTCCAGCTACTTCTACGGAATCTGGTGCACAAAGGAAAATATCCGTACCTATTCTTTGTATGTCTCCACCTAAAGCGTACACTGTTCCACTTAAAAAGTCGATTATTCTTATTCCTTGTTCTTTGTCAATTCGTTGTAAATTTACAATAACGGCTTTTTTACTCTTCAAATGCTCTGAAATATCTTGAGCTTCTGCATAGACACGCGGCTCGATTAAGATTACTTTAGATGACTTTTGTACATTTTGAATGCTCACAAGATTAGTTGCAGCCATTTCCTTTTGTGTTGAATTAATTTTTTTATCTTTTACTGCAGGCTGTTTTACATTTTGCTGTCTCATTTGATTTTCCACTGATTTTTGTTGTTGAGGTTTTGGCTGTTGTCCTGTTGAAGTTTCTTCCTCTTCATCTAGGTAGAAGAAATTTTTCATCCAGTCTTTCATGCTCATTTAATTTCCACCCTCTCTTTACCGACTAGTGCTGTTCCAATTCTTACATATGTTGCGCCTTCTTCTATTGCAATTTCATAATCTCCAGACATTCCCATCGATAATTCTGTACAAGGTGCATATGGTATTTGTTGTCCAGCAATTTTCAATTGTAACTTTTTTAAGTTGCTGAATACTGTACGAATAACGGATTCATCTTCTGTAATCGGTGCCATCGTCATTAATCCAATAACTCGAATTCGAGAATATTTTTCAAGATTTTTTATAAAATCTTCTACAGCTTCCATTGATAATCCATGTTTCGATTCCTCTTCTGAAACATTTACTTGTACAAAGCAATCCTTTGTAGAAACCGCTCTCTTTTCTATTTCATCTGCTAAACTTAGTCGATCCAATGAATGCAAAATATCTACATCATTTATCACAGATTTCACTTTTCTCGTTTGTAGTGTCCCTATGTAATGCCATTTAATATTATTCTTAATGGCATCCAGTTTCTTTTTTAATCCTTCAGGTCTATTTTCACCTAAATGCGTAATACCTGATTGAATTACTTCTTCGGTTCTTTCTACGGATACTTCTTTTGTAACAGCAATAATAGTAACTTCCGAAGGGTTACGATTCGAACGTGTACAAGCATCGTTCACATTATTAGTAATTTGATTTAAATTTTGTTGAACATTTGTCATGTATAAACCAACTTTTCATCATTTGTTTCTGTTTATTGTATCAATGAAAGGCTGTTTTATCAATGCTGAATCAATCTTGTTACATATTTTTTGCAACAATAATAACATCTTTTCCAATTATAGCTATATTTTGAACAGCAATTTTTTTAGTTTCCCTTTTTTTGTTAAAAAATGTTGGGTAGGCCCCTTGAGCTTCTACGAGGAATGACACGATGAATCCTGTTTCCTTGTCAATTTCAGCATCCACTATATACCCTAGTAATTGGCCACTGCTTGCTTCAATTACTTCCTTTTGTTGCGCCTCAGAAAATTTCATCTTTAACCTCCTTTACTCATTATATGAACGACAAACAAAAAAACGCTTTTTCTAAAAAGAAAAAGCGTAACAGTCAATTTTATTTATAATGAAATAAGAGTGAAAGCAGTTAATTTCCGCTGCGGCGTGGGCATAGCTTTAGCCTACTCGATTGCCATACTCAAGGGCACTGAAAAAGTGCCATTCAAATAAATTAATAGTCCTAAGAGAATTTATCGCTTTGGCATTCGCTTTCCGCGGGCGATCGACGAGCCTCCTCCTACGCTTCGCTTCGTGCGGGGTCTCGTCTGTCTCGCTTTCCCGCAGGAGTCTCATGCGTCGTGCTAAATTCTTTTAAATGAAATACAATAAATAGTTCCTATAAATATAATAATTTTGAGTTTTTCAGTAGCCTCCTTCGCTGCGCTGCGGATGTCTTCGGCTAACGCTATTCCCGCAGGAGTGTCGCTTTTTTCAACTATTTTCTAGAAATGAAAAGTATTTATCTTAACGAATAGACAGTTTTTTAGTGCCCTCTCCTGCGGTAAGCGATTGGTAAGCTTCGGAAATCATAACCCATCCTATATAAATACAAAAAGACTGTAGCTAACATATTTTTAGAGTTAGTCTACAGTCTGAAACGCTTTTTCTAGAAAGGAAAAGTGTTAAGATTCTTTCGGATTCAATTGACTTTGAATAGTGGACAATGCGCTCTTTTCTAAACGTGAAATTTGCGCTTGTGATAGACCAAGATCTAAAGCAATTTCAGTTTGTGTGGCACCATAATAAATTCGTTTTGTTAAGATTTTCTTCTGTCTAGTATCTAATTTTTGGAAGGTTTCCTTTACTGTAAAATATGTGACCCACTGTTCTTCCGATACATCATTATCACATAATTGGTCCATCATATAGATAGCATCGCCCCCATCACTAAAAATGGGTTCTTGTAACGAAACAGGATCTTGTATAGCGTCTAATGATAATAATATATCTTCCACTGGAATATCCAACACTTTAGATAAATCATCTAATGTAGGTTCTTGTAAATGATCATTAATATACTGTTCCTTTGCTTTCATCGCTTTATATGCGATATCTCGTAGTGACCTAGAAACTCTTACAGAATGATGGTCACGCAGATGTCTTTTTATTTCACCAATTATCATAGGAACCGCATACGTTGAAAAGCGAACATTATGCTTTAAGTCAAAATTTTCAATGGACTTAATTAGTCCAATACAGCCAACTTGGAATAAGTCGTCTGCTTGTTCCCCACGATATGCAAATCGTTGAACAAGACTTAATACTAATCTTAAATTACACATAACTAACTCATCTTTTACCGAATCTTCTCCAGCCTGTAAACGAATAAATAGTGCTTTCATTTGTTCATGGGAAAGTAAAGGAAGCTTTGATGTATCGATGCCGCATAATTCTACTTTTGTTCTCGTCATAGATCTTCCTCCGGACTTTTTAATTGTTCTTAGTCAGTTTGTCCGGTAGTTGGAAGTTTATTCGAAAGCAGATTCATCCAATTTCACCCATCAAGCTATAGGTTCATTTAGTAGCTCTTTTAAATCTAAAATTATTTTTTTCTCTAAGCGTGAAATATATGATTGAGAAATCCCTAAATGATCCGCAACTTCTTTCTGCGTCATTTCTTCTCTCCCATTTAATCCGAAGCGACATTGCATTATATACTTTTCTCTGTTTCCGAGTAGATTAATTGCCTCAAAAACATGTTGACGTTCCAACTTTTTTTCCACATCTTCAATGATTAAATCTTCACTTGTACCTAAAATATCGGATAAAAGCAATTCGTTTCCATCTGAATCGGAATTTAGAGGTTCATCGAAGGACACTTCTGATTTCATTCGATTCGTTTTACGCAAGTGCATCAATATTTCGTTTTCAATACATCTTGATGCATACGTTGCTAATTTTATACCTTTATCTAAATTAAATGTTTCCACTGCTTTTATAAGTCCAATAGAACCTATACTTATTAAATCTTCTATATTCGTATTTGTTTGGTCAAATCTCCTAGCAATATACACAACGAGTCTTAAATTTCGCTCGATTAAAACATCACGTGCATATTCGTCTCCATCCATAAAAGCAAGGAGCATTTCTCTTTCTTCATCTCTGGATAATGGTTTAGGCAGCGATTCGTTACCACCAATATAGTGGACTCCACTTCTTTTAAATGAAAGAAACCAATAATAGATACGACGAAAAAACTTCAACAACATTATCCGACACTCCTTTTCTTCAGATGGTAATATGAGGAGCTATGTAATATTCCTTCTGCTCCATGTGGAAATTTATCTCTCAGCTTTGTCATGACAATATATCCTTTTGGTAATTCTTGTTCCTTTATAGTCCATCGATCGTACTTCATCCCAATGACCCAGGTTTTTTCTTGCTGTATAGTGGAAATTGGTATTAATCGCAATTTGCTGGAATATTCTATTGGTAGATTGTCCAATCCAACTCTTTTATCAAACTTCCAATCACATAGAGCTTGAAACAACGAATCGGGGATAATATCTTGTAATACTTCAGCGGCTACAAAATGCACGGGATCGTTGGAAAGTGGTTCTTTGCAAACATTACCTGAGTCAATAAAAAGAGTTAGTTCCTTAGTTTGACCAAATAACATCAAATTGGAGGTAAGTAACAATTCTCTTTCTGAATGAGCTATATGAATTTGCAATACATGTTTGGTTAAGAAATATAATCCCCCTGTTACAATCAACGCAAAATTCACAATCATAAAGAGATTGCTACTTCGACTGTATAAAGGTGCAATTGCTGTTAATAATCCTCCAGCAAATAGACTAGCAAGTAATGTTAACGAAATGGCTTTGACGATTTGCGTTCGTTTTCTCCAAAATGCAATCCCAATCATCAGAAAGAAAGATAAAAAAACAGTAATGATTTGGTGAGAGAAAGTTACTGTAATAACTCCAGCAGTAAAAGCAGAAAGAAACAAATATCTTTTTTTGTTTTCAATCCAGCCAATCTTGTTCGCAAATGCTAATACGGTGTAGTTGAAAAAAGTATTGGTCGCAATCATTACTTCTGCGTACATAGCTCTCCTCCTTTGCCTAAATCGTAGCATGACTTTTATAAGAAACTTGTCAAATGAACGGTGCAAATCATTCTTTTTTTACGACAATTATTGCATAAGAATTATGAACAAAAGCGCAAGAGCTTCTTAAGTGCATCTTCTATTCATCGTTTCTAGCTTGCTTTTGACAGCACGTTGGCCACCTTATTTCCGGATAAGCATTAAGAGGAACGAGAAGTGGTAAACCACTTTCCGTTCTCTTTTTCGGTAATCCTATGGCAGTCGTTTGTCCGTCGCCTGTATAAGGAACGTCTGGAGCAAAAAATAGAGGGGATCAAACACAATCTTCACTTTACTATTCTAGTTTTAGAAAATCGTTGAAAAAGGCTCCACTCCTGCGGGAATAGCGTTGGTCGAAGACCCACAGCGAAGCGAGGAGCGCACTGAAAAACTCGAATTAGTATTTTGATAGGAACTATTTGCTGTATTTATTTAAGAGAATTTTGCGCGACGCATGAGACTCCTGCGGGAAAGCGAGACAGTCGGAGACCCCGCACGAAGCAGAGGAGGCCACTGAAAAACTCAAAATTATTATTTTTATAGGAACTATTTGCTGTATTTATTTAAGAGAATTTAGCGCGACGCATGAGACTCCTGCGGGAAAGCGAGACAGACGAGACCCCGCACGAAGCGAAGCGTAGGAGGAGGCTCGTCGCTCGCCCGCGGAAAGCGAATGCCAAAGAGCTAAATTCTCTTAGGACTATTTGATAGATAATTTATATGAATGACACTTTTTCAGTGCCCTCAAGCAGAACGAAGGAGGAGGCTCGTCGCTCGCCTGCGGAAAGCGAGTGCCAAAGCGATAAATTCTCTTAACGACTATTTGAAAGAAAATTTATTAGAATAACACTTTTTCAGTGCCCTCGAAGCGAGGAGGCTGAGGGAACGCCCGCGGAAAGGGAGGCCACTGAAAAAGTCCATATAGTTTCACTTTTAATGTAGTTCCCCCGTAGTTTTCCGAAGCTTACCGCTCGCTTTCCACGGGCGAAGAATTTAGCCTCCTCGTCGCAAGCTCCTGTGGGGTCTAAATTACTACGCTTTCCCGCTGGAGTCGAGTGGACGCTTCTCCAAACAACACATAGTTTCACACAATTCCTTCCTTCTCCATTATAATAAAAGTACTAATATGCAGGTGGTGCTTCCTATGATTTCAAACCAAGAAACCCTCAACTTAAGCCCGTTCTNTAGACACGGGTATGATGTAGCATCATCCGCGGGTCTATTCGGTATACAGATGCAAGGTGCAATGGCAATCTTTGCAGTAAATCTGAAAAGAATTATGAGCCTATTGAAGGAAGAAAAGTAAAAAAAAACAGGAGAAAAAGGCAATTTTTCGTTCAAAATCGAACGAAAAATTGTCTTTTTTGATGGCGAGTATATAAAAAAATTAAAAGCTAAGGTTTTTCAGTGCCCTCCCTTTCCGCGGGCGTTGTCTCAGTCTCCTCGCTTCGCTGCGGGGTCTTCGACGAACGCTATTCCCGCAGGAGTGTCGCCTTTTTCAACGATTTTCTAGAAATGAAAAAGTATTTATCATAACAAATAGATTGGTAATAAGAATAATCTTGAGGTGATGAAAAACGATGAGCGGACCAATTAGAGGTAATTGCATTGGAACAAATTGTTCTGCAAGACTATTTAGTAAGTAAATTGGATGTTACGATTGATTTAAAGTTCTAGTTAATGATTGAGATATATTGAATAAAATTAAGAAAAATTTTAAAGGCAGTTGGAATGTGCTCATTCCAACTGCCTTTTGTCTTCAATCTGAGCTGACACTTATTATCTAAGTATCAGCTGTTTTATTATATAAATACTTATTTAGAAGCTAATTTTTCAAGCATGTCTTTTGTCATCGCATCTAAATCATATTGATAAGTAAAGCCCCACTCTTTTTTAGCTGCAGTAGCATCAATTGAGTCTGGCCAGCTATTTGCTATCGCTTGGCGAACAGGATCTACATCGTAGTCTAGTGTAAACGTTGGAATAACTTTTTTAATAGAAGCTGCGATTTGCTCTGGCTCAAAGCTCATTGCCGTTACGTTAAATGCATTTCGGTGAATTAACTTAGAACTATCTGCCTCCATTAAGTCCACAATCGCTTGAAGAGCATCTGGCATATACATCATATCCATGTATGTTCCTTCTGCAATGTATGATGTGTACTTCCCTTCTTCTAACGCTTTGTAATAAATGTCTACCGCGTAATCGGTCGTACCTCCACCAGGTAATGTCTCATTGGAAATCAATCCCGGGAACCTTACTCCACGTGTATCTAAACCAAACTTGTGAAAATAATAATCGCAAAGTAACTCCCCTGATACTTTGTTTACACCGTACATAGTTGTTGGACGCTGAAGCGTATCTTGAGGTGTGTTTTGTTTTGGAGTAGAAGGACCAAACGCTCCAATCGAGCTTGGTGTGAAAAATTGCATGTTTAATTCACGTGAAGTTTCTAAAGCATTCATCAATCCACCCATGTTTAAATTCCAAGCAAACAAAGGCTTTGCTTCTGCAGTTGCTGATAATAGAGCTGCCATATGCATCATGGTATCCGCACCAAAATTCTTAGCAATCTGATGCATTTTCTCTCCGTCTGTTACATCTAAAATTTCAAAAGGTCCGCCTTCTGTTACAGCAGATGAGCTATGTCTTATATCCGTTGCAAGTACATTTTCGGCACCATATTCTTTGCGAAGTTTCGTTATTAGTTCGGAACCAATTTGACCTAAAGCTCCAGTAATCATTATCTTTTTCATGATATTTTCTTCCTTTCAGAAACAAATGTATTTTTGGAAAGAACATTATATTAATAAAATCATTGATAAATCAAGGTTTTTCTAGATTATATTATATGCTGTTCATTCTAAAAATACAATAAAAAGAGATTTCACAGGTTTTGGTATAATAAAAAGAAAAAAGAGGTACTCTATGAAAATATTTCGTTATTTGTTAACCTTCCTATTTGGTGTAGCACTTACAATAGCAATGCTTCGGTTGGACTTACCTATTTGGTTTATTTATATTTGCGTGGTTATACTTTTACTTCTGATTATGGTGGCAACACAAATATATATCGTTTATAAATCAAATAATATAAAACGCATCGAACAATATTTAGAAAAAAATAAACGGAAACCCATTTTTGCCTATCCACTTGCAGTGAAAACCGGAGATTCCGATAAAATAATGGAATCAATTCAAACGATACTAGATAAACATAAACAATCTTATATACAAGAGGTTTATAAAACCAATTTAGCATTATATGAAAATAATGTTTCTAAAATTGAACAACTCGCGAGACAAATTAGTAAAGAACCTCTTCGAACATATTACATGGCATATGCTGAAGCATTAAAAGGAAACTTCGAAGAAACACGTGCATTAAAAAAGAGCTTGCCTGTCCTTTGGATGCAACATGCAATTGAAGCGATCATTGCGAAAGAACAGAGAGATTTGAATAGATTTCGTGAAGAAGCAGATGCTGGCGTTGCGCATGCGAGAGGAATTCAGAAGTTTAACCTTTTATATTCTTTTCAACATATGGAAAGAAATAGTTTATGAGAAAAAGCAGCCGGAACTCGGCTGCTTCTTTTTATGAATTAGGTGGATACCCAACGTATTATTTCTTCTTTTTTTAGTTAAGTTTATCCATATTTTCTGCAATAATTTCTGCAAATATATTTACCGTTCTATATTCTTCTTCCAATGTATTTTCAATCCCACCGACTTCCAGCAGTACTGATTGTTTTAGAAGTTCTTGATTGTAGGTACTTTGCTGGCTTACGTTTTCATTAGATTTTTCTAATATTCCTCTTGATAAACCTGGATACTTTTCTTCCAATTTAGTATGAAGAAGTTTTGCAAATTCCAAATTATCCTTGTAGTTACTATTTGAGCGAGAAATAATAAATGAAATCCTAGCATAATCAATTCCATTAAGTGTTTGAGTTGTAACATTCCTGTTACTTGAATCTCTGTGTATATCAAATGCCATTTTAATACTTTTATTTCTTTTTAATGCGTCTTTTAGAACTTCTCCGGATATTATATAAGACTCATTAGAATATAATCCTCTTTCTTCCAATATTCCGTTTACATTACTGTTATCTTGGATGGAATTAATATTTTTTTCTTTTAATGCTTCATTCAATTTATTTCCAACAAGTGTAATATTTTTTGTATCATGAAATACTTCACTTGGATTATTTTTATTAGTTTCCGACAAAAATCCTTCGGTATTGTGAGTATGATAGATAAAAACTAATGGTTCCTCATCATCCACCAATGATACCGCATTATTTTCTCTAAAAGAGTTGAGAGTAGTCATTACCATTGCTTTTCCATCAAATAAGAACAACCATGATACGGAAAGGATAAATAATATTACTCCACTGAAAGCAAAAGATAAGTGTTTCCCCATTCTTTTTCTATTTAGTTTTTTTGCAGTTTTTCTAAGTTTATGTTCCGTTGATTCAATAAAATCTTTGCTTGGGTTTAGGGGATAGGTTTCTTTGATTAGATCAAATAATTCTTTATCAGTTTGCATTTCCTACTACCTCCTTTGCATCTAAAAACAATTTATTCTTCAAAATTTTTAATGCTCTGTGGTAATCTACTTTAACTTTTGATTCACTACATTGAAGAATTTGGGAAGTATCTTTAATAGAAAATTCATTTATACCTCTAAGTATGACAACCATCCTATAATTAGGCTTTAACATCGAAATTGCTTCATGTACTAATTTCTTCATTTCACTTTGTTCCATTAGTTCATTTGGTCCCTTGTCTGTTGATATTAGCTGATTAAAAAAACCATCTTTAAAAAATGTGGTAAATCTTTTCTTCCTGTAGTGATCTACAGCTACATGTTTTGCTATTGCAAATATCCAAGTCTTTAAATTGTAGCTACTATTGTAGAGGGATATGTTGTTCAGAACACGTATAAATACCTCTTGGGTCATATCCTCCGCATCACTTTGATCTCCTGAAAAACAAATAAGGAACCTGTAAACATCCAAATAATGATTTTTATAGATTTCACTGATACTTCCCTCAAAATCAAACAAATGTCTCCCTCCAATTTTGTATTCAACTATTATTCGTTTGTAGTAATAAAAAAGTTACAATAATATTTCCCAATTAAAAAAGCAGAGTTCATCAGACTCCGCTCTTTAACAATTAAATGGATTTTTTCTGTTCTATATTAATTCAATAAAAGAGATAAAAATCCCTTTCGATTTACTAGCACTTATTAATTTTAGCTGCTCAATTGTAAAAAAACATCCGAAGCCACTATGGACTTCGGATGTTTCTTTTAGTTAATTACCCCAAGCTCTTTACCAACTTTCTCGTAAATAGCTAAGGCATCGTCTAGCATTTCTTTTGTATGTGAGGCTGTTGGCATGTTGCGAACGCGGCCAGTGCCTTTTGGTACTGTAGGGAAGACGATTGATTTTGCGTATACGCCCTCTTCAAAAAGTCGTTTAGAGAATTGTTGTGTTAGCTTTTCATCTCCGATAATACATGGAGTGATTGGTGTTTCGGATGCACCGATATCGAAACCAAGCTTTGATAATCCTGCTTTTAAATAGTCCCCGTTTTCCCAAAGCTTATCGTGAAGCTCAGTTGAATCGATGATCATTTGAACTGCTGCAGTGATGGCTGCTACATCTCCTGGTGGTAATGCAGTCGAGAATAAGAACGGACGTGAGCGAACTTTTAGCCAGTCGATTAAGTCCTTCTTCCCTGCTACGTATCCACCTACAACACCGATTGCTTTCGATAAAGTACCGATTTGGAAGTCGATTTCTTTTTCCAAGCCGAAGTGCTTCACTGTTCCTTTTCCTTTACCAGTTACGCCAGAACCATGAGCGTCATCTACATACGTGATTAAGTCAAACTCTTTTGCGATTTCTACGATTTCTGGAAGCTTTGCAATATCTCCATCCATAGAGAATACACCGTCTGTAATAACCATTACTTTATTGTATAAACCAGATTCTGTTGCTTGTTTAGCTTTTGCACGTAAATCTTCCATATCCGAGTGATTAAATGGAATGATTTTTGCTTTTGATAATCGGCAACCATCAATAATGGACGCGTGGTTTAATTGATCTGATAAAATCGCATCGTTTTTATCCATTACAGCAGAAATTGCTGCCATATTACAGTTGAAACCTGATTGATAAGAAATCGCAGCTTCTGTTCCTTTGAACTCTGCTAGTTTTTGTTCTAATTTAACGTGAAGGTCTAATGTTCCGTTAATAGTACGAACCGCTCCAGCTCCAACTCCATACTTGTCCACTGCGTCTTTTGCAATTTGTTTAAGTTCTGGATTCGTTGCAAGGCCTAAATAGTTATTAGAAGATAAGTTAATAAGTTCAGAACCACGAACTTGAATCTTCGCACCATTCGCTCCTTCTACTGGATCGATTTCGTTATACAATCCTTGGCTTTTAAGATCGTTTAGGTTTTCTGTTAAAAAATTGTTTAATACGTTTGACAAGGTCATCTTCCTTTCAAGCGAAATAGTCTTTTCTAGTTTAGCATGAATCCTCTTAAAAGAGTAAGCTTCTGTGTATATACTAGTTCCAGACGTATTCAGTGTTCTTGTACATAGTATAGTATTTTTTCTTATCCTTCACTACCGTAAATAACTGTAAGATTCGAATGCTTTAGCAATTGACTTGCTGGAAAATCTTCAGTAATGGTACCTCTGTATAACCGCTCTATCGCTGCTACTTTTTTATCTCCGAAGGCGATTAGTACAATTTTTTTAGCATTCATAATCGATTGAATCCCCATTGTAATTGCTTGTGTCGGTACATCCTCTAGATTTTCAAAATACCGAGCATTTTCTATACGTGTCGATTCTGCAAGATCTACTATATTCGTTAAGGATGTGAATGGAATTCCAGGCTCATTAAAAGCAATATGCCCGTTTACCCCTATTCCTAACAACTGTAAATCAATACCACCCGCTGCTTCAATGCTTTTATCATATCTTAAACATTCCTCTTCTAGATTAATTGCATTACCATTTGGCAGGTGGTAGCTTTCTTTTGGTACGTCCACATGCTGAAATAGATTTTCTATCATATAAGTAGCATAACTAGCAGGGCTACTAGAAGGAATACCAACATATTCATCTAAGTTAAATGACGTCACTTCTTCAAATGAAATTTTCCCCTCTTGATAGCTTTTCACAATTTCCTTATAAAAGCCAACAGGGCTACCTCCAGTAGCAAAACCTAATACACTATTAGATTTGTTTTGTAATTGTTTTACAAAAATTGAGCTTGCAATCTTACTCATTTCTTCATATGAGCCCACTTTAATCCACTTTACCGTCTCCTGTTCAATCATTTTAGCTCGCAAACCTTTCTTTTTTTAATTTGCAGAGTAAACTAACTTCCCTTTACAAAATGTATAAATTACTTCAAATTCATTATTTAAAAGGACAATGTCTGCATCCTTACCGACTTTCAAGCTTCCTTTACGCTCGAAAATGCCCAAGCAATGCGCAGCATTTGATGAGGACATTTTCATTAAATCTACTATTGGTGCATTTACCAATCGAGATATTCTTTTTAATGCATCATTCATCTTTAAAACACTGCCTGCCAGTGTACCATTTTCCAATCTTGCTTCATTTCCTGTTACTCTCACCTTTTGGTTTCCTAACGTAAATTCACCATCAGACAAACCTTTTGCACGCATTGAATCTGTAATCAATATCATTCGATCTGCACCGATGATTTTATAAATAAGCGTCAACATATCATCGGAGAGGTGAATACCATCTGCAATCACTTCACACAAAAGGTTTTCGTTTAAAAGTCCTGCACCAACAACACCAATTTCACGGTGATGGAGTCCACTCATAGCATTCGCATAATGCGTTAATTGTGTCAGTCCATTCTGCATCGCTTCAGTAATCTCTAATGATGTTGCTTTTGTATGACCTGCTGAAACTATAATGCCATGATTGGATAAATAGCGCGTAACATCATAATTTGTATCTTTTTCGGGTGCTAATGTTACTATTTTCAAATGTTCTAACTGTTCTCCAAACCATTTTTCAATGACGGACTTTGATGGGTTACATATATAATCTAAGGGCTGCGCACCTGCAAACTCTTTATTAATAAAAGGTCCTTCTAAATGTATGCCGAGCATTTCAGCTCCTTTAGATTCTGTTAGAAGTTTCATGTTTACTTTAATTGCTTTTTGAATATTTTCAGGTGCTTGTGTCATTGTTGTCATTAAGAAAGAGGTCGTCCCTTCCTTAGGCAGATACTCCGCAATTCTATTGGTAGCTTCCTTTTCTCCATCCATAAAATCTGCACCCATAGCACCATGGATATGGATATCAATAAAACCTGGAAGTGCTAATAACGATTGCCCATTCAATGTCTTTCCCCGATAATTTGGAAAGGATTCCTCAGTAATTTGAGCAATCTTACCGTTTCTAATTAAGATGTCCCCATTCATTAATTGACCATTTTCTAAAGCAATTCGAATATTTTGTATCAAAATTTCAGTCACTTTATCCACCTTGTCGAACTTTCTTCATTTGGTGACTGCTTTTGTATTGTTCATTAAATTTTCTTACAAATACGGAGCTAATTGGTGCTTTTAAAGAAATTAATCCAGCAATGATTGCGCCTCCAGCTGGTGGAATAAGCGGCTTCATAAATGAAATATTTAACTGTGATATCTTCGCTAACTTCTCTAATTTCGGAATAAACAAATCTGCTTCTAAAAATACCCCACCCGATAAAACAACCATTGTTTCTTTATCTTTTAGTTTCATTTTGCTATGACAAGCTTTAATAGATATGAATAAATCTTCGCAAGCTTTTTGAATGATTAATTGTGCCATTACGTCGTTATTTAAGGCTTCTTCCACTGCATAAACACTCAATGGAGCAATAATCGAACGGGGATGTTCACCACCATAAACTTTTTCAATTATGTCTGGAACTGAACTAACATTAAAATGACTTATCAATCTGTTAGTCAATGAAGTGGCTAAGCCTCGTCCATCGAATGCTTTAAATACAGCTTTTATTACCCCTATCCCTAAATCGTAACCGCTACCCTCGTCATCAAATATATATCCCCATCCTGCAGTACGAAATAATTCATGTTGCTCGTTAATACCTACCGTTATAGCACCAGTCCCAGCAATTTGAACAATTCCTTCACTTCCTAATGTTCCTGAATATAAGGCATTAACTGCGTCATTTGCTATTAATATCTCTGTCTTTGATGGCAAATATCGCTGTAGTGCATGCTGAAGCATTCCTTCATAGTTACCTTCTCCAACACCAGCCATACCAGCGTAACAACAGGAAAGCTCATTAAATACATTCGGATTTTGACTTTGAATGTTGAGAAGTACATCTTGTATTACTTTCTCAAATTCTTGCTTTGTCATTGCAGTTGGATTACTTCGTCCAACTATAAGTTGGCTATAAATGTTCCCATTCTCATCAGCAATTACAGCAGAAGTTGTTGTGCCACCACCATCAATTCCTAATACGTACATGTCCCCATCTCCATTCCAAAAAATCCTTTCCTACTTATCCCAAATAAAATAGGATGATCTAAAAAGTTGTTTTAAACTACTTTTTTGAGTCACCCTTACTTTTTTTCCTATATACACTGAAACCACACGGAAACTTATACAAGGGTCAATTGTTCCTCGATTGTTCCAACTTCGATTATCTTTTATCTTTAATTTATATCAAATAACGAATTTTGCGCTTGGATTGCCGCTCCAAGGACAACACCTTGACTACCTAAACTAGAATGGACAATATGTAAGTTCTTTTTAATTGGTTCCCACATATACCTTTCACATTTTTCTTCAATTTGTTGTTTCATTTCGGGCATTTTATCGATTAAGTTTCCGCTTAATATAATGCATTCAGGTTCGTATAAACACGCAAGATTGCTTATAGCCAGGGCAATATAAGTCGCTGTACGATCCAAAATATTAAGCGCCCACGATTCTCCATCTCTAAACGCTACGAACACTTCATCTATTGAAGAAATGTCCTTCATTTTCTTCGCATCAGCAAGTATAGCCCCTTCTGAAATATATGTGCATAAGCACCCGAATTTTCCACAACTACATACATTTCCATTTGGATCTATAACTGTGTGACCAATTTCTCCAGCATTATTAGATTCTCCACGATGCACTTCCCCATTTAGAAGAATTGCTGAACCAATACCCGAACCAATACCAACTAAGATGGAACTTTTCGAATCCTTCGCTTTCCCTACCGTGTTTTCAGCAATAATTTTCATTTTTAATTCATTATCTATCACAACATTTAATGACGTTAACTTACTTAAATCACGTACAAGATGAACATCTTTCCATCTTAGTTGCTCTGCAACTCTCACAATACCATTCTCATAATCAATAGAACCCGGAAGTCCTACCGCTAATCCAATAATTTTTCCCACAGGAATTGCATTTTGTTCAATAATATTTTTCACTTTATCATTAATATTTTGAACTGTTTCTTCATATGACTCTAGTGGGTTTCTTACATAGGTTTGCAAATCAATCATTCCACCTACATAATTCACAATGCCAATTTTTAAAACAGCTTTATCCAATTCTACCCCGATAGTGAATAAGACATCACCACATACATCAAGTAAGGTAGCCTTTCTCCCAACACCGGAAGTAACTAATTTGGTTTCCTTAACAAACCCTTGTTCCTGCAACTCACCAACAATTCGAGTAATAGATGTAGGACTCATTTTCGTATTTTTTGAAATTTGCATTCTAGAAATAGGCGCCATATTTTTGATTAATTCAAGTACGTACGTTTTATTTTGTTTTTTCATTAAGATTTGGTCTTGTTTTTCCATCAATTAACCTTCTTTTTTGGAGATTAGTTTATTACTAATCAACCAAGCATTATTTACATACCTAAACGCATGAAATAATTTATCTTTTCAATTATTAATGGCATGCTAATTTTATAATAAAGCACATCCATTTATAAATCTATAAGGAGAAGCCTATACTGGATTTCTCACAGATAGGCTACAGTCATTCCTAGGAAATAGATTTTGTTATAAACCTGACTAGTTTTTAAACTTCTGAATATAGTGCACCGCATCTGTAATGTCTTTGACTGGATCAAGATTTACTTCCCGCTCAATCGTTAAATATCCACGATAATTTATTTCTTTCAACGCATCGAAGTAGTTCGTGAAATCCACTTGCCCTTTCCCCAATGGCATTTCTCGAAAATATTCACCAGAGGAAACCATTTCAGCAATTTTAGCATGGTCTACTCCTCCACCATATCCTAAGTATCCATAAACATCTCGAGGATCAACAGCTTTTATTTGAATACCATCTTTTACATGTGTATGGACAATGTAATCCTTAAGTAGTTTTACCCCTTCTACCGGATCATCTCCTGTCACCATTACCATATTAGCCGGATCAAAGTTAACAGAAACACCGTTTGTGGTAAGACTGTCCAAAAATGTTTTTAATCTATTAGCTGTTTCAGGACCTGTTTCAATCGCAAAAAATGCATCTAGTCTTTTCGCATATACACCTAGTTCCTCGCATGCAATTTGCATTGACTCGTAGATCTTGCTATTTTGATTTTCAGGTATTATTCCAATATGGGTAGTAACTATATTTGTTCCTAAATCTACTGCTAAGTCTAGAATACGTTTCGATTTTTCAACCTTTTCTTCATTGAGAGCAGCATCCTGAAAGCCACGTCCTCCTAAATCGCCACAAAGTGCTGAAATTTCTAATCCTATTGAATCTAGGTAATTTCTTAACTCTTTTCGTGTCATAGGGCTCATATTTTCCGGTGCCATTCCCCCATCTACTGCATAGATCTGAACACCGTCTGCTCCTATTTCCTTCGCTTTTTTTAAACCTTCATAAAGTGGCAATCTTAGACTATCTACAATTACACCAATTTTGTTCGATAATTTGACTTGTAAGCCCATTAAGAAAAAATCACCTCACACTTTTTTTCCGCAGCTTCATAAATACCTTCCAACATCCTCATAATTTCCACTCCATCTTCAATTGGAGCAACTGGCTTCTCACCCGTTAAACAGCTATTTACAAATGAATCAATTTCACTTTGAAATGCTTTTTCAAAATCAAAAGATAAATGATCCATCTGAGGATGTATATTTAAAATCGTATTATTTTCTTCACTAACGATAACCAATTCAGGCTCTAACTCAGCCCCACCCTCTGTTCCAAACAGTTTCACGTTAATTTCATCTTTTTTGGCGTGCAAAGTGAATGAAACATCTACAAAAAGAGAAGCCCCATTTTCAAAGGTAATAAGAGCATTAGCTAAATCTTCTACCGTATTTTTGGATTTATCGTAATCAGCCGCTTTATAAAAACTTAAATTTTCTACATTTCCTCTGTTGCCCAGGTTACTATAAGTATTTCCAGAAATCGACTTTACTTTTGGTCGCCCCATTAAATACCAACAAATATCTATCACGTGAACACCTAAATCAATTAGTGGCCCTCCGCCAGATCTTTCTTTATCAGCAAACCATCCTCCTGGATTTCCAATACGTCTTAGACATGAGGCTTTTGCATAGTAAATTTCCCCTAACTTACCTGCATCAATAAACGATTTTAAGACTTTTGTATTTGTCGCAAATCTTCTCACAAAGCCTACTTGTAACACTTTTCCGGACTTTTCAACAGCCTCTTGAACTCTAAGTGCTTCTTCCACATTTAGAGACAATGGTTTTTCTACAAGTACATGTTTTCCACTATTAAGTGCTGCAATGGAGATTTCTGCATGTGTATTGTTCCATGTACAAATGCTTACTGCGTCCACCTGTGGATCTTTAAATACTTCATCTAAGCTTGGATACACATGTGAAACTCCATATTGAGCAGCTTTTTGCGTAGCTCTTTCTGTTACATAATCGAAAATTCCGTGTAGGATAATGTCTGGGTTATTTGCATATGACTTGAAATGAAAATCTGATATTGATCCTGTTCCTATTATACAAACCTTTAGTTTTTTCAAAGTTATATCCCCTTTAAGCTCATTAATTCTCTTTTCTTATTTCTATTTCATCCCAAAATCTTCTTACGTTGTCCATACCAATTTTTGAACCTACTTTACAATCTTCCATACCTTCAAATTCAACAGTAAGGTATCCATCGTAACCGGAGTTTTTAACTAATTTCATCACTTCTCGAATATTGATATCTCCATGTCCTACAATAGCGCCGCGCAAATAGTTTTCATTCACCGTTCTAAACCATACTCCGTCACCTGGGTTTTCATAATAAGGTCGGATATAAAAGTCTTTAAAATGAACTGTTGCAGCATACTTAATATTTTTCTTCACACCTACAAGCGGATCTTCATCTATACATAGGAAGTTTCCTACATCAAGAGTTGTTTTGAAGTTCTCACGATTCACTGCGTGAATTACTCGTTGTACTCGATCACTCGTTTGAACGTTGAAGCCATGATTTTCAATCGTAGTAGTAATTCCGAATTGCGCAGCATAGTCCGCAACTAATTGACTACCTTTCACGAATTTGGAGAAATGCTCCTCAAAGTAGTGAATCGTCATTTCTTCAGGCTGTAATGTAAATGCTGTAACGTCATGACGCATAATTTTTATACCTAAACGGTTCACAATATCCACATGTTGCTTCAAACGAGTTACTTCTTCCTCAAACGCTTCTTCTGTTTCTTGTACAAAATTTGCTGGTAAAGAATACGCAGATAATTCTATTCCAACAGATTCTGCTTTCGCCTTTATTTGATCAGCTAATTCCACATTATCCACAACAGTGAAGCCATAAGGAACAATTTCCATATGTTCCCCTCCGTTGTCTGCAATCCATTGGATAACATCCAAAACTGTCATTGTTCCTTCTCTCAATTCTTTTACTAGGCTGTATGTACTTAAACCTACTTTCATTCTCTTCACCTCTTCAATTTGATATGTTTCTTTTTTACATTCACTTGATTGTTATTCATTTCTACATTTACGAGCTCATCAAATGACATGAAACGAAATGATTGTCTAATGCTACTTGAGTAACTTTCGGTACTATCGTTTTACACATTTCCATACTAACCGGGCAACGTGTATGGAAAGGACAACCTGCTGGAGGATTCATCGGACTTGGCAAATCTCCTTTTAGGATAATTCGTTCTTTCCTTAACTTTGGATCAGGTATAGGCACAGAAGATAGCAATGCCTTTGTATAAGGATGTTGCGGATTAGAGAAAATAGCATCTTTTGGTCCTGATTCAACGATTGTTCCTAAATACATTACGCCAATGTAATCGCTAATATGTTCTACTACACTTAAATCATGGGAGATAAATAAATAGGTGATATTATACTCACTTTGTAAATCTTTTAATAGATTTAAGATTTGTGATTGTATCGAAACGTCAAGAGCTGAAACAGGTTCATCTGCAATTATTAATCGTGGCTTCATAATAAGTGCACGAGCAATTCCAATACGTTGACGTTGACCACCACTGAATTCATGCGCATATCGATCCGCGTGAGATTCATTTAATCCTACAACTTTTAAAATCTCTGAAACTAGCCGTTGTTGCTCTAATTTTGATAACTTTGTATGAATTAAAAGGGGTTCTGCTATAATATCTCGCACTTTCATTCTTGGATTTAAAGAAGCATACGGATCTTGAAAAATCATTTGAACTTTTTGTCTCATTTTCTTTAACTGTGATTCTTTCTTTTGAGATATTTCTTCACCGTCTATCCAAATTTCACCTTCACTCGGTGTAAGTAAACGAGAAACAAGACGACCAGTTGTAGATTTCCCACAGCCACTTTCTCCTACAAGACTGAACGTCTGCCCTTCCATAATTTCGAAAGATACATCGTTAACAGCCTTTAGTATTTTTTTCTTCCCTAAAATACCACTCGGAATCTCAAACGATTTTCTAATTCCTGTAACTTTTAGAAGCTTATTAGACATGCATTTCCCCCCTTTCATGATCATAAAGCCAACAGCTACACAGCCTATCGTTCTCTAGCATGATACTAGTTGGTTCTGCCTCCAAACAAATCGGCATTACTTGCGTGCATCTCGGTGCAAATTTACACCCAATCGGCATATCACTAGGGTCTGGGACATTCCCTTTAATAGAATCTAACTTATCCCTTTTATCACCAATTTTAGGTACAGAACCTATGAGTCCTCTAGTATAAGGGTGTTTTGGTTCTTCAAATAAATCAAATACATTCGCCTCTTCGACAACTCTTCCCGCATACATAACCACTACTCGATCACACATTTCAGCAACAATACCTAAATCATGAGTAATTAATAAAATTGACATATCTTCTTGCTGTTGAAGCTGTTTCATCAACTCCAATATTTGTGCTTGAATCGTTACATCAAGCGCAGTTGTAGGTTCATCTGCAATTAATAGATTAGGATTACATGACATTGCCATAGCGATCATGACTCTTTGTCTCATCCCACCGGATAATTGATGTGGGTATTCATTTATTACTTCATCCGGACGAGCAATCCCAACTTTTTTTAGCATAGAAATCGCGTGCTCTTTTGCCTGCTTTTTGTTCAAGTTCAAATGAATTCGAATTGGTTCCATCAATTGCTCCCCTATTTTCATCACTGGATTTAGAGAAGTCATTGGTTCTTGGAATATCATCGCAATTTGTTTACCACGCATTTTTCTCATTTCATTTACATTCAAGCTTGTTATATCTTGACCATTAAATCGAATATGTCCACCTGTTATTTCTCCACTTGTTCCTTTAAATAAACCCATGATTGAAAGTGACGTTAAACTTTTACCACACCCAGATTCGCCGACTAAACCTATAACTTCACCTTTGTTTATATGAAAATTTACTCCGTGTAGGATTCTAATTTTTTGCTTGTCTTTCGTAAATTCAGTTTGAAGTTGTTCGACTTGTAGTAGTTTTTCGCTCATCCTTAACAAACTCCCTTATTCGTTCTTTGTTTTAGGATCCAAGACATCACGTAAACCATCCCCAACGAGATTGAATGCTAAAACTGTCAAAAAGATAGCAATTCCAGGCATCATGACAACATGAGAAGCGGTCCCTAGATAATCTCTACCCATACTAAGCATTGCTCCCCAGTCCGGTGTTTCTGGACTAGCACCTAATCCGAGGAAACTCAAGCTAGATGCAGCTATTATGGCAGTACCAATTCGCATTGTTACGAAAACTATTAAACTACTAACTGTCTCTGGAAAAATATGCTTAAACATAATCCTTTTGTGAGGTGCCCCCATCGATTTCGCGGCTTCTACAAAAGTGTTCTCTTTCGCTTCCAAAGTAGAGCCCCTAACTAATCTAGCAAACGAAGGGACGCTAAACACTGATACCGCTATAATTACGTTATTCAGTCCTGGCCCTAAAACCGCCACAATCGCAATGGCTAATAATAAATCTGGAAACGCAAACATTACATCACTTGATCTCATAATAATTCGATCTAACCAACCACCAAAATACCCACTCATTATTCCTAAAACAGTACCTACAATAGCACCTAGTAAAACAGATGACGTACTTACACTTAATGTAATTCTAGTTCCAACTAGTATTCGACTAAATATATCTCGACCATATTCATCTGTCCCTAAAATATGTTCACTACTTGGTCCTTGTAATGTTGCGTCATAATCTGGTTTATAAGGATCATATGGAGCAATGGAAGGTCCTATAATCGCAATAATAATTAGTAATAAAATAAACATACTTGCAAAGAAAGCAGTCTTTTGATGCTTGAAATTCACCCAAAATTCTCGGACAGGTGAGTATTTCTTTTTAGGAACAACTTGTTTCTTTTCAGTTACTGTACTTGTAAATTCCATACCTACTCTCCTTTATTATTCATATTGAATTTTCGGATTTAGTGTACTATATAAAATATCGACGATTAGGTTCACCAAAATAAATTCAATTGAAAACAACAGTAGTGCGGATTGAATAACAGGATAATCTCTAAATGCAATCGAATCGATTAGTAAACGTCCCATTCCCGGAAAACTAAAAACAGTTTCTACAACTACCGAGCCACCTAATAAGAAACCAAATTGTAACCCTGCAATTGTAACAACAGGAATTAACGAGTTCCTTAATGCATGCTTTGTAAGTACACTAGATTCTTTCAAACCTTTCGCTCTTCCAGTTCGGATAAAATCAGCTTTTAAAGTTTCTAGTAGTGATGACCTAGTGAAGCGTGCTAGCATAGACATTATTCCTGCTCCAAGTGTTATAGAAGGTAAAACATAACTCTTCCATCCCTCTGCACCACCTGTTGGAAACCACCCTAGTTGCACAGAAAAAATTTGAATGAGAATTAAACCTAACCAAAAGCCTGGTAAAGAAATACCAGATACAGCAGTAACCATTCCCAAATGATCTGGCCACTTATTTTTAAAAACAGCTGAAAGTGTTCCTATTATTAGGCCAATGACCAATGCCCAGCCCATGCTTAGCAGTGTTAAATAGATTGATGGCATAAATCGATCTGCAAACATATTAGAAACTGGCAAACCTGTTTTTAATGAAGTTCCTAAATCTCCCTTAAATAAATTACCCATAAATGTAACATATTGCTTCCATATCGGCTGATCTAATCCCAATTCAATACTCACCCGGTTGACATCCTCAAGTGTTGCGTCTTTCCCGGCTACTAACCTTGCCGGATCACCAGGAATCATATGGATAAAAAGAAATGTTAAAATAGAAACAACTAAAAGAAGTGGTATCATTTCTATGATTCTTTTTAAAATGTATTGGAACACAAATAATTTCCCCTCTCTATCAAAGGTGGATGTAAACCAAAATTTATATCTTTAAATTTTGCTTGTATATAATATAGGGCGATTTTTAAATCGTCGCCCTATATTGTTCCAACTTCATAGTTTCAACTACTTGAAGTTGGCGTCACTTACATTGATTCCACCTGTAGGATCAACATATATTCCCTCTATGTCTGAGCGAGTCCCAACGAGAAGTTCATCTACTCCTAGGAAGATCCAAGGAGCATCCTTATAAATAGTAGATTGAATTTTTTCGTACAATTCTGCTTGCTTAGTTGCATCTCCAGTAGAATTTGCCTCATTCATCCACGAATCTACTTCTGTATTTTTATAGTAAGCAGTGTTTGCACTATTTGGCGGGATTGACTCACTATGGAATAATGGCTTTGTAGCATTCGTAACATCAGAAGCATATGATGACCAGCTTACATACCACATTTGCAACTTAGCTTCTTCCGGTGTTTGTGCACCAAATATTTCATCTGAAAGCGTTCCTTCTTCCATAGATTTAATTTCTACCGTTACACCTATCTCTTTTAATTGTTGTTGAATAAACTGCATGCCCTTCATCGTATCCGAGTTCGTATTACCCCAAATTTCTGCAGTAAATCCATTTTCAAATCCTGCTTCTTTCAGTAATTCTTTTGCCTTTTCGATGTTTTGCTCATAGACATCTTGCTTCACATAATAAAGTGTTTTACTAGGAATAACGGAATCTAAAGGCAATCCAAACCCTGAGTTAACTACTTTAATATAAGCATTTTTATCTACAGCATAGTTAAAAGCCTGGCGAATTCGTACATCATCAAATGGTTCCTTCATCGTATTAATCGATACATATCGAGCAATTGTAGAAGGAATTTTACTTACAATAATGTCTTTATTTCCTTCAAGTTCTTGGAGATTTTGTGCTGGTAATGGATAAATCACGCTTGCCTCACCTGTTTTTAACATCGCAATGCGTGATCCATTTTCAGGTACTGGCTTATAAGTGATTTTCTTTACACGCTCTCCCTTTTTCCAATAATCATCGTATCTTTCGACTGTTAAATGATCACCTTGAACCCATTCTACAAATTTGAAAGGACCTGTACCTACTGGACTCTTCGGAATATCATCGCTATTTTCTTTAATTAACTTTGGACTAAGCATTTTAGCTACACTGAATCGAGTTAACATTGCACTATAAGGTGTCTTTAAAGTGACTTTAATTTCATAGTCACCTAATATATCCACACTAGTTATTAAATTGAAACCTCTACTATTTAAGCGCAAGCTTTCATCTTTCATAATCCTTTCAATATTCACTTTCACAGCTTCCGCATTGAATTCTTCCCCATCATGGAATTTTATTCCCTGATTCAATTTAAATGTATATTCCAACGCATTTTCACTTACACTGTAATCCTCTGCCAATACGGTTGTTATTTGTCCATCACTATCAAAACCCAATAACCCTTCTAACATTGCTGATTGAACAGAGTTTGAATTTGTATCCCCAGTATTATGTGGATCCATCGAAATAAAATTTTCATTAACAGCGATTACAATTTCTTTATCACTACCTTTTTGACCCTTCTCGCTATCTCCGCCATTTTCATCTGAACAACCAACAAGTAAAACTGAACAAACTAATGCGAAAAATAGCATTTTCCAAAGATTAGCCTTTCTCATTTCAACATCCGTCCCCTTTGTTCGTTTATTTGTAAATCTATAAAATATTTTCGTATCTATGAAAAAATAAACCGAAAATAATTTTACCCACCATGTAAATAAATACACCGAATTATAGTTAAATTTTATCCAAAACACTCATTTAAACAATTAATTTCTCCAATGGTGAAATTAATTGTGTAAAAAAATACATGAGGGATTTGGTCATAGGCGTATTCTAATATTTTTTATAGCTAAGATTCACTAAAAATGTAAACGTTTACGATAGATTATAGAATATTCTGCTTTTAGTCAACAGAAATTTTCATTTAATTTATACGGAAAGTAAAAATAAATCCCCCCTATCCTCTTTACACGTTTAAAAATATGTATTTCTAGAGAACTAAAAAAACGAACGAAATATTCGCTCGCTTCAGCTTGTCGACAAATGCATTTTTATGAATCAAAATTGTGCTTTTCCTGTAGCAATCGCTCCAGGCGGCGCTTTCCGCGGGCTCGCGCCAAGCCTCCTCGGCTTTGCCTGCGGGGTCTTGGACTGTCTCGCTGTCCCGCAGGAGTCGCCGCCTTCCGCTTATTTTAACTTCAATAAACAAAAAAGTGGACAATTAAAGCCTTTTCACTTGATGAAATAGGATAGTCAATCCATTATTTTATCAGATATTCCGAGAAACATTGATTGATCACAGCATCTTCAGATTTCCACTTTCAACTTTTGAAAAATAGGCAGGGCCTGCCACGGAGACTCCTGTGGGAATAGCTTGAGCTGAAGCCCACGCAGGAAAGACAGTGGCCGAACTTTATTTGGCCAGTGTCTTTGCGACGAGTAACCGCAGGAGCACATGTTTTTCCTATGACGAGGAGGCTGAAGCCAAGCCCACGGAAAGCGAAGTGACGGGCCCTGCTGATTTCTTATACATCTCTACTCATTGTAAAACGAATTTGTCTACAGTCTGAAACGAGCGAAATATTCGCTCGCTTAACTAATCGTTGCAACCATTTTAGACTGTAAAGCTGTCCATTTATTTTCATCTATTGCTGAATCATACAGCGTTTTAATCAATTTCATTTCCCCTGCATACGTACTAATATAGTCTTGCGCTAGCTCCATTTCATTTGAATAAGCTTCTTTCACTACTGCTAGCTTTTCTTCATCCAGTAATGATTGATCTATATACGGAAAGAAATCGACTATTTCATCGCCTTCTCGCTCAGGTTCGTATACATGCGGACTTGTCGCATCTACCATGCATAACTGCAACTCTGGAATAACTATACCATCCACACTATTTGCATCCAATCCACACCAAATTAAACGAACATCGAGACCATGGCTTTTCGCTTCTTCTCCAAACTTTTTCATAAAAGAAGACTTCCCACTGCCAGGTAATCCTTTTATAAACAGCCTAGATTTTAAGTTTTTAGAGATTGACTTAAGCGTATCTTGCGCTCCGAACGGAGTAAGAGAACCCATTAAACGATGTGTTACATTCGAATTCTTTTGCAGTTCTATATTCCCTATACCCTTTTTCTTCAACTCTTCTAATAAACTATTTATCCCATCCCAATTTATTGCAGGTTGTATAAGTTGCTCCCATTCATCATGTATGACCTTCGCGCGAGATAATGCCTGAAGCCCTTTGTTTAACCAAACATCATTTGCAATTTGCTTATCACGAATCAAAGGACCAATATCTCTAAGTTTTTTTTCATTGTATGCCTCATAGTAGGGAACCCACTCATGCCCTGCTCCATAATAAGTAGGATCTACGGAATCAGTTTGCAAAAAAAGTGTTTTGGTGTCCACAATATATACAGCTTCTAACACTTCTTCTTGAAGAGGATCATAAAACCACTCCATATTTTTACCTCTTCGAACTGCAACGTATGCTATTTCTTTTAATGTTTCTGTCAGTCGATATGAAGTCGGTCCTTTGAAAAAGTAAACTTTTTTAGCTTCTTGAATGATTTCTTTATAGAAATTTTTAACACCTTGGCCCGTATAAGACTTCCCCATATAGTGTGTAATTGTACCGTTCAAATCGTCATCCTCTCTATCTTTCGTTCAATGGATAATGTATGCGGCATCATACGAATATATGAAAAAAAGAGCACTAAAAATCATTCCTGATTTTCAGCACTCATTTTCGTGAAAGGCTGTGAATAGCCACTTATATTATGTAAAAGTTTTTGCGACATAGGCATAGTATAATGAACAAGTTGACCTAGTAGAAGTGCAGTCATAACTGTTCCGATACCTACAGGCCCTCCTAGTATCCACCCAACAACAGCTACTATAACTTCTATACCTGTACGTACAGTTTTAATACTCCAACCTTTCTTCGCCACTATTAATAGCATCAGAGAATCACGCGGACCGGCTCCTACATTCGGAGATACGTATACCCCAACGCCTATTGCCATAACGACAAGTCCAAGTAAAAAAATTGTAAGCTGTCCAGCGAAGCTTGTAATGTCAGGTATAAGCCAATTAAACACATCAATAAACGAACCGATGACAAGTATATTAAGCCATGTTCCTAACTGCGGCATGCGCTTTGTCCCTATAGTTGTTGCGACGACAATGATTATACCTGTTAAGATTGCCCATGCTCCAATTGATAAACCTAAATGTTTATATAAACCTACATGTAACACATCCCATGGCGCAATTCCAAATCGTTGTCCTTTAATTGTCATTGAAATACCTAGAGCCATTAATAGGACACCACCAATAAAAAACGTCCAGCGCCAAATCAATTCTTTCTTCATATTACTCCTTCTTTCTATACCCGTAAAAAAACCATTCTCAACATAGTTGGAATGGTAAATATACTAATAGATTAATTATAACCTATTTAGATTGGATTTCTATTCATTTTCTATTTACATATAGTAGAAACACGGCCTTTAGTCATCGCAAGTAAATCTGACAAAGATAGTTTCACTTGAAGCCCAATTCTCCCGCCACTCACAATGATAAAATCGAGATTTTCTGCACTTGTATCCACTACAGTAGGAAGAAGTTTTTTCATACCAATCGGCGAACACCCTCCACGTATATATCCTGTGGTAAGTAGCAGATCTTTTACAGGTAGCAATTCAACCTTTTTCTCTCCAACTACTTTCGCAACGGCTTTTAAATCTAATTCGTCATCCACTGGGACAATGCAAACATAATTTTTTTGTGGGCCAGCTGTTACAAGAAGTGTTTTGTACACAACAAAAGCAGGGTAGCCAATTATGCCTGCTACAGTTACCCCGTCTACTTTGTCTCCTGTAAGCTCATATTCAATTAGTTCAAAATCTATCTTTTGCTGTTCCAGTATTCGAACAGCATTCGTTTTTTGTTTTTTCCCCATGTTTGATACTCCTAGGCTATGCGAAAGAAGCTAGTTTGTTGGTCAGTGAAACCATATCGCTTCAAATGTACTTGATACGAATATTTTGCAATAGCTTGCTCCTTTAATCGCTTTTTCTGCAAATTCTCCAAGTCTTCTTCTAATACTTTTGGAGATTGAAAATCCGATGGAACAGAGCGATTCAAAACGGATGCTTCGTCTTCCTTTTGTTTTATAAGTTCTGTTTCAATTTGACTATTTGCTATTTGGTTTAACTTAATTTGTGATTGCACTTGTTGAATTTTTGCAGATGCACTGGCTGCAACGCGTAAGTCCTGTGGAGTAGGTTCAGCTGGAGCTAGCGCTGAGCTTCTTACCTTTTCTAAAAGCTCAATTGTTTTTTCAAGCGTTGGTCCACCAATGGTTTGTACAGGTATTGCTGGACCCTTTATATCTAACATATTATTTGATTTCTCTAATTGTTGAAATTCTCTAACAGCAGCGCTTACCTCTGGTGTTTCAGGTTCTCTTTCTTTATTTCCAAGTAATAGATCTTCTAGTTCCGATAAGGAAGGTGCTTTCGGAAAGAAAAATTCCGCGTGCTTACGGTAGGCATCTCCTGCATCTTTCCGCTGTAGCGCACGTTTTCTTTCCTCTAAACTTCCTAAAACAATAGACATACCGTTGCCTGTGGATTTTACTAAATTCATACAATTCACCTCTTTTGTATAATTCTTCTAATTAACATTTTACCACTTAATCAGAATTATCAAACATACTATAGTCATAAAGGTTTATATGATAAAAGGCACAGATTTTTCTAAATTATTTTTAATATAAATTAGAACAAATTACCTATAATTGGTAAATTCAAATGAATGTTGTATCACACTAGTGCGCTTACTTTCGACGTAAGTTCCTGAAGTTGTCACAGGTGGGGAATTCTCTCGGATGAACTCTTTATTCTCTCGGGTAATTGTCGTTTTCTCTCGAAAAGGATTAAAATTCCAACTAAAAGTACTCTGTATTTCTCCTTTCTCCATTTTCATTAATTTTCGGCAGTCTTTGTTGGTATGGAGCTTTATATAGGAAGAAATTATCTTTTATCGCCTACTTATGTGCTCAATGTTCAAATTTTCTACACTTCGGACAGTACCACGTTATTGGAAGTATTAATAATCCGATAAAGTTACACCCTAGAAAAAAAACATCACTCGTCTAACGACAAGTGATGTTTCCATTTATTACTTAAACATATTAGTTAGATTACCCATTTCAATTGCAGATACTGCTGCTTCATAACCTTTGTTACCCGCTTTCGTACCAGCACGCTCAATCGCTTGTTCGATATTTTCAGTCGTTAATACTCCGAAAATAACAGGAATACCTGTTTCCAACGAAACTGAAGCAATCCCTTTCGCCGCCTCGTTGCAAACATAATCATAATGAGTTGTCGATCCACGAATAACTGTACCTAGACCGATTATAGCATCATACTCTTTCGTTTCTGCCATTTTCTTCGCTATAAAAGGAATTTCAAAAGCACCTGGTACCCAAGCAACATCTATTTTACTTTCATCAACTCCATGTCTTTTTAAGCCATCAAGTGCTCCATCTAATAATTTTCCAGTGATAAATTCATTAAATCTACCTACAATAATACCTACTTTTAAATCTGTTCCGATTAAATTAGCTTCAAAATTCTTATTCATTTCCAATCTCTCCTTTGATTAAGTGCCCCATTTTTGATTTTTTAGTTGCTAGATAGTTCGCATTTTCTTTTTCTGCTCCAATTTCTAGTGATACTCTATCCACAACTGTAATACCGTATTTCTGTAGACCTTCCATTTTATCTGGATTATTTGTTAGTAATCGTACTTTTTTAATACCTAAATCTTTTAAAATTTGCGCACTGATTGCATAATCACGAGCTTCAGCAGGAAAACCTAGTTTTTCATTTGCTTCAACTGTATCGTAACCTTTTTCTTGCAGTTCATAGGCACGTAATTTGTTCAACAAACCAATTCCTCTGCCTTCTTGACGCATATATAATACAAGACCACTTTCGTTTTGCTCTATGATGGACATAGCCATTTTTAGTTGTGGGCCACAATCGCATCTTTTGGAACCGAAAATATCTCCTGTTAAACATTCCGAATGAAGACGTACAAGTGGTGCTTCTTCTTTTCGCAAGTCTCCTTTAATCATCGCAACATGCTCAAAGTCATCTATTAAATTCGAGTAGCCAATCATCTGAAAGTCACCATATTCAGTTGGTAAATTGACAGTTGCTTCTTTTTTAACAACGTCTACATCATGAGTGAGTCTAAACGTTATTAAATCTTCTATTGTAATAATTTTTAGTTGATATTGCTCTGCAAAATTTAATAACTCTGGTAATCTTGCCATTTCCCCATTATCACTCATAATTTCACAAATGACCCCAGCTGGTGCTGACCCACTTAATATAGCTAAGTCTACCGCAGCCTCGGTATGACCGGGACGTTTAAGTACACCGTGCTCTTTTGCGATCAAGGGGAATATATGTCCAGGTCTACGAAAATCTACAGATGTTGACTGCGGATTTAAAAGTTGCACGATTGTTTCAGCTCGATCAAATGCACTAATTCCAGTTGATGTATTTTCATGATCAATACTCACTGTAAAAGCCGTTCCGTAATGATCTTGATTGTTTGTGACCATTGGGTATAAATCTAGCATTTTTGCCAGTTTTTCTGTTATCGGTGTACAAATAAGTCCTCGACCGTAAGTTGCCATAAAGTTAATCGTTTCAGGTGAAACGTTTTCAGCTAACGCTACTAAGTCGCCTTCATTTTCTCTATCTTCGTCATCCACCACAATAATTGGTTTCCCTGCTTTTAAATCTTCTATTGCTTCTTCTATTGTATGAAACATTCTTTAAACCCCTCTTTCAAAATCCACGCTCGGATAAGTATGAAAATGACAAGTTACTTTTTCTTTCTCTCTTTCCCATTTGATGAATGACATATTTTCCGAGTAAATCATTTTCTATGTTGACAACATCACGTACATTTTTAAAACCTATAACGGTATTCTCAAATGTATGTGGTATAAGCGATACAGTTACTTTTTCAGGAGTGATATTGAAAATAGTTAAACTAATACCATCAATGGTGATAGATCCTTTCGGAATACATAATTCACTGATCTCTTTGGAAATTTGAATATCAATATACACTGCATTTTCTCTTTTTTGAGTTTGAAGAATGACTCCCGTTCCATCTACGTGTCCAGAAACAAAATGTCCACCAAATCGACCATCAAATTTCATCGCTCTCTCTAAATTGACAAGGGTCCCAATTTGGAGGCTTTTAATATTTGTAGCTTTAACCGTTTCCGGCATAACATCAACGGTAAAAGTATTTTTTGTAAAGGAAGTAACCGTTAGACAAACTCCATTTACTGCAATACTGTCCCCTAGTTTTACATCCTCTAGTACGATTTTGGATTGAATCGTTAGTTCCATACTATTTGGAGCTTTATTAATCGATGTTACTTTTCCCATTTCTTCTACAATGCCTGTAAACATAAAACCCCTCCTTTTCTGTACAAAAAAAACTTTTTTCGAGCAATAATAAAAACTCCATAGGTTTACCTAAGGAGTTTGGGAGATTATTTTCGGCATAGACAAATAAGCCTTTTGCTCAGTCTATTTTTTGCAAAAGAATTCGTACCATGTCATCTTGTCCTTCTCCCATCCAGACTATACTGTCGGCTTTGGAATTTCACCAAATCCTGCCATAAAGGCTCGCGGGCTTAGATTTTCGTCATCACCGCCGGTCGGGAATTTCACCCTACCCCGAAGGACTTTCGATATTCAATTGTAACTATGAGTATTAAAAAAACAAAAACCCCATAGGAATTCCTAAGGAGTTGGGAGATTTTCATGATTTTTAAGCAACATCAAATAACCCTTTTACGATGTAATTTTTCGCAAAAGAATTAGTGCCATGTCATCCTGTCCTTCTCCCATCCAGACTGTACTGTCGGCTTTGGAATTTCACCAAATCCTGCCATAAAGGCTCGCGGGCTTAGATTTGCATCATCACCGCCGGTCGGGAATTTCACCCTACCCCGAAGGACTATATTTAATTTTCCCTTGTAATATATCACTAATCAATATCTCAATCAAGGTACTCGTACTGAAATAACAATAATTAGTTTTGCATCTTAGTTCAAGTAACTAAGCACTTCTAAACATGAAGAAGCTATCTAATGCCCTTCGTTACTAGAGATTAGATAGCTCCATGCATTTTATCCATTTCGCAGTTTTACACTTAATCCAACCAATAAACTTCTAGTTTGGCATTATTTGCTCCATATTTTTCTTTATACTTTTTTCACTCATTTCCCCTGTAATTATTTTCTCTATTTTACCTTCTGGATTAACTAGAAAAGTTGTGGGCAAAGGATTAATATTGTAAGTTTCCATTACACTTTTATTGTTATCAATTAATACTGGGAATGTTAAGCCTTTTCTATCGATAAATTTTTGAACTACAAAATTAGATTCACCTATGTTCACAGCTAGTATTTGAAGACCTTGATCTTTATATTGTTGATACTGCTTGTCTATTAAAGGGAATTCTCTTTCACAAGGTTTGCACCAAGTTCCCCAAAAATTTAAGAAGACTCCTTGTCCTTTGTAATCTGAGAGTTGATGTTTCTCCCCATTCATATCAACAAGTGCAAAATTAGGTGCTTCATCTCCTACCTGCAATATCGCTGTTCTCTCTTTAGTTAAATTGGAGTAAATGGTAAAGACGATTGCTCCTATCATTAATCCTAATATTATTAGACGTACATAAAATCGTTTTTTCTTCTTATTCATTGTAACGATTGTCCTTTCTACCTCTGAAAATACGTTTTGATGCAGAAGTTTAATTATTTACGTTTCCAAAGTAATAGCATCATAATTGTAATGAATGTAAAAGCTATGAGTGCTAAAAAAGGAATTGTAACAAACCCAAACCAATTAATATATTGTCCTGAACATGGAACTCCGTTCGTACAAGCGCTAAACTCATGCATCGCGGGAATTTTTTGCAACGCATAGTGGTAACTGGACATAATCATCCCAATGACAGACATCGGCAGAATATATTTATATATTTCACGATCATTACGGTAAAATGCGATACCTAGAAAAATTACAAATGGATACATCAAAATACGTTGATACCAGCAAAGAGTACACGGAATAAAACCCATTCGCTCGCTGAAAAACAAGCTTCCTATCATCGAAATAATAGACACAATCCATGCAAAAAGTAGTGACTTATTTACCATCAGCAGCCTCTTCCACCATTTTGACAAAATCGTTCATTGTTCTCCCATTGAATTCTTTACCACCGATAAATATTGATGGAGTTGAAGAGACACCAAGATTTTTTGCAGTGCTCATATCTTTATTCCATGCTTCCTTCCCCTTGCCTTCACTAAAAGCCTGCATCACTTTTTCTGTTTCATCAGGAGTTGCAACTTTCGATAAAACTGCATTTAAAAATTCTTCTGTCATTAAATTCTCTTGTCCAGATTCTGTCGTTTGATTGGCGAATAGCAGGTGATGTAATTCCCAGAACTTTCCATTGCCTAGTTCCTTGTAAACTGTTTCCGCAAATTGGGCAGCTGTAGTTGAATCAGCAGCAATAAATGAGTAGTTCATAAAGTAAAATTTCGCTTTTCCTGTTTCTACTAGCTCCTCATTAATAATTGGGAAGAGACTATTATTAAACTCCTCACAATGAGGACACTTGTAATCACCAAATTCCACAATCTCAACTGGTGCCGACTCTTCCCCTAAAAAAGGCTGTCCTTCATAGTCGAATGCTACCGCTTTTTCTTTCACATCTGTTAATACAATAATTCCTACAATACATACAGCTACTATACCGATAATCCAAAATATTTTCTTCGACAAAATAATACTCTCCTCATTAAACTACATAGCGTAGTGTGATAGTGTAAAAAATTTACGCAAGCGCGTAAATAAAAAATACACAAATTAATATAAAGATGGTGAACGACATGAATGCGACTTTCATTGGAACTTGCAATCGAACATCGTTTATTGGATTCAAAATATATTCAATTCTATAATTTACGGATGTATCTGCAAATGATACATATGCAAAAGGCATTTTTTCTAGCTTGCCTACTTTCAGCATTTTCAAAAGTGCACTCCCCAAGTTAACTGAAGTCTGCTGTTTTTTTATAGCAAATTCATCCGCCAATATTTCCTGAATGATTTTATATTTTTGATTAAACCACTTCAAGATTGGGATATACCATAAAGTGGACGCACAAAGTGATAACAAAAAGATCTTAAGCGGATCACGATTATCCTTATGATACATCTCGTGAGAAATGACAGCATTTAGTTCATCCTCACTTAATAAATTCATCAAACCTGTTGAAATAACGATTTTAGGCCAAATAAATCCCATCGTAATAGCAATTGGCGCAGGATGTGAAATGATAATAATATTTTCTTTCCCACTGCTATATCTCTGCCCCATACTGATAGTGAGCGTTTTCTCTTTATATTGCTCCAATCGTTTTTTCATTCGAAAAGTATGAACCAATTGAGATCCTATATTCCAAATGGAAATAAACAGAGTATTGATAACGAGTGCATCCAGTGCATATTCCAATGACGACAAACCGACTGCTTTCATCCAACTGTGACATACTACGACAAGGTTAAACTTAACGTTCCACCCTCCCAGCATCGAGATAACGTATAAACCCATTTGGAGAAAAATCAATCCCGAGATGATAAGTGATAAGGTGAGCATAAGAGATGATTGACGTTTGGACATAAGTTACATATCCTTTTTCAATTCTTTAATTTTGCGTTCTAGTTTAGCGACTAAGTCATCATCTACGTCTTCAAGGGCATCTAACATATGACTGACAACAACATTGCCAAATTCATTCATAAGTTCATTCGTCATTTCTTTTGATTGTGTATTCAAAAACTCAACTCTAGTTAAAATTGGTTTAAATAGGGATACTCTTCCTTCTATTCTCTTTTGAAGAATCCCCTTTTCAACTAATCGATTCATGACGGTCATGACTGTATTGAAATTCGTCATTTTTTCTCGTTCAAGAGCATGCTGGACATCTTTAATAGTCATCTCAACATCGTTCCATAAGATGTCCATAATCTTTGCCTCAAGTGGCCCAAAAAAGCGTTCCAATCCACTTTCATTCATCTTAAATTTACGAATCCTCATGTTAATCCACCTCACATTACTCATTGTAGTGCAAATGATGTTTAAATGAAAGTATTTAATTCTCCAAATTTCCGTTTTAATAGGTTTTACTAGAAAAAATAATCAAGTGAAGATGTAAAAGATCGTAAAGAATAATATTTTTTTGAGGGGACTAAAAAAATGATGTGGACAGGCGTGAAATAGAAATAACTAACCCACTCCATCAGAAGATAAGTTATAATATAACCAAAACTGGAATGTAATGGATAAGTTGAGATTAATAATCTTATAAAGGAAATAGTGATAAATTATGTGTACTCTCGAGGGAGGCCTCTAAAGTAAATTTCTAAATAGATAACAACATTAAGTTATCATGTTTTTTTACTTTCTAAAGAGAAAGAGGTAAATAAATGGAAGAAAATAAGATTAGTAAAATAGATATTAGCATTTATTTGATAATTATTATTTTTATGTGCATAAGTTGTGCGTTTATTTATAGTGCACAAAAGGATTTGCCTTATCTTGATAACTTTGCCTTAAAACAAGCAGTCTGGTTTATTACGGGCATAATAGTGTCATCACTTATATTTTTATTTGATTTTGAACAAATAAAAAAGTTGTCTTTGTACTTATATTTATTTGGTATTCTAATCTTACTTTTACTTATGATTTCTCCGGAAAGTATAGCACCGGAGATTAAAGGAATAAAAGCCTGGTTCTCAGTACCAGGATTTGGTTCTATACAACCTTCAGAATTGATGAAAATCTTTCTAATTCTATTTCTGGCTAGAATAATTTCTGACCACAACAATATAAATACTACAAAAAGTTTGAGATTGGATATATGGTTGCTTATTAAAATTTTTTTAATTACTTTACTTCCTTTACTGATAGTAGTGCTTCAACCGGATGCAGGAACTGGTATGGTTTTTGTTTCTATTATGCTGGGGATGATACTTATATCAAGAATAGATTGGAGAATTATTGTTAGCATATTTGGTTGCGGAATTGCTTTAATAGTTTTTTTAGCTTTGTGCTTTTTATACAATCAAGAAATATTATTAGCTTTCTTAGGACAATACCAACTAGATAGAATTCATTCTTGGTTGGATCCTTTCTCTGATAGTTTGGGTATTAGTTATCAATTAAGCCAATCTATTCTTTCTATTGCTTCAGGTATGTTGTACGGAAAAGGTTTTACTGAAGGTATTGTATATGTCCCTGAAGCCCATTCCGATTTTATTTTTACTACTATTTCGGAAGAATTTGGTTTTCTTGGTTCTTCTATAATAGTTACTTTGTATTTTGCTTTAATCTACAGGATTTTTAGGATAGCCTTCAAAAATAAAGGTGAATATGAAATTTTAATAGCTTCGGGAGTATGTTCTATGCTTACCTTTCATGTTTTTGAAAATATTGGAATGGTAATAGGTTTAGTACCTATCACAGGAATACCTTTGCCTTTATTTAGTTATGGGGGAAGTTCTGTTTTAGCAACAATATTTGCATTAACTATAATCATCAATATATCAAAAAATACAAAAAAATATATGTTCGGGGGTGGAGATAATTACAATACAAAAGAGTAGAATAATTATCCTTGGATTGATTTGTGAAGTATTTTAGCATTATGAAAAAATCTTTGCAGTTCTAATACCACAAACCGATCACAACGTAGATAATAATTGTTTCCAACTCCCTTAATTAAAGATCAACTTACTGCGGAATAGTGGACACAATACGATAAAGAACACCAGATAGACGCTCTCATCGAAATATTTTTAATGTTTCTTATTAATTTACTCAAATAAAAAACCATAGATATTCCTTTTGTATGATTGATAACACAATCGATAAGAGGAATCTATCTATGGCTCTTATTTCACTTATTCGTCAGTTCACTTTCAGTTACCCATTTATGATTTTTCACTTCTTCTCCACCAGTTGTTGGAGTGTAATTAACCATGTATACTGTCGTTTTTTCCGAGGAATCAATTTCTGCTGTAACACCTTCCATACCTTCCATGTGATCTGCCTCTATAGTAACTTCAGTTCCTGGTTCTAGAGTTTTGTCACCAGCATCTTTGATCTCTTCTTGGATAACCCATTTATGATTCTCTACTCTTTCTCCCCCATTTGTTGGGGTATAGGAAATAGTATAAACAGTAGTATCATAGGCACCAACTATCGTTGCTTCGGCACCATTCATCCCTTCCATGTGATCAGCTTCGATAATCGCTTTACTCCCTACTTTAAAAGTAGGATTTTCTGCTACTTTTAAACTTGAAGGAACTTCACCTGAACTAGAATGATTCATGTGCATATTTTCTTCGGTTTTAGAATTATTATCCATACTTTCATTTGAATTCGTCTTCTCTCCACCATTGCCACATGCGTATAGCATCAAAATAGAAACCAAACTAATAATTCCTAAATATACTTTTTTACTCATTCTTAACCTCCTCATATACTTTGCTTAATCATCATACTTTCCATTTAAACTAAATTCTTTTTATAGGTGCAAATACGGGCATATATTAAGTGAAATTTGCTTTTGAATATAGGCCCTTAAAAGATTTAGTTTTTCAAATTTACTTTTTGAAGACGTAGAGCATTCACGACAACTGAAACGGAACTGAATGCCATTGCTGCGCCGGCAACCCAAGGTGCAAGTAAGCCAATTGCCGCAATTGGAATGCCTATTGTGTTGTAAATAAAGGCAAAAAATAGATTCTGTTTAATGTTTCTCATTGTTTTACGACTCATAATAATTGCATCTGCTACGCTATTTAAATCTCCTCGCATCAGTGTAATATCTGCAGCTTCAATCGCTATATCTGTACCTGTACCTACCGCCATACCAATGTTTGCTACCGCTAATGCAGGAGCGTCATTGATACCGTCTCCAACCATCGCTACATTTTTCCCTTGTTTTTGAAGTTTTTTAATCTCTTCACTTTTCTGTTCTGGTAAAACCTCTGCAATGACATTCGTTACACCTACCTGCTTGGCAATTGCTTCAGCAGTACGCTGATTGTCACCAGTTAGCATAATAACTTCTAGGCCTAATTTTTGCATTCGTGCAATTGCTTCTCTAGATGTTTCCTTCACTGTATCTGCTACTGCTACTACACCTGCAACTTTATTATTTAGTGCAAATATCATCGCTGTTTTCCCATCGCTTTCAAGCTTTTCCATTAATGATTCTAAATCTAGAATATCAATATTTTGTTGATTCATTAGCTTTCTTGTACCAACTAATACTTCTTGATCTTGCACTAGAGCTCGAATACCGTACCCTGGTAATGCTTCAAACTCACTTGGCTCAAGTAGCGCAATACCTTTTTCTTTTACACCTTTAACAATCGCTTGAGCAAGTGGGTGCTCTGATTGATTTTCTGCTGTTCCGATTAATTGAAGCACTTCTTCTTCATTAAATCCTTCTACTACTGAAATATCAGTTAGTTCAGGCTCTCCTTTAGTCACGGTACCCGTTTTGTCTAGAACAATAGTATTAATCGATTGTGTATTTTCTAGATGCTCTCCACCTTTAAAAAGAAGCCCCATTTCAGCTGCTCTACCTGAACCAGCCATAATGGATGTTGGTGTAGCCAAGCCAAGTGCACAAGGACATGCAATAACCAAAATAGAAATAGTTGGCATAAGTGCCGAACGGAAATCACCTGGTGTCACAGCGAAATACCAAATAAAGAATGTAACTATCGCAATTCCTACTACTACTGGTACAAAGATTCCAGAAATCCTATCTGCTAGGCGCTGAATGTCTGCTTTAGATCCCTGAGCTTCTTCTACCACTTTAACAATTTGGGCTAGTGCTGTATTTTTCCCAACTTTTGTTGCTTTAATTTTCAAAGAACCATTTTTATTGATCGTAGCACCAATAACAGAGTCTCCAGCAACTTTATCAACCGGCATGCTCTCTCCAGTAAGCATTGACTCATCAATTGCAGATCTACCATCTACAATTTCTCCATCGACAGGTATTTTTTCACCTGGCTTTACAAGGATCATATCCCCTAGTACAACTTCTTCAATAGGAACTTCCTTCTCTACTCCATCTTTAAGGATACGAGCAGTTTTAGCCTGCAATCCAAGCAACTTTTGAATTGCCTGGCTTGTTTTACCTTTTGCTCGTACTTCAAACAACTTACCTAGAACAATAAGCGTAATAATTACAGCAGATGCTTCAAAGTATAACTCGGTGCTTCCAGTTCCCCCTGCATTCATCCATTCTAATGTTAGATACAAACTATAGAAGTAAGCTGCACTAGTTCCTAATGCAACTAACACGTCCATGTTGGCACTTCTATTTCTTAGCGAGTTATAGGCACCTCTATAAAACTGTGCACCAACGATAAATTGTACAGGAGTAGCCAATGCAAACTGTACCCATGGGTTCATAAGAATGTGAGGCATGTAAATAAAAGATAAAAACTCAAAATGTAAAACCATCGTCCACAACAGCGGGATTGTAAATATAAGCGAAAATATAAATTTCTTATATTGTTTTTTTATCTCTTGTTCTTTATGATCCATCTTCTGTTTGCTATCTAGTTTAGGTATTAACTCGTATCCAAGTTTCTTTACTGCATTTATCATTTCATTAGCTTCTACTTGTTTGCTGTCGTATTCAACTGTAATTGTTTCCAGTGCAAAATTAACGTTTGCGCTTGCAACTCCATCCATCTTATTTATTCTTTTTTCAATTTTTGTTGCACATGCTGCACATGTCATACCTGTTATATCAAAATCTATTTTTTCTTGGATTACGCTATATCCAAGCTTTTCAATTTTCTCTTGAAACTCTTTTACATTTGTTTTAATCGGATCAAAAACTACAGTTGATCTTTCTAATGCAAAATTCACGTTAGCTTTTTCTACGCCTTCAATTTTTGAAAGACCTTTTTCAATACGATTTGCACACGCCGCACATGTCATGCCATTAATTTGCAGCGTCTTTTCCTCAGTCGCCATTTATAACTCCTCCAATACTTAGTGGGGGTATATTTATTTGAAAAAGAAAGACCATACCAATAGGCACAATCTCCTTAAAGCATATGAATATTTGTTACGAGCTTTTTAAAATATAATTGAATATTAAACAATGTCGTATCCTTGTTCTTCAATTGTTTCTTTAATTTGTTCAAGGGATGTTTTTTCGTTATCAAAGTCAACGACTACTTCACCAGCAGCTAAATCAACTTTTACTGTGGAAACACCAGCAAGTTCCCCAACGCTTCCTTCGATAGAATTAACACAATGATTACATGACATTCCTTGTACCTTAAGTGTATCTTTCATTTCAAAAAACCTCCTATTTAATTTATAACTCCACATTACTATACCCCTGTATAGTATGTCAAATGAAAAATAAAAAAGTATTTAATATAATACTTTTTTTATTTAGTCATCGTCTTCATAACATCCATCAATTCCTTAATAGCAGCTTCACCATCATTACCTTTAATGGCACTCGAAACGCAGTGATGTGTATGATCTTCAAGTAAGGCTAAAGAGACCTTATTCATTGCTGATTGGATGGCACTTATTTGATGTAATATATCTACACAATAACGATCATTTTCCACCATTTGATGGACCCCTCTTACTTGCCCTTCAATACGTTTTAATCGGTTAAGAAGTTGTTGTTTATTTGGCTGGATAGTTGTTTTATTTGTTTCATGCATTACACTCACCCCTTTCCGTCTACATATACCCTGTACCCCTATATTAACTTTTCCACATTTACAAGTCAATATTATTCACTGTAACTTTCACTTCACTATCACTCGTCCAACAATGCCTAATTCTTTGTGACCTGCTATAGTACAATAATATTCATATATACCTGATTTAGTCATAACAAATGATTGCTTACTACTAGTTTGTGGTTGTGCATGGAGATGTATGAAATCTTTATTAGAATGATTTTTATGCTGACTTCCATTTTTTGTTTCATAAAATGTTGTATTGAACTCAATATCATGCTCAACTGGATCTAGGTTTTCAAGAATAAGCGTGACTTGTTGATCTTTCTTCACTTCAATATTTGAGAGGGAGTATTTCATTTTTTCAGCTTGTATCGAAATTACTTGTTCTGTGTTGCCCTTCATATTAACTGAATGATTACTGTGACTTTGTGAAAATTCTTTGAATATAGAACCTATTTGTTTTTTAGCTAATGAATCTTCGACAACGATAAAAATAAGAATACTTGTTGCTAGAAGGATTGGTTTTAATAACCATAAATTATTCTTTGTCTTTTGATTTTTTGGTTGTTGGAATAAGACAAATAAAAAAATAGTAGTTATTGATAACAATAGAAATATCCTTATTAAATCTATTAATTGCTCTTCAATTACCATCTCCCCTAGCATTGCCCCCATCATTCCACCCATCAAACCAGCCATTAAACCTTCCAACATAGATAGAATGGTAAAGCATATCCCACAAAGCAAACCAGCTAACATTCCGATTGCCATCGAAACAATTGTGGAAAGAAATAAGTTACCTTGAAATGTTCCTCCTAAAAGTACCCCTATAGTTAATCCAGTATTCATGCCGAAAAACATGGATATTACCATCCCTTGCATAGGGCTAAATTTCTTTTTGGAAATCAAAGATAAAAAAACGACTATAAAAGTTAATACACCTACTGAACTCAATATAAAAAGTTGATAATACCCCATTTATCCACCCTTTTTTCAAATTTGAATATACTGTTCAATTTTAAATATACTTTATACCCCTTTAAGGTATGCAAAATTTATATAAATAAATTAATCATGTATCGAAAACTTAGTAAGGAAGCTATTTAAAGCTGCATAGAGGGTATTAGAACGGACTTCGGCGTTAACTCCTTGTATAATGAGTATTAGAGATAATTTATGTTATATTAAATATTCAATGTTTCACCGAAAGGTTGTTAAAATATGAAAAAAAGTGTTGTAATCGCAGAAAAACCATCTGTAGCTCGTGATATCGCACGAGTATTGAATTGTCATAAAAAAGGAAATGGATACTTAGAAGGTGACAAATATATCGTCACTTGGGCTTTAGGTCATCTTGTTACACTAGCTGATCCCGAAGTATATGACACTAAATATAAAACATGGAATCTCGAAGATTTACCGATGCTCCCTAAAGATTTAAAGCTTGTCGTGATTAAACAAACGAGCAAGCAGTATAATGCGGTCAAAAGCCAATTAATCCGAACGGATGTGAGCGATATTATTATTGCTACTGACGCTGGTCGTGAAGGTGAGTTAGTTGCTAGATGGATTATCGATAAAGCAAAAGTAAACAAACCTATAAAACGTCTTTGGATTTCATCTGTTACAGACAAAGCGATTAAGGAAGGCTTTCAAAATTTAAAACCAGGTAAAGCTTATGAGAACCTCTACCATGCAGCTGTGTCACGATCGGAAGCAGACTGGTATATCGGATTAAATGCAACTAGAGCACTTACAAGTAAATATAACGCTCAATTGTCTTGTGGACGTGTGCAAACTCCTACTGTTGCAATGATTGCCAAAAGAGAAGAAGAAATTCGAAATTTCAAACCAAAAACGTATTACGGGATAGAAGCACATACGGACAGAAATTTAAAACTGACGTGGCAAGATAGCAACACAAACGATACGAAAACGTTTTCCAAAGAAAAAATCGAACAAATCCTTGCAAAAGTAGATAAAAAACAAGGTACAGTTGTGGATATTGATACGAAACAAAAGAAAAGCTTTGCACCACAACTTTATGATTTAACGGAATTACAACGTGATGCAAATAAAACATTTGGTTATTCTGCTAAAGAGACTCTTGGCATTATGCAAAAATTATATGAGCAACACAAAGTGTTAACATATCCACGTACGGATTCTAGATATCTTTCAAGCGATATAGTAGAAACTTTATCTGAGCGCTTAAAATCATGTGGTATCGGACAATACAGACAACTTGCGAACAAAGTTTTACTAAAACCTATCAAAGCGAGTAAGTCCTTTGTAGATGATAGTAAAGTTTCGGATCATCACGCTATTATTCCAACAGAAGAAATTGTAAACCTAACAAACTTTACAGATAAAGAACGCAAAATTTACGATTTAGTTGTGAAACGATTTTTAGCTGTATTGTATCCTCCATTCGAATATGAACAGATTACTATGAAAGCTTCAATCGGAGAGGAAACTTTTGTAGCTAAAGGAAAGACAATTCTTTCGTCTGGTTGGAAAGAAGTGTATGAAAATCGTTTTGATGAAGATGAAAATGCTGAAGACATGAAGGAACAAATACTTCCTCGAATCGAAAAAGGAAATAAAATTTCCATTACATTGGTCACAGAGACTTCCGGTCAAACGAAAGCCCCTGCTAGATTTAATGAAGCTACTTTACTTACAGCAATGGAAAACCCTGCAAGATATATGGGCAACCAAGATAAAGAATTAGCAAAAACGCTTAGTAAGACGGGTGGTTTAGGAACTGTAGCAACAAGGGCAGATATTATTGATAAACTTTTCAACTCTTTCTTAATGGAGAAAAAAGGAAAAGACATTTACCTTACTTCCAAAGGTAGACAGCTTCTCGAACTAGTTCCAGAGGACTTGAAATCTCCTGATCTTACTGCCGAGTGGGAACAGAAACTAGAAGCCATTGCAAATGGTAAATTGAACAAAAATGTCTTCATTAACGAAATGAAAAACTATACAAAAACGATTGTAAGTGACATTAAAAACAGCGATAAAAAATTCAAACATGACAATATTTCTACGAAAAGCTGTCCGGACTGCGGTAAACCAATGCTTGAGGTAAATGGTAAAAAAGGTAAAATGCTCGTTTGCCAAGATCGTGAATGTGGCCACCTCAAAAATGTTGCACGGGTTACCAATGCTCGTTGTCCACAATGTAAGAAAAAACTCGAGCTACGCGGAGAAGGTGAAGGCCAAATTTTCACTTGTAAATGTGGCTATCGAGAAAAACTATCTGCATTCAATGAACGTCGCAAAAAAAGCTCCGGGGGAAAAGCGGATAAACGCGATGTACAAAAATACTTGAAAAAGCAAAATCAAGAAGAAGAGCCTATGAATAACGCATTAGCAGAAGCTTTGAAGAAGTTGAATTTAGAATAACTTCTTCTTCCATCAACAAAAGAAAACAACCTCTCTGACAAATTTAATTGGCAAAGAGGTTGTTTTCTTTTACGTTTGTAAGTTTCTTTCTTCTGAAATCATTCGACGGTTTCTTTATTAACAAGAACTTGGTCAATTGCCAATAGCTTACTTCCGTTGATAGCCAAAAATAGAGCAATCACTAAAAATGCAAGATCCAATTCATAACCTGCCATCTCTGTTGCACCTAAAAATCCAACCGAAAGTTTTACTTTCATAATGGCACCCAACATAATCAAAACAAAAAGTGCAGAAAAAATACGTGTTCCAAGTCCTAAAATGACAGCAAAATGATCGAATTTGATACCCCTTGTGCATTATCCGATAATATTATATAGTTATCCGATTTTTGTGTTTCATTATCCTATTATAAACACCTATTATCCGATTCTGTTACGTTATTATCCGATTCAACTATTTATAACTTATAAATAGCTTTTTTAGACGTTCACCTTCTAACAAGTCTCATTGAATTTAAATGCAAATACTTATATATATGATCTGTTTTTATTACAGAAAAAGTGCCCAGTTTAAAAAGCTAGACACTTTAATATTATTTAATCTGTATCGAAACGGATCCATCTAAGTAATTAGGATAAGCAACAAAGTCTATTTTCACTGGATTAATAATATCTGCAGCATCTAAAGTTATTTCTGAGTATTGATATTCTTCATCATTCCATGTACTTTGAGTTGGTATTTCGACTACTCCTCCATTTGCATTCTTGCCTTGAGAAAATAAGGAATATGAGTGGTTTTCTCGTATTGGACGATATTTCATTTCTAATGAATTGCTATGGATGTTTGTTATTTCTATTTTTCCTTCAGAAGGCTGTTTAAGAACCTGTTTCTTTCCAAAGTCAACTAACAAATAACTTTCTTCCTTAGGTAAGGATTGGACTTTGTCGAATTTAAAATACAGTTCCTTCGGCTCTTTAAAGTAGTTACTTTGTAGAAAGTACGTTCTTTCTTTGTTTTCTACACCACCAAAACCACTTGTTCCATTTTGAATAGAGCTCCATACTTCCCCATTTTCATCCTCAATACGCATATCTTCAAATTGCAAAATTTCCATATCATTTTGTTCTTCAAATTCAATATTTACTGCTACACGGAGTGGATAAACCATTATATCTTTCACAAGCATTTTTTGTCCGTCCATCTCTACTTCTTGATTTAAGGTATAAACTTTACCGTTTTTCAAATCATTTTTAAGAGTAAATGGAACATTAAAAGTTGTTATTTTATCGTTATCCCTTTCGATTTGAAATGTAATTTCAAATTCATTGGATGTGAACTGCTCTGGTTTTACAAAAACAAAACTAAATTTATCTACTTTTCTGTTTGGATGCTCCTGCCTCGGTGAATTATACCCAATAGAACCAATCAGACTTCTATTGTCATTTAATAAATCTATTTTATTATAGTCAATGTTCTTAATAGAATGAGGAGCCTCTAACGTATAAAAAATTTCTGCTCCCGTTTCATCTATAATTACTCCATCAATCGTAAATGTCATATTGTCTTTTATTTGGCTCACACCAATTGGCTCATAATACTCATTTTCAATAATCGCTTCCAACCCTTTATCAAACTGGATTAAATGAACAAACCTCTCCATACCAGGAATAGATGCAACTGCATTTGCGAATGCAGGTGATACCCGAATAGATGTGATAAAAGTAAGAATGAGTAAAGCTGCAACAGTCAGCGTCCAAAGAGTTTTCTTCCTTTTTCTCTTTTTGTCTTTCGCTTTTAATATACCTTGCTGAATAGCATCATTTATCTGGTGATCCGGAATTTCTGTTTGTTCCAACTTCTTTTTAGATTCATTTAACATTTTTTCTTCTTTTTCAAACATGATCTGCATCTCCTTTCTCTGTTAGGAAGTTTCTCAGTGACTTGAGTGCTTTATGAAGTCTAGATTTTACAGTGCCTTCCGGAATTTTTTCAAGTTCGGCTATATCTTTAATCTTCGTTTCTTGGAAGTATTTCAAGAAGATTAACTTCTGTTCGCTATTCGTTAAGGACGCTATGGCTTCTTCTATTTCAAGAGTTGTATCATTAGAATGGAATCCAATTTCTTGAAGAACTTCATTCGAAATAAAACGTTTCCTCTTTTTCAACTGATCTTGGCAGTAGTTCATCATAATGCGAATAAGCCATGTTTTCATATATTTTGGATCTTTTACTGTATGTATTTTTTGATAAGCCCTGAAAGTCACTTCTTGCATCGCTTCTACTGCATCATGCTCATTTTTTAGAAATGCAAATGCTGTTCGATAAAGTGCTTCTTTGTGCATCTTTATCAATTGTAAAAAAGCTTGTTCATCGCCTTTAATTGCACTACAAGCTGTTTCAATTTCCTCCACCCTGTCACCCCATCTCGCATGTTATTACTTATTAGACATTTGAGTCATGAAAAAGTTCATTTTAATATAAAAAAACGCACAATCCACGGTGTGCGATTAGAAAGTAGATTTAGGTTAATTCGGAAAAAGCCACTCGCTTTCCGCGGACGAGCCGCCAAGTCTCCTCCTCGCTAGGCTAGTGTGGGGTCTTGGACGCTCCGTTTTTCCGCAGGAGTCTCGCAGCTTTTTCCTCTACATTGAATCAAAGGGTTACACTAGATGTTCTCCAAAAAACATACAAAATGAAGACGATCAGCTAGAGATGATTTATTTTTTTTCATCAAAAATAGAATGAAGACTAGTTGAGTCCGGAAAAAGCCACTCACTTTCCGCGGACGAATCGCCAAGCCTCCTCCTCGCTAGGCTCGTGGGGTCTTGGACGCTCCGTTTTTCCGCAGGAGTCTCGCAGCTTTTTCCTCTACTTATTGAATCAAAGAATTAAATCAGATGATGTCTAAAAATCTATTATTGTAATAAACACTTTTTCATTCTTAGAAAATCGTTGATAAAGGCGACACTCCTGCGGGAATAGCGTTAGTCGAAGACCCCGCAGCGAAGCGAGGAGACTGAGGCAACGCCCGCGGAAAGGGAGGCCACTGAAAAACCAAAATTCAGAAAATAAAGTCACCACTTGAGAAGTATATTTGTATCAAAATTGGCATGACGTCCCCATAAACACCCTAAAAAGTGAAGGAATTATGGGATTTCGTTTTTATTTTTTGAAAAAAAGTGACTTTTTCAGTGGCCTCCGGAAAGGGAGCCGTTTCAACGATTTTCTTATTTATTGGAATCAATATGAGTTGATGTCCCAAAACATACAGTTACACTGAATCTGACTATTTTTTAAGAAAAATATTTTTTTATTTCTAGAAAATCGTTGAAAAAGGCGACACTCCTACGGGAATAGCGTTAGTCGAAGACCCCGGAGCGAAGCGAGGAGACTGAGACAACGCCTCCGGAAAGGGAGCCGTTTCAACGATTTTCTTATTTATTGGATTCATTATGAGATGATTTCCAAAAACATACAAAATGAACTCGCTTGATAAAGGTAGGAGTTGGACTAGCTTATCAATTACCCTTATAAAGAAATTGACTTAACTAGAAGAAAAGATGGATAAAAAATCAAAAGGTTTCGGAAATGTCCAACATTACCGAAACCTTTTGTCATCAATCTGACCGCACGATCCAAATTGTGTGGTAGTTATTTGTTTAATGTGTATCTATCGTTTCTTTCGATAGACTCTTACTCATTTCTGCATATTGCACAAACACTCGAGCTAATTCTCGAAGGCGATTGTGTACATCCTCGTCCACGATGACATTGTTTCCATCAAAATGGCTAGTATGTGTGTATACATAATTTGGTGTTACAAGACATCTGAAATAGTCCAAAATTGGCTTTAACTGATTTTCGATAACAAGATGATGCTGATATGTTCCACCATTCGCGACAATCGATACAGGTTTATAGCGCATCGTTTTCGGATGTAAAAAGTCAAACATATTCTTTAATACTCCAGGGATAGATCCTTGGAAAATAGGTGTTGCAATGATATAACCATCTGCTTGTTCGAATTTACTTACGAGCAGCTTCATATCGTCATTATATTTTTCAAATGGTCTGCCGTCTACAAATTGATGTTCATAATTCGAAAGGCTTACGATTTCTAACGTATAATTCATATTCAGCTTTTCTATATAGTCTTTCACTTGTTCTAGAATTACACCTGTTTTCGTTCCGATAATCGTTCCGTCTACGAGTAGAATTTTCATCATACAGAACCTCCTTCTTCCGTTCCTTATTGTATCAAATTGGAGCAATTTTTGAGACAAAATTGTTTGAAATCAAGAAAGTTCATTCTTTGGACTGAGAAAGTTTATTAAAACAAACAACATAGAATCATTCAAAGAGTGCCACTTTAATCGTTTTTATTATCATCTTCTATAAATATTCCTTTTCTCTTTTCCCAATTGAATACTTCTTCACGATTTATTGGCTCTTCTAATTTTTCAACAGGTTTTGCTTCTTGAATATTTATCGATGTATAGATTGTGACTTTATTATTTGTTCCATGAACTGCAAAATGATACATTGCGTATGCCAACTGTTTTCCTGGAATGGAACGAAAGCGTTTAAAAGGACCAACTAAAATTGGGTTTAACAGCTGAAATAACCCTTCAGAAAGTCTCTCCCCAAAACGAAATTCACTTCTATTTCCTGTCAATAACGAAGGACGAAAAATGGATAGATGGGGAAGATTTAAATCCACCAGTTGCTGCTCCATTTCCCCTTTTACTCGACTATAAAAAAAGGGAGATTTCGTACTCGTACCAGCTGCTGAAATGACAAGAAAATGATTGATTCCTCTTTTTTTAGCTAATGAAGCAATTTGTAATGGATACAATAAATCAACTTTCTCAAAGTTCTTCTTAGTCTTTGCTTTTTTCATTGTCGTTCCTAAACAACAAAAAAGATCATCGGCAATCTCTAAATCATTTTCTTCTAACCTATCAAAATCTTTTATTCTCACTTCTAGTTTTGGATGCTCATATGCAAGTGTTCTCCTACTAATAACAGTTACAGCGGCGTACTCCTCACTTTCGCAAAGCTGCTCCACTAGAAAACTTCCTGTAAATCCAGTAGCCCCAACTACAATAGCCGTCCTTTTTTCCATTTCATCATATCTCCTCTCATATGCTCCTGCGCATAGCTCGTCGCAGAATTTCTTGTCATATGCTCCTGCGCATAGCTCGTCGCAGAATTTCTTGTCATATGCTCCTGCGCAAGCTCGTCGCAGAATTTCTTTTCATATGCTCCTGCGCAAGATCGTCGCAGAATTTCTTGTCATATGCTCCTGTCCCGTTCCATACAATAAATAGAATATCTCGGGAAAGGAAGATGAACCTTGAAACTAGCTTATCTTTTAAATACATTTTCACACCGTGGACTATATCCTGCTGATCGAGCAAAATTATTATTACCGGCTTTAAAAGCCTCAGACAGTCAATTTTTTATACCTAGTTCGAATACAAGCCTTATTCAATACTTTGAAAAATTAAATATTCAAACTTGTATATACAGGAATAATGCTCACCTTTTAGAGAAACTGAAGCAGTTTAACCCAACTTGCATTATTCATGATAGTGGAAATTCTGAAAAGGATCTTATTCGTCGTTTAAAAGATTTTAACTGCCCACTTGTCCATTTTGACGACCATGGAGACGGTGGCATTTTGGCGGATATTGTATTTCAAACTTTGTACGAAAATCCAAAGGACCTTACAAAAGAGCATTATGTTTATGCTCCTACAGGATATATTCCCGTGCATAAAATTATCTATAAAAATAATAACACGTTACAAGATCCACCGCATATCGTCGTTGCCTTTCCACATGAAGATCCTGAAAATTTGACGTATCGAACGTTAAGACATCTTGTACAATTGCATATCCCTTTACAAATTAGTGTATTAGTAGACGAACACTATAAACATGATATAAACGAACTTAAACGATTCGCCCTAACTCGAAAATCGATTCGAATTATTTCAACGAATGAACCTGAGTCTTTTATTTATACAAGCGATATGGTTATTACATCGGGTTCCTACACTCCTTTTTTAGTCGCACAGCTTAACATCCCTTGTATTATTCTTTGTGCTCACGAAGAAGAAGTCAATTATGCCTTCCCACAAGAAGGACATGGCTTTGCCAATTTAGGATTAGGTCGAAAAATAAAACAATCATATTTACAAAATGCTGTAATGGAAATCATCTTACATGACAATAGAAGGAACGCATATATACAAAAACAAAAACAATTCCAATTTAGTACTAACTTAGAAGAAGTCGTTAAACTCATTGAACAAACTATTGCAAATAAAAAAGCAGAGGAAGAAATTGCGCGTTAGGAAACTTTTTATGCTACAATTATGCAAAAAGCTGAAGGTGAAAATTCATGACAAAACAACAACTACAAGCGCAAATCGCTGAGTTAAAAATGGATTACATTCGATTACAGGGGGATATGGAAAAGCTTGAATCGAATGGTCAACCTACTCAAGTTGAAAATGCCGAACGTAGACTGGCCAAAATGGAAGAAGACCTTGCAGAACTAAACAAACAGCTCGCGGAATTGTAATTATCCGCAGAGCTTTCTTTTTGGAGGAAATAATAGATGAGCTTATTAAACGTAGAAAATTTAGGACATACATTCGGAGATCGTACACTTTTTAAAGAGGTTTCTTTTCGTTTAGTAGAAGGAGAGCATGTTGGTCTAGTTGGTGCTAACGGAGTAGGTAAATCCACTTTGATGAACATATTAACAGGCGAAATTATTTATGATCAAGGACGCGTGGAATGGCTACCTGGGACACATTATGGCTATTTAGACCAGCATACTCGTTTACAACCAGGACGTTCCATGTTCGATACACTTCGCGATGCATTTTTACCTCTTTATAAAAAAGAGGAAGAGTTGAATGAAATTACTTCAAAAATGGCAGATGCAACACCGGAAGAATTAGAATTATTACTTGAACAGATGGCGGATATACAAGATGCTTTGGATGCTGGTGATTTTTATACATTGGACATGAAAATTGAAGAGGTTGCGCGTGGGCTTGGACTGGATGCTATTGGATTAGAGCGTCCAGTGGAAGCACTTTCTGGTGGTCAACGTACGAAGGTACTATTAGCTAAGCTCTTACTCGAAAAACCGAAAGTCCTTTTATTAGACGAGCCTACGAACTATTTAGACGAAGAGCATGTTACATGGCTTTCTAACTATTTAAAGAACTATCCATATGCATTTTTATTAATATCGCATGACACGGAATTTATGAACGGAATTGTGGATGTCATTTTCCATTTAGAATTTTCAAAGCTTACTCGCTACACTGCGACATATGATAAGTTTTTAGAGCTAGCTGAATTGAATAAAAGACAACACCTAGATGCATATGAAAAACAGCAAGACTTTATAAAAAAACAAGAAGATTTTATAGCAAAAAATAAAGCACGTTATTCCACAACAGGACGAGCAAAATCTCGTCAAAAACAATTGGATCGAATCGAGCGAATTGATCGCCCAGAAACTGCGGCAAAACCAGAATTTAGTTTTAAAGAATCTAGAAGTTCTGGTCGTTATGTTGTAGAAGCGGAGCATTTACAAATTGGTTATGATAACCCGCTACTTCCACCATTAACTTTCACAATTGAACGTGGAGAAAAAATTGCCCTTGTCGGCATGAATGGTGTTGGTAAGTCTACATTACTTAAGACAATATTAGGTAAAATCCCTGCTATAGGCGGCAAAGTCACTCGTGGAGATTTCTTATTCCCATCTTATTTCGAACAAGAAGTAAAACCTGGGAATATGACACCAATTGAATCTATTTGGGATGCTTATCCAAGTATGCTGCAAAGTCAAGTACGCGCAGCTCTAGCTCGAACTGGTTTGAAAAGTGAGCATATTTCCCGTCCACTTTCTAGTTTGAGTGGTGGAGAACAAGCGAAAGTTCGCTTATGTAAGCTAATGATGGAAGAAAGTAACTGGTTAATCTTTGACGAGCCAACAAACCATCTAGATATTCATGCAAAAGAAGAATTAAAACGTGCAATGAAAGAATTTAAAGGTACCATCATCCTTGTAAGCCATGAACCCGATTTTTACGAAGGCTTAGCAACAAAAGTATGGAACGTGGAAGAATGGTTCTCTACTGGAAAAGAAGTAGTGGAAGAATAAATTATTTAGCCCCTAGTTTAGTAAACTAGGGGCTTTTTTAGATTAAGAGGTAAAGTTCTGGTTCGAGTGGTTTATGCTCGCATACGTTGCGTTTATGTTCGGATAGAAAACACATTTGCTCGGATAAACTCATCATATGCTCGAATTGCTAACATTTGAACGGTTACCACCTCGTTAGGCTCGCATACGCTACATTTATGCTCGCATAAAGAACACATTTGCTCGGATAAACACATCATATGCTCGAACTGCTAACATTTGAAGATTAAGTCCATATAATTGTGTAAAAAGGAAAAGGGTCAAATTAATCCCTCTTGGTTACAATGTTTTCAACGACGATAAACAATGAGGAGAGATTAATAATGACCCAATTAAAGTTTACCCTAGATA
>NZ_VDGI01000029.1:493-26646 GCF_006861825.1 Psychrobacillus vulpis | reverse complement strand
TCCCATACCGAACACGGAAGTTAAGCTCTTCAGCGTCGATGGTAGTTGGGGGTTTCCCCCTGTGAGAGTAGAACGTCGCTAGGCACTAAGAAGTCGTTACCGAGCAATCGGTAGCGGCTTTTTTCGTATTTAATAATAAAGTGCCGAAGGCAATTTGTAGAATGAGTAGCGAGAAAGTAGAGGAACAAAGAGTTCAAGGAAGCAAAGAAGAGAGACTCGGAGCGTATAACATACGCGAGAATCGATCGACTGCGGCTGACGAAGAAATCTGCCGTTCATCTGCTTTCGCAGCCCGAACACGGAAGTTAAGCTCGCGCGTCGATGGTAGTTGGGGGTTTCCCCCTGTGAGAGTAGAACGTCGCTAGGCACTAAGAAGTCGTTACCGAATCATCGGTAGCGGCTTTTTTCGTGTATGATCCAGAAAATGAAATGCCGAAGGCAAACTGTAAAAGGAGTAGCGAGAAAGTAGAGGAACAAAGAGTTCGAGGAAGCAAAGAAGAGAGACTCGGAGCGTATAACATACGCGAGAATCGAACAACTGCGGCTGACGAAGAAATCTGCCGTTCATCTGCTTTCGCAGCCCGAACACGGAAGTTAGGCTCACGCGTCAGTTTGCACATAGTTTTAGTCTTGTTCCATCACAATGTTTTGTATATTAGTTAAACAATGAGTGTTAGAGTCATTGCTGAGAATTCAGTAATGACTTTTTTGTATAGATTTTTATAAAAGGTTTTTGTTTTGGGTAGAAAGTCTTTTATTTAAATGGCTACATTATTTATGGAAGTAATACTTTTACTTGCCCATTTGAATAGAAACAGACACAATATGAATTATCAGTATAAATATGAGGAGGTTTCTCCGTGGTCGTAATATTGGCAGTAGACGATGATGTACATACGTTAGATTTGATATCTATCTATTTATCACAGACAGGGTACCGTGTTATAAAAGCAACAAATGGAAAAGAGGCATTATCTCTAATTAAAAAAGAAGTACCTGACCTTGCAATAGTCGATGTGATGATGCCAGAGATGGACGGTTTGACTTTAACAAAGGTTATTCGAGAACAATATGATTTTCCTGTATTGCTATTAACTGCAAAAGGGAGACTAGAAGATAAAGAAAAAGGCTATTTAGCAGGATCTGACGATTACTTAGTAAAGCCATTTGAACCAAAAGAATTGTTATTTCGTATTCGTGCAATATTAAGAAGATACGATAAAACAAGTGACGCCAATATCCATGTGGGAAATATGTTAATTAATCGAAAGAGTTTTGAAGTGCAGATCGGGGAGGAATTATTAGTATTGCCATTAAAAGAATTTGAATTGCTTTCGAAGTTGGCATCCAAGCCCAATCAAGTCTTTACTCGTGATCAATTGATAGAAGCGGTTTGGGGAATTGATTTTGGAGGAGATGAACAAACATTAAGTGTACATATTAAACGGATACGAGAGCGTTTCTCCAAAATACAAACAGATTTGCAAATTACAACGGTTCGAGGAATCGGATATAAATTAGAGGGAACACGTGTATGAAAACTTTGTATAGCAAATTCGTATGGATGACGCTTCTAATTATGTTTGGCAGTGGAACAATAGGATTTATTATTGTAAATACGTTTTATCATCAAAACTTAAAAGAGAAAAATGACGCAAAAAATGTGTTAGTTGCAGAATCTATTGTACAATTTATTGAATCATCTAATGAAACTAGTTTAGAGCCACTTCTAAAGACGATAGGGGACACTGGGTACCAAATATTTATAATTAGTGAGAATGGCGAAGAAAAGCATTTTGGCGGCGATTTCCGTGTTAATAGTATAAGCCCTTCTATAGTAGAAGATGTTTTGAATGGAGAAACGTATCATGGGATGCGGGAGTTTCCAAAAGAAACGTTTATTACAGGTTATTTTTCCAATGAATTAACAAACACAGTTGGGGTCCCATTCACATACGAAAATAAAAAATATGCGCTTTTTCAAAGACCTAATATAAAATTTCTTTTTAATGAAATTCATCTGCTTTTAGGTGGTCTTGCTGTAGCAATGATTGTTATTAGTGTTATTGCAATGCTGATTGTAGCAAAGAGGATGATTGACCCGTTAACTAAACTTACGATTGCGACGAATAAAATTGCAACTGAAGATTTTCTAGTACCAATACCAGTTTATCAACGAGATGAGATTGGTCAATTAGCAGATAGCTTCCGAAACATGGCGAAGCAATTAGAAGCTAGTGATCGTTATAAAAAAGAGTTTATCTCAAGAGTGTCTCATGATTTTCAAACACCTTTATTAAATATTCAAGGATATGCTACTTTACTAGAAAACGAAGAATTAAATAAGATCGAACAGCTAAAATACACAACAGTCATTCAAAAAGAGGCAAAACGGTTATCGATTGTAATGAAGCAATTATTATTACTAACCTCATTCGATCAAGCAAATACTCGTACGAAAAAAGAATTGTTCCTAGTAAACGATCAGGTAATGCAGGTTGTTCAGAAATTTAGATGGTTATTAGATGAGAAAAACATCTCAATCAAATTACAATTGAAAAAGGTAGAAATATTGGGAGATAGAGAAATGTTAGAGTATGTATGGGAAAATCTTATTTCTAACGCGATCAAGTATAATAACTCCCCAGGAGAAATACATGTTGAACTAACCGAAACTTCCGAGTACGTGCTTATTACAATACAAGATACAGGTATTGGGAATAAAAATTCGGACTATGCGCAATGGACCGAACGATTTTACCGAGAGGATGCAGCAAGATCTACACAAATTGAGGGAAGTGGGCTAGGTCTTGCTATTGTAAAAGAAGTCATTCAGTCACATCATGGCGTACTTACATTTGAAAGTGTAGAACCTCATGGAACAAAAGTAAACGTCCAACTAAATAAGATGTAATTTTCCGTTCATCTTCCGTTCATTTTCGACGTGTATAGTTACCCCTAGAAAGAAATATATTAGGGGGAAGCAAGTGAAGAACAAACGGATTTGGCTTATCACTATAGCTAGTTGGCTTTTATTAGTAGGTTTACTTTCGTTTCTTGCACCGACGGGTAAAGAAGTAGCGAGCACATCAAAAAATTCCGGTCTTCCAGAAACAGCTTTATCCATTCAAGCAAATAAAGTGATTAAAGAAAATTTCTCAAGTAGTAAAGGAATGCCTCTTATTATAGTTTTTGAAAATAGTAAAGGTGCTTCAGATGAAGATATTCAAAATGTACTCGAGTTGATGGAGAAAAATTATTCAAGTATACCGAAGTTCTCTAAAATACCTGTAGAGCATCGTTCATCTTTTATTTCTGAGGATAACAAAACATTCTTTATTCCGCTCATCTTAGACGAGCAACTAGAGAGTAAAGAAGTACATGAGAAAGTAACAGAGATTAAGGCAAATGTATCTAGTATAATTCCTTCAAATTTTAATGTTTATTTTACGGGGCCAGCTGGTATTGCAAGCGATACAATTGAACTGTTTTCACAAGCCGATATAGTTTTACTTCTAGCAACAGTAGGAATTATTTTTATCCTACTTATCGTTATCTACCGTTCATTGATCCTTGCAATCATTCCACTTATTGGAGCGGGAATTGTATATAGTGTAGTGGATAGATTGATTGGACTTACTGGTAAGTTCACATCCATTACGATAGAAAATCAAGCGCTCTCGATTATGATGATATTATTGTTTGCGGTAATTACCGATTATTCACTTTTACTGTATTCTCGCTATAGAGAAGAACAAGACATGAAAGTAGCACTGGTCAAAACACGTGAAACAATTCTATTTAGTGGTGGAACTATATTAGCAGGGGTAGCAACTTTAGCATTTGCAGTATATGAGCCATATCGTAATTTTGCACCAGTATTTGCGATTGCAGTAGTTATTATGTTAATAGCGGGACTTACTTTATTGCCAGCATTGTTTGCTGTTGTAAAAATGCCGAAAAAGAAAAAATATAAAACAAATCTTTGGTTCGCTGCGGGTAGTGCCAGTACGAAAAAACCGTGGAAAGTAGCACTACCAATTCTTTTACTTCTAAGTATTGGAACATGGCATGCTACAACAATTGTCTATTCGTTCGATTTACTAGAATCTTTCCCAAAAGAATTATCTTCGAGAGAAGGCTTTACGAAATTAGGAGAAGCTTTTTCGGAGGGTGAAATTGCACCTACCACCATTTTAATAAAATCAAAAGATGAAAAAGTAATTGCCGATATCCAAGAAAAGCTGAAAGATAGACCACTTGTTAGTCAAATACGCCCTTCTACTACAGAAAGTGATAGTTATACGCAGTTTTCTATAATATTAAAAGCAAATCCATATAGTAAAGAAGCTTTGAACGAAATAGAATCTATAAGAGATGAATTTAAAGATCAACCTGTATTAGTAAGCGGCGAGACAGCTAAGCAAGTAGATATACGAAAAATCAACAACAGAGACACATTTCTTGTGATGACTCTAATGACAGTACTCATCGGTGCAATACTTTCATTCCAAACTAGATCCATACGGGCTTCTCTATTAATGATGGTTTCTATTTTACTATCGTTTGGAGCAGCGTTAGGGTTTTCTACATGGATTTTCGATATATTTTTTAGCTATTCATCGTTTAGTTATCGAATTCCCCTTTATACATTTGTTTTTTTAGTTGCTCTAGGGGTAGATTACTCGATTATGTTAATGAGTAGATTAAAAGAAGAGAGAAAACAGCATGAAGAACAGGTAGCAATTGCAAAAGCTGTCGAGCTCACAGGTGGAGTTATTTCGTCAGCAGGATTAATACTTGCAGCTACATTTGCTGTATTAATTTCACAACCAGTTATGGAACTTAAATTGTTCGGTTTTGCAGTTGCTATTGGCGTACTAGTGGATACGTTCATCGTACGACCATTATTATTACCAGCGTTATTAATAATAACAAGTAAAAATAGGAGGAATTAAATATGCAAGAGAAATGGAGTTTACGACTTATACGTGCAGGGGCACTATTTGGATTACTAGGGGCATATCTCGGTTCACATATGGCAGGAGCAGGTTCTTATGCTTTACGTCCAATCCATGCACATATTTTATTAGTTGGATGGTTATCATTATTTGTTTATGGGCTGTTTTATAAGTTATATAAGATTAAATCACCTAAATTAGTAGCAGTGCATGGTACGTCAGCCATCATTGGAGCAGTTGGATTAACAACGGGTATGTATTTACAATTCATACACCCTTTTAGTATAAATGAGACGTTTGCGTTAGTTTCATATATTGTAGGTGGAACGATATTATTAATTAGTTTTGCTATTTTTGTTCTAGTGACATTTAAAGTAGAGAAAAGCTGAAGTGCCAAACTTTTGAACCTATCTTTACTCCAGTTATGAACTCTGTTATATTAATGCTATAACAGTGATGGAGGAGATTGGGTGAAGAGGTTAGGGGTCATTCTTTGTTTATTAACAAGTGTAATTCTATTATTTGTAGGATGTAGTAAGAAGAAAGAAACAGAAGATCTGGAATCATCAACGAATCAAAAAAATACAGGTTCATTAGAAAAGATTGAAGGAGTATGGGATGGGTCCATTCATATTCCAAACCAACCATTGCCAATTATTGTTACATTTAATAAAAATGATGGAACTATTAGCATTCCAATACAAGGAATTTCCGATTATCCGCTAACAAGCGTGAATTTAAATAATCCAAACGTTTCTTTTGATATGGATATTCAAGGTCAGCGCATAACATTTGACGGTAAAGTGGATTCGGAAAAGATTACGGGAACATTTACACAGCAAGGTCAATCATTTCCTTTTGAATTGACTAAAGGAAGCGAAGAAGAAGTAAAAGAAGATGCGAATTTTGTTCAAGTCAAATTGAAAGATGGAACGATGTTAGGTCAATTGGAAATTCCTCAAGGCGAGGGTCCTTTTCCTCTCATTGTGATTATTGCTGGTTCGGGCCCAACTGATGGAGATGGAAATTCACTAGCATTGCCTGGAAAAAACAATAGTTTAAAAATGCTCGCTGAAAATTTAGCAGCAGAAGGTGTGGCAAGTATCCGTTACGATAAGCGAGGGGTTGGAAAAAATTCGAGCCTAGGTGGCAAAGAAGAAGAGTTGCGATTCGACCAATATATTGACGATGCTGCTGCATGGGTTCAATTCGCAAAAGATGATGAGCGTTTTTCGAAGGTCGGGATAATCGGTCATAGCGAAGGATCATTAATCGGAATGGTAGCTGCTAAAAAAACAGAATCTGATGCATTCATTTCTATTGCGGGAGCAGGAAGACCTATTGATCAAATATTGATGGAACAACTTGAAACACAACTTCCAGCTAACTTAATCGAAGAGTCGAGAATTATTTTGGATAAGTTAAAACAAGGCGAACAAGTGCCAACAGTAAGTCAAGAGTTGCAAAGTTTGTTCCGCCCATCTGTTCAGCCATATATGATTTCCTGGCTGAAGTATGATCCAGCAGAACAATTGCAAAAGCTAAATTCTCCAGTCCTACTTGTGAATGGAAGTTTAGATATTCAAGTTCCGATTACCGATGCACAATTATTGCATAATGCAAAAAAGGAATCTGAGCTTTTGATTATAGAAAAAATGAACCATGTTTTGAAAGAAGCCCCTGAAGACCGAGAAGGAAATATTGCTACTTATTCAAATCCCGATCTGCCTTTAGCAGAAGGTTTGATGGACGGAATTGTGGACTTCTTGAAAAAGAATATACAATGAATAATGGAAGGTTACGAAAACGCTGAGCTTTAATATTCAGCGTTTTTTTATACTTACAATTAGGAAATTATTAAAAAAAATGCTCAATATTTACGCTTTTTTTTTATTTTTTTCCTAATTACCTGTTTTTAAAGAATATTGAAATTTTTATGGTAGAGTTATTATATAGGTAAATTAGATTAAGAACGTGAAATTATAATGTAAGTTTCATAAGAAATAGTATTTAAAATAGGAAGTTAAAATTAAAACTATAAAAGATTATTATTAAAGAAAATTTCCCAATATAAACTCCCATTATTAAGTTTGGATATTATAGTATATGTGCATTAAGGGGGGAGGAAAGAATGAGTAGTGTAGGTCACTTAATAAAATTAGAAAGAGTTGCTAAAAAAATAAAACAAACTTCATTAGCAAAAGGAATTTGTTCACCTTCATACCTTAGTAAAATTGAAAATAATTTAATTGTTCCAAGCGATGAAGTAATACGATTAATCTTAAAAAGATTGGATATAGAGTTAAAAGAAATTCCAAATAAAGAGGAAGATCAAATAGTTTTATCACTAAGTGAGATGTATAAAAAATCGATCATTAAGAGAGAACGGCAGGATATTATTGAATACTTGAAAAGCTTATGGAGTAATTCTATTAACTTCATGAAACTTAGCAATTATTACGATTACCTCCTCTATTCCTTTAGATTACTAATGATATCAGGGAAAGAAAAAAGGTATAGTGATAAGTTTTATCAGCTTTTAAAAAATTTAGAAGTTCATTTTAATGAGAAGCAAACATTTTTATATAATTTAAATTCAGGTCTTTATCATCATTTGGAAAATAATAATGAAAACGCTTTATTTCATTTAGAAAGATCGCTAGATTTTATCAATAAAATACCTCTGGAGGAGTTTGAGAAAGCCGATTTTCATAATGTTATAAGTTTATCTTATTTAAAAAATATGGATTATTCTAATGCAATTTTGTTTTCGTCTAAAGCTCTAGAGTTTTATAAGGACAATCTCTTATTCGAGAGATCGATTGATTGTTATCTTACTATAGGTATCGCGCAGAAAAACTTAATTAACTATAAAAATGCAGAAGAAAACTATAACTTAGCTCTAAAATTAGCAAACGATTTGAATCTTGAATATTATAAAAGTATTATTTTACATAATTTAGGGTTTTTATACGCGAGTCAAGACATACATGAAAAAGCGATTATTTACTATAAGAAGAGTTTAGAGATAAAAGATATGTGTGGTTATATGGAAGGGGCTATCATAACTATTCTTTCAATTGTTAAAGAATATTCCAAACAAAATAATTCCATTCAAGTCCAACAATGGTGTAAGGAGGGATTAAAAAGAATAATTCATTCAGAAGATCAGTTTTATAAGTCTTATCATTTTCATTTTCTAATTTATCGTTATCTATACAACATTACACCAGAGTTTGAAAGCATCCTAAAAAAAGCGATAAAATATTTCGAGGAAATTAATGATGATCGGCATACTCAAAAGTACTCTATCCTATTAGCAGATTACTATTTTAAAGTTAATAAATTCAAAGCAGCAGGTCTTTTTTATAAAAAGTCTAACAATGTATTATTAAGACAGAAAAAAATCAAAAGCTGGGAGGATTTATAATGAAAAAAAAATTAGTATTAATCATGATGGTAGTCACGTTAACTTTTGGTTTTACTCAATCTATTGTATTTGCAGAAGACGAAATCCCTCGACCTACATTTGATAAACCAACTAAGAAATAATAACCCTACAAGTTGGACAAACTATTTATTATATCGAAAAAACAGCTGCTCTACATTGTGTAGAGTAGCTGTTTTTCTGATAGGAAATTCTTATACTGTTTGTTGTTTTCTCTTTTTTCGTAAATCTGCAAAAGTCGGTATAGTCATTCCTACTAATATAACGATAATGCCAAGAACTTGTACCCATGACAGTGATTCGCTTAATACGACTACTGAAACGATAACAGCTACTGGTAATTCCATTGCACTAAGAATGGAAGACATTGCGCCTCCCACTTTTGGAACAGCAATAACAAAAAAGTAAATCGGAACAATAATGCCGAGTAGTCCAAGGGCCAGTCCATAGAACAGAAGTGATTCTGTGAATAATTTTCCATTCCATATAATTTCAGGTGATTGGAAGAGGGAAATCATGATCATTGCGATAAAGGAAACAAATAATAGTCGAGTTGTCGTGTTCATTCCTTCGACTTGCTTCGTATTGACATTCATATTCAAAGAGAATGACACTGCAGCAGCAAAACCAAAGACCCAACCTCTCCAGTCAATACCACTCAGATCTACATCAAGTACTCCAGCAGCTAATATAGTTCCTATAAATAAAATAATAAGAGAAATAACTTCTGGTCTTTTCGGTAATCGTTTTCTCAAAATACAATCGATAAGCGTTCCAATCCATGTGAATTGAAATAGCATAACAACTGCAAGAGAGGCAGGTAAGTATATAAGTGATATACCATAAACAATTCCCGTAGTAGCGGTAAAGATACCTGCTAGTAGAATAATCTTAAAGCCACCATATAGACGGGGAAGTTTTCGCTGTGTAATCAGATATAAAATTAAAGCTAACATAAAACCTACAATATATTGACTAGAAATCGCTTCAGAGGCAGAATAACCGTCTCCAATCGCGAGTTTCACCATCGTTGATAAAGTCCCGTAACAGCTGGCTGCAAAAACCACCATGAGAGGGTAAATCCATAATTTCATAAATATTTCTCCTTCAATTGGCTTCTACAGTCTTCACCATATGATGAAAAGGTTCGCCAATAATTGTCCAAGGACATACAGTATCAAATCCAAGTCGATTATACAAGCGTATAGCAGCATCTTTTTCTGTTTCTACATTCAAAGAAAGCTTTCCACCGCCAAATTGTTTTACTAAATGTTCCGCGTATATTAATAACTCCGTCCCAATACCATGCCCACGAAAAGTTGGATCTACTACTACTGTGTCTATATACCATTCCTCAGGTAATGTTTCTAGATCTATTTTTACAGGGATTCCCTTTTTATTTGAAAGGTATTCCTCCAAATTTGCATCGAGCGTAATCGCTTGTTCTGCAGAATAAAATACAAGAACACCAGCAACTTTTCCTTCCATTTCTGCAATATACGTATATAAATAAGAATGTCTATTATCTGTACGTGTAAACAACTTGACGAACTCGTCAGTGATTTTCATTTCTTCTGTTTCTCCAGTCATTTGCATGGAGATATCCCCAATAGCTTCCATAATTAGTGGAACAGCTGCCTTTGCATCTTCTTTTCGTGCATTTCTAATTGAAATTTTCATATTCATTCACCTTCCCAACTGTTCATTATATCACAAATAAAGCGTATAACGTAATCTCAGTGGTGATATTGCACAAGATTTAAGCAGTTTGTACGTAGAGAAAAATAAAAAAATTTTTTTGAAACTTTTCTGTTCTATATGTAGTAGAATAGTAGTAACGATTAGGAAGGGGGAATTACAATGGATTTTGAGTCAATTCCATGGCTACTCATATTGCCGATAATCATTATCCAACTTATTTTAATTGTCGTTGCGATTATTGATTTAATACGGGTAAGGAGTACAAATGGTCCGAAATGGTTGTGGGCAGTTATCATTATATTGGGGAATATGATTGGGCCAATTATATACTTCATCGTTGGGAGACGAAATGAATGAAAACATTACTTTATATGCAGGGCTTAACAAAAGAATATGGCAAAGAAAAAGCAGTAGACAATATAACTTTTTCGTTGAATAAAAACACTTCGACTGCATTAATAGGGCCGAATGGGGCAGGGAAAACAACTACTTTATCCATGCTTGCAGGACTACTAAAACAAACGACTGGATCAATCGTAATGGATGGAGAAGATACGAAAGATATTCGTAAAATGATCGGTTTCCTTCCACAGTATCCTCAGTTTTACACATGGCTTACGGCTCTTGAATTTACTGAAATGGTTGCAAAGTTAAGTGGGGTAGAACCAAAAATGGCGAAACTAGAAGCAGAAAAAACATTAGAATTCGTCGGTCTCGGTAGTGCAAAAAATAAAAAGACAGGTACTTTTTCTGGGGGGATGAAACAAAGACTGGGCCTTGCACAAGCAATCGTTCATAAGCCAGCCCTACTCTTATTGGATGAACCTGTTTCAGCATTAGATCCAATAGGAAGACGTGAAATAATGAATCTGTTGAAAGAATTACAAGCAAATACCACTATTTTATATTCGACTCACATTTTAAATGATGCGGAAGAAATGACGGACCAGTTATTGTTTTTACGAAAAGGAAAGCTAGTGGAACAAGGATCTATGCGAGAAGTTCGGGAAAAGTATGCAAATCCTTTGTATAAAATGTATTTCTCTTCTAGCGAAGAAGCTGCACTATTTGTAGAAATGTCACCATGGCCGACAAGACAGGAAGGACCGGTAGCTTTTATTTCTATAGAAGATGGAAAACCAAAGATGCAAGAAGTATTGCTTAAGCTTGCGAATAGCAATTTATCCTTATCAAAAGTAGAGCGGGCAACAGCTAGTTTGGAAGAAATATTTTTACAGGTGGTGAATAAAGGATGAGTAATTTTTCTTTTTTATTTCAAAAAGAGTGGAGAGAAAATGTACGAAATTTTAAGATTCTTTGGATCCCTCTCGTATTTTTGCTTTTTGGTATTTCAGAACCATTAACGAATTACTATTTACCACAAATACTAGCTTCTGTAGGGAATATGCCAGAGGGAACGGTTTTTCAATTTCCGGAATTATCACCTGAACAAATATTAATGTCAACCATTAGCCAATATCAACTTATCGGAATGTTAGTAGTGACGCTTGGATTTGCAGGGATTATCGCGAGAGAGCGTAAAAGCGGCACTGCCACCCTACTATACGTAAGACCCATTTCGTATTTCAGCTATGTTAACAGTAAATTATTGGTCATGATTACTATTGTTATTGGTGGTGTAATTGTTGGAATATTGGCGAGTTTATATTATACGAATATACTTTTTGGAGCAGTAGATATAGGTGCGTTTTTTGGATTCCTTGGTACTTATATAGCGTGGCTATTGTTTGTTATAAGTATTGTATTATTTTCTAGTGCAGCTTTTACGACAGGGATTGCTTCAACTGTTTCTGTTGTGTTCGTTTTATTTGCACAAATAATTGATGCTTTATTAGGGACGTACTGGACGATTTCTCCCTGGAAGCTTCCGATGTATGCAGGGCAAATATTAAACGGCAATTTTGATATGACACCATTTGTTTGGAGTATTATGATCACCTTAATAGCTTCAATTGTACTAATTGCTGGAGCAGGTTATTTTGCTAAAAGGAACGTTTCCAAGGCAAAAATATAACAGATACATTTCGAGGTGAGAAAAAAGATGACGGTTCGTAATTCTGATCGATTTGTTACTTCTTATAATAGAATAGACCAATTAATGAAAGAAGTTATAGGAACACAGGATCATCTAGCATTTTTTAGACTAATTGATTTAGCGAAAAGGAAAAATGCGATTATTAGGAGATATGAAGCAGATTTGCGCGAATACGGTGATTTACGAAATGCCATTGTTCATAATCGCACCTCGACGGAGTATGCTATTGCAGAGCCACATGAGGATGTCGTATTAAGAATGGAAGAGATAGAAGCTGCCTTAGCAAAGCCGATTACAGTTGGTAGTATGTTTCAAACAAAAGTTACGACGTTTCAAAGAACAGACTCATTAAGTTATGCTTTAAGCGTAATTAAGGATAAAAAGTATAATCAGTTTCCTGTGTATAATGGTAATGATTTTCAAGGACTCATTACACCAGTTGGAATTACGATGTGGATGGCAAGTACAGTCGACTCTGAGTCTTTCTCTAGAAAAAAGGCCACACTAGGTGAGATTCTTGCGCATGAAAATAATAGGGAGAACCACCAATTTATTAGTCAACATGCGTCAGTCTATGAGGCGTTAGAAATTTTCAAAGCTGCGATAACAAGAGGGAAAAGATTAGAAGCACTTCTCATCACTGAAGATGGAAAGCCAAACAAAAAACTTATAGGTATTGTCACACCTATGAGTATGATGAAAGTAAAATAAAATTTGCGTAAATGACTACTTTTTCGGGAACAAAATAAGTACAATAGAAATGAACATGAAAATGTTACATAAAGGAAAGGAGTACTTATTATGGAATCATATGAAACGGAGCAGTCGCAGGTGTCGCAAGGAAATGATATACAAAAAGAAACTAAGGACATGTCGGTCGGGGATTGGCTCATTACAATGCTAATATTGATTATACCGATTGTGAACATAGTAATGCTTTTTGTTTGGGGATTTGGAAATTCTGATCCTCGTCGTAATTATGCCCGTGCATCGCTTATTTGGATGGGAATTTGTATTATTATTGGAATTATTTTTTATGCTATATTTTTTGCAATCATTGTTTCTTCTTTTAACTCATATTAATCATTATTTCCTGAGAAATAACATTTTTAGGCAAATAAAAAAGCATTCCTGTACTATGAAGCAGGGATACTCAGACTGTAGACAGACTCAAAGAAATTTGAGTTTGTCTGCAGTTTTTTTTATAGATTAAAAGCAGGTGCTTTCCGCTGCGGGCGAACGCTTTCCGCAGGCGTGGCTTGAGCCTCTTCGGTCGTAGGGTCTCAAGCCTCACTCTACTCCCGCAGCATAAGCGAGACCGACTAGACCCCCTCCAGGATCATAGCGAGAGCACTGAAAAACTCGAATTATAGGAACTAATTGCTGAATTTATTTAAGAGACTTAGCGCGACGCATGAGACGCCCGCGGAAAGCTTTGGAAAATCTAATCTTATCCTATTAAAAAGACATTAGCCAAACTTGTTTTGTAAGTTTGTCTACAGTCTGGTATCCCTGTAATATTAAGTAGGGATAATTTTTTTACCAATAAAACAATTACTTATACCTAATTTCTTAGTAAAAAATATTAAAATATGCTGATATAATAGTTGGAAAGGAGTTGTCGAGAGTGAAAATTGCATTATTTGGATCTACTGGTCGCGTAGGAAGCTGCATTCTTAACTTACTATTACAAAGTAATCATGAAGTAACTGCTCTCGTTAGAACACCTGAAAAGTTGGAACCACATCGTAATTTGACCATTCTAAGAGGCGATGCAAAGGAAAGAGTGGATATAGAGAGAGCGTTGGAGGGAACCGATGCAGTAGTGAGTGCTCTTGGGACAGATCAAACGACCGTATTAACTGATTCAGTTGCACATATTATTTCCATTATGGAGCAACAAAAAGTCAAACGAATCGTCACTATAGGAACAGGCGGTATATTAAGAAGTCGTGAGAGCTCGGAGCTACTTCGATACCAGTCAACAGAATCAAAGCGAAAGTCAACAGTTGCAGCAAAAGAACATCATAAAGTCTATGAGATGTTAAATGCTTCTACTTTAGATTGGACGATTGTCTGTCCAACTTACTTACCTACTGGAGAAGCAACAAATGCGTATATCGTGGAACGTGATATGCTGCCAATGGGAGCGGTTCAAAGTACAACAGGGGATACCGCTTTATTTGCATATAATGAACTGTTTGAAAATAAATATATAGGTCATCGAGTAGGAATTATGAGTCCAAAATGAAATAGTATCTAGGAGTAAATAGATGAAAAAGTGGTTAGTAGTACTTATTATAATAGGGGCTATGTTATATATAGGGAACAAATGGATTAAAACAACAGAAATAACGATCGAATCAGAAAAATTCCCCAAAAATTTTGATGGTTTAAAGATTGTGCAAATCTCAGATTTACATGATGCGACATTTGGAGAAAATCAAAAAAAGCTTGTAAACAAAGTGAAGGATGCAAAGCCAGATATCATCTTTATAACTGGAGATCTGATTGATAGTAATCGATATGACTTAGAAAACAGTCTAGATATGGTGAAACAAATTGTATCAGTTGCTCCAATTTATTATGTAACTGGAAATCACGAAATTGCAACTAATGAAGTGGATCATATTAAAACAGCGTTATCAGAATTGGGAGTTACCGTATTATCCAACGAGGAACAAGTAATAGAAAAAGACGGCGAAAGAATACACATCATTGGAATTGAAGATCCATTGAACGGAGTATCTGTGTCAGACGCACTAATTAATTTTGATAAAACAGATGACTTTACTTTAGTACTCTCTCATCGACCAGAAACTTTTCAAGATTATGTAGTCAGTGGGTTAGATGTTGTCTTTTCAGGACATGCACATGGTGGACAGTTTCGTATACCTGGTTTGGGTGGTCTAGTAGCACCAGGACAAGGTTGGCTTCCAAAGTACACAGCAGGGGTGTATGAAGAAAAGGAAACAAAAATGATTGTGAGCAGAGGACTTGGAAACAGTGTTATTCCTGTGAGAATATTCAATACGCCAGAAATAATCGTTGTGACTTTGCATAGTCTGGAAGAATAATCCGTTTTGAGAGATTAAAAAGTCTATCCGAGAGAATCTACGAGCTATCCGAGAGAACCCGCGAGCTATCCGAGATAAATCATGGTCTATCCACGAGAAGCCTAAAGAATTAAAAGGTGTCCAAAAAGCGAAGAATAATCGTCTTTTTGGACACTTTTTTATTTTGCTTATTTTACAATTTCAAATTGTTGTAGCATCGCATAAAATCGTGCTCCATGACCTTCAGCTGCTTCTAAGAAATACTTTTCGGTAATAACGAAGCTGCCACCATTGTTGTTGCTTACTACATATACGTTCGTAACAGGGCTATCCCATTCAGATCCAGTAATACCATGTAATTTATAACCTACTACTGGTTCTTTAACGGATTCCGTTTCTGTAACCTGCGTATATTCAGTAGGAAGTTTTGATTCTAACGTAGTGACCATTTCTTCTGGAGAGATATCTTTAAATTGTTTAATTTCCATGGAGACTTCCGGATACTTATCTTCCAAAGGCTCTTTCGTTGTAATAATATCTGATTCTTCTCCTTGCACCAGTTTATATCGTTCTTCGTCAATATAAATGACATATTTTGCATCCTTACCTTCTTGTAAAATAACATCTGTTTCTTCATCCGTTCCTTCAATGCTTTGTGTAATTTGTTTCTCCGGTTCGAATAAGTCTTTTATTTGCTTTATTAATGCCAGTCCTGTGTCTGTTTGTGTGCTAAACAATAGCATTACTCCAGCTGCCACGGCAATTATTATTGGGATAATTTTTGATTTTCTTTTCTTCTTCATTTGTTTTTCCTTTCTGTTTTTTTCTTGAAACAGCTCTTGATCTATGTGGTTCCAAATATCGTCTTTTAAAGTATCGTGAGAATCCTCTGTATGGTCGAGAATTTCTTTTTTAACTCGTTCGTCCATTTGGTCCATACTCATTTTCCCTCCAATTTAATTGATTTCTTAATAGTTTTCTCCCATTGAATAATCTGGATTTGACGGTGTTTTGATTTAAATTTAATATTTCGGCAATTTCTTTTTCGGAAAATCCTTTTATATATTTCAATAGAAGTGGAATTCGATATAAGTCCGCCATATGCTGGATGATTCCATATATATCTGCAACACTTTCTTTCGAACGTTCTATTAGTTGCGAAGTGTTCTCCATTAAAGAGGTATCGGTTGGTACCATTTTCTTCTCTTTATTTAAAAGTCGATTACATTCATTGACTAAAATACGATAAAACCAAGCACTAAACGAAAGTTTAGGATCATATGAAGATATATTTCGGTATACGCGAATAAAAGCTTCCTGCACAGCGTCTTTTGCAAGTTCATCGTTTCGAGTAATGGCTTTTGCCGTTCGAATTGCGTATCCAGCATATTCATCGTATAAGTTACGAAATGCATCTCTGTTTCCTTTTTTTATGTCTTGAACAATACCTTCATGCATTTGCATTATTGCCTCCTTTCTCGAAATACTGCTTTCACTTATATATACCCTATAAAGGATTAAAAAGTTTAGTGAAAATAAAAAAACCGCTCAAATTTATTACTTGAGCAGTCAAAGTATTATTTAAACCAGCCTTTTTCTTTGAAACGGGCAATGGCTTCAATTCGGTTACCAACATCTAATTTATCTAATATAACAGAAATATAGTTGCGAACAGTTCCAGTTGTAATGTAAAGTTCACTAGCAATTTCTTTTGTGTTTTTGCCGTTTGCTATTAACTCGAGCACTTGACTTTCGCGATCAGTTAATGGGTTATCGCCTTCATATGCAATATCGACAAGTTCAGGAGCGTAAATACGTCGGCCGTCCATAATAATACGAATCGAATTTGCTAACTCTTCACTTGGACTATCCTTTAGTAAATAACCACTTACACCGGCTTTACGAGCACGTTCAAAATAACCAGATCTCGCAAAAGTCGTTAAAATAATCACTTTACAATTATCGTCTTTTAATTCTTCTGCTGCATCCAAACCACTTTTAACAGGCATTTCTATATCCATAATACAAATATCAGGTTGCAGTTGGCGTATTAACTTAAGTGCTTCCTCTCCATTATTAGCTTTCCCGACAACTTCCATATCCTCTTCTAAATCAAGGAGAGACCCAAGTGCACCAAGCATCATTCGTTGATCTTCTGCAATCACAATTCGAATCATTCATTATTCCTCCTTTCTCGTTTGTTGAATCACATTAGGCACGCGTATGTTAAGAGTTGTTCCATTATTAGAGTGAATATCTAAACTACCATTTACAAAATCTAAGCGTTCTTTAATTCCTCGAAGCCCATGTCCTTTGGACCAATCCTTATCTCCATCTAGACCAGTACCGTTGTCATGCACTTTTAGCGAAGTTTCTTTCGCTGATTGATTAATCGAGATAATACAATAAGTTGCATTACTATGTTTTACAACGTTAGTTACAGCTTCTTTCAAGCACATACTGAGTACGTTTTCAACGAGGAGCGGAGTTTTCATAAGTTCTAACGATCCACTTACTTTACAAGTAATTTGAGCAGCGAGTAGTATCTGTTTTACACGAAAGAGTTCATCTTCTAGTTTTGTACCGCGCATATCCGTTACAAGCTGACGTACTTCTTTCAAGGCTAAGCGTGCAGTTTGGTTGATATCATGGATTTCGTTTTTTGCAGCTTCCGGATTTTTTTCGATAAGTCTACCGGCTAAGTCACTTTTTAACCCAATGAGTGAGAGTTTTTGTCCAAGGGTATCGTGCAAATCACGAGCAATCCGCTCTCTTTCTTCAATGATAATAAACTGAGAGATTCGTTTTTGCGCATCCTCTAGTTGCCCTTCTAATACTTCTCGTTTGTTTCGGTTATATGTATTGAAAGGTAATAAAATAACCCCGATTAAACAAATGATTAGAAATGGTAGGTGAGAGAGAAAAAGTTCCATTTGTGTAAAGAAGCCAATAATAACTGCTGCGAACATCGCAACTAAATGAATACTGTATAGAACGAAAAAATTCGCTCGTTGCTGAATATTTCCAATAAAAAATGAAAGGAAAATGGAGAAGTAAATATAGCCATATAAAAAGGTCATACTAACGCTTATGGAAATCTCTACGAGCACACATATGTAAAGTAGTAATCCGTTAGAAGTATAAGAAAACCGATATACAATAAAAAATATTAACAGTAAAACCAATCCGAAGATGATTTCAAATGGGCTGGAAGATTTAAAAATGAAAAAGAAAGGGAAAATACAAAATACGATCCAAGCATATATGCTTAGCCAAGGATACTTAGGGAAAATTTGATACCATTTTGTCAATTGCGTCACCTCTTTTATTCGTACGCTTTTCTTCTTATTATATAGGAAAAACCATTCCTGTCTAAATAGGAATGGTTTAAATAAGGTATTATTTTCCTTCTAGACTTGGACGTTTTGCATTTAGTTTTACTGCATCTTTAGAGTTTTTTAGTAAATGCTTTATTTCTTTAAAACTTACAAAGTTTTTATTTGCCTCGTCGTATAAACGGAAGTTAACAGCCTGTAAACTTCTACGAACGTTTATAGTCGTTGCTTTTTGTAAAGGCGGAGTTAATTCATGTGCTTTTTCCAAATTGTAATTTGGAACTCTTGGACTTAAATGATGCACATGGTGAAAGCCGATATTTCCAGTTAGCCATTGTAAAACTTTTGGCATCTTATAATAAGAGCTTCCCTCGACTGCAGCTTTTACATAATCCCATTCAGCTTCGTCTTCGAAATAAGAATCTTCAAATTGATGTTGCACGTAGAATAACCAAATTCCCAATGAACCTGCAACGAATAGAATTGTTCCTTGAATAATCGCAAATGCCTGCCAACCTATTAACCAAATCATAAGTGAATAAATAACAACTACCGAAATATTAATCAAATACGTGTTATTACGCTCTTTTGGTCGAGCATCTTTACGATTAAATCGATTGCTTACTAAATATAATAACGCTGGTCCTAAACCAAACATAACGATAGGGTTTCGATAAAGTCTGTAGGATAGTCGTTTCATTGGAGAAGCTTCCACATATTCTTCTACAGTCATCATCCATATATCGCCTGTGCCGCGCTTATCTAAATTTCCGCTTGTAGCATGGTGAATATTATGTTCCCGTTTCCACTTTTCGTAAGCAAATAGTGTAATAATACCAGTGATGGTACCAGTAATATTGTTTGCTTTCTTATTTTTAAAGAAAGAACCGTGTGTACAATCATGAAAAATAATGAAGATACGAACAGCAAATCCTGCTGCAATCACACACAAAGCAACGGTTAACCAAACGGAAACATCTAAACTCAAGTAAGCTAAGAACCAAAGAATAAAAAATGGTGGAATCGTATTTATAAGTTGAAAAACACTCTTTCTCAACTCGGAATTTTCAAATGGCTTTACATTTTTACGTAATTCAAGCGTTTTTTCTCTGCTCACTATATATTCCTCCTAAAGAGAATCATTACTCTAACTATAAAGAAATGATCGCATTAGGAGTAGACATAAACGTCAAGTCATAAACATGACAAGTGTCATATAGGAGCGTAAATAATTGGGGATAATTAGAAAAAGCTGACCGAAAAATTCGGTCAGCTTTTAATAGTAATTAACGATCTCGCTTTAATAAACGTTCTGTTTCATCAAATTCTTTATCAATCTCAGCATTAGGCTTATAAGTCATTAAACTAACAACTACTGCAGCGATTAATGCTAAAACGAAACCAGGAACGATTTCATATAATGCACTTGAAAGTGCGTCATTTGTTCCCCAAATTACTACAGTTACCGCACCGGCAACCATACCTGCTAATGCGCCAGCTGAAGTAATTTTTCTCCAGTAAAGCGTTAATAAAATTATTGGACCAAATGCTGCTCCAAAACCTGCCCATGCAAAAGATACAAGCTTCAAAATTGTTGAATTTTGATCCCATGCAATTACTAAAGCAATGACAGATACAAAAAGTACAGCAATACGTCCATATAATACATACGTTTTGTCTGGAGCATCTGATTTAATAATGGCTTTGTATAAATCTTCAATTAAAGCAGAAGACGTTACGATTAATTGAGAAGAAATTGTACTCATAACTGCTGCTAAAATAGCTGCAAGCATAATTCCTGCGATAAACGGATGGAATATAATTTGGCCAAGTGCGATGAATACTGTTTCTGGATTATCTAAAGTTAGTTCTGGATGTTGTTGATAGTAAGCAACTCCGACTAAAGCAGTAGCAATCGCTCCAAATAGACTCAATATCATCCAACCAATACCGATACGACGTGCTTGTTTAGTTTCTTTAACAGAGCTGATTGCCATAAAACGAACGATAATATGAGGTTGTCCAAAGTAACCAAGGCCCCAAGCTACTGCAGAAATTCCACCAACTAAAGTAGTTCCTGCGAAAAGACTGAGATGTGTTGGGTTCACTGCTTTAATAGATTCGATTGTTTCTCCTAATCCACCTGTTGTAAATACACCAACAATAGGTACGGCAATTAGTGCTAAGAACATTAGAAGACCTTGAAGGAAATCCGTGTAACTAACTGCTAAGAAACCTCCGAATAATGTATAGGCAACTGTAACAGCAGAAACAATTATTAGACCAGTGTGGTAATCTAGACCAAATGAGCTCTCAAAGAAAACTCCTCCTGATACCATTCCTGAAGATACATAGAAAGTGAAGAATAATAAAATTATTAGACCCGATGCCACACGTAATAAACGAGATGACTGTTTTAAACGGCTTTCTAAATAACTTGGAATTGTAATAGAATCATTAGATACTTGAGTATAGACACGAAGTCTTGGTGCAACGAATAACCAGTTCAAATAAGCACCAATTGTAAGACCAATAGCAATCCAAGCTTGGCCCATCCCTGAAAGATAAATTGCTCCAGGTAATCCCATTAGTAGCCAACCTGACATATCTGCAGCGCCTGCACTTAATGCAGTTACAGCAGGACCTAATGAACGTCCACCGAGCATATAATCCGTTAAATTTGACGTTTTTCTGTATGAATACCATCCAATAATTAGCATTGCAGCCATATATATTATTATCGCTGTAAGTTGATAAGCTTCTGTTGACATTTAACATCCTCCTCCGACTAAAACATAATAACATGTCAAGCAATTAGGTGCACTGAAATTTTTGATAATTCCATATTTTACAAGCGTTTTCATCTGTTAAAATAAACTTATTGAAGTTCGAAAGGAGACTTTCCATTGAAATTTTTTCATACAGCAGACTGGCACTTAGGAAAACTCGTGCAAGGTGTATATATGACGGAAGAACAACGATTTGTTCTAAATCAATTTATTGAAGCTATTGATGTAGAAAAACCTGATGCAATTATTATTGCTGGTGACTTATATGACCGTGCAGTTCCTCCGACGGATGCCGTCCATTTATTAGATGAAATACTTGCTGAAATTGTTTTAAAGCGAAACACTCCTGTTTTAAGTATCGCAGGTAATCATGATAGCCCAGGTCGTCTAAACTTTGGAAGCAAGCTAATGAAAGAAACGGGATTACATATAGTAGGGCAAATAGAAAATGAACTAAAATCTGTTGTATTAAATGATGAATTCGGAGAAGTGCATTTTCATTTAATCCCATACGCAGATCCTTCTCAAGTCCGATACCTATTGGGGAATAGTACTATTACAACCCATCAAGATGCAATGGAAGAAATAGTGCGACTTATTGAAAGAGATTTAGATCCAGCAAAACGACATGTATTTGTAGGACATGCCTTTGTTACCCCACAAGGACAACAGGAAGGAAATACAAGTGATTCAGAAAGACCCCTTGCGATTGGTGGGGTGGAATATGTAGACGCTGCCCTTTTTAAAAGTTTTCAATACACGGCACTTGGACATCTCCATCAAGCACATTATGTGTTAAACGAAACGATTCAATACGCGGGATCTCCGTTAAAATATTCAATATCGGAAGAACATCATAAAAAAGGATTTTATATCGTCAATCTAGATCAAAAGGGTAACGTTACGCTTGAAAAAAAATTATTAACGCCAAATAGAGATATGCGTACTGTTGAAGGGCATTTGCAGGATATTTTAAAGCAACCAGCTAGTGAGGATTTTGTTTTCGTAAAACTATTAGATGAAACACCTATTATCTCTCCAATGGAACAAGTACGAACTGTCTATCCAAATGCAATGCACGTGGAAAGAAAAGCTTTCCAACGAAGTACACGGATGGAACAAAAAGAGCAATCCAGCCGCAGTAAAATGGATGACTTTACACTGTTACAAGCATTTTATACAGAAGTAAGTGGAGAAGAACCGTGTGAGGAAACGAAAAATTTATTTAAAGAAGTAATAGATGGTTTAATGATGGATGAACGTGAAGGAGTGACCAAAGGGTGAAACCAATTCAACTAAAATTGACTGCATTTGGTCCGTATAAATTTACGGAAACTATTGATTTTACTAAGCTACAGGATAATCGTCTATTTGTCATTTCTGGAGCAACTGGAGCAGGAAAAACGACTATATTTGATGGAATATGCTTTGCATTATATGGATCTGGAAGCGGGGAAGATAGACGAGATACAAAAGTGATGCGCAGTGATTTCGCTACAGACGATACACATACTTCAGTCGAGCTTGTATTTGAAATACATCACCGTACGTACCGAATTTTAAGACAACTCTCACATGTGAAAAAAGGGAACAAAAGCGCTACAGGTGAACGTTATGAATTTTTTGAAGTGACAGAATTGGGAGAAGTTCCAGTTGTAGAACGTCAAATTGTATCGGAAATAAATAGAAAAGTAGAAGAAATTATTGGACTAACACAAGATCAGTTTAGCCAAATTGTTATGCTTCCTCAAGGGGAGTTCCGGAAATTATTAACTTCACAAACTGAAAATAAAGAAGCAATTTTGCGTAAAATTTTCAAAACAGAACCTTACAAAATGATTAGTGAAAAACTGAGAGATAAAAAGTTAATGGCTGAGGCGGAGCTGAGAAAAGAAGAATTTACACAAAACAGCTATACAGAGCAAATTGTTGCTTCTTTTCCTATGCGAGATTCTAGCCTTTTGCACCTAATAGGGTCGGGAAACTTTAATATTTTTCAACTTGTGGAAGCATTAAAAGAGGAGACAATATTTTACGAGAAAAAAATTCAAACAGATGAGCTTGTTTACAATGAAGCATATGCAAAACATACAAATATGCAAGCAGCTTATCATGAGGCAAAAGCAGTAAATGAAAGGTTTAAAGAACTTGAAGAAAAAGAACAACGACTTTGTAATCTTATGGAACAGTCGGATGAGTACGACGTAAAGCAAAACCGATTAGAAGCTGCAGAAAGAGCAAGCACCATTGAAGCAGTGGAAGGCTATTATACCGAATGGGAAATTGAAGCAAGTAATAAATCGAATATCCTTGAAATCGCCAAACTAGAAGTAACAAAAGCAGAAAAAACATTAAAACAAGTGCAAGATGTATATAAAGTCGAGGAAAATAAAAAAGAAGAACGTGAAAAAAGTGTAGAAGCGCTTATTCAGTTAAAGGCATTATTACCTTTATTTGAAGAGTTAGATATGAAAAGAAATGAAATGCTCCATTTTGAAAAACGGACTGTAGAATTATTTAAGCAATTAACAGTAAGTGAGACGCATCTTTTAGGAGAAAAAGAACTATGCACATCTCAAAAAGAACAAATTGAAAAGCTAGAAGAGCTAGTAGAGCCATTAGACAATAAAGTTCAACAGCTTACTATTATGAAAACAAAACATAATATGCTTCAAGAATTCGTTACAAATGAGCAGGTTTTACATTCACTAGAATTAGAAGAATCAAAAGAGGAAAAGCTTTTTCAGGAGATGCAAGAAGACTATAGATTAGAAGAACATAAATGGATGACCAACCAAGCAAGTATACTCGCGTCCCAACTAGTAGTAGGAGAGGCTTGCCCAGTATGTGGAAGTACGGAGCATAAAGTAATGGGTACTCAAGTACAAACCCAAACGGTGAATCAGGAGGAATTACAAAAGTTAAAAAACCAGTTAAATAAGCAAGAGTTGAGTTACTTAACGATTCATGCTAAAAAGGAAACTGTACTTGAAGCTATAGAAAATATGAAAACTCAATTAGAAGCACTTCAACTATCTGTTATGATTGCAGATCAACTAAAAGACGATCTCGAAAAGCTAGAAGCAGAGGTGGAGAAACTTCGAGTAGAAAAAAACAATTTAGCTATGTTAAGAGAACCATATAAAGTAAATCTCTTAAAGGTAGAAAAACTAGAGCTAGAAAAAGTCAGTCTCGAAGTCGCATATCAACAACAAAAAAGTTTGTTCGAACAAGTAAAAGCGGTATATGAGTCCAAACAGAGTTCTATACCAAATCGTGTTTCCACATTACAAGAACTGAAAGACCAAATAACCGCCTCTGGTCAGATAAAGGAGCAACTAGAAAAAGCTTGGGATGAAGCACAGAAACAGCAAAAGCTGGCAGCAGAAACGTTGACAAAAGCACTTCTCGCATTGGAATATGCATCAAATTCAGCTAAAGAAGCATATGAAAAAAGGGATAAAGCCCATGTCCAATTAGAAGAAGCGCTAACAAATGCAGGCTTTGCCACAATCGAATTGTATACCGTCGCAAAAATGTCTGCACTAGATCGAGAAGATTTAAAAGGCCAATGCAACACCTATAAACAAACTCTTCACACGCTTAACGAGCAAGTAAAAGAAGGAAAAGAACAGCTGGAAAATAAAACAAAAGTGATACTAGCTCCAATGGAAGAAGAGCTACTGAAACTGAAAACGGCTTATGAAGAAGCATTAAGCATCATGAATAGCTCTAGAGAGTATGTCAAAGCAGGGTATGAATTAGAAGAAAAAATTACATCTACAAGCTCTCGTATATCCATGTTAGAGCAGCAATTAGCACGTATTATCGATTTATTTGACATGCTTAGAGGTCAAAATCATTTGAAAATATCTTTTGAAAGGTATGTACAAATTGAGTATTTAGAGCAAATTGTACATGCTGCAAATGAACGACTAAAGCATTTATCCAATGGTCAGTATTACTTAACAAGAAGTGAAAGACAAGAATCACATGGAAAACAAAGTGGACTAGGGCTTGATGTGTATGATGCATACACTGGTCAAACGAGAGATGTAAAAACTTTATCTGGGGGAGAGAAATTTAATGCCTCCCTGTGTCTAGCGCTTGGGATGGCAGACGTCATCCAAAGTTTCCAAGGCAGTATACGAATAGATACAATGTTTATCGATGAAGGGTTTGGCTCACTCGATGAGGAGTCATTAAACAAAGCGATAGATACATTGGTCGACTTACAAAAATCAGGTAGAATGATTGGTGTTATTTCGCATGTTTCTGAGCTAAAAGCAGCAATGCCTGCGATTTTAGAAGTCGAGAAGCTTAAAGAAGGCTACAGCAAAACAAAATTTATTATCAAATAACACAAGTAGTTATTAACTTCTTTTATCTTATAAAATCGAATTAGTACTAATTGATTCCGGAAAAAGCTACTCGCTTTCCGCGGACGAAACGCCAAGCCTCCTCCTCGCTATGCTCGTGCGGGGTCTTGGACGCTCCGTTTTTCCGCAGGAGTCTCGCATCTTTTTCCTCTACTTATTGAATCAAGAAGTTTATATGCGATGTCCAAAAACATACGAAATGAACGTGGATCAGCTAAAGATGATTACGTCTTTGTTCTTATCAAATCGAATTAGTACTAATAGAGTCCGGAAAAAGCTACTCGCTTTCCGCGGACGAAAAGCCAAGCCTCCTCCTCGCTATGCTCGTGCGGGGTCTTGGACGCTCCGTTTTTCCGCAGGAGTCTCGCATCTTTTTCCTCTACTTATTGAATCAAGAAGTTTATATGCGATGTCCAAAAACATACGAA
>NZ_VDGI01000029.1:0-484 GCF_006861825.1 Psychrobacillus vulpis | reverse complement strand
AGCCAAGCCTCCTCCTCGCTATGCTCGTGCGGGGTCTTGGACGCTCCGTTTTTCCGCAGGAGTCTCGCATCTTTTTCCTCTACTTATTGAATCAAGAAGTTTATATGCGATGTCCAAAAACATACGAAATGAACGTGATCAGCTAGAGATGATTAAGTTCTTTTTTTCTTATAAAATATATTTAATACTAATTGAGTCCAGAAAAAGCCGCTCGCTTTCCGCGGACGAAACGCCAATCATCCAGGCTACGCTGTGGCACTGAAAAACGTCTATTTTAAAATAAATACTTTTTCATTTCTAGAAAATCATTGAACAAGGCGACACTCCTGCGGGAAAAGCGTTAGTCGAAGACCCCGGAGCGAAGCGAGGAGGCTGAGGCAACGCCCGCGGAAAGGGAGGGCACTGAAAAACCTTAGCTTTTAATTTTTTTATATACTCGCCATCAAAAAAGACAATTTTTCGTTCGATTTTGAACGAAAAATTG
>NZ_VDGI01000028.1 GCF_006861825.1 Psychrobacillus vulpis | reverse complement strand
TCTAGGGTAAACTTTAATTGGGTCATTATTAATCTCTCCTCATTGTTTATCGTCGTTGAAAACATTGTAACCAAGAGGGATTAATTTGACCCTTTTCCTTTTTACACAATTATATGGACTTAATCAATTTTAGAGTTAGTGTGTGCTATTAAATACTTATAATGAAGATTCTTTTCTCGAGTAAACTTGGGGATGTTCGGATAGATATGTTTTATGCGCGAAGGGGGCTTTCTTTTGCGCGGATGGAGCTCTCTTATGCGCGGATAATCGCTCGTTATGCTCGTTTGGGAGACATGCGCTCGGATAGACGTGTTTTATGCTCGGATGGAGATCTCTTATGCGCGGATAACTCCTGGCTATGCTCGGTTGTGTAAATGATAATTTAAGCATGTACAAAAATGATTGTTTAACGATGTACATTTTTGACACTTGGCATTATTACTACTTTACTTGGAGTGGCGGGCATGATAGCCTCGAATGGCTAACCAGCCCTTGATACGGCTGATTTTTTGGCGGTATAGTCATGCCCGCAGAGGCTCCATGTCAAGTTGTAATAATTTATCACGTTATGCTGTTGAGAGTAAAAAAATCAATAATGTACATCCTTATGCGAGCAAAAATGTACATTTTTATATTCACATTTACACGGTTGGGACACATATGCTCGGATAGACTTGTTTTATGCGCGGATAACTCCTGGCTATGCTCGCTTGGGACACATATGCTCGGATAGACTTGATTTATGCGCGGATGGAGCTCTTTTATGCTCGAATAATCGCTTGTTATGCTTGGTTGGGAGACATGGTGCGAAGGGGACTCTCTTATGCGCGGATAACCTCTGGCTATGCTCGCTTGGGATACATACGCTCGGATAGACTTGTTTTATTCGCGGATGGAGTTCTTTTATGCTCGAATAATCGCTTGTTATGCTCGGTTAGCGCAACATACTCTCTATTCTTAAACGCATATCCCCAAAATAAAAAACAGGCATGATCACATGCCTGTTTTTTATTATTATTTTACTGGTACTACTGTTCCGTCCCACTCATTAAGGATGAAATCTTGGATTTCTTTAGAGTGTAATGCGTCTACTAACGCTTTTATTTCTTTATTGTCTTTATCTTCTGATCTAACCGCAATAATGTTTACGTATGGTGATTCTTTATCTTCCAATGCGATAGAATCTTTTATTGGATTTAAACCAGCGTCAATTGCAAAGTTGGAGTTGATTAGAACAGCATCGCCCTCTTCATTTTCATAAAGTTGAACTAAAAGTGCTGGTTCGTAGTTTGCATCAAATTTTAAGTTTTTCTTATTTTCTACTACGTCTTTAACTTCCGCTGTTGTTTTATCAACACCATCAGCAAGTTTAATTAATCCTTTAGCTTCTAATAAAGATAAAATACGTCCATGGTCCGCTACTGAATTACTCATAATTAGAGTAGCGCCTTCTGGTAATTCTTCTAACGATTTATATTTTTTTGAGTAAATACCGATTGGCTCAATATGAATTCCACCTGCATTTACAAAATCATACCCATTATCTTTAATTTGTCCTTCTAAATAAGGAATGTGTTGGAAATAGTTTGCATCTAGATCACCAGATTCTAAATCTTTGTTTGGCAATACATAGTCTTGGTAAGTTTGAATATCTAATTCAATACCTTGCTTTTCTAAAATAGGTTTAACTTGCTCTAATATTTCTGCGTGAGGAACGTTCGAAGCTCCAACAACTAACTTACCGCTATCATCATTGCCACATGCAGCAAGCGTTAACGCACTAATAGTTAATAATGCCCCAGCTAAAAACTTTTTCATTCAAAATCTCCCCTTTTTATCTAATTTTCATATGTTATCGAGTATACTCGTAGACACCAATTATCGTTTATCAATTTTTGATGTGATGATATCGCCAATCCATTGAATGATAAATACAACTACTAGTATTAATACAGTGGCTACTAATGTAACGTCTTCTCTACTACGCTGAAAGCCATCTAGAAATGCTAATGTACCTAAACCACCAGCACCAATGATGCCCGCCATTGCTGTGTAGCCTACAAGCGCAATACAAGTAACCGTAATACCTGATACTAATGCTGGCATTGATTCTGGTAATAAAACCTTCCAAATAATCGTCCACGTTTTAGCACCCATAGACTTTGCAGCTTCTAAAACACCTTTATCAATTTCTCGAAGCCCAATGAGAACCATTCGAGCATAAAACGGAGCAGCTCCAATTACTAATGCTGGAAATGCAGCATTTGGACCACGCATCGTTCCGACTAATAATTTTGTTAATGGAATAAGTAATATTATTAAAATAATAAATGGAATAGAGCGGAAAATATTCACTGCTGCCCCAGTTAACCAATTTGCGAATTTATTGGCCCATGCTTGGTGTGGACTTGTTAAAAATAATAGAAGTCCTAAAGCAAGACCTAAAACGAACGTCAGTAAAGTAGAAACCGACGTCATATATAATGTTTCCAGTGTTGCATCCCACATTTTTGGCCAATCAACGTTTGGAAATAGCGAATTAATCATTGTTGATCACCTCTGTGTGTACTTTTTGCTCATGTATAAAACGAATACCTTCGTCGATTGCTAGAGCTTCGCCATCCAACTGAAGTATTAATGTACCAAAGGCTCCGCTTTTTGTATGCGAAATATTCCCTTGGACAATATTCACTTCTAAGTCAAATTGTTTAATAAGTCTTGAAAGAATCGGTTGCTCAGTTTGTTCTCCAACAAATACAAGCTTAATCAGCTTTCCATTTGGATATAGATCTACCAAATTTTGAATCGTCTGTTTTGCTTGACTAGATTCCGACACTTGTGAAACAAATCGCTTCGTAATCGGTTGCTGAGGATTTTGGAAAACCTCCAGTACGTCTCCTTCTTCTACAACTCGGCCGCCTTCCATTACTGCTACTCGATTACAAATTTTTTGGATAACTTGCATTTCGTGTGTAATTAATACAATTGTTAGACCAAGTTTTTCATTAATACTTACTAGTAAATCTAAAATAGAATCAGTTGTTTCTGGATCAAGCGCAGATGTTGCCTCGTCACATAGCAATACTTCTGGTCGATTTGCTAACGCTCTTGCAATCCCAACTCGTTGTTTTTGACCACCTGACAGTTGTGAAGGATAATAATTTCCTCTACCATCTAACCCTACAAGTTCAAGTAGCTCTTTTACTCTTGCTGCTCTTTGCTCTTTTGGCATACCTGCAATTTCTAGTGGAAATGCAATGTTTTCTGCAATCGTTCGTGACCATAATAAGTTGAAATGTTGGAAAATCATACTTACTTTATGTCGAATTTGACGAAGCTTATCTTCATTAATTGAAGTAATATCCTCATTATTTACGATTATTTTTCCTGAAGTTGGTTTCTCTAAACCATTAAGTAATCGGATTAATGTACTTTTACCAGCACCACTATAACCAATAATCCCAAAAATTTCTCCTTGTTCTATCTGTAGATTTACATCATCAACAGCTATAATAGTACCTTGCTTTGTACTAAATTTTTTTGAAACCTCTTTTAAGCTAATCATGTAAATCCTCCTTTCCATTAAAAAAGCCCTCCTGCAAAAGAGCAGAAGGGCTGTGAGTTATCAATTCAAATAACACTCATCCATTCTCTCATTTCCCAAAGCATTTGCTTTGCGTGACTTGGCACCATTTCATAAATATGACGGTTGCCGGGCTTCATAGGGCACTTCCCTCCACCTCTCTTAATAAGAGCGACACTATTTAATTGTTATCAGTAAAACGAATTCTATCATGTAAGTACGGTCCCGTCAATACTTTTTATTACATCTAACAAATAAGGAACTGACTGAAAAGCATATATTTTTTTTATGACGATTCCGTTTTTAGAAATCAATAGACATGGTACACTTTCGATCTCATATTCCATCGCAAGATTTTCTAAATAATTTATGTTTGCTTGTCCTATTGGATACGTTACTACTTCATTAATAACCTGCATCATTTTCGAAGCTACTTGGCAGGTTCCACACATTGGGGTGTATATATATAAAAGAGAAAGACTAGGCGCATTTTTTACTTGCTCCCATTCTTCCCGAGTCCATTCATTCACACTCATCATCCTATAATAAAAATTCTTTTTTCACTTTAATATTAACACGTTGTAAAATAGAAGCCAGAACTTTGAAAGGGGTGTTCGCAACTTCACAATACATCGGATTTGTATATAGATGAATTGCCTCCGGATATACCTTTCTAACTACAGAACGAATTTGTTCACCTGATTTATCTGCGTCTAAAAAAGCATATATCGGCAGTTCGTCAAAAGGACTTAAGAGTTCTTCTAGCTTCACGTTGGAAATAGTGCCATTTGTACAAATGATTTCAGCGCTTTCAGCAAGAATTGGAATAAGTCGTAGTTTATCCGTTCTTCCTTCCACGAGAATTACTTTTTCACTAAATGCCATAGCCACTATGCTTCCCTCCTAACTCTTCATATATACTAGCATATGAAAAAGCGCCAGTAAAAAACCGGCGCTTTATTTATTACTCTTGAATTAGTTCTTCATATTTCTCAGCAGATAATAGTTCATCCATTTCAGATGCATTTGAAGGCTCTACAACGATCATCCAAGCATTTTCATATGGAGATTCGTTAACAAATTCAGGGCTATCTTCTAGTTCAGAGTTTACTTCTACCACTTTACCACTAATAGGCGCGTAAAGTTCTGAAACAGTTTTTACTGATTCTACACTTCCAAATGGATCTCCTGCTTTAATATCGTCTCCAACTTGTGGAAGCTCGACGAACACGATATCTCCTAGCTCTGATTGTGCAAAATGTGTAATACCAATACGAACTTTACCATCTTCTGTTTTTACCCATTCGTGTTCTTCTGAGTATTTTAAGTCTTTAGGTGTTGTCATGATATACCCCTCTCAATTTGTTATACATTCATTTATAATATTCACATATTTTTATTGTAAAAACAAGCTACTTTATGAGCTTTTCCAAATATGTTCAAACTCTTCTTCTTTGAATCCAAGTGTTAAATGCTTACCATCGTAAGTAAGTGGTCTTTTAATAAGCATCCCGTCCGATACAAGAGTTTCAATTTGTTCTTCTATAGACATATTTGGTAGCTTATCCTTTAATTGAAGTTCACGATATTTTGTACCACTTGTGTTAAAGAGTTTTTTTAAATCAATTTGCGTTGTATGAAGTATTTCTTTAATGAATTCTTTAGTAGGAGGATTCTCCACAATATGATAATTTTCAAATGCAATACCATTATCGTTTAGCCACTTACTCGCCATCCTACATGTACTACATTTAGGATATCCAAAAAATTGAATCGTCATCGTAAATCACCTTTTTCTATTTATCATAGCACAAGAACATTGCCAAAGAGCAATGTTCTTCTGCGACGAGCTTTGCGCAGGAGCACAAGTATTCTGCGACGAGCTTTGCGCAGGAGCACAAGTATTCTGCGACGAGCTTGCGCAGGAGCACAGAGAATCTTGCGACGAGCTTGCGCAGGAGCACAGAGAATCTTGCGACGAGCTTGCGCAGGAGCACAGAGAATCTTGCGACGAGCTTGCGCAGGAGCACAGAGAATCTTGCGACGAGCTTGCGCAGGAGGATAAGGTATCATGCGCAGAGCTTAAAGGCACTGAAAAAATGATGAACTTCCACAATTCCCTTACCTACTTTTTCATTTCTAGAAAATCGTTGAAAAAGGCGACACTCCTGCGGGAATAGCGTTAGTCGAAGACCCCGCAAGCGTAGCGAGGAGGCTGAGGCATCGCCCGCGGAAAGGGAGCCGTTTTAACGATTTTCTTATTTATTGAACTATCATACAACCCATTTTGCCAAGTCGAATTTTAGTGACATTTTCAGCACCCTCACGTGCTTTCCGAAGGAGCACAACGTCTTAGCTTGCATCAAAAAAAGCCGATTCATAAAGAATCAGCTTTTTTCTAGAATTATACGATGTATTTCTCTGCTTCAATAAGTTTAACTGAAGCTTCACGTTTTTTAACGATTAAATTGTATGGTGTGTAGCGTGTTAATTTTCGTAGAGCAGAAGTCATCATTCGTAAATTATCGCCATCTACTGATGCGATAAGTGTTTCTTTCGCTGCTTTTTCAATTTCGTCAAATGCTTCTTGACAGAAAATTTGTGTGTAAAGAAGCTTTTGATTTGATTTTTCTACTCCATCACGATTAATTGCTTTTTCTGTACGTAATAGAGCTGATTCCATAGCGAACAAGTTATTTGCTATATTTGCAATGTTTACAAGTACTTCTTGTTCTGCTTCAAGTTTTGTACCAAAACGCTGTGCTGCAAGTCCTGCTGCAAGTAAAGCAATTTTCTTCGCATTCGTAACTAGCACTTTCTCTTGAGCTAATGGTGCTTCACTTACTTCTTCTGGCATCATCATGAGTAACTCTTCTTGTAAGCTTTGTGCTTTTTGAAGAAGTGGTAATTCACCCTTCATCGCTTTTTTCAAGAATGTACCAGGAACAATTAAACGGTTAATTTCATTTGTTCCTTCGAAAATGCGGTTAATGCGGGAATCACGATAAATACGCTCTACTTCGTATTCTTGCATAAAGCCATATCCACCATGCAACTGTACTGCCTCGTCTGCGATATAATCTAATACCTCAGAACCAACTACTTTATTAATAGAACATTCAATAGCATATTCTGCGATGGACGCTGCAATCGCTTTCCCATCTTTTTGTTCTTCTTCACTTAATTGACTCATACGGTCCTCAAAATATCCAACAGTTCGGTATATTAAGCTTTCCGTTGCGTACAATTTAGAAGCCATTGTAGCTAATTTTTGTTTAGTTAAATTAAAAGAAGAAATAGGTGTTTTGAATTGCTGACGTTGGTTAGAGTAAGAGATAGCTAACTCTAATGCACGTTTAGATCCGCCTACAGTTCCAACTCCTAATTTGTAGCGACCAATATTTAAAATATTGAATGCAATCACATGTCCGCGACCAATTTCTCCAAGTAGATTCTCCACTGGAACTTGTGCATCTTGTAAAATAAGTGTACGAGTAGAGGATGATTTAATACCCATTTTCTTCTCTTCTGCACCAACAGATACTCCTGGGAAATCACGTTCAACTATAAATGCTGTGAATTTGTCTCCATCTACCTTTGCGTAAACAACAAACACATCCGCAAAGCCTGCATTCGTAATCCATTGCTTCTCACCATTTAAAATATAATGTGTACCTTCTGCATTTAATTTCGCTGTCGTTTTTGCACCTAAAGCGTCTGATCCTGAACCAGGCTCTGTTAGTGCATAAGCAGAGATTTTATCTCCGGAAGCAGAGTTTGGTAAGTACTTTTGCTTCTGATTTTCATTTCCAAAAAGGACGATCGGCAATGTACCAATACCTACGTGTGCACCATGAGTAATAGAGAAGCCACCAGCAACTGATAATTTTTCTGCAATAAGTGCTGAAGAAATCTTATCTAATCCCAAACCACCGTACTCTTCTGGAACATCCGCTGCAAGAAGTCCAAGATCTCCTGCTGATTTCAGTAATCGAACAGAATGATCAAATTCATGATGCTCTAGTTTTTCTACAACAGGTAATACTTCATTTGTTACATAATCTTCAGCAGTTTTAGCTATCATTTTTTGCTCATCCGAAAAATCCTCTGGTGTAAATACACGGCTTGCATCCATATCTTCTACTAAAAAGCTTCCGCCTTTAATAACTTCTTTCAAAACTTCCGTCATGTTCAATTCCCCCTATAGGCTATTTAATATTATAAAAGTTCGAAAACGCCGGCAGCTCCCATTCCGCCTCCGATACACATTGTGACAACTCCAAACTGTTTCCCTTGGAGTTTAAGCTCGCTCATCATTTTCAATGTCAAAATAGTTCCAGTCGCACCAAGTGGATGTCCTAAAGCAATAGCTCCACCATTTACATTCACTTTATCTATATTTATTCCTAAGTGACGAACTACTTGAATAGCTTGGGACGCGAATGCTTCATTTATTTCCCAAATATCTATATCTTCTATAGATAATCCTGCTAACTTTAACGCTTTTGGTACAGCAACAATAGGTCCGATACCCATTACATCTGGAGCAACTCCACCAACTGCAAACGAACGAAATTTAGCAATTGGTTTTAACCCTTGTGCTTCCGCTACTTCCCGATCCATGACAAGTACTGCTCCTGCACCATCAGAAGTTTGGGATGCATTCCCGGCTGTAACAGACCCTCGTACGTTAAATGCTGGACGTAATTTGGCAAGTGTTTCTATACTAGTACCTACTCGTACTCCCTCATCCATATCAAATAAAAACTTTTTCGTTTGTGCTTTATTATTTTCATCCACATAATGCTTTACTACTTCTACTGGAACGATGTCATCTTTGAACTTCCCTGCAGCTATAGCAGCTGCCGCTAGTTCATGAGAACGAACAGCAAAAGCATCTTGGTCTTCTCGTGATACTCCATATTTATTCGCCACTTGCTCCGCTGTATGACCCATTCCCATATAATATTGGGGTGCAGTTTCTGCTAAATAAGCGTTTGGTCGAATTGTATTACCCATCATAGGAACCATACTCATCGATTCTACTCCACCCGCAATAATTGCTTCTGAAGACCCGAGCATAATTCGTTCCGCTGCATATGCAATCGATTGCAAACCTGACGAACAAAAACGGTTAACAGTAATGGCTGGTGTTGTATCTGGAAGACCAGCAATAGCTCCAATATTTCGAGCGACATTCATCCCTTGCTCCGCTTCTGGCATTGCACAGCCTAATATTAAATCGTCGATTGGACCATCATATCCGCCAGCTCTTTTTAATGTTTCTCTTACAACTAATGCACCGAAATCATCCGGACGTACAGTTGCTAAAGATCCTTTTTTTGCTTTCCCTATTGGTGTTCTAGCACCTGCTACGATAACTGCTTCACGCATGAGTTTTCCCCCTTATCAGATACGCCTTGGCGTATGTGCGTCCGGATTTTGAAGTGTGATCGCACAATTCAAAATCCAAGACATTCACTGCATACTGTTGACCTTCACGCCACAATTAGTTGCGTAGAGGCTTCCCTTTCACTAACATGTGCTGCATTCTTGCTTGTGATTTTGGGTCTGCCACTAAACTTAAAAACGCTTCTCGCTCCAAGTTAAGCAAATATTGTTCATCTACTAATGTGCCGTATGGAACTTCCCCACCAGAAAGTACATACGCAAGCTTTTTAGCAATCTTCAAGTCATGCTCACTAATATAACCAGATAAGAACATGCCTTCTGCCCCTAAAAGTAAGGTTGCATATCCAGATGATCCCGTTACTGGAACCTTTTCTCGCAACGGTGCCTTGTAACCAGCATTTGCAAGGGCAAGAGCTGCTTGCTTCGCATCGTACAACTGATGATCTGGATTCACACTAATACCATCTGCAAAATGAAGGAAGTTATTTTCACGAGCTTCTTCTCCCGAAGTCGACACTTTTGCCATAGCAATCGTTTCAAACACTTTGTTCGCGACATATTGATAGTCGACTTGAACACCATTCGGAAGACCTTTTAAATGTTTCATATAAAGCTCTTTGTTTCCACCGCCACCAGGGATTAGTCCTACTCCTACCTCCACTAGACCCATATAAGTTTCCATCGATGTTTGAATATGAGCCGCTGGTAAACATGCTTCTGCTCCTCCACCAAGTGTCATGCCAAATGGAGCGGCAACAACTGGTTTGGAAGAATATTTAATTTTTAACATAGCATTCTGAAAACTACGTACAACAAAATCTAACTCGAAAATATTATCATCTTGTGCTTCCATTAATATCATTCCAAGGTTAGCTCCTACACTAAAGTTTTTCCCTTGGTTTCCAATGACAAGCCCTCTGAAGTTTTTTTCTACTTCATCAATTGCAAAGTTAATCATCTGAACGATGTCTAACCCAATCGAATTCGATTTAGAGTGGAATTCAAGTAGTGCAATACCATCTCCTAAATCTATTAAACTAGCTCCTGAATTGGACTTGATGACCCCATGTTTTTTCTTGTATCTCTTCAAATCAATAACTTTTTCATTTACAGGAACTATTTTGTATTCTTCTCCATTGAAGAAGTGTAATTCTCCATTTTCTTCTTTATAGAAAGAATCTAGACCTTTATCTAAAAGTGATTGAACAAATGCTGGAATTGTTTGACCTTCAGTTTTCATTTTCTCAACTGATTCATTTACGCCAATTGCATCCCATAGTTCAAACGGTCCTTGCTGCCAACCAAATCCCCATTTCATTGCTTGATCAATTGATACAATATCATCTGCAATCTCTCCGTGAAGCTCAGCAGAATAAAGAAGTGTTGGACTTATAATATTCCATAAAAGTTCACCAGTACGGTCTTTTGCATATGTTAATGATTTCACCTTAGCTGCAAGGCCTTTTTGTTGCTTTGCCATTTCAATAGAAGGTGTTTTTAGTTTCTTCACTGGCTCATATTCTAATGTCGTTAAGTCTAATTCCAAAATTTCTTTATCTTTTTTCAAGAAGAAACCTTGACCTGTTTTTGCTCCTAGCCATTTATTTTCAAGCATTTTGTGTAGAAATGCAGGTACTTCAAATACTTTTTGTTCTTCCCCTGAAGTTTGGTCATATACATTTTTAGCAACATGTGCAAACGTATCTAATCCTACAACATCAAGAGTACGGAAAGTGGCAGACTTTGGTCGACCAATTAGTGGTCCTGTAACAGAATCCACTTCACCAACAGAATATCCACGCGTTTGCATCTCACGAAGCGTTACAAGCAAACCATACGTACCAATTCGATTAGCTATAAAGTTAGGTGTATCTTTTGCCAAAACTACACCTTTACCTAAAACATCTTCCCCAAATTGTTTCATAAAATCTATTACTTCTGGATCTGTAGTTTTAGCTGGGATTACTTCCAAAAGCTTTAAGTAACGAGGGGGATTAAAGAAGTGTGTCCCTAAGAAATGCTTACTAAAGTCTTCTGAACGACCTTCCACCATTGCATTAATGCTAATTCCAGATGTGTTAGAACTAATAATAGTACCCACTTTTCGAACTGCATCTATTTTTTCATATAAGCTTTTTTTCACGTTTAAGTTTTCTACAACAACTTCAATAATCCAGTCCACATCTTTTAAGTTTTCTAAATGATCTTCTAAATTGCCCGCTGTGATTAATTGCAAGTTTTTTGTAGATGTTAGTGGAGCCGGTTTTTGTTTTAATAATTTTTGTAAAGCACTTTGTGCGTAACGATTTCGAACTTCCAAATGCTCAAGTGTATATCCCTTTACTTCTTCCTCTTTACTTAATTCATTTGGAACAATATCCAATAATAATGTCGGAATTCCAATATTCGCCAAGTGAGCTGCAATTCCAGAGCCCATCACCCCAGAACCTAAAACAGCTGCTTTTTTTATTTGATAAGTCATGTACAAAGCCCCCTCGTCAACTTGAATGAACAGTCATTCATTTTATTGATAAAAAAAATAGAAGCAATCTCTATATCTTTTAGTTTAGAACAATATTTAAATTTTCGCAATAATAAAATGATTAAAGCCGAGCATTTTTCTTCCTACACTTTCAATTACAGTGTAAACTTAAAGAAAATATAGGAGGTATATAATATGCAAAAAATTACAACTGCAGAACAATTTAATGAAATTATTTCGGGTGATAATGAAGTATTAGTAAAATTTGAAGCTGGATGGTGCCCAGATTGCCGTCGAATGGAAATGTTTATCGATCCAATCGTAGAAAAATATAATCAGTACACATGGTACGAAGTAAACCGTGACGAGCTACCTGAGATCGCTGAAAAATACGAAGTAATGGGAATTCCAAGTCTTCTAATTTACCAAAATGGAGAGAAAAAAGCACACTTGCATAGTGCAAACGCAAAATCTCCAGAGCAAGTAACAGAATTTCTTGATGCACAGAATTAATTAGTAAAGAGTATTTATATGATTAGGTAGCATTTCAGACTGTAGATAAACTCGATAAAGTCGAATTAATCTGACCCAATAAAGTTAGACATATAGTTTAAGCAGATTCTAAGATCTGAGTTCGGTATTCAATCGGACTCAGATCTTTTAATTTTGCCTACAGTCTTTTTATTTTTTAAAATGAAATAATGATGAATAGCCGTTGATTTCCGCTGCGGGCGAACGCTTTCCGCGGGCGTGGCTTGAGCCTCTTCGTTCGCTATGCTCTCTTCAGGGTCTCAAGACTCACGCTATTCCCGCAGGAGTCGTCACCCTCCACTCCAATCAACTAGTGCTTTGAAAAATAATCGTGGTGATGGATAGGATGACTAAAAATCAAATCAATGAACGCTACAGCAGGAAATACTAACAATGGAGAAGTCTGTTTTATTTCTTTCATTTCTACCTTTTCAAATTTCTCAAGAGGTAACCGATTGCAGCTTCTAATTTGTTCTGGACGTTCTTACAGAACAAATTGATGGATTGTAATCATTTCTAAATTGTTCGCGATTATGATTTTGGTTTTTTATTATCATTTGCCATCACCTCAAGATTTAAGTAGAAAGGTAACATTTTAATGGTTTGGAGAAGCGTCCGCTCGACTCCTGCGGGAAAGGCGAGAAAGACGAGACCCTGCAGGAGCATAGCGACGAAGCGGCTCGGCACTCGCCCGCGGAAAGCGAGTGGTAAGCTTCGGAAAACCTAGACTACTCTAAATAAAAATAAAAAGGCTGTTGCCAACCTGTTTTTTTAGAGTTAGCCTACCGACTGAAACGGCTACCCTTTTGGACGTTTTTTTAGCGTTGGCTACTCAATTCCCTCTTATCTCCTATCTATACCATATTTCAGAATATCCTTTGATTTAAACTTGTCTTATTCGTTATAATAGAAAAAAACAGAGGTGTTATGATGATGTCATTGGAAAATGAAATTCAGCAACTCAAAGAGAAAATAGTCTATTACGAACGAATTATCAAAACGATGTCTACCCCTATTATTCCGTCCATAGTACCGAAAACGATTATGATTCCAATTGCAGGATATATGTTTAGGGAACGGTTTGAAAACATTGAATCACAGACCCTTCAATATATTGGAGAACATCGAGAGATAGAAAAAGCTGTTTTTGATTTTTCGGCAGTAAGTTTAGAAGATGTAGAAGCATTTGATTATAATGAGCTGGCTATATCTATTTCGCGACTAAATAGTTCTTTGCGATTAATGGGTGTTCGCCCAATTTACGTAGGTTTTAATCCAAGATTTATTCGTGAGATTGTACATGCTAGTATTCATGTAGAAATAGAAACATATAATAGTTTCCGAGTTGCATTAACTCATCTTTTACATGAAGAGAATAAGATAATTACTTCAAAATAACTAACTTAAAAATACAGCTACCGCAAATTTATAGCGGTAGCTGTATTTCTTATCTTACTCCATAAGTTGTTTTGTCATAAATACTTGTGAAATATCCGTATTTTTAAATCCATTAGATTTCAAGAACGGAATCACATTTTTCATTTTGTCTTCAAAATTATAAGTAGTTCTTTTAATAGAATGGTTAAAGTGAAGCCCCTCCTGAAGAACAGCTTGAAGAGCTCTCATTCCATCTGTATGTTCATTGTTAGTAAAAGCTTGAAATAATGTGACACCTTCAGCATCATTACCAAATTGTTGCTTCGTTCGCACTAAGCAAGCAGCAAGCACCTCACTATCCTTCATTGCAATAATCACTTCTCCACCAGTCCTTGGCGCAATAGAAGGATCTACTTGCCATGGTACTAAAGATGGGAAAATGTTTGCATTTATGGCTTGCAGTGCAGGTATTCTTTTCAACTCAAATTCACTTGCAAGCTGTTCATCAAAGCTTAGTAAACCTTCTGCCTCCAAAAAATGCAGCGTATCAATTACTTTATACCCAATCTTTTCATATAGCCTTATAGCTGGCTCATTAATGGACAGAGCCTCTAATGTAGCAATATCTACTTGTTGCTGTTTCAATAGTTCAAGAGCTTTTTCCATTAGTATTGTACCTAGTTTCTTTCCTCTGTACTCTGGAACAATTCCAGTACCACCATTCCAAGCAATTTTCTCACCATTTACTTCCCGAATGCCTTGTAATACAAATCCAATTGGTTTATCTTCATCAAACATAACAACTGACAATGCTGCTGAAAGATTGTCATTTCCAAAACGAGCTATAAAAGTATCCATTGGCATCTTCATCGGAATAAAATATCCTTCAAACCCACTTGTAAAAAGTTCGTGTGCTTCCTTAAAAGTTAAATGCTCCATTGTCTTAAATGTAATCATTTAATAACACCCCTTGTTAAAAAAGTAATATACATTTCTTTAGATGACTTCACTATATCCGAATAAGGAAATGTTGGCTGCAAAACAGAAGCGTGAAGAAGAATTCCATCAATCATACTCCAAAATATTTTTGCAGCATGTGAAGTATTAAATTCTTTTGAGATTTCTCCACTATCTTGACCTTCTTTTAAAATGGTATTTAAAAGAAGGTAAAATAGTTCACTATGATTCTCGTATTTTTTTCGATCGTCCGCTCTGCTACCAGAGATCCAATGCTCTAGTTGATTTCTTACATTGTTTAATTTTGGCTCTTTTAACCACTCATCGGAAGTATACATATCAAATAGCACATTTACTTTTTCTATAGTGGAATCCAGCTTTGAAAATTTATCTTTCAGCTTTTCAATCGCCACACTTACCTGTTGCTGTAGCATGTGATCGTATACTTCTTCTTTACTTTTAAAATAATGATAAATTGCACCTTTACTCATACCTGATGCTCTCACTAAATCATCCATTGTCGTAGAATAATAACCTTTTTCACCAAAAACAGTTACAGCTGCATGAATGATCTCTGTTTTCTTCTCTTGTTTATATCCCTCTGATACTTTTGGTACCAATCGACACACTTCCTTTTAAAACGATGTAAAACAAATAGGGCTATTTTTCGGTTTAAACCAATCGTCTAACTTTCTAGCATCCATATTATTAATAGTGACTGCTCCATATTGCTGGAGTGTTTCAATCGAAATACATCCCATCCACCAAGAGCTTACATCTTGAATGCCTATCTTAATATTTGTATCTTCATTTGAATCTGGTAACTTTGTGGCATTCCAAAAATCACCATTATATATGATTTCATAGAAACCGTTTTGCTCTGTTAAAAATGTGTCTTCGATTTCTATTAATAGTTTTGTATATTCATCTGGTCTTCTAAGATTCTGAAAGTTCATTTCGTGAACAAAATCAATAATATTTGTTAAACGATACATAAGCCCTGTTCCGGTCGTAGCCACTTCATGATATACACTTGGTATAAGATGATTCGAATCATTAGATGGATTCGACAGTGCGTGTACAAATGATTTGTCATTTGTACGAAAAACAATTCGATCTACTTGATCTTGCTGTGAATGTAACCATGAGGCTAGCTGTTTATAACCTTCTGGTTTCGTCCATATCCATTCGTAAACAATCATATGCTGATGTAAAAAGTGACTATCCTTTACTGATTGTAAAGTAAATGCTAATGCACCTATTAATCGGTCATTTTCCTCAACTCCAACATAGTGAGTTGTTGCATTCTTTATATGCTGGCGTTCCGCCCATGTTCTTTTCATCATGCCATGATGTTCTTTAGCGTAGTCATTATATATTTGGACAATCGATTCCTCATCGTTAGGTGATAGAAATTTTACGAGACCTTTTTTTCCATCTGCAATTAATGCGTCAGGTTTAAATTTAAACTCATATCTTGTTGGACCAAATCCATATCCCATCTTCCGGTAAAAACTTGGATTAAAGGGGTAAAGTGATACAATAGATACTTTTTCTTGTCTAGCGTACTCGTGGAAATGAGAAAGAAGGCGGAAAGCAATCTTCTCTTTTTTATGAAGAAGATGTACAGCAACCATACCTATACCACAAATACGTTGAAACTTCCCATTAATATTGCATTCAAAATCATTTAAACGATAAATACCTAGAAGTTCTTTTTCCTCATTAAAATAGCCAAAATACTGAATATTATTTTGCTCTTCTTGCTCTCTTGTTAATCTTTCTACAAAAGCCGCTTTTTTCTCTAACGTTTGCAAATCCATACCTGGATATGCAAGTGCAGCTATATTAGCTGCTTGCTCAAAGTCTTGCTGTTGTAATAGTCGTATCAAATCATACACCCCTTTTTCCAAAATTAAACAGACTACTCAGTCGGTTTAATTATATTTTAATGTAATTATTTTGACAATAGAATCATTTCAGACATTTTTTGTTGTAACTTAATAAAAGAAAATTAGAGTTAAAATAATCAGATTGGGGAGTATAGACAAGTTGTTCATATCCTCTCTTTTTATATGGATATCGTTGATTTCCGTTCCAGGCGGACGCTTTCCGCCGGCATGGCTTCAGCCGCTTCCCTCGCTACGCTCAGTCCAGGGTCTTCAGCTCATGCTATTCCGGCCGGAGTCGCCGCCTTCCCCTCCAACTAGCATCCACCTATTCTTCTAAAAACCTTCTTCGTTTATGAAAGAGAGACTAACTAATGGTGGTGTGCAAAATGATTTCAAACCAAGAAACCCTCAACTTAAGCCCGTTCTTGGCGATTTATGATATCGTCGTTCCAAAAGATGACCACGAAGCATTTCAAAATACCGATGATTTTAAAGAGAAGGCAAAATAACGCTATAAGATTGAGGCGAAAAATAGTGAACTAAAATAGACATGGGTATGATGTAGCATCACCCTCGGGTCTATTCGGTATACAGATACAGGGTGCAATGGCGATTTTTGCAGTAAATCTGAAAAGAATTATGACTCTATTAAAGGAAAAAGAGTAAAAAGAAATGGGAAGAAGGCAAGGTTTTTCAGTTGCCTCAGCGTAGCGAGGAGGCTAAGGCAACGCCCGTGGAAAGGGAGGCCACTGAAAAACTCGAATTAATATTTTTGTAGGAACTATTTGCTATATTTATTTAAGAGAATTTAACACGACGCATGAGACTCCTGCGGGAAAGCGAGACAGACGAGACCCCGCACGAAGCGGAGCGAAGGAGGAGGCTCGTCGCTCGCCCGCGGAAAGCGAATGCCAAAGCGATAAATTCTCTTAGCGACTATTTGATAGAAAATTTATTAGAATAACACTTTTTCAGTTACCTCCGGAAAGGGAGCCGTTTCAATGATTTTCTTATTGGGGTGTTTTACAGAGTTCTTCCTATATAATAGAAAAAACAATTTCAATAATTAACGAGTGCAGATCTCTTCGATTTTTATTGGTTTGGAGAAGCGTCCGATCGACTCCTGCGGGAATAGCGAGACAGACGAGACACTGCAGGAGCATAGCGACGAAGCGGCTCGGCGCTCGCCCGCGGAAAGCGATCGGTAAGCTTCGGAAAACCTAATCTTTCCTATTAAAAACAAAAAAGACTGTAGACAACTCGTTTTTAGAGTTTGTCTACAGTCTGCGAGTTCTTCCTTTATTAATAGAAAAAACTCTTTACTACCATTAAAATTATGCACAACGCACTTAACAAAAATGCCACTATACATAATCGGAGGTAACAGATGAAAATTCAACTACCTATTCAAGGTCTCTCTCAATATGATTCGACGATACAATCTAACTACCAATCTTCAGCCTGTGGGCCAGTTACAGCATATGTGCTATTGAATTATTTAATGCCAAATGCTTGTCCATTCGATACAAACGATCTCTATCGAAAGTTGGGTGGAACTCGTATTGGGTTATTTACATATCGCTTCATACACAATATGAGAAAGTTACTTGGACCAAATTGGCATATCGAAAAATGTTCTCTCCAAACCGCATTAAAAGAATTGAAAAGTGGCCGTCCTGTAGCTTTAAAATTTGATAAGTATTTAACGTTTCATTGGAATAAAAAATATACGTTCTCCTATCATTGGGTGCCCCTTATAGGGTACACATTAGAAAAGGATGAATTATTTTTAATAATCCATGATAACGGAGGAAGAAATCGTGAAAGTAAAATTCGGAAAGTACTTTATGCGGAAAATGCATCCGTGCTTACTTTCGTTCAAGTAACTCCCTCTCTTTAGTTTTGTAGCTGTCTTGCTAAAATAGTGTAACCATTGTCATACAAATAATCGAATTTAGTATCGGGAATATCCTTAACTAGCAGATGTTCTAATTCGGCTTCGATTGGTACATCTCTTCTAATTGTTGCAAGCTCTTTAGATAATTGAAGCATTTGCAAGTCTGTTTCTATTTTAGTTCGTTGTCCTGCCTTTAATAAATGAAGTGAATCAATAATTTCTTCAACTGTCCCATAAGTTTGCACTAGCTGTAATGCAGTTTTCGGACCAATCCCTTTCACTCCTGCATAACCATCACTAGAATCTCCCATAAACGCTTTTACATCAGGGAATAATAACGGTGAAATTCCATACTCTTCTAGAAAGCGAGCTTCATTGTATACATCATAAATGGTGAATCCTTTTTTCGTAAATGCAATTTCTGTAGATGGGTGTAACAATTGAAGTAAATCTTTATCTCCACTAACTATTGTGAACTTCGCATCATCTTGCCATTTGTGTGTAATCGAAGCTATCGTATCATCTGCTTCCATTCCTACGATTCCGAAATTCATCCATCCTAGGTGCTCAGACAAATCTTGCGCCATATCGAATTGAGGAATGAGCTCTTCTGCTGGCTTTGGACGATTTGCCTTGTATCCATCGTAAAGTTCGTTTCTAAAAGTGTGCATTCCTTTATCCCAACATATTGCTAGATGGGTAGGTTGCATTAAATTTTGTGCAGCAAGGACATGTCTAGCAAAGCCTTGTACTGCATTTGTCGGTATTCCTTTTGCATTTTTGAAATAGTTTCCTGACATCGCTGTTGCAAAAAATGATCGAAATAATAGTGCCATACCATCTATTACGAGTACATGTGGTTTTTCTTGTGTCATATTCAACATCCTTTTTCATTAATTCATAATTAGTATAACATGAGTAAGTTAAATGTATGGAATATGAGTATATGACTAGAAATATAGTAGAAGGTTTAATATTGTATCCTGTTCATCTGTGGAAAAGAACTGTTTATAGCATGCTTGCATCTCATATTTTAGTATTAGGTAAAAATTACGAAGATGCTAGGATCTCTCAATAAAACCGGAAATAAAAATACGAAGGGATCTATTTCTCCCTTCGTATTTTTTATGAAATAATATTTATCACATCTGTTACATCCCGCATATGCATACTTTGAAAATTATATTTGCCCCTTAAATAATCCACATGCTTTAATATTTCTTCTAGAAAATGTAGATTCTCATCTATATTCTTTCCGAAATTATGTGGATGCCACCATAAATGATAAAACTCATTGTCTTTAGCAGCTTTCGTTAATCCGTTTTTAATTCGTCGTAAACGTAAATTCTCTAAAACTGCAAGTTGTTTACTGTAAGGTCTTAAAAAGCGGCTAGATTGTATATTGATGATTGGTTCTTTTTGTAAACTCTTTAACGAGAAGGTGTGATGCCCAGTCAAATTAATATAAGTATCTACTAATCGGAGCATACGTTTTGTTGTTGTATTTGTTTTGCTTGTATAGGCTCTATAAATCCAGCTTTCTTCATTTCCACGATAAGCATTGATTCCGTATGTTTTGCAAACGTTTAAATAATCATTATTCGTTTGATTTCTTGGGAAAACTAATGAAGTAATCCCTTCATTTAATTGAACGACGGCTTGCAAATCTTTTTCAAAATGGTCTGTTCTCTGTCCGTCTTCTAAACAATAATAATGAGTAAATGTATGTGTTCCAATTTCCTGGTTAGGTATCGTTTTGATCGATTCAATGAGCGAATACCCGAAATGATAAGGATCTTGAGACTCATTCTCTCCAACTTGCCATAAATTATGTTTTGGGGAAAAAGATTCATTTTCATATGGAATATTTAAGCCTTCTAGTTTTGTTAAAAGTTCGTTTTTATTTTTACAATAAAGCATCCCAACAATTGCCCAAGTTGCATGAATATCATACTTTAAAAATAATTGTAGTATTTTGGGAATTGCAAGGCGAGCTCCTAGTATATTTTCCCCATACTTTTCAAGAGTAAACACATCATGTACGCCCCAGTTTAATTCAAAGTCGAGTGAAATAACAAGTGCTCCCAGAACTTCATCCTTTCCTCAACTTAATCGTTCTTAGCCATAATACCAGCTTACCTACTAATGAATTTGCTTCATAACCAGAGTAGACTTGGGTGATTTCCCCACCAAATTCCAACTTAAAGCTACGAACGTTTTCATTCGCTGTAACTCCACCCATATCGTAAATTGAATAATTTAATTTTTTGAAATATAAAATATTATTCCAAAGTAAATATCGATTAGCTATACTTAATACTCTTTTCTCTTCCGCTTTTTCCTTCAATCTAAAATGCGAAGCCGAATATAGAGAAAAAACCGTGTCGCCATCTGAAATATATAATCGGTAACATAAGACTTCATTTTCTTCATTTAAAAGCTGCGTAATAATAAGAGCATTCTTGTCCTTTAACTTACTCATCGTATTTATATGAAAGGAATTACACGAGTACGTGTTTGTAAATTTCGCAAAATGATTATAAAACTTCTGAAAAGCACGAATATCTGCAATCGTTGGTTTATCAATCACTAATATATGAAAATCATGCATTGAAGCTTTACTAATTTGTTTTCTATTCGTTCGATGTAATTTCTGAAATAATTCTTCTTCACTTTTCGTTAAATCAATATAAACCGTTTCGAATTGCTGTAGGTTTTTTTTGGGGACTTTTGAATGAGTGAACCCTCCTATATCTATTAATGGTTCATTTAAAATTTGCTCTTTCAAAAAATAATACGAATTCATTTTAATATTTAGAAACTTTCTTTCTAAAAGTATAATATGAGGCACCTTCTCTTTTATTTACTTCTTCTTTTTTTACTTTTTTATTTCCAAATATTCTTGAATAAGAAAGCTTCTCTGTTGTTTTAAATCCGAGTTTCCCCAATCTCTTAACGCTTTTTTTATCACGCTTGTTGACGTGTACAAATATATGTTTAGGTTGGTAGTTTTCATGGACAAATGAAATGACACTCTCTAAGTGTTCATTCTCCCAATCCCTAATATATACGCTTCTTTTCTTTAGGTTTGATACCACCTCAATATCGTCTATACGTATTACTTTTTCATTGACCCAAAATGCTTTATTCGGATCTGTAGAGTAGTAACCTTTATAACCGTTATAAATTTTTTGCAATATTTCTCTTCGATCATTCTTTATATTAAGACCAGTTTCAGGTGTAATTTTTTTAAAATGACTTTTCATATTCGTTTCATTTACATCGAGTTTAGCAATAACATATTTTTTTAGCTCATATAAGTAAGGCAATAGCTTTTTCTTCAAAATAACTTTTCTAAAATTAATTTTTTCCTTATTTCGTATATAGTACTTCAATTTACCAATATAATTTCTTCGGAAAATCACAAGCGAATAATATTTTCTTAGCTTAGAAATAATCGTTTGTTTTGCCCATAAAAAATTTCGATAGGTTTTAGCTCTTAACGTATTTGTAGAAAAAATTGTTTTTCTTGTGTAATCGAGATCTGTATTCCACTCAAATTTATAAGGTTCATAGCCTATGCTCATATCTAGTTTATGAAATCCATCATCTATAATTCTTTTAATCTTCTCTTTAACTAGAATCCTACCAGGACCATAGACATCAAAGTCGGAATCATGTCCTAATACATATCCCAAATATCTTCCACGGCAAGAAAAACCGTACGTAAAAGAAATAATTTTATTTTCCAATGTTAATGTTGTTAGTCGAACACCCAATTTCCCATGATTCTGCTCTGCTAAATGTTGAAAGAAAGCTTTTTTTCTATCACTAGAAAATCCGCTTGTATCATTTTTCTTTTCCCATCTTTTTTGATGCACTTTAAATATTTGGTTCATCTGTATTGCGGAAGAGATTTGTAGACGAACTTCTCCAAGTAACCTTAATCTTTTTTCCCTTCTATCTAAACCATGCAACTTTTGACGAGATTTCATATATTCCTCATAGGAAAGATTTTGTAAATCAATATAAGGTGTTACAATTCGATAATATTGCTCTTTCATATTTCTAGCTTTCAAATAATTGGATAGTTGAAATGGTGTATCTACGCTTTCTAATAACCCATGTAAATAAAAAACTACACTCTTCTTCTTTTTAATTATTGCATCAAAAACAAACATAATGACCCGATCAACGTCTCTTTTTTTTGCAATTATATCCATATAATTAGCATCGCCTAAAGCAAGAAAATGTAGTATATAGCCAAACCAAGTTTTTTTCGATTGAAATGGAAAAAATGCTATTATACGGTTATGCTCTTTAACTGCATATATTTCTACTTCTTCATTTTCACCTAAAAACTGCCACCAATTATAAACAAATTCATACTCTATAAATGGGTTCGTATTTTGATTTGCTTCTAAAATATCCGACCATTCTTTCTCATAAACGCTCAAATGTTTATACGATTTAATCAGAATGAGCTCCAAATAATCATCCGTTCTAGTTAGGTTTTTTTAAATAAGAGTAATATTGAATGGTTTCTTTTAGTCCCTCCACAAAACTATATGTTGGACTCCATGCAAAATTGGTTATCGCTTTCTTATTCGATAGGATGCTTCTTTCTATCTCTCCATCACGAAGCGATTCGTAAATTGGATTCGTCTGAACTCCAGTAAGTTCCGATAATACTTCATACACTTCTTGAATGGATATTTCTGTAGAAGAGCTAATATTAAAAACACCTGTTTTATCAGACATTAATGATTGTATGCAAGCTGCTGCAACATCTTTCACATATATAAAATCTCGTGTTTGATTGCCATCAAAAATAATTGGATCCTCTCCATCTAAAATACGATGAAGGATGCTTGTAATTACGCCACCTGCTTGCAAGGGACCAAACACGTTTGAGAATCGCAATATGCAACTTTTTAAATCAAATAGTTTTTCGTATAATTGAACATACTTTTCTGCGGAAAGCTTGGATAATGCGTAGAAAGAAAGAGTAGAAAGCTTACTATCCTCTACAACAGGAAATGTAGTTGGATTACCATATACTGCTGCTGTGGATGCGAAGATAACCTTTTTCACGTCATATTGCTTGGCAAATCTCAGGACGTTAAGAGTTCCAACTAAATTTGATTGGCAATCTTCCATCGGTTCAATCATCGAATTTAGAACAGAAGATTGCGCAGCTAAATGAATGACATAATTCGGTTGTTCGATTCGAAACACATCTTCTAACTCATTATTTGAAATATCCATCTCATAAAATGGGACATCTGTTACTAAATTACTTACTTTACCTGTAGATAAGTTATCTAATGCAATCACTGAAAAATTTTCCTTTACTAATTCCTTTACAACATATGAGCCGATAAAACCTGCTGCTCCAGTTACTAATACTTTCAACCGTTCTCCCCCGATACTATTAAATTGCGATACGTAGAAATAGTTTTTGTGTACATCTTTTCAAATGTGAAACTTGCTTCATATATTTCTCTACTCTTTTCTCCCATATTTTTTCGAAGTAATTCATTTTCTATTAATATGGAAAGAAGTTCAGATAAGTTATTACGAATTAAAAACCCATTTTCTGTATCTCTGACGGCTTCTTTTACCCCTCCAACATTGGATGCAATAATGGGAAGACTGTGTAACATTGCTTCTAAAATGCTTAATGGTAGTCCTTCCCAAGCAGAAGTAAGCACGAAAAGATCCGCATCACTTAATAGCCCCGCAACATTCGAATGACTCCCTAGAAAAGTGACTTTATGACCTAAATAGTTTTCTTGTACGAATTGTGCAGATGCTCGTTTTAAACTCCCATCTCCCACAAAAATCATTTGCCAGTTTAGATGTTTAATATGCAAGAGTGCCTCTAAAAGCTCCAATTGTTGTTTTGGTTTTTCAAAACGAGCAACCATCAGAATTTTTACGACCTCTCTGTTGCCTTTTTCTAATGATGTATTTTTTGAATCCATTACCCCATTGTGAACAGTAATTATTTTTTCGGATGGCAGCACTTGATGACGAAGTGCTAAGTTTCGATCTTGATCACAGACAGTAATAACTTTCATCGATAATTTTCCTACCCACTTCTCGATGCTTAGATATAAGCGTTGCTTTTTCTTCTCAACTCCTTCTGTAAACGCCCACCCATGAGCTGTAAATACAGAGGGAATTCGAAGTGACCAGCAGGCAATTCTACCGATAATTCCAGCTTTAGAAGAGTGAATTGCTACAATATCTGGTTTTATAAGCTTTAATTTTTTCCTAATTTCTAAAAAAGCAAGAAAGTCTTTTATGAAACTAATTTTCCGAATTAAGAACTTACTGTGCATATAAGTAACTTCTTCTATTAATAAACCATCTGCGATTATTTCATCTCCTCCGGAAATAATCGTCACCGGATGCCCATCCATTGCAAGTTGTTTGGATAAATCTCGCACATGTACTTGAGCTCCTCCAATTTCATTCATATGTGTGATTAGTTGAACAATTTTCATCAATTATCCCTCATTTTCTTTGATGGAAACGATGCAAAATACAAGGTGTACGTGATTTACTTTTCCTAGAATTTATAATTAGGCAGAATTTTTTTCATTAGTAAATATAGCTTTTGAGAATCCGAGGATTGTTCTTTTAAAAATTTGTTGATGGATGGTAAATCCTATTTTTTCTAATTCACTTATTTCTTTATTCAAATTTGCTTTTACACTTATAAAGATTTTGTTAGCTTTACTTATTTTTTTAACATATGAGCAGATTTCCGCTAAATTTTCTGTTCTCCAGTTTTCTATATGAACCGAACTCTTTTTAAAAACCCTCAAATATCCAATATTATCTATGCGAATTACCTTTTCATTTGTCCAAAATACATTTTCAAAAGATAGATGCCCAGGCAGATAATACCCTTTATATCCTCCATATATTTTCGTACAAATATCCCTCATATGCTCTTTGACAGAATCATAATTGTTAATCGCTTCTCTAATTGTCAGCTCCACATATTTATCTTTCTCTAAATCCTCAGGTACATTTTTACTGGCAATTTCATAAATAGTGTAGCGTTTCCATTCGAATAACTTATTAAGTTTTGGATGGATAAAAGCTGCTATTTCTTCCCTCACACCTGCTTTCTCTGTTTTGCTCAAAATATTCTTTATCACATAAAGAAATTTTCCGATTTTATTTCTCTTAAACAAGACAAGCCTTCGATTAAGCTTAATACGTGAAATAAATAACTCCTTCAAAGAGAGATACAACCTCAGCAGCTGAGCTGTCAAACTTTTAGATGAGAAGATTATCTTTCTTGTATAATCTATATCTGTATTCCACTCAAACTTGTATGGTTCATATCCAATACTGAAATCGACAATATTAATACCGCGTTTACTACATTGAAGAATCTTATCCTTTTCCAATATTCTGCCTGGACTAAATACTTTAAAATCATCCTCGAAACTTATAACATAGCCAACATATCTTCCTCTACATTTGTATCCATACTTGAAAGCGATCATCTTACCATCCATAAAGAGCCCATCAATCTCTGTCGTTAAAGGTCCTTCTTGAAGCTGCGCTAAACTTTGATAAAATTTCCTTTCTTTCTTATTTGTAAAGCCACTAGTGTCGCGCTTTTTTTTCCATCTCTTATGATGGAGGTTGAATATCGTTTCCATATGCTCAGGTCCAGTAGGTAATACTTCGACTACTCCACTTTCCCTCATTCTTTTTTCATTTTTGTCCACGCGATGTAACTTTTTTCTTTTCTTTAAATATTCTTCCTTTGATATTTTTTCTAGATCAATAAAAGGTGTGATTACACGGTGTGTGGAATATGTCATCTCCCTGTTTCTTATATATCCTTCCAATCTCCTAATAGAAAAGCCACTCTCTAGTAGTCCATGTAAATAAAAAACAACACTTTTTCTCTCAACTATTATGAAGTCTAATACAAGTGCTATAACGTATTCCAAAGAATGTTTATAGGAAATAAAGTCCATATAATTCGCATAGCCAAACCCGATAAAATTATATTTGTATAACCACCCTTTATTTTCATAAAGAAAAGGGAAAAACGCGATTATTTCACCATTATTCAAAACAGCAATAATTTCTACATTTTTATTGTTTCCAAGATGCTTCCACCATGCATATATCCAATCAAATTCAATAAAAGGATTTGTATTTTCGTTCTCTTCCAAAATAAAAGACCAATCATCTCGAAATTGATTCAGTTGTTCTATTGATGTAATGGTTATTAGTTCTATATTTTTCAGAAAACCAGTCCCTTCATAAAAAAATCTGGTCGACATATTAGCATAATAAATTTTTTCGACGTTTTTATAGATGAACTTTCTTCCGTATAAAGTTTAGAAATAGTTTCGTTTCCTTCACTTTTAATAGTGTAATTAGAATGAAGTAGATGATACTTCCAGCGAAAACAACTACCATCATTCTTAATAACGCATTCCATTCCGCAAATACATATTTATTTAAAGCGTATACAACAACCCCCATTACAGTTGAAGCGAAAGACACTTTCATAAAGGTGATGAAGTTCCCTTTCAAACCGAACGCTCCTATTTTTTTTCGGAGGTTAATAACTAAAAGTGTCGAAGAAATAAGTGCTGAGATACTAGTAGCGAGAGCGAGCCCACTGATTCCCATGTAAGAAGATAGTATGAAATTTAGAATAATGTTTAAGACTACTGCAATAGAGGCATTATACATAGGAGTTTTCGTATCTTGAAGGGAGTAAAAGGTCCGATTTAATATCTCCCGGAAACCATACCCAATCATCCCAATAGAATAGTAAAAAAGTGCATGAAAAGTCATATCAATTGCATGATCGTCAAAATGTCCATACCCAAAAAGTAATCTAATAATAGGCTCTGCTAAAATCATTATTCCAATACTGGCAGGCACAACGATAAGAATCACACTTGAAATAACTTCACTAATGGAATTCTTAAAGTCTTCCGTATTTTTTTGGGCAACCATTTTGGAAATGAGGGGAAACATTACTGTAACAAATGAAAGTACAAAAATACCTTGTACAAAATCATTTAGTCGACTAGCATAGGTCAAAGCAGAAATTCCTCCTTCCACCAAGGTGGAAGCAATAGTTTTATCAACAATCAAGTTGATTTGGTCAATGGATATACCTATCATAATTGGGAAGACGATCATTGCCATTTTCTTTATGTTCTTGTCTGTGAACTGAACAATTGGGGCATATCGATAATGAGTTTTATATAATGAGGGCAATAAAAAAAGCATCTGGGTTAATGCAGCAAGAACACTTCCAAATGCCAATACAATTACATTTGTTTGAGCGCTAATAAAAATTGATAAAATAATGATTAAGTTAAAAGGAAACCCAATCATAGCAGGTATAGTGAATTTCCCATTAAGCTGTAGATAACTCATGAAAATTTGGGTTAGGCTTGTGAAAATAATCCCTACTAAGGCTATACGAGTAAAAAGCACAGCAGTTTTCAATGTTTCCCCATCAAAACCTAATGCGAATACTTTTACTATGACTTCAGAAAAAAGAAAACCTATTACGATGACGACCAATGAAATAATTAATACAATATTAATCAAATTATTAGTAAATTCTGTTGCTGATTGATGACCTACATCATTTTCGATTCTCTTGAACATAGGTATATATGCAGTGGAAATCCCAGTAATAATCAGACTGAATAATACGGTTGTAATCGTAATCGAAATGATATATGCATCACTAGTAGAAGTCGCACCATAAAAATAAGAAAGAGTAATATCACGTAGAAACCCAAATATCTTAGAAAGAACCGTTATAACCATTAAAAGTACGGCTATTTTTTTCATCGTATCAATGAACATTCCTTCTCTTCTTTTTATTTATGGAGCAAATTTATGAGTAATTACCTGCAATTCTTACTTCGAAAACTTAGATCTTTAGACCTGAATCTCTTGTCATCAGAAGAATATATTCTCGTTCTAATAGTATTATATTCAAGTAGGATAGGTAGACAGAACCAAGAAATATACACGAAATATTTTTGATAGCAAAAGACGATTCAATCCTAAGATAAAATCGCCTTCTTTTTGTTTGTACACATTTTTCTTAATTAATTCACACTATAAAATTTATCTACTTGCTTTTTTTCTTTACATGAATAAATATGATTCCCAAAAGAATTCCTAAAATTTGTGGAACATACGAAACACCTCCAAGATTATGAGTTGTAAAATTCATAAGAACAAATATACAGATAAAAACTAAGAAAACTGCACTTTCTTTAGCATGATTGAAAGATTTAAAGACTCCTATTAATAAAACTATTAAATATAAGATTAATACTATTCCACCGTTTATAGCAAAAAAATCAATAAAGGAATTGTGAGATGATGAGAGATTATTATGGAGGTCAAGTGATGTTATTTCTAAAGTATTATTTCCATTTCCAGTAAAAACTTTTTGTGTGCTTTTTTGTAATATCTCTTTCCAAATATCTATTCTCCCCGTACTTCCTCTTTCTGCATCGAAAATGTTGTAATAGAATATTGGGCTCAATTTAATACTGTTGTTGTAATAACAATATAGTATCCCACATATCGCAACGCCGGATAAAAGTAAAAACTTTATTTTCCTAGATCCGTAAACAATTATTGCAATAATAATACAGAGAGCTAGTGATAAAAGAGAGGCTCTTGATGCTAGTACTATAAGATTTAATATGTTTACCATCAATATTAAACTATAATATAGTTTATTCCCTTTATTTTTAAATAATAAATAGATACAAACTACACTACTTACTGCTACAACTGCACCTTGATAATTTGAATCGAAAAGCCCGTGTACAATATTAAATTGTGCAGTCTGTAATGTCGTTAAATCAATGCCCCCATATGAAAGTGCTGTTATAAAGGAAGTGATTAATGTGATAAGACTTAAAAAGATTCCTGGATAAATTAAAAATTTTAAAAAGGTATTCTCATAGTTATTTTTTAATAGAAAATTCGGAGCAAGTATACAGCAATACAAAAAACTCAATGGAAACAAAGCAAACTTAATGGCATCGTTTATAGTTATTTCACCTTCGATACCATTTATTATTTGTACTAATATAGTAACCATTAAGAGTAAACAAATTAATGACTGTCTATTTATTAATCCCCTTAATTCACTCTTTCGTAAATCCAATAGTAAATTCAAACTGCTTAATGTTATGAATAAGACAATGACAAAATATGCTATTAATTTATTAACACTGTTAAAATAGCTCAATAATCCTAAACAGGTTGTACAGAAGATTAGAACTAAGCTTACTTTTTTTTTGGAAATATACATGTGAATTAGATCACTCTTTCGACGTTCAATAAGATTAATAAGACTTTAATGACATATTCAAATAATTAAGCAACCCAATGTTATTAAAAATACTCTCCCATTTTAGATCCTCTACATTTGGTGTGATAAAATCAAACTTTTCAATATTTTCTCTAGTAAAATTTATTAAACTATCTTCTAACTTGAAAAACCTTGCTCCTCGACTATTTTCAAATTGATTTACCCATTTGTAGTCAGTCGTAATTATTTTTAAACCTAAAGCGCAGTATTCTAAGAGCTTTGTTGAAGTTTGAATATTGAATGGAAAAATATCAGGCATGTAGTTAATACCGTAAACCGCTTTCGAAGCCATTGTTGGAACTTCTTCATGATTTAATTTACCAGTAAAAATAATATTGTCATTATTTTTAAATCTGCTATACAATTCATTGGAAACATTTCCAATCAAAAGGATATTTTGTTCCATATTTTTTGTTTTAAAATAGGTTAATAAAATATCTAACTTCCTAGCCGTGTTAATATCGCCAATATAAACAAAATCATATTCTTTCTTATTGCTTGCTTTATAAAAACTATCTGAAATGCCCATGTCTCGTTTTAGAGAAGGAATGTTATCTTTAAAATTCATTAGTTGAAATAGCTCTTCGTTTAAAAATACTCTCCCTGCTGGCCTGCTGTTTAAGTATCTCTTCAATAAATCCTTTTGTTTAGAAAATTTCCCTACGGAGAGAGAACAATATTCATGAATGTGAAATTGATTATTATTATTCCTTCCCATTTCAAATCCCATGAAATTCCAAACAACATCGCATTTTTTAATACTTTCTTTTTGATCTTTATAAACTTCAATAGCACTAATCCCGTTTTGCTTATTAATATAATCCATATAAGCTTTTATTTCAGGCAGATAAGATTTCCCTTTATTTACAAAAGCTATTTTCATATTTTTCAGCCTTCCAATTTAACTTTAATTTACACTCTTTCTCCGTAATATTCATAATAGTAATGACCCTTTTCAAGTTTAAAGTTGTTAAGAATCGTCCCAATAATATTTGCATTCGAAGCTTTGAGTGCTTCCTTAGCTTTAACAACATTACCTTTATCCGTTGCCCCTGAGCTGATGACAAGAATTGTGCCATCGCATTTATTTGATAGAATTTGTGCATCTGCAACCGAGAGGACTGGAGGAGCGTCGAAGATAACAATGTCGTATCTTGCTTTCATTTCTTCAATGAAAACGTCCATTGAAGTTGATCCAAGGAGTTCAGCAGGATTTGAAGGTATTGGTCCGCATGTAATTAGGTGTAATCCTACGACTCCAGAATTTTTTACAATATATTCAAATTTCCATTGACTCATTAGTCGGTTTGTTAAACCTGGGGAGATTAATGTATTAAATGTGTAATGTATAGTCGGTTTCCTCAAATCTCCATCGACGAGAAGCACCTTCTTACCTTCTTGTGCAAAAGAAATGGCAACGTTTGCTGCTATCGTTGATTTGCCCTCTCCACTAGAAGCCGAAGTGAATAGAAGTGTATCCATTTTCTTATCCTTCATCGCAAATTTTATGTTCGCACGGAGAGTTCGAAATTGTTCCGAAACGACTGATTTGGGATCAGTGATTGTTACAAGTTTCCGTTCAGCTGGTATCCGCTTTTTCTTTTTAAACATCCTTCCCTCTCCTCGACTTTCTACTACGACTTTTCGATTCCTTTGTTTTTTTCGATTCCTTTGTTACTTTAGGTTCCTTTGTTATTTTCGATTCTTTTGTTATTTTCGGTTCCTTTGTTATTTTCGGTTTCTTTGTTATTTTCGGTTTCTTTGTTATTTTCGTTTTCTTTAGAGGAATTGGGCTAATGAGACCAAGAATTGGTAACCCTAATAATTCATCAACATCCTGTTCCGTTTTTACGGTGGTATCTAAATATTCAATTAGGAAGGTAATTCCGACTCCTAGCATTAATCCAATAATAGCTGCAATTGCCATATTAAGAATTGGATTGGGATTAACAGGATTTATATTCTTTGTATTGACTGCCGGTGATAAGATGTTTACATTATCGACGTTCATTAGTGTTTGAATTTCTTCTTGAAACACTGACGTGATCATATTGGCAATATCTACAGCCTTTTTTAAATCTGGATCTTGAACGCTAACTTTAATAACTTGCGAGTTTTGTTCACTGCTAACTTTTATTTTTTTGTTGAGTAGTTCTGGAGTAGTATTTAAATCTAGATTATCGACTACTTTTGATAGAATAACTGGACTTTTAATAATGACATAATATGTGTTGATCAGTTGAAGATTCGTTTCTATGTCTAGAGTGTTAAATTGATTTTGCTCTATTTCCTTCTGACTAATTAGAATTTGAGTTGAAGCTTCGTAAGTCGGAGTTAGTAAGAAGTAGCTAAATATCCCCGTAATCGTCACGGCTAAAACGAATGTACTGATAATGAGCACGAGCCGTTTCTTCATTATTTTGAATAAATCTTGTAGACTAATTTTTTCTCCCATAAGAGTCGAGCCCCCCTTTTGTTCCTCCATTCGATAGCATCCGCCAATATTTCATAAATCACCTATTTTATTTGAAGCTGATGGGGAGCATCGGTTGAAATCCAGTACCTAATATGACGTGTTTTGCATTTTCGTTATAATAAGTTACTTGATTTTCAGAGAACTTTTTTCGTACATGCTGATACGCATCATTCAATAAAAAAGGCCGATTTACATAATGATGTGCATCCGAAGATATAAAGTGAACTAAATTATGTTTCAATAAATCTATTGTGTACTTTTTCAAATTTCTACCTTGTAAACCAATCAAAGTAGAAGCAGTTATTTGAACTAGAGAACCTTTATTCACCAAATCATAAATTTTTTGCTTGTCTTTCCTGAGTACAGTATTTCTTTCTGGATGTACAATGATTGGGGTATATCCCCGCAATTGTATTTGATAAAGAGTTTCAAAAGTTGAAATAGGAAAATGATTTCTCGGTAGTTCTATTAATAAATATTTCCCACTATTAGCTAGTGTTAATAGATCGTTCTCTAAATCTTCAAGAATGCTATTGTAAAAATAAACTTCTTGCCCCGGAAGGATTTTCACCGGAATATCCTTTTTAAGGAGCTCCTTGTTTAATTTGGCTACTGCCTCTATTACTATCGAAGGAGAGTTTATATATCTTCCATTATGATGATGAGGAGTGGCAATAATATGTGTTATTCCATTATCGACTGCATTTGTAGCTAGTAATACTGCCTCTTCAATGGACTTTGGTCCATCATCAAGTCCAGGTAAAATATGATTATGAATATCTACAAGCAATCGATTTCACTCCTTCAGTAATAATCATGCAATCTAAATATAATAAAATTCGAATAATCAGTATGCTCCCTTTCCGGTAATTACAAGTTTTCCGGTCTGAATGATTATCTTCAAATCTAGTAGTAATGAGTAGTTTTTTACATAGTATAAATCGTGTGCTATTTTTTCCCCATGAGTAATAGAAGATCTTCCATGAACTTGTGCGTATCCTGTAATTCCAGGCTTTACTTGTAAACGCTTCTTTTGCTCTTCAGAATAATGATTTGTAATTTCGATTATTTCTGGTCTAGGTCCAACAAAGCTCATATCTCCTTTTAACACATTCCATAATTGAGGAATTTCATCTATGCTGTATTTCCGGTATATTTTACCTACTTTTGTAACATTCAAATGACTTGGCTTTGCAAAAGAAAAGTCTTTAGGAACCCCTCCTTGCCATTTATATTGGTGACCATTGAAATCCAGTGTCTTCGTTTCCATGGTTCTAAACTTCCAAATCGTAAAAGAAGTATTATGCAAACCAGCTCGAGTTTGCGTAAAAAAAATAGGCCTTCCGGAAAATATGAAAAGTATAATTGAGAATAAAAGAATCAATGGAATGCAAATTAATAGAAGCGAGAAACTACCTACTATATCTGCTATCCTTTTGCCAATGCGGTGGTATAAGTAATGCTTTGAATCCCTTAACATCATATCTTTGACACTCTCCAAATTACTATCTCCTTAAAATTCGCAAAATGCGAGCTACTAGAAAAGTATATTCTTGTTATCTACTTAAAAAGAACTACAAAAAAAAACTTTTAAACAAATTAATCGAAAAAAACAAGATGCTCCAAGGTTTGTACGTTAGTAGTGCTCGTAATACAATTTTCACAATTATAGGACTCAACTTATTTGGCTATCTCCAAATAAAAACAAATAATTTTTTCCAATTTTTCGCGCATTTTTCACTAGTTTATGCAAATGAAAAAAACGCAATTGGACACTCTTAGAAAGTTGACAAAAGTTTTTTTCTAAGACTGGCTTGCGTAGAAGGGCCTAGCTTTCAGGACAATATAAAACCGGAGACCTGTTTCTATTAATAAGAGTGACTAAACAGTATGCTTGTGAATTGTGGAGGTCATATAAAGTTTTTTTAGGAGGCAATATAATTGATGGAGGCTAAACATGCTTTATTTTACGGGGGACACCCGTTATATAATTGGAAATAAAAAAAACTAGATGAAATCCATCTAGTTTTTTTAAAAAGCGTGTGCAATAAATCCGGCTCAAAGAAAAAGGTCTTTATAATATGAAGTCAGATGGTAACCCGACCGCCACCTCCTTTTCTCCGTCTATATGTGTAAGACAAACAGCTACTTTATAATGTAACAACTTTACCGAAATACAAAATAAAATAACACCAGTTGCTATTAACCGGCGTTATTTCTCATCATTTATGAAGCATTGGTTTCTTCGATATACCTTCTGCTTGTGCTCGTATAGCTGCTCGATATGCTCGGATACTCATTACATATGCGCGGATAACTTCGTGATATGCTCGGATAAGCTAGGTATGCTCGGATAAGCTAGGTATGCTCGTATAACCGCTTGATATGCTCGGATACTCATTACATATGCGCGGATAACTCGGTGGTATGCTCGGATAAGCTAGGTATGCTCGTACAGCCGCTAGATATGCTCGCATACTCAGTCAAGTCCTTATAATTGTGTAAAATGCTAATTACAAGTCTTCAATTGTTTTGTATCACAAACAGATTCTGTTCGAAGTATGAATTTGATTGGATTGGAAGGGGGTACCCCCTTCCAATCCAATCA
>NZ_VDGI01000027.1 GCF_006861825.1 Psychrobacillus vulpis | reverse complement strand
ATTGGATTGGAAGGGGGTACCCCCTTCCAATCCAATCAAATTCATACTTCGAACAGAATCTGTTTGTGATACAAAACAATTGAAAACTTGTAATTAGCATTTTACACAATTATAAGGACTTGACTCAATCGCTCGACATAAGCCCAATTTCATTGCCATTTAAATGAAAGCCTCTTATCCAAAACGAAATATGCTCCCCTTCATCCCAAGAACTCGTGCTACTCTCACTCAAAAAAACCACTAGCCTTAAGCGGCTAGTGGTGAAGAAACTATTTATTTTGCTAATGGAACTTTTAGTGACATTTGTTGGCATTCAGCGAGTTTGCCGATGTCGAAGTTTCCTCCGCTTACGATGATTCCTATGTTTTGGGCGGAGGATGGAGTGTGGTGATTCAACACTGCCGCTACTGCTGCGGCTCCTGCACCTTCAATTAGCGTTTTTTCTCGTTCGAGCATGAAGAGAATTGCCGACGCAATTTCTTGCTCGGTCACCGTGACCATGTCATCTACAAAAGAATGAATTATGTTCATTGTTAGCTTCCCAGGAACTTTCACGTTAATGCCTTCCGCTATCGTTTTTCCTTGAAATGTAAGGATTCCGTCATTTTTCCCTTTATAGGCAATAGTTATTGCTGGAGCATTAATAGATTGAACGCCGATTACTCGAATATCTGGACGAGTAGACTTTACAGCTAATAATGTACCAGCTAGTAGGCCTCCTCCGCCGGCAGGCACAACGATTGTATCGATCTCAGGTCGTTGCTGGAGCATTTCCATAGCAACTGTTGCTTGACCTTCGATTACTGCTAGGTCGTCAAATGGGTGAATGAATGTTGCACCCGTTCGAAGTTGCTCTTCTCTTGCTGCAACATATGCTTCGTCAAAATTTTGTCCAACAAGTTTGACCGTCGCTCCGTATCCTCTCGTTGCGTTCACCTTAGCTTCGGGTGTTCCGGTTGGCATGAAAATCGTGACTGGCACATTTCGTGCTTTTCCGGCATAAGCGACACCTTGTGCATGATTACCAGCAGAAGCAGCGATTAAGCCTTTTTCGCATTCAGCTTCCGAAAGCTGTAGTACTTTGTTCATCGCCCCTCTAATTTTAAATGAACCGGTTTTTTGCAAGTTCTCCATTTTGAGAAATACTTTCTTTCCACTGAATTCATTAAATGTTGTCGACATTTTACATGGTGTTCGGTGAACGAACTCCGCTACTTTTTCTGATGCTAAATATAAACCTACAGTGTCGTATGAATTCCCAACAAAACCATCTCCTAATTTTCTAATTTTAAGTAAGCTTGCGACTTACGCTTTTCTTAATTCATAAGCTTTTATTTGATCTTCATATTGGAATGTCAATGAAATTTCATCCCACCCATTTAGAAGCATTTTCTTTTGGTAAGGATCAATGTCAAATGAATAAACAATACCATCTGCTCCCGTTACCGTTTGAGTTTCTAAATTGACTTCTACGTTATACAATTCTTTTCTTAGAAGTTCTTCTACCTCTTCCACCGACAATTTAATAGGAAGAATTCCATTTTTCATGCAGTTATTATAGAAAATATCTGCGAAGCTCGGTGCAATGACTACTCGAAAGCCATAGTCTAATATCGACCATGGAGCATGCTCACGCGATGATCCACATCCGAAATTTTCATGGGCTACTAGAATAGTAGAGTCTTTATAACGGTCGTCGTTTAAAATAAAATCTTTTATCGGATTTCCTTGTGCATCAAAGCGCCAGTGATAAAACAAGTACTGACCAAATCCTGTACGCTCTATTCTTTTTAGAAACTCTTTTGAAATTATTTGATCGGTATCAACATTTTTTTGATTTAAAGGTGTAATAACACTTTTTATTTCATTAATAGGCTCCACAGTTTTTCCTCCTTACTTATTTACTAAATCAATTTCGCCTTGGCGTAATTGCGTCCAGATTTTAAATTGAACTTAGGCCTGCGTGATGCAGGTCAGATAGCCGTTGTCGCATGGATTCGACGTATTTAGGCTATCATCCTTCAATTACTCCTTTTAAAATCTGTGACATCCGCCGGAGGCCTCAACTTTATTCAGCAAGGGTTTAAATCCCTGCTGGAGAAAGTTGAAATTTGCGAATATCTACGATATGGCCTTCAATGGCTGCCGCTGCTGCCATTGCAGGACTCATCAAATGTGTTTTAGATCCTGCACCTTGACGACCTTCAAAATTACGGTTGGAAGTAGATGCACAATGTTCACCAGCTGGTACAACGTCATCATTCATCGCAAGACACATACTACATCCAGATTCGCGCCATTCAAATCCTGCATCAAGGAATATTTTGTCGATGCCTTCTTGTTCTGCTTGTTTTTTCACTGTTTGTGATCCTGGAACGACAATTGCTTTCACATTTGGATGTACTTTACGACCTTCAATAACGCTTGCTGCTGTGCGCAAGTCGCTCAGACGAGCATTCGTACAAGAACCGATGAACACATTGCTAATAGCAATATCTGTTAAAGGCATTCCTTCCTCCAACCCCATATATGCAAGTGCTTTTTCATGCGCTTGTTGATCACTTGTTTCAGAAAAGTCTTTTGTATATGGAATGTGATTCGATATTCCTGAACCCATAGAAGGATTTGTACCCCATGTAACAAAAGGTTCGATTTCATCAGCGGAAATTTCCACCGTTTTATCGTAAACAGCTCCTTCATCTGAAGCCAATGAAAGCCAGCGATCCGCTTCTTTTTCAAAAGCTTCTCCTGTTGGAACATGCTCTCGACCCCTTAAGAAATTAACTGTTGTTTCATCCGGGCTAATCAAACCAGCTCGAGCTCCTGCTTCAATGGACATATTACAAATCGTCATACGTTCTTCCATCGATAACTTGCGAATAGCTTCACCTGTATACTCTACGATATACCCAGTACCCATATCGATGCCGAATTTCGAAATGATCGCTAAAATAATATCTTTTGCAGCTACCCCGTAACCTAGTTCGCCTGTTACTTTAATTTCCATCGTTTTTGGTCTTGCTTGCCATAGTGTTTGAGTAGATAGAACATGCTCTACCTCACTCGTACCAATCCCAAATGCAATTGCACCAAACGCACCATGAGTGGAAGTATGACTATCTCCGCAAACGATGGTTTTCCCAGGTTGTGTTAGTCCTAGTTCTGGGCCAATAATATGTACGATCCCTTGATCTGGATGGTCCATATTGGCAAGTGGAATTCCAAATTCTTCACAGTTTTGTTGAAGTGTATTGATTTGTGTTCGGGCGATTACATCCGTAATCTGTTCTCTATTTCGAGTAGGTACGTTATGATCCATCGTTGCATAGCAAAGATCAGGACGACGTACCTTCCGATTATTTAGTCGTAACCCTTCGAAAGCCTGTGGAGATGTTACTTCATGGAGCAAGTGTAAATCGATATAGAGAAGGTCTGGTTTTCCTTCTTCCTCGTACACAATATGTTCATCCCAAATTTTCTCGATAATCGTTTTTGCCATTTAGTCCCTCTCCTTTTGGTTAGACATAAGAAAACATAATGCTATCTGATACAAATTCCGAGTCTAACTCTTCTAATACTTTTGCCGTCCATTCAGTTGTAGAAAGAACACGTTTTCCTTCTACTTGTAGATCACCTGTGAAATTACCATCATTTAATACATTAAATACCGCCTCTTCGACCGCAGCTGCTTCTGTTTCCATTTGGAATGCTTCGCGAAGCATCATCGCTGCAGAAAGGATCGTTGCTGCTGGGTTTGCTTTGTTTTGTCCCGCAATATCGGGAGCGGATCCATGTACTGGTTCATATAAACCAAAGCCATCTTCGCGTGTACTTGCAGATGGAAGCATTCCAAGAGATCCAGTAATAACAGATGCTTCGTCACTTAAAATGTCACCAAACATATTTTCCGTTACTATGACATCAAAGGCACTAGGCTGTGTGATCATTTTCATCGCTGTAGAATCAACTAGCATATGCTCTAATTCTACGTCAGGATAGTTCTGTCTCTTTTCTTCTACGATTTCTCGCCATAATTTGCTTGTGTCTAAAACGTTAGCTTTATCAACAGAAGCTAGTTTTCCACGTCGGCTTCTTGCAATCTGGAATGCTGTATCGACAATACGCTCGATTTCTGTTCTTGAATAAGCAAGCGTATCAAGTGCATGATCATGAGATTTTTCGCGAGGTTCACTGAAATACAAACCACCTGTAAGCTCACGAACGATGACTAAGTCGACATTTTCCGCTACTTCCTTTTTAAGAGGTGAAGAATCCAGTAATGCAGGTATAGCTTTCACTGGGCGAATATTTGCATACAATCCAAAATGTTTGCGTATTGCCAACAATCCTTTTTCCGGGCGTAAGTGAGATGGATTTTGATCCCATTTTGGCCCACCAACTGCACCTAAGAGAATGGCATCACTTTGACTACATTGTTTTATCGTTTCTTCAGGGAGTGGATTTTCACAATCATCAATTGCTGCTCCACCAATAAGTTCATAATGCAGATTAAACGTATGGTTAAAACGTTTTGCAATTGTTTGAAGCACCTTCACAGCAGCTTCCGTTACTTCTGGACCGATTCCATCTCCCGGCAATACCGTTATCGTTTTTTCCATCTCATTCACTCCCGTTTCGTATTTTGGATAAAGCTTCAGTTACTTTCAGCACATTCGATTAGGAACTAAAGCTAGTCTTTATTGTGTTACCGGTACTTTTTGTTGGTAATGTACTTTTACTAATTGGCGATTAATCGCATTTAAGTATGCTTTAGCAGATGCTTCTAGTACGTCTTGGGAAGCATTTCTACCTGTTGATATAACATCATTGAAGCTTAGGTTAATAACTGCTTCTCCAAGTGCGTCTCTACCTTTAGAGACTGAAGATACCCGGTAATCAATAATATGAACTTTTCCATTCACAAGCTTTTCCAGCGTATTGAAAATTGCTTCTACAGAACCTGCTCCAGTAGAAGAGACAACTTCTACTTCTCCAGTTGGAGTTTTCGCCTGAACAGTTGCAGTAGGAATATTAGATGTGCCATATTGCACTTGGACGCTTTCTAATTCATACACTTCCACTTCGGAAGTGTGAACTTGCTGATCTGTCAATAAAACAAATAAATCTTCTTCAGTAATTTCTTTCTTACGGTCAGCTAATTTTTTAAATGCTACAAATGCAGCATTTAGCTTTTCATCACTTAATTGGAAGCCCATTTCCTCTGCACGACTTGAGAATGCATGGCGACCTGAATGCTTTCCTAGTACGAGTTCTGTAGTTGCATCACCGATTAGTTCTGGTGTAATAATTTCGTACGTTTCAGGATTTTTCAGCATACCATCTTGATGAATACCAGACTCATGTGCGAATGCATTTTTCCCAATAACAGCTTTATTTGGTTGAACTGCAACACCTGTTAATTTACTTACAAGTTGACTAGTACGTTTCGTTTCTTTTAAAACGATACCAGTTTCCGTGTTGTAATAATCATTGCGAATATGTAGGGCAACTGCAATTTCTTCTAGTGCTACGTTCCCTGCACGTTCGCCGATTCCATTGATCGTACCTTCTACTTGAGACGCACCATTTTCAATAGCAGCTAATGTATTAGCTGTTGCTAAACCTAAATCATCGTGACAATGAGCAGAAAGTTTTACTCGTTCAATGCCATGGACGTTCTCAGATAAGTAACGGAATAATGCACCATATTCGATTGGTGTTGCATAGCCGACAGTATCTGGAATATTGATCGTTGTTGCTCCAGCTTTTATTACTTCATTTATAATTCGAACGAGAAATTCTTTATCTGAACGAGTTGCATCTTCTGCTGACCACTGCACTAGCGGAAAATATTTTCTTGCTAGCTTCACGGATTCAACAGCAATTTCAATTACTTGTTCAGGTGTCTTATTCAATTTATACTGCATATGGATTGGAGATGTGGCGATAAATGTATGAAGATGTGGCTGTACTCCACCTTTTAATGCTTCCCACGAAGTTTCAATATCACTTTTAATAGAACGAGCTAGCCCTGTAACAATTGAGTTTTTAACTGTTCCGGCAATTTGTTTAACTGCTTCAAAGTCCCCAGGGGAAGAAGCAGGAAATCCTGCTTCTATAATGGAAACTCCATATTTTTCAAGCTGACGAGCAATCTCTAATTTTTCTTGTGTATTCAGGTTAATCCCTGCAGATTGTTCTCCGTCACGTAGCGTTGTGTCGAAAATATCAATTTTGCCCACTCGTCACCACTTCTTTCTTCACTTGTTTTTTCCCCTCATTGATGAATGGCATCATTTCACGAAGTTTTTCTCCAACTGTTTCGATTTGGTGCTCAGCTTCTGCCTTTTTAATAGCGTTGTATTTTGGACGGTTTGTTGCATTTTCTTCGATCCATTCCTTCGCAAATTTACCGTTTTGAATATCTGTTAATACTTCCTTCATGCGATCTTTTACAGAAGCATCGATGATACGTGGTCCTGATACGAAATCTCCCCACTCTGCAGTATCAGAGATAGAATAGCGCATTGTAGATAATCCCCCTTCGTACATTAAGTCAACGATTAGCTTCAATTCATGCAATGTTTCAAAGTATGCAAGCTCTGGTTGATAGCCTGCTTCTACTAATGTTTCGAAACCCGCTTTAACTAATGCAGTTGTACCACCACAAAGTACTGCTTGCTCTCCGAATAGATCTGTTTCTGTTTCTTCTTTAAATGTAGTTTCAAGAACTCCAGCACGAGCTGCTCCAATACCTTTCGCATATGCTAAAGCTGTCTCTTTTGCGTTGCCAGTAGCATCTTGATATACCGCAAATAAACCTGGTACTCCAGCTCCTGATTCATATGTTCTACGTACTAGGTGACCAGGACCTTTTGGTGCTACTAGGAATACGTCCACATCTGCTGGAGGTACGATTTGATCGAAATGAACGTTAAATCCGTGTGCAAATACTAATGATTTACCTGCAGTTAATGCTGGTGCGATTTCTGCTTCATATACTGCTTTTTGTCTTTCATCAGGTAATAAAATCATAATAACTTCTGCTTTTTCAGCAGCTTCTTTTACAGAATACACTTCTAATCCATCTTCTTTTGCTTGGTCGAATGATTTTCCTTCACGAATACCTACCACTACGTTAAAGCCTGAATCTTTCAAGTTTTGAGCATGTGCGTGACCTTGTGATCCATAACCGATGATTGCGATTGTTTTGTCCTTTAAAAGTCCTTCATTGATATCTCCGTTGTAATACATTTTAGCCATTGTAATTTCCTCCTCGAATTTGGTTTTTAATTTATTTAAAAGTGAAAACTTTATTACTGTATTTAGTTACTCCACTACTGCAAAATGGATAGCTGAGTAGAATGAACTTTCTGTGTTTCGCGAACAAATGCGGTGACACCAGTTCTAGTTAGCTCTTTTATGCCATAAGGCTTGAGTAAATCAATAAATGCATCAATTTTTTCTGAGTTGCCTGTCACTTGGAATGTCACTACATTTTTCCCAGTGTCAATTGTGGCTGCTCGGAAAGGTTCGACAATACTATTAATCTCTGCTCTTACTGCTGGTGGCGACACGACCTTCACAAGCGCCAACTCTCTAACAACAATCGACTTTTCGGAAATATCATTTACTTTTAGCACATCTACTTGCTTTTGAAGTTGCTTTAAAAGTTGTTCCAGCTTTTGTTCATCTTCCACATTTACTACAAACGTCATCTTTGAAATTTGTGGTTGTTCCGTATGACCTACTGTGATGCTTTCAATATTGAACTGGCGCTTCATGAGTAGGCCAGTTACACGGTTTAAGACCCCGCTTTGGTTTAACACAGTGACGGTAATGATCCGCTTCATTCTGGCTTCACTCCAATCATTTCATGTAGTCCTTTTCCTGGAGCAACCATTGGAAATACACTTTCTTTTTGAACAACTCTACAATCTATTAATACTGGTTCATCCGATGCAAGTGCTTCTTTTAACTGCTTTTTGGCATCTTCATACGTTTCGATTTTATAACCTTTAATATCATAAGCAGCTGCAAGCTTCACAAAATCAGGTTGAATCGGCATAAGTGACTGGGAATAACGCTCTCCATGAAATCTTTCTTGCCACTGACGAACCATTCCAAGTGCTTGATTGTTTAAAATAATCACTTTCACTGGAATGCGCATCTCCTGAAGTAAGGACAATTCCTGAAGTGTCATTTGGAACCCAGCATCTCCAACGATTGAAACTACTTTTGCTTCTGGTTTTGCCAGCTGTGCACCTATAGCAGCTGGGAAACCAAATCCCATTGTTCCAAGTCCTCCGGAAGTTACCCAGTTATGTGGTTGATTGAATTTATAATATTGGGCCGCCCACATTTGATGTTGCCCTACGTCTGTAGTGACAACTGCATCTCCATTTGTATACTCGTGAACAAGTTCCATTACTTGCTGTGGAAGTAGCCCTCGTTCTTCACTTGCTTCATAAAATAAAGGATATTGTGCTTGATTTACATGTAAGCTTTCTAACCATGCAGCAGTATTCCCGTTTGGAGTATTTTGCTCTAGTAAAGCGGTTAGTGCTTCTTTCGCATCTGCAACAATCGGAATTTCAGTGTGAACATTTTTACCGATTTCTGCAGGATCTATATCGATATGAATCACTTTTGCATTTGGTGCAAAGTGAGCTAAGTTTCCTGTTAAACGATCGTCAAACCTCGCACCTACATTGATGAGTAAATCACAAGTTTGAATAGCCATATTAGCTGTGTACGTACCATGCATTCCTGCCATCCCTAAAAAAAGTGGATGATTTCCTTCTATACTTCCAAGTCCGAGAAGAGTATTTGTTACAGGAATTTGATATTTCTCTGCAAATGCTGCAAGTTGTTCGGATGCTTTGGCAAACAACACTCCTGCTCCAGCAAGAATTAGCGGTTGTTTCGCAATTGTAATAGCTTGAGCAGCTTTTTGAATTTGTAAAAAGTTGGGTGTTGTCGTTGGCTGATACCCCGGAAGATTCACTTCACTCGTTGCATCTTCTTTTACAACAAACATTCCTGTTGCCATATTTTTCGGAATATCTACGACGACTGGTCCTGGACGACCTGTGGAAGCAATATGAAAAGCTTCGTTAATAATTCTTGGTAAGTCAACTACATCTTTTACTTGGTAATTATGTTTTGTAATTGGTTGAGTAATCCCGATAATATCTGCTTCTTGGAAAGCATCTGTACCAATAACCGTTGTTGCAACCTGACCTGTGAATACAACAAGCGGTATCGAATCCATCATTGCATCCGCAATTCCTGTTACAACATTCGTTGCACCAGGGCCAGACGTAGCAATTACTACCCCTACCTTCCCAGAAACTCGTGCATACCCTTCAGCAGCGTGGATTGCTCCTTGTTCGTGACGCGCAAGAATATGTTTGATTGGGTTTTTATGTAGTGCATCATAAATCGGTAATACAGCACCACCCGGATAACCAAAAACTACTTCAACCTGATGTTTTTTCAATGTTTCGATTAAAACATCTGCTCCGTCTAATTGTTTGGGAGCTTCCGCCGTTTCGGGCTCTTCATACATTTGTTCTGCTTCTTCAACAGTCAACTTCATCATCATTTCCTCCTTCTGATCAAATCGTCCAGTGTCACAATTGTTTCTTTCTTGCATGATCTTTATATAAAAAACAAAAAGAATTTCTCCCCACACAAAGAAACTATAGTTCTTTTGTATAGGGATGAAATTCTTTTCATGGTACCACCCTAGTTCGCAGCGTAACCGCTACCTCGCAGACAACCGACAATCGTCAATTATCCATTTATAACGAGAGTAGCTTTTTACTACACCCGGAAGTATCTAAAAGGTTTCCCGTTCAACACTTCACTCCGAGGGGATGTCGCTAAAGGTTGTATTGCCGGTTCCCAGCTACACCGGCTCTCTGTAAATACAAGATTCCTTTAACTTTTGCCTCATCAATGATTTATAATATTAGATTTAATCAAATTCGCCTTGGCGTATTTGCGTCCAGATTTAGCATCGAACTTAGGCCTGCGTGATGCAGGTCAGTTAGCCATTGTCGCATGGATGCGACGAACTTAGGCTAACATCCTATACTTTACAAAATCTGTGACATCCGCCGGAGGCAACTTTATTCAGCAAAGCTGAATAAAGTTAGATTTTCATTACTCCACCAGTACTAGCGGATGTTACTAGTTTCGAATATCTTGCTAAATAACCTTTTTTAATTTTTGGTTCAAATGGTTGTAAGTTTACTCTTCTTGTAGCTAATTCTTCTTCAGTAACTTGAAGTTCTATTGTTCTATTTGTTAAATCAATAGCGATGATATCATCATTTTCAACAAGTGCGATTGGACCACCGTCTGCTGCTTCTGGAGAAATATGTCCAATGGAAATTCCTCTAGATGCTCCGGAAAATCTACCGTCTGTTATGAGTGCCACTTTCGTTCCTAAACCGCGACCTTGAATCGCTGAAGTTGGAGCTAGCATTTCTGGCATCCCTGGTCCTCCTTTAGGACCTTCATAGCGTATTACTACTACATGACCTTCCTGTACGATACCTTCGTCAATTGCTTCCTGTGCTGCCTCTTGTGAATCAAACACAATGGCTTTTCCAGTAAATTCTTTAATGGAAGGATCGACTGCTCCCACTTTAATCACTCCGCCTTCTGGAGCAATATTTCCGAATAGGACGGACAAGCCTCCTACTGGACTATATGGATTTTCTTTTCGACGTATGACTTGATCATTTTTAATCTCTGATTCTTTGACATTTTCATAGAGTGTTTTACCTGTAATCGTCATCCGATCCGGGTGAACCGCTCCTGGAATTTCACAAAGTTCTTTTATAATGGCACTAACCCCTCCTGCGAGATGAACATCATGCATGGAGTAATCAGAAGCAGGCATAATTTTTGATAAATATGGAATTCTCTTTGCTACTTCATTAATTTCTTTTACGTCGTATTCGATTTCAGCTTCATGCGCAATAGCTAATGTATGAAGTACTGTATTAGTAGAACCTCCCATTGCCATGTCTAGTGCAAATGCATCGTCGATCGTTTCTTTCGTAATCAGATCTCTTGGCTTCACATCTTCTTTAATCATTCGAACAAGATGTTTCGCTGCTTCTTTAATGAGGCGGTGACGTTCGTCTGATGTAGCAACAATCGTTCCGTTACCTGGCAATGTTACACCGAGCATCTCCATTAATGAGTTCATCGAGTTTGCAGTGAACATACCTGAACATGAACCACAAGTAGGACATGCGTTTTGTTCAATATCGAGTAATTGTTCCGCTGTCATAGATCCTGATTTATACGAACCAACACCTTCAAATACAGATGTAAGCGAAAGTTGTTTTCCATCAGCAGAAGTACCAGCTTCCATCGGACCACCTGATACAAAAACAGATGGGACATTTGTTCTTACTGCTGCCATTAACATACCTGGAGTAATTTTGTCACAGTTCGGAATGTAAAACACTCCGTCGAACCAGTGTGCGTTAATAACTGTTTCTGCTGAGTCTGCAATTAGCTCACGACTCGGAAGTGAATATCTCATCCCGATGTGACCCATTGCAATTCCATCATCTACACCTATTGTGTTAAACTCGAACGGAATTCCACCAGCTTCACGAATGGCTTCTTTAACGACCTCTGCAAATTTATTTAAATGCATATGGCCTGGAATAATATCAATATAGGAGTTACAAACACCAATAAACGGTTTGTCTAAATCTTTCGTTTTAACCCCAGTTGCATAAAGTAAGCTACGATGAGGGGCTCGATCTACGCCTTTCTTAATCATGTCACTTCTCAATTTCCATCGCTCCTATACTTACCGCTTATGTAGCGTTTAGCTTTGCAGGCTATTACTCTATTAGTTTGTGAATTTTATCACAATATTTAATATATTGTTGCTATCATATCGCCTTTAAAATGCCCCGTCAACACTCTTTTTTAAAATAATCTGTCAGTTTTGAATATTCGTTTTTCTTGTAATCGCTTACATCTGCGATATATCGCATTTTGTATGCAATCAAAATTTTTTGTGAATTTCATAAAAAAATACACTGCGATGTGAGATGTGAATCGGCAAGTTTAACTTTTGAAAATGAAAGTTCGAATTGGGAATCACAAGTACTAATTCAGGAATAGCAAATTTAAACTCGTTAAGTACAAGTTCAGATCTTCTAAGTGCAAATTCTAACTGGATATCCGCAATTTCAAATCCTCTAAGTGAAAGTTCTCCCTCGGTAAGCGCAAATTCGTCTCTCTCAGTCACAAATTCATTCTGATTAAAATTAAAAAAAGACCCCCTCTCAACAATCTGAGAAAGAGTCCATTACCATATATTAGGCTTCACTACCATAAACCAAAGCATTATTAGTAATAATATAATATATAACCAAACAGAACGATGCAATTTAAAAATAAGAGTATGTGAATCAATTACTCCAGCATTAAACTGTCGGATATTGGGCTTAAATGCTTTTGCAAGAAACACAATCGAACTTACCATTATTACTATCGTCATGACGATCCATGATGTAGACCAAGCCCAATTCCCTTGCCACATAAGCAGTATTCCGGAAACGACAAGGACATGACCAGCATGTTTTACAATTCGAATCGCTGCTTGAAACACTTCAATATGGGAATCCAACAAATCTCCACTTTTCCCCTTCATTCGATTTAATACCGGAAAAAGAACAAAGAATGGACCGATCGATAGAATCGCACTAATTACATGGATAAAAATAATGAATTTGTACATAAAATCATCACCTACAGCAATTATACTTTATTAAGTCTACTAAGATTGTGTCGACTTGAGGAAACTTTGATTTTTAATATACTGAAATTTTTTCACAAAAATATACCTCTGAATCTTGTGTAACAATTCAGAGGCACATAGTAGTTAGATTTTGAAATGACTCACATTATTTTGGAGAACTTCTGCAAGATCAGCTAATGATTGTGCATTAGAAGTTATTTCTTCGTTTGCAGCGAGTTGCTCTTCAGTAGCAGCACTTGTGTCATTTGCACCATCTGCAGCAAGTGCAGCAAGTCGTTGTACCTCAAGTGAACCTTCCGAAACAGATTCTGCCATTGCTTGAATTTGCTCGATGGCTGCAGAGACTGATTCTACTTTAACTCCAACTACGCCAACAGCTGTTTCGATCTCAGTAAACACCTGAAGAGATTCGGTTGTTTTCATAAGCCCCTCTTCTACTTTCTCTCCACCCATTGTGATGGCTTTCACTGCATCCCCAGAAGCAGATTGAATTACTTGAACCATAGATTCTATTTCAGATGCAGAGTTTTTTGATTGCTCGGCAAGCTTACGCACTTCTTCCGCTACAACAGCAAAACCCTTACCATATTCACCAGCTCGTGCTGCCTCGATAGCCGCATTTAATGCTAGCAAATTAGTTTGCTCCGAAATATCTGTAATGAGTGCAGTGATGGATTGAATATCATCAGAATGCTTCGCCATATTGTTCATAAGTATAGACGTATCTTTAAATGTTGAATGGATTGTGTTCATTTGTTCTGAAACATTAGACACTACATTCGATCCTTTTTTCACAAGTTTTGTTACATCATCTGCTGCATGTAACATTTCTTCATTACTTATAGAGATTTGAGTTACGCCTTGGGATAATTCATGCATTGCATTGACAGAAGAGTCTAAATGATGAACTTGTTGCTCACTTGTAACCATTTGACCCTCTGCTGACTTGGCAACCATTTGTGAAGAAGCTAAACTTTCCTCTGCACTTGCAGAAAGCTCTTCCGCATTTGCAGCAAGCTGCATAGATGAATCACGCACATTCGACACAATTTGTCTAAGATCAACAGACATTGTATTGAAAGCCGCTGCCATTTCACCAACTTCATCTTTATTTTTAATATTAATTGGTTCTACAATTAAATTTCCTACTGCAATTTCTGATAATCCTGTTGTAACTTTTTTAACTGGAAGAGAAATGTTTTTACTAATAAAGTAAGCTAAAACTACTCCCAACAGAATTGCTAAAATAGATATTCCTATAATAAAGGTAGTAGCAACTTTCTCATAATTATTTATTTGTTCTCTCTCTTTCTCCATATCATTCTGTAAAAACTGCTCAATCTCATCTAAAACTTTCAGAGCATCACTATTAATAGATTTAGCTTCTGAAGAAAGTTTATTAATATTCATTGTGTCTTTTTTCTGCTTCGCGTTAATAATCTCTTGATTTTTAGCAGCAAATGAAACTAACTTTTTGTCGAATCTATCCATCATTTCTAATGTTTCAGGAGAAAAAAGTCTTCCTCTTAAATCCTTTGCTAGGTTTTCTGTATTTTTTTGATTATCAGTAATACTTTTTTTTGAAATATCAGTGTTAAACAATAAATACTCCATTAAATTATTTGTTGTATCTTTTTGTGACATCTCAATTTCTCTCACTAGATTCACTTTCACTACCCGATCATCAAGCAAAAATTGATATTTTTCACTATTATCTGACATCGTTAAAAGTGTCAAAACAACAACAATAATCATTAAACTTAACACAGAAGAAAATCCTAACCACAATTTTTTACCTATTGTCCACTTCATATATAAAACCCCTATCCTTTAATTCACACTAACAGAGTGGAAACGTTTAAATGAAACAAAATGATCTTTCCAATAAACAGAATCTAATCTCGCTATCTCGACACCCTTTGTACCAGCATGTATAAACTCATTATTACCAAGATAGATACCCATATGGGAAATACCTTCTTTATATGTATTTTCAAAAAACACTAAATCTCCTACTATAGGATTCACAACAGTAGCACTTTCTGCAAAATAGGATTCACTACTTTTTCTAGTTAGATTAAGTCCTGCTTGAGAATGAATAAAATGAATAAATCCACTACAATCAAAACCAGCTATCGTATTTCCAGCATATAAATATGGAATGCCTTCCAACCTTGGTGCAATATCTAGAAGCAATAGATAAATTGCTTGTCCACTTTCAGTTAATTGCTTCGCTTCATCAACCAACACTGGAGGATTAACGACTTGTTCCGACTTTACTTGACCTGGTTGAACTATTATTTCAGTAATAATCGGTGCAACAGGCTTATTACCTACAGGTTTAGGAACAGGTTTAGTTGCAGTTTTCACATTCGTAGGCTTCTGTACGATTATTTTTTGCTTTATATAAATATTGTCTTTTTTTAGCTTATTCCATGTGCGAAGGTCATTTACTGTCACTTTATACATTTTGGCAATCTTTGATAACGAATCACCTTTCTTCACTTCATGCAATGTATCTGCATTTGCTGTCGCTGAAAACGAAAAAAATAAGACCATTACTATTAAAAATTTCTTGATCATATAGACCCTCCTCCTATTTTACTATTAATCTAATCATATCACTTATCTACTGTTATCTCACTATTAATTTTGGAAAGATATTCCCTGGGAAATAACACCTTCAATTATAGTCTGGTTATATGTTAATTATTCAGTTTAAATGACAGTAACCGACATAAATTATAGTTTGATTACACTTGAAATTAATCAGAAAATACCACTGTAAAAATTATGCCTAATCTAAATCATTCTTACCCTCTGGCGATTGGAGATATTAATATGATTCAAACACATCTAGATGTATTCAGAAAACCATCCAATCTAAGAGCTAATATGGCTTAAAATATATTTGGCACATTAACTGATACATTTGCCTTAAGGATTTCTGCAATAACTATCTAAAAATAAAAAGACCGGCTTCATTATTTAAAAGTCGGTCTTTTTTTCATTTCTTATTATCAAAATATATTCCATCAATAGTTTGTGTTGCTGCATAAGGGTTAGAATAAGATTTTTCTCGACGTTTCATTTGCTGTAGCTCACTAATATCTCCTTTGATAACTGACATTACTTTATTTAATCTATTGATAACATCTTTATCAAGTTCTATTACACGGTCTTTTAAAGTATCATTTTCAAGATTAAATTCCTTTAAGTTAGAGAGTACTCGAATGAAGTTTTCACGTTCATCTAATAAAACTTCAATTCGCTCAATAAACTCATCACGCTTGTCTTCTGACGGAATTGTATCTAGATGTACCAGAAGAGCTTCAGAAGCTACTAATAAATCTTCCACTACACTCATTATGCTTGGTCTCCAGTGAATTGCTTTTGACGATTTAACTGAATAAGCTGTTTCCAAGTATCACGGAATTCTAGAACATACTGTTCTACTTCCTCAATAATTTTCACGTCATTTTGGATATTTGCTTCGATTAGGCGATGGTTCATATATTCATACATTTGCATCATAGACTTGGAAATTTCAATATTCATATTCAGTGTCACCATGAGCTCTTGAATAATTTTCTGAGCCTTTTGCAAATTAACGTTTTTTTCTTGAATGCTATTCTCATTTATAGCAACTTTTGCTTTTCCTAAAAATTTTAGACATCCATTATAAAGCATTAACGTTAATTCACCAGGTGAAGCAGTGCTCACACTATTATTTTGATAAGCTTGATGGACTGATTGTGCTGCCAATATGATACAACTCCTTTTGTAAGAACTTCTAACTATATTCTATACTTTTGTTCTACAAATTACGATAAAATACCTAATTGTGATTTTTCTTTATTGTGTTTAACTTGTCTCCTGCAACGAGTCTCCACAAATTCCAATCTAGTTTTGTTGAGTGCCTGTATAGAAGAATAGATGATTATCTCAAAAACAGGAAAAGAATCTCTTACTTTTCCTAATTAAAAGGATGAATAAGGGATTCTTACCAAATCAAACTAAGTAAATGTCACTGCATAGAACATGATTTCCTTAAAATCCAATCAATACTTATTGCCAACTCCGTATCGAGGAAAAGCCCCTACCAGATTCCTTTATCGATTCGCATCAAAAAATTGACCTTCTTGCTACACTGTAGAGGGTGATTATTATTAAGCCCCACCTCCTAAGGAATTCATCAACTGCGCAGATTGTGCGTTTGCTCTCTGAATTGCATTTTCCATCGCATTAAATTGTCTCCAGTATCGATCTTCCACCTTTTTCATGCGGTCTTCATAGCGATCCATTTGTTTGTTCATTTCATCCAAACTACGTCCCATAGTAAATGATGCATTTGTAGAACCAGCACTTCCCGCTCGCTTACTAATCTCTTTTATAGTTATGTCGGTAAGAGCCTTGAGTCGCTGTGCAAATCCTTGTTCACCTACTATTTCACCAGGTTTTGTAGGGTTTGCAGGGTCTCCAGTTTGTGCAAATAATTTATGAACTTTGTCTGGATCAGCATTGATAGCTTCTTTTAACTTATCCTCGTTGATAACCAGCTTGCCGTTATCCTGCCAAGCATATTTACCAGTTGTTGATCCTATTCCAATCTCTTTTAGTGAACCTAAACCTTCAACAGAACCCATAAGTGCCGAACGCATCTTTGTTACCATTCCAGAAATCATTGGATCATTACGAAGCAATCCGCTTTTCGCTTTTTCTTCCCATAGTTCGATTTCTTTTTCTGACATAGCAGCTTTTTCTTCTGTAGAAAGAGGTTGAAACGAACGGTATTTGGATTCTCTAACTAGACCATTCAACTCTTCCATCAGCTTATTATAATCATCCACAAATTTTACGACGGTCTCTAAAACAGCTTCCGTGTCCGGCTTAGATGCAAAATTAATCTCCTTTGAATTAGCCTCTTTGAGTGTGAACTCAAATCCATTGACCTCAAACGTGTTGGTTGAACGTTCCATTTCTAATCCATTTATACTAAATATTGCATTTTGTCCAGAAGTAACAGGCTGACCATTCAACCCTAAACTAGCACCAAGATCACCGCTCACTTGGATTTCATCATTATTGCCAGTTGCGCCACCAAGTTTTGTTGTCATTGCAATTTTGCCAGTTTTTGAATCAAAAAAAGCATTTACACCTGTCTCTTTATTGATTTTGTTCAGTACATCTGACAATTTATCTGTCGAAGCGAATGTTAACATTTTACCCGGCTTAATTACCCCATTCTCATCTATTGCGTCAATTGTGATTTCAGTTCCAGTGATACCTAGTTCCGTCAACGTTTTATTTGCCGACTGCCCTACTGCTCCCGTTATTTCAGAACCATGCATCGTGGAGTTTTTCGCTAACTGATCCACTTTAATTGTACCTGTAAAATCACTTGTCGAATTCTTATTGCTAATTGATACATCGTTTGGAGCTGAAATCTCCATTTTTTTTGCTCTGAACGAATTAGACATAATTATATTGTCAAATGTCTTTTGGCTGAATTCTTGCAACTTTCTATTTACTGCACGATAACTGTCTAATTGCCACTGCAAGGTTTGTTTCTTTTGTGTAATCTTAGTAAGCGGCATTCGTTCCGCTTTCATTAAATCTTTAATAATTGTTTCTGTATCCATACCACTTGCTAATCCACTTAAACGCATGAACTCATCAACCTCCTAGATTTTCTCGTCTACAAAGAATCCTACAAAATCTTTCATTGCTGCGTACATATCCATTAATTTTTTGGAAGGAACTTCTTTTACCACTTCGTGTGTTTTGGAATCCACTAAGGTTACATAGTATTCTTTTAGTTCTTTATGGAACTCAAATCTTAATTCTGTGTTTGTGGTTTCTAAAAATTTGTTCATGCTTTCTGTCATTTTTCTAGCTTTTTCTGCTGGTAATGTTTCAGCTGAAACATTACCCATGGGATGAGTTTCTGCTTGAAATGAGACTGGCATAAAAGTGTCAACAGCACCCACAAAATCCTCTTTTTTCTGGGGCACACTGTATTGAGCACCATTTATAGCAGTGTCAGAAATTCGATTAACCATATGATACTTCTCCCCTTGTAATATATATTTCTTAACTTATATATCGACTAGGGCAAATTAATATTAAGTTATCATTTCAAATTACATAATAAAATTTACATTATTAGTAATAAAAAGCATTAATTCTTATCTCTAATTCTTTTTCTTGCATTCTCTTTAAATATCCCTATATGTCAGGGGTGATCCAGCTTTCAACTCACTTTTCGCCTTATTTCCAAGGACTTGTTCATAATACTTTGGTGCAAGACCATAGCCAGGTCGGATGACTTTAATATTGTCCTTTGTGAATACTTCCCCATCCTTGATATCTGCTGCTGCATAAATAGATCTTCTAAATTTTAATGATGCTTTTTCTTTTTCTGTAGGACCGTATGTGACTACTCCCATCGCCTGCCATGCTCTTTCAGTGTCCACTACAAGAGCTCTCATTTCATCCGGTTCCATCGAAAAAGCCGAATCTACTCCACCATCTTCTCTGGACAAGGTAAAATGTTTCTCAATCACGGTCGCACCCAAAGCTACACTTGCCACCGCTACTCCAGTCCCCATCGTATGATCTGATAATCCAACTTGAACGCCAAATAAATCCCCCATATGAGGAATTGTTGAGATATTCGTATTTTCTGGGGTTGCCGGATAAGTACTTGTACATTTAAGCAAAATCAAATCTTTGCACCCTGCTTCACGTGCTGCAAGCACAGTCTCTTCTAACTCTTCTATCGTCGCCATTCCGGTAGAAACAATCATAGGTTTCCCGGTAGAAGCTACTTTTTTTATTAAGGGAATATCAGTATTTTCGAATGATGCTATTTTATATATTGGCACATCCAGTTCTTCTAGAAAATCTACAGCAGTTTCATCAAATGGGGTGCTAAATGGGATCATTCCTAATTCTCGTGCACGATCAAAAATCGGCTTGTGCCATTCCCAAGGAGTATATGCTTGTTGGTATAGCTGATATAAATTTTGCCCATTCCACAGACTATTCTCGTCATTTATCTTAAAATCTGGATTTTCAATGTTCAATGTCATTGTATCAGCAGTATATGTCTGGATTTTAAGAGCATGTGCTCCAGTTTTTGCGGCAGCCTCTACAATTTCTAATGCACGCTCTAACGACTGATTATGATTGCCTGACATTTCGGCTATGATAAAAGGTTTATGTTCTTTACCAATTTGAACTCCTGATACATTAATGCTATTCATATTAATCTCCCCTCTATAATTGTTTTTATATTTGAGGACTTCTCCTCCCATTCCGAGGCAAATAAACCATACAAGAGAATATCTAAATATGTATCATTTCTTAAAATATGTTCTCTTAGTTTCCCTTCTTGTGTAAAACCTAATTTCAAATGGAAATGGATACTTTTAATATTATAATCCAACACTTCAGCAGAAATTTTACGAATCTTCATTTCTCTAAAAATGTAGTTTAAACTTGTAAAACCTAAAATTGTCCCCATCCCTTTAGGTGCTTCAGAATTTCCAATATAAAAACCCCATTCGCAAGAGTTATTTTTCGAATCAATATTTGTAATATTCAATACTCCGTAAGGAACACTATCAAAATAAAAAATTTTAGTTGTTTTATTATCATTGTTCTTCAAACCTTGAAACCACTGGATATGTTGTTCCCAAGAGATTATTCCAGAATTGTACATTACTTCTCTTATAAATTCTTGGTTACGCCATTTGAATAAGAGTGGTAAATCATTTTCAGTTACATCCTTCAACTTTACTAATTTATTTATATTCATAACAACAGCTCCATGACTTTCCGTATTACTTGCCGTTTTTTTACCGAACTAACACTAACGAATTCTGCGCATTTTTCTGACATCAATTTAACTTTTTCTTGATTTTGAAGTAATTCTAGCATAACATTTTGAATTGATTCTTTTGTAAATTCGGATATATCGCCTAAATTAATAATGGCTCCCTGATTTGCTATAACTTCTGTCAATTCTTGCTGATTATCTGCTATTGTTACTGTAATTGCAGGTAATCCTAATAAGCATCTTTCCCACGTTGTAGAACCACCTGCTCCAATTGCAAGATCTGCCATATTCATTAACTCTGCCATATTACTAATTTGACAAAAGAAATTCGTATTAACCATTTGGGAGCATATTTTTTTAACTTTTTCTACATTCGGATTTGCTGTTCCTACAACAACATTTATCTCTATGCCACTTAATGCCATTTGTTTTATGGCATCAAGTACCTTTATAGTTTCACCAGTTGGATCCGTACCTCCGAAAAAAATGAGAATGTTTCTAATTTGCCCTGTTCTTTCTCTTGATATCTTTACTGTTTCGATAAACTCTTCTCTAAGTAATAAATAATCAGGACCAAGCATCTGAACACAATTGTTTGGTACCAGGCCCATGTACCGTCTTTCTTTGTCTAGGTAATAGTTTTGATCTAATAACAAATCACACTCGTGCTTTCGATCAGCTAGGTCATCAATCACCATTATTTTGCTTACAAACAATCTAACTTCTGCTTCCCACTGAATGTCTATTCCATAATGATCAACGACTAGCAAATCAGTCTCATTGCAAAGTCCTTTTAAAATAGATTTGGTGTCATCAGCATCTTGCTGCCAATTTAACTTTACCCATTGAACATTGTCTTGTTTTTCTTCACAGGATAATGACACAACGTCAAATTCTTCCCTTTCTATAAATTTTATGCTATTTCCAGGAAAATCTCTGCATACGAAAGTAACAGTTGCCCCTCTATTTCTCAACTGTTTCGCGAGTGTTACACACCTCATCACATGCCCGGTACCAATTTCAATTGAGGCGTCAGTTCTAATGACAACTTTCATTTAATCACGACCTATAACTTCTTTTGTTCGATATGAGCATTGATTTCTCTCCACTTTGGATGCACAGTTAACAAATTTAAAACATCACCCATATAAAATATGTTGTCATCATCATATAGCTCATTTAATATTCGATGGATCAATTCTAAATCCTCTGGAGTATCAACTGTCCATCGAAAATTGCTATAATCCAGATTGCTCTTAATATGTTCAATTCTAAATAAGTCAGGATTTGAATAAAAATAAGCAGTTACATGCTCGCGATCTTGTTGCAAATTTGCTTGATCATTAGCCCTCTGTAATGCATCAAAAGAGAAGACTTCTACATCCAATCCTCTTGGATAAGTTCTAACAAGAGTATTAGAAACATAATCAATCGAATCTTGCTGTTCTATAAAAGAGGTAATCACTTCATCAACAATAGTTGGATCAATAAGTGGACAATCTGATGTTAGTCTGACAATTACGTTTGCATTGAACTCCATTGCTGCTTCATAGTAACGTGACAAAACATCTTCTTCCGAACCACGATAACAATCAATATTCAACTGGTTACACAAATTAACGATTAAATCATCTTGCTCTAATGTTGTTGTTGCAACAATAATTTGATGAATAAGAGAAGAATAATTTAGACGTTCCAGTTGTATTTCAAGCAATGTTTTATCCTTCACTTTTTTTAGAATTTTTCCTGGAAGACGGGTTGAACCCATTCTAGCCTGAATAATAGCAACTACCTTAATGGGTTCATTCATTTCCTATACTCCTCTATTACGACCTTCACAGCCTCAATCACATCCATCACATCTTTTACAGTCATAGCAGGAAAAAGTGGTAATGTAATAATTTCTTCATATAACTGTTCTGCATTCTGTAAAGAACCCTTCTTATACCCTAATTCCTGATAGTAAGGAAGTAGATGAATTGGAATGTAATGAACATTTACTCCTATATTTCGCTGTAGTAAAGCTTCGAAGATTTTTTTCCTTGTACCTTTTAATAAGTCTAAATTCAACTTGAGAATATATAAGTGCCAGCTCGACTCCCCATCAGAAGACTGATGTGGAACAATGACTTCAGGCATATTGTTAAAGGATTGATTGTACGTTTTCACAAATCCTTTTCTTTTTGCAATGAATGTATCTAGTTTGTCCATCTGACTAGATCCGAGTGCCGCTTGAATATCAGTCATACGGTAATTATAGCCAAGAAATTGCATTTCGTAATACCATGGTCCGTGATTTTCAAGCATCTGCTTTGAATTTCTGGTGATTCCATGAGAACGGAATTGTTTTAGCTTCTCGTAGAGTTCCTTACTGTTTGTTGTAATCATGCCACCCTCACCTGTTGTTACATGCTTAACAGGATGGAAGCTAAACATAGTCATATCTGATATTGAACCAATGTTTCGTCCTTTATATGTAGCACCAATAGCATGAGCTGCATCTTCAATAACAATTAAATTATATTCCTTAGCAATTTTATGAATAGAATCCAGATCTACTGGTTGCCCAGTAAAATGAACAGGAATAATGGCTTTCGTATTTATGGTTATTTTTTTTCTTATTTCTTCTGGATCTATATTATATGTACGAGGGTCAATGTCAGCAAAAACGACAGTTCCATTTTGATATAATACACAGTTAGCACTTGCAGCAAATGTCATTGGTGTAGTAATTACTTCATCCCCCTCACCAATCCCTGCTGCAAAACACGCTCCGTGAAGAGCAGCTGTTCCATTAGAAAAGGCAACAGCGTATTCAGCTCCTACATAAGCTGCAACTTTTCGTTCAAATTCATCAATCGCTGGACCAGTAGTTAAAAAACTTCCTTTAAGCACATCTACAACTGCTTCTATGTCTTGATCATCTAATTGTTGCTTTCCATAAGGTAAAAAAGTTTCTCTAATATTCATAGAAAGATGCCTCACATTCACATTTCTTCGATTAAAGATTTTAATTCCTCTACAGATAACCATTCATTATTTAAATCACTTGTATATTTAAAACCTTCCACTAGCTTCTTTCCACCGTCTCTATATTTTTCTGACCACCATGGAAATTCAGGTTGTATAACAAAATATGTATCATATTCAAGTGTTTGTCGCGCATCATCCTCGGTAATCATTGCTTCATGTAGCTTCTCACCAGGACGAATACCTACAACTTCAATTTTACAATCAGGAGCAATAGCATTTGCCAAATCTGTAACTTTCATGCTTGGTATTTTTGGTATAAATATTTCTCCACCATGCATTCTTTCAAGACTATCTAGAACAAATTTAACTCCTTGTTCTAAGGTAATCCAGAAACGTGTCATTCGCTCATCAGTAATAGGAATCGTGCCAGTAGATTTTATCTTTTTGAAAAAAGGAACGACACTTCCTCGACTTCCAACTACATTTCCATAGCGTACCACTGCAAATCTTGTTTTCTTTTCTCCCACATAAGAGTTTGCAGCTACGAACAGCTTGTCTGATGCTAATTTCGTAGCACCGTACAAATTAAGGGGACTTGCAGCTTTGTCAGTGCTCAGTGCTATTACTTGCTCAACTCCACGATCAATAGCGGCTTCTATTATATTTTGTGCCCCATGAATATTCGTCTTAACTGCTTCAAAAGGGTTATATTCACACGCCCCTACGTGTTTTAGTGCAGCAGCATGAATAACAATATCAACCCCATCAAATGCACGATATAACCGATCCTTGTCTCGCACATCACCAATAAAAAAGCGAATACGGGAATCTGTAAATTCTTGAGCCATCTCATATTGTTTCAATTCATCACGACTGAAGACGATTACTTTTTTTACTTCTTGCTGTAATATTGATGAAATAAATTTTCTCCCGAAAGATCCTGTTCCACCTGTAACTAGGATTGTTTTATTTGTAATGATTCCCACTTCTAATTCTCCTGTCTTGATGTAATATCTATATTTATTCTTATCGCATATTAACTAGATTAATGTTATCACAACTCTCTCTTTATTAAACAATAGGTTAAAAACAAACAGTACTTGCTGATTATTAAACTATTATTATGTTTCTGAACTATTACCTACTAAAAAGGGATTTATATGAAACAATTGAAAAGTATTAAAATGTTTCTATGCGTCATACTTATTATCGACAAAACTACCCAGTTTCTAAATAATAATAAATTCTAATCTATATTCTCTTTTTAAAAACTTTATCTAATAATATCTCGTTTACTCGAGAAAAAAATCTAAAAATAATTATTATTTAAAATCTATCAACATTACTTTATACCTTCCGATAAAATAAGAGTATTGAACTATAATTATAGGAGGTAAAAAAATGAAACTATTGAAAACTATTAAATTTGCATTAATAGCTATTCTTATTATCGGCATAGCTACACCACTTTCAACAGAAGCTGCGTTAGTTAATAGTGGCGAACTGATGAATATTAATAAAACAGTAAGTAAAAATACCCTTGTAAAAGGAGAAACTACTGATGTTACGCTTACTGTCAAAGGTACTCCGAAAGATACTACTTTTGTAAAACCAAATGATGTAATTCTTATTATCGATAAGTCAGGTAGTATGACAACTGATAATAGAATTACTGCTGCAAAAGATGCCGCTAAAGAATTCATCGATTTGATGGATTTATCTAAGCATGAACTCGGCATTGTAGATTTCGAAAATAATATCTACTCACTACCTTTAACTACTGATAAGGAAGCTGCCAAAAATTATGTAGACACAATTAATGCAGGTGGAGGAACTAATACTGGCGATGCTATAAGAAAAGCAACTGAAATTCTTGCAAATCATCGACCTGATGCTCAACCAACTATTATCATTATGACAGATGGAGCTGCAAACAGTGCTCCTGACGCGCTTGCTGCTTCTAAAGCTGCCAAAGATGCTGGTATTACTTTTTATTCCATCGCTCTACTTGGACCAAATGAAGATCCAACTACTAGTGCTCCAAATCTATTATTAATGGACATGGCTTCTTCAGCTAAACATCATCATTTTGTTTTAGGTTCTATTGGACTTTCAGATGTATATAAAAGAATTGTAGAAGAAATTGGTCTTGCAAGTGCTTATAACGTAAAAATTACAGATACGATTGCTCCAGGTTTTGAATTAGTTCCGGGCTCTTATGATAATCATATTCCTAGACCGACAGTTACTGGAAATACAATCGAATGGTTTATTTCAGAACTAAAATCAGATGAGCTAAGTTTCACTTACCAAGTCCGTGCTAAAGATGACGCAACTGCGGGGAAATACACATTAGCTCAAACAACAACTACATTTGAAATTGGTGATGGTTCTACGTATTCCTTAAATACAATAAATCCTATTGTAGAAATTAAGAATCACGCTCCAGTAATTACAAGTATTACAGAAGATAAAGGACTTACAACTGGTGGGGAGACAGTAACAATTACAGGTCAAAACTTCCTACCTGGTGCAAAAGTTTATTTTGGTTCAAAATTAGCAACAGTAATTTCTGAAACTGGAACTGAATTAATCGTTACAACTCCTACTGGAGTACAAGGGCCAGTAGTTGTAAAAGTTGAGAACACTGATAAGCAATTCGCAACTGGAAACTTTAATTATTATGCAATTCCGACGATTACATCTATCTCTCCTGCAGAAGGTCCATTGGGAGGTGGAAATCAAATTAATATTAGTGGCTCTAATTATTTGAAAGGTGCAGTAGTTTATATTAACGATGTTGCTGCAGTTACTTCTTTTTCTAGTAGCAGCTTACTACGTGCAACTGTTCCTGCATCAACTGAAAGTGGGATTGTATCAATTAAAGTAGTCAATCCGGATAATACCAGTATAGAACAGTTAGATGCATACACTTATCTTGCACCTCCTCCACCACCTAAAGTAGAACTTACTTCGTTATCAACTACAAGTGGGAAACTTATTGGTGGTGAAACGATTATACTAACAGGTAAGAATTTTGATCAAAACGTAAAAGTATATTTTGGTGATAATGAAGCAGTCGTATCTTCTTATATATCATCAACTTCAATTCGAGTTGTTGTACCTGAAGGAGTTGCTACTGGTCTAGTAACTGTTAAAGTTATAAATCCTAGTAATTCAACTGCAGAATTAACAAATGCTTACGAATATTTAGCACCTCCGCCACCGCCTGTACCGGTAGTCACATCATTATCTGAGGATTCTATCCTTGTTGGGACAACTAAAACTATTGCAGTTATTGGTGAAAATTTCCAAAGGACGTCTAAAGTATATTTTGGTGATTTAGAAGCAACGTCATTTACTTTCTATTCAGCTAATAAAGTAACTGTCAGAATTCCTATTAGTACTATACCTGGAGTAGTAGATGTTAAAGTAGTTAACACCGATGGAGAATTTGGGGTCCTTAATAATGGCTTTACTTTCATAGAACCTATACCAGATCCAGCTCCTATCATCACATCTCTTTCAGATACTTCAGGTCCAATGACAGGGAAAGAGATTTTAACTATTACTGGACAAAATTTCAATAGATCATCAATAGTTTATTTCGGCAATAAAGCGGGACGTATTATTTCGATATCTGACACAGAAATAACAGTGGAAACACCTGCTACAACGGTTAGAGGAATTGTATCTGTAAAAGTAGTAAATCCTGATAATCAGGAATATACACTTCAAGATAGTTATATGTATGAAGGTATAAAACCAACGATAACTAGTTTAACTCCGGATAATGGTCTTGCAAAAGGGGGGTATCTTGTTGCAATTTTAGGAACCAATTTCAATAATAAAATGAAGGTAACAGTTGGTGGCACACCACTAACTTACACTTATTATAGTGCAACTAAAATTGTTATCCGAATGCCAGCAAGTACTCCTGGTGTAGTAGATATTACAATTGACCTTGATGGAGAAACTGCTACAACAAAGTTTACTTATAACTAAGTGCTAAAATGAGTCTTCATTAATATTATCCTCTTGAAGTAAGGAAGAATAATACTTCAAGGGGATATTTTTTCATAAAAAAAGATGTATCTAGATACACTTTCCAAAAGAATAAATGTTTCTAGTACACATCTCAGTTAATTAATAATCTTATCATTAAGTCTTTCATCTTTTAGTAGTTCATCACAATAATTTGAAACAAGTAAGTATAAAGTTTCTAATTCCTCTATCATAGCAAGATAATCTTTACTAGTATATTTTCTTTTAGTTTCCATCATCATAAATGTATTAGTAATTCTATGGAACATAAATGTTAGGTGCGATAATATTACTTTATTTAGCATGTCATTGGCCGCTATTCTTCTAAAATCCTTCAGCACTTTTTCCATATCGTTTGATGTGATTACACCGACTTTTATATGCCTATTCAAATTGCTCAATATTTGGTTTACTTCTTTTTTCAATGACTTTATATCTTTGATGAAATTTTTGATAAACAATTTAGTATTTCCGTTGGATTGGATTGTTTCGGTATTAATTGAAATTTTATTCTTTTCGCGTTCAGTAATGCTTCTTTCACTAATAAATTCAGCTCCATTAATTTTCGCACCATTTTCCGAGAGATTATATATTTTCATTTCTGGTGGCAATGATTTTATTAGTAATTCAAACGATTCTAAAAATATTTTTAATGATTTTGTCGTTCCAACCTGTCCACCTTGGTTATCCTCTACAATTAACTCTTCCTTCATATCTTTTGAAATCTCTGTATCTTTAACACCCTCAGCATAATACTTTCCATCAATAAGTGCTAAGTCTTGGCCTACTAAATAAACTTCAGAAAATCCTAAATAGGCAATCACTTGCAATGTAAATATAGCGACAGATGGGGAAGCATTAAAAGTATATAGATCATTAAAGAGTCTTGAACTTAGATAATCGGCTGTACTTTTTACAACAATTAAATCACCTAAATGATTAGTTTGAATATTAGAATTAGAAATTGTTTCATAAATTAAAGGTCCTTTATAATCTAAATCTTTAAAGTGACTTTCATAATTAGTTTTTCCAGAATCAATTGATAAAGCAAAATCTGGTGCAATCCCATTTTGAAGTAAAGGACGTAAAGAAGGGCCTAACGAAAATAGATGAAATGAATCTTTATTCTTTTTTATAAAATTCATATGTTTCTTTAATGATGGACCAGAAGCAACTAACATTGCTCGTTCACCATTAAATTTTCCTTCAAGTTCCCTTATATTTATTGAGTTTGCTATTGAATCTATATTTGCCAAGGGCTCTAATATCCAATCTAGTGCAAACTTCATTTCGGTCGTATTTAAAATTTTTTTTGTTTCGATTCCCTCATTAATGACTTTTAAACAGTCTTTAATCTTCTGATCGTTCAGTTTAATATAGTTTGGGTGTATCTGAATAGTTACAGAAATACCAATTAACTTAGATAAATAGTCTGCAAATAAAATAGAGGTGAAGTCTTTACCGTATATGAATGATATTTTTTTTGTTGATGAAAAGATTTTAATATGCTCCTTTTGAAGTTCTACTTCAGAAAAAGGTTCAATAAATAAAAAATGGATATTTTGTTCATATATTTTGCTCTCTATCAATTTTTCTAGCAATGCTCCATTACCAAACCCAATGAAAATAACAAAATGATTTTTTATTTCAGTTATTTTTTTTAGAAAACGTTCCGCTTCTTTTTCAGGAGAGTAAAGGGAATTTAAAGGAACTTTTTGTTCATTCTTTTCATACACATATACATTCTTATTTGAATCTGATCGTTCTAAATTAATTGTATAAGACATACTATATTTCCTCATTCGTTTCATTTAAAAAATTGTGCAATATCGGTAGTAACTCATATTCTATTAAATCAAGTACATACTCGTTGTTACCAACCTCCGCCTGTTGTATTGATTTTTCTGATATTTCTAGTAGGTGTTGTTGATTAATCAACTCCTTTTGCAGGAAATCTTCAACTTTCGAGAACTGCAATAAGGCTTCCGTCACTTGTATAAAGCTAGACAAAGTATCCGAAAAATCCTCACAGTCACGAGTATTTTCTATATAATCTTCCACTTCCAAAATATAATTATGTAATTCTTCCTTAAAATCTCTTACTAATGTTGAAATTCGTATTGCCACTAGTTTAACTACTTCTGCTCTTTTCGATAAAAGTTCTTCTATTTCTTCATTTGATATTAACTCATTATGCTCATTAACTAATATTAATTTTTCCGTCGTTAAGTACGATTTCAATATTTCATTAGCTTTATCTTTATTCTCTTCTTTCGAAACTAACACATCATTTACAAAAATCAAATTCTTTTACCTCCAATTTAAAAAATAGATAGCCAATGGAGGCTATCTATTTATTCTCTAATATTCCATCTTTGATCTTCTAAAATTAACGAAGTAATTGAAGAACACCTTGTGGTTGTTGGTTAGCTTGTGCAAGCATAGCTTGAGCAGCTTGAGTTAAGATATTGTTCTTCGTGAATTCCATCATTTCTTTAGCCATATCAACGTCACGGATACGTGATTCAGCACCTGTAAGGTTTTCCGAAGATGTACCTAAGTTATTGATTGTGTGCTCAAGGCGATTTTGAATCGCACCAAGATTAGCACGTTGTGCTGAAACTAGGCTAATAGCTCCATCAATAGTAGTGATAGCTGCTGTTGAAGTAGCATGGTCTTGAGCTAAATCAATACCAGCCGCACCTATTAGGGCTGTTGAGTCCATAGCATTGATAGAAAATGTAATAGCTTGGCCTGAGTTTGCTCCAACTTGTAAAGTAAGACCTGTTAAGCCACCGCTAAGTAAAGTTTGTGTATTAAACTCAGTTGTATATGCAATACGGTCGATTTCTTTAGTTAATTCAACTACTTCCGCTTGGATAGCAGTACGGTCTTCTGCTGTATTCGTATCATTAGCAGATTGTACAGCTAGTTCACGCATACGTTGTAGAATTGAGTGAGTTTCGTTTAAAGCACCTTCTGCAGTTTGGATTAAAGAGATACCATCTTGCGAGTTTTTAGCAGCCATGTCTAAACCGCGAATTTGTCCACGCATTTTTTCAGAAATCGCAAGACCAGCAGCGTCATCTCCTGCACGGTTAATACGAAGACCTGAAGATAATTTTTCTAAACTTTTAGAAGAGTTAGCGTTGTTGAAAGATAGTTGACGGTGCGTGTTAAGCGCAGCAATATTATGATTAATTCTCATTATTAATTTCCTCCTTGAGTGTGGTTTAGTTCACATCCATGTGAACTTATTTTTTATGTTTACAGCGGTTAAGGAGTCGGCCGTTCTTCCTTAATTACTGCTTACAATATTACTATCGGAGTTCGTTCCTATTTGTTTAGCTTATTTTTGAAAAAAGTTATATTTTTTTAGTTAGTCTTGAAAATAAACTCTCGTCTACAATTGTCGATTCTTTATTCGTTTCAGTAATAGAGAGGATGAGTTCCCCGCGTAAAATCTCTGTTGTTTTAGGCGCCTCTATACCAATACGGACACTATCTCCTTTTATCTCTAACACTCTAATTTCTATATCTTCACCTATTATTATCGTTTCGTTTGTTTTTCGAGATAAAACTAGCATTTTTTACCCCTCCTCCAAAATAGTTTTTGAAGATGAACCAATTACATGACGTAAAGAAAATTTATTCTCATTAATAATCATTTGCTTTGCTTTTTTAGTGCTTGAGTTGAAAATGATTGGGGCTTGTAAATTAATAGTGGACGTTTCAAATGGATCTTTTAATGATAAAACCCCTAATACAAAAATCTCTTCAACATTTTTAATGTCCAATACTTCAATTGTTGGTTCGTCAATATCATAGGAGTAGTCTTCTACTAAATTATAAGGGTTTGCCACTATTAGCGCTATATCTCTAACATTTACAGATTGAAGCACACTAAAAATTGGGCTATCTGTAATCGGGAGTAATACAAATTCTTTTTCTTCCTCAAATCCAGGAAGTCCTTTTGGAAAACTCCATATTTGTTCATTTTGTATTTCTATTTCACCGAAGAACTTTGTTTGAATATTCATATGATCTTCTCCTTCATAACAATTATATATGTAGACTATCACTCTTTTAAACAGATAAAAAGACTGGCTTTTAAGTCCAGTCTAAGATAACTTACCATTTCACATCGATTTGAATAGATGGCCATTGTTCCATTTCACCAGTTAATTTACTTGGAGTATAATGATAAATTGGATTTTGTATTGTAACATCATTAACCGGCTTTTTTGTTTCTATATTAATGTCTAATGACCCGGGCTGAAACGACATTTCAAGTTTTAAACGATTTGGTATAAATTGAATACCAAGAGATTTCATTGGTCGACTACCATTTTCAACTGCTTGTTCTTTAATTACATTTCTTCCTTTAGAAATATCCATGAGTTGCCTACCCTGTGCTGCTCTACGACCAGTACCTTCCGATGAACCTTCTCTCCCAAGTTGAGCAAACTCTTCCGTCCGTTTAAAAACACTTTTTAAGTCTAAATCGGCACGTACTTCGGTCGTATCAAGTGAGAGTTGGGCTTGTGTCGTAGAGATTTCCAAAATGGCAGCAGGTTGCTGTTGCGAAAGTATTGCACGTGGTTGTTCTATTTCTTGTGTTCCTGGTGTTGTTCTAAGACCAAGAATTCCACGTGTTGTTGTAATTTGAAGTTGTGGGATATTCAAATAAGTCACCTTCTAAAGAAAGGCGCTTGGATTATATCCAAACGCCTTCTTGAATTTTGATAATAGAAAAACACTTATACTACCACTGGGTTATCGCAGAAAGTCAACTAGTGACGGTTGGATAATTCGAGACCCAACGGCTAATCCAGCACGATGAATCGATTCTTGAGTAATTAAATCTGTTATTGCTTTTTCATATTCAACATCTTCATTTTCAGACATTTGTTTAGTAACAATTATGTTTTGGGAAGACAGACGATTTTCCATCATTTCGACACGATTTTGGCGAGCACCTATCTGTGAACGAGCTGAAAGTACTAAATCAGTATTCTTATCAGCTAATCCAAGCAGAGCATCATAATCACCTTTTACTCCAGTAATTTTTTCATCTTCCAATGCGGTCTGAAGTTGCTTCATCATATCATCTATTTCATTAAATATTCCAATTCCATTGGTATTTACCGGCAGCTCTACACCAGCATTAATTTCGATATTAACGTCTTCCATAACACCGGGATTTGTAGGATCTAAAAAGCCGTTTGCATCATAAAGTGGAGCAGTTCCATTCGGATCATACAAAGGAGATAGCGTTTTGGTACCAGAAAATATAAACTTGTCCCCAATTTTCGTATTTCCTAAATCACGGATTTGCAATTTGATTTGATCAATTTCTTTTGCAATCTTGTCCCTATCATCAGGTGTTTTAGTATCGTTTGCCGCGTCTAAAATTAACTCTCTAACACGGTGCAAAGCTTGACCTACTTTGTCTAGTCCATCATCCGAAGAGTCTAACCAATTATTCGCTTCACCTAAGTTTCGTTCAAATTGTTCTACCCTATTTAAATCTGATCGAAATCCTATCCCTTTCATAGCTACTACAGGGTCTTGCGATGGTCTCGATATTTTTTTCCCAGTATTAAGTTGTTCTTGTAGAACTCCCATTTTAGTGTAGCTACTTGATAAATTGCGAAGCATGTTGCTTGAAAGCATTGATTGAGTTACACGCACGTTATTTACCTCCTATTATAATCCTACTCGTCCCATACCATTGATAATTTTGTCTAATGTTTCATCAACAACTGTAATCATACGAGCAGATGCATTATACGCTTGTTGGAATGTAATCATATTTGTCATTTCCTCATCAAGTGAAACTGAGCTTACTGAAGCTCGATTATTAGCAATTGTTAACATTTTTACTCCTGAAGTTTCAGCTAAACGATTTGCTTGTTCACCATCTACCCCTAATTTCCCGATTAATGATTGATAAAAAGATTGAACAGTCGCATTACCTAAACCATTTATGGAAGTAGTCTTTACTCCTGCAAGTAACATTGCATTCTTACCATTCCCCTCTTGGTTAGGCTCAGTAGAAGCTGCTACTTTATTTGGATCATCTTTTATCACTTGATTGACAGCAATGTTACCAGCGGTAATAGGTCCCCCATTAGGATCTACAAAGAAATCAAGTGCTGTTGAGTTATCTGGAGGAAGTCCAAATCCAGCACGATGTATTGCATTAAATGCATTTGCAAATTCTTTTGCCATTTTATCAAGTTGGGCAAGCATTTCTGGATAATCTCCTTTGCCTGCATTACCATATCCGTATGAATTAATAATAGAGAGCATTTTCCCTTGTCCAGCTTGTAGATCTGCATGTCCAATTGTTACACCATTAGTTGGTGCTCCATTAATTGTGAATCCTTGGAAAGGATCTTTGTTATCTCCTGGTGGAAGATTATGTTCAAATTGAGATGCCTCTTTACCTTTAACAAGTTCAATTAGCCCACTATTTGTTTTGAGACTTATTGTAACGGTCCCTTCTGCAATTGCTAAAGAATTCCCTCCTGTTTTAACATAATCTACTTGTATTGGGAAGTACTGTGATAATTCATCTATTAAAGTATCTCGAGCATCATATAAATCATTTGGCATATATCCATTAGGTTCAACTTTTGAAATATTTTCATTCAGTGCAGCAATTTGTTTTAAAATAGAATTGACATCTTTTGTAGAAACATCAATTTCATTTTTTAAGTTTCCTTGTATTTCAGCAAGTTGTTTATAAATATAATTGAATGATTCCGCTGCAGTAACTCCACGCTCAGTAACTACTTTACGTGCTCCAGCATTTTCTGGAGTTGTACTTAAATCTTGTAGTGATTTCCAAAATAAATCTAACGATTCATTTAACCCAAATTTAGAGGGTTCTGTCATAACATCTTCCATTTGCGTAATAGCACGCGATTTGGCATCCCAATAGCCAAGCTCGTTTGATTCCTGTCTAAATTGACGATCAATAAATTGATCTCGAACTCGTTGGATTGAATGAGCTTCTACACCAGTGCCAATAAAACCAGGTATTTTTGGAGCATTTAAACCAATTCCCGGGTATGGAAGCGTTGGTTGCATATTAACGCGTTGACGTGAATAGCCTAATGTATTTGCATTAGATATATTATGACCTGTTGTATATAGAGCGGTTTGTTGAGTAAACATCCCACGTTTACTTGTTTCTAATCCCATAAATGTTGAACGCATGATTTGCCTCCTTATGCTTGTGAATCGAAATATGTTTTATCCTTTGAAGGACCTTTTACTTCAGTTTTTGAATAATTTATTTGATCTGGCTTTGGTCTTAGCATATCTAATGTTAGATTGACGAATTGCAGAGATTGTAAAGTCAATTTTTGGTTTAGGTCATTTTGATGTTTAAGAGTTTCTAACGTCAGCAGTAGTTTATTTCTTGCTACACCTAGCAGTTCTTTTTCTTCCTCTGTATTGGTATTTTCTAAGACATGTGCAACAGTAGGGTTGTCAGTAGGAGCAATTCCTTTTGCTCTAAGGTAATCCGTTACCTCTAGTTGACGCTGTTGCTCAAGCTGTGAAATACCTGCTACATGCGCCTGCTCGTCCTTGAGCAGTTGATTTAGACTGTCCATGTCCCCAATTTTAATAGCTTCTGTTTTTTTGTATGCAATTTCTAGTAAACTTTTGTGAAGCATTTCAAGTTTAGTTAGAGTATGCAAAATCTTTTCGATGGACATCTGTGAAAGCTCCTTTTTACATACGGTAGTAATTTAGGATGTTCGATGCTAGTTTTTTTGCATCTACTTTATATGTTCCTGCATCTATATCTGCTTTGATAGCTGCAATGCGCTCTGCTTGCTCAACCTCTATAGGAGATTTTGTTTGCATGCTTTTCGCAGCAGATGAAATCTCTAATTGATCTGTTGTAGCTTTTCTTGTATTCTGTGCATTTTCGGATAATTGTTGGTTGCGTTTATATGGATTTACTTGGCTTAAACCTATGTTTGTAATTTTCATAGAAAGTCCTCCTCTCTTCTTAACCCAGTGTCTATTGTATATTTCGGTTCAAATATTTAAGTGTTTAGTACAATTTACAGGAAATATTAGGAATTTTTAATTTTTTACTCTTGGATAACGGTTGGAATCTCTCGGATAGGTATTTGATTCTCTCGGATAAACCACTTATTCTCTCTTAACGGATTAACTTACCAAAAAAACTCCTAAATAGATTAGGAGTCCTAGGTTATAGACAAATTTAAATTTCGAAGGTGTCACTTCAGACTGTCTTGAAAACGCTTGTCAACAGTCTGAGACTATTTACGATCTGTATGGTACGTTCCATTTTCATGATTTGATACTTTTTCACGGAATTCTTGCGCAGCGTCGAATTGACGAAGTCCTGATTTTAATTCTTCGGTACAATTTTTGCATAGTTTGCCTTGTGTAGTTAGGCTACCACAGTTATCACATGGATATCCAAGGTTTGGGAATAAAGCTGGTTGAAGACGTCCTTTTCTAACCCATTTATGGAGAAGTGTTTCTTCCACACCTGTTGCTTCGACGATTCGTTCTACGGTCGCAGCACGATTTTCTCGTTTTCGAAGGAAACGATATACGATTTCGTACAATTTTTCTTCGTTTAATGCGCAATTGTTACATACTTCTCTTATACCTGTATAGTTAAAAAACTCGCCGCAACTCGGACAATTTTTTAGTTCTCCCATGATGGAATCCCCCTAAATTCTTTTAATGCTACTGCACTAAGCTCATCGTTGAAAAGCGTCATTCTTTTCTTTATGCGCTCCGTTTTCACTGCTAGCAAGCACCTTTAGCTTTTCTAATTATATCGGCATATGATCCTATTATTTAAGTAATAATCTCTATCTTTTAGCCTTTTATTAGAGTAATTGCCTCAACTTTTTTCGCTCCTGCATCTTTTAAAACTTTAGCAGCATGGTGGATGGTTGTACCAGTTGTGTAAATATCATCGAACAAAATATATGTCTTTTCCTCTACTTTACCAATCACTTCAAAAAGTGGGGTTGCTTTTAATCGTTCCTTTTTTGACTTTTTTCCTTGTTCACTAGTCGCAGTTTTAACTAACAAATGCTTGAATGGTATGCTTGCACTATTTAATAGTTCATCCACTTGGGCAAAGGTTCTTATTTGCAATTTTTCGAGATGCATCGGAATCGGTACTACTATGCCTTCTTTGTTCTCAAATAATTGACTTAAATCCGTAGCAAAAACTGTAGCTAACGCAACATCTTGTAAAAATTTGTATTGATGCAAATAGCTTTTCATCGCTTCATTGTATGCATAGAGCGCTGTGACAGAGTCAACTGCTTCTTCATAGATGGTTCCTTTGAAATCTAAAAAATCAACTGCCGTATCAGCTTTTTGAAATTTACTATAGCAACGATTACATGTAGAAGCATCTACTTCATATAAAAATAGCTTTCTCCAAGTAGGGGCTGAATAAAAGGGATTTCCACAAATCAAGCAATTCATCCTTTATTCCACCCTTCAATTGCAGCTTTCGCTCTGTCCATTTCATGAGTTATACCATGGTGAAAGAAGACTATATCCCCAGTTGGATAATTGCTTGAGCGTCCTACACGTCCACTAATTTGAATAAGTGCACTAGATGTAAATATTGGTTGCTCCGCCCCAACTACTGCAACATGGACATTTTCTATTGTAATACCACGTTCTAATATGGTTGTTGTGAGTAGTCCCGGTATTTTCTTTTCACGAAGGTGCATGACGGTTTCTTTTCGCTCTGGATGTTCTGCATGAACTCTTGGTAAATCACCTGGGAAGCTTTCTAGTATTTCAATAGTCGGCAAGAATACGAGAAATGGAATTTTGTCTCTGGTTTTCTGTTCGATCCATTGCTGCAATTTATATGGTACTTTCCCTTTTTTCAATTTTTTCTCGTACCCCCAAAGACCGCTAAATCTTGGTACTGGTAAATTGTGTCCGTGGTATCTTTTTGAAAGCATGGATTGGTTCTTTGTTTTCAATGATTTGTTAGGAGTGGCTGTTACATAATGAATAGCAGCATCTTTTTTTGCAGCTTTTGTAACAGCACGCTGCAAAGTTTCATCTGCATAGTAGGGGAATGCATCCGCTTCATCGACAAATACGACATCAAAGGCATTTTCAAAACGGTAAAGTTGGTGTGTTGTTGTAAGCACTAAATCGGCAAAACCTTCTTGGTCCCGTGCTCCACCATATAGTGCATGTATTGTCGTCTTTGGAAATACTTTTTGGAATCTAGGGAAGAGTTCTAGAATGACATCGGTTCGAGGAGCTGCTACACAAACTCGTTTTCCTCTTTGGAGACAAGTATATATGGACGGAAATAATAGTTCGGTTTTCCCTGCTCCGCAAACGGCAAACAATAAGTGAGATTCGTTTCTTTCTACACTTACTAAAAGCTCTTCACTAGCTTTTTGCTGAAGTGGAGTTAGCTGGCCATTCCAGTCAAACACATGATCGTTCGCGCCGCGAGCATGCTTTCCGTTCCAAAGGATAAGCTCGGAACAACTACTCACCCGCCCCATCCGAATGCAATGGCGGCAATAGACACAACTTTTGTTACAACGTGCACAGTGAAATTTGTAGAATAAGGAATGGTTTGTGTTGTGGCATCGGTTACAGAAGTTCTTCTTTAATTTCCAAAACAAAAAAGTGCTTTTGTCTGACTCGATTCCGCGTTTGAGGCGAATGTGGCCACTGTCAATGTGGGCATCGATGACTTCGCGAGGGAATGGGGTATGTTCGCGAAGCCATATGCGGCCGGTAAGAAATTGTTGTAGTTGTTTGTTCATGGGTATCTTCCTAACTTTTTAGGCTAGTCAATTTTCACCCATCCAAGTCCCATCGAACCCTCACCTAGATGCGTGCCAATGACTGGTCCGAAATAGCTGATTGTAAATTGAACGTTTGGTAGAATTTCTTCTAATTCATTTTTCCAATCGATTGCATCGTTTTCATTGTTTGCGTGGATGATAGTCGCTTGTAGTTTTTCGTATTTTTGAGCGTCTTCTTGAAGTAAGTCTGCAATTCGTTTCATCGCTTTTTTGCGAGTGCGTACTTTTTCGAATGGTACGATGACTTTATCTTGGAAATGGAGGATTGGCTTTACTTGAAGTACAGAGCCAATGATACGTTCGATGCCGTTTAAGCGGCCACCGCGATGCAAATGATCCAGGTTGTCCACCATGAAGTAAGCACATGTCGTTTGTTTCATCGCGTTTAGTTCTATTAAAATTTCCTCTGGATGGGCACCAGATAGAGCCATTTCAGCAGCTCGAACGACATAAAAGCCTTGCACCATGCAAGAAACTTCTGAGTCAAATGTGTACACGTCCAAATTGTTTACTATTTCGCCAGCTTGTTTCGCACCAGCAAGTGTTCCACTAATTCCGCTCGATAGATGGATAGAAATGACTGCATCGTATTCTTTCGATAGCTCTTCAAATGTCTCGACAAAATTCCCTAGGGACGGCTGAGACGTTTTCGGAAGGGCTCGATCATTTCGGATTTTCTCGTAAAATTCAGTCGTGCTAATGTCAATTTCTTCTCGATATGTGTCATTTCCAATGACAACGCTAAGGGGCACCATGTGGATGTGAAGGCGATCACGTATTTCTTTTGGGATATAAGCGGTGCTATCTGTTACTACTACCGTTTTCATGTAAATAATCACACTCCTAACATTAGTTTACTGAATAGTTTTGGGAAATGAAAGCATAAAAAGGCCCTCGACATGATATTTGTCATATATGCGAGGGAGCTTGTATTTTATTCTGATGAATCTCCTATAAAGTAGACGCTTGTAACAAGCCATTTACCATCTTCTTTAACAAATACGGTTACTTGGCGACCTTCCCGATCAAGTTTGGCACCAGTGGATGGTTGCTCTAAGGCGATATGTACATTTGCAAAAACTTGAGCATGGGTTTCTTCGTATTTGATAATAGTGACGTTTTCCGCTGTACGTTTTGTATCGTATTCTTTAAATGTTTCTTCGACTACAGCTTTTTCATCGTCATAGTTGAAGCCTTCTGGATTTTTAGAAATGACACTCATGTAACGGCTAATATTCTCTTCATTGAATGCATCCATATATTCGTTGAATGCTTCGAGTACTGCTGTTTTTTCTTTTTCCGGTACATTCTCTGCTTCTTCAATATTTCCGCCAGCCATTTCAAACCCTACTTCAGATTTGTCTGTAGCTCCGTGGTCTGTAACTGATTGTGTATCAGATGGCGCGTTGTCGTTTACGGATCCGTTGTTCTCATTACTATCTTTATTGCTACCGCATGCTGTTAGTAGTAGTGTGAGTGATGCAATTGCTATTGTATGTATTAGTTTCATTGGTTCCCCTCCTGCTAGTGGATATTTTGTCATACTTAAGACGAAAACTCAATTAATTGGTTTCAAGTAATTTTTGGTAGAATATTCTGTCTCATGTATGTATCATAAAGGGAGATTGGAGGTGAACTATTTTGGTGAAAAGACACCATGCTTTATTGAAAAGATTACCTGATGTACACAAGGACCTTCATTACCTGAGAGAAGAAATAAGAAAAATGGAAGCTGGTTCTCGTGGGGAAAATCGAATTTTAAAGAAACTGGCAGAGGTCAGATTGCCAGGTCAAATAAAAATTTTTTCCGATGTGAGATTGGAATTAGGTGACTGGAAAGTGCAAATTGATTGTCTACTTGTGACGGATCGCTGCTGTATCATTCTCGAATCAAAAAATTTTAGTGATGATTTATTTATTGATACAGATTCAGAGGAATTTTATAAAATTGATAAGAAAGGTGAAGAGATATCTCTACCAAATCCATATTTCCAACTTATGAAGCATATCCGGTTTATTAAGGCATATTTTCAAAAAGAGCTACCGAATTGGAACGTGATTGGAGCCGTCATCATGACAGCCAAATCGTGTAGAATTCGGAAAAAACCTATCCACTACCCATTCTATCAATTAGAAAGTATGAATGAAAAAGTAATTCAGATGTACAATCAATCCAATTCCCCTCCCTTATCTTCTAAGCAATTGCAAACTATTGAGCAAGTGATTCTAACAGAGCAATTCACTTTTTCTTATCCACCATTATGTGAATTTTACCGTATATCTCCCACTGAGTTGATCGCAGGAGTTGAATGTCCCTATTGTGGGGTGTTAGGAATGAAACGAAACGGAAAAACATGGACATGTCCTTCCTGTAAAAAGAATGCGAGGGATGCTCACATTCAAACTGTTCAAGAGTATTTCTGGTTAATCAAAAATGAGATTACAAATAAAGAGTTTCGTGATTTTTGCAAATTAGACTCTATTTACTCTGCATCACGTATGCTAAAAAATATGAATTTACATGCTCATAAAGGAGGTGCTTGGCGATATTACTCTCCTCAATAGAATCGATGACTGTAGATTCATTTTTGGGGGTTTTAAATTGGTAGTTCAATGCTTTCTTTGGACCGATTTCTTGGAATCGCAAACTCATGTCCGCTAATCACAAGTTCAGTTTACCTAATCGCAAATTAAACCTTTATAATTGCAAGTTCAGGTACTCTCTTTTGACTGATTTCTTAGAATCGCAAACTCAGTGGCGCTAATCGCAAGTTCAGCTTCACGAATCGCAAATTAAACCTTCATAAACGCAAATTCAGGTGCTTTCTTTGGACCGATTTCTTGGAATCGCAAACTCATGTCCGCTAATCACAAGTTCAGTTGATTAAGTCCATATAATTGTGTAAAAAGGAAAAGGGTCAAATTAATCCCTCTTGGTTACAATGTTTTCAACGACGATAAACAATGAGGAGAGATTAATAATGACCCAATTAAAGTTTACCCTAGAT
>NZ_VDGI01000026.1 GCF_006861825.1 Psychrobacillus vulpis | reverse complement strand
AACTGTCTACGCTTAAAGGCTAATGTTACCATTAGCCCTCCAAGACTCGCTACGAGTGAATGGCTAGTTCTTTCTCGACGGGAATCCCACCCGCTATATGATACGACCTAGGCTCGGCCGCACAAGCACCCGTTAGCTTAACAAAATTACTTGTTTATTTTTATCCCAACCAATGTTGCGATAAGAAGTGTACAATTAGTTCAACAAAAAGGACACTAAACCCTTTGCTCTATTAACGACCCTGTAGGTACAATAAAAAATATTCTTCTTATGAAGCTACTTTATGGTGTTTTCTAATTTCTTTAAGTAGGTTAAGAATTTTTAAACCATCAGATTGAAAACCGCCTAAATGTCTTAAGAATGAAGGATAAGTATAAGGAATTGCTGTTGTTAAGAATACCATTAAACTAATGATTGCAACTCTGTTAATTATAATGCCTAACACGCCAGAAATTAAATGGGAGATAAAATATAGTGTTACAAAACCAAACAAAGAGGCTATTGGTCCACCTGCAGCGGAAATGAGTCTTTGTTTATTTGTAATGGGCGGTAATTCTTCTGGATTCGAAAGACGGCAGAAACCTGAAAAAGATATGGTTAAATAAAATGTAATTCTTCCAATAGTTAACTTTAGTTTATTCTCTTTACTTGATGAACCCATATATATATCTGCTCTTGCTTTCTTATTTTGTAAAATCCATGCAATTGCATGGCCCATTTCATGTATTAACAGAGACACTGTAATAATAATTAGTATTGCAGCTGCTTCAAAAAGAATCCACAAAAGGATAACCCCCACTCTTAATAGTAATTGTTACTTTTATTTCTTTTTTAAATATAATCAATTAAACAAAACTACCTTTTCTTTTCTACGTTAGTAACATATAAAAGATTCAATTAGGATTAAATTTTCCATTAGGAATTATCAAAAGCTCATTTTCTCTTCTTAAACTAACCTGCCCCGTTAGTAAAAAAACACTTCTTATGTCTATAATTCTATTAAGTTGGCAATAATCCCTTTAAGAGTACTATTTTAGGGGGAATGAAATTGTTACTGTCAAAAGCATGGGCTTCGTTTGAAGCGGATAAACGAATAGAGGGCTTTTCGCCACAAACATTGAGGGCCTACCAGTTACAGTCTTTGCTACTAATTGATTATTTTAAGGATGTAGACATGGAATTGCTGGATACAAATCGACTAAAGGAGTACCTTGCTATATCCGGCAAGCATTTAAAATCAGCCAGTCTTGCACATCGTATCCGGTTTATGAAATCCTTTTTTCGTTGGGCTCATGAAGAAGGCTACCTGAGTAAGAATCCAACTTCCAAAATTAAAGAACCCAAAGTAGGCAAGCGGATCCCCAAGTATTTAACCGAACGGGAGATCGAACACCTTCGTGAATCCTGTCATTCCCCAATGGAAAAAGCGATTTTTGAATTCATGTTTTCCACCGGTTGTCGAATTGGAGAAATAGTGGCGTTGGAAAAGAACCATATTAATTGGTCCAATCAATCTGCTATCGTTAGAGGAAAAGGCGATAAGGAAAGGGAAGTTTATTTTAATACACGTTGCGATATATGGCTTAAACGCTATATGGAAACCCGTACCGATCATAATACAGCTATCTTTTTAACAGCAAGACAGCCACATCAAATGAGTGTCGCCCAAATGCGATACATCATCAAGCGGATCTCCAATCGTGCGGAAATTAATAAAGAGATTCATCCACACCAACTTAGACACAGCTATGCAACTCATTTGATGAATAATGGAGCTCCTATTGAAGTTATACAAAGTCTTATGTGGCATGAGAAGAGTGAAACCACCAAGATCTATGCTCAGTTAAGTGGAAGGTTAAGGAAAGAATATTATCAGAAGTACTTTTAAATATAAAAAGAGCAACGTCTATATAGATGTTGCTACTCGATTGAATATTACCTTATCTTGGGTTATTTCTTCTTATTTGGTCGATTTTCAGTCGTTTTTGCGTTAATCCTTCTTATAACAACCCCACCGTAGTTTAATAACCTCACTATTCTATATAAATAAAAACCCTTGTGTATGGAAAAAGAGGATGTTCGTAAAGTGTTTTAACACATCTACAAACGCCCTCTTTTTTGTCTCTTTTGTCTACTTTTTGAAAGCTACAAGAGTGAACTTTTACATTATTAAGATGTTCCTGAAAAGCTAGAGAGCTTCGCCCATAGAACAAAGAAAAAGAAATAGAAAAAAGATGAGCTTCAACATGCCCTTTCTGTCCGAGGTTACAAAACCAATCTGGCTGCACTGTATAGACGTACTACATTAGGATATTTGTAAACATACCAGCGATGTGAGTAGTACAAACTGGACATGTGTTAAGACAAATGCGGATGTTTTGGGTCACATCTTTCCGGGCGAACCTAGAACCTCCAAATAGTGCCGATTGTACATAATGCCTAGGATGTTACCAAAGGGATCAACCACGGAGGCAGTAATGAATCCCGGACCGCGCTCTGTAGGTGCCTCATACTCTTTCGCTCCCATAGACAGCAGCCTCTGGAAAGTTGTTATCACATCGTCAACGTGCCAATACACGACAGCACCGCCCGGGTGGCCGCTTGCCAAACCATCGGGCGCGTAGCGGCTATCGATCAGGCCCAGCTCATGCTGGTAATCGCCGAGACGAAACTCGGCATATCCAGGGCGTTCAAAATATGGGTCGATGCCCAACAGCTCAGAATACCACTTCTTTGCCGCGGCTAGATCAGCCGCCCAAAAACTGACGGTAGTGAGTCCTCGTAATGTCTGTTTGTCGCTCATAATCTGTTTCCTCCTCAAGGTAATTTCCGATTTGCTATTCCCATGGCTATTTCTACATTCGGGCTTCTATTTCCTGCAAAGGTTAATCTGCAGTATTTTTAACGATAGTTGAACAAGATTTATACGTTTCAAAAGTCATCTTCGGTCTTTTCTTCTGAAATTAAAATATAAATTCTTTTAAATTTGGGGAATATTCTTCAAGTTCTACATCTTAGTGATACCAAATTTAAATTCATTCCCCATTTTTGCGTTATTTACTTTAAAAAATTATTTATCTCCCGAACCATCTTCACCGATTGAACCGGACTTGTGATCATGTCCTAAGAGGGCACTACTCTCATTTTTAATACAGTTTGTATCCTTATTTATCTCAATTACATAAATTATTGAAAATGGCAAAAAGGAGTTGTACATTTGGAAATCCCTGTTTCTGGATTCATGTATCATTCAGACGATTCGGATCCACAGCATTCCCACCAACTTTTTATCACTTCATGGGATGGCAGACCCGTTCCTGCCCATGTCCACGAATATAGAGGCGTAACTTCTTTTGATGCGGGACATAATCACAGATACGCTGGGATTACTGAACCAGCACCAAGCGGAGTCCCACACACTCATCGATACTTTACCTTTACATCTGTGGACGATCAACATCAACATGAAATTCGTGGAGTTACTGGTCCAGCTATTCCCCTTCCTAACGGCGGTCATTATCATGAGTTTAGTGGGGTTACTACTATTAACGGAATGAATCCTCATAGGCACAATTATAGCGGGAATACTAGTTTATAAGCTTTGTTTCTTGACTCATAATTTTAATATTTCGGGTTTATTCCAAGTAGGGCATAAACTCGTAATATATAATACAACTAAAAAATACTTTGTTTCCTATCATTTTCTTTTAATAGATACATCATTTTAAAGCCGAATTTATTAAAATTTGGCTTTTTTATATTTACTTTTTGGCTAACCTGCCCAGTTAGTTCAATAGAAAAAATTGGCTACCATTACAGCTCTATGGTCTTCAAGTAAAGTACAAGTTACTTTTCACTTTGTTCTTCAACTATTCATTCCAAATCTGTTTCTTCTTCAAACACAAATTCCTTAACCAGCCCATTTAAAATTTTTTACTTCAATGAACTATTTCCAATTTGATTTTTCATTAAAAAATTGCAAAGAACTAATCATTTAGAATAAGACCATCTATACTGAGCACATTAAACTCTAGGAGGTGACGATACCATGACAAAGAAAAGTAAACCAAACTTTAAGAAAAAAGAACCTAATTCAAAAAACAATCGTGAAGAATTTGCAGAAGATTTAGATTTAAATCAATCTAAACGAAATAACGCACAACAAAATAACCAACAGAATCGATAATACAACTCAACCAATAATCATTAAAAAAGGCAAATATAAAACTATTATTTATACTTACCGCTTTGAAACACTTACTACCAAAAAACCAAGTGAAACAAATGGTGACGTTAATTCTGGAACATAAGTTATTCTAAAAGCACCAACAACATGTAAAAACTGTGCAGCAATGCGTGAGTTCTAACCAAGTTTTGTTAGCTCAACTCTTCCTGCTAATGCCGATGCGCGTCACGGAGACAAAGATGGCTGAGCTTGTCAGAAATAGTATAGAAGAAACTCCATTATTTAAAACACGCTCAGACGAATCGAATTTATGGGTAATTTCCCAATTCGATTTATCTGAGCGTTTTTGCTGCTATTAATTAATGCGAAATCATTTCGCCATATGTTTCACAAGTAGCAATTACGTCGCATTTTGTTCATACTGCGAAGCAATTCTAATTACCCTTTACAATTAGATTTCTTCTTGAATTAATGGTATAAGAGTAATGAATTAGTACAAATGTTCTTTTTAAAGGTATAATAGCCTTATCATAAATTAAAGGAGTTTTGCTTTATGGGCCAAAGAGTCCCCTATTATGAAATTGCACCTGATGGTATGAAAATTATGATGGATATGGAGAAGTACACGAAAACGACAGCAATCGAACGAAAACTTCGTGAGCTTATTAAAATTCGTGCTTCTCAAATTAACGGATGTGCATTTTGTTTGAATATGCATACATCAGATGCTCGAAAAATGGGTGAAACCGAACAGCGACTTTACTGTGTTAGTGCATGGAAAGAGTGTGAATTCTACACAGAAGCAGAAAAAGTAGCTTTAGAGTTGACAGAGCACGTGACATTAATCCCGACAAAACGTGTTCCGGATGAGCTTTATCAACGAGTACGCGAACATTATGACGAGAAACAATATGTTGACCTTGTTCTAATCATCAATCAAATCAACAATTGGAATAGAATTTCTATTGCAATGGGAAATATAGCGACTGAAAAATAATTACTATCAACGAGCATCTTATGGTGCTCTTTTTTTCCTACACAATATGCGTCTAGTACGTCTTATTTTAATATACTTATTTGATACCCATTGTCCATCCTGACGATTTCTACTATATCCCCTTTTTGTAATGAGATATTAATCATTCTCTTCGGAATAAATAATCGCTCCGTCGCATCCTCTTTTTTAGTAAAAATTCCGAACAAATCATCATTTTGATAAAAAATGTATTTTTTCATATTTTTTTACTCTCCATCATCAAAAATTAAGGTAAATTGTTTCACTTGAAAAACACCATAAATAAAATAATATACCTATTTCACTAGGAATAATAATCTAATATCTATATGTTGTCTATATTATTGTTAAATACTATTTACTTAAAGATAAATAAAAAAACGACCAACTCGAATTAGGAGAAGGTCGCTTGATTAGAATAGAATAGAAAAATGAGTGGATTGTATCGCAATATTTTTACCTACCTAGTTAATCAGCTCTCTAAAAACCGTTCGATAAAACACACTAATAAAATGCCCCACTACTAGAATGTGATGTTGTTAAAGCTAAATTCACTCTTAATCCACATCATACATGATTAGTACATAAATGATGCTCCTACAATAATAAGTAAGATAAACAACACTACAATCAACACGAAGTTCGAACTTCGATTACTACCGTATCCACCGCCATCATATCCAGACATCTCATATCTCCTCCTTTCCTATAGCTATCTATAGTTTATGAAAAGATTAAGTTGTGAATAAGGTAATTTACCTCATATCGAAGTGGTTAATTAGTCTGCTTTTATGATGCACCTTTCATCATCTTTAGTCTAAAATAAAATTCTGAAGTTCAAGGATTTAATCTACATTTTGCAAAATTAGACCATCGCTCATTTTAATTATTTGATCAGCATAAGAAAGCATTTCTTCATCATGTGTAACCATTAAAGTAGTAATATTAAGTGTTTTAGTTAATTCTCTGATTAACAACATAACATCTTTAGATCTTTTTGAATCTAAACTTGCCGTTGGTTCATCTGCGAAGAGAACTTTAGGTTTATGAATTATTGCACGAGCGATTGCAACTCGCTGTTTCTCCCCACCTGACAATAAATTAGGATAGGAATTTTTTCGATGGTCCATCCCAACTAGTTTTAGTATTCTATTAACCTCTTCTTTTTGTTCATGTTTCTTTAATCTCGATTCAGAAACATCTAGCATAAGCATTAGTTGTTCTTCTACCGTAAGAAAAGGAACAAGATGTGCAAATTGAAAGACAAAACCAAATTTACTTGCTCTTACTTTTCGAACTTGCTCTGAACTCATGGTAGTCATATTTTTTCCTTCGAATATTACTTGCCCATCTGATGTAGGTTGAAGTCCCGCAGATATTGTAAGAAGTGTACTTTTACCAGAGCCTGATGCACCCACTAACGCTGTTATCTCGCCTTCTCTAAGAGAAAGATTAATTCCTTTTAATATTTCTTCCTTTACTTCACCATTAGTAAACGATTTTCTAACTTCATCAATTGTAAATAGTGTCATCTTAAACCTCTCCTTGCTGTATCGCTTGTAATGGTTCGATTTTTTTTATTTGAATTCCTGAAAGTGTAGCTCCAATAAATCCAATAATCAGGAATACTATAGACAATTGCCCAGTTGTTTTAAAAGATAAACTGAAAGGCATTCCCTCAGGTGCAATCATATTAAAAACTTGACTGAGTGTAATAGATATAACTAGTGAAATTACTGTAATAACAACCATCTGCGTCCATATCATTTTGAATAATCTACTTGTTTTTAAACCTATTGCTTTTAAAATACCGTATAAACCAATTTTTTGAACGTTCATCATGTAGAAAAAGATAGCAAACAACATTCCACTAATTACTACTAAAAACCAAACAATCATATTTAGAGACATCTGTTCTGCGCTATAACTTGGAATGGTATTGAGAAAATCTTTCTTTGAAAATGATTGTAACCCTGTGAATTCTTGTGAAGAATCCCCTTCTGGTGTGAAAACTAATTGCATTTGTTCAACTCGGTAAATTTCTTTGTAATCCTCCATACTGATATAAGCAACAGGAGCATGACTATATTTTTTTTGATCAACAAAGCCCTTTACAACAAACTTCCCACTAAATTGATTATTAGTTAATGTATCTCCTACCTTTATACCTTTATCCTTCAATGAGCTATCTAATATTATTTCCTCGTGCTTAACATTTTCAAATAATTTTGAATCGGTGGATGTCACAAAGGCAATACTCTGTTGCTTATCCGCCTCATCATTTAAAAAGCCCATTTGAATTGAAAACGCTACAGCATCCTTTTGTATTTTTAATATTTCATTTTGGATACCGCTATCTATTCTTGACAGATTATAAGTTTCATCTGCATCTTCATTCATATAAAATTGCCCTTCAGGTAAATCTTTAATAAGGGCAGCATTGTCTTGTGATAATCCATTTGCCAAACCAGAAATAATAAAAGTTAGTAAACTAACAAGAAACACAATTGAACCTAAAATCAAAAATCTTACTTTATTTTTCTTAATTTCTTTCCAAGCAAGGTTCATAATTAACTCCTCCATTCTTAACTACGACCTTAGAATATATTGTCTATATTAACTGAAGATGAACAAATCATTACATTTGGAGCTACGCTGAGATAATTTCTACATTTAGATTTGCAAAAAGATAGTTTTAAAACGATTCGTTGAGAAAGAAACACAAAATCCCTTCCACTTTACCCCCGTAATCTAGCTTCTTTGACAGGAGAAATATCAATTTAATTGTGTGCACAACAAACATTTCCGCAAACTTGTTATAGTAGTAATCCAAAAGAAAAAAAAAGAAAATAATGGATTTTGTCCGTTTTGTAATAATAAAGCTAAAATCGTAAAGCTAATTACTTTAAAGTCACAACTTAAACCATCAAAAATAGAAACAATAAATGCTAAAAAACTTTGATACTAATAATAAGAAGTACCCTTTATCCATCATAAAGGTAGCAGTCCATCAGAAAGATGATTTAGAAAATGCGCCTATTTGTTATTTTTTTGATTGGACTAAAGAAAAGATAAATGATTATGTGGAACAAGGACTTCTTCCTAATCCATTAGAACTTATTCGTGAAAACGTAAAAGAAAACAGATGTGGCTATGAGGCGAATAATCCCCAAGGGAGCTGTTGTTTAGGAAACGTCACAAAATATATCAAAGAAATAAATTAATTCTTTCTTAAACTCCCATGACTTAGTGGGGCAGAATATAGTGCAAACACAGTTTGTATACAACTACTGTAAAACAAAAAAAATACCACAACCATAAAGGCTGTGGCATTTCAAAATATAGATTTGCAAGAAGATGTATTAGAAATTATTGATTATGAAATTAACAATTAATTTTGATTAAATAAGATGAATTACTTCCTCAACGTAACAGCAGGCTCCGTATGAATTAACTTGTAGCTAGCTATTATGCTAATTACAATAACAACAACACCTGTGGAAAGTATGGATTGCAAGATTTGTAGTGGGGTGACCATAATTGCTAAATTGAAAATCATTCCCACTAAATAAGTACAGCCAATGAGGACAGCTTGAAAAATAGCTGCCATTGCAGATAAAAGCAAATTTTCTCTGACAATCATTTTCTGGATTGTACCTTTATTATATCCCAAAGCGGACAGTAGCCCTATTTCCTTTAGGTTAATGCTTTCATATTCTTTCCGCAATAGTAAACCTCGCCACCGAAATCTTGTTCCATACCACCGATAATTTTCAATAGAGTTGTTTTAGCACTACCCGAAGCACCAACTATAAAATTCAATCTTTTCCCATTGTAAAGGAGATATTATTCAAAGCGAATTCGCCGTTATACTGTTTGGATACATTTTTAATTTCAAACATTTATTTACTCCTATCCACTATTTTAGTTTTTCTTCACTTAAAAATAAAAGAATTAATGTGCGCATGAAAATACTTATTGTATAAGACGAGCTAAATTTGCAATAAGCGATTGCAGAGGGACTTAGAATAGATGGTTATTCAGTAGATAGCTGGGACTCAACGGGGAAGCTACTTACGAGCTTTTATATGAAGTGAATACCAGATCGCTTGTCGTTCAGATGATATCATAGAAAAACTTCTAACGAATGATTGCACTATGACAATCACATAGCACAGATTTCGTTAGAAGATTTATTTCATTTGACGTTTACACAGAATCTTACTAGTAACATGTTTGTAACAGCATAATTCAAATGGTCAACTAAAATCTAGCCTGAAGTCTCATGCAAAAGTAATTAGCTTATTTTTTTGACGCTTGTTCTTTTTCATGTGCTGCAATTTCTTCCTCTGTTGCTTTTGTTGCTGGCGTTAGTTCTGCTGCTGGTGTTCCTTCTATTGTTGGAGTTGAGTCTACTAAAGGTGTTCCTTCCACTTCAAGTGCTTCTTTTTCAAGTACCGCTCTTTCTTCAGCTGTTACTTCTACTGCTGGCGTTGAGCTCATTGCAGGTACCGATTCCTCATTTGTATTCTGTGTAGAAGCTAAAGCTGAACCAGCCATTACTGAAACTCCTAGTGTTACTGCACCAATTAATAAAACTTTTTTCATTTCAAATTCCTCCTAATTATTATTCGCTATGCGATATAGTATGGGATGCCGTTTCCCACATACTTAATTTAACTAATGAATGTGACCATAATATGACGACTTGAAAAATATAGTCAGATAGGAGTCTACTGCCATATCCCCTATTTATATAGGAAAAAATGAATCGTTGTCATATTATAGACATATTCAAGTTATAGACTAACGAATAAGCTTTTATTATGGTAAGTTAATTACAAAGTATCGTAGAAAGGATGTTTGTAGTGAAGCGCATCTTACTTATTGAGGACGAATTGCCAATTGCTCAGTTATTAAAAGTATATTTGGAAAGAAATGATTTTTCGGTTTTGCACAATTTAGGAGAAGGTAATGTAATTCAAACTTTTTTTAATTATAACCCTTCATTGGTACTTTTGGATTTGATGTTGCCTCAAAATGATGGGCTGGATATTCTAAAGCAAATCCGTCAATATGGTAGTTGTCCTGTCATTATCCTAACAGCTAGAGGTAGTGTGCCCGAACGACTAGCAGGACTTGGACAAGGGGCTGATGATTATATCACAAAGCCATTCGATCCTGAGGAGGTTGTGGCTAGAGTTCAAGCCGTATTACGCCGTCCTTCACATTTAGAAGATAATGAAATTATTAGATTAGGTCACCTTGTAATAAATCTTACTACTCGTACAGCCTTTATTTATGATGAGCTAATTCCTTTGTCACCACGTGATTGGGGACTGCTCGCCTTCCTAGGAAAACACCCCAATCAATGCTTTAATCGCGATCAACTATTAGATTATGTATGGGGTATGAATTATGAGGGTGCAGATAGAGCTGTAGATGCGTCGATCAAAAGAATTCGTCAACACTTGCGTGATTGGTCACCAGACGAAGGCGAAATTAAAACATTACGTGGAATGGGGTATGTGCTACGTGTTAACTAGCTTACAGTCTGATAAAAGTATCCCTTTACTGCGTTTTTGGACTCGTAGATATACGGGAGTGTTAATAGCCATTCTTATCTTTTTAGGGACTGTCGCTGGTGTATGGCTAAAAGTAAACGAAAATAAACAAAATTTTCAAATACTACAGGCAAGAGCTGAACAACTTAGTGATTCATATTTACGTGCTATAGATATAATACAATCACAACCAAATTTTCAACAAGATCCATTACCTTTCACACCTGCTGTACCTTCTACACCCGCTATAGCAACGGAAGTAGCACGTCCGGTTGCTCAAGATTATATGCAAGTTTTTAATGAAGAGGGTCACAATCTTGTTAACTTTTCTAGTCTAGATATATCATTACCCGAGAATCTTGTTGAAACACCTTCTACTATTGAAAGTGTGCTAGGCGGGAATTCTACTAAAGAAAAAATAAAACTCAAGGGTGTTACATGGCTACGTGTAGGTATCCCTCTAAGTAAAGAGGGCGAAGTGATAGGAGCTTTATATTTAAGTACCCCTTCACCAGAAATATTTTTAGATAATATCGAAACTTATAGCTTTCTCGTACTAATTATTTTGGGAATCGCATTTGGAGGTTGGCTTGTAATATATCACCTTTCAAGAAAATTAACTCGTCCCTTACATCAATTAACGGAAGCTGCAATACAAGTCTCGGAAGGGGATTACTCTCCGAACCTACCATCAGCAACGAAAGTAAAAGAAGCTGAACTACAACAACTATTTTCTTCTTTTAAGATGATGACGAAGCGTTTGCAACAACTTGAACAAATGAGAACAGATTTACTTGCAGGAGTTTCTCACGAATTAAGGACCCCTGTTACTTCGATTCGTGGTATGATTCAAGCCGTCCAAGAAGGCGTTGTCACAGGGGAAACAGCAGATCAATTTTTAGTAACAACATTAGAAGAAGCTAAAAGAATGCAAAAAATGGTAGAAGATTTATTAGATTTTGCGTCATTAGAATCTAGCACAATTAATGGAGAGTTTGTCTTATTATCTCTCTCGGATGTAATAGAAGAAGTAATCCAACAGGTTCATTCCATAGAAGGTTTTAAAGATATAGACATTGATATCTCTCCTTTAATCAAACCACTGAAAATAGTAGCTGACAGAGGTCAGATGAAGCAAATTCTACTTAACCTCTTAATGAATAGTGCAGGAGCAGAGGCTACTAAAATCATTATAAGCCTCAATATGGAAGAAAAAAAGTTATACCTTGATATATTAGATAATGGTAAAGGTATTGCAGAACAAGAAATTCCTTATATTTTTGAACGATATTATCGAGGAGATAGCAAAAGAAAGAAGAAGCAAGGATTAGGGCTTGGGTTACCTTTAAGTCGATTACTTGCTGAAGCTAATAATTGTGAATTGTTCTTAATATCAACCTCACCGCATGAAACTATATTTCGACTCATGTTGCCTATTGAATAAACTATTAAATGTGTATTAATTGCCTAAGAGAATGTATTAAGAAGTAATAAGAGTTTTATAGGTTCTACAATCCTAAAAATCACCTTTTCAAAAAATGAAAAGGTGATTTTTATTTTATTCATTAATTTATATTAATATATTTTATTATTTGTTTAATAATCCACTATAAACCAATTAATATGTCCTCTGACAAGATTTTTGTGCCTTCTGCCCCTTTTAAATATTTTAAATTGCCTGTTGAAAGCCAATCAACTTCTTTAAGTAAAGCCCATGTTAGTTGAATATTTTCACGGGAATTGAATAACACATATAAATCCTTGTAAGGTGAATACTACTTTTGAGGTGAAATTAATGATATTGAAATTTTTTCTTGCTTTAAATATCTTAACGGCATTTCAACCATTTATTAGTCAAGTAAGTCCTATTACATCATCCAAACCCGAAATTAAAAGTATATATACAGACTATCCAAAAGACGGAATTTGGGTACAGATCCCAAAAGGAACAGAGAAAATAACATTTCATGTTGAAGCAGAAAATACAGAAACCATCTTATTCTGGTTGATTCCAACAGGTACTCAAACATGGACAGAAAGAAAACTTATTGGATATGACATTCAAGAAAATCAAATTGATAATAACTTTTCTTTAACTTGGAACATAGATAAGCCATACCTACATGACCATTTATATATTCAAGCAATAGGTAAAGAAATAGTGACAAATGACACAATCAATTTATATATGGAATAATAATTGAATACTTAGTGAATTAACCTACCTCTTCAGTTGAATAAGCATGACGAACTTTATGTTCCAGAAAGGACCCGTTTATTACTATGATTTTAGTGCTTCGAATCTAATATTAATTTTATTTCTCTTATTTGTTCTATGTGTCGCAGTTCATGCAAGTAAATCTGTTCAATCCATTGATCAAGAGGTAATTCACCTAAAGCAGGATGCATCACTGATTTTTCCGCCAATATGGATTTATCTTTTATTGTACTAAGAAAATTCATGATTTTTTTTCTAGAATCGTTTAACAAATCAATGACTTGCTGAATTTCAAATGGCTCTACATCTGGTTCAACGATTTTTGGAGCTTTCATCTTTTTTGTTCTCTCCAATATAAGTTGAACTTTTTTACGCTCTTTTTGAGTACTATCAACTTGATTTAACCCCCATGCAATAGCCTTTAAAGATGCTTCTTCCACTAAAACTAAGTGATGACATACTTGAGCTATACTCCACATATTCATGTCAATCTTACTATTAAATTGAGCATCACTTAATACAGTAATCTCCTTTAATAGGTTATTTCTCGTTTCATTCAGTTTGTCATTTACAAATTTATTCATGAGTTTTCTCCCTTTATTAGAAAATGCGTACTTTGTTCCTAACTTTATCTAACATCTAAATCACTAGTACTTTCCTAAAAAACTTCGAATTCCGAACACACTCTTTGAATCTTTTGATCGGTTAATTTAAAGAAGGTATTTTGAGATACCTCAAGCATTAATGCATCTTCTTTCTTAAAATTACCGTATATCCCGCGTAATATCCTTCCTGTAAGCCCGTGAGAAACTACGATAACTTTAGGAATATTTACTATGTCTAAAAGCCAACTAGATATCCTGTTCGCGACAGCCTCATAACTTTCTCCATCAGGAGAGTTAAAATACCATTTATATATATATATCTGTGTTCTCCATATTATTTGGCCAAGAAGCTTCAATTTCATTTATTGTTAATCCAGCCCATGATCCTACAGCAACTTCACTTAAACGAGTGTCTATTTTCACCTTACTAAAATCATAATCTATTGTTTCACAAATGATTTTGGTGCTTTCTAAAGCTCTCCCAAGTGGACTAGAGATAACTTGCCACTCCTGTGGATTATCTATAAAACTCTTCAACATTCTAGCATTCAATTTGACCTGATTTATTCCATCCTCAGTTAATGGCGAATCAAGTTCTCCTTGATAACATCCTTATGTATTAAAAACGGTCTCTCCATGCCTAAATAAGTATATAATTTGATTCATAATTGTCCCCCCTTTCCATTATATAAAAAAGGAAAGGAAAAATGCTTTTTTATCATGAGGAACACCCAGTATAACTTCAGAAGAGCCTGCCACATTAGTTTCAGAAGGAATCGCATTAATAGGCCTTAAAAAAAGTTCAATCTTCTATTCTAATTTATCATTTAAGTTCGATTTTATTTCCTCTAATATTTTATACTGCTTGTCTTGTTTCTCCAAAATCTTATCTGTTAACTTTTCTAACGTATTTGTAATAGACCATAAAAAAATCCATAAAATAATAATAACTCCTAAGAATTTCATAATAATCACCACCATTTACTCTTTACTTCAAACTCATTAGCTAATCCAATGTGTTTGTTGAATAAGGAATTTTAGATCTAGCTTTAAAAATAAGATTGATAGTTTGTAATAAAGCTTGATTAAAATCCTCTCAAACTTAGTTAACTTTCAAGTCAATTTTTTCTTCATATTCCCCTGTTTTAGTCCACCATTCAATTTCTATATAAGAATGATTTAACTCAATAACTACTTCATCTTTAGTTGGAGGATGGTTAGTTGAGCCCATCCCAAAAGATATCGCGGTTTGTTTTTCTTGGGGATAAAGTTCCTCGCTCTGGCCGCCTAGGCGGCCAGTAATTACCTTATAAGTGACATAGATAAGTTCTTCATCTCCTGTATATTCAATTCCTCCTCTATCATAGAGTTCGGAATTGGTCACTTCGTATACCACATGTGCTTTCCAATCTTCCCCCTTCCCCAGTAGCTTTAATGGTTTCTTGTCTAGAACAACCTGCTAACAAAACGAAAAATACTAAAAAGAATAAATTTACTCTATACATAATTCTCTTTTTCTACTGTGTATATCCTCATAATACTCCCCCCTAATTTAAATTGGATTATTTTTCATTAATTGTAACATTAAAACCATTCTAGTATTCCTTTCTTATTAAACTAACCTACCACTTTACAAACTAGAAAAAGGCTTCACTCCGTATTGAAGTAAAGCCACCGTTCAATCATTATTTTTTTTTCAGCCAATTTTAACTTTATTTATATGTTGAGACGTTGCTTCTGTTTTCGTCAACCTCCAAAATATAATGAAAGTTAAGATTCCCATTAGTACAAATACAGCTGTCAGGAAAAATGAAGGTACCCTTCCATACAAAAAGATGAATACACCGGCCATGAGTGACCCTCCCATCGACAAAAGCCCGTATACTGCCATATATGAACTTCTTGCATGATCCGGAACCATGTTCGCTAACAGAGCTTGCTTGACAGGTATATTCATCAATTCTCCTAAAGTAGCAATAAACATTGCCAGAATAAGCACGATTGGAACACTATTAAAACTGATGACAGCATAGCCGCAGAAAAATAGAACTATTCCTCCAAGTAAAACCGAACGGTCCTTTAATCGTTTCAACAAAAATGAAACAACTACTGTTAAGCACACTACTAAAATGGTGTTTTCAGCTTTCAGAATACCGACTAAATTAAATCCATCGACATCCACATCTAGAAAGGGCAGTAAAGGAATTGGTTTTGGTAAATCTTCCGTTAACCTTAAGCCAATAAAGCTGGTTAGCTGTTCTTCAACAGCAATAATTAATAGATTTGCCAATGCTAAAGCTCCAAAGCGATAATCCTTTATAACTACCATGTAAACCTTACTAACCTCAAATAAAGACCCTTTTGATCTTTTTTTCTCTGGTTCCACTTTAGATTGAGCCACCTCATAATGATCTTCAATAAAGAAAATCGTTATTATTAATGTCAGCAATGCAATCATACTCATTCCTAAGAAGAGATAAAAATAATAATCCTCGAATAAAAATGCGCCAATTAAACCACCAATGGCACCCGCCAAGTTATTAAGCCAATAAGAAAATGTATAGACTGCTCTTCGATTCTCAGGATTGCTTTCATCGATAATAAGGGCTGAATAGGCGGGACTTGCCATGCCTGAACACACAAATATTAAAAGAAACAAAATGAACGTAATATATGGTTCATTCAGCCAGCTTGAATTCATAATTGGATATATGGAAGGATACTCATTGACCCAATTGTGCCGAAAAATTGAAGCACAAGTCTTACTTGAATTGTTTTACTGAATGACAGGAAATTCATTCTTACACCCCTTTTTTGATTGATTAATCAATCGTTTTTATTTTAAAATATTTGACCAGCAGCTTATTTAGCGAGCCGGTCCAAATAAATTCAAAGCAAAAGGAACAAATTGCTCCCAAATTTCATGATCAAAATTATCTGTTCTCATCAATCTCAACCCAAGCAATAAACTCATATAACTGTATGCCGCATACATCGAGTCAGTTTGAATTAATTGACCTTTCACCTGGCCGTTTTCAATAAGTTTTGAAAGCTTGAGGCAGAAAGCATCATGGAAGCGATTTAACTCCTCAAACTGCTCTGAAAAGCGGGAATCGTGTCCTATGACTTGAACCACCAAACTTAAATAAGTGCTTAACTTCGCAAACAATTTGATATGAGTCTTTACAATCCGTTCAAGTTCAGCAAGCGGATCTTCCGCTTCAGGGTCAAAATTCATCATCACATCTGTTATTTGCCCTAAAGGCTCAATCACAGCACAGTGGAACAATTCTTCTTTTGTAGAAAAGTAAGTGAAGACACTACCGAAGCTGATACCGGAAGCCTTAGCCACCTTTGCAATCGTTGTATCATTGTAACCATGCTCCGAGAAAAGCTCTATTGCCTCATCCAAGATTCTTTGTCGTTTTGCCTTCATCTTCTGCTGTTGGGAATCGGAAGCTGCCATTAAGATAACCCCTTTATATATATGATTGATTAATCAATCATTATTTTATAATTAAATGATTATTTTGTAAACTAAAATATTATTATTCAACATTTTTTGCTCAACTTTAGTTAATCAATAAAAAAAGAGCTTCAGTAGCACCTCAATGATCTCCTACTAAAGCTTCGTGAGTTGAAGAGAAATATTTTTAACCTTTATTAACAAACGCATAAATTTCTTTGACTGAACTACTGGACAGTGAATAAATCGTGTGTGTGTCTTTTGTGTTCATTATTGTTCCAGAAACTTCAGTTATCCAGAGAAAATAAGATTCATCATCGATGCTGAATTGATACTGCGGATTTGTCATATTGACAATGCCTGGCTCTTTTTTTGAATGGCTTACTGCTTTTGTAAAAATGTCTTTTTCTTCTGTTTCTATTAGTTCTAAGGACTTCACTTTAGTGGTGATGACCGTTTCAGAACTGCTTTCAGATGAAAATTCACTTATTTTATTCTTATGTTCTTGCGAGCATCCAACTAATATGAAGCCAACTACGACGAATAAAAAAAATAACTTTTTCATTATTATCACCTTTCTAGTTAGACGTTAATTTTTGAATAAAGTAACAAATCCCTGTTTCACTAAAATGACCCAATAGTAAAGATGGAATATTAGTCTGCTCTATTTACATAGATTAATTTTAGTAATACTAATAAAATATTGAACGACTTAACTTTTAAACAGCTTGAATATTTTTTTAGAAATATCGATTTACATTGGGGAGTGAAACATGGGGGCTATTAATGGAAAAGATTATATTAACCGATTAAATCAGCTAAATAATGAAATTTGGTACGACGGTGAAAAAATTGAGGGGTTGCTCTCTGAACACCCTGCCTTCAAGGGACTTATTCAGTCCAAAGCGGCTCTTTATGATTTGCAATTTGACCCAAAAATAAAAGATGAGATGACTTTTATTTCCCCAGTATCAGGAGAACTTATTGGTCTTTCCTATTTGCAACCAAAAACGAAAGAAGACTTAATAAGAAGAAGAAAGATGAATGAACATTGGGCTAGGTATTCAGGAGGTATCATGGGAAGAAGCCCAGATTATTTGAACACTGTTTTAATGAGCTTTGCCTCTTCAGCATCCTTTTTAAATAATAAGGACAAATGTTTTCCAAATAATCTACAAGCATTTTATGAAATGGCCAGGGAAAGTGACCTGTCGTTTACACATACCTTTATTTCCCCACAAGTGAATCGTTCCTATATCTACTATGAAGAGACCGGTGAGCCAATCGCCGCAAAAGTTATTGATAAAAATGAAGAAGGAATCATCATTAAAGGTGCCCGTCTTCTTGCTACGCAAGGTGGTTTAACAGATGAAGTATTAGTATTTAGCGTTGGTAAATTTCTATTTAATGAAGATGAAGCTTTTGCTTTTTCTATCCCTTCTAACACGAAAGGATTAAAATTTATTTGTAGGGATACATTCATCGGAGGCCAATCTTCTTTTAATCATCCATTAAGCTCGCGGTTCGAAGAAATGGATTCTATCGTTGTCTTTGACAATGTATTAGTACCTTGGAATAGGGTATTTTATTACAACAATGCGGAAGTAGCCGAAGTTTTCCCAATTCAAAGCTCTTTCCATCCCTTTACTAAGCACCAAGTATTGACTAGACAAATTGTAAAAACAGAATTCGTCTTAGGTATTGCTGAGCTTCTTATCGAAACGATTAATATTAGCGAGTATCAACATATTCAAGAAAAGATGTCAGAAATCATCATTGGTCTAGAAACGATGAAAGCCTTATTAGAAAAATCGGAAAATAACGCAAAATTAGATGAATGGGGATATATGCGGCCAGAAATTTTCCCGCTTCAAGTTGCTGGTAACATTTTCCCTAAAATCTATCCTCGTTTCACTGAAATCATCCAGCTAATCGGAGCTAGTGGAATGATTACATTACCAACCGAAAAAGCATTTCATTCTACTATTAGAAATGACTTAGATTACTATCTTCAAGGAGCAACTAAGACCGCAGAGGAACGTGTAAAAATATTTCGTTTGGCTTGGGACCTAACAATGAGTTCATTTGGAACAAGACAAACCCAATATGAGCGATACTTTTTTGGCGACCCGATTCGATTATCAAGTGAATTATATAAGAAATATCCAAAAAAAGAATATGTAAAGGTAATTAGTAATTTCTTAAATCTAAAAAAAGAAGAGTAACAGAATCTTCCTCTCCTTTGTATTGGAATTTAAATCCATCAAATCTATCATTGTATATCCTTGCCTGGGTATTCACTATAAAACACCTTTAGATAACCCTTTCTGAACTTACCTGCCCCGTTAGCTCAATAGGAAAAAAGAGTTGCCTATGCAACCCATGTTCTTACCTATAGCCATCCATGAAGCGCAAAATCAGCGCTTCTCTACATAGAATGAAAATGGATACCCCTGTCATACTGTTTCTACGGCTAGCGAAGAAGATCGATACACTATGGTTCCAAAGAGACCATCCGTTAGTCTGACTCCAACAATTTCGGTGCATCACAGAATTCCTCCCCTATATGGGTAGCACTTATGGTAGATTAATCCTTTTTGATTCGTTACACCGGTCTTGCCCTTTATTTGAGGAAGAATGGAGATGTTTTTTGAGTCATCTATTAACTCTATATAATCATTCTGAAGGCTCAGCTTTTTTTAAAAAAGCTTTTTCTGAGTCTCTTTTGTTATGCAATTTTACTGTTTTACGGGAGTTTATAATTTTCATGGGAGTATAAAAGAATTATCCTATACTCTACTTCTTAACTTCAATAAGTTCCACTTCCCTATTAATTCAAAATTATTGAATAATATAATTTAACCTTCCATAATTTTACTTATTTCGGATTCAAAAATTTTTACCAGGGAACAAAAAAAATTATTGACAAAAAGTACCCCTTTCGAATAAAGTGATATAAAATACTTTTATTTTTCCTTAAGGAAACTTTTTTGAAGGAGTTGAAAAATGATGAGTGAACGAAATGTATCAAGGAGAGACATCTTAAAAATGGGATCTGCTGGTGTTATTGGATTAGCAGGGAGTTATTTTTTAAATTCAATTACTGGACTTACACCTGCTGCAAGTGCGGCTACAATCGGCAAGAAAAATAATCATCATCACATGAATCACACTAATAACAGTGGCGATTTTTCAAAAAGCGAAGGCTACTTAATGGCTGAAAAATTACTTACTACATTTGATTATGGAAAAGTGAGTACTCTACCCAATGGGCAAACGTTAAGGGAATATGATGTCATAGCAATTGATAAAGAAATAGAAATTGCAAAGGGAATAAAATTTCCAGGATGGACATATAACGGAACAATTCCTGGCCCTACTTTTCGCTGTACGGAGGGTGATCTTTTAAGGTTTCACTTTATTAATGGTGGAAGTCATCCTCACTCCATCCATTTTCATGGAATTCACCCACCAGAAATGGATGGTCTTGATCCCATTTATCCCGGAGAAAAATTTACCTATGAATTTGAAGCAAAACCATACGGTTTACAAATTTACCACTGCCATGTCCTCCCATTAGCAAGGCATATTCATAAAGGTTTATACGGAAATTTTATTATTGATCCCAAAAAACCAAGAGAACCAGCATTAGAATTAAACATGGTTATGAATGGATTTGATTTGGATTTAGACGGGGAAAATGAATTTTATACTGTAAACGGATTTGCAAATGCATTTATGAATCATCCAATTAAAATTAAAAAAGATCAGCTTGTCCGAATCTACCTAAGCAATTTAACGGAGTTCGATTTACTAAATTCTTTCCACTTACACGCAAATTATTTTACGTATTATCCAACAGGCCGAAATGATAACCCTTCGCAATTTACTGATACAATTATGCAATGTCAGGGTGAACGCGGAATAATAGAAGTTACTTTTCCATATAAAGGTAAATACATGTTTCATGCTCATGTAAGTGAATTCGCGGAATTAGGTTGGATGGGATTTTTCGAGGTAGAGTAAAGGAGGTTCATAAAAAATGAAAGTCAAATGGTTAATTTCAGGATTAATCCCTCTATTGCTACTTGTCGCAGTAGTAGCATGGGTGATGATAAATGGCGCTGGTGTTGAAAAAGACCCTGCTGCACCAATTGAGGTATTAAATATTGAACGAATAAAGATAACAGATAACGGATTTGAGTTATCAATTAGTAATACAGGTCCAGAGTCAATTAAGCTATCTCAAGTCATAGTCGATGATTCAATATGGAATTTTAGTGTTACTCCTTCAGAAACATTAAAACGCTTTGAGGAAGGAATTGTAACCATTAATTATCCTTGGGTACAAGGTGATCCACATGCAATTAAGCTAATAACCGAAAACGGGATTATTACAGAAGGTAACATTGAAGCTGCCTCGCTCACTCCTGAAAACAGCTTGAGTAACTTCCTTAATTATGGATTCATTGGTTTTTATGTAGGAGTTGTTCCTATCACTTTAGGGTTATTGTGGTACCCATTTATGAAACGTTTTTCACGAAAATGGATAAACTCTATCCTTTCTCTTACAGTTGGATTACTTCTATTCCTATTTATCGGTACATTGGCCGATGGTTTTGAAATTGGTGCTGAAGCTCCTACAGTACTACAAGGTAATATGGTTGTTATTCTTGGAGCATTATTAACATTTGTATTCTTAATTGGTTTTGATCAGTATCAACAGAAAAAGCAAGCGAAGAGAGCCTCTTCTCCTTTTAATATCGCTTTGTTGATGGCTGTTGGAATTGGACTTCATAACTTTGGAGAGGGTTTAGCAATAGGTACCTCTTTTTCGCTAGGTGAAGCTGCACTTGGAACCTTTTTAATCATTGGGTTTACCCTCCATAATATTACGGAAGGTATAGGAATAGCTGCTCCTTTATTAAAGATTAAACCCCGAATTCGAGACTTTGTATTACTTGGTATAATAGCGGGTGCCCCTGCTATCTTAGGAACTTGGTTTGGCGGATTTATTTTCTCACCAATTTTCGGAGCTTTATGCTTAGGTATTGGTGCAGGAGCTATTTTACAAGTAATTTATGTGATTACTAAAATGTTAATAGACGAACATAAGAAACATTTGGAACCAGCTGTTTCTTGGTTAAATTTGAGTGGTTTTACTATAGGTCTAATCATCATGTATCTTACAGCTTTTTTTGTAAAATATTAATAAATTCTGGAGTGAAGGATTTGAAAAAGAATCTTCTTAATAAAAAGAGTAGTTTTGGTGATTGGTTGGATATTCAAAAAGATATAAGTATATATGTCTTAGAAGAAGCCTCTGGCATCAGTTATTCAACAATCTCTAAATTATGCAACACCCCAAATTACTTACCCAGATTTTCAACCATCGCTAAAATAAATGAAGGTTTAAAAGTTCTTGGAAAGAGTGTTAATCTAAATGATTATTTTTGATCAATCGATGCATTTATTCATTTATATCATTATGAAAAATGGAGTGAGATCATGATTCAAAACTTAGGAATTCCAGGATTGATATTGATTATTATAATTGCTCTAATTATTTTTGGACCCTCAAAGATGCCTGAAATTGGGAGAGCTTTTGGTTCAACATTAAGAGAATTTAAGAATTCAACAAAAGATCTTTTATCGGAAGAAAAAAATATGACAATAAATCAAGAGAAAGATAGTTCAGAAAGAATTTAAAGAAGTGTTATAAAAATATTGCACCTTCTACTCAAGAAGAATCTTTTTAGAACCCTAATAACATCTGACTAACATTTTTGAAAAACTTATGCTGTTCGAATAAGAAAAACACCACATGTAGTATTCAGTATTACTGAATTCTACATGTGGTGTTTGCTACTTTTTCGGAAGGAATATTGTCAAGAATCTCTTCCATATCCCTTTTATTCCTGATTAAACCACAGTGGATCTTTGTCATCAACGTCGCCATTATAATTGATTAGAATTTCATCTCCTGCTTTCACATCTGTGAACGCATAAAAGTCAAATGTATGATTGTCAAAATTAATCTCATAAATTGCATTAGGTTCATAAGAATGGTTAAACAACATTCCATAACCAAGAAGAATAGCAGAATGATTTATTCCATACTCAAATGCGTAATCACCGAGTATAGTTTGCTCAATGTATTGATGCTGGTCGTTTGGATAAGAAATGACAGGTGCTTTATGCAAAAGCTCTCCTTTTTTGATATCACATGTAGCAAATACCCCTCTATTGAATTCTCCATCACTTAATGGAGATGTTTTTACCTCAATCATGTTTGTTCTCCTACTCACTTTTAAAAATTTTCTTTTTAACTGTAACATTAATTTGAACATAGGGCTCTATTTATTTTGCTATGTTAGACAATTTTATTTGTTTTTAAACGACTTTTTTGTAAATTAATCAAAGAGTAGTATAAGACAACCCATGATTTTCAACTAAATCCCTCGTTAATTAAACAAGTACATCTATACGATTTCAATAAAGCCTTTTTCTTTTCCAAATTCTACAAGCCTTTCATAGGGGTCTCCTTCTAAACCTAAAACCTTACAAAATGCTGGCTCAGTTTTATATCCTTGTTCTTTAAGTCTTATAACTTCCTCTTTTATTAATGGTAACTGCTCCAATATGACGTTTTCGATTATCATATGTAGATAAGCATACTGCCTATTAACCGGTTGCTGTTGACCAAACAGCTCAAATTCAAACTCTTTATAGATAAAATTTGCCTTAATAACCGGAAAGTCTCTAATTATAAGTTTTTTAAGTATAAAATTTTCTTGATCTCCGTACAAAGTTTTCACTTTTTTTTCAAATTGATTGAAGTTAGCCACTTCCATAATAATATCTAAGTCAGAACCTTCAATATCAATCCCTAATGGTAGAGTACCACAAAGAGTAGGATGATACTCAGACAAATCATCCATTATTCCTAAGTCACTTATAACTGAGAAAGCTCGACTTTGTTTTAAGTTGCCTAATTTTAAGTATTTGATAGTCTGAATCATAAATGCTCCTTTATACAATTAATTCAAGGAAACTATAAGAACTTCTCATTTGAAGAACACTATTTTTTCATGTAAAAATCACTTCTAAAGGGTTGGAAATTAAGCTTAATAACACATGTATTAATTTGTAATTCTTTTTCAACAAACCTACCCCATTATTTTACTAATTTCATCATAAAAAGCATTAATCCTCTTTTTTACATACATATGCTTTCATCTAGATTTCTTGTTATACGATTCTCAGTAGCATCTCTAACTAGATATTTTAAAAAAAGAACCTTCAATCTATAGTTAGATTAAAGGTTCTATGTTTTATTTTTAATGGTTTTAGGAACAATTAAAAAGTTGCTTAAACCTTTCATTAAATACGTTTGTTTCTACATCCAAAGATTTAACTATTGACTAGATCTTTTTCGCTTAGACCAAGTGTCTCTGCTGTTGATGTATGAATTTCGTGCAGCAGCTCTACATTTTCCATTAATGACAAGCCATAAGAAGGAATTATTTCTTTAATTTTCGGTTCCCACTCTTTCATATGTTGAGGGAAGCATTTATTAATTACATCAAGCATAACGTGAACAGCAGTAGAAGCCCCTGGAGAAGCACCTAGTAATGCTGCAATTGAACCATCAGACGCAGTAATTACTTCCGTACCAAATTGAAGCGTCCCTTTTCCGCCAGCTTCCGTATCTTTGATAACTTGTACACGTTGACCCGCTACTACTGTATCCCAATCCTCAAGTTGGGCGTTTGGGATAAACTCTCTTAACTCTTCTATGCGCTTTTCTTTCGATAACATTACTTGCTGGATCAGGTATTTTGTCAATGACATCTCTTTTGCGCCTGCTGCCAACATAGTTACAACATTATCCGGTTTTACAGAGGTTACTAAATCAAGCATTGAACCAGTTTTTAAAAACTTTGGCGAGAAGCCGGCAAACGGTCCAAATAGCAATGACTTTTTATTGTCGATAAATCTTGTGTCCAGATGCGGAACAGACATTGGTGGAGCACCAACCTTAGCTTTGCCGTATACTTTTGCATGATGTTGCTCTACTACCTCCGGGTTGTTACATACTAAAAATAGTCCACTTACCGGGAATCCTCCAATATGTTTTCCTTCCGGAATACCTGATTTTTGTAGTAAATGCAGGCTTCCACCTCCGCCTCCGACAAAGACAAATTTTGCCGTATGGTGTTCGATGTTACCGCTGTCATTTCGTACTTTCAGTTCCCACGAACCGTCGCTAGTACGTTTCATATTATCTACGCTATGTTTGTAGTTAATATCGACGTTTTTACTTTTTAAGTGGTCAAACAAGATACGTGTTAAAGCCCCAAAGTTTACATCCGTTCCAGAGTCAATTTTTGTTGCAGCTATAGGTTCATTCGCTGGACGATCTTCCATTATTAGCGGAATCCATTCCTTTAGTTTTGCTGGGTCATCAGAAAATTCCATCCCTTGAAACAGAGGATTATTTGACATCGCTTCAAAACGTTTCTTTAAAAACGTTACATTTTCTTCGCCTAGAACCATACTCATATGAGGCAATGGCATGATAAAGTCCTGAGGTTTATGTATCAGCTTGTTGTTTACAAGATAAGACCAAAACTGCATCGAAAGCTGAAACTGTTCATTAATCTTGATAGCTTTGCTAATATCTATAGATCCATCTGATTTTTCGGAAGTGTAGTTAAGTTCACATAGTGCTGCATGACCTGTTCCTGCATTATTCCATTCGTTAGAGCTTTCCTCACCTGCATTTTCGAGCTTCTCAAACACTGTGATTTTCCATTCCGGTGCTAGTTCTTTCAGGAGTGTCCCTAAAGTTGCACTCATGATTCCAGCACCAATTAAGATAACGTCTGTTTTAGTTTCTCTGTTGCTCATTTTTATCATCCTTATACCCTAAAATTTGCAGAAAGAATGTAGGTGCTCCAGCTTAGTCGTCTCACCAAGCTAAGGCGCGACCTAGTCCACACCTTTTCTGTATCTATTATTACTATATCATAGTGTACTACAAATATTTATAGATAAAAATATCTACTATTGTCTTAGTGACTATAACTGTTGTGCCATACTTATTGTACAAACAGTTAATCTACTATATTCTACTACTTCATTTTTTGTAACTTTTGTTATCCTTGGTAAATATATAATACTATTTCACCATAACATTCTTCAACTGCTTTAGATTTTAAGCTGAGATCTTAGAAAAGCTTCCTCAATTTGATAATCTTACTTTAACCTTAACTAAAATTTTTATGTAAGATAATTATTAAATTTACTCAAAAATATACAAATGAGACTTTAAAAAAAATTCTCTTGAGTCTAAATCTCATTTCTTTATTCTTTGTAACTCAAAAAGTTAACCTTTAAAATTTACAAAATTTCTTTAGTACGGTAATCAAAAGTTAAATAACCAGCACGGTCATGTCGGGCTTAATTATAATGAAGGAATAATAATTGTAAAGCAAGTTCCCTTCCCTTTTTCACTTTTTATTTCTATATCTCCGTTTAATTCTTTTATTATTCCGTATGCAATCATAGTCCCAAGCCCAGTTCCCTCTTCTTTTAATGAATAAAACGGCATGGCGATTCTCTTTATCTCCTCAGGAGTCATTCCAATGCCTGAATCGACAATTTCAATTACAACACTATTCTTGCCCTTTTTCCCATTAATTCGTAGTATTCCACCATTTTTCATGGCTTCAATCCCATTTTTTATGATGTTAATTAAACATTGATTTATTTTATCGGCATTAGCATTTATAGACAGTGAATCGTTTATACTGCTTTTAATTTCAATATTATTTAACATGGCTAGCGGTGAAACACAATTTATTACTTGATTTACAATTACACTTATATCTAATGAGTCTTTTATGACATTATTCTGTAGTTCTCCTAATGATAAATAATTGTCAACAATTAGCTGTATCCTCTCTAACTCCTCTAGAATGACTTGATAGTACTCATCCTTACTTGTTTCCGCTATTTCATTTTTATGAAACAACTGTATAAATCCATAAACCGAAGTAAGTGGGTTTCGAATCTCGTGAGCAAAAGAGGCTGCCAATTCACTAATCACATAAAATTTTTCTGCCCTTTGAATTTTTTCTTTCATTCTTACCTTATCAATCATTCCTTCAATTAAATAAATAGATAACAGTCCTGTAAGGATATTAATTACTAAATAACTACATAAAAATTGCAAGAAATCAGAACTGACAGTTCCATATATTTTTAATCCGTTAAATATAGTAAAAGCAGAAAAAGTACTAATCCAAATGAAAATCAGTAGTATGCCAAACAATGGTCTCCTTTTCTTTATATAATCTGATTGAGAAAAATTTAATATCGTAATAATGGTAAAGTACATAATAACCATAATAATAACTGATGGTATAAAGCCCGTTCCTCCTAAGTAAAAGCGGTAAGTAAGATAGACAAAGGTGACAAAAACAAAGCTTCTTAAGCCTCCATATAGAAAAGCTAAAACGATAGGAATAAGCCGTAGATCGTAAATATACCCAAAATGATAACTAAATGGGAAAGTCATACATAGAACACAAGCCGTAGATGAAAGAAAGGAAATTAATATATTATTCCGTACATTACTCCGATCTTTATCTAACCAAAATACTTGATAGCAAAAAATACATAGGATAATGATGAATGCATTTAATAATAGTGTAGGAATTCCCATACCCTACTCCCCTTCTTTCCATAAATCTAAATGTCTATCAAGTATAAATATCCGAAATATTATTATGATTATACATGATTTTATTTGGAATAAAAGTATGAATATTAAGAACTTTATTATTACTTTTAAAATATTTTGAGTTGGGGATTAGCACTATAGAAAATCTGAAAAGGAATTAAATTATTTTTAGATGATTTAATAATCTTCGCTTAGAAGATTTATATTTTTATAAGATTGATTAATCCGTTTAGAGCATTAATAGAATTATTGAATACAATGATTATATAATCTGCAGATTATGAGCATTTTAAAGAGAGGAGGTGTATTTCATATGCCATTAACAACAGGACCAATTGAAAACTCTGGAAATCTACCATCTAATGCAACGAACGTTCGAGTTAAAATCCTCAATCGTACTGGAGGAACACTTACCGGAGTAGTTAGAGTTTTTAGACTTAATGGGACAAGACGTTTACTCTCATCAGCTAACTTTAGCGTAGGTGCTAATGCTTCTGGTTTTGTAACTCTTAGTTTAGTTACAGGAGCATCTCAATATGAAACTGAAATTGTTCCTAACCAAACCGGCGGATTATATTCTGCTTACGGAAGAACAGCTTCAGGCGTTGTCATAACCGCTCAACGGGTTTTAAACTCAGAATTGACACAGATTCTTTAGTATTAACAAGAGATTCTGAAGTCTAGTATTGTCGTAAAAGGGTTGTCCTCCTTAGTCAATCTATAAATGACTTTTGGTACAACCCTTTTTCTATACGTCAATTTTTTTTTGTAAATCAACCATCACACATTAGGCTACAATGTTAGTTCAATAAGAAATGCCCGTTAAGAATAAAACCTTCTATATAGAGCACATTAGACTCTAGGAGGTGAACATTCATGAGTAAAAACAACAAAAAGACGATGAATGTAAGAACGCATAACAGCTTAGATTTGTACAAAGACCCTACTGATAATCCAGACGAAGAATTTGCTGCAGACTTTGATACTAGAGATAATAGTATTGTTACCAACAAAAACAAGAAGCAACAATCCAATAAAAAAAGCAAATAATATCCGTACATGAAAGGTGAGATCCTAATAATCTCGCCTTTCTCTATTTAATCAAATTAGATGTCCTATACAGGTAGTAGACTGTTCTATTATTTCATAGTCAGAGTTCATGATTAGAAGACTCAACTACCTGGGGAACCTGTAATTATTTGATGGACATCCCATGGAGCATTTCAGTTTAGTATGCTATTTCCAATAATTAGCCATTAGTTCATTTGCCCACTGAGGCTGTTTTATTTCTCCCCTTGGTAAAAATTCCTTCATAACAGGTTTTATATCTACAATTGGGGTACCATCAATTGCATCTAATCCTTTGACTATTAAGGAGTTCCCTTCCTTACTTATTAGCTCGACAACTGTAACTCCTATCCTATTTGGCCGATTTTTTCCCCTTTGCGCAAAAATGCCGACTTTGGGATACTCTTTATTATTTCTAGGATGTCTTGAAGAATATTGAATATCCTCCTGTTGAACAAGATGAAATAAATAAACTATTTCCAAATGACTAAAAGACTCAATTCCATCCAAGCAACTATCATCCAATGTCTTATCTAACTTTATTTCTGATATAACTTCTCCCCAATAATCATCTTTTGGTGTTTTACGTTCATTGTAATTTACACCTATTGATTCTATATTAAACATATCCATTTCCCCCAATTTCTTTTCAAGAATATAGTAACAGACTTTTGTTTAACAGAATATTACAGATTATTTATGAAGAGTATTATGAATTCCTTATCTTTCATTACATTATAGTTCTAATTTCTTTGATTTATGGAAAGTTGGTACTCATGATAAAACTCGATTATTTCCAACAAAATAAAATAACGCACCTCCATACTTTTTTACTATAAAAAAGTGAAGATGCGTTTAGTTTTGTTTTATTAAGCTAAAACAACAAATTGTGAAGCAAAAGACTTCTCTTTTTCCACTTGTATTGCTTGAATCTTTTCAACTTCTTTTTTCCTTTTAGTCGCACAAACATTAAGATCTAGTTGCGAAATATAATTTTTATCAATAAGCGTTGCTAGAAAATCTGCATCCTTTAAAGCACTATTTAAGCCAAAAGCTCCTGTTGGCGTCATCGTATGTACTGCATCACCAATTAATGCTACTCCGTCTTTCCCCCAGCATTCGCTTGTTGAACTGTATACATCTAACAATACAAAATCCTGCCACGATTGAATATGATGACGAACAGTTTTTTCTAGCTGTGGAAATGCTTCAATAAGCTGCTCAATAAATGGTGTAAACGGCTGTTTTCTTAACTTAGGAAATGAGCCTTCTTCGATATTCCAACCAATTTGTACAAAACCCATCGCTTGTGTAAAAAGTGATAACTGTTTATCTCCTATTAGCGCCATTTTTATAGAAGGTTCCCAATCTTCTGGTGCTGGAATTCTTGCCCACAGTAAATCAAATCCATGTTTTCGAATGGTTACATTAATTTCCGCCTTTTTTCGTACAGTTGAATAACGACCATCTGCCCCGATAATCAGTTGGCTTTCAATCACGATTTCTTCCCCATCTTTTACTGCTTTGACACCGCAAAAATTACCTGATTCATCCTTTAGCAACTCAACTACTTTTGTATTCATCATCGCAGAATACGTAGAGTATTCCTGTGCTGCTTCCAACAACACTGATAACAGATGCGCTTGAGGTACATGAATACCTAAATGCCCTACTTTTGGATCAGGTAAAATTGTTTTAAAAGATTTTCCCTCATGCCAATATTCCAGCTTTTCCATGCGAAGCAAGCCTAATTGTTCTATTTCATCGAATAGACCATGTTCCTTTAAAATTGCTTCTCCTTCTTCGTTTAAATGCTCTCCTCGAAAAGCTTTTCCAACAGCTTTATGCTGTTCTAAAAGAATAACGGAAACATTTTTCTTTGCTAGTAAATATGCAAGCAGTGCCCCTCCTGGACCAGCTCCGACAATACAAACATCTACTCTATAATTCACTTCTTATCCTCCTGCTTTGGATAATCTAAAACTTTTCAAGTCAGAATAACCACAAATTCTCCAATAAACATTCATTATATTTAACCTACTTACGTAATGTAAGTTAGTATATTATCACAATCTTTAATAGTCAAATTTAATATCGGAGGACTTTCCTTTGCTAAAAATAAAAAAACCGCTCCATTTGGGAACTTTTACTTTCGATTGTTTACACAAATTATCTAATAATCAACCCTAAATGCTTAGTTTAAATCCTTTTTCATATAATAATGCTTATGTTCCCTGCCGACGTTTTCAATACAACCGTAAACTTCATATCCGTATTTCTGATAAAAATCTAACGCCTGAAAACTAAGTGTATCGAGCTTGATAAAGTCGCATTTATTCTCGCGAGCAATTTGTTCTGCTTCTAATAATAGTTTCGTTCCAAGCCCTGATTTTCGTAAATCCTCGTTGACAATTAATATTTGAATCTCTAACCAGTTCCAGCATATCTCTCCTATTAATCCTCCACAAACGGTATCCTTTTCATCTCTGACAAAAAGAGTTATCTCTTTATATCTACCTTGTAAATCATCTGAAAAATGCTTTAAATTATACTGATACAACTCGTTATTTATATATTTTACTGCTTCTTTATCTATTTCTTTTGTTATGCGAAAATGCATTTTAAATTTCACCTCTTATAAATCTTTTGATATGGATCTTCAATTATTATATCCGGCTTTCCAATTAAAGGTGTTATTCATACCTTTTGACGAATCACCTAATTTCTACAACAAATGTGTAGGAAACTTCTCCATTAGACCATTTTGCTAATACCTCATATACATAGCGACCTTTACTGTTTGCTGCTGATAATTGATTACTCGTTAATGTAACTTCTTTATCTCTTCCATTTTCATTCCACAGGTAAACGGATATGTTGGGATTTCCCTCGATTTCTATATTAATATTAGTGTTTTGTTCTAACATAATCGCATTAAATTGTTCAGCAAGTTGGTACGGAGACGCAGCATCGGTTTGTACTACCTCGGTATTTGAACCTTGCTTCCTTTCCCAACGATAATTTCCTGACTTCATTTCATACTCTTTGTTACTTGCTTTAATAATACCTGTCATTGATGGGGGAAATTCATTTCCATTTTCCACATCTTTCTTTTCTCCTCCATCCATATTGTTCGAGCAACCCATTAGCCAAAGTAAGGAAAATACGATCGCAAAAAATACAAGTCTAAATTTCAAAAGTACTCCCTCCCGACTTTTCTAATACATTCCAACCTTATAAAAAAATTATTGATCACATACCAATGGATTCCTGGAGTAATTTTAATAATTTTTTTTGGAAATTCAACGTTTAATTTTTCTATAACTATTCGGTGTTCTCTGCAATTCTTTTTAGTTCGTTAGCACGAGAAACAATAAACCTTTTCATATATTTCTCCAAGAACAACTTGTCAACTATCTCCCCTACAAGTCCAAATGGAGATTTATATTCAAATGTATCTATCATTAAGGTTCCACCTGATTTTTCTTCAAAAAGATGTAAGTGAGTAAAAGAACGGAAAGCCCCTTTTAGCATAGTATCAACAAACTTATAAGGTTTTTCCATATACGTCACTTTAACTGTTAACCTTTGTTTTATACCTAAATGGATAGCTTCCCAAGTGACAATGTCACCTTCTTCCAATAACCCTTCCGTCACCCCAATCACAGCTCTTTCTTTTGTCTTAGCATTGGTTTTAATATGTATATCTACGTTTCTTGCAAGGTCAAAACATATACCTACGGGTGCATTTATAAATTGTTTATGTGTAATGATAGGCATTTACATTCTCCTTTTTAGGCCGTATCATGAATTTTTTTTTACGATGAAAGTTCTCCACTTGAGAGATTAATTCTTAGATCATAAATTTTGTAAGCCACGCTACATATTTAGCACCGGGAATAAATAATACTTGTGCGAGTATAGTTCCAAATAATCTGGAAGTAATCATCATCAAAGAAACGCTCTTTAATGAAAGGTAGCTTCCCCTTTCATTAACTACATCATCAGCAAGAACAGAAATTTTAGGGTCAATGAATATTACAAGTAGAATTGTCGCAACACCATTTATAAGCCCAGATGCCATAATAGCTGTTGAAGCTCTATCTGGTGCCAATAACGACGCGTACAATGCAGATAGTACACCGATTGTATAAATTGCAGTTATTATCATATTTACTATAAATAATTTAAATGGAATTTCTTTTATTCTAATATTTTTCAAATAGACTAGCTTCGGTAAACTAATATGCTTAAGCCCTCTCATCATATATTCAATAGAGAATCCCTTTTTAATTAAACTTGGAATTGATCCTCTTTCTTCTGATAAATGTATGATAGCTCTTGAGAATATGGCAATAAAAGTGGGTAGTAAAAGAATACCAACTATTGTTCCAAATGTAGAAGCACTGATAAGAATTCTATATTGGCTTTCTACAAATTCTAAAGCATTTGTTGTAGGAGCAGTGTCTATAAGACTACCTGTAAAAGGTTGTTGCATCATATTGGCTAATCTCGAAACAATGATCATTAGATTGAATAAAGATAGAGCAGAAGCTATCATTTTCACTCTGGCACCAGATAGCCTGACAGCATAAGCAAGTGTTTCAATTGAGTGGATGATGAAAATAAACAAAAATATAAATAATAGTTTTTCTGTCATAAATTCCAAATTTTCTCCCCTATTCTGGGTTTATATAATAACCTAATAATACAACAATATATAAAATTTTCCTCTAAATTTATTTGGCCAGCCTTTGGAGCATGACCAAGAGATGTCATCAAAAAACTTATTTAAGAAAACAAGTTTCCTTCTAAAACAATAATAAATTATGAGATTAAAGGTGATTTTTATCCCCAGTTTCCTTAGTATATAAATGGTGGTTTTGAAATAGCGATACTAAAGAATAATGGTTGCAAATTTGCAAATAGGAATGCTATGGGTGGGGAGGTACTACAACCTTGGTGGGAGAGGAAAAGATCCGCCAAGGAAGTAATACGTAGGACTTCACACGGGAAAATAATTATTAGAATATTGTATCGTTTATTAATATTTCTTTGTTTCAATTTTAATATTGGCTTGATTAATTAATTCTATATTCCCTACTGATACGGTTATACTAATATTTTTATTACTGTTTGAACTAGTCACTATGCTCTGTCCTGGACCCTTTTTAATAATGTCTTGCTTTTGTAAATAGTCTTTGCCAGTAGTTATCTTTCCATTTTTAGTTAAAATATTTATTCCGACGTCAGAAAGTGAACTTTCACTTGGTAATACTAGCTTTACATTACCATTTGATACCTTTATATTATTCTTCCCCTGAACATCAGTTAAAGTTAAGTTTTTCAAACTACCTGTTCGATTCTCTATATTAACTTCCCCTTCAATTAATCCTAAATTAAGAGACCCATTTTTCGCTTTTACTTTCAAGGACTTTCCAATAAAAGAATCCACCTCTATATTCCCAACATTCGAAGAAAGTACCAATTTGTTTAATTTACTAACATCCTTTACTTCAACATTACCATTCTGAGTATATAATTGAACCTCTTCTAATAATGAATGTGGAATATTCAGCAGTAATTCTCCTCTTTTTCTTGAACCTGGTAAAATACCCATCCATTTTTCTGGAATTGTCTTCACATGAATTTCAACTTCTCCTTGGTTATAGGTCACATCTATTTTCGGTGTCCCCAGAAAAGACTTCTCTCCTCTGTATTCCAAACTCATATTTTCATCAGTTTGCGTAAGAAGGATGTTGGAAATATCTGTGTTAACAATTATTTTTTCAACATCCTTTATATCACTCTTATACACAAAAGGTGACTTATTGATGTTAAATGCAAGAAATGTTCCGTAAACTCCCATCATAATTACCCCCGTAACTAATAATTTCTTCATTTCATTACCTCTTTTCTAGAAACTATTTAACTAATTTAAATCAATATATATTTTAACGATTAAAATATATATTAAGTATAATATATTATTTGATATTATAAATGTCAAATGCACATGGAAAAAAGAAAACAAAAAAACAGATCATATGACTGATCTGTTCAGACTGTAGACAAATTCGTTTTACAATGAATAGAGATGTATAAGAGAATCAGCGAGGCCCGCCACTTTGCTTTCCGTTGCGAGACCTGCCTATTTTTCAAAAGTTGAAAGTGGAAAATCTGAAGATGCTGTGATTAATCAATGTTTCTTGGAATATCTGATAAAAATAACGAATTGACTATCCCATCTCATCAAGTGAAAAGGGTTTAAATGTCCACTTTTCTGTTTATTGAAGTTAAAAATAAGCGGAAGGCGGCGACTCCTGCGGGACAGCGAGACAGTCCAAGACCCCGCAGGCAAAGCCGAGGAGGCTTGGTGCGAGTCCGCGGAAAGCGCCCGCCTGGAGAGATTACTACAGGAAAAGCACAATAATACATTTTGATTTGTAAAAATGCATTTGTCGACAAGCTGAAACAGATCATATGACTGATCTGTTTATTGGGGTTTTATTCTTCTATTTTTGCAAAGAGAGCATTTATTTCTATTAAAACACTTGTAATTTTCTCTAACTTTTCCTTTGAGAACTTTGTAAAAATAGCCTCGACTCTTTCTTCTCCTTTTTTTGTAAGGGAGACTCTTACAACTCTTCTATCGTCTTTTATTCTAACTCTTTCTACAAAATTTAAGTCTTCAAGTTTATCGCACATACTCGTAGCTGCTCCAGGTGTTAACATAAAAGCCTCAGAAATCTCTGTAATTTTCATATATCTGTATAGTTTCAGTCTAAGTAATAACAATACTAAATTTTCAGAGAGGTTTTCATCGTTAGTAAGTAATTGTGTAAAGTTTTTAGATTTATTTTGAATACTAAACATTTCTTCCATCATGACTTTAATAATTCCTTCTGATGATTTTTTCATCTAAAACATCCTTTTATTTAGTTACTAAAATATATTTATAATATACTTTTTAATATTTGAATCATACTATATTGGCATTAATTACGTCAAAAAATAGTTTATATTGCAGTAAAACTAGTCTACAAATAGAAAAGGTTTCTTCGATCTGCTCGCTAGTTATATCCTTATTATTCCATAATCGATTTCTTTTATTACAATTTTGTTAAATTTAATATTTATTCCGCAATGTGACAAATTTTGCATTTTATTTATCGTACAATGAACTGGTTGCTTCCCTGCTATCTAGTAATTATTATCAAAAATTGAAGCTAAATATATTGTATGGAGGAAGTTTTGTGAAAAGTTTATTGAACGAAAAGGCACTGTTGATTCGAATTGGAATCAAGAGAAAAGGCATGTACAGGATGGCTATGAAGTTAGGATATACGCATCCTCTTGTCGTCTCAATCAGCCAAGAACTAGATCATTTACTTAATCGATACCAAGATAAAGTATCATAATAAGAGATTAATGTAAGTTATGTAAAAACCGATTAGTACTCCTAAAAAGGACCTAATCGGTTTTATTATTATATAAGTTGGCTAAAATTAGAATCACAAACAATCATGAAAAAATACTTTATTTTTTGTTAAAAAAACTTTTTCCAACTGTTTCAACGATCTTCGGAAAAACTGCATATAATTTACTAGTTATACTCATATACGAGGGAAGGTCCACCTCTCGAACTGGATGATCTATCGCTTGAATGATAGAAATAACAACTTTTTCTGGTGATAATAAATGTTTACTAAGTTTATCTCGATAATTTCCAGTTTGATCTGCTAAGTCAAGAAATGGTGTGTCAATTGGACCGGGATTAATCGTTGTCACTAGTATTCCATGTTCTTTGAGCTCCATTCGAATAGCATTTGCGAATCCGAGAATTGCGTGTTTTGAAGCAGCATAAACTGACGCCTTCGGTGTAGCAACTTTTCCTGCTTGAGAAGCGACAAAAATGATATGACCGCTCCCTCTTTTCTTCATATTCCTTGCAAAGTATTTGGAGAGAGACATTGGCGCTAATACATTTACTTTCATCATTAAGGCCATATCTTTTTCTTCTAACTCTGTTAGATAGGCAAATGTGCCAACACCGGCGCAGTGAACGATTGTGTCCGGTGTAGCCATCTTATCAAAAAGATCCTCTAAGGACTGTTCTGCTGTTAAATCTGCTTGAATAGTATGTATACCCATCTTAGATAATTCTTGTAAAACTACTACATTTCTCCCTGAAGCCCAAACTTCATGACCAGCTGCTTGCAATTTTTTTGCAAGCAGAAGTCCGACGCCACTTGTAGCGCCGGTAACAAATATTTTCTTATGCTTGCTCATACTTTAAGATTCCTTCCTCATTTCGATGTTCTGTAATATAGCCTTCATCCATTAAATAATCTATTTGCCCAATTGTTTCGGAAAGTGTTAAACCCAGCTCTTTTTCATACACATTCGGAAATAATTGTTGAGTAAGCTCAAAAATTGTTTTTTCCCCATTTTTTATCATGTCTAAAACTTTTAGAGCTCGTTCCCTTTGTTTTTCCAGTCTTGTACTAATAAGATCAGATACATTATACACTTCGTTACCATGACCACTATAAATTTTTTCAACTTTCAATGATTGAATACGTTTTAAAGAGTCATTATATTGCAATATCGACTTTGAACGCTCATGATCTTTTTGAAGTGGAGGTTCAATTAAAGGATTGGACGAGATTTTTTCCAAAATGTGATCTCCTCCAATTAGAATTCCTGATTTCTCTGACCAAAAAGATAAATGACTTTGTGCATGCCCTAATGTTTCTAGTACAGTAAATTCAGGATGACCAGGAAGTATATCACCTTCCTTTAAGATTAATTGTAACGGTCGGTTTCCAATAAAGTGAACTGGTCTCCTCATTTTTTCAACCCAGCGAAAATAATTTTCAGGTACCCCTTCTTCCTTTAGACACTGTAGATAAAATTCATCGTGAAACTGGAAAAAACTTTCGTCTCTTGTTAACCACGGTTGGTTGTACGCATGCCCCAACAACGTAGCTTGTTCAAATGCATCTACCCAACCAGCATGATCGGGATGGTGATGTGTTAGAAGGACTTGCTCTATATCAGAGAGTGCATATCCAGCTTCTTTGATTCCTGCTTTAAGCGCTTCTAGTGCCTCTTCTGTTTTCGGACCAGCATCAACTAATGTTAGTGCATCTCCTTTTAGTAAATAACTGTTTACATCTCCTACCGCAAAAGGTGTAGGTATAACAATTTTATGTATCTTCATAAGAAAAACTCCCTTTTTATGAATGGCTATTCATTCTATTGTACAGCTTTTCGAAAGTGCCGTCACTAAATTGAAGTTGACTTTCCTAAAAATGAAACATATAATTTCATTAATTCAGAAAATAAAAGCCAAGATGAAGACTAGTAAATATTTGATGGAGTTAAGAGAGTGAAATGACCCGCTGAAAGTTTCACCTTCCTCTCATATGTTGAACCTACTTCGGAGCTACTATGAAAACATAGTCGTGCCCTTCACGATAAGAAGGATTAAGTTGTGCTGAATTTCAGCAAATTTAGGTGGTACCGCGGAAACATGCGTTTTCGTCCTTATGATATATAGGACGAGAGCGCTTTTTTTATTACATTGGGGGGATTTGTATGAATGAACTGAATGAAATTGTAGCTAGATTAGATCATGAATTCCAAATCGAAACTTTTGGAAAGGATATTTCCTTTAGTCGATTTATCCCTACTGTGTATGACCCTTTGAAGTTTGGGTGGAAAAATACTTTTGAAGAAAAATTTGTTGAATTGTTTAATGGTCTTATGTTAAGAGGTGCACCACATGTAGAAAAAGTCTTTTTAGCTGTTTTTCCAACGGACTCGGTCTTAGAAAGGTTTATCGAAGAAAGTAAAGAGGGAGATATGTTGTTTATGCATCATCCCTTATTAATGGAATGTGGAGATCCAAAAGGTAAATGGGGAAAAGGTTTTGTACCGATAAAAGAAAAGTACATTACACAAATAAAAGAGAAGAAACTTTCCGTCTATACTTGTCACATTCCTATGGACTGCCATAAACAATTAGGTACCAATATTGCTATGGCTAGAGCTCTAAACGCAACCATTATCAATAGTGATGACATAAATAATGAGTTTGTATTGTATTGTGAAGTGGAAAAGACTAATAGCGAAGAATTAATAGCTAAATTGAAAGAGATATTTGAAATTCCATATGTCGATTTTGAAGGTCAAATCCAAAATGAAATACAAAAAGTTGCACTTGTTGCTGGTTGTGGAGATGTCGTGGACTGGATGGTAGAAGCAGAGAAAAATGGCGTTCAAGCATATATTTCTGGTGAAATACATTGTCATATTGATAATGAATATGGAAAACAAAAATTTAAAAGTATGATGGACTTTGCTTCTACTACTTCCATGTCACTAATCGGAGTATCACACGCTGCTTCAGAATTTCTTGTTCTGAAAACTCTCATGCGAAAGTGGTTTGAACATAATTTTCATCTGGAGACTGTCCTAATCGCTCAAGAAAAATGGTGGTATTGAAAAGTGAGGAATAAGACTCTCATTAATAATAAATGATAAAACCATACACTAAAAGGAGGAATATTTATGGCGAAGATTGTATTTGTCGGAGCAGGTTCAATGGCAGAAGCAATTATTAACGGATTAACGAAAAAGGAGAAAATTTCTCCTGAGAATATTCACGTGATGAATAAATCGGATGTCGAACAGCTAGTATATTTAAAAGAAACATACAATATACAAATTGTTTGTCCAGAAAAGATTGCACTAAATGATGCAGAAATCGTCTTTTTAGCAATGAAACCAAAGGACGCAAAAGTAGCACTTTTAGAGATTGCTCCTTTCATTAATAAAAATGCGACGATCATATCGGTCATAGCCGGAGTATCCATCCAGACGATAAGCTCTTATTTAGGAAGTCGCCCAATTGCTAGGGTAATGCCTAACACTTCCGCAGCAGTTGGATTAAGCGCATCCGCTGTTAGTTGGAATGAACATGTATTAGATGACGCAAAAGCAGATATTATTGACTTATTGGAGGCCATTGGCACTGTAAAAACTGTTGATGAAGAGGATTTGCATGTTGTGACCGCACTTGCTGGAAGCGGTCCAGCATATCTCTACTATTTTGCTGAACATTTCGAAGCAGCTGCTATCAAGCATGGGTTAGATAAATCAGACGCACGCCAATTATTCATTCAAACAATGGAAGGTGCAGCACAGATGCTCAAAAATGGAGATATCGAGCCAGAAGAATTACGAAGAAAAGTTACAAGTCCTGGTGGTACGACAGAAGCTGGTGTAGAACAACTCATACAGCATAATGTAAAGGATGCAATATTCGCATGCATCGACGCAGCTCAAAATCAGTCTCGTATACTTGGGCAGCAGTACGAATAAGAATCAGCTATCTTTGCCCCTCTTCGAAGGGGCTTTATTTTGTTTCAGACCGGATAGATAATTTTAGCTAAGTTAAAGTTATTGGTTGATTTTGTATAGAAAAATACGCTTGGAAATGTTTCTCCAAGCGCATTTATTTGACTGTCTTTTTTTACTAAAATATCCTTAATTCAATTGAGTATCGTTGGTTATTAGTAACTACAACTAAATATGTTCTATTCGTAGCACCAAAAAAGCTAAAATCACACTAATAATCCGGAATTTATAATAGCTCCTAGACCAACCTAACCATTATACACACTTTCACATGTTCCAGGTGCTGGTTCATAAAAACAATGATCTTTAAATTGACCAGCAAAAGGTTGACCATACCATGTTGGAGGGCATGGAGCATATGGATTAAAATACCAAAGAGCATATTTCCCTGGGTGTTCTCTCCAATAATCCAAATTCTTCTTTGCTAATCTTTTTTCAACAGCTCTCGCTCCTTGGTAAAATAAATTACCTTTTTGAACAGCTTCAAAAGAATAATTTCCTCCTTGTATTTGAAAAATGACATCTTCAATTGATCTTAAATCTCTGAAGTCTACACAATTGGCTACAAGACGATTAACAATTACATTTCCAACATATAACATTCCTTGCTGTCCTTCACCTTCGGCTTCTGCCCTCATCATCCTTGCCATTAAATCAATGTCTGAACTTTTGTATTTTACTCTCGGCATTTTTTCACCCCAAAAGTATTATATGAAAAAAAGCCTGGATTGATGTCATTTTTATACCTTTACTCAACTAACCTGCCCGGTCACTTGAACAAGAAAGGTGCACATTATGTTCCAAACGTGCAACAAAAAAGCCAACTAAGTGTTGGCTTAACTTGGTAAACTAAAGCATCCGTTAGTTGCAAGAAGAGTTTATTATCCTAACACTTTGGAATATTAAATAACTATTTAATATGTTTATTGTATTCTAATTGTTTTTGAACTCCTGACCTATCAATTTGAATCCAATACTCGGAAATTTTTTCATCTTCTATCTTATATACGGCACTTGTCATTTGAGTTATTGGAAGTCCTGTAGGTTGATATCCATCGACTACTCCTACGTGTGCACCTACTTGTTTCCAGCGGACATATACTTTAGGTCCTTGTACCAATAATTCTTGAATTTCTAAAGAATAATTACCATAGGCTTCAATCATTTCTCTTACGTGTTCAGCATAATCTTTAGGTGTCCTTAAGACTGTTTGTTCTTCCTCGGATACAATTTGATGAGCCAATACTTGTTCGGACATTAATTGATCTGAGTAGTCTGGATTTTTACCTGATCGTACTTCTTCAAAAAATTTTCTAATTATTTGTTCTGGTGTCATTTGAACACCTCCATATTTATTTTAATGCTTATTCTACCAGAATTGATTCTATTATTGCTATTCAACTAAACTGCTGCGTTAGTACAAATATATTCGACAAAATAGCATTCTATCTTCTTAGATCAACACCCCTCTTTGAATAAAAAAAGGAGTCGTATTAACAACTCCATAATTAATTAAAAAAACAATCTATTTCTTATTTAAGGGAGCCAATCATGACAATTATTAGCTAATTGCTGTAATTCATCTATAAATATACTTGCGTGATATCCGTCGCAAACTGCATGATGTAATTGCAATGAAATAGGTAAAAATATTTTACTTTCCTGATTAAAATATTTTCCCCCTGTAATGATAGGTAATAAAAAGTCTCCATCATTATTTATATTTAGGTTAAAACCAGTAAAACTAACCCATGGAATACTGGATATTGGAAATGAATTTTTTGGTGTATTATTTTTCGTAAAAAGCCCCTTTTTGTCAACGTATTGCTCTACATCTTTTTGTAATTTTTTATAAAAGACACTAAATTCATTAGAGAACTCAGTCCAAATACATGAGAATGATTTGTTATCACTATGGAAAACTGTATATTCCGGAGTCATTTCATCCCAATAACCAAGGAAACCATCGTCATTAAAGCAAGTTCTAAATTCTTCATGAGAATTTACTATTCTACTGAGCATATAAATAAAGGTGGGGTATAGCTTTAATTCCTTTTTACGAAGCTGTTCCAGTAGCGTTGTGATATCAATATTTGCTGTTAAGCTAAAAGTACACTTTAAATTTAAATAATGCTCAAAATATGGACTTCTATCCCAATTTTCTCTATCAATAAAATTAAACTTCATTTAATTAGCCTCCTAAAATTTTGTATTGAGTTTTTAGGAGGCTAAATTAACTGTTCTGACCAAAACCCTCACCTCAAATAATTATTTGTATAAAATTCTAAAGCAAATACAGTCCTTCTTCAACTAAAGCACCCGTTAGCCATCCATGTAGCGCAAAATCAGCGCTACACCACAGAGAATGAAAATGTGAAAAACGGGTATAGGATACTACGGCTGGGAGAGGAAGGTCGATGAACTATGGTGCCATAGAGCCCATCCGTTAGTCTGACTCCAACGACCACGGTGCATCACAGACTGTCGCTCCCTTACGGGAAGCACTCATGGGAGATTAATCCTACTCTGGTTATTGCACCAGCCTCCAATACTAGTTGCCGTAGAAAGGATGATTACAATGGAAGTAATCATTGATCGTGCATGCGGTATGGATGTTCATAAAGACTCCATTACTGCCTGTATTATTACACCAAAAGGAAAGGAGATTCAAACGTTTTCCACTAAGACTGTATTTCTACTACAGTTAATTGACTGGATTAAGAAGCATGATTGTACCCACGTAGCAATGGAAAGTACCGGCGTATTTTGGAAGCCAATAGTTAACTTACTTGAAGCAGAGAATATTGAATTTTTAGTAGTGAATGCTCAGCATATGAAAGCAGTACCAGGTCGCAAGACCGATGTGAAAGATGCAGAATGGATTGCCAAGCTCCTTCGGCACGGTCTACTTAAAGCAAGTTTCANTTGTACCCACGTAGCAATGGAAAGTACCGGCGTATTTTGGAAGCCAATAGTTAACTTACTTGAAGCGGAGAATATTGAATTTTTAGTAGTGAATGCTCAGCATATGAAAGCAGTACCAGGTCGCAAGACCGATGTGAAAGATGCAGAATGGATTGCCAAGCTCCTTCGGCACGGTCTACTTAAAGCAAGTTTCATTCCGGACCGTAATCAACGAGAACTACGAGAATTAGTTCGGTACCGACGGAGTATTATCGAAGAACGTGCAAGGCAACATAATCGAATTCAAAAGGTGTTGGAAGGTGCTAATATCAAACTTGGCTCCGTTGTTTCCGACATTATGGGTGTTTCGTCTCTTGATATGCTTCGTGCTATCGCCGATGGCGAAAATGATCCTGAGAAGCTAGCTAGCTTTGCCCGTCGATCAATGAAGAAGAAAAAGAGTGAACTGGAGCTAGCTCTTCGAGGGTAATAGTTAGGTGTAGTTGCAGAGTACAATTTTTGGTAAGACCAGGTATATCTTAAAGAAAGACTCGTCTAACTTGACAATTTACTTCTCCACCGATGATCTAATAGGAGGGTGGTTCTTCTATAACTCCGGTTGGATTCCATTCCCGGCATCGCCACTCGAATGGCGGAACAGATCTTAGCCGAAGTCGGTACGGATGTCGAGAAGCAATTTCCCAGTTCGGCGCACTTATGCTCCTGGGCAGGATCCTGGGAGCCCTGTATAGGCGTACTGCATCAAGAAAGGGAAAAAAACGGGCAGGAATATCTGTCGCTCATGCCATTTTAAGAATCTCCTATTATCTCTTAAATCGCAAAGAGATGTACGTAGATTTAGGAGAAGATTACTTTGACAAGCAAAAAGAACAATCGATTGTACGATATTCTGTTCGGAGACTTGAAAACTTAGGATACAACGTTACAATCACTGAACCAAATGCCTCCTAATCCAACCCATAATTTGATCCACATTTAGGCGCTGCACTTTTTTAAAAAATAAATGAGCTGCGTCTGATTTCGTATTGTCTTTTTCTCTAAATCGAAGATTTTAATTTTCATGGGAGTTGAATAAAAAAGGAATATAACATACCCAGAAGGTAGTTAATCTAAAATCATTCATAAATTTTGATTAATATTTGTAATTTCATGAATAACGAACTGAACTTCGTCGCTGTTTTTGATTACAAACAAATAATCTGCTTCATCTTCTGTTGGTTCTGTCACATCAATTTTATGTGACTCAGCTTGTTGCCTAATAAGTACCTCCTCAAAAGTAGAAGCACTCCTAAATATATTTGTACTTCGGCGACTTTCTGTTACTCGTTCACGAAGAATATGTTCTGGTATATCAAGATTAACGAGGATGCTTATAAACCCTTTTTCATTAAAATGTCTGAGCAGTTCCAAACGCCCTTTTCGATTACGATTTGAGTTGCAAAGAATGAGATGATAATTAGTCTGTTCAACAGCATAATCTACAACAGTTTGAGTGATGGCATACTTAATAGTATTAGTCCCTTGTTTTGGTATTAAGTTTTTATAATATGAATTGATGAATTCAGCATGGTTATCTTGGTCAATCACTACTGAGTTGTTCAACTCTTGTTCTAAAGCCTTTGCAAATGTTGTTTTCCCACTATGGGTTTTCCCTACTGTAATAATTACTATCCTTTTCATCTAAAATCCCCTAAATTTTTTTAATTCTTTCCGTGATTATTAAGTATAATTAAGCTTTCAGTTATTGGGACAAAAACCCTTTTTTACTTACCTCTTATTCAACTAACCTTCGCCGTTGATTTAACAAGAAACCCCCTATTCACAAATCAAAGATTAGTTCTCTGATATTAATCTTACAAATTCAGCAAAACTCGGCAGAGAGTCCGATTCCGGAACCTCGTTATATGAATAATTTTTAAAAACTCCAACTATATCTAGTTGACCATCTTCAGGTAACGCATCTAATTTGTCGCCCAATGATTTTTTTAAATCTTCTTCATTTGAAATATCGAAGTAGATATTTCCATTTTCAAATTGCCATAACGTGTGTGGCATGGTCTCTAAATTCTCATTTACTATAAAGAAATAATCACTTTCTCTACGAATAATGGAGCCTGTTACTTCAAATTCACCAGCGAATTTTATAAAATAAGCTGTTGCGTCATTAATTGTCTCCGTTTTTACATCTGAAACGATTAAATCAGCTATTTGGTTATCCTTTTTTAATTGATCAGGTGAAAAGATACTTAAAGTATCGGCGATGGTACGATTACCTGAAATGGAAGATCCCAGTACATTCTGATAACGACTAATTATTTCCTTTTGCCTTTCATTTTCGATTTGTAATGAACTCATCTCACTAGTTAATTGATCATTTTTCCTAGATGCTTCCAAGCTAGCTATTTTCAAATCTAATTCTAATTCCTCTTTATCTACTAATAACTTTGCATTTTCTTGCTTTAATTGTTCATTTTCTTGTTTTAAATTATTCTCAGACCCATTATTAGAACACCCACTCATGATTAATATAGAAAGTATGATAAACGTATATAAATATTTCATATACACCCTCCCAGTTTCAACTACTCATAACTTTTCATTATCCATTCGGATAACCCGTTAATTCATTAAAATAGTTTAAAATTTTACATATATTAACTTATTCAACGCCACTCTCACATAAACCTTCTTATTCCACTAAACTGACCCGCTCTTCACAAAGTTTATAGTGATTTAAATCATATTCAAATAATTTGAATTAAAACTAATTAAGTCCGGAAAAGCCACTCGCTTTCCACGGGCGAATCGCCAAGCCTCCTCCTCGCTACGCTGAGAGTACTGAACAACTGTCTATTCTTAAGATAAATATTTTTTCATTTCTAGAAAATCGTTGAAAAAGGCGACACTCCTGCGGGAATAGCGTTAGCCGAAGACCCCTCTAACTACGCGAAGAGGCTGAGGCAACGCCCGCGGAAGAGGAGCTTTTCAACGATTTTCTTATCGATTGGGTTATTGTACAACTCAATCTGAATAGCTGATTATAGGGACTTTTTCAGTGCCCTTGCTACACTCGTGTGGGGTTTTTTATTTGTATTAAGAAATTTTATGAATAAGTTTATATATTTTTTAGAAATTGTTTAGATGGATTTTAAGTTCGTTGGCTAAGATGATTTCAGGAACAAAAATCTAAAAATTAATTGGAGGGGGAAAAAATTTAAATGGTAACTCCAACTAAGATTATTAGAATAAAATGGTTGGCAGTCATAATAGGATTAATTCTCATACTTCAAGGATGTAATTCAAACAAAGGTGATGAATCAATAATACAAGCTAAGGAGAGTGAAATCGTGAAAGTAGGCATTGATGAGGAACTACTTCGAGCAGCTGAACGCGGAGAGACTGAAACTATAAGAAATCTGATAAAAGAAAGCGTCAATATCAATGTACAGGATTCAAACGGACGTACCAGTGTCATGATTGCAACTTATAACAATGACGTGGAAACCGCTAAAGTCCTTATGGAGGCAGGTGCCAATGTTAATATTCAAGATAACATGAAAAACACTCCTTTCCTATATGCTGGCGCAGAAGGATATCTTGAAATTCTGAAGCTAACAATCGACTCAGGAGCTGACCCATCTATCACTAACCGATATGGAGGAACTGCTTTGATACCAGCATCAGAACATGGATATGTAGATGTAATTAAAGTGCTTCTTACTCAGACAAAAATTGACGTTAATCATATCAATAACCTTGGTTGGACTGCTTTAATGGAAGCAATCATTTTGAATAATGGAAATGAGACACAACAACAAGCAGTTCAATTACTCATAGATCATGGAGCTGACGTTAACATACCTGATAAAAACAACGTGACCCCTTTACAACATGCTCGTGAGAAAGGCTTCAAAGAAATAGAGCAAATTTTGTTAAAAGCAGGAGCAAAATAAAAAATATAATTAGGAGATGACAAGATGAAAAAAGCAAAAATATTAACACCTATATTAATTGGATTAGCATTAGCAGTAACAGGATGTAATAAGGAAGCACAGAACAATCAAAACGAGCAAGAGCAACCACAACAAGAAGTTCAAACTGTTACAGAAGCTCAAATCACGGATTTACAGCCGTTAAACGCAATGACATTACAAATAACTTTCTCTGAGCCACTATTGGAAGAAGACATTAATCCAGAGAACTTAGATAACATTAAGAAAAATTTTGAGTTTGATAATGATTTAAGTATAGTGAATGTTCCTCGCCTAAAAATTGGAGCTGAAAGCACATATATTATCCCTGTTACTATACAAAAACCAGGAACAACATATACAGTTGGCTATAAAGGTGGCGAAAAACAATCGTTTGCAGCAAGTGAGGAGAAAATTAATTTAAGTCAAACGAAACAAGTCACGAACGATACTTTTGAAATTGAATCTTTTAAAGAAGATGGCGTAACAGATTATGCTAATATTATTGAAGCTTATCGAGCTGGTAGAGGGGATCTTTCTTTCCAATTAAATGATGAAAACAAAGACGATAACGGAAACCAATACCAAGTAATTTCTTCTTTACGTGATCGTACAGTGACAATAACATCAGATAATGGAGAAAAAATAACAGCAAATTATGTTCCATTTACTCAAGCAGCAGATGGTAGACAAGCACCAAAATTCCGTTTATCAGATGGACAAATTTTAACACCTGGTACAACATATACTGTGTCATCTGATTGGGCAACAATTAAAAATCCAACCTTCGAAACGAAAGAGATTGCTCCGTTGACAGTCAAATCAGCAGAAGCAATTGATGATAAATCATTCCAATTAACATTAGATAAAGATCCTGGTATGGATTTACTTGCAGGTCGAAGCGTAGAATTACAAGCTGAAGATGGTAGCAAGATTCAAGCACAATATCGCTTCTCTTCCCGTAAAGGTGCAGTTGGTATCTTTGATGTTAAAGACAATACATTAAAACCCGGTGCAACATATATTGTGGTTCCAATGACTGATTGGGCTACAGCAAGTGATGTATCCTTAGTGACTTAATAGTATAAGAACAACGAAATACCAGATCAGAGAAATGGAAATAGCTCTGATCTGGTATTTTTTATACTACTCTATTCTCTGGCTCTTTATTCTCCAATACAGCTTTAATAGCGTCAGCATTCATTTGCATCATAGCAATTCTCGTACGAATACTTGCACTTCCGATATGCGGTAGCACAGTAACATTCGGTAATGTGAGTAATGGGTGGTCTAATGGAACTGGCTCCACTTCGAATACATCTAGACCAGCAGCCCATATTTTATTTGTCGTTAATGCTTCGTATAGGGCTTGTTCGTCAATGACTCCACCACGCGCAACGTTAATAATTGCTGCGGTTTCTTTCATCATTTCTAGTTCACGTTCTCCAATTAATCCCTTCGTTTCCGGTGTTAATGGCGTTAACAGAACGATGAAATCTGATTCCTTCAGCAATGTATCTAATTCTGCATACGTAAAACCGTACTTTTCCTCGGATTCCATTTTTCTTGTTCTATTATGGTAAAGAACATTCATATCAAAACCTTTTGCACGTCTTGCAACTGCTTCTCCGATGCGTCCCATCCCAATAATTCCAAGTGTAGCACCGAAAACATCCATTCCAGTAAGCTGCATTGGTGACCAAGATTTCCACTCACCTGCTCGAAGATAGCGCTCTGATTCCGTCACACGACGAGCAGTAGCTAAAAGCAGTGAAAAAGCTAAGTCCGCTGTTGTTTCTGTTAATACTCCTGGTGTATTTGTCACGATAATTCCATTCTCTTTAGCCGCGCTCACATCAATATTATTATAACCAACCGCTAAGTTACTAATTACTTTTAAGTTTGGTAAGCTCTCTAATAGTTCACGATCTACTTTGTCTGAAAGCACTGTCCATAGAGCATGAGCATCTTTCGCTTCTGCTTTTAATTGCTCATAGGTCATTCCAATTTCATCACTATGCCACATGTTCACTTCAAATTTTTCTTTTAACGGGTTCACTACTTCATCTGGTAACTTGCGTGTTATCAATATTTTTTTCAAATCAGCAACCTCCAAATAATCTATAAGTTCAAGCATGGACGAAAGTATGAAATTTTGCAACTGCATTTACAATGCTAATTTCGTAGGGTATACTGGGGGCACATAAGAAATCAAATTGTCTTGAAAACGCTTGCCAGTCGAGGCGTGCCAGTACGAGGTGGAAGCGAATTGAACTAAAGGTTCATGAGCTTACAACGAAGTGCCAGCAACGAAGAATGAAAGCGTTTGTCAACAATTTGGAAAACTACATACCGTTTTTCTGCACTAGGGGTGCCCACTTTGGCTGTGATGAGAGCTTTTTAGCTCCGATCCCTTATTACTCGATCAGGATAATACCTGCGTGAGGAAGTGCGGTGACTTTCCGAATTTTTTTATATTGGATAAGTGGCTGCATCTTCACGGATGTGGTCTTTTTTTATGAAAAAATTTAGGAGGTTTTATTATGCAATGTGGCTTAAGCCCGATTGTCGGATTTCGTTTTTCGTTACATCCGATGACCAACGATTTTATTTCAGTAATTAAAGGAGCACTACAAGAAACCGATACGTGCAATGTGTGGATGCATACAGATGATGTGTCCACAGTAATTCGTGGGAAACAAGTTCATGTGTTCAATGTTGCAAAATCGATTACACTTCACGCTGCAAAAACGGGTGTACATATTGCATTATCCGGCACTTTTTCGGCTGGTTGTCCTGGGGATAGTGCGGGAGATGTGTATCTAAATAAAGGTGATGAAGTGGCAAATATAGATACGACAAAACAATACGTATCTTCTCAATTTGCTCTATATCCGATGAACAACCCAAATTATATGGACGTTATTTATCGAGAAGTGGACCGTGCGAAGGAACGTGGTGTTTTCAACGAATCGATGCATTATGCGAGTGGGATTCACGGCGATATTCATGATGTTTTTGCTTTTTACGAAGAGACATTTACACACGCTCGCTCTAAGGAGCATAAACATTTAGTTATGACAGTTTCGATGAGTATTAATAGTCCTTCACACGGAGGTCTTTAATATGCTGAACTCTTGGAAGTTAAAAGAGATTGTACTTATGTCTTTGTTTGCAGTAGTGTTTGGAATTGTATATTTATTGTTCGTGCATGTCGGCAATATTTGGGCTGGATTTATAGGTCCCATTGCGTATGAATGGATTTTCGGGATATGGTTCATCGTGTCGATCATTTGTATGTATATTATTCGTAAGCCGGGTGCTGCGGTGGTTTCAGAGACGATTGCGGCTGCAATTGAAGTGTTATTAGGTAATGCAGTTGGTCCAAGATTAATCCTCTCTGGTTTGATTCAAGGGCTTGGTGCGGAAGCAGTGTTTGCAGCGACTCGATATAAGCGTTTTGATTTGTGGGTATTGATGTTAGCTGGTGTCGGTTCTTCTGTATTTAGTTTCGTGTACGGGTATTTCCTAGGTGGATTTGCAGTGTATAGCCCTGGTTATGTTGCGTTAATGCTCGGTATCCGAATACTAAGCGGAGCAATGATCGCTGGCCTTGGAGGAAAAGCATTATCCGATGGGTTACTTGCAACAGGTTCTCTTAGAGGATATGCAATTTCCCGCTCGAAAAAAGGTGAAGTTCGTGCATGATGTCATTCAATTTGAACGGGTGACTTTCTCCTATCCAGACGAGGAAAATCCAGTACTTCAGGAGCTTTCATTCTCGATCAGTCAAGGAGAACGCGTTGTCATCACAGGTCCAAGTGGATGTGGAAAAACGACTTTACTATATTTATGCAATCGGTTGTATCCAGAAAATTGCGATGGCATTTTATCTGGCACAGTGAAACTTTTCGGCAAAGATAGCCTTTATTTTATTCCCGGGGAAATAAATCATCGAATCGCGACGGTTTTCCAAGATCCCGACTCCCAGTTTTGTATGCAAACAGTGGAACAAGAGCTCGCTTTCACCCTTGAAAACTTGCATGTCAATCGTGAAGAAATGGATAAACGTATTAGTGAAGTACTGGCTTTAACGGATTTATGCGAGTTTCGACACGCTGTTATCCAATCACTTTCTGGTGGCCAAAAACAGAGGATTGCTACAGCATGTGCTCTTATTATGGAGCCAGAAATTTTATTGTTAGATGAACCTATTGCTCATTTAGACCCCTATACGGCAAAAAAATATATCGAGTGGTTAGATGATTTACAACATAAACGGTCCATCACAATAGTAGCTATCGAACACCGGCTTGACCTATGGGGCAATTTTTTTGAACGAAGCATTCCGTTGCATAAAACGGAGGTTGCTGCTCCTTTGGAAAAACGAAATAGTAGCAAAATAGAAGAAATTTCGCTTGCCGTAAATAAAGTTCGAGATAAATCTTTCTTAAAAGACATTAGTTTTCAGTTAAGTCGCGGTGAAATAACCGTACTTGCAGGTCCAAATGGGAGTGGAAAATCCACATTGATGAAAACTCTATGTCAGTTAATCCCGTCGAGTGGAACTGTGCAGCCAGATTTTTTAGGATATGTGCCACAATCACCAGAGTTTTTATTTCTCACAAAAAATGTACGAGATGAAATAGGTTACGGCGGTGGTAGTAATATTGATGAAATGCTGTCTCGACTGAAACTAGAGAATATTGCTGATGCTCATCCGTTTGCTATTAGTCATGGTCAAAAGAGACGAGTAGCAATTGCTGCGATGCTTTCTGATGGACGTGAAGTTATTCTAATGGATGAGCCCACTTCTGGTCAGGACGCTGTTGCTTTGTCTGAGTTATTTCAATTAATAAATGAGCGAGCACGAGAAGGAACGACGTTTTTAATCGTAACACATGATATGGAGTTTGCTTACTGTATCGCAGATACGGTTCTACTAATGGATGGTGGCAGTTTGACTGGGAAGTTTCCAGCGAAAGATGTTTGGAGCGATGAGCGATTACTTCAAAATCATCATCTTCTTCCTCCGAAAGGATTGATGCGTCATGAAGCATGCTTTGCATAAGATGAATCCTTCGGTGAAGTTTTTATTGATTACCATTTGTATGTTTACGATGGCGTTCTTCTTTGATCCTTGGACCCCTTTCGTATTTTGGATTGGTATACTCGTTCTACAACTATTGTTTAGTCGCATTGATTGGAAGAAATGGCTATTATTTATGCTACCTTTTTTCGTGACAGCATTCGGCTACTTTTGGACTACACTCGTTTTTGCCGAAGATCAATCCGGACCTGTAATTTGGTCCATTTGGAATGTGCATGTTACAGAAACACAGCTGAATCATGCATTATCGTTAAGCTTTCGTGTACTCGCTTTTTCAAGTCTATCGCTCTTGTTTGCTTTAACAACTAATCCCACCACTTTTATCATGAGCTTAATGCAACAATTAAAATTATCACCAAAGATCGCTTACGGTGTAATGGTTGGCTATCAGTTTTTGCCCGTGTTAAAGGACGAATTTATGCACATTGGGCAAGCTCAGCGTTTGAGAGGAATCACCCAAGAAAAAAATGCATTTCAACGGCTTCTTGGCACTCGACGAGTACTAATTCCTATGCTTGCAGGTGCTGTTCGAAAAGCCGAGCGAGCAGCGTTCTCAATGGAAGCACGGGGCTTTACTGGAGAACGAAGAAGCAGCTATTTTCAAGTTATTAAGGTTGGCAAAATAGATACAGCTTTAGCTGTTGTGTTTTTACTAGTGCTCGTGTTGAGCTGTACGAATAGATTATGGCTTGATTTTTAACATAAATATTTTACTCCTGCTTTTAATTCGATAAGATAAAAGCAGGAGTTTTTCGTTAAAACTTAAAGGAGTGTTGAGGATGTCACACGTTGCTTTGCTAAGGGGTATCAATCTTGGGAACAAAAATAAAGTGGATATGAAATCGTTAAAGGTACTATTTGAAGAGTTGGGCTATGAAAATGTGCGTACGTATATACAGACAGGTAATGTGATCTTTGATAATTCATCCTATAATGTTCAGCAGATTGAAACTTCGCTTCGTGATACCTACGGATTTGATATACCCGTTGTCGTTCGGTCGAAGGAAGAGCTTGAAGAAATTCAACAGAATTCTACTTTTTTAAAAGAGCAAGTATATGTCATGTTTTTAGAAAAAGAAATTTCTGATGAACAGCAAGCATTGCTCCGTAGTTTAGTTGATGACGAATTTGTCGTGTTGAATCGTAGAAATGTGATAATAAATCTTACAAAAAGTTATCATCAGACAAAATTTACGAATACTTTCTTTGAAAAGAAGCTTAAAATGATCTCTACTGCGCGGAATCAAAATACAGTAAATAAGATCATATTAAAAATGTGAAAAGGTATCCGCCTAGTAATAACATGAACTTTTTTTATATGATATTATCCGATTTTACTGGGTGATTATCCGGTTTCGACGCTGTATTATCCGATTATCCCGAGTGGTTATCCGATTTTGACTCTTCATTATCCGATTCTTACTTACAAGTTTCCAAATGTAAATGAGTTTCCACCATGTTGAGAGGTGGAAACTTTTTTAGTCGCTTTCACGCTATATTTAGTCTAGCTTAGCCATTTATTTCAAGCGAAAACACATTTTCAGGAAGTTCACATGTGCCTTATTAGACGTCTCATAAGATTAAGTTATGAAGATCTATAAATACAATAAAATTTTCTAATCACACTCTTTAGGTTAAGCTTAAACTAGAACAATACAAGGGGGATTTATTATGTCATTTATTTTTAAATCAATCGACCATGTACAACTAGCAGCTCCTAAAGGTTCAGAAGCTATAGCAAAACAATTTTTTGGTGAATTACTAGGTTTTCAAGAAATAGAAAAGCCAGAAATGCTAAAAAAGAAAGGCGGAGTATGGTTCGGATTCGGCAACTATCAGATTCATATCGGTATTGAAGAGCCATTCGCTCCAGCTAAAAAAGCACATCCAGCTTTTGAAATAGAAAATCTAGAAGCATTAAAGATACATCTAACGAAAAATGAAGTCAGCTTCATTGTAGATACAGATTTACCTGGAGCAAACAGAATATATGTACATGATCCTTTTGGTAATCGAATTGAAATATTGGAATGGAACTAAAAAGAACAAAAAATATCGTTCCTCATCCTGCTTTAACAAATACTCAAACTTGAAAGAATGGTAAAATTTAGGCTATTCCAAACATGTACTTGACTACTTTTAAGAACAAAAAAGATTCTGGCTACGTCCCAATAAAATCGGTTGTTTACTGTTTTACTTTCGACTGATGAGAATCAGGGTTGTAGCTGTTCTTTTGTATAGCTTTTTATGTCAAGAACAGACTTTCATGTTGAGCCTAAGTTTATATAGTAAATGTAGCAAAAGAGGCTTCTATTTCTTTGACTGGATCCCCAGTCCGCCATTCGTCTGAGTTCCCGAGACATGCGCATATATAAGTAGTATCATTTAGCTTCAAGGTTTTCCGATAGTGTACATGCCCCATTACGCTTACTTTAATATTGTACTTCTCATATAGTTTCTTGTATTCATCACTTCCGATAAATGCATTGAAATACTCGAACACGCTATTTGGCATTGGTACTATAAATTCAGGATGTGTCACGATATGTGTCATCAAAATAACTTTTCGTCCTTCTACCGCTTGTAGGTCTTCTTCAATTTTTTTATAAAACCAACGATGTATTTCCAGATTAGACATACCCCAATGTACGAAATAATAGTCTTGCCAGGTCCGACCATTATATGTCATTTTCGCAAATTCTTCTTGCGAAAATTTCGGATTCCCAAAGCTATGATCATACCATCCAGAGTTCCCAACAATTGCCCAATCATCATTTATAAGACAAGGCTTTTCTAGTAGTGTCGTTGCGTCCGTTCTAAATTTTTCATATATCAATTTAGTATCTGTAATACCGTTTATTTTTGACCAATAATCATGATTTCCTGGAACAAATAACACTTTACAAGCACATTCTTTTTCTAATTCCTGTAAAAACTTAAGGCTTGTCAAATAATCGTTTGAAATATCGCCTGCTATTAGTAATAACTGAATTTGTTCTAAACGAACTTTTTCAGCCACTATTTCTACATAGCTTTGTCCTCCACTAAGCATCTCTGCATTTCTATCAATATGTATATCCGATAGCACACCTATCTTCATACTAAGCCTCCTCTTTCAAATGACAGCTTACGATATGATTTTCTGTAATTTTCTTGAATGTAGGTTTTACCTTTTTACAAACCTCCATAGCTAACGGACAACGTGTTTCAAAAGTACAACCTGGTAGCAAATCACTTGGACTTGGAATATCTCCCTTTAAAACGATATTTTCTTGACCATTATCAAAGGCTTGGGGAATGGAGGAAAACAAGGCTTGTGAATAAGGATGCTTGGGCATTAAACTTGTTTCATCCGATTTAATGATTTCTACAATTTCTCCTAAATACATGACTGCAATGCGATCACAGAAATATTGAACGACATTTAAATCATGAGAAATAAATAAGTATGTCAATTGATATTTTCTCTGCAAATTTTTTAATAGATTTAAAATTTGTGCCTGTACGGAAACATCCAACGCCGAAACCCCTTCATCAACGACTATAAATTCTGGATTCAATATAATAGCCGACGCTATAGCTATACGCTGACGCTGACCACCACTTAATTCATGTGGCATTCGCTTTAAATAGTTTGCATCTAATCCAACATCCTCAAGTGTTTTGATAATAAGCTCTTGACGTGATTCTTTTGTACCTATTCCATGAATCTCCAATGGCTCGTTTAAAGTCCACTGAATCGTTTTCTTAGGATTTAAAGAGGAGTACGGATCTTGGAAAACAATTTGAACTTTCCTACGCCAAGCCTTCAATCTTTTAGAAGAAAATCGTGAAATGTCTTCCCCTTTGTATAATACCTTTCCACTTGTCTGTTTAATTAGCTGCAAAATAATCTGTCCTGTGGTAGATTTTCCGCAGCCACTTTCACCTACAAGGCCAAACGTCTCACCACTATGTAACTGAAGAGAGAGGTTGTTCACAGCTTTAACAAACGTATCCTTGGCCCAAAAGTATTTTCTGTCAATCTTATACTGTTTCGTTAAATCTTTCACTTCAATAATAGGCTCTATCATATTACTTCAGCTTCCTTCGTATAAAGATGACAACTAACCTTTTGTTCTCCAATCTCAAGGCTTTTAGGATACTCATATTTGCAAATCTTCATAGCATTTGCACAACGATCTACAAACAGGCATCCACCTTTTCGTTCCTTAAGCGTTGGAACACGTCCAGGGATTGTATGTAATTCTTTTCCTCTTTTCTTATGATCAGGTATAGATAATATCAACCCTTTCGTATAAGGATGCTTTGGATTATTTACTATCTCATTCACTGTTCCTTGTTCAATAATACGTCCAGCATACATGACGAATACGCGATCACAAATTTGTCGAATTACACCCCAATCATGGGAAATGAACAACATTGAAGTACTTCTTTTTCGCTTTATTTCTCTAAACAACTCAAGAATTTGTGCTTGAATCGTTACATCGAGCGCAGTCGTGGGCTCATCCGCAATGATTAAATTTGCCTCTCCAATTAAAGCAATAGCAATTACAATACGTTGTCTCATTCCACCTGATAATTGATGAGGATAAGATGCATACAGCTCTTCAGTACGTGGAAGCCCAACCTCTTTCATAACCTCAATAGTCCGCTTTTTCCGTTCTTCTTTAGATAATTTAGTATGTTTTTTTAACACTTCTGATATTTGTTTTCCAATTGTAAGCAATGGGTTCAAAGAAGTCATTGGTTCCTGAAAAATCATAGAGATTTTGTTACCTCTAAGCGATTGCCATTCCTTATTGGAGAGTCCTATTAGATCTTTTCCATTTAGTTGGATTTCACCATTAATAATATTAGCGTTGCGAGGAAGAATTCCCATTACGGATAAAGAAGTTAAACTTTTTCCACAGCCCGATTCTCCTACGATTCCCACAACTTCATTTGGTTCAACTGAAAAGGATATTCCTTGAAGTGCACTAAATTCTCCATCCGGGAATGAAAATGCTACTTCTAGGTTATCCACTGTTAAAATTGGTTGAGACACTACATTTCCTCCTATGCCTTTTTATCTCTCAGGTCTCTAATTCCATCGCTAAGTAGGTTGAATCCAAGTACCATTAGCATGATGACTCCCCCTGTAATAATTACATAAGTAGGAGACGAAACTATGAAAGGCTGCGCCTCTTTCAACATTCTTCCCCAACTTGGATCCGGAGGTTGCACACCTAGTCCTAAATAGCTTAAGCCTGACTCTGCAAGAACTGATCCTGAAAAACTGAGTGTCACTGCTACAGTAATAGATGAAATTACATTCGGTAAAATATGCTTGACAATGATACGCATTGAACCGGCACCCTTAGCTTTACTCGCTTTCACAAAATCAAATTCCTTAACTTGTATGAATCCACTTCTTACTATTCTGGAAAACGAAGGAATAGTCATAATCCCTAAAGCAATAATCGTATTTTGCATCCCCGTATTAAAAACTGAAACAAGGACAATAGCTAATAAAATTCCCGGAAACGCCATCATCGCATCAATGAATCGCATAAAAATCTCGTCAATCCAGCCACCAAAGTAACCTGCCACCGCCCCAATCAAAAAACCAAAAAACAAACCTATTGTAACTGATAAGGTACCGATTAAGAACGCAGTCTTAGAACCTTCCATCACTCGACTCAAAATGTCACGCCCAAAGTTATCAGTTCCAAATGGATGCTCTATAGAAGGAGGTGCTAAACGATTCTGCGGTTCCATTGCATTTGGGTCATAAGGTGTGTAAAAGAGACTGCAAGCCATCATCAGGAAGAGAAGTACTACAAGTGTGACACCAATATTAAAGGGAATACTTTTATTTCTTTTCAAAAGTCTCAACCTTTCAAACGGATTCTTGGATCGATAATTCGATAAAGTAAGTCAATTAAAAAGTTAATTATGACAACAAAAATGGCAATGTACATAACCATTGATTGTATTAATGGAAAATCACGGGAAGTGATAGATTGAATTAATAAATTTCCTAAACCTGGCAAAGCAAAAACATTTTCTATGATTATACTGCCTCCTATTGTATCTGCAATAATCATTCCCATAATTGTTAAAACGGGTAGGAAGGCATTTCTTAATACATGCCCGTAAACAATAGAACGTTCACTTAATCCTTTTACTCTAGCAGTTCTCACATAATCCATTTTTGATTGATCAAGAATCGTGTTTCTTAAATATCTAATAACTACAGCAATATTGGTTACAGCAATTGCAAGCGATGGTAAAAAGAAAGACTTGAGTGCACCCCAAAAGTCGTCAGACCAAGGTACATAACCGAAAGTTGGGAACCAATTTAATATAACCGCAAATAATAGAATTAAAAGAAAGCCAAACCAAAAAGAAGGAATTGCAATGCCTAATTGTGTAAAGATTGAAAGAACTACCGAATACCATTTACCATCTGTACGAGCTATTAATATCCCTAATGGAATGCCAATTAGTACGGTGAATAGAATGGATAGTATTGCTAAAGAAAATGTAACTGGAATACGATCTTTTAAAATATCCATAACAGGGATTTGGTATTTCAAGGAGTCACCTAAGTCTCCCTGAAATACCCCCTTAATCCAATCGATATAGCGCTCTAAAGGAGGTTCGTTTAATCCTAATTTTTCCTCTAGTTGAATAACCTGTTGTTCATCTGCATCAATTCCTAAAATTATTTGAGCAGGATTTCCTGGTATTATTTGAAATACAAAGAAAATAATAATTGAAATAAACGTAATCGTTAAAGTGAAAGTAGACGCTTTATACAATAAATACTTCAATGCCGAAATCCCCTATCGTAATCACTCAGTAAATTCAAGATCCTCTAAATTATACTTTTGTACTGGATACATTTTAAAACCAGTCAAACCATTTGCCATTGCTATTGAACGGTCAGGGTCCATAATGAAAACACTAGCTGCTTGCTCCGTAAGAATACGTTGAGCTTCTTTATAGAGATTTGCTTTTACTTTTTCATCAGTTTCTTTTAAAGCTTTGTCAATAACATTATCAAGTTCAGTATAGTTAAATTTAATAAAGTTTTTAGGATAATCACTTACAAAACGCCCTACCACTTCATAAGGATCTAATTTACCAGTGAAACTAATAACTGTTGACTCATACTCTGCATTTGTATAGACTCTCTCTAACCATGTACTAAATTCAATTGGCTCGATTTCAACATTGATATTAATTTCTTTCAATTGATTCGCTAGCATTTGAGCTGTATCTACATGGAACTGATAGTCGGACGGTACTGTTAGTTGAAGATCAAATCCTTTTTCAAATCCTGCTTCTGCAAGTAGTTGTTTTGCTTTTTCAATATCTGTTTTATAGTAATCTTGTAAGCCATCTTCAAAATAATAGTCCATTGCTGGGCTGAAGTTTGAACCAAGTTTAGTCGCCTTTCCTTCTGCAACAGTTTTGATTATTGTATCTTTATCGATTGCATAGTTGATAGCTTGTCTTACTCGGAGATCATTTAACGGTTCAAATGAGTTATTTAATGCCATTAGCTGAACCATGTTTTGTGGGCCAGACACCACTTCTACCGAATCACCTAGTTGTTGTAGACCTTGTTCCGAAATGCCCGGAAGCACATCAATTTCACCAGCTTGCATCGCTAAAATAGAAGACTCTGCATCAGGCATGATTTTAAATTGTACCTCATCTACTTTTGGTGTTTTTCCTTCCAAGTAATATGCTTCATTTTTTTCTAAAACTAATTGTTGCCCTGCTTTATACTCCTTGAATTTGAAGGGTCCTGCTCCAATTGGGGTCTTACTTTGTTCTTCATAATCACTTGGTACAATAGCTACTATGTTTCTTGCTAAAAAAGAGGAATCCCTTTCTTTTAAAGTGACAACTACTTCAAAGTCACCTTTTGCTTCTACTGATCCAACGCCCGCAAATTTAGAACTCATCGGCTCTCCAGTCGTAAGACCTGCTAATTTAGAATACGAATAGACGACATCTTCTGCAGTAAAATCTGAATCATCATGAAACTTTACCCCTTCTTTTAACTTAAACGTATAAGTTAGACCGTCTTCAGAGACTGTATAGTCTTCAGCGAGATTGGAAATTAGTTCTCCTTTTTCGTTGGTATCCAGTAATCCATCAAACACATTGTCCATCATAGAAGAAGAGTCAGTAGAAGCAGATAGGTAAGGATCTAAATTGTCCACTTCCGTTGCCATCGCAATACGAACTACTCCACCACTTGCTTTTTCTTTCGTTTCTGTACCTGTAGCAGCTGATTCTTTCTTTGATGCTGAATCGTTCGATCCACAACCTGCAAGTATTAATGATGTTAAAGCGAATACCGATAGTCCTTTTTTCCATGAAGCTTTCATTTTTAAATTCCTCCAATTTATAAGTTAATGGTAAAACCATCTGACGCTAAGCATATTTCCTCGGTTGTATACTTACGTACTTCTTCTATCAACTGTTGAGTTTCACCAAAATGTGGAAAATGAGTTAATACCGTTATCTTTGGTTTAGTAAAATTGACTATCTCTGCTACTTCAATTGTAGAAAGATGCCCCTTTACGAAACCTTTTTGCTTTTCAAAAAAACTACACTCGACGATAAAAATATCTGCAGATTTCCCAAAATTCTTAATAGTTTCTGTCATCCCTGTATCTGCAGAATAAACAAGTGTTTTTCCTTCTGTATTAACTACTTTCATAGCAACACATGGAATTTCATGTAGATTTTCAGTAAACGACACTTTTAAGGGACCTACAGTAATACTTTCTTTTAATTTAATAGGATGAACATGAACTATATCTGGAAATTCAAAAGGTAATACTGAAAAATTATCTTCGTAAACATAAATATCTAACGGACGCTTTCGATTGCCTAATTGAGTTTGAATAAGCATGGCATACTCTAAACTATATATATCTGCCATGTGATCCGTGTGTGTATGACTAATGAAAACCGCATCTAATTCTTCAAGTTCAATATAATTTTGAAGCTTAGCTAATGCACCACTTCCACAATCTAAAAGTATATTTATGGATTTTTCTTGTACCAAATAACAAGAGGTTGCTCCGTTCGGACTAGGGTAAGCTCCCCAATACCCAACTGTTGTTACTTTCAATTAAATCACCTTCGCTTCAATGTCTATCGTGAAAAATTTCAAATTTTGTTTCCATTTCTTTAATATTATCCATCACATCATCTTTGCCAATATAAGCAATCTCGTTTACTATTGCATTGCAAACCGAAACTGCAGAGGTATAAGAGTCCAAAAAACTTTTAGATTTACTTTTGACTAAAAATACAATATCAGCATACTCACAAATTGGTGCAATTTGACTATCAGTGATAGCAATTATTTGAACTTCTTTTTCCTTTGCTATTTTTGCAATAGTTAACGTCTTTTGACAGTACCTAGGTAATGAAGTTACAAATAATACATCACCCTTTTTAAGATAGGTAACATATTCTGCGGCTTCCCCTTGTGGAATCATCTGGCTTTTGCCAAGCATATATTTCAACACAAATTGCATATAGGATGTAACCGAAATACCCATTCTCCACCCAGCCACCCAAATATGGTCAGCATCTAAAAAATAGCGTGCCGCAAGGTGGATCCTATCCTTCTGTATTCCTTGACTAGTCTGGATAATGTTGTCTGCTTCCTGCAAAAAATGTTCTTCCAACCACGACTCTTGTTTCATAGCGGTTTTTGTAATGAAATTATTTACCGCTCTGTGATCATTTTTAACAAATTGATGAATGTCCTGTTTCATTTCAAAAAAGCTTTCGTACCCTAGAGCTTTGGACAAACGATGGACTGTTGCCTCGCTTACATTCGAAGCTTCTGCAACTTTTTGGGCAGTATGGACAACAATTTCTTGCGTATTTTCAAGCATATAATGCGCAACTTTCTTTTGAGCATCACTTAATGTATGAAAGGTCTGAGTAATTTTTTCTGTAAAATTCACCATTATACCTCCTCTTTGACTCGTTCTCTCGTGAATAAATCAAGTGCAGGAAAAAGTTCTTTAATATTGGAGATTTTCAATATATCAGGAATCTCTTCAATACCAATATTGTCGAATGGGTTGATAAGAATGCTATCCATTCCTACCTTCCGACTACCAAGTACATCATCATAATAATTATCTCCAACATATAAACATTCACATACTGGAATATCAATTTGCTCAAGCGCATGTAAAAAAATTCGTTCATCTGGCTTTTCAATCCCGATTTCAGATGAAATGATTACTTTATCTAATAGAGGAAGAATTTTCGTCTTTTCAAGCACATCTATGGCGGTTTCATCCCAGTTAGAAATTAACCCTACGCCAATACCTGATGTTTTTAGTTTCTCTAACGTTGAAATAGTCTCTTCGAATGGTCTCCATTCAGGTTTTATTTCACTTCCAAGTATGTATCTCTCTTTAGTGAGATCATCACACTGAATATGTAAATATTCGTTAAGTCTTTTATAATAATCATTCATAACTTGTTCAGTTTTTTTTCCAAGTGCTCCTGGATGCTCACGCATGTAGTATTTGTCTGCCAAATGAAACGCCAGCATTAATTCCTCTATTGACTTTGAAATTCCAATAGTCTGAAGCCTCTCATAATACATTTCTTCCCGGTTGATATACGCCAAGGTGTATCCTAAATCAAACCAAATAAATCGAACTACTATAGTAACCACCTTCTTTCTTTTTTATAAAACCCCTATCTGTTTACAAACTTATTGTAGATTCAAAATGTTTTGCAGGCGTTAACAAAATGTAAAGAGTTCGTGAAGAAAAAAAATCAAAATTATTTACCTTGAAGGAAAACCTACATAATGAAGAGAAAAAAGTCTGCTATTCGTTCGAATTTGAATGAATAGCAGACTTTTTATTTTGGACACAATGCCCTTTATAAAACTGGGGTGTTTTCTATTTCTACTTTTTTAGATTTTTTTAAGAAAGGTCTTTTCTTTTTCACAGATCCATTCCAAGAAAAGTTAGTTCCCATTCGTAAAATATACTCAAGTGGACCACGGTTGAATTTTTTCAAATACAGAGTGCTACACACACACTGTAGAGCAAAAATTACTAACCCAAGAATAATACTATTTACCATTCCAAAATCTCCGAATAAACCTAATCCGTAACCATAAAAAATAGAAGTACATAGAACAGTTTGCATTATATAATTCGTTAGTGAAAGCTTACCTACGCTTTCAAATCCACGAAATACTACTGATTTCGATAATGATACAAAAAGAATCGAAAATGCTGCTATATATCCGATTGAAAGCAACTGCGCACCAACATTTAATAATATGGATGACCAAGCATTCTCTTGTAACAATATACTAACACTTTTTAGTCCAATACCTATTGGTAATAGTAATGCTCCAACCTTATACCATTTTTGTTCCAAATGCGGTTTAGTAAACATGTTCCCTTTCGCAGCTGCCATACCAAACAAGAAAAGTGGGGCTGTCAAAAAGGGAGCTAATATTAAGACGAACAAAATAAAAAATTCATTTTCCAACAACAATGGATCTTCATTATTTCGATGATACTTAATTTCTGAATATGTATCGTTTTTATAAATATCATTTGTTTTGACTATATAGGATGATAGTTTTTCTTTTTCTTCCTTCGTTTCTTCATATATGCCGTATCCCATGGCGTTAGTCAAAACAAATAAAATAATTCCCCATATAATAAGTGTTTTCTTTTTTCTGTTTATAAACATTAAGAGAAAGAAGCCCATTAAACCGTAAAAAGTCAAAATATCCCCTTCCCATAAAAATGTACTATGCAAAATTCCAAAAACCATTAGAATTATAAAACGTCTCACTAAGTGTCTTTTTACTTTGACGTTTTTACTTTTTAATGACTCCACCAATTTAATAAGTGAGTATCCAAATAAGAACGTAAAGATTGGCATGAAGCTACCTTCTACTACTATTTTAATAAATTTGTAGGCACCGGCATCCATGCTTGATAAGGAAAAGTAAGATATTTCATCTTTTCCCCAGATTCCATATTGAAATATAAGCAAGTTCGCCAGTAATATACCAAACAGGCTAAGCCCCCTTAAGCTGTCTATTAATCTTACTCTCTCCATTTTATTAGTAATCCTCCTAGAATTTTCTATCGCTCATTTGTTAGTATAAGATAGAAAGCTTATCTCAAAATGAAACGTACCTTAAAGAAATCTTAAATTTTGGAGTTGAAATCATTGTTTAATGCGAAAATATTAGTTGTGGATGATGAACAAGCAATAGGAGACATGGTAGACATCATATTAAGAAAAGAAGGATTTAACAATATCAATGTTTGTACAAGTTTTAAAGACGCCACTGCACATATTACACAAAATACGTATGATTTATATATATTAGATATTATGTTACCTGATGGAACAGGTCTCGATTTAGCAGAACATATTAGAAAACAATCAGATGCACCGATCTTCTTCTTAACAGCAAAAGCAAATGATGCAGATAAAATTAGAGGCTTTATGTACGGAGCAGATGATTATATTACAAAACCTTTTAACCCAATGGAGCTTGCTGCTCGCGTGAAAGTACAAATGAAAAGATACTTACCCTCCATTACAAAGTCAAAACCATTATATGATTTCGGACGCTTTCAATTAGATATTCAAGCAGCAGAGCTTACCGTTGCAGGAAAAACTACTGTATTAGCCGGAAAACTATTTCACTTACTCCATTTCTTTTGTGAACATCCTGGACAAGTATTATCAAAAGAACAAATTTATGGGCAAGTATGGGGCGAGGAACATTTTATCGATGATAATACCATTATGGTGCATATTCGAAAGTTACGAGAGAAAATTGAAGTGAACCCAGGAAGTCCACAGCTTCTCCTGACAATTCGTGGAATTGGCTATAAGATAATTAGCGAGGAACACTGACATGAGCTTATCAGGCAAAATGACTATACGGTTTTTAGCATACTTCGTTGTGTTTTATGGCTTTTTACTTATTGCATCTTCCGGGCTAACAGCATTTGTAATTTACGATATTATAAGTACTAGTAGTTATACAAACATTCGCGATTTAGATGCTTTTGAGCTAGAGGAAGACATTAAAAAGGATATAGATGGTACTTATCATTTATCCCAAAAACTAATCGACTCTGCAAATGCAAATAATGGGGTTGTTCAATTAATTGATAAGAAAGGCACTGTGCTTGCAAGTTCAAAAAAAGGGTATAAGTGCTGTACGAGTTACCTTATTTCAGATTTTGTAGCAATGTCAAAATCTAACGAGGCTTTTGTTTGGATTCAAGAAAATAGCTTGTATTTAGTATTTATTGAAAACCATCCTGCAAAGCAATTATTATCAACAGCAGTTCAGCAATACCCTGATGAGTTATCTATAGACATAAAAAAACAACTATCTGATGCCGAAGCTAGCTTTGAAATATACGATGCAGTCGGAAAACGTCAACAAGTTGTCTTCGGGGCATCTCAAAAAGCGCTGAATGGCGTTGAAATCCTCGCCGGCTCTCATGATTATACGGAAAGAAAAGAAATTGTTGCTTCAGAATTATTGGAAGATGGAACTACTGCTGTTGTACGAATGAGTAATTCGCTCTATCATCCATTTGAACCTGCATTTAAAAACGGTCTCAAAAAATTCGCCTTGGCGATTTTGATTTTTCACATCCTACTTTTATTATTTATAATTCTCTTCTCCTTTTGGATTGGAAATCGATTTGGGCGTCCTGTTTTATACTTTTTGAGACGAATCGAAAAGTTGGGAAAACAAGACTATGCTTCATTAGATGATCGAAAACTTCGTACTAAAAAAACTGGCAGATTTAAACGTAAATACCGTGTATATGAAGATATAGATCAGTCACTATCTCAGTTAACACATACGTTAAAAGAAAACGAACGGAAAATTTTGCAAACGGAAAAACTTCGTGAGGACTGGATTACTGGCCTTTCACATGATTTAAAAACGCCACTTAGTTCCATTTATGGCTATTCAACGATGTTATCTTCCAAAGATTATGAATGGTCAGATGATGAGGTGAAGACTTTTGCAGAAACGATGAAAGAAAAAGCCAGTTATATGGATGCACTCATTGATGATTTGACCTATACGTATCAGCTTAAAAACAATGCCATAGCTATAGAACGATTAGACATCAATTTGTATGACTATATATATAACTATGTATGTAACTCCATTTGGCCAAACTTACATGTGCCTTCTCATCATTCCAATGTACATGTATTTATTGATCCAAAGTTATTTGCAAGAGTGCTCGATAATTTAGTTGGAAATGCGATTAAGCATACTCCAGAAGGAACGAACGTATTTATAGAAATTGGGCAAAAAAAAGAACAGGTATACTTACAGGTAAAAGATGAGGGGAATGGGATTCCTGCCGAAGAACTAGAAAACCTATTTGACCGTTATTATCGAGGTACAAATACAACATCTGACGTTTCCGGAACAGGCTTAGGACTCGCTATAACGAAACAACTTGTGGAAGCACATGATGGAGAAATTCGAGTGGAGTCAAATAATCAAGGAACAATCATCACCATTATTCTTCCTTCTATATAGATAAAAATAATCGTCCATCAGTAATAATGACTGATGGACGATTATTTTACAGCGAAAGTGATAACAAATTACAAATCATCAAACCCGTTATCTATTGCATTTACTTTTACGTATTGACGTGACTTTTGTTCAAAGAAATCTGTTTTGGTCCCATCTATATTGTCTGCGTATGCGCGAATCCATTTCATCGGATTCTCTACATATTCAGGGTATATTTCATTAAGCCCAATGAGACGCAACATTTTATTTGCACGATATTTAATGTAGCCTTGCATATCATCTAAATCGATACCTTCAATATCCTTCAACACATAGTTAGACCACTCAATTTCTAAATCAACAGATTCTTTAAATTGATCATATACCCAACCAATTAGTTCATCATTATTATGCTCTGGATTTTCAGATAAAGTGGCTCTAAACAATTCGGAGATAAAGCGTCCGTGCTCCAGTTCGTCACGGTTGATATAGCTGATCATTGTGGATGTACCGACCATCTTATTATAGCGTGCTAAATTATAGAAAAATGCAAATCCAGAATAGAAAAATAATCCTTCTAGTAATGTAGTATAAGTTAATGTTTTTAGTATATTTTCAGTTGTAGGATTTTCCACAAATTCATTGTAATACTTAATAATGTTTTCATTTCTTTTTAGTAATATCGCATCTGTTCTTCCAAGATCAAATGATTTATTTTGCTCGTCTAGTGAAACAACGGATGATAAAACATATGAATAGCTTTCATTATGAACTGCTTCTTGTTGTGCAATTACAGCCATAATGGATTGGACAGAAGGATCCGTTGCATATAATGATAGTAATAATGCTGTTCTTGTTTGTGGTGCATCAAGTGTTGCAAGTAATCCTATAACTTTTAAATAGGTATCTTGCTCTGGTTTAGTTAAATTAGGGAATTGTTTTACATCACTAGACATATTTATTTCATCTGCTTGCCAGTAGTTTCCTAACAATCGTTTATAGATTTTATACCAGTGCGGATAAGCAATATCATTCCAATTTAATATACCACTTGATTTTCCGTTAAAAATACCCGTCGATTTATTAGGGTTTCTAGGGTCTAATGTTTTTGCTTTATCCATTTTCTAAAACTCCTTCTAACCATTTAGTTACTATTTTTTCTTGGCTTCCTCTCGGAGATTGTTCTATTTTTAAGCCACCATAGCAACAGTTATAAAACTTCACTAATTTATCAACAGCTCCGCAAAATAAATCGTCTCCTCCGAATTGGGTATCTCCTGAACCAAATACATAAACATTGTCTGGTTTATAGCCAACTTCCAGAGCGAATTCTTTCATCTCATCTGGTGTGCTTCCTTTATCCCACGTGAAGGTTCCTAAAAATATTTTGTCATATATCGATAGGTCTGGCACTGGGCCAAAACCTATCATATACATATCAACGAGATAGCCACTTTCCACAAGCCGTCTCTTTATTAATTCAGCTATTTCTTCTGTATTTCCGCTATAGCTTAAATAGCATATAATTGCTTTCATTAGCTTGAACAAGAATCACAATCGATTAATTCAACTGAAGTGGAACGAACATAATATGTCGTTTTAAGTCCACTATTCCAAGCATCTAAGTGTAGATCTAGTAATTCTTTTGCTTTAATCGTATTTTGCACATATAAATTTAAAGAAACCCCTTGGTCAATATGGCGTTGGCGTGCTGCATTTTGCTTTAATGTCCAATGTTGATCAATAAAGTATGCAGATTTGTAAAACCATGTCGTTTCCGAGTTAAGATCTGGTACCGTAACCGGAATTTTATAGTCCTTCTTCTCTTCCGAGTAAGACTTTTGGAAAATCGGGTCAATACTCGCAGTGCTTCCAGCTAGAATAGATGTTGATGAGTTCGGTGCAACAGCCATTAAATAGCCGTTTCGAATCCCATTTTCCGCGACTTGATGACGCAGTTCGTTCCATTCTTCACTTTCGTACTGGCGGTTTTCAAAGTATGCTCCCGTCTGCCAATCTGACCCTTCAAATAACGGATATGCTCCTTTTTCTTTCGCTAGCTCCATAGATGCTTGTACCGTTAAATAAGCAACTCTTTCGTATAATTTATCTGCAAACTCTACTGCTTCGTCTGATTCCCAGCGAATGCTATTCAACGCTAGTAAATGATGCCATCCAAATGTTCCAAGTCCAATTCCACGGTATCTAGCATTTGTACGTTCAGCTTGTGGTACAGGTATCATATTCAAATCGATTACATTATCCAGCATGCGCACTTGGATTTTGATCAGGCGTTCTAATACATTTTCCGGAACCGCACGCCCAAGATTAATAGAAGATAAGTTACATACAACGAAATCTCCAGCTTTGCGACGAGTTACGATGACATCATCTTCTAATTGAATAGACTCAAAAGATGTAGCGCTCTGGTTTTGGAATATTTCCGTACATAAATTACTGCTATAAACCATCCCAGCATGCTTATTTGGGTTTCTACGATTTACTTCATCGCGGTAAAACATGAATGGTACACCTGTTTCAAGTTGAGAACGCATAATTCGTTTCATCAAGTCGATAGCTGGAACTGTTTCACGAGATAAACGACTATCATGTACACATTCCTCATATTTTTCTCTAAATGAACCGTCTCCACGTTTTTCATCATAAAAATCTTCTAAAGAATAACCTTTTAATTGACGTACTTCTTGTGGATCAAATAAATGCCACTCTTCTCGAGCGTCTACTTTTTCCATAAATAAATCTGGTAAACATACGCCAGTGAAAATATCGTGTGCACGAAGACGCTCATCCCCATTATTCAAACGTAAATCTAGGAAAGTGAAAATGTCTTTATGCCAAACATCTAGGTAAACAGCAATTGCCCCTTGGCGCTGACCAAGCTGGTCCACACTTACTGCCGTATTATTAAGTTGTTTGATCCAAGGAAGTACTCCGCTGGATGCTCCTACAAAGCCACGAATAGAAGACCCACGGCTACGTACCTTCCCCATGTACACCCCGATTCCACCACCAAATTTGGAGAGCGTTGCTACGTCCGTATTGCTATCGTAAATTCCTTGCAGACTATCATCTACTGTATCAATGAAGCAACTAGATAACTGACCATGAGGCTTTCCTGCATTTGATAAAGTTGGTGTTGCTACAGTCATATATAAATTGCTTGTCGCCCAATATGCTTCTTTTATTTTCCCAAGACGATTTTCTTTTTCATCTTTCATTAGCGTCATTGCAATGATAAGCCAGCGTTCTTGTGGTAGTTCAACGATCGATTTATCAAAATCTTTCGCTACGTAACGGTCTAGTAATGTTTTTAATCCAATATATGTGAATAAAAAGTCTCGTTCTGGCACGATTACTTCTGCTATTTGTTGCAGTTCAGCTGGAGAATATGCTTCTGTTAGACGTTTGTCATAAATGCCTTTTACACTTAATTTTTGTACGTTATCTGCAAATTTGCTATACACTACATCTGGATTAGTCCCTCTATGTACTGCTACTTTTTCATATACATCTGCTAAATGAATACGTGCTGCAACAAATGTCCAATATGTTTCATCTTCATTTAAAAAACTTAATGCTTCTAGTGACATGGACTTAGCCCAATCAGAAGCAGTTCCTTCAGGAAATTTCTTCATCCATCTTTCATGTGATTTGATGAGTGGCGCTATTTTTTCTTCTCCAAATTCTTTTATTAAGTTATGTAGTACCTCTTCTTTTACTGAATACGTTATAGATGTCATATGTTATTCCTCCTTAGTTTTAGGGAACAAAAAAGCGATCCCCTTGCCTCTTCGGCAGAGCATCGCTCAAAATTAAAAGTAGGAAACAACAAGACAATTCCATCGATTAAGAGAAAGTCCATCGCCTCCACCTCTCAACCCCCGAAGAAAGTGTTGCTTCACCGATAAGAAGGCAGGTCTACTGGCTCGTGTTTCATCCTTCTGTCCTCCTTCCCACGATTTCTCGCAGTGGCTTTTAGACAGTCGTCGACACTTACAGTTGCGGGGACAGCTTCGGCATTTTACCGAATTCCCTTTTAAACCATAAAGGTACCTTTTCATCGTTTACATACTATATATTGTGTTTTATTTACTTATACAATCTAACATATTGTGTTTAGGCTTGTACATAGGAAGAAAGACTCTACCAAATTTAGTAGCATTTTTGCATAGTCACGTCATCCTTTTACTAGCGTGGGATTGTCCAACTTTTAGAATTTATTGTCCAATTATTTCTATGGATTGTCCAACATTCGGAATTTATTGTCCAACTTCTTCTTTGGATTGTCCAACATTCGGAATCTATTGTCCAACTTCTTCTTTGGATTGTCCAACTCATTCTTAAAATAAAAAAGCAGACATCCCAACAATGTCTGCCCACACTGTAGACAAATTCGTTTTACAATGAGTAGAGATGTATAAGAGAATCAGCAGGGCCCGCCACTTCGCTTTCCGTGGGCTTGGCTTCAGCCTCCTCGTCACTGCCGTTTCTGCGGGGTCTTCAGCTCAAGCTATTCCCACAGGAGTCTCCGTGGCGGGCCCTTCCTATTTTTCAAAAGGTGAAAGTGGAAATCTGAAGATGCTGTGATTAGTTGTCCACTTTTCTGTTTATTGAAGATAAAATGAGCGGAAGGCGGCGACTCCTGCGGGACAGCGAGAAAGTCCAAGACCCCGCAGGCAAAGCCAAAGAGGCTTGGCGCGAGCCCGCGGAAAGCGTCCGCCTGAAGCGATTGCTCAGGAAAAGCACAATAATCACTATGTTCTTAATACATTTTGATTCATAAAAATGCACTTGTCGACAAGTTGAGCAGACAGCCAATAAATGTCTGCCCATACTTCTTTTACATAAACACAATAACTGCTAGCACTGCCGCTAAAATAAGACGATAAATTGCAAATGGTGTTAACTTAATACGGTCAATAAGTTTTAAGAAGAATTTAATAGAAACTAGTGCGAACACAAATGCACTTAAAAATCCAACTATATAAAAGCCCATGTCATCAATATTAATTTGTTCCCAATTTTTTAGAACTGACACAAGACTTGCTCCAGCCATAATAGGTACAGCCATAATAAATGTAAAGTCTGCTGCGGTCTTATGACTCATTCCGAACAAGACACCACCGGAAATCGTTGCTCCTGAACGGGAGAAACCTGGCCATAATGATAGACATTGAACAAGACCTACTTTAAATGCTTGCGCATATGTAATTTGGTCAAGCGTAACAATCTTCGGTTTTTTAGGTCCAAATTTATCCGCAACAATCATCAAAATAGCACCTGCAACAAGACTGAAAATTACAGTTTCCACCCCGAATAAATAATCATCAATTAGATCTTTAAACGCAAACCCTAAAATAACAGCAGGAAGCATTCCAACAATTACATGCAGCAAATTGAACTGCTTGCTCGATTGCTCACTTTCTATTTTATATAATCCTACTAAACTAAATAATCGTTTCCACATAACAACTACTACAGCTAAAATCGAGCCTAATTGGACTACAATTTTAAATGTATTTGCTGAATACATCCCTAAAAATTCCTCTGTTTTCAGCCACATATCATCCACAATAATCATATGCCCTGTGGAAGAAACGGGTGCAAACTCAGTCATACCTTCTACAAATCCTAATATTAATGCTTTTAACAATTCTAGAAATTCCATAAGATCTCCTTAGTCACGTTTTTTAAAATACCAAACAAGAAATGCGACGCCAATGATGGCCAATATAACATACACTATGTTGGAGTATATATCCATATACCCTACGATTTCGTTCCAATTTTCGCCGACTGCTGCTCCTACTGAAACTAATACTGTGTTCCATATTAACGTTCCTAACGTTGTAAATAAAAGGAATAACCCAAACTTCATATTCGACATCCCAGCAGGTATCGAAATTAGACTTCGAACAAGCGGGACAAGTCTTCCGAAAAATACAGCCCAAACGCCATATTTGTCGAACCACGCATCTGCTTTATGAACATCTTTAATGCTCAATCGTAAAATTTTTCCATACTTCTGAACAATTTTCTCCAAACGTTCTACGTCCAAAAGCGAACCAATCCAATATAAAATAGCTGCTCCAACAACAGAACCTGACGTAGATGCAACAATAATACCGAGCTTCGTCATCATTGTTGTCGTCGTCATAAATCCTCCGAGTGTTAGAATTACTTCAGAAGGGATAGGTGGAAAAACATTTTCGATTAATATTAATAAAAATACACCAAGGTAACCAAACTGATTCATCCAGTCAGTAATCCATGCTTCCACTATACTTTCACGTCCTCAAACTTAATGTTTACTGACCACAATTCCGATTGACTACCTAAACGAATAGGTGGACCCCAAAAACCGAATCCTGATGATACAATCGCATGCAAGCCCCTTAGTTGTTTATACCCATAATCTAGTTCAAACATCTTTCTAGTAAAAATGTGATTTGGCCACATTTGTCCTCGATGTGTATGACCAGATACATGAAAGTCTACTCCTTCTTTCTCCGGAATTAGTAAATTCGAAGGCGTATGGTCCATCACAAACCAAGGAAGGTTTCGATTTTCAGGAACCAAAAAAGAAAGTTGTTTTCTTTCTCTGTTCGTCAAATCTTCTCTACCCGTTAAATAGAACGAGTCGCCCAACAAAATGGTTTCATCTAGTAACATTTTCACATTAGATGCTTCCATTTCTTCTACTAATAGAGGAATTTTCTTTCCATAGTATTCGTGATTTCCAAGTACTCCATACACACCATACGTCGAAGTTAGCTGCTTCATCACTTCAGACATTCCGTTTTTCACAAACCAAATTGGGTCGTCATCGACTAAATCTCCAACGAGTAAAACTAAATCCGGTTTCTGCTCATTCGACTTATTCACAAAGCGCTTCAAATGCGCCTTATTGGATAATAAACCAAGATGGAAATCAGAAGCAACTATTACTTTTAGTTCGGAAAGTTTTGCATTCTTTTTTGGCATCTTAATAGAGAGTTCTCGGACAACTGGTGTATAAGCCTTGAAAGTCCCTAATAAACTTATAAAAAGAAAGATAAAGAGAACTATCCAACCAATAATTTGTAATCGACTTGGTAGTATCCATGCCATAATCGTTGCAATAGGAAATAAAATAACACCGTACTGCATGATAATCATCCAATAAGAACCTGCCATACTAAACAATCTCAATCTATGATCAATTCGTCCAATAATAAATCCATATGCAATAAGTGTCCACACAATACCGAATATTAATCTATTAACATTTGGCACAACTGTGTCCAGCCATTGGACAACACACCAACCAAAATAAAACACAATAGCAGAATATAATATCACTGCGAATACAGCTGCACTAATTCTCTTCATTTTAGTTCTCCATTTTTTGTATTTTTCATTTAGTATAGCAGATTTGTAAGTTGCACTCCCCTCTAAGCCTCTAGACCGATACGAAAATCGTTTCCTAGCCCGTTTGGAATAATTAGTGGAATTGATAAGCTATAAATACAAACGAGAGGAGGAACAATCACATGAAAAAATTTGGTTTATTAGTACTTGGTATTACTGCAGGAATCGTTGCTCTTGCAAACTTAGGTTCCCTATTAGGATTAGGAGTATCCGCATTAATCGTATTTGCCGGGATGCACTTCTATCTAAAAAGTGAATCTACCTTTTTGAAAATCTTTTGGGCAAGCGTAGGGATAATTGGATTACTTTCTGCTGTTGCTAACGTGCCAGGTTTCTTCGGAATTTTAGCAATCGTAGGTGTCTGGTATGTAGTGAAGAAATGGAACAACGAATCAGTTAGCTTTTCAGCACCTTCAGTAAAATCCGATGACCCATTTGTTAATTTCGAAAAACAATGGAATGAACTTTCAAAATAAGGAGGAAACAACCATGACATCATTATGGAAACGATTCAAATATTCAGTAGAGGCAGATTTACACAAAATGTTTGATAAAAAAGAGGATAAAAATCCAATCGCTATGCTCAATCAATACATCCGCGAAGCAGAAAAACAAACAGAACAAACCGGCAAGTGGTTAGAGCGCCAAGGAAAATTAAAACAAGAACTTGAAAAAGAACTAGAAGAAACAAAACAAATGATTGAAAAACGTAAACAGCAAGTGGAGCTTGCTACTGCAAGCGGTGAAGAAGACTTAATAGCCTTTGCACAAGCGGAAGTGAACGCATACAACGAAAGATCTTCTGTTTTACAAAACAGCATTCAACAAACAACAGAAGAACTTTTCGGTCTTGAACGTAAATATGAAGAGATGAAACATAAAATTAAAGATATGAAAGTTCGTCAATTACAGTTGATGGGCAAAGAAAATGTAACTCGTGCACATCATCAAATGGATCGAATTCTACAACCAGAACAAAAAGAAAAAAACTTTGGTACATTTCAAGAGATGGAGCAATACATCGAACGCCTTGGACAAAAAATAGAAAAAGAACATGAAGTCACGTCTATGGAACAACGTTTAGAAATGTTAGAAAAAAATGCACAACCAAAGGCAGAAATTGTGTAAACTATAAGAAAAGCGATATTATCCTAAATCTTCCTCCGACAGGTTATATACAATGAGCTTTGTGGGGATTGGAGACTAGGCAGTTAATTTAGCAGTAAAGTGGAGAAGGCGATCGTCTTCTCCTCAAGCTGTTAGAAAGTATACTTTGAAGGAGTCTGCGGATTAGACTTTAAGACATATGACTTTACAATCTTTATGTGAAGAAGGGGGAATACTTGGATGAAGGAAAACCAAACGAACAAGCTTGCTTTTATCCTCATTTGCTTTGTTTTTCTTATGTTCATTGAAGCAACAATTTTTGGAAATGGCAGCATTGTATTAGTCCTTCTTGGCATCGGGATGATCTATTTTAGTTTTCGTAAACGAACTCGTTTCTTATTTTGGGGCGGGATCATTTTTATCCTCATTGCCGTTTTTTCTATGTGGAGCTTACGACTTTTATTAATCGCCATTATGATGTATGTACTTCATAAGCTTTGGAAAAACGAACCGGTTCGACAAGTAATTAGACCATTCGATACGGTATATAAAGAAACACCGAACAGTATTATTCAAAACAAGCTGTTTTCAGCTCAAACTACACCTTTCAATGCTTATGAATGGCAAGACGTGCATGTTCAAAGTTTCTACGGTGAGCATGTAATCGATGTGACACAAACTGTTTTACCAAAAGGCACTTCCTTTATTTCTATCCGCCAATCACTCGGAAAAGTAACGATTTATGTTCCGTATGAAGTACCTGTAAGACTCCATTACGCAACCATCATTGGAGAAGCGAATATTTTTGGTCGAGGGGTTCAACGTTTATGGAACCAATCGGTAGTATTAAAAGATGGTTACCAGGAAGATGTCAATTATGCTTCAGAGTTAGTTATCACTGTGTCTACATGGATTGGGGATATTGAGGTGATTCGTAAATGAAGATATTGTTTGGTCAAGGTTTGTCCATTTTTATTATTTTATTAGCTCTCTCAGCACTTTTACTATATACACTTTGGGGATGGCCGAACGATAATGCATGGTGGTCTTTACTAGAGACTAGATATGCTGAAATTCCTCTAGGTGCATGGATTATTATCGTATTAATACTTATCAGCTTTAGCTTTTCATTAAATACTCTCCTAAAAGTACGAGATCAGGAAAAGAGAATCGAAACAAGCCTACGACCATTATTAGAAGCAGAATCATTCATACCAAACAATAAAAAATATGCGTATTCGAAGCGACTACAAGTCACAACGAAACAATTAGAGCAGCTCATTTTGACCCAACGTAAAACATTGCAACGAATTACAAATGAAAAAGCAGAAGCACAAGATAAGCTTATTCAAGAACGTATCGTGCAAGAGAGACAACGTTTGGCAAGAGAGCTGCATGATTCGGTTTCACAGCAATTATTTGCAGCATCCATGCTTCTTTCTACAATGGTTGAAATAGAGGAATCGCAAAACGGAGAAGCTTCAAAAACTTTACTACAAACTGAAAAAATTGTGCAGCAAGCACAGCTTGAAATGCGTGCATTGTTACTCCATTTACGTCCAGCAGCATTGCATGATAAGACTTTGAAGCAAGGGATGGAAGAGCTATTAATCGAATTGCAACAAAAAGTGTTTTTCACGATACGTTATCGTTTAGAAGAGGTCCCTTTACCAAAAGGAGCCGAGGACCATTTATTTCGTATAGCACAAGAAACATTGTCCAACACATTGCGCCATGCCAACGCAACGGAAGTGGATATTTTGTTCGTAGAGCGAGACGACCTCGCTATTTTCAGAGTGCAGGACAACGGTGTTGGATTTGAAGTATCCGACGCAAAAACAGGATCTTATGGCTTGGAAAACGTAATGGAAAGAGCTGTGGAAATTGGTGCTACATGCAAAGTTGTATCAGTACCTTCCCAAGGTACGATTGTTGAAGTGAAGCTTCCGATTGAGAAAAACACAGGCAGTCCATCTAACTTTGCACAAGAGCAAATTGCAATTTCTGAAGAGGCAGCTCCTCAGCCACCGCAAGGAATTGGCATGTAACTATTACATTGCTGTTGCTTGGAGATAAGAAAGGAGATCTAGAGAATGATTCGAATATTACTCGCGGATGATCATGAAATGGTTCGAATTGGTGTGTCTGCCTATCTACAGGCACAGCCCGATATGGAAGTAGTGGCAGAAGCTACGAATGGTCAAGAAGCCGTTGACTTAGCTCTAGAACATAAACCAGATATTATATTGATGGATATGGTTATGCCTATTATGAATGGTGCAGAGGCTACTAATGAAATTGTTAAAAAGTGGCCAGAAGCAAAGGTGATGATTGTAACGAGCTTTATCGACGATGATAAAGTGTACCCCGCGCTCGAAGCTGGTGCCATTAGCTATTTATTAAAAACTTCTAAAGCTTCTCATATTGCGGAGTCTATTCGTAAAACATTAAATGGGGATGCCGTATTAGAGCCAGAGGTAACGAACAAAATGATGAAACGGATGCGTCAAGGAACCGATCATTCCCTTCATGAAGACTTAACAGACCGTGAACTCGAAGTATTACTTCTCATGGCAGAAGGAAAAACAAATCAAGACATAGCAGACACACTCTTTATTGCACTGAAAACTGCTAAAACACATGTCAGCAACATCTTGTCAAAACTTGAAGTGAGCGACCGAACGCAGGCAGTTATTTATGCTTTTGAACATCAGCTTGTTACTTCGAAAAAATAACCTATGAGAACTATTCATCATATGCTAATGAAAAGACGAAATAAAGGATGTTAGCATGACTCTTGAAGGTCCAAATAACGAGCTACCACCTAACTTAGGCTTGACTGTTGGTTTCATAAGTTCTGTCATTCTTTCAATTGGATACGTCGTAGGTACTATTGGAGAAGGCATTGTTTTGTATGAAACAAATCGTGCTGAGAAACTAGAAAAACAAGCAGCAGTAGATCAGCAGAAACAAATGTCAGACATTCAGAGTAAGTTAGAATACTTAATAAATGAAATTGAAGAACTAAAAAAAAGAGGATAACCTAAAAAATGGAGTGTTTTTAGGTTATCCTCTTTTTCCTTACTAATTAAGCAGCATGTTCACAAAAATAGCTTTTAAAGAAAGACCTACCTAGATAGGTAAGCCTTCTTTCGAGTTTCTTATGCTTCTAACGATGCATATTTACTTTTATTTTGCTCTATCCATCTAGTCATCTCAAGTTCCGTCTTCAAGTAAACAACTTTTTCTTTATGAGGGTTGAAAGCTTCTAGAAACTCAGGCTTCATATGTTGTTCAAAATATAAGTTCCATCCAAACATTCTTTTGAAAATAATAAAGGTTGGCTTGTAATTCGCTTTTTCTAGTTTTAGCAGTTGCAAAATATATCTTTTAATAATTCGCCACTTTCTTTTTTGGATAGGTACATCCAGAAAGAGGATATTATCTGCTACTTCTATTGCTGCTTCCGTCCATCCTATATGAACGCCTTCTATTATCCACTTTTCTTGCAGTATTACTTTTTGAAACAATTCGTTCCTCATTTCCTCTGAATTTCGTATGTCTCCACCTTTATTTCTTTGCCATACAAAATTATCTGTTTCATAATGAGGTAAATCCAATGTTTTCGAAAGTCTTCGTGCAAACGTTGTTTTTCCACTTCCAACTGACCCGACAATGTATATTTTCATCCAAATACACCTGCAACGTTTATTCTGCGTTGCACCGGTTCAATGCATGGATAATTCCAGAGTGAATACCTTCATGCCAGACCATAAATTGTACAAGTGCTTCTACTGTATCCATTTGATGAAACTTGCCAATAGACATTGGTTCTGCTAAAGAATTTTCTAAATTATTTGCAAGCACTGCTTTTATTCGTTCTGGCTGGTTTTCAAGCGCTTCTACTAGTTCCTCCATCGTTGGCGGCTCAACTTCCCATTGGTCTGGGTTTGTTCCAGGCACAAACAATGGAATCCATTCCGCATGGATCGGCTCGTAAGATGGAATTGCTCTTTGTGTTAATGTTTCCATCGTCACAAATATATGTCCCACATTCCAACGAATCGTATTGTTAAATCCATTAGGCTTTATGTCCCAAGCTGCTTCATTACTTTGTTTAACCTTCCCTAGTGTATATACTCTTGCAAAACTTAATTGACTCATTGTTTCCATTAATAATTCCCCCTTTGGCATTTTAAATAGTATATCAAAAGTGGAGATACATAGTTTTCCAACTAAAGTACTCATTTTTCCAACTAACCTAAAAAAACGAGAAACCCGATAATGGGTTTCTCGTTTTTATTAAATAGATGCTATTTTTACTGTCACTTTAAATAAATCGCCATCTACTTCCATTCGTAAGCTGCCTCCGTGTAAGTCCACTATAGATTGTGCAATAGCGAGACCAAGTCCCGAGCCATCTGTATGACGTGATGTGTCTGCTCGTTTAAATCGCTCCGTCAACTCATCTACGTTATTGCCTAATTCATACTTCGCTATATTTTTTATAACGAAAACGGCTTCTCCATCCACTTGATCTAAATTGATGTACACCCGAGTATTCGAAAGCGCGTACTTCAATGTGTTAATAATTAAGTTATCGAGTACTCGCCACCACTTTTGACCATCCACATAGGACATTATTGGAGTAGTACTAATATTAACACGATATTCTAAGCCCGATTTATCAATCTCTTCCTGATGCTCTGCAATCGCTTGCTGCAATAATTGTGTTAAATCTACTTTCCGTTTGTCTAACTCCATATTGCCAGATGCCATTTTCGATACTTCAAATAAGTCTTCGATTAATGTTTTCAAACGCATTGACTTTTTATCCAAAATCGCAATATAAGATGCTCGCTCTTCATCCGTAATACTTGGATTTTTCAATAAGTCTGTATAGGTAATAATTGATGTTAATGGTGTACGCAAATCATGGCTCACATTTGTGATAAGCTCCGTTTTCAAACGCTCACTTTTTGCTTGTTCAGAATGAGATGATTTTATTCGATCACGGAGATCGTTTAATTTGGATGCATGATGGGAAAATGCTGATTGTCCTTTTACCTCTACTTCATCTCGAATAACACCTCTTGCCATTTCCTCCGTTTTCACAAAGATGCGGTTAAGGTAAGCCGTTCTTGACAATAAAGCCACAAGCACTGGAATTCCTATTAATACAGTAGCTGGAATCCAAATGATTATTGCTGCTGGTTGAACAATCGTTAGCATCGTACCAAATCCCCAGAAAAACATTACAATCAGCATAATCAAAGTCTGTACCCCAATAGATTGCTTCAAGAAAAAACCTTCTAATGATTTCCACCAGCTGTAAATAAGACTTCGTTTCCAGTCAGCTGTACCAAAACCAGTGCGCATCCATTTCCATTGGTACAGAATTAAAGCAGTAAAAAAGATTGCAAGAACAAACGTAATTATCTGCATGTCATAGTCTCTATTAAATATAAATTCTACCGAATAATTTACGTTACTAATTACCACGAAAATACTAATAAAAAACGACGCTAGTTTCACATCGATTGGCAGCTTACGATACTTTTGCTCATAAGTTTCATGACGGAATATGTCACTATTCTTTCTCCACAATAAAATAAACCCGATGGCAGCCAATATCCCAATTAGAATAACTCCATAAAATTTGCGTTGATTTGTTAAAAAGTATTTATATTCATAAGCTCTATCTCCACTTAACATGTTGGATTCTGGAATAGCAATTGTGCCTTCAAATCGAGCAAATTCAATGTCGATTAAATTTCTGATATTCCAGTAGTCTTCTACTTGTTCATAAATAATACTTTTCTTCAAATAGCCATGTTTACTAGAATACTCTTTTATAAACGCATTTTTTGAATTTGTATCCCCATTACTAAATTGCTCGCCTGTTTCTACATTTTTGAAATCATAAACAAAATCATCGTTATCATTCATGAGGTTATTTTTGGCTCTAGCAATCGATTGATAATAGGCATCAACTTGTGCTTCTTTTTCTTTACGAATCTTTTTTTCAACATAGCTATCATCTGTAAAGTTTTTCGTAATATCTTCTATCTTTTTATTGCGTTCAGCTATAGATGCTTCTTCTATCGCCGTAACTGTTTCTGCTGTATCTCCATTGCCTGTAGTTGTTTCCGTTGTTACTTCTTCGTTTGTTTCATATTGGTTTCTTATCGAATTTAATTGGCTCTCCAAATCCCCATATCGAAAACGATATTCTTCTATTTCCTCTGGTGTTACCGTAATATTTTTCTTCACTTCTTCTTTATCGGGAACAGCAAAAACTAATGGAACAATAGACGATTCAAATTCGGTCAGCTCCATTTGAAAACTGTCGCTATCAAAATAATTTTTACCAATGTAATTGCTACTTTGATCAATCAGCGTAAACATTGAAAATACTGTAATTACAGCTAATACACTTACCAAAATATTTTTTCCTAATGAATGTTTCATCCTGCTACACCCTCTTTCATAATTCGAATGATTTGAATAAAGCTTTCATTACTTTCAATTATAGGTAGCACGTTGGCGACGCAATAAGATAAACAAACCATACCGCAAAAAATCGCAAAAATAGACAAAATTAAATTCATTTTACTTGTCGATTTTATAGCCAACGCCCCACACCACCTTTACGTACCTAGGATTTTTAGGATCTGCTTCTATTTTCTCTCGTATTTTTCTAATATGCACTGCCACGATATTTTCCGCATTGTAAGCTGGTTCATTCCAAACACGTTCGTATATTTCATTGATGGAAAATACACGTCCTGCGTTTATCATCAGCAATTCCGTTATTTTAAATTCAATAGGGGTCAGTTTGACAGTTTCACCTTCAACAGTAAGTTCCTTCGCTTCTTGGTTTAACGCAAGTCCATCGATTTCAATGACTGCTTGTTGACCTTGATAGGTACCAAGTTTCGTATACCGTCTAAGTTGAGACTTCACACGTGCAACCAGCTCCATTGGATGAAACGGCTTCGTTACATAGTCATCTGCTCCAACTGACAGTCCATGAATTTTATCCGAATCTTCTGCCTTAGCACTAAGCATAATAATAGGGATATTTTTTTGCTCTCTTATTTTAAATGTCGCTGCAATTCCATCCATTTTAGGCATCATAATATCTAACACAATAACATGGACTTCATTTTCTTCTATAAGGTGTAATGCTTCAAGTCCGTCCGCTGCTTTTAGTACATGGTAGCCTTCGTTTTTTAAGTAAATTTCGATGCCATCTCGAATATCTTGGTCATCATCAGTCACTAATACAGTAAACTGTGTCATATTCTTACCTCCTCACTTGCCTTTCTTATGTTTCTTATTGTACCCTTCATTTCTTAACATTCCAGCATAATAATTATGAAGAAATTCTTAAGAATCTAGTTATTTACTCGTATTTAGAAAATCTATATCCTATTGTTTACGGCTTTTGAGAAGGCTCGTCAGATTTTTTATCTACATTTATAGACGGGGTGCAATTGGGGTACATGAAAATAACTAAAATTCCGGACTTGTGCTTTTGGGTAGAAATATACTTTTCATTATAAAAAAAAAAACCCACCTTGTTCTAAGTCTTGGTAAACCCTTTAATGATGGAGTTTTAGTTTATGGCTTTATGTTTCAGATGCGCAACAAAAAAGCCAACTAAACGTTGGCTTAACTTGTTCAACTAGTCGAGTAGAAGGGAACCTCTCTACCTTGCGGTAGATTGTGTTCCTCCCCCCTCACAGAACCGTGCTTGCGCTATTTACGCACACGGCTCTTCCAAGTCACCATTCACAAAATGTAGCCTAATCTCTTTCGTTTGGATTT
>NZ_VDGI01000025.1 GCF_006861825.1 Psychrobacillus vulpis | reverse complement strand
CTGTCTACGCTTAAAGGCTAATGTTACCATTAGCCCTCCAAGACTCGCTACGAGTGAATGGCTAGTTCTTTCTCGACGGGAATCCCACCCGCTATATGATACGACCTAGGCTCGGCCGCACACCTGCTGCGTTAGTTCAATAACATTATTCACATCTTGTTTACATCTTTTTATCTCTGTCAGGTTCTTTCATAAACACATTTTCATTCTCATCAAATCCTTCAGGCATCCAGTATTCCTCTGGTAATCCCTCTTCCTCAAATAACTTTCGAAGTTGCCCAATCGCCTCGAACCACGTTTCAAATACCTTGATAGAATATGGGGGTTGTCCTTCATCATTCCAAACTGCCCACTTTTTATTGGGGAGTTCTGTCACATGCCAACCTGCATCTGGTTCTATACGATAAACATAAAACGTGTTTTCGTCGGCACCTTTCCAATCTGTGTAGCCTAAAACTTTTGCAAATTCATCATATTTATTAAAAATAAGAAAGCGTAATAACTTTTTTACTCGTTGCATCTACATCTTCTCCTCCTCTTTTTTTCAAACAATCCTAGCACTTCTTATTGAACTAAACTGCCCCTTTAGTTAAACAGGAATTGGTTTTATAATCTTTTCACCAAATCCAGTGCTTGTTTAGTAGAATCAATTAAAGTAGAATCGCCTTTAAATTCTCTTAGCTTGAATGCTTTTATAAAGCATTTTTCAGCTTCATCTAACATTCCCAATTCCATTAGACATTTTCCCTTGTGTTGTAAAGCATAATCTAAGTATGAGTCTATCTTATTGTCTTTACATTTATTAAAAGCTTCATCAAAAAACTCTATCGCTTTATTATGTTTTTTATGATATTTTAACGCTTCTCCAAGTCGTATTAATGTAACTATTTCTTTGCTTATGTTTTCTTCTTCTAATGCATAATTTAGGCAATAGTTTAAATAGTTGATTGCTTTCTCAGGCTCTCCGCAAATCCTATACAAATTACCTACTGTTCCGTAAAGAAAATACTTATCTTCTTCATCACTTATTCTTAATAGATTTTCAGCTTCAGCAATAACCTGTTTTAGTTTCAAAGGATTTGTGGTCTTTTCTCGTAGATAATCGTTACTATCAAAATAAATAAACTCATTTATGGAAGAAAGGTTTTTTTTAAAATCAACTATTCTCATCTCTTCCCCCCCCCATATTTTTAGTATCAACTAACCCCCCGTAAGTTAAATAAGAAAAAATGCTTTACTCCTTCTTGAAGTAAAGCATCCGTTAGTGCAGTAAGGTTAGTTAAGAACAAGATTTAAATAATCTCCATGACCTCTTATAAGTTCGACATCATCTATTGATGAAATCCAGAAGTAATGAAATGTTAGACCGTCTTCATCTCCTCCACCAGTTGGGTGATAGTCCCATTCATCTTCTATGCTTGAAACGGTTATCTTATAAAAAAATCTGTTATGTATTGCACCGTCATCATTCTCCCAAAAATCTTCTGCAATTAAATTCTCAACTTTAAAATTTCTAAGTCCAGTTTCTTCTTCAATCTCTCTAATTACTGCATTATAAGTATCTTCCTTTGGCTTTACTGTACCTTTGGGTATCTGAATACCTGCTTCAGCATTTGAATGTCGAAAAACTAATACCTGTGTTTTTCCTTCTCTAATTCTTGTTACATAACCATAAGCTTTTTTAATAGGATTCATGTAAGTATCCTTCCCCCACTCATGTATATTCTCCACCTTCTTCAACTAAACTGCTGCGTTAGTTTAAGTGTATTTCTTCACAATCTTTATATCTATTTTAATAAATATCCAGTTGAGGATAAACTAATTTTATTTGTGCAGGGCATGCGACATCATACCATTTTACGATAAATCAACCTTTTCCTTTAACATAGCATTTACTTAATAAAATTATTTGGTTAAAGAATAAGTAGCTAAGTAATAGACAATAAATAATGTATATTGGAGGGAAAGATAATTATGATATTAAAAAGTGATGATAAAGTAATTTATTGCTACAACTGTCGCAAAAGGACCTTATTTACACGTAGAGATACTAAAAATAATAGTGGAGTAGAGAGTCATTGTAGTGAATGTTTATATGTTTGGTTTGAATGGCAAAATCGAGCAGTAGAGCGAGAAAAAGAAAAATGGATTGAATTTAATGGAGATACAGACCTGCGAATCTGCTTGTTACCTTCCAAACAAACATCTTTTCAGAGTCTTAGTCTTGTAAAAGGGTAATGATAAAAGTCACCCTTGAGATTACCCGAGGACATTGGGTTTAGTAAATCTTATTATTTTTTTTGTAGTTATTCACATACTCTGCCAAGGCTGCTAATGGATTCTCCATAACATTTGGAGCATGCTTCCATGTGTTTGGAATAGTGGTAGGATGAACTTTTAGTTGTTTACATTCCAACAGCCGTCTGTTAAATGTTGAACGAGCCATGGATCTCTGCGGCGATGTCAAATCTCCGCGACTTACAATAGTCAGAAACTTCGTCAGTGATTTCTTACATATTATCGAGAGATTACTTTTTTCTATTTGGTTAATTGCCTTTGAAAACTTATAAAAATCTTCCGTCAGATATGTCTTCAAAAGATACTTTTCAACATAATAATTGAACGAAGCATCGTTAAAGTAATTATCAAGAGTTTTCAGAAGACCTGTGATTCGGAACTGATAATTAAGATGATCTTCTTTTAATCGAACTTCAAATCTTACAACATCTTTTTCGTAAGAGGCAATAACTTTGTTCTTTTTCTTGCGTTCGGCCACCTTGTCATAAATAATCGTTTCAATAGAATCATTAGTGTGTATTAAACCAGTTTGGTAATCTTCAAAAAAACCATAAATGTTATGATAACCTTGCTTCTTGTGTCTCTTTCCTATCTGTCTCATAGATTTACCAAAGAGCTTAATATAGTCCAATCTTTTGAGTTCTCCTAATATTATTACATCAAAACGATAGTCAAATCTCATAAGAATATGATTATCATAAAGTGCTCTCTCACCAAAAACTGTTTCAACAATATCTCTTAAGTACGCTTCAATAGTAGGTAAGTCTCTTACAGTAATATCTCCCTTATCAAGTACTTCTGTTACATCTACGAAGATGTGTGCATTTAAATCATTTCGATATGGAACATTTACAACCGAAATAGTCAAACCCTTAAAAGTTGTTCCAAATGTTCTTCCAACCTCGTAAATCCCGATCCCATGAATATCCTGCAAATACTGAAGGTGTTTTTCTTCCAAACTCAATCTCAATTTAAATGTATGAATCATTTCAATACCTCCTTATCTAAATTACTTTGTATCCTTTGGTGCCACTGGGATAGAGCCCTCTCTAACTCTTCTATCCCACCTATAATTATTACTCTTTCAATGATAGAGAAATAGGTTGTTTATGAGATGCTATTTAGTTGTGCACTAAATAATTCAAGAGAGTATGTCTGACAATTATTAACAATACAAAGTTAGTCTTAAAGTAAGAGTCAAACTTGTTTCTATATTATTGAACCTACAAAAATACATATAATTTACTACTATTAAGAACCAAGAATTAACACTCTAAAAGAAAACAATTTATACTCCTGAACGAGTCATAAAAGAGGTTCTTTTTCATATGTTTTATTTGGAAAAATTTAGGTAAAGAAGCGTAGAGCATTTTTCTGCTTTTTCGACTCTATTTCTTTTATAAAATTACCTTAAATAAACGAATTATATTTAGGGAGGAATTAATGAAATGGTAGTAGAGAGAGTTTTTTATGAAGATGATTTGATATTATTGGAAGATTTACTAACTTCGTTCGTAGAAGATCAAATTGAACAGGAAATAGGTAAATTCATTAAAAATACAACAATACTAAATGGTAGAGATGTTGCATAAGTATTGAATTTTAACGTACTCAGACATAGTAGAACCGATTTTAAGTTTGCACTAGCATTTCTTTTAGTAACATTATGCTAAAGCAAAATAAAGATAAAATTGGAGGCAATATAATGACAAGTTTATTAGAAAGAAAAGTTGAAACAAATAATGAAGGTAAGACACGAATTGACATGCATTTAGAAGACTCATACAATCTAAATAAGGTGAATGCAAGTACTTCTCATGAGCGTGAGGAGAAAGATTCTAAAATGAAATGTGCAGTATATATACGTGTTTCAACCAATAAGGAAGAACAAAAAGAATCTCTAATTTCCCAAAAAGAGTTAGCCTTTGCTTTTATCAAAAGCAAGGGTTGGACTTTTTACGATGTCTATACCGATGTTGCAACCGGTACAAATTCAAATAGACCACAATTTCAGCGATTAATTAAAGATGCAGAGGAACAGAAATTCGATGTAATTCTCACAAAAGAGCTTTCAAGATTAGCGAGGAATGGAGCTACTTCCTATCAACTCAGGGATTTAATTGAACAAAAAGGAATAGAATTAGCAACAGTAGACGGTAATATAGGATTTGGGTCACAAGGTAAATATATGTTTGGTATCTTAACCGCTATTTTTGAGCAGGAGTCACGTACTATGAGCGGAAGAATTAAATCGGTATATAAAATGAAAGCAAAGAAAGGTAAGTTTTTATCTTCAACCGCTCCACTTGGATATGAAATAAAAGACAAGAAACTCTTCGTTAGAAATGATGAAACCCCTGATATAGTAAGAAGAATATTTAGGGAATATATTAGTGGTAGTGGTCATGATGCAATTGCTCGAGGATTATATAATGAAGGGATCCCAACACCATCTTTCTATGCAGACAAAAGTAATAAATCTGATGTTTGGCATGGTTCTACTGTCAGGGGGATTCTCACAAATCCCAACTATACTGGAGCAGTCACTAATCAGAAATATGTTACAACAAGTTTATCCACAAAAAAAAGAAAACAAATGGATCCCTCTGAATGGATAATTGTAGAAGACGTCCATGAGCCAATAATTTCAAAAGCACAATTTCAGTTGGTTCAAAATCTGATACTTGAAAGAAAAAAAATAAGACCGCAATCCCAATCTCATTTATTTTCTAATCTGTTATTTTGTGCAGATTGTGGTAGAGGCATGCATTTTAAAAAAAATAGCAAAGGTTATGTATGTGGTAATTTTAACAAGCATGGTAGTAAGCGATGCTCAAATCATCGCGTACGAGAATTAGATTTAACGATAACAATACAATCAGAACTATGTAACTTAACAAGAAGTTTAAAAATTGAGGATATCGAAGGGAAACTCCTAAAGAAAATTGAGCGAACAAAAAAAGAGAAGCAGAAGAAATACCCGACTTTAGAAAAGAAATTGGCTAATATCTTAAATAAAAAAAATAAAGCAACTGCTTTTTTTCTAGATGAACAAATTTCACAAGATAATTATAATGACTTTATTGCATCCTTGGAAGTAGAGGAAAGAAAATTACAAATTGAAATTAGTTCAATAAAGGAAAGCTCTGATTTGCAGTTCGAAATAGATATAATTAAGGAGTTAAAAACAAAACTAATTAGTAAGTTGAATTTTGAAGAAATTACGCCTGAGATATTAAATTACTTTATAAGTAAAATAGAAATTAAAGCAGATGGCAGTCCGAGAATCCATTATCGATTCTCGGAAACCTCTGCTCTTTATTTATCTAAAACAAGCAACGCACAGCACTCCACGTGTGTTGTCTGCGGGAACATGTCCACTGGCTGAATTTCTTTCGTTTTATAACCACCATCTTCTAAAATGCGAAGGTCACGAGCAAGTGTCGCAGGGTTACACGATACATAAACTACTCGTTTCGGGCGTTGTTCAATAATCGTTGTTAGCAGCGCTTCATCACAGCCTTTTCTCGGTGGATCAACGACCAGAACATCTGCTGTTTTGCCTTCCTTGTACCATTTTGGAATGACTTCTTCCGCTGGACCAGCTTCAAAATACGTATTCTCAAAACCATTTAGCTCTGCGTTTCGTTTCGCATCTTCAATTGCTTGAGGAACGATCTCTACGCCTAAAACTTGTTTAGCTTTCTGTGCAAGGAATAAAGAAATTGTACCGATACCACAATACGCATCAATCACTGTTTCATCTCCAGAAAGCTGTGCGTAATCTAGTGCTTGCTTGTATAACACCTCTGTTTGCACGGGATTCACTTGATAAAATGAACGAGCTGAAATTTCAAAACGTACAACACCAATACGATCCTCAATGACTGCTTTGCCCCAAAGGATATTTGTTTCATCGCCGAAAATAACATTTGTGTTTCGAGTGTTCACATTTTGCATAATGGAAGTAACATTCGGCTCTACTTCACGGATTAGCTCAATAATGTCTTCTTTTTTTGAAAGCTTAACATGTTTTGTTACAAGGACGACCATCACTTCACCAGTTGCTCTTCCTTTTCGAACAACAAGATGGCGTAATTGGCCTTTTTTTGTTTCTTCATTATATGGAGTTAGATCTAGTTCCAGTGCTTTTTCTTTAATAGCTCGTAGCAAACGGTCTGCCTCGTCTGTTTGAATGATACAAGTATTTGTATCTGCAATTCTGTGCGATTTTGTTTGATAAAATCCTGCTACGACCTCTCCATTTTCTAAATCGAATGGGATTTGTGATTTATTGCGATAACGCCATGAGTTGTCCATTCCTTTTACAGGCAATACCGGAGCATCAACTTTTCCGATTCGTTGCATGACATTACGAACCATGCTTTCTTTCCATTGTAGCTGACCCTCATACGTCATATGCTGCAATTGGCAGCCTCCGCACTCTGAAAATACATGGCATGGTGCTTCTACACGAAATGGAGAAGGTTCTATAATATTCGTTAATTTTGCGAAGCCATAGTTTTTCAATGTTTTTAAAACATGGACTTCTGCTGTTTCATTTGGTAGTCCACCTTGTATAAAAAGGGGATATCCATCTACTTTTGCAACTCCTGCTCCGTCATGTGTTAAGTCCTCTATATGAACTGTTAACTGGTCATTCTTTTTTACTGGTGTATTCACGTTATTTCTCCGTTCTTATTTGATTGATTCATTATACCAAAAATACTCGTTTGTTTGGTACGTAGTATATGGCACCATTCATTTTTCCAACTATAGCTTCTATTTTTCCAACTAAACATCTAAAAATTCCAACTAACACGTCAATTTTTCCAACTAATCCTTATGTCACAAAAAAGAACCCCAAAATTGAGGTTCTAAAGATTAATTTACTTCCACCACTTCTTTTTTAACTATATCTAAAAACTCTGACCATGTTTGTATCTCGTAAGTCGGCTGTATTACTGTATCATTTTTCTTCATATGTGGATTAAACCAACAAGTATCTATACCAAAGTTATTTCCACCTTGAATATCCGATGAAAGGGAATCTCCAATCATTAAAACACGGGACTTGTCTAGAATTTGTAGTTTATCCAATGTATATTCAAAAATCTCCGATTGAGGCTTTTGATAACCAGTTTCTTCTGAAGTAATAATTGCCTCAAAAACATCTTTTAGTGAAGATCCACCGATTCTTGCATGCTGTACTTCTTTAAAACCGTTTGTTAATATTGCAAATCTGCACCCAGAAAGATTTGCGATCATTTCTTCTACACCGTCCATTAACTGAACTTCTTTCCCTAAATTCTCTAAGTACTTTTGCCCAATAACTTCCGCATCTAGATCAAGTGCTTGCTCTAAAAACAATCTCTTAAATCTCTCCACTTTAAGCTCGGCTAGGCTTGTACGACCATGCTCCAAATCATTCCATAATACTTTACTTATTGCTTTGTAGCTTATAAGATAATCGCTCACACCATTCGGTAAACCGTATTCTACAAATAAGTGATGCAGTGCATTTTTCTCCGTTATTCCAAAGTCAAACAATGTATCATCTAGATCAAACAATAAAACATCGTATCTCATTCGTATTCCCACCTTTACATGCGCAGATTATTTTTTACTTCCTCTTCATCATATCTTGCTTTTGAAAATCCTCTTCCTAATATTTCAGATGCATTTAAGAAGATGACAAATGAAGTTGGCTCTTTTTCTAATAGAAGTTTCTTAAAGTAGACTGCCTCTGATTGTTCTACTACGCATAAAATCATTGTTTTCTCTTCGTTTGAGTAACCACCTAAAGTTTTGATTTTCGTTAAACCACGGTTAATTTCTTCTCTGACAATTGTTTGGATTTCCTCTTCTTTGTCTGTAATGATGAGTACTAATTTAGTTGGTGATGTTTGAAGTTGAACAAAATCGATTACTTTACTTGATACATATATCGATATCATCGCATATAGGGCTAATTCAAAATTAAAGACTAATGCAGATGTTATAACAACTAAACCGTCTACTAGAAGTTGAGAGAACCCACTTGAAATTCCAGTGAATTTCTTTAATATTTGGGCGATTAAAGCCGTACCACCAGTTGACCCATTACCTCGATAAACTATACCAAGCCCCACGCCTAGCATAATTCCACCATAAATGGCACCTAGCAGCGGATTATCAACTAACAGCTTAATATCGTGCGTCAACCAAATGACCAAAGGAACAAATGTTGTACCAACGAGCGTTTTTGCACTGAAGTCCTTCCCTACAATTAAAATCGCTAAGAAAAATAATGGAATATTGATAAGCCACTGTACATAAGCGGGATTATATTGAAAAAGTTCATAAAGAATTGTACTTATCCCTGAAACTCCTCCTGCTGCGAGCTTAGAAGGCAGTAAGAATATATTGTACGCGAGCCCGACAAGAGCAGCTCCAAACATTATTTGAATATACTCGAAAATTAACGTTTTTTTACTATTCGTCTTCGCCATGTTGTTGTCTTCCCCTTTTGTAATATTAATGCTTTTCCATTCTAACAAACTTTGACGAAAAGTTTAATTGTACTTCCCTATATTTTGGAATTGATATTAAAAATATTTATAATATGTATAGAGAATCCTTTTTATCATGCTTCTTAAAACAAAAAAATAGAGGGGATCATCAACAATCCACACTCTACTTTTTACTTCTAGAAAATCGTTGAAAAAGGCGACACTCCTGTGGGAAAAGCTTTAGTCGAAGACCCCGGAGCGAAGCGAGGAGGCTGAGACAAAGCCCGCGGAAAGGGAGCCATTTCAACGATTTTTTTATTTATTGGACAATCCGTTTTTTTTTATTCGTCTGAAACGGCTTTATCTTTTGGAGCTATCCAAAAAGCTACAATGATTGATAAGATAACAACGATAAATGGTGCGTAAAAAATGAGAAAGTTTGTCATGGTGCTCCTCCTTATGCGTGATTGTCTTTTTTTCCGCGAACGTAGTCTTTATTGAATAAAAATAGTTTCAATAGTAAATACAACGATGGTATTAATAGTCCAAGTCCCGCTATAAATGCGATAATCAGTGCAACCGCCATCGTTGGGTTTGTAAACCCATCATACAATGTTAAATGTGGATATAGTAAATACGGATAATGTGAAATACCATACGCAAAAAACGCTAATGCAAATTGTCCTATTAATAAGCTAAGTGCAAGACCGTATTTTTTTCGCTTCCAAATAAGCCACACTGTTCCAACATACATAACTGCAGAGATTGCAAATAACCACCAAAAGTCAAGCATCCGTCCATAATGTTCTGCGTTATGCTGACGTAATTCAACCATAATTCCTATAGCTGTAATAATGAGGGGCAATGACCACAGTAGCGCATACTTTCTCATTAAGCTAGTTGCCTTTGCATCTTTCGCTTTGTCTGCATACCACGTTAAAAATACAGCGGAAATGTATAGTACTGCAGCAATACTAAGTACCACAATACTCCATGTTAAAGGGTTAGTAAAAAGCTCCCAGTAATCCAAAACTGGCTGACCATCCACCATGGACACGAATCCACCTTCAGAAATGGTTAATACAATCGAAAGCGAAGCAGGAATAAACAAACCTGCTATACCATACATAAACGAATAACCTTTATGCCCGCGAGAACCATACGTTTCAAATGCATAATAGGATCCACGAATCGCTAATAAAATTATCGCTATACTTGCTGGTACGAGCAAAGTAGTTCCATAATAAAACGCTGTTTTTGGAAAGAATCCAACAACACCTACAAAGAAGAACACTAAGAAAACATTCGTTACTTCCCAAACAGGTGATAAATATCTTTGTATAATATTCGTTAAAATATGTTGTCGCCCCGTTAACAAACTGTATGCATTGAAAAAGCCTGCTCCAAAGTCAATCGAAGCAATTATCAAGTAACCAAACAAAAAGAGCCATAATACAGAAATCCCTACAATTTCAAGCGTCATGTGAAATCACCGCCCTTTTCAGCATGTCGATCTTCCAGCTCTTGTTCAACTGGATTATTTCGGAACATTCGTCGCAATACTACAACACTTCCAATTCCCAATATAAGGTATAACCCGGAAAACAGTATTAACATGATATCAACATTATTACTTGTAGTAGCACCTTCCGCAGTACGCATAAAGCCTTTTAAAATCCACGGTTGACGTCCTACCTCTGCAAGCCACCATCCGAATTCAATAGCAAGAATTGCTAAAGGACCACCCATAACAACAATCCATCGGAACCATCTGGAAGAGATAAACTTCCATTTTCTAATTTTCCCTATAACATAAACAAAGGATATGAAAACGAGAAACATACCGATCATTACCATTCCATCAAACAAATAGTGAATGTAAAGTGGAGGTATCTCGTCTTGTGGGAAATCATTCAATCCAGTCACTTCAGTTGCTGGACTTCCATGCGCTAAAATACTAAGTGCATAAGGTATTTTGAATGCATATTTAACCTCTTCCCCATCTAATATTCCTAATAGAACAAGTGGTGCTCCTTTTTCTGTTTCAAAATGCCACTCTGCTGCTGCTAATTTTTCTGGCTGATATGCAGCTAAATATTTCCCAGAAAAATCTCCAATAATTGCTGCTGCTATGCCAAAAATTAGCCCAAGTTTCAGCATTAAAAATAAGGACTTTTTATGATAAATATGGTTGGAACCTTTTAGTAATCGGAATGCTGCAATAGACGCTAAAACAAACGCAGTTGTCATATATGCTGTAACAAGCACATGCGCAACCTTTGTTGGCATTGCAGGGTTTAACATAGCTACTAAAGGTTGGATATTAATGAGTTCTCCATTTAAAATATCAAAACCTTGTGGAGCATTCATAAATGCGTTTACGATCGTAATAAACACCGCAGATGCAGATGCACCAATGGCAACAGGGATAAGTAATAATAAGTGCTTCTTTTGATTTTCGAAACGATCCCAAGTGTATAGATAAATACCTAAGAAAATAGCTTCAAAGAAAAACGCGAACGTTTCCAAAAATAGAGGGAGTGCAATAACATTTCCCGCCAATTGCATAAAATTCGGCCATAATAGTGAAAGTTGCAAACCAATTGCTGTTCCGGTTACAACACCAACGGCCACTGTAATAACAAATCCACGTGCTATACGTCGAGCAAGTAAAATATAATGCTCGTCATTTTTTTTAATCCCAACCCATTGAGCAATCATAATCATTAGTGGCACGCCGACTCCAATTGTTGCGTAAATAATATGAAATGATAAAGTCAACTCGGTCAATACACGACTAAAAAATACTGATTCTTCATTTCCCATCTGTTATACCTCCTTAGCTTCCAAAAATCCGTCCAATAAATGACAATAACATAATACCTGCAACTATAAATGCAAGCCATATTAAGTATTTTTCTTGTTTTTTATACATACACTTATCTCCTTTGGTTTCATTCTACATTAGAATATATAGTAAACCATTCCCGTTCTTGTCTGATTTCTAACATATTCATGGTGAAAGAATGACAAACTTGTGTTAGATATGTGAAGTGTTCAAAAACCCAGCAATCGGCAGAATGCTGGGTTAGTTTTTTTTACGGTCTGTCTTGTTCACGAATTTCATCGATCGGTACAAAAACCTCTATATGTCTGTATAAATTTTCAAAAGCTGCTGGGATAGTTCCACCATATTCACCATCAAGATTCAATTGAACTTTGTCTTCAGATGTCACCTTAATATGTTTTGCTTTTGTCGAAATTACTAGTGGATCGTGTAAATGTTCTCCCCGGATGGCTAAGGACGCAAGACGAATAAATTCTGCTACATTACATTTCCTCAAAATCAATAAAGTAAATTTGCCGTCATTAATACTAGAACTAGGTGCCAGTTTTTCAAATCCACCTACAGAATTAGTCAGCCCTACTAAGAACATCATGGCTTCCTCTTCAAATACTTCATCATCGTACTCAATTCTTACTTTCGTTGCATTGATAGATGGAAGCATTTCAATCCCTTTGAGATAGTAGGCAAGTTGACCAAGTACTGTTTTTAACTTACTTGGTACTTCATATGTAAGTTCTGTAATTCTTCCTCCACCTGCAATATTAATAAAATAGCGGTCGTTTACTCGGCCAACGTCAACTGGAATTGTATCACCCTTTATAATGATTTCAACAGCTTTTGAGATATCTCTAGGAATATGCACAGCCCTTGCGAAATCATTCGTTGTTCCCATTGGGATAAGTCCAATTTTTGGCTTATGCTCAAACTCACTAACTCCTGCTACCACTTCATTGAGAGTGCCATCTCCACCAGCAGCTATAACTAAGTCAAAGCCATTTTCAACAGCCTTCTTCGCAGCAATCGTAGCATCTCCTTCACATTTTGTCGCATGACAAGATGTTTCATACCCTGCAATTTCTAAAGATTCCAATACATCTGGCAAACTCTTCTTGAAAAGTTCTCTTCCGGAAGTTGGATTATAAATGATTCTTGCACGTCTCATACAGATTTCCTTTCTGCTTCACAATTTCTTTCTTGTCATAAAGACTTTGTTACTTAACAAAAAGTTCCATTTCACTACTAAAAGAGCCGACTGATGCCGGCCCACACTTTTATTTACAATAATTTTTTTGTTATTTCTGAAGTGCTTGTATCCAGTTATTACGAATGTCCTCGTATACAGCTAAGTGAAATTCGTTATTCTCAGTGAACTCTTTTGTCATTTGCTGAAAAAAAGCATTTTGTATTTCTTCGAAAGTAGGATCTTCCTTCGGAGGAAACTTTTCTCTATTTCCTGCTACAAATTGTTGCACTTTTTCTGCACGAGGCCCCCATTTAGAAATAACTTCCCCATCACTATTTAGCAATAAATAAACTGGAATTGAGCGACCACCGTTTGTTAAATATTGATCGATTAACTCTAAATTTTCATCGCGATAGACAGCTCGAACTTCAATTTCTGCAGCTTCTGCTATTCTACGTAATATCGCGTTGTTCATCATTGCATCTCCACACCAATCTTCCGTTATAACTAGTACATGTGGAGATTTTTCTTTTAATAATTCAATAAACTCATCATCCGCTGGTACTTCGAACTTATCGTATATGCTAAAAGATTCTTCTTTTTTTGTAGTCATATCGTTCATATATTGTGTAAGTGGTTTAGCTTGATTATAATATTGTTGTTCTGTAGGCAATTTGAAAATCCTCCTTTTTGCTAAGTATACTGCGTTCTATCAGGTAATTCAAATAAGTTATTGACATGTGACAGAAAGAAGAATAAAGTATTTCTTATTTATTGAATACAAAAAAAGGAAGTGTTTTAATGCTAAAACATAAAAAGAGAAAACTTTTAGTTTCTCCTCCCCTAATTATTGCTGGTAGTTTTTTATGTTTAATCGCATTAGGTACAATTTTATTGAAATTACCCTTTGCAACAACGACATCCGTTTCGTGGGTAGATGCATTATTCGTTGCAACTTCTGCAACGACTGTTACTGGACTTAGTGTGTTTGACCCCGGTACAACTTTGACATTGTTTGGTGAGCTTGTTCTTCTTTTCCTTATTCAATGTGGAGGAATTGGTACAATGACATTTGCTGTTGCTATCCTTCTACTGCTAGGCAAAAAAGTTGGTTTACAAAATAGAATTTATTTACAAGAATCATTCAATCAGCAATCGATTGGTGGAATTGTGAAACTTACAAAACTTATTTTAATATTCGTATTAACGGTAGAAAGTGTAGCCATTTCTTTGTTAACTCTTCACTGGATACCAACTTACGGATTCTCAGATGCTTTTTATTATAGTTTGTTTCATGTAGTTTCCGCTTTTAATAATGCTGGTTTTTCACTGTTTGCTGATAATTTAATGGGCTTTACGAGTGACCCTATTGTTAATCTTATATTGTCCAGTTTATTTATTATTGGTGGACTCGGATTTGTCGTAGTTGTAGATATTTTTCAAAAGAAATCGTTTCGTACTTGGTCACTTCATACAAAGATGATGGTAATTGGAACGATTGGGTTGAATGTTTTCGCAGCGATTACTCTTTTTTTATTGGAATTTAATAATGATAGTACTATCGGGAAAATGAGTCTTTGGGATAAAATATTTACTTCCTACTTTACGGCAGTTACGCCTCGTACTGCAGGGTTCAATATGATTGATTATGGACAAATGGAAGATCCCTCATTATTATTTACTATGTTTTTAATGTTCATCGGAGGGGGTAGTGCATCGACAGCCTCTGGGATTAAATTAACGACATTTATGGTAACTTTATTGGCAACATTTGCTTTCTTTCGTTTTCAAGAAGAACCATCATTATTCGGAAGGTCTATTCGGAAGGAAACTGTTATTCGTTCATTAGCTATTTCAACTGTTAGTTTAGCTATTGTATTTCTATTTACATTTGCTCTAACTATAAGTGAGAAGTTGCCATTACTTCCATTAGTATTTGAAGTGTTTTCTGCATTTGGTACTGTCGGATTGACGATGGGAATTACAAATCAGCTTAGTAATATAGGCGAAGTACTAATATCTATAGTAATGTTTCTCGGACGAATTGGCCCGCTTACTTTATTTTTCATTTTGACTAAACCGAAGAAAGTGAACTATCGCTATCCGTATGACCAAGTGATTACTGGATAATTTATATGGATCTACTCGAAATGTATATTTCGAGTAGTTCTTTTTTTATTGAAATTAATTCCGATTCGAGAGAATTATTTTGGTATGCGAGAGAATCTGCGAGCTATGTGAGAGAATCTACGAGCTATGCGAGAGAATATCTAATTTATCCGAGAGAATGTACACCCTATCCGAGAGAATAGTAAATCAACTAGATTACTAGTTAATTTATAGGTTTATATTCTGGGAGTTTTTTTATTGGGATATAATTCCGATTCGAGAGAATCTACGAGCTATGCGAGAGAATAAATAAGTTATCCGAGAGAATGTACACCCTATGCGAGAGATCGCACACTCTTTCCGAGAGAACAGTATATCAACTAGATTACTAGTTAATTTATAAGTCTCTACCCTGGGAGTTTTTTAATTGGATTATAATTCCGAATCAAGAGAATCTACGAGCTATACGAGAGAATAACTAATTTATACGAGAGAATAACTAATTTATCCGAGAGAATGCACAACCTATCCGAGAGAATCCCATATCAACAAAAAAGAGGTGTCCTAGGACACCTCTACTAATTAGCGTTTTACAATTTCTTCGTTTAGAATTTTGTTTACAAGTGGTGGGTTCGCTTGTCCTTTTGTTGCTTTCATAATTTGACCAACAAGGAATCCAATGGCACGGTCTTTACCGTTTTTAAAGTCTTCAATTGATTGTGGATTTGCATCTAGTGTTGCAAGTACGACTTCACGAAGTGCACCTTCGTCTGAAATTTGTACTAGGCCTTGTGCTTTCACGATTTCTTCTGCTTCTCCGCCATTATCCGCAAGTTCTTTGAAAACTTTTTTCGCTATTTTCGATGAAATAGTTCCGTCAGAAATTAACTTAATCATACCAGCTAGGCCTGATGGAGTTAGTTTAATATCCTTCAGTTCTTTTTGGTCTGCATTTAAGTAAGCAGAAACTTCACCCATTAGCCAGTTGGAAGCAAGCTTTACATCCGCACCAAGTGCAATAGTTTCTTCAAAGAAATCGGACATTTCTTTTGTTAATGTTAAAACCATTGCATCGTATGCTGGTAGTCCAAGCTCTTCGATGTAGCGTTTTTTACGAGCATCAGGAAGCTCAGGAATTTCAGCGCGTACTCTTTCTCTCCACTCATCATCTATTACGATTTCTACTAAGTCTGGCTCAGGGAAGTAACGGTAGTCATCCGCGCCTTCTTTGACACGCATAAGTACTGTTTTACCAGTTGACTCATCAAAACGACGAGTTTCTTGTGGGATAACTCCACCAGAAAGTAATACTTCCGCTTGACGAACTTCTTCATGTTCCAAACCACGACGAACGAAATTGAATGAGTTTAAGTTCTTCAGCTCTGTTTTTGTACCAAATTTTTCTTGTCCGTATGGACGTAACGAAATATTTGCATCACAACGGAGTGAGCCTTCTTCCATCTTACAGTCAGATACACCTGTATATTGGATAATAGATTTAACCTTTTCCAAATATGCATATGCTTCTTCAGGAGTACGGATATCTGGTTCTGATACGATTTCGATTAACGGTGTTCCTTGACGATTGTAGTCTACAAGGGAATAACCGTTACTAGTGTGCGTTAATTTACCCGCATCTTCTTCTAAGTGAAGACGTGTAATACCAATACGTTTCTTTTCTCCACCAACTTCGATTTCTACCCAGCCGTTTTCACCGATTGGTTTATCGAATTGAGAGATTTGGTACGCTTTTGGATTATCGGGGTAAAAGTAGTTTTTACGGTCAAACTTAGTAACTGGTGCAATATCCATGTTCAATGCTAGTGCAGCTCTCATGCCCCACTCTACTGCTGTTTTATTCACAACAGGTAGTACGCCTGGATATCCAAGGTCAATTACATGTGTATTTGTATTTGGCTCTGCTCCAAAATGAGCTGGTGCAGGAGAAAATATTTTAGAATCTGTTTTTAATTCTACGTGAACCTCTAGTCCAATAATCGTTTCAAAATTCATCGTTTTGTTCCCTCCCAAATTTGAGGAGTTTGTTTATGGAAGCTTGTTGCTTGCTCATACGCATGTGCAACACGATAAATCGTTGCTTCATCAAAATGCTTCCCAATAATTTGTAATCCAAGTGGAAGACCATCAGAGAATCCACATGGAATCGAAATTCCAGGTACTCCAGCAAGGTTTACTGGAATTGTTAAAATATCGTTTGCATACATAGTTAGTGGGTCTTTTACGTTTTCACCAATTTTAAATGCTGGTGTTGGTGTAGTTGGCCCAATAATTACATCATAGTTTTCAAAAACAGTTTCAAAATCTTGTTTGATCAAAGTTCGAACTTGTTGTGCTTTTTTATAATAAGCATCGTAAGAACCTGCACTTAGCGAGTAAGTTCCAAGCATAATACGACGTTTTACTTCATCGCCAAAACCTTGCGCACGAGTTTCTTTATATAGTTCCATTAAGTTTTGTACATTTTCAGCACGGAAACCATAACGAATACCATCGAAACGAGCTAAGTTAGAAGACGCCTCTGAAGAGGATAATAGATAGTAAGTAGCAAGTGCATATTTAGAATGTGGTAGTGATACTTCTTCCCAAACAGCACCAAGTGATTCTAATACTTTCAGTGCATCTAAAACAGATTGTCTAGATGCTTCTCCTACACCTTGTCCCAAATATTCTTTCGGTACAGCGATTCGAAGTCCTTTAATATCTCCTGTTAGAGATTTAGTAAAGCTTGGTACTTCTACATTTGCAGAAGTTGAATCGTTCTTATCAAGGCCTGAAATAGCTTCCAATAAAAACGCATTATCTTCTACGTTTCGTGTAATAGGTCCAATTTGGTCTAAAGATGATGCGAATGCAACTAATCCTGAACGAGAAACACGTCCGTATGTAGGTTTCATCCCAACTACACCACAGAAAGAAGCTGGTTGACGAATAGATCCACCAGTATCTGATCCTAAAGAAAATGGAACCTCACCAGCTGCTACTGCAGCAGCAGAACCGCCTGAAGATCCACCTGGTACATGATCCAAATTCCATGGATTACGAGTTGTTTTGTAAGCTGAATTTTCGGTAGATGATCCCATAGCAAACTCATCCATGTTTAATTTTCCGATCGTAACAAGCCCCGCATCACGTAGTTTATGTACAACTGTTGCATCATAAATAGGGTTAAAGTTTTCTAAAATTTTACTTGAACAAGTTGTAATAATTCCTTCTGTCACGATATTATCTTTCACACCAATCGGTAAACCGAAAAGTGGACCTCTTTCTTCAAAAGGAACTTTATCCATTTCTTTCGATTGTGCTGTAGCTTTTTCTTCATTCAAAGCTAAAAATGCTTGCACATCTCCGTCTAACTCTTTCACTCTTTTATAAGATTCAGCTGTTAACTCTTCAACAGATACTTTTTTCTCTTTTAGTAATCCTTGAAGTTCTTTTGCTGAATGTGTAAATAATGTCATCCGTGGCCCTCCTTACTTATTTATTATTCGATGATAGTTGGAACTTTTACTTGTCCATCTTCTTGTTCTTGTACATTTTTCATCATTTTTTCACGGTCTAAACCTGGAATAGATTTATCTTCACGAAGAACATTTACTAATGGTAGTACATGCGAAGTTGGTACAACATTCGTTGTATCTAGCTCGTTTAGTTCATCTGCAAAGTTAGTAATTGCTGCTAACTGCTCTGCAAATTTTTCAGCATCCTCTTCTGTGATTGCAAGTCGTGCCAAATGTGCTACGTGTTTTACTTCTTCCTTTGAAATATTCGCCAATTTTCACACCTCCGAATTCAATAACCATAAGCAATATCATATCATTTTTCACTCTAATTGAACAGAGTGGCCCTTTTACTGTGAGTATATATGCACATACGGTTCTTCTTCACCTGGTTTTTTGATCAATAATGCCTCGGTACCGTTCAATGAATTCACATTAACTTCCACGCGCATCGAAGTATTAAAGTGATCCTTTAACAAACCTGCAATTTGTTGAGTAAACCCTATTATTTCAGCAGTTCCATAAAACTGAATAGGAATAGTGATCGTTAATTTTTGAAGCTGTTTATCTTTAAAATATCCAGTTCCAATAACACTTGTATAATTGGAAAAATACTTTTCTACATCTTGTTTGAAATTGCGGAAAACCGTATCTAAATCACGATACTTTTCTTCCGATTCTGTAGTAGGAAATAGAATATATTCTTCATCGATAGGTTTCCAGTCTGAAACGTTTTTTCCACCTGGAGCAACACTATATGTGAAGTATGTTCCTGGTACAACAGCATTCCTACTATTTTGTTTAAATAGACCAACAACTATTGGTATGTCTTGTAGACCATCCATTTGACGCATACGTTGAACTACTTCCTTTGCAATTCTTTTCCCATTTTCCTCTATTTGTGCTTGTGTTAACGGTTCTTCATACGTTGCACCGTAAGCTTCCTTTTGATAATAATAAATAGAGTTCAAAGCAAGTCCCACCGAAATTCCTGCGAGCTTCACTGTGTTACCTTCTTTTTTCAAATAGTTTTGTTCGACAATATGTGTAATATAAACTGGAGCATTTTTTGCTTTCGCTTCACCAGTAAGCCCTTCATCACTTGGATTTAAACCGCCATCTCTTTGATTACTTCTTGCTAACCAATTTTCTAACGTTTTCTTCTCTAAATATTGACCTTCTTGAAATAAGTACGTATCTACTGGGAATTCTTTTTGAGAAACTCGAAGGAGGCCAGTTTCGACCTCTTTCATATCGTATTTTGTTGCTAGATTGGATACAACTAATCCTCTACTTGCACTTTCCGCATAAGGTAATAATGTACGGTAATAAGTATCATCTAATTGTACACTTGGTATGATAACTGTTTTCGTTGCATCTTGCTCTGAGTCTTGAATAACCTCTGTTTCCTTTTTCAACGAAGGAGTACACCCAGAAACAATTAGCAATAAAATCAATATTGGCACGCCTAAATATTTTTTTGCCACGTTCAGAACTCCTTTTTATTACGATAATTGGTCTAATAGTTTTTGTTCATCCCAGACCTCTATGCCTAAGCTTGTTGCTTTATCAAGCTTAGATCCTGCCTCTTCTCCTGCAATCACAAGATCTGTTTTCTTACTTACACTTCCAGCAACCTTGCCACCTAGTGCTTCGATTTTTTCTTTTGCTTCTGGACGTGTCAATTGCATAAGTTTTCCAGTTAATACAATAGTTTTACCGGCAAATGGACTATTTTCAATAGTTGATGCGTCAATAATTTTACCTGTATATTGAAGATGAAGTCCTGCACCTCTTAATCTTTCTATTAGTTGCTGCACTTCTTCTTGTTCAAAGTATGTCACGAGAGAGTCTGCCATTTTATCTCCAATTTCAAAAACTGCTGTAAATTCTTCTCTCGTTGCTTGCATTAGTGCATCGAAGTTATGGAAAGTCTCAGATAAAATTTTAGCAGCTTTTTCCCCAATATGACGAATACCGAGACCAAATAATACACGTTCCATTGAGTTTTCCTTAGAAGTTTCAATCGCTGCCACTAAATTAGTAGCAGATTTCAATCCCATTCGTTCTAAATTGATAAGTTGATCAACTGTTAACCTGTAAAGGTCTGAAACGTCTACAACTAGCTGTTCTCTAAACAACTGCTCTACTACTTTTTCTCCCAGTCCTTCGATATTCATCGCATTACGTGAAGCAAAGTGATAGATGCCCTCTTGTATTTGCGCTGGGCATTGGGGATTCACGCAGCGTAATGCAACTTCTTCCTCTATTCTCACCAAGTCGCTTTCACATATTGGACAATTGCTTGGCATTTCAAAAGGTATTTCTGTACCTTTTCTTTCATCCAAGATAACCGCTACAACTTCCGGGATAATATCTCCTGCTTTTCGAATAATAACACGGTCTCCAATTCGGATATCCTTTTCACGGATTAAATCTTCATTGTGTAAAGAAGCACGTTGAACGGTAGACCCGGCAACTTGTGCTGGCTCTAAAATTGCTGTCGGTGTCACAACTCCAGTACGACCTACAGTTAAATCAATATCGATAATTGTCGTTACTACTTCCTCTGCTGGAAATTTGTAAGCAATTGCAAAACGAGGACTTTTCGCAGTAAATCCTAACTCCTCTTGCTGTGAATAATCATTTACTTTTATAACAATACCATCTATTTCATAAGGAATGTCGTTTCTTTTAGCTGTCCATTCTTGAATAAATTCAAGTACTTCCTCAATGGAAGAGCATACTCTTGTTTCTCTATTTGTCGGTAAACCTTGTTCTTTCATAAACTTCAGTGCTTCGGAATGCTGATCTACATTTTCTACAGTTCCATCACCACCCATTCCATAGACAAACATAGACAAATTTCTGCTCGCTGCCATTTTAGGATCTAGTTGACGTAGTGATCCTGCCGCTGCATTTCGAGGATTCGCAAGTAATTCTTCTCCTTGCTCCGCACGTTCTTCGTTTAACTTTATAAACGAAGACTTTGGCATATAAGCCTCTCCCCTTGCCTCGATCGTTACTACGTCTTTCAATCGAAGTGGAATGGAACGTATTGTTTTAATATTACTTGTAATATCTTCTCCAGTCGTTCCGTCACCTCTAGTTGCTCCACGTACAAGCATCCCATTTTCATACAGAAGAGAAACAGCTAGGCCATCTATTTTCAGCTCACATACATACGTAGGTGATTCATCAATAATGCCGCGAATTCGACGATCAAAGTCACGTAAATCTTCTTCGTTAAATGCATTTGATAGGCTAAGCATCGGATTTGTATGAGTTACTTTTTGAAAACCATCTTTTACTACCGCCCCAACTCTTTGCGTAGGAGAATCAGGTAATATTAAATTTGGATTTTGTTCTTCAAGTGCAATTAGTTCTTGTAAATACTGATCATAAACTGCATCTGGCACGATTGGTTCATCCAATACATGATAGGCATAACCATAGTCATACAAAAGCTTGTTCAGTTCTTTTACTCGTTGTTCTAATTTATCCATGGGCTTTCCTCCACTACGTGAATTATCCTTTTTCAATCGGTGCAAATTTAGCAAGTAATCGCTTAATACCCGTTGGACTTGGGAACGCAATGTCGAGTTCCGTATCTTCTCCGTCTCCTCGAACGCTAACGACCATCCCTTCGCCCCATTTTTTATGCACTGCTTTATTACCTACTTGCCAGCCCATTTTCTCGCCGCCAGACTCTTTATAGGACGGTCGAACAACCGCTGATTTCCTTGCTTGCGGTATTGCTTTAGGAGCAGATGACCTTTGCTTATTGTCGTTTGTACCTCCAACTGTATCAATAATTTCATCTGAAATTTCTCCGATAAAACGAGAAGGACTATTAAAACTTCCACGCCCAAAAATTGTACGGGATTGCGCACATGTAATAAACAGTCGTTCCTCCGCACGTGTTATACCAACGTAAGCAAGTCTGCGTTCTTCCTCCATCTCATCATCATCCCCAATGGAACGTGAATGAGGAAAAATATTTTCTTCCATTCCGATTATAAATACTACCGGGAACTCAAGTCCTTTTGCAGCATGCATCGTCATTAAGATAATATTACCTTGTGACGTATCTTCCTCTTCGTCCAGTTTATCAATATCCGAAACAAGTGCTAAATCTGTTAAAAATGTTACGAGTGATTTATCTTCACTTCTTTCTTCAAACGCTTTTGTTACAGATAAAAACTCTTCGATATTCTCTAATCTACTCTCAGATTCGATTGTTTTTTCATTTTTCAGCATTGTCCGGTAACCGGTTTTTTCGAGTACTTGTTCCACGATTTCTGTTACAGATAAATACTCTTGCATTTGAGTAAAGTTTTGAATCAGTCCTTGAAATTGAACTACTGCGTTTACTGCTCGTGCGGGTAATCCCATAAAATCTACTTCATTCATTGCATCTAGAATGGAACGATCTTGTTCTAACGCATACATGGCCATACGTTCGAAAGAAGTTGCTCCAATATTTCGCTTTGGTTCGTTAATAATTCGTGCAAGTGACAAATCATCGTCGTTATTAGCTATTAATCGAAGATATGCTAGTAAATCCTTAATCTCTTTGCGATCATAGAACTTAGTTCCGCCAACAATTGTATAGGACATATTTGATTTTACGAGTACTTCCTCCATCACACGGGATTGAGCGTTTGTACGGTATAAAATAGCAAAATCATCCAGAGTGCGGTTTTCTTTTTCCATCAATTCTTGGATGGATTGTACTACAAACTGTGCCTCCTGCTGCTCATTAAAAGCACGGAATAGCCCAATTTTCTCGCCTTCTTTATTGTCAGTGCGCAGAACTTTTGGGTACCTACTAGTGTTATTACCAATGACGTCATTTGCAGCTTGCAGGATTCTCCCGGAAGACCGATAATTTTGCTCCAGCATAATCACTGTAGCATTGGGATAATCTTTTTCGAATGATAATATATTTTGAATATCCGCCCCACGCCAGCGATAAATAGATTGATCGGAGTCACCAACTACACAAATATTTTTAAATTTTTGTGCGAGCAGTTGCACTAATTCATATTGCGCTTTGTTCGTATCTTGATATTCGTCTACATGGATATATTGGAATTTACTCTGATAAAACTCGAGCACTTCTGGAACACGTTTAAACAGCGTTAAAGTTGTCATGATTAAATCATCAAAATCGAGGGATTGGTTCTTTCTTAAACGCTTTTCATACCCTGCATAAACTTCTGCAACTGTCTTTTCAAATGGGTTGAACTCATTCATTTGTGCTTTAAATGTATCTGCATCTATACATATATTTTTAGCACTACTTATCGCATTTAACATCGAACGGGGATCATATTTTTTCGAATCAATATTTTGTTCTTTTAAAATATTTTTAATAACTGTTAACTGATCTGTCGTATCTAAAATGGAGAAGTTTTTGGAATAACCAATCCGGTCGATATCTCTTCTTAAAATACGAACACACATCGAGTGGAAAGTAGAGACCCACATCCGTTCCCCAGTTCCAGCACCTAATATACTATCGATACGTTCACGCATTTCGCGAGCTGCTTTATTCGTAAATGTAATGGCAAGTATTTTCGAAGGGTATACTTCTTTCTCCACTATTAAATAAGCTATTCGATGGGTTAATACACGAGTTTTCCCCGAACCGGCTCCTGCCATAATAAGTAGAGGTCCTTCAGTTGTTTTAACTGCTTTTTCTTGCTCTGTATTCATCCCGTTTAATAAATTTTTCGCTATAAGCTCCATAATACACTTCCTCAAAAGAACATTTGTTCTTGTTATTATACCTATGAATCATATATTTCTCAAATGTTACTTAACAGCATTTACTGTTTTTAATGCTTCCTCTAAGTCATCATATACTTGGTTTCCAACAATAATTGTGTCCGCATACTCTGCCATTTCACGCGCTTGTTCAACAGTTTGAATGCCTCCACCATAGAAAAGTTTCGTGTTAACAAGACCTGATTTCACTTTTTTAACAACTTCTATATCACCATATTTGCCGCTATATTCCATATAAAAAATCGGAAATTTAAACATATGCTCTACCATTTGTGCGTAAGCAATAATTTCGTCATTCGATTCTGGATGCTTGGCACTCGTTAGTTTAGCCGCTTTGCAATCAGGATTTAATATGCAATAGCCTTCTGGTATAATTTCTTCCCAGTTCATCACTTCTCCGAATTCCTTTGTTGCAGCATGATGTAAATCTTTCACCCATTTTGTATCCGTGCTATTTAAAACACTAGGAATAAAATAAAAATCAAAGCCAGGTGTAATCGACTCGATAGTTGACACTTCAAGTGCAACAGGTACGGCATACCGTCTAATTCGCATTAATAAATCAATTACATTATCAAGTGTTACTCCATCAGAACCACCAATAATAATAGCGTCAGTTCCAGATTCACAAACTTTTTCTAAAGCATCGGCACTAATTGCCTTTGCTGGATCCAATTTAAATATATGTCGCCATTCTTTATAATCCATTTCTTCTCCTTCAAATAATTAATTAAGTATTCTTCATTATAACAAAAAAACTGAACAGAGGCTTCTGTTCAGTAAAGGGTAAATATTAAATCTTATTTCAAATAGGCTTATCCTAAAACTGTCTTTATAATGCTTGTCAATTATCTGTTTTAGCTCTTGGATTTTGAAACGGCTGTTCATCCGGATATAAGCGTCCAAGCATTTCATCATACGTGTCATTTCCATAGTCAAAACAACGTCTAACTCGTGAAATCGTTGCTGTACTTGCACCCGTTTCTTTTTTAATCGTTTCATATGTTTTTTTCAGTCTCAATAAATGAGCAACTTCGAAGCGTTGTGCAAGCGATTGAATTTCACTGATTGTACATAGATCATCAAAAAAACGATAACATTCTTCCATATCTTTTAACTCTAAAACTGCTTTAAATAGCTGGTCAGTTTGATGACCTTTTATTTTATCCACCTGCATAATCTTATCATTCCCCTCATTACAATGTTCTACTTATGGTAAGAAATTTACCATACTCTCTAATCCAGGATTCGTTGGAACGAAGCTAACCCAAGACTTTCCTTTTACAAGTTTTGCAGGCACTCCATTTTCCATTGGGATAAGAACTCCATCTACATTCTCCCAATCTATTACTCTCATTACTCCAGCTTGGAATAGATAAGCCTTTCCACTACCCGTTAATGTTAAATCTTGTCTACCTGCATTATCAATTATTTTATGCGGTATTTCCATGAAAATCACATTGGAAATTTTAACAGGCTCTTCGGTTTCTTTATCCGTCGTTAAAACTCCAGCTGATTTTCTTTCGTATAAACCTTCTTCTGGTATATACGTATATTGGTTTTCAAAGCTTGCTCCTGATCCATATCGAATACTAACTGAAGAAGCAGGGTTCCCTATTTTTGCACCTTCTATAGAATCATAAAAAGAGAGGGAAGGAATTTTATTCATTTCCATGGATGCCCCTACTTTTTCTGCTCCGGCAAAAATATTTTCTTTCGAAATATACGAATTGTGTGGAGCTTTACGATCTTTCGAACGCTTAAAGAGTATACCATCATATTGCATCCCATTAATATTATCAACAACTCTAGCATTTAACATCTTCTGAGCATCTGGGCTATAACCATGCGCAATATAAAAAGCGTCGAGACCCTTCGCAAGATTAACAAAATAATCACGAGCACTTCGAACAGGACCTATCGTTTCAGGAATCTCACTTTGATAGAGTGCAAGAAACCTCGTAACATTTCCTTCGGCAACCATTTCATAAACGATATCTGCTTGTCCAATGCCTGATTGCGGCCTTGCAAGAGGATGGTTATTCATCGTAACAATTATTGGTCTTTGCTTTATCTCTTCTTCTGAGCCAACTCCTGTAAAAGGGGCTATGTATGGGAGTTCTATCTTCTCCTCCACCAATTCATTTTCAGGATTTACTGGTTCTTCTATAGGTTCTTTTGTTTCTTCTTGTCCCTCTCCCTTATTGGAACAAGCAGTTAAAACTAGCAAACTAATTGTACACAATATCCCCCATTTTTTGAACATAAGACATCCCCCTTACCTCATCACCGCTGGAAACATAACTTGTTTTTTCATCACATCGAAAATCCCTCTTTGTGTTATTCGAACATATGGTAAATGCGTCGATTGTAAAAATAGTAATGTATATATAGCGTCACCATGTTTAAATCCTCTAGCCGCCAACTCTTCCTTCAAAAGTAGCTCTTCTTCTATCAATTCTTCCATTGGTTTATCAGAAAGCAATCCCCCAATCGGAAGTTTAATAGAACATACGACCTGTTCATTTTCTACAAGGACAATTCCACCTTGCATTTTTTTCATCTCTTGAAAGGCCTTTAACATGCTCTTCTTATTCTTTCCAATTAATAATATATCACCAGTATTGGAATATGAAGATGCAAATCCTTTCAATGATGTAGCAAAGCCTTTAATTAGTGTTGTAACTTTCCACTTACCATCCCTATCAACTAACATAAGAAAACTCTCATCATGATTAGTAGAAAGCTCATTGTCTGTTGTATCTACTGCTATAGAATATGGCTTTGTAATGACGTCATTTACCATATCTATTCCAAACGGCATAGAGAATTGGAAGTCATCTTCTGTTAAGTCAAAATCTAAATCTAACGCAGGCATTGCAGACCAATCGATTGGTTCTAGCGCTTGAACTTTCTCACCATCTCTTTTTAACCAAACCCCTTTAGATAAAACACTCGTAGGAACTGGACTTTGCTCATCCTCCAAAAAGTTCAGAGTCGCAAACCTTCCTGTTGCGATAACTCCATGTAAATTGGATAAATTATAATACTTAGCCACATTGAATGATGCCATTAAGTATGCATCAATTGGGTTAACTCCAGCATCTAAAGCAACTTGAATACATTTATCCATTACACCATCAGTATGGAATGATGGCGTTGCACCATCAGTAGTCATCATTAAATGATCAAAAATCTGAAGGTCCTTCTCTAGTATTCCTTTAAGTAGATGTGGTAAATCTGGTCGTATCGAAGAATGACGTAATGTAACTGCATAACCATGAAGGATTCGTCGTTCCACTTCTTCTATTGTCATCGATTCATGGTCGCCATCCGCTCCAAGTAGACGCATTCGTGCTAACGTACGCTCAGAAGCTCCTGGAAAATGACCTTCAATTTTCATTCCATTCGATTTTGCTTGCTGCATCCAATAAAGCATTTGATCGTCACCGGATAATAGTCTTGGCCAACCAGTTAGCTCGCCTCCCATAATAACATCCGGCCGTTCAATCCATTCACCAATTGTTTTAGACGTGAATAGTTCTTCTTCATTTTCTAATTCCGTTTGAGAATCGAAACGAGCCCACCAATAAAATGCAAAAGGTAGTTTTTTTAACTGATTCATTATTGAAAACGCTTTCTTATTTTCAAGCGCCAAGAATAAGACTAAATTATCTGCAATGAATGTTGTAGTGCCGTGTTGTGCTGCATAGTCTGCAAAGCTTTGTGGTTGATAGAGTTGGAATGGATGTACATGAGGTTCCATATATCCAGGTACAATCTTTTGCCCATTTGCATCATACACCTCGGTCTTTTCAGAAAGGAGTGGCATTTCCAAACCAGTGTAAACAATTCGATCTTTCACAATCCAAATATTCCCGTTAATCCATTTTTTTAAATGACTATGTAAATATGTTGCGTTTTTTATAAGAATATCCGGTGATTTCGTTCCATTAACAACATCTAGTTGATGCCTTATGTCTTCTATTTTCCAAATAGGATACTGCATGCACAACATTCTCCTTCCTTTATTTCTCTTAAAAATAATAGTAGCACATCACTTTAGTAAAGCAAAGTGCTCAATTATATTTTTTGGAGAATTCCGATAAATTTTATAGTTTACTTAAAAATGGAAATTCTGTTACAATTATTATTTTATTCTAAATAGATAAGGATGTCACCAAATTATTGGGACATCCTCTTTAATCTTATTGAAAAGTTCGCCAGCCGATATCTTTACGGAAGAATAAACCATCCCATTCCAACGTAGACAAACCGTCATATACTTTTTGCTGTGCTTCTTTTAACGTTTTTTCACTTGCAGCAACTAAGATAACGCGACCACCGTTAGCGATAAATCCACCTGCTTCGGCTTTTGTGCCTGCATGAAAGACGTGCAATCCCGCCTCTGTTAAAGTTTGAAGTTCAGGGAGCATAGCACCTTTTTTCACATCTGATGGATACCCTTCTGATGCAACAACGACACCTAACATTACTTCTTCTGACCACTCTAATTCGAATGGCTTTTCATCCATTAATGCAGTCATAAATTCACCGAAATCACTCGTCATACGAGGTAGTACTACTTGTGTTTCCGGATCTCCAAAACGAGCATTAAACTCAATTACTTTTGGTCCTTCATTCGTAATAATAAGCCCAGCATATAAAATACCAGTGAACGGTGTACCTTCTAGCTCCATAGCTTTCACTGTTGGAACTACGACTGTATTGTAAGCTAATTCCACTACTTCGCTCGAAATTTGAGGAACTGGTGAATAAGCACCCATTCCTCCAGTATTTGGCCCTTTATCACCGTCATATGCACGTTTATGATCTTGAGAAATAACCATTGGATAAATTTGTCCGTTGTGAACAAATGACATATACGATATTTCTTCTCCAACTAAAAACTCTTCAATTACTACACTTGAAGAAGATTCACCAAATAATTGATTACCAATCATGTCTTCGACTGCCGTATTCGCTTCTTCCACTGTGAGGGCAACAACGACACCTTTACCTGCAGCAAGTCCGTCTGCTTTGATAACAATTGGAGCTCCTAGCTTTTCTATATATGCTTTTGCCTTATCTACTTCTGTAAATGTTTCATATGCAGCAGTTGGGATATTATACTTTTTCATAAGTTCTTTTGCGAATGATTTACTTCCTTCAATTTGTGCCGCAGCTTTATTAGGGCCAAAAATACGAAGTCCATGCTTTGTAAAATGATCAACAATACCAGCAACAAGTGGCTGCTCTGGACCAACAAACGTTAAGTCAATAGCATTATCTTTTGCAAATTGTTCAAGCTCTTCAAACTCCATTACATCGATTGGAACAATCTGAGCATCATTTTCCATTCCAGCGTTACCTGGTGCTACGAATACCTTACTAACAGAAGATGAATTCTTGAATTGCTTTACGATGGCATGTTCACGTCCGCCACTACCAATTACGAGAATATTCATATGAATGCGCCTCCCTTAATGTTTGAAATGACGAATGCGAGTGAAAACCATTGCAATTCCGTATTCATTTGCTTTTTGGATAGAATCTTCGTCTTTCACAGATCCCCCTGGTTGAATTATTGCAGTAATACCAGCTTTTGCAGCTGTTTCTACCGTATCATTCATTGGGAAGAATGCATCTGAAGCAAGTGCTGCTCCTTGTGCACGTTCACCAGCTTGTTCAAGTGCAATTTTTGCCGATCCTACACGGTTCATCTGACCAGCACCAACACCAATTGTCATATCTTCTGTTGCAACAACAATTGCATTAGATTTTACATGCTTCACAACATTCCATCCAAGCTCTAGTGCTTTCCACTCTTCAGCTGTAGGCTCACGATCTGTTACTACTTTCACGTCTGCATCTTTTAAGCCAAATGTATCAGGAGATTGAACTAATAGCCCACCTTCTACTGATACTGTATTTAATGCATCCTTTTTCGTTTGTTCAAAAGAAATCGTCATCAAACGAATATTCTTTTTCGCAGTTAACATTGAAATTGCCTCTTCTGAGAACGATGGGGCAATAATAATTTCTAAGAAAATACCAGCAAGAGTTTTTGCTGTTTCTGCATCTACTTCACGATTTAATGCGATGATTCCACCGAAAATAGAAGTTTCGTCTGCTTCATAAGCTTTTTGGAATGCTGCAGCAATTGTATCACCAGTTCCAACACCACAAGGATTCATATGCTTAACTGCAACAGCAGCAGGAAGATTAAATTCTTTCACAATTTGAATCGCAGCATTTGCATCTTGAATATTATTGTAAGAAAGCTCTTTCCCATGTAATTGAGTTGCAGAAGCTATAGAGAAATCTGAACCAAGTGGGCGCTTATAAAATGCAGCTTTTTGATGTGGATTTTCACCATAACGTAAAGCTTGCTTACGTTCATATGTAAGTGTCAACAACTCTGGGAATTCTTCACCAGTTAGATCAGTCATGAAACCAGCAATCATAGCATCATAAGCTGCTGTGTGACGGAATACCTTTGCAGCAAGTTTGCGGCGAGTTACTAAAGTTGTTTTCCCATCTGTTTTTAATTCAGCTAATACTTCATCATAATCAGTGGAATCAGTGATTACTGTCACATACTGATGATTTTTTGCAGATGCACGTAACATTGCTGGTCCACCGATATCAATATTTTCAATTGCGTCTTCCGTTGTAACGTCAGGTTTTGAAATAGTTTCGCGGAAAGGATATAAATTAACGCAAACAATCTCAATTGGCGAAATACCATGCTCTTCTAATTGTGCTTGATGAGATGGATCATCATGTTTTGCTAATAATCCACCGTGAATCATTGGATTCAATGTTTTTACTCGACCATCCAAAATTTCTGGAAAGTTTGTTACTTGGTCTACTGGTGTAATTGCTACCCCATTTTCTTGAAGAAATGCTTTCGTACCACCAGTTGATAATATCTCATATCCAAGTTGTTCCAACTCTTTTGCAAATTCGAGAATTCCTGATTTATCTGAAACACTAAGTAAAGCACGTTTTGACACGATATTTCCTCCTATAAGAAAAGCGCAAGCGCCTTTGTCTGCCCTGCAAATCTTTTTAATAGAGAATAATCTGCATTGATTTTATCGGGCTAGGCGCTAGAGCTAGACATTTAATTGATAGAAAAGCCGGTAAAATTACAGGCTAAATAATTGATTTAATGTTTTAGTATATAGTTCATGTTCCACTTCATGTATGCGAGCTTCGGTTTTCTCTCTATCTCCATCCACTACCGTAACAGCTGCTTGAGCTAAAATCGGACCAGTGTCCATCCCAGCATCTACATAATGTACAGTTACACCTGTTACTTTCACTCCATGAGCCATCGCTTGTCCGATTGCATCTTTTCCTGGGAATGAAGGGAGTAATGACGGATGAATATTAATAATTCTATTCGGATACGCTTCAAGCAGTACATCACCGATTAGGCGCATGTATCCAGCAAGGATAATCCATTCCACTTGTAGCTCTGATAGCTTTTGTAAAATTACATGCTCATATGCTTCCTTGGAAGGATAGTTTGCAGGCTTAATAGCAAGTGTTTCAATACCTGCAATACTTGCTCGTTCTACGACAAATGCGTTCGGCTTATCCGTTACGACAAGTGCAATAGAACCAGTTAAATCTCCAGCCTTCATTGCATCATAGATAGCCTGAAAATTACTCCCACTACCAGATGCAAATACTGCTATTTTGGGAGTTGCAGACATTAGACTAAACTCCCGTCATGTGTTCCGTTGAATAAAACACCTTCACCTTTGACAACACGACCTATAATGTAAGCTTTTTCTCCATGAGTCTCCGCAATTGTAATTGCCTTTTGCGCTTCTTCTTCTGAAAGTGCAACTACAAAGCCAATTCCCATATTAAATACATTATATAAATCTTTATCAGTTAACTCGCCTTTTTCTTTCAATAGATGGAAAATAGGAAGCACTTCCCATGAACCTAAATCAATTTCTACAGCTAAACCTTCTGGCATCATTCGCGGCAAGTTTTCATAGAAACCTCCACCTGTAACATGAGCCATTCCATGTATAGAAAGTTCGTTATGCATTTCGATAACTGGCTTTGCATAAATTTTCGTAGGTGTAAGAAGTGCGTTACCGATTGCTCCAAGCTCTTCATAACCAGTAACTATCGTATCCGTACTATATCCTTGCTCTTCAAATACAATTTTACGTACAAGTGAATAACCATTTGAGTGAACTCCACTAGAAGCTATCCCAACTAGCACGTCACCTTCTGCAATTTTTTCACCAGTTACAATTTTCGTTTTTTCGCAAGCACCAACAGCAAATCCTGCCAGGTCATACTCATCTTCTTCGTACAGACCTGGCATTTCAGCCGTTTCTCCTCCGATTAAAGCTGCTCCAGATTGTACACAGCCATCTGCAACACCTTTCACAATTTGTTCGATACGCTCAGGCACTGCTTTTCCAACCGCAACATAATCCAGGAAAAATAACGGCTCCGCTCCTTGCGCTACAATGTCATTCACACACATTGCCACACAATCCACACCGATTGTATCGTGTGAATCTGTCATAAATGCAAGCTTTAGCTTTGTACCAACACCATCAGTTCCAGAAATAAGGACAGGCTCTTTATAGTTCAATGAAGACAGATCAAACATTCCACCGAATCCACCAAAAGTACCCATGATACCTTTTCTAGCTGTACGTTCGACATGTGATTTCATTCTTTGTACTGCTTCATAGCCAGCTTCAATATTTACGCCAGCTTTTTCATATGCTTTTGACACGTTGAATCCCCCTATCGAACAAGCTCTTTTTCATGTGGTAAAACCGTATTTGGAGAAATAGATGTTGGATACTCACCTGTGAAACAAGCTAAACAGTGTCCACAATTTTTCCCTTCATCTGTACGTCCGATTGCTTGAACCATACCTTCAACTGATAAAAATGAAAGCGAGTCTGCACCAATCAATTCACGCATTTCTTCCACGCTATTGTTAGAAGCAATTAACTCCTCATCCGTACTAATATCTATTCCATAAAAACAAGGACTTTTTAATGGAGGGGAGCTGATAACAACATGTACTTCTTTCGCTCCCGCTTCTTTTAGCATTTTCACAATACGTTTAGAAGTGGTTCCACGTACGATAGAATCATCCACCATCACAACACGTTTCCCGTGGACTACTTGGCGTACTGGAGAAAGCTTCATCTTCACGCCACGTTCACGTAAATCTTGTGAAGGTTGAATAAACGTACGTCCAACATATCTGTTTTTAATAAGACCCATTTCGTAAGGGATACCAGATGCTTCCGAAAAACCAATCGCAGCAGAAATACTTGAATCAGGTACACCAGTTACAACGTCTGCCTCTACTTGAATTTCTTTTGCAAGCTGCTTCCCAAGGCGTTTTCGTGCCATATGAATATTAATACCATCGATATCTGAATCCGGTCTTGAAAAATAAACGTATTCCATTGTACAAATAGCTCGTTCTGCAGGCTCCGAAAAGCGTTCTGAACGTAAGCCTTTATCATTAATAATAATTAGTTCGCCTGGCTCAACGGAACGAATTACTTCCGCTCCGATCAAATCAAACGCACTCGTCTCAGAAGCTACAACCCAAGCATCGCCTAGTTTACCTAATGACAGCGGACGCATTCCGTGAGGATCTTGCGCAACCATCATAGTATCTTCCGTTAAAATGATGAATGCAAAAGCACCCTCCAATAACTTAAGTGCTTGTTTTGCACGTTCCTCTAAAGAGGTATGGTGACTTTTTTTCAACAGATGTGCTAGCACCTCTGTATCGGAAGTCGTTTGGAATATACTTCCTTGTTTTTCTAAATTACGTTTCAAATGAACTGCATTAACAATGTTTCCGTTATGCGCAATCGCTAGACTTCCAGTAGTGGAATTGAAAAGTAGTGGTTGAACATTTTCGATTCCTGAACCACCTGCTGTTGCATAACGCACATGTGCAATTGCAGCTTTTCCATCCAGTTTTTCAAGCTTACCATTACTAAAAACATCATTAACTAGTCCTTCACCTTTGACAGCACGTAAAAACTTTCCATCCGTTACGACAATTCCTGCACCTTCTTGACCTCTATGCTGAAGTGCATGTAAACCATAGTAGCTAATTGGCGCTGGATCTGGATGTCCCCATATTCCAAAAACACCACATTCTTCGTTTAAGCCTCTGAGTTCAGCAAGCATGATATTGCTCCTTTCCAAGCGGAACGGAATTCGTCAACAGAACCGCTAATCCATTCAGTTCCGTCTTCATTTGAAATAACTACTTTATTAGAATCTGTTACAGCACCAATTTTAACCGCGTCTTTTACGATTTCTTCAAATTTAGCTGTATTTTCAGGCTTAACAGTTACAAGGAAACGTGATTGAGACTCACTAAATAATGCTGTTGTAGCAGAGCCATTTAATGTTACTTCTACTCCAAGAGCTTTTGCACCAAATGCTTTTTCAGCTAACGCCACTGCAAGTCCACCTTCTGCAATATCATGAGCAGATTGTACAACTCCAGATTGGATTGCTGAAAGTAACGCTTTTTGACGTGCCGCTTCCACTTCTAGATCAATCGAAGGTGCTTGACCAAAAATACGTTTTTCCACTAATTTTTGAAGCTCAGATCCACCGAATTCTGTTTTCGTTTCACCAATTACATAAACGATATCTCCAGCTTGTTTTACAGACTGTGTTGTAACATGAGCTAAATCTTCTACAAGACCAACAAGACCTATAGTCGGTGTAGGGTAAACAGCTGTTCCACTACGCTCATTGTATAACGAAACATTTCCACCAATAACCGGTGAGTTTAAAGCGATACAAGCTTCTGCAATACCATCTGCTGATTTTTCCAGTTGCCAGAAGATTTCTGGATTTTCCGGATTACCAAAGTTTAAGCAGTCTGTAATTGCAAGTGGTTTCGCCCCTGAACATACTACGTTACGAGCTGCTTCTGCTACTGCGATTTTTCCACCTACAACAGGATCTAAGTAGATGTATCTAGAATTACAATCTGTTGTCATTGCCAACCCTTTATTTGTACCACGTACGCGTACTACAGCAGCATCTGAACCAGGTGTTACAACTGTGCTTGTACGAACTTGATAGTCGTATTGGTCATAAACCCATTCTTTTGAAGCAATTGTTGGTTGTTGCAACAAGTTCAGCAGTGCTTCTTTGTAATTTGAAACTGCTGGCTCTTCATTATTCATCGCTTGGAATTCTGTAAAGTAAGCAGGTACAGAAGATGGCTTATGATACACTGGCGCTTCTTCCGCTAGTGCATCTGCAGGTACTTCTGCAACAACTTCTCCTTTATGAAGCAAACGAAGCATTTTATCATTTGTTACTTTCCCAACTGCAACACAATCTAAGTCGTATTTTTCAAAAATCTTTACGATTTCATCTTCGCGACCTTTTTTCACTACGATCAACATACGTTCTTGGGATTCCGAAAGCATCATTTCATAAGCAGTCATACCTGTCTCACGCTGTGGAACAAAGTCTAGATTCATTTCTACACCGTAACCAGCCTTTGAAGCCATTTCAGCAGATGATGAAGTTAACCCTGCAGCACCCATATCTTGAATACCAATAAGAGCATCAGATTTAATTACTTCTAAACAAGCTTCTAGTAAAAGTTTTTCCATAAATGGATCTCCTACTTGAACTGCTGGACGTTTTTCTTCTGAAGCTTCTGTCAATTCTTCCGATGCAAATGTTGCTCCGTGAATACCGTCACGTCCAGTTTTAGCACCTGCATACATAACTGTATTGCCTTCACCTGCTGCAATTCCCTTTTGAATATCTTCATGGTTAATCAACCCTACACACATAGCATTCACTAATGGATTTCCTTCATAGCAATCGTCAAATTGGATTTCTCCACCGACTGTTGGAATACCGATACAGTTACCATATCCAGCAATACCTGCTACTACTTCTTCAAACAAGTACTTCACACGTGGAGTTTTTAATTCTCCAAAACGAAGAGAATTCAACATTGCAATTGGACGTGCACCCATTGAGAATACGTCACGAATAATACCACCAACACCTGTTGCAGCCCCTTGGTATGGCTCAATTGCTGAAGGGTGATTATGAGATTCCATTTTAAATACTACTGCTTGACCATCTCCTATATCTACGATTCCAGCACCTTCACCAGGACCTTGCAGTACTTGTGGACCTTTCGTAGGGAACTTTCGTAATACAGGTTTAGAGTTTTTATATGAGCAGTGTTCAGACCACATAACTGAGAACAACCCAGTTTCTGTGTAGTTTGGAAGACGACCTAAAATCTTCTCTACCATTTCAAATTCTTCGTCTGACATACCCATTTGCGCATATATTTTTTGTTCTTTAATTTGCTCTGGATTTGGTTCAAGCATGATTGACATGAGATTCCCTCCACTGTTTCACTATTGATTTGAATAACGCTAGTCCATCTGATCCGCCCATAATGTCATTAGCAGCACGCTCTGGGTGTGGCATCATTCCTAGTACATTTCCTTTTTCATTCACAATACCTGCTATATCTTCGATACTTCCGTTTGGATTTTCTGAAGCATATGTGAAGACGATTTGGTTGTTTGCTTTTAATCGAGCAAGAGTTTCCTCGTCACAGTAATAGTTTCCTTCACCATGTGCGATTGGAATTTGAATTACTTCGTCTTTTTTATATTCTGAAGTAAATTGAGTTTCATTATTTATTACTTTTAGACCTACTGTACGACACATGAATTTTAAGTTTTTATTACGTAGAAGAGCTCCTGGTAAAAGTCCAGCTTCTGTTAATACTTGGAAACCGTTACATACACCAAGAACTGGTTTACCAGCTTCAGCTGCTTTTACAACTTCCGACATAACATTAGAGAAGCGAGAAATGGCTCCACAACGTAAGTAGTCCCCATAAGAGAATCCTCCTGGTAACAAAACTCCGTCAAATCCACTTAAATCTGTTTCATCATGCCAAACATACTCTACTTCTTCTCCAAGCTCGTCTTTAATCGCATGGTACATGTCTAAATCACAGTTCGATCCTGGAAATACGATTACTGCGAACTTCATTTGCCAGCAACCTCCTCAACCTCATAACGATAGTCTTCAATGACTGTATTTGTAAGAAGTTTTTCACACATTTCTTTCACAGCTGTATCTAAATCACGATCACTTTCTTCTATTTGAAGCTCTAAAAATTTCCCAATACGAACATCTGTCACTTCGTTATAATTCATTGAATGAAGTGCCCCCATAACTGCAGAACCTTGTGGATCTAAAACACTCTCACGTAATGTTACATACACTTTAACTTTTTTCATTTTAATAGTCCTCCTAGGCGGGAAAGTATAATTTCATAAACATCTGTTAAACTACCTAAATTACGTCTAAATACATCTTTATCAAGTTTGTTGTTTGTTTTATCGTCCCAAAGTCTACACGTATCTGGGGAAATCTCGTCTGCAAGTAGGATTTCACCACTCGCAGACTTCCCAAATTCAAGTTTCATATCGATTAACGTGACACCTATTTCTTTGAAAATCGGCTGTAATACACGGTTAATTTCTAACCCTTTTATTTTGATCGTTTCTATTTCTTCCGGTGTTGCAAGTTCCAGTAATTCTAGATGTGCATCTGTTAGTAATGGATCTCCTAATGCGTCATCTTTGTAATAGAATTCTACAATAGGATGCTTTAGAGGTATTCCTTCATCCATACCAAGTCTTTTTGCAAGACTTCCTGCTGCTACGTTTCGAACAACTACTTCAAGAGGAATAATTTCCACTTTTCTTACTAGCTGTTCATTTTCTGAAATTTGCTCTACAAAATGTGAGTCAATTCCATGCTTTTTTAATTGTTCAAAAAGAATAGTCGTAATTTTATTATTTAAATTCCCTTTACCAGCTATCTCTTCTTTCTTCTCTCCATTAAAAGCTGTAGCACTATCTTTATAAGATACAAATAGGATGTTTTCATCTTCAGTTGCGAATAATTGTTTTGCTTTACCTTCGTATAATAGACGACCTTTTTTCACTGTAAATTCCTCCGAATCAAATGCGCCTCGGCGTATTAGCGTCCATATTTTGAATTGTGTCGCACGATTCAAAATATGGGACATCCGCCGGAGGCTTTAACTTTTTTCAGCAGACGTATACACACCCTGTTGAATAGATAACAATCTTATTTCACTTTCGGTACAAAAACATTTACTACTGAACAAAGTTAATTAAGTCCTAAACGCTCGAATATCAAATCAACATGCTGGATGTGATAGTTATAATCAAAGCAATCATCCAGTTCTTCTTTAGTTAGTAAAGATGTGATTTTTTCATCCGCATCTACAAATGTACGGAATGCAGTTTGTGTTTCCCATGCTTTCATCGCTAATGGTTGCACTGTGTCATAAGCTGTTTCACGTGCTAATCCTTTGTCGATAAGTGCTAAAAGCACACGTTGAGAATAAATTAATCCTAATGTGGAATCCATATTACGTTTCATGTTCTCTGGGAATACAGTTAAGTTTTTCACGATATTACTAAATCGATTTAACATATAATTTAGTGCGATTGTTGCATCTGGTAAAATAACACGTTCTGCTGAAGAATGAGAAATATCTCTTTCATGCCACAATGCAACGTTTTCGTATGCTGTCATCATATAACCACGAATAAGTCTTGCCATACCTACCATGTTCTCTGAACCAATTGGGTTACGTTTATGTGGCATTGCAGAAGATCCTTTTTGACCTTTTGAGAAGAATTCTTCTACTTCACGTGTTTCTGATTTTTGTAATCCACGAACTTCTGTTGCAAATTTTTCAATAGAAGTTGCGATTAAAGCTAATATACTCATATATTGCGCATGACGATCACGTTGAAGAGTTTGAGTTGAAATAGTAGCTGCTGCTAACCCTAAGTTTTCACAAACATATTTCTCTACAAATGGATCGATGTTTGCATAAGTCCCTACTGCACCGGACATTTTACCAGTTTCAATCACTTTTGCAGCTGCTTCAAATCTTTCTAAATTACGTTTCATTTCTTCTGTCCATAAAGCAAGTTTCAATCCAAAAGTAGTTGGTTCAGCGTGAACACCGTGTGTACGTCCCATCATGACAGTGTACTTATGTTCTTTTGCTTTATTTTCAAGGATTTCGATAAAGTTCAAAATGTCTTTGCGTAAAATAACGTTTGCTTGTTTGATTAAATAAGAAAGAGCCGTGTCTACTACGTCAGTAGAAGTAAGTCCGTAATGAACCCATTTGCGTTCTTCCCCTAATGTTTCTGAAACCGCACGTGTAAACGCCACTACGTCATGTCTTGTTTCTTGCTCGATTTCTAAAATACGGTCTACGGAGAATGATGCATTTTTGCGAAGCGCCACTACGTCTTCTTTTGGAATATCACCTATCTCAGCCCAAGCCTCGCAAGCTAAAATTTCTACTTCCAACCATGCGTTGTATTTATTTTCTTCTGTCCATATGGCACCCATTTCAGGGCGTGTATAACGTTCAATCATTTGTGTTCCTCCTGTTTAAGACCAAATTTTAGACTGCTCTATTTCTTCAAGTGTTTGTTCGATATTAGTTGAAAGAATAGTTACATGACCCATCTTTCGATTTGTTTTTGCTTCGTTCTTCCCGTATAAATGTACAGACCAGTTCGGATATTTACTAATAGAGTTTGTTAAAGAAACAACATGCTGTCCTAGTACATTCACCATTATAGTATGTGTCCAAAGTTTTGGTTCACGCAATGGCCAACCACAAACTGCTCTTATATGTTGATGAAATTGTGAGATATTACATGCTTCTATTGAATAATGACCTGAATTATGAGGTCTTGGTGCCAATTCATTTATGAGAATTTCATTCTCCTCTAAAACAAACATTTCCACGGCAAGTGTGCCAACAAGATTTAGATGATTCGCGATTGTCTCTGCTGCAACAATTGCTTTGTTTGTTAGCTCCTCACTAATTCTTGCTGGAACAATTGTTTCGTGCAAAATATGATTAACGTGAACGTTTTCTCCAATTGGGAGACAATATGTTTGTCCTTCACCGTTCCGTTGAACAATGACCGAGATTTCTTTCGTAAAAGAAACAAATGCTTCTGCAATACAAACAGAATGATCAAATAGATACTTCGCTTTTCGAAGGTCTTCCATCGATTGAACAATTTGCTGTCCTTTTCCGTCGTATCCACCTCGAGCTGTTTTAACAACACAAGGGAATCCCACTTGGTCAATTCGCTGTTCCAACTCTTCAAATGTACTCGCTTCGACAAATTTCGCAATTGGCACACCAGAAGCTTGAATTTCTGTTTTTTCGAGTATGCGATCTTGCGTAATTCTAACAAGTTCTCCACCTTGAGGCACATAAGCAATTTGAGATAACCTTTTCAATCCAGCGTAATCGATATTTTCAAATTCATATGTGATCACGTCACTTACTTCTGCAAGTTCTTCTAACGCCGCTTCGTCATTGTATGGTGCAACGATGCGAATATCAGCAACTTGTCCACATGGTGAATCTATTGTTGGCTCTAACACAGCTACTCTAAATCCAGCTTCTTTTGCAGCTAACGCCATCATTCGTCCAAGCTGTCCACCACCGATAATACCGATTGTTTGCCCTGGATAAATTACTTTTGTCATTGAAGCTCACCATTACTTTCATAAACTTTGTTTTTCGTGTCTTCTCTCCGTTGTTCTAATCGTTCCTCTATGGATTGGTCATGAATAGAAAGAATCTGTGCGGCAAGTAAACCAGCATTCGTAGCTCCTGCTTTCCCAATTGCAACCGTTGCAACTGGAACTCCTCCTGGCATTTGTACAATTGATAGCAACGAATCTAAACCGTTTAATGCACGCGATTGTACAGGAACTCCAATTACGGGAAGTGTAGTTTTCGCTGCAACCATACCTGGCAAATGAGCAGCACCACCAGCTCCAGCAATAATTACTTGAATTCCACGTCCTCTAGCTTGTTCTGCATATTCAAACATTAAGTCAGGAGTACGATGTGCTGAGACTACTTGTTTTTCATAAGGTATATTAAGTTCATCGAGAATTTCACAACTATATTTCATTGTTTCCCAGTCGCTAGAACTACCCATAATCACACCAATTTTTGCGTTCATTATTCTCGTCCCTTCTTCAAATCGCCTTGGCGTATTTGCCCCTAAGCATAAAAAAATTCCCCAAATAAACTACTCTCTTCGCATGAAAAGCAGTTTACTCAAGGAACTAATTCGCTCGGTTTGTGTGATTACTAACATATGCAAACACATCCTTCTAGCAGAGTCCAAAAGTCGCTTTCCCGCATAGTCCTGTCATTTACGGTGACATGGTAGAGACACTAAAGCCAATTCCTTAGCATATATGGGGATATTATCGTTCATTTCTAATCATATTTTAACAAGACTCAAGAGCCACGTCAATGACTAAATACGAACGATTAATTTTCAGAAAACTGCATTGTTCGGTTTTATACGTTTTTCTCTAATTATTTATCTCTTTTATACCCTTTAACATGATTATTTGTTTAATTGGCTCAGGTTGTCCATTGACTTCAGCAAATAACGGTTCTTCCTTTCTACCAGCCACCTGATATCCTAAACTATTCATTCTATCGAGACATTCGGCAATCGTCTCATTTTCTTCTACTTCAAACCAAACTGTCTCTTTTTTCATTTGTACAAAAGGATGACTTTTATTGTTAGTAACTTCGCCTAGTCATCCACCCTCCTATTCTTATACTTTTGATTATGATACCTTAAATAAGCCAATTCATCAATTTGTGACATGGATCGGGTTGGGTTTGGTTGGGTTGTCCAACTTTTTGACGTTATTGTCCAACTATTAGGTGTGATTGTCCAACTTTCGCAGCTTATTGTCCAACTATTGATTGTGATTGTCCAACTTTCACAGCTGATTGTCCAAATAGGCTATTTCTCATTTAATTTTTCCCACTCAAAAGTATATATTGTATTATTTTTCGAACTTCCTCTTCTTTTAAGATTCATTGAATTCAATATTCTACTTGCCAATTGATGTGATTCTATCTGTAAAAAGTTTCGACAATCTTTATTTGAAATATGCTTACCAACTAATGCAAACCACTCCCGTACAGTTTGTTCATGAGCTAATCTATCAATACTCATACAAGTCAAACAATGCCAGCCTCTATGAATTTTCACCATACCAAACTGATCACACTTTTCGCATTTAACTCCAGTTATCAAATCTCTTGGATCGATTCCCCAATTCTTACACATAGGATATGGAATAAATGGGCGATGCAATAGCATAATTAATTTTGCTATTTCATACATTTTTGTCACCGATATATATTCCTTTTTCCTCGGCAAATTTCTCAGGAAAGTAGGGATACTGGAAGTATAAATAACAGGCGTATGATTCGGCTTCTTCACTACCCTAGATTTCATACTACTAAGTACAATAACTCCAATAACAGGAATAAATACATCTCGTTGAGTTAACCACTCCTTTAGTAAATATTTATTTCGATCCACCTGAATTTCTGGACTTTCAAATACATCCTTTTTTTGATCTTCTAGTTTTCTTATTAGACATGATGGTTCATTCTCAAAACATAACTCTCCAATTATATTCTTACACTCCAAAATAGCTACATAATAAGGAGTTATAAATAGAACATCAATTTGGAACTTGCCAGTTGAAGTCATACTCACGTCATGTAAAACACAATAATCAAAAGGAAAGTGGTACTTATCAAATATTTCTTCCAGTTTTGATTCACCAATGATTCCTGCTCTTGTAGATAAGATATTCGAGTTTATAATACTTTTCATCGCGTGTTCTTTAGGCAATCTTTTATAGAGCATCTTCAATCCCATGTATTTATACTCCATTGATCGTTTCTTAATAATCAACTAATCACCCCTTTTATGCATACTATCACATTTACAAATATAGTAAATTTACATAGATTAGAGATAATTTCATTTTAAGTGCTAAAACTAGATCAAAATTCATATTTGATACATTATTGCTTACCAAAATTTAATTTTAAATTTGTAATATTCACAAATATCTTACATTTGATGACGAATGGAGTCATTATTTCCCGGGAAATGTCGCTCAAAGTAATTCTATTTTTAATATAAATTTAATTAAATGGTTTTCTAATAAAATGGCAGCTTTCTTTTTCATTTGTAGTCGTTCGATTCTCGGTTATATCATGCATTTCGAGTCTCTCTTCTTTGCTTCCTTGGACTCTTTATTTTTCTACTTTCTTGCTGCTCATTTTACAGTTTCCTTTGGCATTTTATTTTCTCCATCATACACAAAAAAAGCCGCTACCGATGACTTGGCAACGACTTCTTAGTGCCTTGCGACGTTCTACTCTCACAGGGTGAAACCCCCAACTACCATTGAGGCACGAGCATAACTTCCGTGTTCGGGCTGCGAAAACAGATGAACGGCAGATTTCTTCGTCAGCCGCAGTCGTTCGATTCTCGCGTATGTCATACGCTCCGAGTCTTTCTTCTTTGCTTCCTTGAACTCTTAGTTCCTCTACTTTCTCTCTACTTGTTTTCAGGTTGCCTTCGCATTTTATTTCCTCGATCATATACAAAAAAAGCCGTTACCGATGACTCGGTAACGACTTCTTAGTGCCTAGCGACGTTCTACTCTCACAGGGGGAAACCCCCAACTACCATCGACGCGCGAGCTTAACTTCCGTGTTCGGGCTGCGAAAGCAGATGAACGGTAGATTTCTTCGTCAGCCGCAGTCGTTCGATTCTCGCGTATGTTATACGCTCCGAGTCTCTCTTCTTTGCTTCCTCGAACTCTTTGTTCCTCTACTTTCTCGCTACTCATCTTACAGTTTGCCTTCGGCATTTTATTTTCTCGTTCATATACAAAAAAAGCCGCTACCGATGACTCGGTAACGACTTCTTAGTGCCTAGCGACGTTCTACTCTCACAGGGGGAAACCCCCAACTACCATCGACGCGCGAGCTTAACTTCCGTGTTCGGGCTGCGAAAGCAGATGAACGGCAGATTTCTTCGTCAGCCGCAGTCG
>NZ_VDGI01000024.1 GCF_006861825.1 Psychrobacillus vulpis | reverse complement strand
AGACCCCACAGGAGCTTGCGACGAGGAGGCTAAATTCTTCGCCCGTGGAAAGCGAGCGGTAAGCTTCGGAAAACTACGGGGGAACTACATTAAAAGTGAAACTATATGGACTTTTTCAGTGGCCTCCGGAAAGGGAGCCGTTTCAACGATTTTCTTTTTTATTGGGATAATGGAAAACACATTCTTTTTTAATTTTAAAAGAAAAAAGACTGTAAGCAAACTCAAAAATTACTTGAGTTTGTCTACAGTCAGAAGAGAGGTGATTAGTTCACTTCTCTTTTTTAAATGATAGCTTTTTGCTCTTTAATAACATGAATCATTTCTAATGTATCATCTTCTGGTCCTTGTACGGGAAGTCCCGCTTCAATATTCATACGTATATAATCAATATTCCCTTGGGTAATTATTTCCCCGGGAATAAAAATAGGAATACCAGGTGGATACACCATCACGAACTCGGCAGAAATACGTCCACTTGCCTCTAAAAGCGGAATGGATTCTGTTTGAGCGTAAAAGGCATCACGTGGGGACATTGCAAGACCAGGGATATCTGGTAAACTAACTGAAGGTTCTACAACTACTGCATCTGATTCAAATGCAGCTACCATTCTCACGAGGGCATTCACTAATATATTTGCCTCTTTTTTTGTATCCCCAATTGTAAATAAACAAAGAATATTGTACAAATCAGAAAGCTCGACTTCAATATTAGCGTTTTCTCGTAACCAAGACTCAGCGGTATAACCAGTAATCCCTAGATCTTTTACACTGATTAATAGCTTTGTTGGATCCATATCGAATGTAGCAGAAGTCTGTAAAATTTCTTCTCCAGCACATCGTAAGTGCGGTATATTATTAATTCTCTTTCGAGTATCTTTGGCTAGTCTAATTACGTCATTGATTAAATCTTCTCCGTGAATCGCTAACTGCCGTCTTGCAGTATCTAATGATGCAAGAAGGGGATACGAAGTAGAAGTAGTTGTTAGCATAGAAAGAATTGACTGAACACGTTTAGCAGAAACCAAACCTTCTCTGACATTTAAGATAGAACTTTGTGTCATCGATCCTCCAAGTTTATGGACTGAAGTTGCAGCCATATCTGCACCAGCTTCCATTGCTGAAATTGGTAGTGAAGAATGAAAATGAATATGTACCCCATGTGCTTCATCTACAACTACTGGTATACCTCGTCCATGTGCAATATCTACAATCTTTTTTAAATCAGCAGCAAAACCAAAATAAGTAGGGTTAATAACGAGTAATCCTTTTGCATCCGGATGCGCATTCAATGCTTTTTCAACAGATTCCGCAGATATTCCGTGAGAGATCCCTAAATCATTGTCCACCTCTGGATGAATAAAAACTGGAATTGCTCCTGCAAAAACGATTGCTGACATAATAGATTTATGAACATTTCGTGGCACTAGTAACTTGTCTCCAGGCCCGCAAATAGTAAGAATCATTGTCATAATAGCACCGCTTGTACCTTGGACGGAGAAAAATGTTTCGTCCGCTCCAAATGCTTCTGCAGCTAATTGTTGTGCTTTTTTAATAGCACCTTTAGGTGAATGTAAATCGTCTAAAGGAGCTATATTGATCAAATCTATGGAAAGTACATTATCTCCAACAAACTCTCGAAATGCAGGGTCCATCCCTTTCCCTTTTTTATGCCCAGGAATATGAAACTGGATAGGATGACGATTTCGATGCTTAAGTAAGGCATCGAACAAAGGAGTTTCTAATTGTGACAACGCTCATACCACCTCTAGTAAGAATTTTTTATGTTTTGCTCCAGACGCGAAAAAAACGTCTTTCACTTTTTTAAAACAAGAGAATTATAGCACTTCAGCCGATGCATTACTATAAAAATAATTGTGAATTGAATCAAAGAGTTATTTCTTATAAACTTATAAGCAATTGGAGGGATGATGATGAGCTTTCAAACAAGGGTGACGAACTTATTGGATATTAAGTATCCAATCATTCAAGGAGGGCTGGCTTATTTGGCTTATTCCGACTTATGCTCTGCTGTTTCAAATGCTGGGGGACTTGGTCAAGTAACTGCAATGAGCTTAAAAACTCCTGAAGAATTACGTGCGGAAATACGTAAAGTTAAAATACTTACGGAAAAACCATTTGGGGTAAACTTTGCTATAGGCCAAACAGGAAGACCATATGAACATATGTTACAAGTTGCGATTGATGAAAATGTACCTGTAATTACAATGACTGGAGGAAATCCTGCACCTATTCTAAAAAAGCTGGAAAATACAAAAATAAAAAAATTAGTTTTAGTAGCAGCTAAGCGACAAGCACTAAAAGCGGAGCAACTCGGTGCCGATGCTGTAATGGTTGTTGGGCAAGAAGGAGGAGGTCATCTTGGCAGAGATGATGTTGGTACTATGGTTTTAATACCACAAGTAGTTGACGCTGTTTCTATTCCTGTAATTGCTTCGGGAGGAATTGCTGATGGCAGGGGCTGGATGGCTGCTCACGCTCTTGGAGCGGAAGGAATTGAAATGGGGACACGATTCATCGCAACAAAGGAATGTGTGCACGCTTCAACAGCTTATAAAAATGTATTAATTGCAAGTGAAGAAACAAATACTACGGTTATTAAGCGTTCAATCGGAGCACCTGCAAGAGCTATCAAAAATGATTGGACAGAAACAATACTAAGTATTGAAAAAGCTAATCCGACATATGATGCTTTAAAGGATTATGTTAGCGGAGAGGCAAATAAGCAATTTATCTATGAGGGAAATATTGAAAAAGGTTTTGGCTGGGCCGGTCAAGGGGTCGGTTTAATAAAAGATGAACCTTCTGTGGAAGAGTTAATCCAACGAATGGTTAGTGAAGCTATGGAAGTAAGAAAAAAATGGAAATAATAGGAGGTCTGAGAAATGGAATATACATACCCATTCTCCATTGATTGGTCAACAAATGAAATAGTAGATGTCGTGCAATTTTTTGAAGCTATTGAAAAAGCTTATGAAAAAGGAGTGAAGCGAGAAGAATTAATGAAAAAATATAGACGCTTTAAAGAAATCGTACCATCAATAGCAGAGGAAAAAACATATTTTCGTGAATTTGAAAAAGAAAGCGGCTATGCAAGTTATCCTGTCATCAAACAAATGAAAGAAAAAGAAGATGGGGTATTGATAAAAGCATGATAAATACCTCCGATAGCTTGTCTATGATGCAGCTATTGGAGGTATTTTATCATTTAATAGACAGTCGCTGATTAAGTTAGACTTTCCTAATTTATCATAACTTTATAGATCGGAATTAACTGTTCGAAGGTTTCTTCTACAAGTTGTAAAAACTGATCTTCTGAAAGTTTAACTGCATCTTCTCTAGATATATGTCTACCTACAAGAAATTCTCCCTTTTTAACATCACGAAGACGAGTTAATAATTGCACAAGTATCTCTTTCTTCGCATCTTTAATGGAAGTTGCGTCCTGCTTCATATGATCCCCTGAAATGATAAAATCATTAGGAAGTTTGTTGAACACTGTTTTTTTCTTTATTAATCGTTCTGCGATAGGAACCTTGTCAGGAGCCTCGTAGATGACTGCAACAATGATAAATAGATGGCTACCCCATAGGCCGATTTGGAAATGCGGCAATGCTTTATAGCCTCTTTTATAGGGAGCAAAGGCTACCCAGCTATCCTTAGGAGGATTAACAGAGCGTCTTGCGTGTTTTGCTACATGTGGAAAATATTCGTTCCCTAGAACACTAGAAAAATATAGCGAGAAATGATTTCCTAAATCCTCGAACTTTGGACGTACATTTGCAATTAATGCATCCATTCTATTTTCTAATCCATCTATTTGAAAAACATTAAAATCTTTGTCTTCCCAAAAAGTTTTATTCATTTATAAACTCCTTTCACTTTGTATGTTTATTTTATAGTAAATATGGGTAAAAATCTTGTAAGTAGGATTTTAAAGTTGACAATAAATTATTTTCGGCATAAATTATTAAAAATGTTCAGAAAATTACATTTATTTAAAAGAGAAGGGGTGTCAGTGATGAGACAGGTTGTTCACATTATTCGAAAAAACGATATTGAAAAGGGAATAATTCAAACATTAAAATTAGAGTTGGATTATGAACTAGCTACACTTTTCGACGCGATGAATAGTCAAGATGAAAAGTTAATAAATGATACGAAGGAAAGGTTAAAAGAAATTTATCAGCAGTTGGAGGGACTTAATGCACTCAACTGAAGGATACTATTTTACTCTCATTTAGAGAACACCTGCTAATGGAAAGACAGCGGGTGTTTTTTTCTTTATACTAAGAAGACAGTGGTAAGAAAGGATGGTTGTGGTGAACATACATAAGCTTGACAAATATGCAAAATCTTTAATAAAGGAAGCTGCTAGAAGAATTAAATCCTCCTTTGCGACGGAGTTGATTATTGAAAGTAAGTCAGAAGCGAATGATCTAGTAACAAATATTGATAAAGAAACGGAACAGTTTTTTATCCGTCATATTAAACAAGATTTTCCTGATCATCGTATTTTTGGTGAAGAAGGGTTTGGAGATTCACTACAAGATTTAAAAGGTTTTGTTTGGATGCTTGATCCAATCGATGGCACGATGAATTTTATCCACCAAAAAAAGAACTTTGCAATATCTTTAGGTATATACAAAGATGGAGTCGGGATACTTGGGTATATATATAATGTAATGGACGATGATTTAATATCTGCATCACTAGGAGAAGGAGCATTTTTTAATGATATTCGTATCCCAGAGGTAAAACAAGCAATAGTAGAGCAATCTATCATTGGTATTAATGCAAGTTGGGTAGTACCAAATAAATACATCGAGCATGAAGGTATGGGTAAACTTTTACAAACAGTAAGAGGGACAAGATCTTATGGATCTGCAGCAATTGAGATATCGTATGTTGTAACAGGAAAACTAGATGCATATATATCCATGCGATTGTCTCCATGGGATATTGCAGGAGGTATGGTGATTGCAAAAGAAGTAGGGGCAATTGTAACAAATCTTTCGAATGAGCCTATTAATTTATTGCAACAAAATACTTTTATCATATCTAAACCAGGTTTACATAAGGAATTAATAACGAACTATATTCGTTTAAAATAAAAAATCAGCAAGACAAATCTCTTGCTGATTACTTATTATAATAAACCTTGGTCTCGCATTTTTTTCTTTGTTTTAAAGCCGTATCCCATGACGATGCAAAGTAAGACAATGCTTATTATAATAAAGGGAATACTTCTTAGCGCAACTGCAATTCCGATAAATGCCATTGATAGGATGGCAGCGATAGAAAATAGAACAAAAATCCATTTGATATTGCCCAAATTAATTACCTCCAAAAATAATTGTTAAAAAAAATTATTACTTTAGTTTCACCTTGTGATATAATAACACAGTTATGGACTCGAAAAAAGAATATGGAGTGGAAATATGACAAATTTACGTCAAGATTTACGAAACATTGCAATTATTGCACACGTTGACCATGGGAAAACTACATTAGTAGACCAATTATTAAAACAATCTGGTACGTTTCGTTCAAATGAACATGTGGATGAAAGAGCAATGGATTCTGGTGATATTGAGCGCGAACGTGGAATTACTATATTAGCAAAAAACACTGCGATTCAATATAAAGATACAAAAATCAACATTTTAGATACACCTGGACATGCCGATTTTGGTGGTGAAGTTGAACGTATCATGAAAATGGTAGATGGTGTTCTATTAATCGTGGATGCATATGAAGGTTGTATGCCACAAACTCGATTTGTGTTGAAAAAAGCTTTAGAGCAAAATATTAAACCAATCGTTATTGTAAATAAAATTGACCGTGATTTCGCACGCCCTGCTGAAGTAGTAGATGAAGTGCTTGAATTATTCATCGAGCTTGAGGCAAACGATGAGCAATTGGAATTCCCAGTTATTTATGCATCTGGAATTAATGGAACAGCAAGCATTTCAGATGATCCAGCTGATCAAGAAGAAAACATGCAAGTAATCTACGATGCAATTGTAGAGAAAATTCCAGCTCCAGTTGATAATAGTGAGGAACCTCTTCAATTCCAAGTATCATTACTTGATTACAACGACTATGTTGGTCGTATCGGTATTGGACGTGTATTCAGAGGGACGATGGAAGTGGGACAACAAGTGTCACTTATGAAACTTGATGGATCTATTAAAAACTTCCGTGTAACGAAAATCTTTGGTTTCATGGGCTTGAAGCGTGTAGAAATTCAAACTGCTTCTGCTGGTGATTTAATCGCGATTTCTGGTATGGAAGATATCAATGTCGGTGAAACGATATGTCCAGTAGAACATCCGGATGCATTGCCAATTCTGCATATTGACGAACCAACGCTTCAAATGACTTTCTTAGTAAACAACAGTCCGTTTGCTGGACGTGAAGGAAAATGGGTAACTTCTCGTAAAATTCAAGAGCGTTTAGATGCACAGCTTCAAACTGATGTATCTTTACGTGTAGATCCTACAGACTCGCCAGATGCATGGATTGTTTCTGGACGTGGAGAACTGCATTTATCTATTTTAATCGAAAATATGCGTCGTGAAGGCTTCGAATTACAAGTATCTAAACCAGAAGTAATTGTAAAGCTTGTGGACGGTGTTCGTTGTGAGCCAGTAGAACGTGTGCAAATTGACGTTCCTGAAGAAAACGTTGGTTCAATTATTGAATCGATGGGTGCTCGTAAAGGTGAAATGTTAGATATGATCAACAACGGTAGTGGACAAGTACGTCTGGTATTCTTAGTTCCTGCACGTGGTTTGATCGGGTATACGACAGAATTTTTAACATTGACTCGTGGATATGGTATCATTAATCATACGTTCGAAGAATATAAACCAATGGCTGCTGGCCGTGTTGGTGGACGTAGTAAAGGTGTTCTTGTATCTATGGAAACAGGAACAGCATCAACTTACGGTATACTAGGTGTTGAGGATCGTGGTACAATTTTCGTTGAACCAGGTACTGAAATATATGAAGGAATGATTGTTGGTGAACATACTCGTGATAATGATTTAACCATCAACATCACAAAAGTAAAAGCAGCTAACAATATTCGTTCTGCAAATAAAGAGCAAACAACAACATTGAAAAAACCTCGTTTAATGACTTTAGAGGAATCTCTTGAATACTTGAACGATGATGAATACTGTGAAGTAACTCCTGAATCTATTCGCTTGCGTAAAAAGATTCTAGAGAAAAACGAACGTGAACGTGTGACAAAGAAAAAGAAAAGTGCAGAACTTGAATAGGAACTGAAAGGGTGAATAACCTTGGAGGAAAAGCAATTCGTATTTGGTAAAATGTCTAGTATTGCTAGATATATATACGAAACAATGCCAAATTACGATATAGCGGGATATGTATTATTTCTAATGATATTTTTGCTATCCGTACTTGTATACAAGCTAGGATTTGCAAAAAAGTTACGTTTAGGACAAAATATCGTCATTTACGCATTTTTATTTATTGGGTGTTTAGTGCTCACATTTTTAGCATTTTTCCTTCCGGTTGTAGAAGGATTAATTGTGGCTGCTCTAATCCTAATTATATACAAAATTCGTTTACGACTTGAAAAAACAAAAAGTTCCACTACCTAACGGTGTGGAACTTTTTTGTATAGGAAATGATTAATGGATATCTAGAAAAGCTTGAGGGAAGTGACTCGTTCACTTTTCTAAAGCTTAATTCTTATTTCTCTTTTGTCCGTTAGTTAAAATTCATTTTCGATTAGTTTCGAACTTTTATAAAAAATAAACTTGCCTGTTGCTAAACGAGCATTAGTATTTTCTTCGATACGATCATGACAAGTTGGACACATATAAGTATGAATAGGACGGTTTCTTAATTTTTTTGCAAGAGGTAGATCATTAGACAGTTCGTCAATTCGATCACAAATGGCACATTGTACCTTCATATTGTTCACCCCTATTCTATGCGAAATGCTGTTACATATTTGATTGGATTATTGATATTTGACCCATCTTTTTTTAAAACGTGGACAGGACCATCTTCACGTAGTGGTTTTCCTTTATGACTAAACTTCAACAGTAAAGAGTCAAGCTCCGTGAAAGGGAATGAGTGATCACCTTCGGACGTTTCGACAACAAGTATTGTAGCATTTTTTAATGGTTCTGCATTAAGAATGAATTGTTTTAGTTCTACACCAAATGTACTTGTTAGTACTTTTGTACGCTCGTACTTTTTTTCTGTTTTTAAAGTTGGGGGATAAGTAGCACCTTCAATAATTTCACGGGACCAATGTGCTGAGGTAACCTTTGTATACTCTTCTAACTCGTCTTTATATTCATACTTTCCAGAAAAAAACTCATCTAAATCAATTCTTCGATCATCAAAAATCCATACAGTAGGATCTAATGTAATATTAAATTTTACTTCGCCTTTAATAGGGATAATAAATTCCAACGAAATTGCCTCCTCTAAACTAATAACTCCATATAAGTATACCGTTAAAATGAAAAGTCTAAAAGAATAATTAACTAAAAAAGAAAAGCAATGATGATTATACAAGAGGAAATTAGTTTAAGTTCGTAAACTTGTATTGCAACGACTAAAGATCGGCTGCTTTAGGGTCGAGGATGAACTTCGAACTTCTAAGACGAGCAATTATGCGAATGACTCTGGAAAGTTAGAAACTAAAAGAGAGTTGTTTTCTTAATCTGTTAGAAAAGGAAGTAAGAGAACACTTGCATTTTTTCATTGCAAAAGATACACTTTAGGGAGGTTAAGAATTAGAAATAATAAAAAATGGGGGCGTCCTCATGGATACTAATATACAACTTTCGTATCAAGAAAAAGCGTTAGAACTTTTGAAAAAGGATGCGGAGAAAATTGCGCAACTTATAAAAGTTCAAATGGATAACTTAACGATGCCTCAATGCCCTCTTTACGAAGAGGTTCTTGACACACAAATGTTTGGTCTATCACGTGAGATTGACTTTGCGGTAAAGCTTGGACTTTTAGAAAAAAGTGAAGGAAAAGATATAATGGCTTCGCTAGAAAAAGAGTTATCGATTTTACATGATATCCATACAGAAAAATAATTCCAAAACTCAAACAAGTTGACTGTTTGAGTTTTTTTTCTAGAATTAAATAAAAATATAGTAGATTCCTATTTTCAAAAAGTGCTTAGTATAAGCACCTGAGGGTAGACAGATACCATGTGTAAAGTTTATACTGTCTTGATTATAAAAAAATCAATATACTATTTAACAATAATTCTACTATTCTTATTTATGAAACAGAGGTTTACAAGATGATTCCGTATATTAAACGATATTTAAAAAACTTTGATTATCCCTTATTTTTTGTTTATTTAGCATTATGTTTATTTGGTCTTGTTATGATTTACAGTGCTAGTATGGGCTGGTCTGTCATTAACTATGGTTGGGAACCCGACTATTTTTTTAATAAGCAAAAAATAAACTTAATTTTATGTATTCCAGCGTTCTTATTAGCTGCACTATTCCCTTATAAACATTATAAGAATAAAGTTGTCATGCAATTGATGCTTCTTGTCATGTTTGTACTGTTATTTTTAGTGCATTTTATTGGATCAGGTGGAGAAAGTGGTTCGCAAAGTTGGATTCATTTAGGATTTGGGAACATTCAACCATCAGAAATTGCAAAAATAGTAATTGTATTATATTTTGCAGGAATTTTCACGAAAAAACATGAAAATGGAACATTAGATAAGTTAAATGAATCTGTGGGTCCGCCATTAATTGTGCTGTTTTTTGTATTCGTATCTATCATGATGGAAACGGATGTAGGGAATACGATGATTATTAGCTTTGTTGCAATTTCTGTAATTGCAGCTAGTGGGATAAAATTCAAATCATTTGCAAAAATTATTGGATTAATCGGTGTTGTAATTTCGATGGGACTAGTTGCAATTTATTTAATGAAAGACCAATTATTGACACCTCACCGTCGTGGTCGATTAGAAGCATTCTTTAATCCATTCGATTACGAGCAAGGATACGGTTATCAAATAGTAAATGGATATATAGCAATTGGTTCTGGAGGATTGAAAGGTTTAGGCTTAGGAAACTCCAATCAGAAATTTGGGTACTTACCTGAACCACATACCGATTTTATTATGGCGATTATTGCTGAGGAACTTGGTATGATAGGTGTATTAATCGTATTAATGGGGTTATTTTTCATTGTGTTCAAAGCGATTATGATTGCCATATCAACAAAAGATCCCCAAGCTAGAATGATAGCAGCAGGTATAGGAAGTATAATTGGATTTCAAACTTTTGTTAATCTAGGTGGTATGTTGGGAATTATCCCACTTACGGGAGTTCCACTTCCATTTATTAGTTATGGAGGAACTTCGATTATATTATTATCCGCAGCGATGGGTATATTGATGAATGTCTCAATGTTTGTTAAGTACGAGAAAACAAAATGATGAGGGGTGTTCGGGGATGAGAAAGATTAATAAAATTGTAGTAGCAAACAGAGGGGAAATTGCGATTCGAATTTTTCGAGCATGTACGGAGTTAAACCTTCGAACAGTTGCCATTTATTCAAGAGAGGATAGTGGTTCTTTCCATCGTTTTAAATCAGATGAGTCCTATTTAGTAGGTGAAGGAAAAAAACCGATTGATGCTTATTTGGATATTGAAGATATTATTCGTATAGCGAAGGAAAGCCATGCAGACGCTATTCACCCAGGGTATGGATTTTTATCAGAAAACGTTGAATTTGCAAGAAGATGTGAAGAAGAAGGAATTATTTTTATAGGGCCAACTTCTGAGCATCTAGATATGTTTGGAGATAAAGTAAAAGCCCGTGAACAAGCAGTCATAGCTGGTATTCCAGTTATACCAGGAAGTACTGGGCCAGTTGAAGATTTGGAAGATGTTCGTGCATTTGGTAAGCAATATGGCTATCCATTAATGATAAAAGCATCCCTAGGTGGTGGGGGCCGTGGTATGCGCGTTGTACCTTCTGAAGAAGATTTAATAAGCGCATATGAAAGAGCAAAATCCGAAGCGAAAGCTGCTTTTGGATCAGATGAAGTGTACGTAGAAAGATTTATAGATAAACCAAAACATATAGAAGTTCAAATTCTTGGTGATACACATGGAAATTTAATTCACTTATATGAGCGTGATTGCTCGATACAAAGAAGGCATCAAAAGGTGGTGGAAATTGCCCCTTCCAATTCTTTAAATTCAGAATTGCGCGACAAAATATGTCGTGCAGCCGTGCAATTAATGAACAATGTTTCATATATAAACGCCGGTACTGTAGAGTTTTTAGTGACAGATGAGGAATTTTACTTTATAGAAGTAAATCCTCGTATTCAAGTAGAACACACGATTACGGAAATGATTACAGGTATAGACATTGTTCATGCACAGATTAAAATTGCAGATGGGTCGTCGTTAACTAGCGAAGAGATTGGAATTCCTAGTCAAGAAAATATTCCTCTTTTCGGATTTGCGATACAGTCACGTGTAACAACAGAAGACCCATTAAATAATTTCATGCCTGATACAGGGAAACTTATGGTGTATAGGTCTGGTGGTGGATTTGGAGTTCGCTTAGATGCAGGAAACGGATTTCAAGGAGCGGTTATTACACCATATTATGATTCGTTGTTAGTGAAAGTTTCTACTTGGGGGATGTCTTTCAGGGAAGCTGCGGCTAAAATGGACAGAAATTTGCAAGAATTTAGAATAAGAGGGATTAAAACAAATATTCCTTTTTTGGAGAATGTAGTGAAACACCCAAGTTTTATATCGGGCCAATTTAATACAAGTTTTATCGATTCTACTCCCGAATTATTTTTATTCCCAAATAGAAAAGACCGTGGAACTAAACTGTTAAATTATATCGGAAACGTTACAGTGAACGGTTTTCCAGGAATAGAGCATAAGTCTAAACCTATTTTTAGTTCTGCAAGAAAACCGAAAATGGATTTGACAACTCAACCTAAACTAGGTACAAAGCAAATTTTAGAACAGCAAGGTGTGGAAGGGCTTGTCAAGTGGGTGAAGGAACAGCAAGGTGTTTTATTAACAGATACAACATTTAGAGATGCACATCAATCGCTTCTTGCAACACGTGTTCGTTCGTATGATATGTTTGGAATTGCAAAAGAATCTTCTCAAGTGTTGCATAATCTTTTCTCTTATGAAATGTGGGGAGGGGCAACCTTCGACGTTGCGTACCGTTTCTTAAAAGAGAATCCTTGGGACCGTTTGTTGAAAATGAGAGAAATGATTCCGAATGTTCTTTTCCAAATGTTGTTCCGTGGAGCTAATGCTGTAGGATACAAAAATTATCCGGATAATGTTATAAGAGAGTTTATTCAAAAATCTGCAGATGCTGGAATCGATGTATTCCGTATTTTCGATAGTTTGAACTGGATTAAAGGAATGGGAGTTGCTATTGATGCGACTAGACAGTCTGGAAAGATAGCAGAAGCTGCTATATGCTACACGGGAGACATTTTAGATCATACTCGTACCAAGTATACAGTCCAGTACTATAAAGATATGGCAAAGGAATTAGAAGCTGTAGGAGCTCATATTTTAGCGATTAAGGATATGGCTGGTTTACTTAAACCAGAAGCTGCATATAGGCTAATAAGTGAATTAAAAAGTACAGTAGATTTACCAATACATTTGCACACACACGATACTAGTGGTAATGGAATTTACACGTATGCAAAGGCAATTGAGGCTGGTGTGGATATTGTAGACACTGCATTAGGCTCAATGGCAGGTTTGACATCTCAACCAAGTGCTAGCACTTTAAGCTATGCGATGAAAGGCGGAAGTAGAGAAGTTATTGGGGATGTAGATGCTTTCGAAAAAATATCCTATTATTGGGAAGACGTTCGTAAATATTATCAAGATTTCGAAAGTGGGATGATGAGTCCACATACTGAAATTTATGTACATGAAATGCCAGGCGGACAATATAGTAATCTTCAACAACAAGCAAAAGCAGTAGGTTTAGGAGAGCGTTGGGAAGAAGTAAAAGAAATGTATTCCCGTGTAAATCTGTTATTTGGAGATGTAGTAAAGGTTACACCATCATCTAAAGTAGTTGGAGATATGGCTCTATTCATGGTGCAAAATAATTTAGACGAAATCTCCGTAATAACACGTGGAAAAATGATTGACTTTCCAGACTCTGTAATTGAGTTTTTTGAAGGATATATCGGACAGCCATTCGGGGGATTTCCAAATGAACTTCAAAAAGTAGTTTTAAAAGACCGTCAAGCGATAACAGTTCGTCCTGGTGAATTATTAGAGCCTGTAGATTTTCAAGCGGTGAGTGAAGAATTATTCAATAAATTAGGGCGCCCTGTTACAAATCAAGAAATTTTAGCATATACATTATATCCAAAAGTTTTTGAAGAATATTCTGCTACTGAAAAAAACTTTGGTGATGTTTCTGTACTCGATACTCCAACTTTCTTATACGGAATGAGACTTGGGGAAGAAATCGAAGTTGAGATTGAAGTAGGAAAAACGTTAATAATAAAATTAGTCTCTATAAGTGAACCAACAAATGATGGTAACAGAATAATTTATTTTGAATTGAATGGGCAACCACGTGAAATTTCTATTCAAGATATGACCATTGAAGTGAGTCATCTGACTAAACAAAAAGCAGATGTAACAAATGAACGGCATATTGGAGCTACTATGCCAGGTACTGTTTTAAAAGTTGCTGTATCAATTGGTAGTAAAGTAAAGAGAGGCCAACATTTACTCATAACGGAAGCGATGAAGATGGAAACGACTGTTCAAGCACCGTTTAGCGGTATTATAAAAAATATTCTAGTAGTCGCTGGCGAAGCAATCTCAACTGGAGATCTATTAATCGAGATTGAAAAAGAATAGAAAAAAGACTGTTTGACGTTATGTCAAACAGTCTTTTCAGATTGAAGACAAAAGGCATTTAGAATGTTCGTATTCTGAATGCCTTGTAAAAACGTACACAAGTTTATTGGAACGGAGGCGGCGACTCCTTTGGAGACAGCGCGCCCAGGTGAGACCCCGTAGGAGCCTCATGCGTCGCGCTAAATTCTTTAAATGAAATACAGCACATAGTTCCTATAAAAATAATAATTTTGAGTTTTTCAGTGGCCTCGCTGCTCTCGTGCGGGGTTTTGGACGCTCCGTTTTTTCGCAGGATTCTCGTAGATTTTTCCTTTATGTATAAGGAATCTAGTAGTTGTTATGAGAAGGTATCCCTAAAGCAAATAAAATTAAAGTGATTAGCTAGAAAGGGTTCCATATTTTTTCAAATAAAATGAATGAAGACTAGTTGAACGGAAAAAACTACTCGCTTTTCGCGGAGAATCGCCAATCCTCACTACAATAAAGGACACTGAAAACCCATCTTTGTATTAATAAATACTTTTTCATTTCTAGAAAATCGTTGAAGAAGGCGACACTCCTGCGGGAATAACGTTAGTCGAAGACCCCGCAGCAAAGCGAGGAGACTGAGGCAACGCCCGCGGAAAGGGAGCCGTGTCAACGATTTTCTTATTTATTGGGCGATTGGACAACCCCCTCTAGCAAAGTCGAATTATTAGGAATTTTTCAGTGTCATCCACACTCTACTTTTTTAGTTCTAGAAAATCGTTGAAGAAGGCGACACTCCTGCGGGAATAGCGTTAGTCGAAGACCCAGCAGCAAAGCGAGGAGACTGAGGCAATGCCCGCGGAAAGGGAACCGTTTCAACGATTTTCCTATTTACTGGAATATTAGACTACCTCATTTGGCAAAATCGAATTATAGGGACTTTTTCAGTGTCCTCAACCTGCGCCGAGGAGGCTCACGTGCCGCCTCGGAAAGCGTTCGCCGTAGTGGAAATCAACGCTAGTTTTAGTCAATACCATTTGAATGAAAAAAGACTGTTAACAAACCCAAATTTTTGAGTTTGTCTACAGTCTTTTTTCACTTTTGTAATCGACTTCTCGAAAGCAATAAAATCATATAACATAGTAATCCAAATAACAAAGAGATAAATAATGAGTGTAATAACGCAACATATAAGTTTAACTTTGTTAAAACTACCAACATACCAGTAACACCTTGAGAAAGTACTAGAATTAATGCGATAATCCAACCCCAATAAATAGCACGTTGGTCTTTATAGTTCTTAATAACATGAATAGCAGTTATTAATATCCAAATAATAATTAGTCCTGCTGCTGCTCGATGCCCCATTTGAACCCATTCATATAAGTTGGTAGGCAAAGAAAACTCGTCATTTCTGCAAAGTGGCCAATCTCTACAGATTAAACTAGATTCTGTATGACGAACTAGAGCTCCAGAATAAATAACTACATATGAATAAAGTGTAACTCCAATTGTATGAAATTTTAATGTTTTACCAATTCTAATTTTATCCGTGTCAAATTTTCGATCGACTTCAAAAATTAGTAATGTAAGTAGTAAAACTGCTGCAAATGAAATAAGAGAGATTCCAAAATGAAGAGCTAAAATGAAATCACCTTGTCCCCATTTTACTTGTGCAGCTCCAATGAGTGCTTGGAGTACAAGGAAAAAGACAGCCATAATTGATAAGAATTTCGTTTCACGTACATTTCCCAGGGCACGCCAAGCCCAAATAGCTAAGGCTACGATTAAAAATCCTACGGCTCCTGTAACAACTCGATGAGAGAATTCGATTAACACTTCTGAAGTAATTTCGTCGGGAATTAGCTGACCATTACAACCAGGCCAATGTCTTCCGCAACCCATACCGCTGTCGGTCTTTGTAACAAGAGCTCCTCCTAGGAGAATGAGTAGCATTCCAACAGTAGAAGCAACAGCTAACCATTTTAAATTTTTATGAATGTGCAATGCGCCACCTACTTTATGTATCTTGTTCGTCTAAAAAAGACGGTATCTGCTTTTAGATAATATCGAAACATCGGGGAAAATACAATGTTTATCCACTGAACACTTGTAGATGAAATTAGCATTTCACAAATTGTTCATAAATTCGTACTTGAACCTTCACAAATGAATGAGCAAAATGATTTACTATTGATATGTTCACTTATTAAAGGGACTCAACTAGAACTTATTATTCGAAAATACTTTTTTCACTATAGAAATTATAGAGGTTTTTCGATATAGTAAAAGGTAGCGGAATATGCTTACAACATTGAAAGGAGGGGCAGCATGTCAAATAGTCATTTAATTACCGCTACTACCGAGACTGACAAGGATCCAGAAACAACTTCTTTCATCAAAGACTTTCTAGCACTTATTAAGATTGGGATTGTCAATTCGAATTTAGTAACGACGTTTACTGGTATTTGGTTAGCTTTTCAATTTACTAACCGTAATTTTCTTCACGAATTAGATTTGTTATTTTATACACTATTTGGTGCAGCGTTTATAATTGCTGGATCTGGGGCAATGAATAACTACATAGACCGAGATATTGATCCAATTATGAAGAGAACGAAAGCGAGACCTACAGTTACTGGAAGGTTTAAACCGACTGCCGTGCTGATAACTTCTCTTACTTTATTAGTTGTAGGTGAAATTTTGTTATTTATGGCTTCAACTTCTGCGGGAGTTTGGGGACTGGCAGGTATTATTAGTTATGTAGTTCTTTATTCTATGTGGTCAAAACGAAAGCATGTTAGTAATACGGTAGTAGGAAGTATATCTGGTGCAATTCCTCCACTAATCGGATGGGCAGCAGTAGAACCGGGCTTAAGCTTTGGAGCTCTTGCATTATTCTTAATCATGTTCGCTTGGCAACCACCGCATTTTTATGCTCTGGCTATGAAACGAACAGAAGAATATAGAGCGGCTGGTATACCAATGCTACCCGTTGTAAAAGGATTCGAACGCACGAAACGCTCAATGCTTCTATGGGTACTTCTTTTGTTCCCATTACCATTTTTGTTAATGGAACTTGGAATCTTCTTTCTCATTTTAGCAACTGCTTTAAATATAGGCTGGCTATTACTTGCGTTGAAAGGCTTCCGGGCAAAAGATGACCTGAAGTGGGCTTCTCGTATGTTTGTTTATTCATTAAACTATATGACCATCCTATTTGTATCAATGATCATCTTTTCAATTTTTATTTAACTACTGGAATTCTTTCTTTAGTCAACAAGAATTCACATAAAACAGTACCACAGTCCAATTGCACATGAATACAACTATGAAAGAGGGGTTTGATTTAGCTATGATGAAAGGGCTTAAAAAATGGCGACTTTTTTCACTGTTAGCAGCTCTAACGATTTTCTTATCGGGTTGTGGCGAAGAATATTTATCAACGCTAACACCTGCAGGACAAGTCGGAAGAGATCAATATAATTTATTATTACTATCTTCAGCTATTATGGCATTAGTTATTTTAGTAGTAGTAATTATTTATGTACTTGCTTTAGTGAAATTCCGACGTTCAAAAGTAGGAGAAAATGTTATTCCTAAACAAGTTGAGGGAAGTCATACTTTAGAAATTATTTGGACAGTTATTCCAATCATACTGCTATTAATTCTTGCTGTTCCAACTGTTGCTTATACATATAAGCACGCGGATGTAGCTGGAATGAGTGAAGTAAACGAAGAAGGTAATAAGACAGCAGTAACTGTAAATGTAACTGCGAAACTTTATTGGTGGGAGTTTGAATACCCAGATTTAGGTATTGTTACTGCACAAGAACTTGTAGTACCTACAAATGAAAAAGTTTACTTTAACTTAAAAGCTGCTGACGTAAAACACTCATTCTGGATTCCAACAGCTGGCGGTAAAATGGATACAAACGTAGAAAACGTAAACCAATTCTATTTAGAATTCGATAAAGAATCTGCTGGATTGAAAGATGGCGTGTTCTACGGGAAATGTGCGGAACTTTGTGGTCCTTCACACGCATTAATGGATTTCAAAGTAAAAACACTTGATCGTAAAGACTTCGATGCTTGGGTAGAGTCAGCTAAATCAACTGAACATGTTGCACAAGGTGATCTTGCTACTCAAGGGGAAGAAATCTTCAACACAAGCTGTATCGCTTGTCACGCAACTTCTGCGGCAGGAACTGCTGGAAGCATGGGTCCTAACTTAGGTACATTTGGTGACCGTAATCGTGTTGCAGGATTCATGGATCATGACAAAGAAAATTTAAAAGCTTGGATTAACGATCCACAAAGTTACAAACCAGGTAACGTGATGCCACAACCTGAAGCAATCAACAATGGCGACAAATTTAGTGAGGAGCAATTAGATGCTCTTGCAGAATACTTAATGGGATTATCTGTTGAAAAGTAATTCAATAGATATAAAATGAGGGAGGTTAAAGTTGTGAGCTCTATCGCAAAGAAAAAAGGCTTTGGCGCATCTGTATGGGACTATTTAACAACAGTAGACCATAAAAAAATCGCTATCCTTTACCTCGCTGCCGGTGGGTTGTTTTTCGTAATCGGTGGTATTGAGGCAATGCTTATTCGTATTCAATTAGCGAAACCAGATAATGATTTCGTGAGTGCGGGTTTATTTAACGAAATTATTACAATGCATGGTACAACAATGATTTTCCTTGCGGCCATGCCGATATTATTTGGATTTATGAACGCAGTTATGCCTTTGCAAATTGGGGCACGTGACGTAGCGTTCCCATTTCTAAATGCACTTGGATTTTGGTTATTCTTGTTCGGTGGTATTTTCCTTAACCTATCTTGGTTCATGGGAGGCGCACCTGATGCAGGATGGACTTCTTATGCATCATTATCACTAGCGTCACCTGGGCATGGGATTGACTTTTATGCTCTAGGACTTCAAATTTCTGGTGCTGGTACTTATATTGGAGGTATTAACTTCCTTGTAACAATTATTAATATGCGTGCTCCAGGTATGACTTACATGCGTATGCCGTTAATGACTTGGACAACATTTGTTGCTAGTGCACTAATTCTATTTGCTTTCCCACCATTAACTATTGGATTGTTTTTCTTAATCCTTGATCGTATGTTCGGAGCAAACTTCTTTGATCATACAATGGGTGGTAATACAATTATTTGGGAGCATTTATTCTGGATTTTCGGGCATCCTGAAGTATATATCTTAATATTACCTGCTTTTGGTATTTTCTCTGAGATATTCGCATTATTTTCTCGTAAACGTCTTTTCGGTTATTCATCCATGGTATTTGCGACTGTTTTAATCGGTTTCTTAGGATTCATGGTATGGGCTCACCATATGTTTACAGTAGGTTTAGGACCAACAGCTAACGCAATTTTCGCGGTTGCGACAATGGCTATTGCTGTTCCTACAGGTATGAAGATATTTAACTGGTTGCTTACGATATGGGGAGGAAGTATTAAAGTTACAGTTCCAATGTTGTACGCTTTAGGATTTATTCCTTCATTCGTAGCGGGTGGGGTAACTGGTGTTATGCAAGCTGCTGCTCCGCTTGACTACCAATTACATGATTCATACTTTATCGTTGCCCATTTCCACTACGTAATTGTTGGTGGGGTAGTGCTTGCAATTTTAGCAGCATTGCATTTGTATTGGCCTTTAATGTTCAACCAAATGTTAAGTGAAAAACTAGGTAAATGGACTTTCTGGTTCTTCTTTATCGGTTTCCACATGACATTCTTTATTCAACATTTCTTAGGTCTAATGGGGATGCCACGTCGAGTATTTACATTTAGAGCAGATCAAGGTTGGGATTTATTCAACTTAATCAGTTCAATAGGTGCTGTATTCATGGCAATCGGTGTTATTATTCTTGTTATTAACATCATTATTACAGTTGCTAAAAATGTACCTGTTGGAAATGATCCTTGGGAAGATGGTCGTACGTTAGAGTGGGCTATTCCTCAACCAGTACCATTCTATAACTTTAAACAAACTCCACTTGTTCGTGGACTTGATACGTTCTGGATTGAAAAACAAGAAGGTAATAAAGAAGGAATGACATATGCAGAACCAATTTCTGATATCCATATGCCTAATAATTCATTTATTCCTTTTGTAATGACTGTTGGTTTATTTGTAGCTGCTTTTGGAGCTCTATACAATGGAGAAAAAACATGGGCTGTTCCTGTATTAGTACTTGGTTTAGCAATTACACTTCTTTCAATGGCAGTGCGTTCATTGAAGGATGATCATGGTTATCATATTCATAAAGAAGATTTAATGAATGAAAAAGGGGGTAAATAATAATGGACTTTAATACGAAGTACACCCCACAAACTTGGCCAGAACATCCAGAGCAAGTAACTTTAGAAGGTAAGAATAAGTTTTTAGGTTTCTGGTTGTTTCTAGGTGGAGAAACTGTACTATTTGCTAGTTTGTTTGCTACTTATTTAGCACTTAAAAACAAAGGGCCAAGTGGTATGGAGTATTCAACTCAAACATTATTTGAACTACCACTTGTATTTGTAATGACAATGTTACTATTAACATCTTCATTAACAAGCGTTTACGCTATGTATCATATGAAAAACCATAATTTTAAAGGAATGCAAACTTGGATGGCAATTACTGTTCTTCTAGGTCTTGGATTCTTATGTTTAGAAATTTATGAGTTTAATCACTATGTCCATATTGGCTTTACATACGGACAAAGTGCTTTCTCTTCTGCTTTCTTTACATTAGTTGGAACTCATGGTATCCACGTTGTTATTGGATTGGTTTGGATCATTTTACTAATTTTACGTAATGCAAAACGTGGATTTAGTTTGTATAATGCACCAAAATACTATACTGCTTCATTATATTGGCACTTCATTGACGTAGTATGGGTATTCATCTTTACAGTAGTATACTTGATGGGAGTTGTTGGTTAATATGTCACACGACGCTCAAGTTTTTGTGAAATCCCAAACAGAATTCGAATATAGTAAGCGAAAAAGAAAAGAAGCAATGCGCAGTCAAATAACTTCATTTGCAATTATGATTTTTTTAACATTAATTGCATTTAGTGCAGTTGCTGCAGGATTTTCCAAATACTATATCGCCCCAATAATTTTATTACTAGCTGCAGTTCAAGTAGTATTACAACTTTACTACTTCATGCATATGAATGAAAAAAATCATGGTATAGCAGCATTCTTCTTGTACACAGGCGCGTTATTTGCATTTACATTCATACTAACGTTCCTAACAATTATTTGGTGGGGTTAATAAAATGATAAAAAAAACGAGACTTAGAATATTCTTTGTCTCGTTTTTCTATTCTTTAATGCCAACCTCTTTTCTGATTTGTCATAGTTCGTTCATTGAAGTTATAGCAATAGAGCATTATAATAAGGGAAGAAATGTAGAAGGAGCGAGAATACGTATGCCTTTAAGTATATTTGGTTTTCAAGCATTATGGAGTCCTGTTATGATTGGCGTTTTAGTTGTAATAACGATATTATATTTTCTCATTACTGTTAAATGGAGAAAAGACTTTAAAGTATCAGAACCTTTAAGCAAGAAAGAAGTTGCATATTTTCTAACAGGCTTAGTAATATTATATGTTATTAAAGGGTCCCCAATTGATCTGATGGGACATATTATGTTTTCATTTCATATGACGCAAATGGCTTTATTATTACTTTTGGTCCCACCTATTTTAATGAAAGGTATTCCGTGGTGGGTATGGAAAGTAGTTATTGACCTTCCAGTTGTTAGGAAAGTTTTTCCTATTTTAACTAAACCTTTATTTGCACTAATTACGTTTTCAGCTTTATTTTCTATTTACCATATTCCTTTAGTTTTTGACTACATTAAATTAGATGAGGGGTTACATAGTACATATACATTCATCTTGTTTATTTCAGCAGTTTTCATGTGGTGGTCAATTGTCGATATAAAAGGAGAACGAAAGCTACACGGATTGAAAAAAATCGGTTACATTATAGGTAGTGCCGTTTTAATAACACCTGCATGTGCTTTAATTATATTTTCAGGAACACCATTATATGACACATATTCTAATCCAGACGCTTGGCTAAAAGCGATGGAGCTTTGCGTGCCAACTAGTACGCTAGCTGGTCTTTCCTTGTCTGGACCAGAGCTATTCTCTAATATGCCACCATTTGAAGATCAACAGCTTGGTGGTATTATTATGAAAGTGATTCAAGAAATTATTTATGGAGTTCTACTATTTTCCATTTTCTTTGAGTGGTATCGCACAGAGCAAGAGAATGCAGATGACATAACAAAAGAGGCTTTGGATAATCTTCATAATTCGAGCAGAGCTTAACAAAATTAAATACATGTTTTTTCGAGGAGAATGAATGATGAGTTTACCAGTGTTACCTACTATAAGCACGTTTTTTATCGTATTAAGTGCCGTCTTAGTAGCAATTGGATGGATATTAATAAAGCAAAAAAATATCGAGGCACATAAAAAAACAATGTTGGCTGCTGCTATATCTGCATTAATATTTTTTATTATCTACGCTTCTCGAACAATATTTATCGGGAATACAGCATTTGGTGGACCTGACGATATAAAAATATATTATACTGTGTTTTTAATCTTTCATATTACATTAGCGACAACTGGTGCTGTTTTTGGTATCGTAACTATCTATTTAGGGTTAAAGAACAATATTGTGAAACATCGTAAAATTGGGCCAATTACAAGTATTATTTGGTTCTTTGTAGCAATAACAGGTGTTGCAGTTTATCTACTACTTTATGTGTTTTATCATGGAGGAGAGACAACTTCTGTAATAAAAGCAATAATTGGTGGATAATGAATACAAGTATATAAAGAAATAAACAGGGTTGGGACAGAAGTACTTTGGGATAACAAATCCGAACGATTATGCAGGAGTAGATTATCTCTTCCTGTAATCGTTCGGATTTTTAGTTTAAACTATGCAGCAACAAAAGGAAGAGGGCATAAGGCTGCCGCTGCGAAAAGTTACTCGCTTTCCGCGGGCAAGCACTGAGCCGCTTCGTCGCTGGCGCTCCTGCAGGGTCTCAGTACGCTTGTTCTTCCCGCAGGAGTCTCGCCAACTTTTTTCCGCTGTAATTGGTCCTCTACCTAGGATTGCAGCGGAAGGCGACGACTCCAACGGGAATAGCATGAGCTGAAGATCCCACAGTGGGCCGGTTTTGCCCGCGAGGAAGCTGAAGCCATGCCCGTGGAAAGCGTTCGCCTGAAGCGGAAATCCGGTGGTGTTTCTGCCGATCAGAATGTTCGTGTTTCTCCTAGAAGTTTAAAGTTCTGTCCTAGCCTCGTTTTATTTATATTTTGAAGTTAAGTTTTATCATTCCTGATTCTTTAGCAGTAATAAATAGAATTACAATTAGAGGTCCTATTAAAAATCCAAGGAATCCAAATAATTTAGCGCCTATGAACATTGCTATTAGTACCGCTAGAGGGGATATTCCCATTTGTGATCCCATTATTTTAGGTTCGACTGTCCTTCTAATTATGATTAATATAACTGCAAGAATAGTAAGCTTTGTTCCTAATACAGCATCTCCTGTAAGGAAATGATAGAGTGCCCAAGGTGCAAGAACAATGATAGAACCTAGAATGGGTATAATATCAACAATCCAAATAATAATAGACATCACAATAGCATATTTTGGTACAATAATAAATAAGCCAATGAGGGCTGCACCTAATATAAAGAAGCTCGCCAAGATGTTTGCTTTAACAAATCCAAAAGCTACTTTCTTTATGCCTTCTGACATGAATCGTACTTTTTCAGCTGTACTCTCAGATAAATAGTGGAAAAATTTAATGCGTAATTTTTCTAAATCTAGCATAAATAAAAATAAGGCGACAATAAACACGATAAAGCTCACTAAAAAGTTTGGAATATTCGTTAAGAGTGCTGTAATATTTGAATAACTAAGTAAATCAAGAAGGGAATCTTGCAAACTTTTTAATGTATCTTCGAATTTTTTTTGTATGGAAGTCACAACTTCTACAGGTAAACCTTCAGTATACTTAAATAGATTATTTTGCATATCTATCCACATTCCGGTCAAATTGTTTAAATAATTTGGAACTACTTTAGTTGTGATTATTAACTGACTAATAAGTTTTGTAATACCAAAATATAGAATTGCGGTAATGATAGTTAAAAATAAGATGAAGTTGGTAATGACAGCTGGTTTTCTAGACCATTTAAATGTTTGTTGCGTAAATTTGACAATGGGTTCAAGTAAAATAGCAGTAAGCAAAGCTAAGACGATTGGAACGGATACAGGCAAGATAAAAATAGCAATCAATAAAAGGAAAAGGAGAATAAAAAAGTATTTAATATATTTTTTATTGAAAATCCTATTTAGCAATAGCGATACCTCCTTTTCTTGTTTGTTACATTAAGTATAGACAAAATTTGTATTTTTGAACATGAAAAAACGCCAGAGAAAATTTCTCTAGCGTGTTCTTATTAAGCGTTTATTTCGAAAGCTTTTAAATCTGCTTTAAGAGCTGTTAATGTTTGTTCACATGACTTTAATAAATGATTAGGGAATACTTCATCTTCTCCATACTCTACTCCGTGTGGATAGTAGTGTTTCCCAATAACTGGTTTTAATAATGTGATGTTTCCTTCATGTGCTCCTACATCACCGTCTTTAGTGAAGCCAAACACTCGAAGATAGTATGTGCCTTCTTTTATCTCATACTTTTTGTCATAAGTTACGCGTTCGTAATCCCATTGACCTGCACGGATTAATCCGTTCTTTTTCATAAGGTCATCTAATAAATTAAGTTCCATGACAGTGTTTTCTATACCTGTATTTTCGAAATACATTGAATTGTCCTCCTTCACGTTCAAAATACCAAAGAATACTTTCTCATTAATATTAATTCAAATTTGAAAATGTTGCAATGACAACATTGTGTCTTTGTGTATAAGCTTGTTATACTAGTGGAAATGGAGTAAACGTTAAGGAGTAAAATGAGATGAAGAATCTATTTAGAATACTTATTGCTATTGCTATAGTACTAGTAGTTTTTATATATTTTGATAATCCAGTACAGGAAAATGAACTTATTACTGGGTCGAATAACTCCGGACAGGTTATTCCTCAAGAATCAACAGAGATAGTAGAAACAAACAGTATTTTTTCAAGACCTAACAAAGGTATTTCGGTGTTGATTGGCAAATCGTCACAAGAAGTAACCAAATTGTTAGGGAAGCCAAATCGAATTGAACCCACTGTATTTGGATATGATTGGTGGGTTTATAATAACTCTTTTTCGAACTATCAATTAATAGGAATATCAGAAGATACAGTTACACAAGCTTTTGTAGTTGGGAACAAAGTGGATGTAACACCATATAAAATTGGACAATCATTAGAAGATATTTACAGATTTACAATAGTACAGCCGGAAATAACTATATCTATTGACTCGAATGTCTATACTTTTTCTTTAAATGATAAAGATATAAATAATCGAATATTAGTTCAGTTTGATGATTTATTAGCAATACTATACATTGATTCTCAAGATAATGAATTAGAAGCAGTTCGGTTTTCAGATCCTAAAACTTTATTATTACAAAAACCATATGATATTTTGTACAATGGCAAGATGATAGAAACTACAACACCGTCTTCTTCTTTACAAGTTTCAGTTGATCGTGCAAATGAGCGTCAAATATTTGAAATAACGAATGTATATAGGTTGAGGCATGGATTAAAGGTTCTAGAGTCTGAATTGGAGTTGCAAAATATTGCAAGAACCCATAGTGAGGAAATGGCCAAAAACAATGTAGTGATCAATGAGTCATTTGAAGTCCCTAAATTTAGTGACACATTAAGGCACTCTTCAATTGATTTTACACGTGCAGGAGGAAATTCAGCAGCTTTTTATTTTGATGCTGGCGAAGCCGTGAATGGGTGGTTAAATTCAAAAGGCCATAGAGACACAATTTTAGGGAAATGGTATACACATACGGGAGTAGGAGTATATGGTAATTATTACACTCAAAATTTTATTGAAAGACCAATTGCAAAAGAAGATAAACAATAATTAATGAAATACAAATGTTCCATCTCTTTCTTCATATAGAGAACGGATATGCAATGGTACTTTGTGAAGAGCAGCAAATTTGGCTGCTTTTTTTTGTATGATTTCAACCGGTTCAATAATTATTTTTTGTAACTCTTCGTAAGACATAGTAGTGATTAATTGGACGGATTTATTTTGAAAAGGATCGGAAGTCATCACTCCTGGAACATTTTTATAAAATTCCACGACTTCTGCATTTAAATGATGTCCATATACTACAGCAGTTAGATCACTTCCACCTCTACCTAATGTAGTAAATGTGTTTGTATGTTCAGAAATACCTTGAAATCCGGGCACTATTATGCACGGGAATTCATGGAATACTGCTAATAATTTATTTGTATCCACTTTTAATATATCCGCATTTCCATATGCTTCATTTGTTATTATTCCTGCGCTTTTCCCATACAAGAGAGTAGCAGGAACACCTTCCTTTTTAAGCTCTGCGCATAATACAGAGGCAGAGATTAACTCACCACATGCAGAAAGTAAATCTGATTCAACACTATCGTTAGATCTAGGTATTAGATCTAGAAGACTATCAGTTGAGTAGTATTGACCTTTTCTTCCCATGGCAGATACAACAACAAGCACTTTTTGGTGGTTTATGAGCGCTTTTTGGATTCGTGCAATAACTAATTGTCTACTTTGACGATCCTGCATAGCAATACCACCATACTTTTGCACAATCATAACTTCATCCACTTTACTCGTGACATTTCAAACACTCCGTTCATACGATACAAGGAATTCATTTTACTTTATGCGGGAATACAAGAATGGTGTAGGGAGTGGATAATTATTTATCCTTTAAAAGAATTATTAGAAGGATTGCAGTATCAGATTATTGGCAACTTAGCGTGTGTAAAAATAAACAGATGTATTGATCATTCTAAACAAATTAAGGAAGGAGATGTATTTGTTTCACAAACAAATGATCGAACATATATAGAAGAAGCAATTCAAAGGGGGGCTATTGCCGTCTTGACAGAAGTTTATATTCACGACTGTAGTGTTCCCCAAATAATTATTCCAATAGAAATGAACTGTTTTATTCAAAGAATATCAACTATTTCATATGAGCTATACGGAAAGAAAATGAAAACAATCGGAATAACAGGGACGAACGGAAAAACAACAGTTGCGTCATTTATTGGACAGCTATTAATGCAACAAAGTAAATCAGTATGTGTAATAGGAACATTAGGTGTATTTGTTAATGGACAAAAAATAGAACTATGTTTACGAAGCAATACAACATTACCATTTTATGATTTTATACAAGTTGTAAAATATTGTTACGAACAAAATGTGGAGTTTATCATACTGGAAGCATCATCTCAAGGATTGTTAGATCAAAGATTAAGTAACTATCCTATAGATGTTGGTGTATTTCTGAATATCGGAAAAGACCATATTGAATTTCATGGTGGAATGGTCCCATATAAGAAATCAAAAGAATTGCTTGTTTTACAATCCAAGAAGCTAGTTGTTAATGATGATGATTCTTGGTGTAAGTCAGTAGGCAATAGAGCTCATATACCAGTAACTCGATTTGGAGAAAACAAAAAGAATGAAGTAGTATATCAAAATATAGACTATACAAATGAGAATGTAAAATATAGATTTCGTATAAGCAATGAAGAACTGCAAGTAGAAATGACTAATAGTGGTTATTATAATGGGATGAACCTAGCTGCAGCAATTGCAGTGTTAGTTGCTTTGCGAATACCACTTCGTGAAATTAGAACAGTAAAACTTCCTAAAGGGCGATTAGAACGCATTAATAATAAAGAGGGGATTGAGGTATTAGTTGACTACGCACATACCCCTGATGCTTTAGAAGCTAGTTTATCAGCAATTTCTGCTTACGCGAAACAGAACGTATTTGTTGTTTTTGGATGCGGAGGAAATCGAGATAAACAAAAAAGAAAGTGGATGGGGGAAGTAGCTACTAAATTTTCAACAAAAGCTATTATTACAAACGATAATCCGAGAAATGAACATCCTGATGATATTATCAATGATATTATGTGTGGGGCGGATAAAGGAAAAGTAATAATTCAAAAGGACCGCAAACAAGCAATTATTTTAGCTTTAAGTATTGCAAAAAAAGGAGATATCGTATTAATAGCAGGAAAGGGACATGAGCAAGAACAAATTATAGAAGATTCTGTTGTCCCTTTCTCTGACCATGAAGTAATCAGGAATTATTTTGAAGAGTTAGATGGATTAATGACAAAAAAAGATCCAGTAGCATAAGCAATTCTTTTGCCATTTGGTTGCGTTACTGTACATTCTAAAACTAATGTTTGACGACCTCTATGTAAATAGGAAGCAGTAGCAATTAATGTTTTCTCGGTTGCTGCTTTCACAAAATGAATAGTTATATTGGATGTTACAGCACCTTTCCCTTCAGGTAGCAAATCTTTGTTTACAAGAAAACCCATCGCATTATCTGCTAGTGTAGTAATGATACCGCCATGAGGCATATCAAAGCTATTATGAGTAAGTGGAGTTACAGGTAGTGTAACGATACAAGATTCATTTTCAAACTGTGTGTCCATATGAAAAACTGCGTTTAAATATGTAGGAGCTTCTTTTTGTTGTTTATTACGTAACCCTTTTAAGAAATCCGTTAGTATACCAATTTCAACTTCGGAAGCATTTTCTGTTACTTGATTTATCAAAGATTGTAATTCATTCATTATTTTTACTCCTAACAACAAGTTAATAGTTTAGCAATTGTTTCTAGTTTTCTGTTATGATGAAAGAGTGGAGGTATACAATATGATAATGACCAACGAATGGGCCACAATAATGGACCAGTCAGATATTCTATGTAATATGGTTCTAACCTCTGAACAATTTTATCAATACTTAAATGCACATCGTGCTGTATATACAAATTCGAATCTAGTTCGTGAGATAAATCATTTCACCAAACTAAAAGATCAATACGAAGAGGTTCAACGATTCGGAAAATACCATCCAGATTACTCAACTGTCATGAAGGATATTCGAGTAACTAAAAGAAATCTGGATATGGTAGATGTAATAGCAACTTTGAAAGTTGCTGAAAACGAGTTGCAAGATTTATTAGATGAGATTAGTCTAATTATTGGTAAATCCGTTTCAGAAGGTGTCAAAGTGCCAGTGAGCAATCCATTTTTTTCATCAAGCGGTTCCAACTGTGGAAGTGGCTGTGGATCAGGTGGCTCTTGCTCCTGTTCTGCATAATAATGATTGTTTTAAAAAAGGATGTGTGCAAATGCCTAGAGGCGTGCACACATCCTTTTTTTAGGACAAGAAAGCATAACCTTTTCTACTAGTATCTATGCAGATTCAAAGTAGGCGCACCTTGCGCTTTTTTAAAAAATAAGAAAGTATGTCATGAACACAGTATTCATGGTCTTTTTGTCAAAGGATTCCGTTACAAGCGGACGCTTTCCGCGGGCGAGCGACGAGCCTCCTCCTACGCTTCGCTACGTGCGGGGTCTAGTCTGTCTCGCTTTCCCCGCCGTAGCGGAAATCGACGATATTTCTACGGTTACTCTTCTTATAAGGACAGGGCGTCTTTTGCCCGGTTTTTCTTAATCGAATTTTAATGCTTCAATTGCTAAGTCAGGTCGATCAGTAATAATCCCTTTCGCACCGTTAGCTATAAGCTTTTTCATTATGTTAGGATCATCGATTGTCCAATAATGAACTGGGATGTTTAAGGAAGTCAAAAACTTAATGAAACTAGCACTATCTAAAGGAAACACATTAGATTTTACAGGAATCTGAAACACATCCGCTTTTGGATGATACAGATGTTTAAATTGACTAGTAAATGCAGTATATGCCTTCCTAACTTCTTTTTCCCCTGCTCCAAGTGCTACTGTATTTTGAGCATATAAATTGAACCGATCAATTTGTTCGTCGTAAAAACTTGTAACAACTACTCGTTGGAATGCTTGTTTCTCTTCTAATAGTCTCCAAAGTTTAGAAGGCATCAAACTACCCTCATAAGTTTGTGGTGCATCTTTAATATCCATATTAATAAGCATTTGAGGGTATTTATCTAGTAGTTCCCCCAATGTCATTATTTGTTCTCCACAATCTCTATAAGAATTTTCCCCATCTAAGTCTATAAAGTTATAACCTAAATCAGCTTCTTCAAGTTGAGCTAATGTATAGTCTGCAACTCTCCCAGTAAGGTTTGTCACTCTGTCCAGATATTCATCATGAAAAACGATAATTTCTTCATCCTTTGTTAAACGTAGATCTATTTCGAAGCCGTGTACCCCAAGTTTAGCTGCATTTTCAAAAGCTGAGGGAGAGCATTCAGGAGCAAGTGCAGATCCACCTCGATGAGCTAATACTATAGGATGGTCATATTCAAGTGCCTCTTTTGTGGAGCGACTTTGGGGCTTTGAAAGAGCTTTTGTACTAGCCCAGGCTGCTCCAGCCGCTGCTGCAATGGCAATGGCTACATTTGTTTTTTTACCCATAAGATTTTTTAATCCTCCTTTTAAAACGAAAGGTTTTTCTTATTATAACTAACTGACTCCTAACTGTCAGCTAGTTGTTGTTGCTATCAATTTCATGCATATGTTATTCTTGAGATGAAGAAATGAGGGGAAACGTATGACAGAAAGACAAGGATTAGTTGTCTATGTGCATCATTTAAAACAAGCAAAATCTTTACGAAAATATGGCCATGTTCACTATATCTCAAAACGGCTAAAATATGTCGTATTGTATTGTGATCAAGATCAGATTGAAAATGCTAAACAAAAGATGAATAAACTTCCTTTTGTGAAAGAAATTTTGGAATCTTTTCGCCCATTTTTAAAAACTGAATTTGAAAATAGTAAACCAGACAAAGCGAAAGAATACGATTACAAAATCGGTTTATAAGCTCGAATCTATTGTAATGGTGGTATTAAATGGTTTAAACGTAAAATTCCGATCACATAATGATAGAACAACTCTCTATCTACAAAAGTGGAAGAGTGTTTTATCTCTAATTGGACTGGTTCCACTTGTAACTCTTTTAATGCGTTTTGAAAAGTTGAAAGTCTTTGTGGAACTGGATTGATATTTGGTATTCCTTCTCGGCATATATAAATAGGAAAAAAATTAGCGGAATTTATTGGTTTAAGGGCAACTGCAATAGAGTAATTTTCTTTATTGTCTTTTTTGGATTTAAAAATAAATGCACGATGAATTCGATTTTGATTTAAACGTGCTAGTTCACAAAGTTCGAAAATATCACCGTAGCCTTCACCAAGCTCTATAAAACGTTGAATCAATGAAAACACTTCCTTTCCAATTCATCTTACCACTTTGTTGGAGGACAATTCTATGAAAATTGTTGTAAGTTTTTTATCCATGATACTCATTGTTGTAAATAGTGTACTTCTACTATTTCAGTATCACGTCTATTCCTCGAGCTTAGAGGAGGAGGGCAAGTCCTTTTTTTACGAACAAGATATTGAAGTAAAATTGAAAAAAGATAGAATGATCGTTAAGCAACATTTTAAAAATATTCCAAATGAGGAATTGAATGTTTCTTGGCCAATTTCAAGTGAGAATAGAAGTTGTAACTTAAGTCAAGGTGACACTTGTAGCCGATTATCAGAAGATTTAAATACGTTCAAAGAAGGGGATGCTTCTAACCAAAGTATCTCTTACGAAATACCCTTATTAGAGGGGATTCAAGATGGAAAGATATTATCCGGTATTTTTGCAAATCTTGAAAAAGGTGGAGTTTCATACACGACTCTTCATATTACGGATGAACTAAAAAGAGGCGGAATGTGGGTTAGTGGCCTGCCTATAATTGGAAACACATCATTAGATCTAATCGATTATACGCTCGCATATGGTCCAGGTAATATAACAGAACTATACTGGCAAAAAGAAGTTATACCTGTTATGTATGAAGATGATTATTTTACTTTTTATTCGAAAAAGGAAGTATCAAAAGAACTTTTAAGCAAATTAAACCAATTACATTTACCCAACAGTGAGCATGTAGCAGTTTTCTTGTCGGAAAATAATCATATTACGAATACATCTCGCATTGTTTTCTTTAATGATGAGAACATTGCTGCCATTCAGCGTGAGTTAATCGTAAATAATGTACAATCTACATACGGACTAGATTCAAATGAATCGTTATTAGCGGAAGTGATTAGTAGTTATTTGCTCAATCAACCAATTGGGTCTGAAAAAGCTATTTGGATGTATGAGACTCTCAATAACTATTTTACATCCAAGCAACTAGAGGAATGGAAAACCGCTATAACTAAAAATAAACAATTGAATGCAGAAAAAATGGACGAACTGTTATCCAAAACATTGGATTTAAAAACATCATTCTTTACTTTTAATGTTCAGTCAAAAGAGGATTATTTTCCTTTACTATTTGAAGATCCTAGAACTGTATATATTAATGAGTTGCAGCAAGAAGATATGAAGATACTGTTTAAAGATGGGAAAATATTGTATCCGGCTGAACCGTTACTTTCTGTTTTAGGGTATTCATTAAATGAAACAAATAAAGGATTATATGTTCAAAACGCAACAAGAGCCTTCCGCTTTCCAATTCAAGAACCGTTTTATGTATTAAATGAAAAAAGATATGACGCAATGTCTGAACCATTTGAAAAAATAGGATCAGTTCGTTACATCGAAGAAGCGTGGATGATTCGTTTGTTTTTACTTGATATAGAAAAACAAGATAAACGAGTGAATATTACCCAATCCGCGTTATTTTAAGGCTAGGAGAAATAACATGAGAGTAATTTCAGGATCTATGAAAGGTTTGCCTCTAAAAGCAGTACCAGGAACAAACACAAGACCAACGACAGATAAAGTGAAAGAATCTATCTTTAATATGATTGGTCCTTATTTTGAAGGTGGAGTTGCTGTTGATTTATTTGCTGGAAGTGGAAATTTAGGTATAGAAGCATTAAGTAGAGGAATCGATACTTGTATTTTTATCGAAAAAGATCAAAAAGCAATGCAAACAATAGGAGAGAACTTAAAGAAATGCCGTTTGGAAGCATCTAGCGAATTATACAAAATCGATGCTTCTCGAGCGGTGAAAGCGTTTGAGAAAAGGAGCCTTCAAATAGACTTGTTGTTTGTGGATCCTCCATACGATAAAGTATTATTTTATGATTTCGCAAAAAAAATTGTAGAAATAGGATGTATGAAAGACACGGGAATTATCGTTTGTGAGCATGAAAAAAACGTTGAATTAGCATCCGAGTTAGGAAATTTTACACTTACTAGAAGAGAAACATACGGAAGTACGGTCATTTCTATTTATCGCAAAAGTATAGAAGAGGGGAATTAAGTTGGTTAAAATTGCAGTCGTACCAGGGAGCTTTGATCCGATTACCAATGGACATTTAGATATTATTAATCGAGGAGCAGCTGTTTTTGGCCAAGTTAATGTTGTAGTTTTGAATAACTCATCCAAAAATCCTCTTTTTTCGGTCGATGAGAGAGTAAAGTTAATCGAAGAGGCAACTTCTCATCTTTCTAATGTTAAAGTAGAAACGTTTTCCGGATTATTAATGGATTATGCTGAAAGTGTTAATGCAAGTGCTATTATACGTGGATTGCGTGCAGTTTCCGATTTCGAATACGAAATGCAAATCACATCGATGAACCGAGTATTAAATGATGAGATTGAAACCTTTTTCATCATGACCAAAAATCAATACTCCTTTTTAAGCTCGAGTATTGTAAAAGAAGTTGCCAAATATGGTGGTCATATTGGTGAGTTGGTTCCCCCACAAGTGGAAGTAGCTCTTAAAAAGAAATATAATACAGTTTGACCTTGCAAACATTTTGCAAGGCTTCAGACTGATGTCAGACTCTAAAAAACCAGTTGTCAACAGTTGTTTAAAATTACTTAGGATTATATTATGGACTCCGAAGCTTACAACTCGCTTACCATGGGCGTTGCCTCAGCCTCCTCGCTAAGAGGGCACTGAAAAAGTCCTCCAAGAGATTTCATAGAGAGTATGGTGAATGACAAGTTGTTCACATACTCTCTTTTTATTGGGAAATCGTTGATTTCCGTTACAGGCGGACGCTTTCCGCCGGCATGGCTTCAGCCGCTTCCCTTGCTCCTGCGCAAGCTCGTCGCAAAAATTAATTTCGCTACGCTCAGTCCAGGGTCTTCAGCTCATGCTATTCCGGCTGGAGTCGCCGCCTTCCCCTCCAATCAACTAGCCCCCACCTATTCTTCTAAAAACCTTCTTCGTTTATAATAGAGAGACTAACTAATGGTGAAAAATATTTATAAAGATTGAAATGATAAAAACGTAGGTTTTTCAGTGCCCTACTCGCTACGTTGCAGGGTCTTCGACGAACGCTATTCCCGCTGGAGTGTCGCCTTTTTCAACAATTTTCTAGATTACAGTGTTCTAGCTAAGTTAAGGGCACTGAAAAGTCCCTATAAATCGACTTTGTCTTATAAGGTTGTCCAAAGTCCAAGAAATAAGAAAATCGTTGAAGCGGCTCCCTTTCCGCAGGCGTTGCCTCAATCTCCTCGCTACAAGCATAGCGATCGAAGTCGAGCCACGCCCGCGGAAAGCGTTCGCCCGCCGGAAATCGACTGTTTTCAATTTTTATTATTAATAAAAATGACTATAGGCAAACTCAATTTTCTTTAAGTTTGTCTACAGTCTAACCTTGCAAACAGGTTGCAAGGTTTTTTTCGTGTTGTAGTATGGTGAGTGAACGAAATATCTTCAGGCACATAAGTAATTTTTATGTTGATAGTAGGAAAATTAGAGGGATGATAATCATGTGAATTACACGGAAAAGTAAGTAACGTCGAATAGATATTCCAGCTTTTTGTGCTAAGACAATTATTTGCATATGAATACTTATCCCACTGAATGCAATGATTAATGCTACAATTACTGGTAACATATGCTTTCCAGCCAGTATTTCACCAGCAAGACTTATTCCTCCAGTCATCTCAAAAAAAGAAGCTACAAATACTAATAAGAGCGGTGAGATTGACGGAAATACCTCTTTAACAGACTCGAATACGATAATACTAACAGTTGTGAAGAAAACAACAGTTGTTCCAATAAGTAGTAATATTTGTGAAGTTTCTTTAATACTTTCTTGAAAAGGTGAAGAGGATATCTTAGTTGTCTCCGTATTCATTTGTATAGGACGAGAAAAAAAGATGAATAATAAAAGGAATATAAAATTTACTACATGAATAATGATTAACAACTTGAAACCAGCAATTTCGGCATGGAAAATATCAATACCTACAAATCCAATAACAAACATTGGACTCGGAGCATGGCAAATAGCAAGCAACCAACTAGCATTACGATCATTTAATGTTCCTATTTCTTTTAAAGAAGAAATAATTGCAGCACCACTTGGAAATCCACCGATAGCAGTAAGGAAGTAAATATTCATATATAGTTTGAATTTGTTTTGACTTTTCAAAAAAGTATTTTGTGATCGGATGAACATTTGAGTAATAACTAAATATGGAAGTAAATAAGGGAGTAGTGCTGTTGTAAATATACGCATCCCTTCTACTGCTCCTTTATGCGCTACACCTGGTTGTAAAAAAAGAAGTATAATAAGTGCCCAACTACCAACTGTAATTATTTTGTGCAAATTATTTCATCCTTTATTTATCATTTGTTTTGTCAGAAAAAAATGGAAGTGATAAACTTATGAGTGTAAAAAATGAAAGGGAGGGATAAATCATGATGAAGAGAAAACCAATAATTCTCCTTCTTATTCTAGTGCTAGTAGCATCCCTAGCCTTTTATCCAATGGAATCATATATATCAAAACCTGGTGGAGCGTACGAATTATCGCCATTTGTCCAAGTTGAAGGCGGAGATGAAGACGATGAAGGAAAGTTGAGTCTATTAACAATTTCCTTAGCAAAGGCCACTCCATTAACGTATTTATATGCTAAAATAGTCGACAATCAAAAAATATACAAAGCAAATCAAATTCGTAATGAAGATGAAGATGAAAAAGAATATAATGTTCGTCAATTAAAGCTTATGTCTGATTCTCAATTTAATGCTATTACGGTAGCTTATAATCGAGCGAAAAAGCCCTATACAATAATAAATAATGGCATATTTATTTTTAATGTTTTAAAAGATAGTGCTGCTGATGGAATTTTAGAACCTGGAGACAAAATTATTGCGATGGATGATTTATCAGATTTAACTGAGGATAAACTCAAAACATATCTGAGTGGAAAAGGAGAAGGTGACACGGTACAGATGACGGTTGAGAGAGATGGGAAGAAACTTCAAAAGGAAGCTACACTAAGAACAATCCCTAATATTCTTGATAAACCTAGTATCGGTATTTCCTATACAGAAGACAAAAAAGTGGAAACTACTCCTGTTATTCATATGAATTCCGAAGACATCGGAGGACCCTCTGCAGGTCTCATGTTTACATTAGAAATTCTAAACCAATTGCTGCCTGAAGATATATCAAAAGGATATAATATCGCTGGAACAGGAGAAATGAAACCAGATGGTACAGTAGGTCGAATTGGTGGAATAGATTTAAAAGTTATTGCAGCTGATCGAAAAGGAATTGAAATTATGTTTGCTCCAGATGACGTTATAGATCCTACCATTTTAGCTAATAATCCTGGACTTACTTCCAATTATGAAGAGGCGATGAAATCGGCAAAAAAAATAGGCACAAAAATGAAAATTGTGCCTGTGAAAACAGTAGATGACGCTCTAGCTTACTTAAATCAATTAGAGCCAAAATAAAGCATTATCGAATGATTGGAGTGATTTTATAATCACTTCCAATCATTTTTTGCCCATAATCAGTTTGCAAACCAAGATAATATAAATTTGTAGCTCGTAAGTCCAGTTCGAGCATGTTATTGTCTTTACATGCTGCAACTCTACTTACTAAAGGAATTTGTAAGTTTTTTTTGATTGATTGTAAATAGGCTTGTCCGTTTTTATTCATAGCTAACGGTCGTATATAAGTTGGCAAATCCATGTTCTTCAACTGTTCCCAAGTGAATTCGGTATAAATATGCGTCAGCATCCGTTGAATCCTTGTCCAAGTAAAACGCTTAGATTTTATTTGTTGCATAAATAAGAGAAAGGTCTCGTTTCTCATTGCTGCATTCCAGATTGCATTTTCCATACCTTCCGTTACCTCTGCATAATTAGCCAATTGTTCTTTTGTATGACGTAAAATAACGAACCGAAGAATAGGCCAAAAGCGTTCCCAACTTCCAAAAATTTGAAAGTTAGATTTCCACAATTGTAATTCATTTAAGCTAGTACTTGGTAAAAAATGTTCTATTGCAGTAAAGTCCATTTCATCGAATAATACTTTTCGAATCCCTGTCGCACTTGCAATAGTTTCGTTCGGCTTTGCTTCATCATGATAATTTGCAACAATTCTATGAATGGTTTCAGGCTTTATAGAAGCATTTAATTGAAATGCAGCTTCTATATAATGATACCCTAGTATATTATTTGGTTTAGACAAATCAACTAAAGGGAGTGAAGAGCTTTCAGAGATGAATCTATAAGCTTCGTTTAATGCTTTAGGATAACTTATCCCTTGTTTCATAAAATTTGATATAGCTGTATTATATTCTGTTTTTTTAGTCGATAATAGTTGATATGTATGACGAAATGCTTCCATAGAACCTTCCTCACTACCGAAACAAAAAGATTCGCACTTTAATGCTTCCAATAGAAAAATAGCTCCTTTTGCAAAATCACTAGCTTGGGCTGTTGCAAAAACATAAGGTAGCTCGATAACTAAGTCAACTCCAGCAGAAAGTGCCATTTTCGCACGAGTCCATTTATCTACTAGAGCTGGTTCTCCGCGTTGTAAGAAATTACCGGACATTACAGCGATGATAACATCACTATTTGTCTTTAATCGTGATTGCTTTAAATGATGTAAATGGCCATTATGAAATGGATTGTATTCGACAACAACTCCAGTAGCTTTCATCTACCAATCAAACCCTTTCCTTATCAGATAAGAAAGTATAACTTTCTTCCATGCCATAGTTTAAGCTCTTTCGTGGATGGGAAATAACTCCACATTCTAGTTGGGACAAACATTAGCACTTACGCTTTCCTTATAGAGATTATAATGTTAAAATAATGTAGTGACAAGAAATTATCTTGACATCTAAATACAGTCATTATATAATCAACTTTGTTGTCTTGAGGTGATAATCGTATGAAATGGGCAATTCATCAATTAGCTAAATATCGTGATAACGGGATGACGTTAGATGAATTCGTTTCTCTCGAAAATGTGAAGAAACGAAACCAGGACGTTCGAAACATTTCACCCGTTCATGTAGAAGGGCACTGTACGTTTGGTGCAGCGCAAATGACTTGTCATTTTCAGCTTTCAGGAACTCTAACATTACCTTGTGCTCGCACTTGGGAAGATGTAGAATATCCATTTGAGATTCAATCTGTTGAAATTTTCAGCTGGTCTGAAAATGCATCTGCCTTTGACTATGATAACATGCATATTGTTGAAGGTGATGTTATTGATGCAGATCCAGTTTTAGAGGAACTAGTTCTTCTAGAAATTCCAATGCAAGTGTTTAAAGAAGGTGCAGACCAATTTAAACATGAAGGTGGGAGCGGCTGGACGTATACAACAGATGATGATCTGAATGATTTGCAAGAAGATGATCAACCAAAATTGGATCCAAGACTTGCTGAATTAGCTAAGTATTTTGATCAAACAGACGAATAATAGATCTGTAAGGAGGTGCCACCAATGGCAGTACCAGCTAGAAGAACTTCTAAAACTGTAAAAAGAAAACGTCGTACACATTTTAAATTATCCGTACCTGGTATGGTTGCTTGTTCAAATTGTGGTGAAATGAAATTGGCTCACCGTATTTGTAAATCATGCGGTCAATACAAAGGGAAAGAAGTAGTGAGCAAATAATTCAGTATTTGTTCCTTAAAAGGCTACCAAAGAGACCATGGCTCTTTGGTAGCCTTTTTCTCTATATACATTTTCATAAAGGGGTATGGATATGGCATATACAATCGAAATAACAGATGAAACAATCATTTTTGAAATAAATAGACCAACTATTCACAACGCTATCAACGCGGAAGTAATGGAAGGATTTAAGCAGTTCATAAATCAAATAAAAACAAACAATTCCCTTAAAATAGGGGTTATTACTGGAGCTGGAGAGAAATCATTTTGTTCTGGTGGAGATTTATCCGTATTTCATCAATTAAAAACGGAAAAAGAATCCTATAGAATGTTAAGTGAAACTGCAAAAGTTTTATATGAAGTAGCTACTTTGCCTATTCCTATTATTGCACTTATAAATGGTACAGCAGTTGGTGGAGGGTGTGAAATAGCAACATTATGTGATTATCGTCTAGTAAAAAAAGATGCAAAATGTGGTTTTATTCAAGGTAAATTAGCAATTACTTCTGGTTGGGGAGGCGGAACTTATTTGTTGGAGAAAGGAATGCGACATGATCATGCGCTTCAAATGCTAACAGAAGCAGTGCCATATCCATCTGATCATCTTCTGGCCATTGGATGGGCTACAGAAGTTTTTGAAGGGGAGAAATTGGATGCTCTACAGAAATTTATCGAGAAAATGATCGTTCCCCATGCTACAGTTCTCCAAGCTTATAAAATGCAGGCAATTCGAAAATGGGAACAAACAAAATTATACGATCGAATTATGGAGGAAGTTGCTGCTTGTTCTATTCTTTGGGAGCAAGAAATTCACCATGATGCAGTTAATACCTTTTTAAAAAATAAGAAAGTATAAAGCTAAATAACACCATGCATTTTTTATATAAAAAAGAAATAATATTTAGAGTCTATTTGTACCCACTTTGCATATATTAGTAAAAAAGCAAAGGGTGATAAACATGAATGTTAAAATTAGAAAAGATAGTTGGACTTCGGAAGAAGACAATCTTTTAAAAGAGTTAGTTTTAAAGAAAATAGAGCAAGGCCATACGCAAATTTCTGGATTTCAAGAAGCAAGCATTTTGTTAGGTCGCTCCAAGCAAGCCTGCGCTTTTCGGTGGAATAAAAATCTTCGTCCAATTGTCCTCAAAAAAGAAGGTTCCGTGAGAGAAGTACATTCAAGAGAAGTTCCAGACTCTTCATCTTTGCAAAATCATCTTCAATTGGCAATGGAAAGTTATGATGAAATGAAACAATCGTATGACCAAATCTCGGATGCATACAACTTACTAAAAAGAGATTACGAACAATTAGTAAACTGGGTTAGACAAGGGATTACACATATAGATCACCGTTAAAAAGAAGTCTCTAGTAGTAGAGGCTTTTTTTGTTTCTTAAAAATTGCACTTTCTCTTTTGCTTTGTTTTAAAAAAATTTCGAGATTTAGTTGAAATCGCTTTCATTATTCGTATAGACTAATAGAGATGGGGTTCATGTTTTTACAAATCTTGATACCGACGCCAGCAATTTGGTATACGTAAAATGGCGTCGGTTTTTTAACCTAGGGGGGAAATTTATGAAGAAAGTATTAATTGCAAACAGGGGAGAAATTGCTAGACGTATTATTAAAACTTGTAAAAAGTTAAATATACAGACAGTTGCAATATACTCGGATGCAGATCAAGATTTACCATATGTGAAAGAAGCGGATTTTGCTTTTTTAATTGGTCCAAGTCCAGTACAACAATCGTATTTAAAAGTGGATGATATTATTGAACTTGCTATAAAAGAACAAGTGGATGCGATTCATCCAGGATATGGATTTTTATCGGAAAATGCAGATTTTGCTCGCAAAGCTCAAGCTGCAGGAATCCTTTTTATCGGACCAAAAGCCGAAACAATCGAAAAAATGGGAGATAAAATTGGCTCGAGGTTAACAATGATAGAAGCGAACGTTCCAGTTGTTCCAGGAACAGAGCATGGCTTAACTTCCATCGATGAAGCAAAAAAAGCTGCTTCTAATATAGGGTATCCTATCATGCTTAAAGCAAGTGCTGGTGGTGGTGGTATTGGCATGATTCGTTGTGACGACGAGGTAACTTTAGAGAAACATTTCGATTCCACTAAAACACGTGCAAAGTCTTACTTTGGAAATGATGTTGTATTTCTAGAGAAATTTATCGATGCATCACGACATATTGAAGTACAAATTTTTGGAGATACTTATGGAAACATAGTTCATTTATTTGAACGTAATTGCTCGGTACAACGAAGAAATCAAAAAGTAATAGAAGAGTCACCATCGCCTAACTTTCCTCAAGAAGCGCGCGAAAAATTGTTTGAAGCTGCTATAAATGCCGCAAAAGCTGTAGATTATGTAAACGCTGGTACAGTGGAATTTATTGTGGATCAAAATCATCAATTTTATTTCCTAGAGATGAACACAAGACTTCAAGTGGAACATCCAGTTACGGAGGCAGTGACAGGTTTTGATTTAGTAGAATGGCAGTTAAAAGTAGCTGCTGGAGAAGAATTACCTGTGAAAGAACAAGTATCTATTTCTACAAAAGGTCATGCTTTGGAGTTTAGAATTTATGCAGAAGATCCAAAAACGTTCTTCCCATCACCAGGCACGATTACTCGACAATATTGGGGCGATGTCGAGGATATTCGAATTGAGGCAGGTTATGAAGAAGAAAATAAAGTGACTCCATTCTATGATCCAATGATATCCAAAGTAATTATTCACGCAGAAAATAGAGATAAGGCAATAGAGAAAGCGCAAAAAGTATTTTCTTCTGCTAAAATAGAAGGTGTGAAAACAAATATTAATTTGTTTTATCAATTTTTAAATGCAGATAGCTTTAAAAGTGGAGTGTATTCAACATCTGTTTTAGGGGAATGGATGCAACAACAAAGGGAGGAAGTTTCAAAATGAAAAATTTAGAATCGACAATGGCAGGTACTGTATTTACCGTAAACGTGGAAGTAGGAGAAGAAGTATCTTCTGGACAAGTAGTGCTTGTTTTGGAGTCAATGAAAATGGAAATTCCAGTGGAAGCAGAAGTAGCAGGTAAAGTAGCTACTATTAATGCACAAGTTGGCGATTTCGTAAATGAAGGCGACGTTCTTATTACATTTGAATAATTAATGAACATTAATAGATAGGTAGAATTACTTTTTTACTTAATAACTGTCTAGCTTCAGGCGCCGTCAGCTCGAGGTCAAATGCCAGTTTCCTCCAGTGGCTGAAGAGCTGCATCCTCGGAAACCGTCATTTGCTTGTCGCTGACAAGCTGGCGCCTTATGCTTTTCTAGTAAGGGGGCTTTCGAAGTGGGAGAAAATAAAGCGTATAACGAACGATTAGAAAGTAAGTTAACGTCGATTTTTGCTGGTGGTCATGAAAAGTATCACGAAAAAATGAAAGAACAAAACAAACTATTTGTTCGAGATCGATTAGCTTTACTATTCGATAATGGGGAATATATAGAAGATGGTCGCTTCGCTAATGTAGAAGCTGGCGATTTACCGGCAGACGGTGTTGTAACTGCAACTGGGAAAGTAAATGGTCAAACGGTTTGCGTAATGGCTAATGACTCAACAGTAAAAGCAGGTTCATGGGGTTCCCGCACGGTGGAGAAAATTATTCGTATTCAAGAAATAGCTGAGAAAAATAGAGTGCCTATGTTGTATTTAGTAGACTCAGCAGGAGCGCGTATTACAGATCAGTTAGATATGTTCCCAAATCGCCGTGGAGCGGGAAAAATATTTCACAATCAGGTAAGGCTTTCTGGATTCATACCACAAATTTGTTTGTTGTTTGGACCATCTGCTGCAGGTGGTGCATACATACCAGCATTTTGTGATTTGGTAATCATGGTAGAAGGAAATGCTTCCATGTATTTAGGATCTCCACGAATGGCTGAAAAAGTAATTGGTGAAAAAGTAACTCTGGAAGAAATGGGCGGAGCTCGCATGCACTGTACAATCAGCGGTTGTGGAGATGTGCTAGCAACTTCAGAGGAAGAGGCAATAGCCGAAGCAAAGCGTTATTTAAGCTTTTTCCCTGCTAATTTCACAGAAAAGCCGAAAAAAGTGGAGCCAAAGCAAGCGAAAGAAGGAAGAACTTTAGAAGCGATTATTCCAGAAAATCAAAATGCACCTTTCGATATGTATGAAGCGATTGATGCTTTAATTGATAAAGATTCTTTTTTTGATGTAAAAAAACTATTTGCTCCAGAGTTAATTACTGGTTTTGCGCGTATCGAAGGACAAGCAGTAGGAATTATTGCAAACCAACCAAAAGCAAAAGGTGGAGTACTTTTTGTAGATTCTGCTGATAAAGCGGCGAAATTTATTTCACTTTGTGATGCTTTTTCTATTCCATTGCTGTTTTTAGCGGACGTTCCAGGCTTTATGATCGGAACGAAAGTAGAACGAGCTGGAATTATTCGTCACGGTGCGAAATTAATCGCAGCGATGAGCTCTGCAACAGTACCAAAAATATCAGTCATTGTTCGTAAAGCGTATGGAGCAGGTTTATATGCAATGGCAGGACCTGCATTCGAGCCAGATGTATGTATTGCACTTCCAACTGCACAAATTGCAGTAATGGGACCTGAAGCAGCAGTCAATGCAGTTTATTCAAACAAAATAGAAGCCATCGAAGATCCAAAGGAAAAAATTAAATTTGTTCAAGAGAAGCATGCAGAATATAAAGAAGAAATTGATATTTATAAACTAGCATCTGAGATGATTATTGATGAGATTGTGGCACCAAGTGATTTACGCAACGAACTTGCAAATCGTCTGAAGTATTATGAGAACAAAGAAATTCCTGTAGCACCTCGAAAACATCCTGTGCTTCCTGTATAATAAATTTTAAAAATAAGGTCTACCTTAAGGGTAGGCCTTTTTCATAAGATAAAAGAGATTGTCTAAAAAGCTAAAAGTAGAGGTGGAACCTAAACAATTTCCACACTTTACTCTACTTTCTCATTTCTAGTAAATCGTTCAAAAAGGCGATACTCCCGAAAATCGTTGAAACGGCTCCCTTTCCGGAGGTCACTGAAAAAGTGTTATTCTAAAAAAAATACTATCAAATAGGGCTTAAGAGAATTTATCGCTTAGGAATTCGCTTTCCGCGGGCGAGCGACGAGCCTCCTCCTTCGCTCTGCTTCGTGCGGGGTCTCGTCTGTCTCGCTTTCCCGCAGGAGTCTCATGCGTCGCGCTAAATTCTCTTAAATAAATAAAGCAAGTTAATTCTTACAAAAATACTAATTCGAGTTTCTCAATGACTTCCATTGCCGCGGGCGTCACTTCAGCCTCCTCGCTCCTTATTTATTGCACTCCTGAGCAGAACATTTTGCAGAAGACAATTGTTGGAGCTGACATAGGAGCTGAACATTTTTATAGTTGGAGGTGTTTATTTTGAAAATAGGTATTATTGGAGCAGGCGCAATAGGGATGCTGTTTGGTGCCTATTTAGCGGAAGCAAAGCATGAAGTTACATTTTTGGTGAGAAAAAACAATGAAAATGAAAAACTTTACATAGAAAAAAAACACAACGCACCTAAACTTATTCATTGTAAGCAAGTAAGTGAAATAGAATTATTGGAATCAATGGACTTGATCATTGTTGCTGTGAAATATCATCATCTAGGACAATTAAAAGTAGGGTTAGATTCACTTCCTAAACAAACTCCATTATTATTCATTCAAAACGGTTTACTTCATCTCTCTTATGTTGAACAGTTAAAACAAGAAACAATAGCAATTGGATCTGTTTTACATGGTGCTTCAAAAGTAAACCCAACTACCGTGAGTCATCTTGGAATCGGATTAACAACGGTTGGTATTTTAAAAGGACTCAGAAAAAAGGTAGATATGTTAATTGAAAGTTCTTCGGATATGTTTCCGATCCAGTTCACTTCTAATATTGAACAAATTCTTTTTCGAAAAGCGTTATTAAACTGTTTGATAAATCCTTTAACTACTATTGCAAAAGTACAAAATGGTGAACTAATTAAAAATGAATCCTACTTTATCATTTTAAGAAATATGTATGATGAATTGATGGGAGCTTTTGAGGGTTGGCAAGAACTACTAACTTGGGAAGATGTTGTCGAACTTTGCAAACAAACTGAATATAATCGATCTTCCATGCTGGCTGATTATGAAAAAGGTCGTTTGATGGAGATTGATACAATTGTGGGGGCAGTCATTGGAGAAGCTCGAAAAAGGGATAAAATATTGCCCGTATTAAATACTTTTTATCTATTACTTCAAGAAATGAATAAAGTAGGTGATTGTAATTATTAAAATACTTTCTATTTTTCTAGTGTTTCCTTTTCTCTTATTTTTACTTACATTTCTAATATCAAAATATTTATTACATAAAAGAAAAAAGTCATTCGGAATTGCAGCAGATGTGACAACGCTAATATTGTTTTTTTCAGTTTCTAATGCAGTCTCCGTGCTGTTTTCAAAAAATATCCTATTCTCATTAATCATTATGTCGTTAATAATTGCTACGATTTTTACTTATTTTGATTGGAGAACTGAAAAGGAAATCGAAATAATCCCTCTTCTCCGTAAAATTTGGAGATCATTATTTCTTTTATTATGCATAGCTTACGCACTTATTTGGATAATCGGAGTTATCCGATATGTATTATATTATATAAGCTAATAATTTTTCACTAAGGGTTGTGAAATGATATACTCGTTAAGTATTTATATTAAAGAGGTGGAAAAATCGTGCGATTAGAGAAACACACACAACCATTCGCTTCCTCATTTTATAAGAAATATTTAGAAGATACAGCTAGCCTATCTTCTTTCTTTCATTATGAATGGAATCAAACAGCACTTCAAAATCGACTTCAGGAAACTGATTTTAGTAAGCATAAAAGAAGTGAACTCGTAAATGTATTAACGAATTACATGAGCAAGTTTGGAATATCTGAAAAAAGTAAAAAACACCTAGAAGAATTGAAAGACAATGGGATTATCATTATTGGAGGACAGCAGGCTGGAATAATTACTGGTCCGATGTACTCTATTCATAAGGCTATTTCCGTTATTACTTTAGCAAAACAGCAAAGAGAAAAACTTGGAGTTCCCGTAATCCCTGTTTTCTGGATAGCAGGAGAAGATCATGATATAGACGAGATTAATCATGTTTACATAGAAAGAGGAAGAAAACTTCAGAAGGTCGTCTACCCAGAAGTATCCAAAATCAAGCAAATGGCTTCCGTAACGAAATTTGATAATGAACTAATGAGCGGCTACATGGAAGAACTATTCCAAAGTTTACCGGAAACTTTATATACGAAGGAGCTATTCTCCAAGATAAATAATCTTTTAGAAAATAACTTAACGTATAGTGATTTTTTTGCCGCAATGATGAACGATCTTTTTCAAGAGGAAGGACTGCTTTTTATAGATGCAGCATATGAACCATTCCGAAAACTAGAAAGTGAATATTTTCAAAAAATGGTGAAGCAGTCATCGGAATTGGCGAAAATAGTTTTTGAAAATGAAAAAGCATTTGAACAATCAGGATTCGGTATGCCAATTCAAGCAAAAGAAAATGCCGCCCATTTATTTTACGTAGAAAATGGTGAACGTTTCTTATTAGAAAGAAAAGACAACAAATTTGTCCATGAAGCAAAAGGAATTTCTTTTTCAGAAGATGAATTGATGGAAATCGCGATAAGTTATCCTGAAAAACTAAGTAATAATGTCGTTACAAGACCCCTTATGCAAGAAATGGTTTTTCCGGTCTTAAGCTTTATTGGAGGACCTGGCGAAATTGCTTACTGGGGAATTTTGAAAAATGCATTTGAACTATTTGATATGAAGATGCCGGTAATTATGCCAAGGCTGAGCATTTCGATTGTAAATATAAAAACCCAAACATTGTTGGAAAAATTTTCTTTCTCTGTACCTGATATATGGGATGGGGCAGTAGAAGCAGCTAAGCTTCAATATATTAACGACAATCGCAATGAAAAAGTTCCAGCGTTGATTGATTCCATTAAACAACAGCTAGTAGTTAAATATACTGAGTTAGACGAGTTACTTCAATCGGACGATATAAAGTTATCGCCTTTAGTTGAAAAAAACTTGCGCTATCATGAAAATCAATTGAAATATATCCAAAATGCAATTGAAGATAATTTCATTGGAAAGCTAGATGCCTCGATTCACCGTTATGATCGAATGATAATGGAGTTGACTCCTAATGGTGGATTACAAGAACGTACTTATTCCCCACTTCAGCTCTTGAATGAAGTTGGACCTAATTTAGTAAATCAGCTTTTAGAGCTTCCTTATGAATTTAATGGTAAGCACCATATCGCATTTCTTTAATCCGGAGTCTCCACATTCATATGTGGAGATTTCAGACTGTAGGCAAACTCAAAGAAATTTGAGTTTGCCTACAGTCTTTTTCTTACGTCCAGTCAAGTTTATTTACGTACTTTATTTACAACTATTATTTAAGTAGATTGGAACGAGTAGAAATCTAACGTTTTATGTTTTTATGTATACTAAATAAACCTGGTGAATTTGAT
>NZ_VDGI01000023.1 GCF_006861825.1 Psychrobacillus vulpis | reverse complement strand
AAGTAAGTAAGATCCCTCAAAGACGATGAGGTAGATAGGTTCGGGGTGGAAGCGTGGCGACACGTGCAGCTGACGAATACTAATCGATCGAGGACTTAACCAAATAGAATTTGTTTGTCAAAATGTCGTTTATCCAGTTTTGAAAGAACAAAAAAATAAAAAAAACACTTGTAATATTCTAAAAGAGTGGTTATAATAAAACTTGTCTTTCATTATTCAAGTCTAGTGATGATGGCGAAGAGGTCACACCCGTTCCCATACCGAACACGGAAGTTAAGCTCTTCAGCGCCGATGGTAGTTGGGGGTTTCCCCCTGTGAGAGTAGGACGTCGCTTGGCTTGCAATAAATACATAAAATCGGGTTTACTTTTTATCTTGTTATATTTTTATTGCCCAGGAGGATTAGCTCAGCTGGGAGAGCATCTGCCTTACAAGCAGAGGGTCGGCGGTTCGAGCCCGTCATCCTCCACCATAAATTACTACACTTGCCGGTGTAGCTCAACTGGTAGAGCAACTGACTTGTAATCAGTAGGTTGAGGGTTCAAGTCCTTTCGCCGGCACCAGTCATTTTTAGAGCCATTAGCTCAGTTGGTAGAGCATCTGACTTTTAATCAGAGGGTCGAAGGTTCGAGTCCTTCATGGCTCACCATTTTTTCAAAAAATTAATTATGCGGGTGTGGCGGAACTGGCAGACGCACTAGACTTAGGATCTAGCGCCGCAAGGCGTGGGGGTTCGACTCCCTTCACCCGCACCATTTAATTTAATAACCGAGCGGAAGTAGTTCAGTGGTAGAACACCACCTTGCCAAGGTGGGGGTCGCGAGTTCGAACCTCGTCTTCCGCTCCAAAGATTCATTTAAGTGCCGGGGTGGCGGAACTGGCAGACGCACAGGACTTAAAATCCTGCGGTAGGTGACTACCGTACCGGTTCGATTCCGGTCCTCGGCACCACTTTTATGAAAAAGTATATGCGCCCGTAGCTCAATTGGATAGAGCGTCTGACTACGGATCAGAAGGTTGTGGGTTCGACTCCTGCCGGGCGCGCCATATATACGGGAAGTAGCTCAGCTTGGTAGAGCACTTGGTTTGGGACCAAGGGGTCGCAGGTTCGAATCCTGTCTTCCCGACCAGTTAATTATAAATGGGGCCTTAGCTCAGCTGGGAGAGCGCCTGCCTTGCACGCAGGAGGTCAGCGGTTCGATCCCGCTAGGCTCCACCATGTAGAATAATTTAATATCCTTGGCGGCGTAGCTCAGCTGGCTAGAGCATTCGGTTCATACCCGAAAGGTCGTGGGTTCGACTCCCTCTGCCGCCATCTTAAGGACCTTTAGCTCAGTTGGTTAGAGCAGACGGCTCATAACCGTCCGGTCGCAGGTTCGAGTCCTGCAAGGTCCACCATCAATACCACGGAGGAATACCCAAGTCTGGCTGAAGGGATCGGTCTTGAAAACCGACAGGCGGGTCATACCGCGCGGGGGTTCGAATCCCTCTTCCTCCTCCATTTTTTAAAAACTATTAGCAAATCGCTTTACGAAGAAAGCGATTAACGTCGACGCAAGCGTAGCGTGGAAGACGTAAAACTCACTAAATGCGTAGTAGATTTAAATTGCAACTATAATATTGTCGCGGGGTGGAGCAAATCGTCAAACGAAGATGACGATTAACACCGATGCAGACGAAGTCGAAGCAGGTGTCCTACTTTCTTCGAGCGTAGTAGATTTAAATTGCAACTATAATACTGTCGCGGGGTGGAGCAGTTCGGTAGCTCGTCGGGCTCATAACCCGAAGGTCACAGGTTCAAATCCTGTCCCCGCAACCAAATGGTCCCGTGGTGTAGCGGTTAACATGCCTGCCTGTCACGCAGGAGATCGCCGGTTCGATCCCGGTCGGGACCGCCATTTAATTTTTAGAGATTTGTTGCTTAGCACAAATCGAAATAAAGTTTGGAATAAGCAAACAGGTCAAGGAAGCAATCGAGTGAAGGAAGAAACGTACCAAAGTACGTGACTGATTGAACGAGTGTAGCTGACAAAGAGATGTGCAGCTTAGTGCAAACTGAAGGGGCTCAGTAGCTCAGTCGGTAGAGCAAAGGACTGAAAATCCTTGTGTCGGCGGTTCGATTCCGTCCTGAGCCACCATTTTATGCGGGTGTAGTTTAGTGGTAAAACCTCAGCCTTCCAAGCTGATGATGAGAGTTCGATTCTCTTCACCCGCTCCACTAATGGGCCTATAGCTCAGCTGGTTAGAGCGCACGCCTGATAAGCGTGAGGTCGATGGTTCGAGTCCATTTAGGCCCACCATTATTCCGAAGTAGCTCAGTGGTAGAGCAATCGGCTGTTAACCGATTGGTCGTAGGTTCGAGTCCTACCTTCGGAGCCATATGGGGAAGTACTCAAGTGGCTGAAGAGGCGCCCCTGCTAAGGGTGTAGGTCGGGTAACCGGCGCGAGGGTTCAAATCCCTCCTTCTCCGCCATATGTTGGCCCCTTGGTCAAGCGGTTAAGACACCGCCCTTTCACGGCGGTAACACGGGTTCGAATCCCGTAGGGGTCATAGACTATAAAAAAGGTAATCATTCATTTGATTACCTTTTTTTGTTGTTTAGAAGATAATAGATTATGGATTAACTGAAAGCTTTATTTACCCCAAAGGTTTTGCATTACCCTTCAGCGCTCTTCCGTTCACTCATAGCAAATTCCTCTTAAGGTCAAAAAGCTTTCCTCATAGAAGCCAAAGAACGGTTGGTTCAAGAATGAAAACAAAAATATGCAGAACAGTGTGTTTTCATACTTGTTCTAAATTTTAAATGCGCAAAACGTCATTAGTGATCACTAATGAAATTATTTTCATTTGGTAAAAAATAATTCAAACCGTTTCACTTCTTCAATCGTTTCCTTTAATGAACATAAAAAAGATTGAATTTGGAGGAAAAAAAGATGAAAAAATGGTTGTTTGGTTTATTACTGTTGACTGTTGTTGCAATAGCAACCGGATGCGGGGCTAGTAATTCGGAGGTGAAGAAGGATGCTGATAAAGTACCAGCATCTGCTGGACCGGCTTTACAAGTCTTATCGAATGAAAAAGTGGGAGACTATTTAGCGGATGACAAAGGAATGACACTCTATTATTTTAAAAAAGATGAAGAAGGAAAGAGTAATTGTACCGATGACTGCCTTGCAAACTGGCCGATTGTTAAAGCTGGTAATTATGGTATACCCGAGGGGTATGATAAGAATGATTTCGGGGAGATCATCCGAGAAGACAATGGAGAAAAGCAACTCACTTATAAGGGCTATCCACTTTATTATTTTGTAAAGGATGCAGCAAAAGGGGATGTAAATGGAGAAGGAGTTAAAGACGTTTGGTATATCATAAATAATAGTACTGTGTTTAAATAAAAGCACTACACAGGAGAAATTCGTATGGTTTCTCCTGTTTTTTGTATGTTTATAACGTTTTCTTATGATGAAAAGGCTATCTTCTTGATACAATAGAAAAAATCAGAAAATTATTTAGCGAGAAAGGAGTGTATTAAGTGCAAGCAAAAAATGATGAGGAACTATTCCATTTAGTGCAAAAGAAAAATCGAAATGCACTTGAGGTATTGTATGATCGTTATGGAAAGCTCGTGTATAGTTATGCTTATAAATTTTCTAATAATCAAGTGGAAATGGCAAAGGAAATTACACAGCTTGTCTTCTTAAGACTATGGACGACAAAAAGTAGTTATGAAGCATCAAAAGGAAAATTTATTAATTGGCTACTTACGATAACGAGGAATATTTGTTTAGATTATGTAAAAAAAGAACAGCGTTATAAAATTCAAGAAGACGAAAAACTGATCGAGCATATGGCGGATCCAAAAAATGTATTTGAAGATCATGACAATGTACATATAATTCAACATGCGAAGACTAAATTATCAATGAAACAAAGAAGATTAATAGATTTATTATATTGGAGAGGCTGCACACTTCAAGAAATAGCAAATATTGAAAAAGAACCTTTAGGAACTATAAAAAGTCGATTACATCAGTCATTAAAACAGTTACGTCTGTACATAGGAGAGGGGGAGAGATATGAATAGTGACAAAAAAGAGAAAAGCGAACATATTTGGTTATCAGACTACTCCATCCCTAACCCAAATGACATGTCAGCAGATGAGAAGGAGGTGTGGGAGTCAATGCATTTTGACTTTGAAGTAGTTGACAATCCACCTGGTTTAAAAGAAGACGTTTTAAATTTTGTATTCTCAGAAGAGGCAGTGAATGTAACACCGTTTGAAAAGTTGAAATCAGTATTTCAAACAGTCCGGAGTCAATTCACTCCACTTACAGCAAATCTTAGTATTGCAATGTTGGTGTGTATAATTATCTTGGTTACTCAGTTAATTCCAAACGAGACAAAAGGATTTAGTGAAATTGCTGCTTCGATGACATTGAACTCTTTGGAGGGGGATCTAAGCGAAATAAATGGGCAAGCATTTATGATAAATAACAATGGTCAACAAGAACTTGTTATAAGTGTAACAGGTTTTCCACAAACGGAAGGGAAAGAAGTATACCAAGTATGGTTGATAGAAAATGATCAACGTCAAAGTGCGGGTGTCTTTAAGCCTGATCCAAAAGGAAACGGAATCCTAACGGTGAATACATCAAAATTTAGCAAATTTGACAATATAGGAATTACATTGGAGCCGGATGCAGATGGAAAGCAACCTAGAGGAAAGAAAATTGTAGGTACTTAAGACATTCTAAAAAAAGTGAATTGAATTAAATTCTTTTTCTGATGATAATCGTCTATAGATTAACTGCCTTAACCTATAGACGATTAATATGAATTTATATATTTGGGAAAACAAATTTGAATCCTTCATTTATTAGTTTTTCTTACATAAAAACAGCTAGGAAGTAATTAAACTTCCTAGCTGTTTTATGTGCCATTTAAATGTATCCAATAAGTAAGCCAATACCTAGAAGGAATACAAAAATGGTATTAGTTAAAGCAGTATCCTTCATAGCTGGTGCTACTTCTAGAGGTTTTTCTTTTTCTCTAAATAATTTGATGGCATGCATTGGTTTTTTTATGCTTAAAAGTACTAATAATGTCCAAGGAGTAATAACTTGCAAAATGACGAGTCCGATTATCCATACATACGAAATGATGAAGTATGAAGCTAAAATAGAAACAGCGTTTTTTCTTCCTACTAGAATAGCCATTGTCTTTCTACCACTTTCTTTATCTCCTACAAGGTCTCGAATATTGTTAGAAAGCATAATAGCAGCTACTAAAAAAGCACTTGGTACAGATAGTAAAATAGCAAAGTTAGGTACAGATCCGACTTGAATGAACACTGCAATTAATACAATTAGCATCCCCATAAACAATCCGCTAAACAATTCTCCAAATGGTGTATATGCAATCGGGTAAGGTCCGCCAGTGTATAAGTAACCTACTGCCATAGAAATAGCACCAACGACTAATAATAACCAAGAGCTTTCATAGCAAATATAGAGTCCTAGTAATGCAGCGATCCCGTAAAGTAACAACGCTAATTGCATAACCGTTTTCGGTTTAACTCCATTTCGAACAATTGCTCCGCCAATACCTACTGATTTCTCACTATCGAGCCCTCTTGCAAAATCGTAATATTCATTGAACATATTAGTTGCAGCTTGTATAAGAAGACAAGCAAATAACATTGCAAAAAATAAAGTCCAGTTAATATTTGTGTCATATAGAGCAATCATCGTTCCAAGAAAAACCGGAGCAAATGAAGCAGTTAATGTATGAGGTCTTGTTAATTTCCACCAAATACGCCAGCCTTTGTCGGCTTCAAGTTCATGTGACATAAATTTTCTCTCCTTTAAAAGAATCCAACCTCAATTTTAGCACATATTTGTAGCTAAATGTGTGCCGAAAACCGTAGAAAGATGTATGATTAAGGGTAGAGTATTTTAACCGTATTTAGTTGGGATGTACAAACTTCCAATTGAATAAAGTTAAGCCTCTTGCGTATGCCACAGAATTTCATCTTGGCTCAAATATACCGAGGCGCACATTTAATAGAAAATTATTCAAAAGGTATCTATACGGAGGTAATATTTATGCCGAACACCACCGGTAATAAGAAGTCAACATTGTGTTTTTATACAGAGACAATAGAGGTGTCGAGATTATCGGCCCATGCTTTTTTTGAGGCAGGTGACGAATGTTATAAAGGGAAACGCTTTTACTGGCAAAATAAAGAGAAGACCTTTACTATAGTTGGTTTAGGACATGCACATATTTTGTCAAATGATTTAGATGATACAAGGTACAGTGATATTGCATCCAAGTGGAGAGAACTGTGTCAAACCTCTTTGAAAGAGAAGGTAGATGTGTCACCAATCCTTTTTGGCGGTTTTTCATTTGATCCTTTAAATAAAATAAAATCAGAGTGGGATACGTTCCCTTCAAGCTTTTTTGCAGTTTCTTCTTTTCAATTAGTCATCAAGAATGAACAGGCATTTGTCAGTATTCATTATATTACGGATGAAAAAGATAGTTCCGGAGCATTTGAGCAATTACGGAATGAACGTGATGCATTAATTCACACTGCACAAGTAAAAGAATTAAAGGTCCACGCAAAACCGAAGCTAATTGGAAGAAAAGATCGATTAAAAGATGAATATTTGAAAGCAGTGGAAGATGTTACGAATCAAATTAGAAACAATGAAGTGAATAAAGTGGTCATTGGGCGATCACTCATGCTTACTTTCGACGAATCATTTTCTTCTTCTACAGCCATTTATAATACAGCTATGGAGCAGCCAGAAAGCTATTTATTTGGATTAGAAAAAGACGATAAAATGTTCTTTGGTGCAACACCAGAGAGATTAGTAAAAGTAGAAAATGGAAATGTTCATTCAGCAGGTTTAGCTGGTTCTGTTAGACGAGGGAAGAACTCCGTTGAAGATAAAGAACTAGGGGACAATTTACTTGCTGATCGTAAAAACTTAGGAGAGCATCAATTTGTTGTAGACATGATTCGTACAGTATTTAATCAATATTGTGAAAATGTTAAAGTTCCCTCTAGACCAAAATTAATGAAAATAAGAGATATTCAGCATTTATTTACACCAATTGAAGGGAAGTTAAAAGGAGATGCATCTTTGTTTGAATTTGTAGAAGCATTGCACCCAACCCCGGCACTTGGTGGAGAGCCACGACTAGAGGCAGTTTCTATTATTAGAGAATCGGAGCAGATGAATCGCGGGTATTACGCTGCGCCAATTGGTTGGATTAATACAGAAGGTGATGGTGAGTTTGCAGTTGGCATTCGCTCTGCCTTATTAGATAATGAACACGCTTATTTATACGCAGGCGGTGGTTTAGTTGCGGAATCTACATCATTGGATGAATTTGAAGAGACACGAGTGAAGTTTAGACCAATGCTGCGGACACTTGGAGGCAATATGAATGAATAACAGCTCTTTTTTAACATCGTATGTTAATCAGTTCGTAGAAACAGTGAAACAAGCAGGTGTAAGAGACGTAGTTATTTGTCCAGGATCTAGATCGACACCACTTGCTTATGCTTTTGTAAAAGAAGAAAGCTTTCGTTTTTATCGTCAAATTGATGAACGATCTGCGGCATACTTTGCTTTGGGGATTGCAAAAGTTAAAAAATCCCCTGTAGTTTTACTTTGTACTTCTGGGACGGCTGCTGCTAATTTCTTCCCTGCGATTGTTGAGGCATACTACGCCCGTATTCCGTTATTAGTAGTTACTGCGGATAGACCGCATGAATTACGGGAAGTAGGTGCCCCACAAGCAATTGATCAAATTCATCTTTTTGGGAAGCATGTAAAATGGACAGTCGATTTTCCAATACCAGAGGACAACGATGAAAATTTACCTTTTATAGAACGTCATATTCATCGTGCTATTAGTACTGCAAAAGCTCTCCCAATGGGACCGGTACATATTAATGTCCCTTTTCGCGAGCCTTTACTAATCGATATGGTGCCGACGGAAACTACGACGCAAGTTACATTTACTGAAATGGGACAACTTGTCCCTGGAGATGAATTTGTTACATGGTTCAAAGAAGTTCTTCAAGAAAAGGAAAAAGGGATATTTATCGTAGGCGATTCATTGCAAACAATAGAAGGTTTTTGGAACTTTGCTAAAACAGTTCAATGGCCAGTTTTAGTGGATCCGTTGTCTAATTTAAGAAGCAACATACCAGAGGATTGTATTCATTTATGTATCGATCAGTATGATGCGATATTAAAAGATAATGCATTTAAAGATTCTGTAATACCGGATGTCGTCATTCGATTTGGTGCACAACCTGTTTCAAAACCACTTACGCAATTTCTAAAAGGGTGTAAACCAAAAGTGTTTGTCGCTGTTGATGAAAGTTCACTTTTCCGAGATTCAATTCATGTAGTAACCCACCATGTTCAAGTTGCAGCAGCATCTTTGTGGATTCCAATTAAGGAGAAACAACGAACCTCGTACTTAGACAATTGGTCAAGAGCAAATGATATTGCAACAGAACATATTCATACTTACATTAAGACAGAGGAAGATGAAGGTGCACTTGCAGGGACATTATTTGAATATTTACCAAGTGGCGTAGATTTATTTGCAAGTAGTAGTATGCCAATTCGCGATGTAGATACATTTTTCAATAAAACCTCTAAGGATATACAAATATACTGTAATAGAGGAACAAATGGAATAGATGGAGTTGTTTCCACTTCAATGGGTGTACAAGCTGCAACATCTCGACCAGTGTATCTATTAATTGGGGATTTAGCTTTTTTACATGACGTAAATGGTCTTATTGTGAGTAGATTCCAGCAAACTGATATCACAATCGTTGTAATGAATAATGATGGTGGGGGTATTTTCTCTTATTTACCTCAATCTGCTGAAACCAATTATTTTGAACATTTATTTGGAACTCCAACCGGGCTAGAGTTTTCACATATTGCAGCTATGTATGATGCGCAGTATGATGCAGTTCATTCAAAAGAAGAATTCCAAAAGGTAATAAATCAACCGAAAAAGAATGATATTCGTATTATTGAAGTAGTTACGAATCGTCAAGTGAATACGGAAACACATCGTAAACTATGGACCTCTATTTCGAAGGAGCTAGACTCAATTTGGAAAGCATAAACGTAAATATTCGTTCGATTGAGATGCATATAAAAAGATACAATATTGGAGCAAAAGAAAAAGTCGTTTTGCTCCATGGTTTTACAAGTTCTAGTAGTACTTGGAAGGATGTGATCAACTTTTTACCTTCCGATGTAGAAGTGTTGACAGTTGATTTAATTGGGCATGGTCAAACATCTAAACCGAGCAAACATGAGCGGTACTATGTTGAAGAGCAAATAGAAGATCTCCATGCGCTTTTTCAACAAATTCAATGGACTCATTTTACGCTTGTAGGTTATTCTATGGGTGGTCGTCTAGCACTAGCTTATGCAGCTAAATATCCAGTGGACAAATTAATACTAGAGAGTAGTTCCCCTGGATTAGCGAATGTTAGCGAGAGGTTGCAAAGAAAACAAGCAGATTCTCTACTTGCTGAAAGAATCATAAATGAAGGTATAAAATCCTTCGTAAATTATTGGGAAAATATCCCTTTATTTCATTCCCAAAAAAGTATTCCATATGAAAAACAATTAGCTATTCGTGAGGAAAGACTTACACAGTCGGAAATAGGGCTCTCGAATAGTTTGAAAGGATTTAGTACAGGAGTACAAACGTCATATTGGGATAAGTTAGAACAAATTACTTTCCCAACACTTCTACTAACAGGGGAATTAGATCAAAAGTTTTGTGAAATTGCAAAACAGATGGCATCCTACTTGCCAAATGCAAAATGGAAAGTAGTAACGGGAGTAGGTCATGCAATACATGTGGAAAATCCTGAATTGTTTGCTACAATAGTAGAGGAGATTATTTTAAAGGAGGACTAGTAATGACTCGTGAATGGACAACATTACATACATATGAAGATATAAAGTATGAATTTTATAATGGTATTGCGAAAGTTACGATTAACCGACCTGAGGTACGAAATGCATTTCGTCCAAAAACGGTAATGGAAATGATTGATGCATTTTCACGCGCACGTGATGATAAAAATGTTGGTGTTATTATTTTAACAGGTGAAGGCGAGCACGCTTTCTGTTCAGGTGGAGACCAAAAGGTACGTGGTCATGGCGGTTATGTAGGGGACGATGAAATTCCACGCTTAAACGTATTAGACTTACAACGATTAATCCGTGTTATTCCAAAACCAGTTGTTGCAATGGTAGCAGGTTATGCTATTGGAGGAGGTCACGTATTACATGTAGTTTGTGACTTAACAGTTGCTGCCGATAACGCACGCTTTGGACAAACTGGACCAAAAGTTGGTTCATTTGATGCTGGTTATGGTTCTGGTTATCTTGCACGTATTATCGGTCATAAAAAAGCTCGTGAAATTTGGTACCTATGTCGTCAATACGATGCACAACAAGCGTTGGATATGGGTCTAGTTAATACAGTTGTTCCTTATGCACAACTTGAAGATGAAACGGTTCAATGGTGTGAAGAAATGCTAGAGATGAGCCCAACTGCACTTCGATTCTTAAAAGCAGCGATGAATGCAGATACAGACGGCTTGGCTGGACTTCAACAAATGGCAGGAGACGCTACACTTCTTTACTACACAACAGATGAAGCAAAAGAAGGCCGCGATGCATTTAAAGAAAAACGTAAACCTGATTTTGGTCAATTCCCACGTTTTCCGTGAGGGTTACAGGATGTAGGTCGGTTCGGTATTGCGATTGACGTCGCGTTTTTACCGAACAACCCCATAAGTCTAAGCTGTCCTATTATAGGGCAGCTTTTTTCTAAAGGAGATTGGTATCATGTACCCGAATTTATTAATGAAACGGGCAAGATTAACACCTAACCGAATTGCTTTAAGATTTCAGGAGAAAGAATGGACATTTGCACAGTTATATAATGATGCACTAGAGTTTGCAGAAAAACTTCATGCAAAAAATATTCAACCTGGAATGAGAATCGCTGTCTTAGCTTCTTCTAGTCCGGAATTAGTATTTGTTTTACATGGTTGTATGCAACTTGGCTGTGAGCTAGTTATGTTAAATGAACGTCTAACAGAAGAGGAATTGAGCTATCAATTAAATGATAGTAACTCCGATTTCTTATTAGTAGATTCTCATGAAAAAAGAAACTTAGAATTTGTAAAAAAGTTTTCATTTGGAGATGTACAAGCTGGAAAGCGAAATGTTTTTGAAATAGAAAATGAGTGGTCAAAAAATCGTACAATCACTATCATGTACACATCAGGCACAACTGGAAATCCTAAAGGTGTTAGACAATCGCTTGAAAACCATGTAATGAGTGCGACAGGTTCTGCATTAAATTTAGGTGTTCAGCCGAATGATTGTTGGCTATGTACAATGCCATTATTCCATATTAGTGGCTTTTCTATATTAATGCGCTCAGTTTTGTATGGAATGACAGTCAACCTTCATACGAAGTTTGATGCAGAACAAGCAATAAAAGAAATATTAAATGGATTTGTCACGCAAATGTCAGTTGTTGCTGTGACATTAGAAAGAATTATTACTGTTCTAGAAGAAAAGAATCTTACTTTTCCAAGCTCGTTCCAAACTATGCTTGTAGGTGGAGGGCCAGTGCCATTAAACTATTTAGAAAGAGCAATAGAACGTAATATTCCAGTACTACAAACGTACGGAATGACGGAAACTTCTTCCCAAACGACGACGTTATCGAGTGAAGATGCTATTCGTAAGTTAGGTTCCGCAGGTAAACCACTTTTTTTCGCAGAAGTAAGAATTGATGGAAAAGACAAAATCGGAGAAATTTGTATTAAGGGACCTCATGTGACAAAAGGATATATCGGTGCTGCAGAGTCGAAGAATCCATTAGTAGATGGTTGGCTTCACACAGGAGATGTTGGGTATATTGATGAAGAAGGATATTTATATGTTGTTGATCGCCGTTCGGATTTAATGATTTCCGGTGGTGAAAATATATATCCAGCAGAGGTTGAACAAGCATTAGTCAAGCACTCGGCGGTGAAAGAAGCAGGTGTAGTAGGAAGACAACATGATAAATGGGGTCAAGTACCAGTGGCATTCGTTGTTTTAAAAGATAAGGTATCCGAAGAAGAACTAAAAGAATTTATGAAAAACGTCATTGCACCCTATAAACAACCGGTTGACTATTATTTTGTGGATCAGCTACCTAGAAATGCTTCGAATAAGTTACTCCGAAGAGAATTATTAAAGTATCTAAATGAAAATTAGATGGTATTATTGTGAAAGTATTTTAGGGGATGTTCTAAAAGTGATTGAAAAATGACTTTTGAGGGTAGCCCAATCCATCTTGTTGTTTTCCGAAGCATGCACTCGCTTTCCGCGGACGAACTGTCAAGCCTCCTCGCTCGTACCTCGCTGTGGGGTCTTGTCAGCCCGTTTTTCCGCAGGAGTCTCGCGCATGTTTCTCCAAACAATAAAAACTGAACGAGTTTATGAAATCTCTTAAAAAAGTATAGAGTAAAATCACCACTGTTTGTAAGTTTTAAGTTTCTACATAATTAAGAAGAGGGTAGCTAAATCCTATGTTAGTCATCTTGTTGTTTTCCGAAGCATGCACTCGCTTTCCGCGGACGAACTGTCAAGCCTCCTCGCTCGTACCTCGCTGTGGGGTCTTGTCAGCCCGTTTTTCCGCAGGAGTCTCGCGCATGTTTCTCTAAACAAAAAACTGAACGAGTTTATGAAATCTCTCTTAAAAAAGTATAGAGTAAAATCACCACTGTTTGTAGGTTTTAAGTTTCTACATAATTAAGAAGAGGGTAGCTAAATCCTATGTTAGTCATTCTGTTGTTTTCCGAAACATTGCACTTGCTTTCCGCGAACGAATCGCTAAGCCTCCTCTTGGCTACGCTGAGGGAACTGAAAAAGTCCTCCAAGAGATTTCATAGAGAGTATGGTGAATGACAAGTTGTTCATATACTCTCTTTTTATTGGGAAATCGTTGATTTCCGCCGGCATGGCTTCAGCCGCTTCCCTTGCTCCTGCGCAAGCTCGTCGCAAAAATTAATTTCGCTACGCTCAGTCCAGGGTCTTCAGCTCATTCTATTCCGGCTGGAGTAGCCGCCTTCCCCTCCAATCAACAAGCATCCACCTATTCTTCTAAAAACCTTCTTGTTTATAATAGAGAGACTAGCTAATGGTGGTGTGCAAAATGATTTCTAACCAAAAAACCCTTAATTTAAGCCCATTCATAGCGATTTATAATTTGGTCGTTCCTAAAGATAATATACTTCGTCAAATAACCGAATTGGTAGAATTCTCCTTCGTTTTAGAGGAGTTGAAAAAAAATAATGTTTAGATAATGGTCGGAATGCCGTTCCCCCAATTCGGATGTTCAAGTACTTACTCAATAAAAGGCAATTTTTGATGTATCCGATGTGGATCTAGTAGAACGGTCCAAATACGACATGTCGTTCAAGTATTTCTTAAATCTGGCACCAGAAGATCCCGTGATCGACCCAAGTTCACTCACTAAATTTCGCAGGCTTTGTCTCCAAGACGTAGGCTTATTAGATTTGCTTATTGGGAAAACAGTTGAAATCGCCATCGACCAAAAAATCGTCCAAAGTAGAAAACGTTGAAAAAGGCGAAACTCCTGCGGCAATAGCGTTAGTCGAAGACCCCACAGCGAAGTCAGGAAGGCCACTGAAAAACTCAAAATTATTATTTTTATAGGAACTATTTGCTGTATATCATTTAAAGAATTTAGCGCGACGCATGAGACTCCTGCGGGAAAGCGAGACAGACGAGACCCCGCACGAAGCGAAGCGTAGGAGGAGGCTCGTCGCTCGCCCGCGGAAAGCGAATGCCAAAGCGCTAAATTCTCTTAGGACTATTTGATAGATAATTTATATGAATGACACTTTTTCAGTGCCCTCGAAGCGAAGAGGCTGAAGAAACGGCCGCGGAAAGGGAGCCGAGGGCGCAATAGCTGATATTCTTATATTGAAAGAGAACCCTCTCGAAGATATTCGATATACAAAAGAAATCGATTTCGTTATTAAAGGCGGGAATATATATACCCAAGAACAATTAATTGAACAAGTTCCGAGTGTAGAAGTTCTCATGAAGAATATTCAAGCTTTTATCGATAGTTTTGAAGATACAACAATTCAATTAATGAGCAAAAATAAAGGTTTTCAAAATATTTAACTTGAATCGTAGTATGTTAAAATTGTAAAAAAAACTCCAAAATATATATTGCAAACTAAAAAAGGACCAAGGGAATCTTGGTCCTTTTTAGTGTCTTTTACATTAGTTCAATACGGTTTTCAATGTTTCTAAATTTTTATTCATTAAAGTAAAATACGTTTCATTCTTTTCAATATCTTCTTTGGATAAAACGCCTAAATTGTGTAATACTAAGCTTTCAGCACCAACTTCTTTTCGAATAACTTCAGTAAGCTTAGAGGAAACGTTTTGTTCAAACAAGATGTACTTGATATTTTTTTCTTTTGCCAAATCAATAATCTTTGCTAGTTCTTTTTGAGAAGGCTCATCTTGTGAATTAAGTCCAGAAACTGCGATTTGGGTTAAACCATACGTATTTGCGATATAACCGAATGCTGCATGTGAGACAAAAAACGTTTTACTAGTTGCATTATGTGCCATTTCTTCATAGCTTGCATTCAGCTTTTGAAATTCTGTAATTAGGTCTTCATAATTTTTTTCAAAAGTCTCTTTTTGTTCTGGTGCAGCTTCTACTAGTGAATTTTTTATAGATAAAGCAAGGTTTTGGCTTATTTTCGGAGAAATCCATACGTGAGGATCTATACCTCCATGGTCGTGTCCCTCATGACCTTCGCCTTCATGTTCATGAGCTTCATCGGTTGCCTGATTGTGACTGTGTTCTTCGCTCTCATGTTCGTGTTCATGGGCCGCTTCAGTAGCTTCATCATGCTGTTTTTCCCCTTCGTGATTATGTGTGCTTTCCTGTAGTTGATCATCGCTTACTGAATCAACCGTAGCAACCATTTTCACGTGTTCATTTGCTAAAGTCTTTTTCGCATTTTCAACAAAACCTTCTAACCCTAGCCCAATATAGAAAAATAAATCAGCATCAGCTAGTGCCATCATATCTTTTTGGGTGGGTTCAAATGTATGTTCATTTCCTCCTGCAGGATAGATAGAAGATACATTTACTGCATCTCCACCGATACGCTCGGTAAAATATTGAAGTGGGTAGACGGTTGTATAAATTTGAATTTTATTACCTTTTTCTTGAGTTGTTTCTTTTGGGATTTCTTTATTTCCGCATGCGGCTGTAAATAAAATGAGAGTTAGTACTAGAAAGTATAGTAGTGCTTTTTTCAATCTATCCATCTCCTAAATTGTAACGATTACGTTTTGTGTTTTTGTAACTTTTTTATCTTACAAGACATTCTAAAAAAAAGCAAGAAAAAACCTTTGAAGCTATTTTTTCTTCAAAGGCCATTCTTCTGGAACAGGGTCAAAGCCACCTTCATGAAAAGGGTGACATTTCGATATTCTTTTCATCGTTAAGTATCCACCTTTTAGGGCTCCATGCTTTTGCACAGCTTCTACACCGTAATGTGAGCAAGTAGGATAAAATCGACAGCTTGGAGGAGATAAGGGAGAAATGAACTTTTGGTAGAAACGAAAAATCCATACAATGATATACTTCATTATTACTCAGCGTCCTTAGGTTTAGGATCAATAGATGAAGGTTTTCCATTCATCGCTAATTTATATAAAAATGCAAATCCGACAATACTAAAAATAACTGCAATGCCTAAAATCCAAAATACCATAATATTTTTCACTCCATTATACTATTCGCTAAGTTTATTGTATGAAAATTAGTGGTATATGAAAAGAGATAACAACAATTACTTAAGGGAGAGTGACAACTTTATGTCAACAGAATTGAATAGAGAGCTAAACAAACAAGTTTCATTATGGTCCGTAATGTACACGAAATTGCATAATTTTCATTGGTATGTAAAAGGACCATCTTTCTTTACACTTCATGCAAAATTTGAAGAGTTGTATAACGAAGCAACATTGAACATGGATGAAATAGCGGAACGCCTCTTAACTTTAGGAGCTAATCCAGTAGCTACATTAAAAGAGCATTTAGAGCTTTCAGATATAGAAGAAGCAAATAATAAAGAAACAGCTGACCAAATGGTAGAAACAGTAGTAAAAGATTTTGAAAAAATAAAGAAATCCTTAAAACTGGGGATGGATGAAGCAGCAAAAGATGAAGACGATATGACAGAAGATCTACTCAATGCAATTTATCAAAAAACGGAAAAGCACCAATGGATGCTGAATGCATTTCTGGGTGATTCCAATAAATAAGTCAAAAAACCAACAATTCATGTAATTGTTGGTTTTAATGTGAGAAATCTCACATCAAAATTGTCGCTCTCTTGTTACGCTAAAGTTAGTAGAGAAAGGAGCGACATTTATGAAAAATGGAATAGGAATTGCGATTGGTTTATTGTTTATCGGTACAATTATTGGGGCTGTACAACTTACTCAGAAAATGAGTGTAGAATTACCTGAAAAGCAAGTAGCTGCAGTAAGTAAGTCAAGTAGCAATAGTCTGACTTATAATCCACCGAGTTTAGAAGAAGTACCAGAAGGGCCAATTGGCGAGGCAATTACATATGGATACAAATTAGTAAATGAAACTTATTCAGTAGCAGATCCATACGTTGGAAATAATTTATCTTGTGCAAGTTGTCATGCAGGAGCGGGATTAGATAAAGATTCTTCCTCACTAGTTGGAGTGACTGCGGTATATCCACAATATATAGCACGTTCAGGGAAAATAGTAACAATTGAAGATCGTATTAATGGTTGTATGGTCAGAAGTATGAATGGGGAAAAATTTGAGGCCAACAGTGATGAATTGAAAGCAATGGTAGCATATTTTACTTATATTTCAGAAGGAGTCCCAGTTGGTGCTGATATTCCATGGAGAATGACAAACGATATGGATAACGTACCAACACCCAATGTAGCAAGTGGAGAACAACTATACCAAAAATCTTGTATAGCTTGCCACGCTGCAGACGGTTCTGGTACAGATCCGAATACCGGTCCCGCATTATGGGGTGATAATTCTTTTAATGATGGGGCAGGACTTGCTCGTATATCAAAAATGGCTGGTTATATTAAAAACAATATGCCTGCTGGCAGTGAAGGAACACTTACTAATCAAGAGGCAGCTGATTTGGCAGCCTATGTTCTTTCTCAAGATAGACCAGAGTGGAAAAATCATGACAAAGATTGGCCTAATGGTGGTAAACCGAATGATATTATGAACAAAGAGCGTCGAGAAGAAGTAAAAAATGGAACAATTAATTGGGAAGAAGTATTATCAAAAAATTAAAATTTTCCTATTTCATCCGATAATAACCTTGAAAGAAGGAGGAATGAGTATGGATATCAATTCCATTATGTCTGCACAGTTAATGGAGTTACAACAAACTGTTCAAATGAGTGTTTTAAAAAATGCGATGAACATGGAAACTGTAGCTGCAGTACAACTGTTAGAAGATATGCCTCAAGCATCTGCTCCGCACCCATATAAAGGATCGGTTGTAGACATTCAAGGTTAATGATGAGAAACATGTACCACGTTTGTGGTGCATGTCAGACTGTTGACAAACGCTTTCATTCTTCGTTACTGGCACTCGTTGTAAGCTCATGAACTTTAGTTCTATTCGCTTCCGCCTCGCGCTGGCGTGCCTCGACTGACAAGCGTTTTCAAGCAGTCTGAAGTAGCACCTCCGAAATTTTAATTTGTTTGGAACCTGACATGTACCACATTTGTGGTGCATGTTTTTTTATATTTTGCACATACTTAATAAAAAGGAAGTGAGAAAATGGCATTAAATAAAGTGTATATTTCTGTAAGCAATCAACAAGTATTTACGTATCCAGATGAATCTCCTTGGGAATTTGAAGTGATCACAAATAGAGAAATTATTCCTGTCTTTCAAAAGCTTTTTGAACAGCTAGGCGATGTAGAGGAAAGTAATTTTTGGAGAGCTCATATTCCGTTTCGGTCTTATCACTTAGACAAAGAAAATGATAATTACGATAAAAGAATGAAAAAAGTATATGCATTAATTCATGAATTTGGTGATGAAGAAACAAAAGCATTTATAGAGCAGCTTCCATATTTTAAAGAAAGAAGGAGAGAGTTAATTGAGTAAAAATATTTATCGTAAAGGGAACGAAACAAGTCCGAATTATCGTAATGTTAGTTCGCTATTAAACCAATCGCCACAACAAAAAACAAGGGAAAATATTGCACAAAATAGAGAAGAAGGAAATGCTAATTATAAATTAGACCAACAAAAGGAAGACTAAATCACGAAGGCTTAGCGTTATTGCTAAGTCTTTTTTTATACATATGGTAACATTAATTTGTAAAAAAATCCCTAAAATATTTGGAGGGTATATGATGAAACTATTAATATTACTAATTGGACCCACTATTATGATTTTTATCGGTCTTCCATTACTACATAATATATTAATTACCTTTTTACTCTTTTATGGTTGGTTATTATTTGTACCTCTTTTAGTTACAAACTGGAGCAAGATAAATCATTATCGAATGCAGCTCACTTTTTCAATAAAATCGATTATTCTAGGTACTGTAAGCGGGTTGATTTGTTTGATTTCTGTTTATGGTTTTGTATTTGTCTTTCAATCGTTTGTCTTAGATATACCCAAATTGAATCAATTGCTTATGGAATGGGATTTTACTGGTACGAAGGTTCTGTTACTGGCTTTAGTTCTAATCCTTATCAATCCTATATTAGAAGAGTTTTATTGGCGTGAATTTATTTATCAACGTCTTTTCGAAAAAAATGGTAGTACGAAAACGATTTTAATCACTTCTTTATTTTATAGTTTGTATCATCTTATTGTCGTAGTAAAAATCTTCACCTTTCCTTTTAATGCTTTAGCAGTAATTCCTATTTTTCTTGCAGGTATATTGTGGGGAATTTTTCGTCTAAAGTTAAAGTCAATTGCTGCTCCCATTATTAGTCACAGTCTAGCTGATATTGGAATTATGCTTGTGTATTGGAATATTATTCTTTCAAGTTGATTTTACGTGCAACTTCTTTTCCTTCATATGATAAACTTTTTTTATAAACAAATCAGAAGGGAGAACAGTTTATGGTTTCTTTCTTGGACTTAAATGGTATTCAAGTTGATTTATCCTTTGAACAAGGAACATTTCCGATAGAACCGATGCATGTATTAGTTTTAGCGAAATTTCAAAACAAATGGCTATTAACGAAACATCCAAAGCGAGGAATTGAATTTCCTGGAGGTAAAGTAGAAGAAAATGAAAATCTAACAGAAGCTGCTATTCGAGAAACATTAGAAGAGGCAAATGTCAAAATAATCAATGTAGAGTGGATCGGAGAGTATGTTGTGCACGACGAACAACCATTTTGTAAAGCTGTTTTGATTGCAAATGTAGAGCAGATTTATGAGAATCAGACAAGCTTTGAAACGGAAGGTGCAGTTTGGTTAACGAATGAAGAACTATTAAATAGTAATAATTTAAGTTTTCATATGAAAGATACAGGCATGCAAGCTATTTTAGAAAAGGTGAAAAAGTATGAAGGAAAATGGAACGATTGAAAATAGTAAAATCTATCCATCTCCAAATCCACATATTAAGTTATTGGAGATTACTTATTGGTCATGTGGATATCGTGTAAAAGGATTACTTGCTGTACCAAGGAAAAAAGGTAATTATGAAGCAATCTTGTATTTGAGAGGTGGAATGCAAAGTATCGGTATGGTAAGGCCAGCGCGAATAACACAAATTGCATCGGAAGGTTTTATTGTATTTGCCCCGTATTATCGTGGAAATCGTGGGGGGGAGGGCCGAGATGAATTTGCTGGTGAGGATCGTTGGGATGCTGTATATGCGGTGGAAGTTTTAAAACAATATTGCTATCAAGATCGAATTCATATATTTTCTTTTTCACGTGGTGGAATAATGGCTCTTTGGACGGCTATTTTAAGAAGGGATATTACGTCAGTTATCGCTTGGGCAGGTGTATCTAATATTTACCTAACTTATGAGGAACGAAAAGATATGAGAAGAATGATGAAACGTGTGATTGGAGGAACACCATCAAATAAGGAAGAAGCGTATGAAAATAGAAATGCACTTGTTCATATTCAAGATTTGAAAGCATCTACGCTAATTATTCATGGAATGCATGATACAAATGTTTCATTTGAACATGCAAAGTTTTTAGAAGAAGCATTAATAACGAATAACAAGGTTGTAGAAACATGGTATTATCCTGAGTTTACGCATTACTTCCCAAGCAAAGTGAATAGGCAAATAGTGAAAGATGCTTGTAGTTGGATGAAAAGGCAGAGGGGTATGTAACAGAGATGGTTTGTTGTTGCTATAAAAGAAAGTTTGAACCTGTAGGTAACATTTGGGAAGGTAGCATGGGAGATAAAATGATGGGACTGTCCGGTTGTTTCTATTATTTTAGAAGAAGACATGTTTTTTTATTTATTTTTAATAAAATCTATTTAAACCGTTGATATGATTTGTTTGGAGAAACATGCGCGAGACTCCTACGGAAAAACGGGCTGCCAAGACCCCGCAGCGAGGGACGAGTGAGGAGGCTTGGCGGTTCGTCCGCGGAAAGCGAGTGCATGCTTCGGAAAACAACAGCATTGACTCATATAGGATTTAGCTATCCTCATAACCTTCTTAATCATGTAGAAACTTGAAACTTACAAGCAGTGGAGATTTTAATCTATGTAATATCAAGAGAGACTTCATAAACTTGTTCAGTTTTTTATTTGGAGAAATATGAGCGAGACTCCTGTGGAAAAACGGGCTGACAATACCCCGCAGCAAGGAACGAGCGAGGAGGCTTGGCAGTTCGTCCGCAGAAGACGAGTGCTTGCTTCGGAAAACAACAGAATGACTTGCAGAAGCAGAAAATGGGGCTGCCCTCAAAAGTCGTTTTCCATGACTTTTGGGACAGCCCCATCTATAATCTTATTTATGCTAAAGGTCCGCCCTTAAGCGAGATATCATCTGATACTGTACCGAACTTTTTGAAGTTTTCACGGAATGCTTTTGCAAGTTCAGCAGCTTTAATATCATATGCCGCTTTGTCTTCCCATGCATTACGAGGTACTAATACTTCAGTTGGAACACCTTCAATTTGTTTTGGAATTTCTAATCCAAATACTGAATCTGTTTCAGTTTCTACATTGTTTAGTTTACCTTCAATTGCTGCTCGAACCATTGTACGAGTGTATGACAGTTTCATACGGCTACCAACACCGTACTCTCCACCAGTCCAACCAGTGTTTACTAGGAATACTTGTGCTCCGTGTTCGTCAATCTTTTTCCCAAGCATTTCAGCATAAACAGTTGCATGAAGCGGAAGGAAAGGTGAACCAAAGCATGTAGAGAATGCTGGTTGTGGTGATGTAATTCCGCGTTCTGTACCTGCAAGCTTAGATGTAAAGCCGCTTAAGAAATGGTACATTGCTTGTTCTTTCGTAAGTTTACTGATTGGAGGCAATACGCCAAATGCGTCAGCAGTTAAGAAAATGATTGTATTTGGATGACCAGCAACTGATGGATCCACAATATTTTCGATGTTTTGAATTGGGTATGCTGCACGTGTATTTTCCGTTAATGAATTATCATCATAGTTAGCTACTCGTGTTTCAGCGTCGATAACAACGTTCTCTAACACTGTACCAAACGTGATTGCGTCAAAAATTTGTGGTTCATTTTCACGAGTTAAGTTGATGCATTTTGCATAGCAACCACCTTCGATATTGAATACACCATTATCAGACCAACCGTGTTCATCATCACCAATTAGCTTACGACCAGCATCAGCAGATAGAGTTGTTTTACCTGTACCTGAAAGACCGAAGAATAGGGAAACATCACCTTGTTCTCCAACGTTTGCAGAACAATGCATTGGTAAAATGTTTTGTTCAGGAAGTAAATAGTTCATAATAGAGAAAATAGATTTTTTCATTTCTCCAGCATATTCAGTACCACCGATTAAAACAATACGTTTTTCCATTGAAACAATGATGAAAGTTTCAGATTGAGTACCATCGACAGCAGGATCAGCTTTGAAATTTGGTGCACTAACAATAGTAAAATCAGCAGCATGATATTCAAGTTCTTTTTCTGTAGGACGAATAAATAATTGATGAGCAAAAAGATTGTGCCATGCATATTCATTTACTACTTGAATGCTTAGGCGAGAATCATGATCTGCTCCTGCAAACCCTTTGAAAACGAATAGTTCGTCTTGTTGTTTTAAATATTCTATTACTTTTGTATATAGTGAATCGAAGATTTCAGAAGAAATAGGTTGGTTTACTGAACCCCAATCGATTTTGTCTTTTGATACAGGTTCTTCAACAATATACTTGTCTTGTGGAGAACGGCCTGTATATTTACCTGTTTCTGCTTTCACTGCTCCAGTAGAAGTTAAAACAGCTTCGCCTCTTGATGTTGCTTTTTCCACAAGTTGTGGAACTGATAATTGGATGTTAACATTATTTCCAGCTAACAATTCGTTCAGTTCACTCACAGTATCGATTGAATTCATTTTGTACATACCATCCTTTTTATTATTTTCCCTAGATTTAGGGAGATGTCATTCATATGTGAATTAGTATAACACATTTAACTCAATAGTCTACACTAATTGGTTCATTATTTTTTGTTTGTGAATAAATTGTCAACAAAAAAAGATTGACTTCTATGTGCAAAATACGTATGATGATAAATTGAACGGATACTCTTATCCCGAGCTGGTGGAGGGGTCAGGCCCTATGAAACCCGGCAACCTGTAATTTTTTATACCATTACAAAGGTGCCCAACCTGAGACAAGGTGAGATTCCTTGATTGATAAGAGTGAAAGGTGCTTATGATATTGATGCCTTTCCTCATGTATGACTTACGTGAGTGAAAGGTTTTTTTTATAACATCGCCCTTTATCCTTGTGTGCCAAGTCCGAAACGGCTTCAAGTTAAACTATTTGAAATGGCTTGACATGGGAATGAGTACCGTATCAATTCTTGAGAGAAATCTCGCAGGATATAGGAGGAATATTCTATGACACAACGCCGATTATTTACATCGGAATCAGTTACAGAAGGGCATCCAGATAAAATTTGCGATCAAATTTCGGATGCTATTTTAGATGCAATTTTAGCAGAAGACCCAAATGCACGTGTTGCTTGTGAAACAAGCGTGACAACAGGTCTTGTTTTAGTTGCAGGAGAAATAACTACATCAACTTATGTAGATATCCCAAAAGTAGTACGTTCTACTATTAAAGAAATTGGATACACTCGAGCAAAATATGGTTTTGACTCTGAAACTTCTGCAGTTTTAACTGCAATTGATGAGCAGTCACCTGATATTGCAATGGGTGTTGACCAAGCTCTTGAAGCACGTGAGGGATCTATGTCAGATTCAGATATCGAAGCAATTGGAGCTGGAGACCAAGGACTTATGTTTGGTTATGCATGTAACGAAACACCAGAACTTATGCCACTTCCAATAAGCTTGGCTCATAAGTTATCCCGCCGTTTAGCTGAAGTTCGTAAAAACGATACGCTAGATTATTTACGTCCAGATGGTAAAACACAAGTTACAGTTGAGTATGATGAACATAATAATCCAGTTCGCATTGATACAATTGTTATTTCTACTCAACATCACCCTGAAGTAACATTGGAACAAATTCAAAAAGATTTAAAAGAATTTGTTATCAAACCAATTGTTCCTTCTGAATTAATTGATGAAAATACAAAATACTTTATTAACCCAACTGGTCGATTTGTAATTGGTGGACCACAAGGTGATGCAGGCTTAACAGGGCGTAAAATTATTGTAGATACTTACGGTGGATATGCTCGTCACGGAGGCGGTGCATTCTCTGGTAAAGATCCAACAAAAGTAGACCGTTCTGCTGCATATGCTGCACGTTATGTTGCTAAAAACATCGTAGCAGCTGGTTTAGCTGATCGTTGTGAAGTACAACTTGCTTATGCAATTGGTGTTGCACAACCGGTATCTATCGCTGTAGATACTTTTGGAACTGGTAAAGTAGAAGAAATCGAATTAGTATCATTTATTCGTGATCTATTTGATCTTCGCCCAGCAGGTATTATTAAAATGTTGGACCTTCGTCGTCCTATTTATAAAGAAACTGCTGCATACGGACATTTTGGCCGTACAGATATTGATTTACCATGGGAAAAAACAGACAAAGCAGAAGAATTAAAACAAAAAGCAGGATTATAAATAAGAAGAGGGTGATACAAGGTGAAAAAACCTTGTGTCAACCTCTTATTTTTTGTTAGTATACGCTAAAATTTCGTGTATAAACGTGAAAGGAATAATAATGCGATACTTAAGTTACTTTTGAATTGATTTATAGTATTGCCCTTTTTCAGCATATTCACGAATAATTCGTTGAACATCTTCTTTGTCTACATCTGTTAGCTCACGAACAACTTTTGCTGGGATTCCCATTGCAAGTGAGTTTGGAGGAATTTTCTTACCAGGTGGTACTAAACTTCCTGCTCCGATAAACGCGCCCTCACCAATTTCTGCGCCATCCAAAATGATGGAACCCATTCCAATTAAAGCTCCTTTACGAACAATACAACTATGTAAAGTTACTTGGTGACCAATCGTTACTTCATCTTCTAAAATAAGTGGTTTATTTGGACTTTGATGCAGACAGCATAAATCTTGGACGTTCACTTTTCGTCCAATAATCGTAGGTGCAACGTCCCCTCTAATTACCGTATTAAACCAAATAGTAGACTCTTGTCCGATTGTCACATCCCCTGTAATTGTGACATAATCAGCGATAAAAGCAGAATCATCAATAGATGGATTTTTGTCTTTATATGGATAAATCAATATGTACACACTCCTTGAGAAAATAGAATATAATTAATCGTATCAAACTAATAACATTAAGGAAACAAATGAGAAACAGTTTATGAAATAGATGAGGTGATGTTCATGTGGAAATGGGAAGCAGATGAAAAACCTAAAGCAGTAATCGTTATTGTTCATAGTGCATATGAACATCATAGAAGATACGCATGGTTAATTGAAAAATTTAGAAGTTCTAATTGTCATATTGTTATGGGAGACCTTCCAGGACATGGTGATCATACAAGTAAAAGAGATATTCATAATGAGTCTTTCGATCAATATAAAGACTACATAACGCATGCATTACAAGTTGCTGTAGCTTATAATCTCCCAATATTTATCCTCGGTCATGGGCTTGGTGCAACTTTATTAATGAAAGTAATGAATAAATTACAAATTGAATATGCAGGTGTAATTTTAACTTCGCCATGGCTGCAACTTAAGAAATTACCATCCAAATGGACAAAAGCGTTAGCTAAGCTATCCGTTCAGCAAAAAATACATCATGACATTCAGTTGAAGGAATTAACTAGAAACTATGAAGTATATAAGCAATTTGTAGATGATCCAGCATATGATACCCTTATTTCGAATCATTGGTACAAAGAGTTACAATTAATGATGAAAAGTATTATGCAGGCAACTGAGTCAGTTCCAAATGTTCCTGTACTATTAATGACTGCTGAGCGGGATAAAATTACAGAAAACAATGTAGCGGTTGGGTGGCTAAAAAAGCAAGAGCTCACAGAGTTCCAATACAAACAATGGAAAAATTGTTTTCATGATTTGTATCAGGAACCAGAGAGGGAAGAAATCTTTGCGTATTCCCACTCTTTCATAAATAATGTCTTAAGATCTATAGGGTATATTGTTTGATGAAGTAGTTTAGGTGTAAAATGGTGAGTAATTGTTTGAAAGGTGATGGAGAAGATGAAGCTTACATATGAAGGAAAAACAAAAAATGTATATCAATTAGATAACGGTAATATTGTATTAAAATTTAAGGATGATGTAACTGGAGAAAATGGCGTTTTTGATCCAGGTGCAAATACGGTAGGGTTGACGATAGAAGGAGCAGGTAAAGCTGGCCTTCGAATGACAACATATTTCTTTGAAAAATTGATGGAGAAAAGTATTCCAACACATTTTATCGATTCCAATATAGAGGAATCTACGATGACTGTAAAAGAAGCTAAAGTTTTTGGTAAAGGGCTAGAAGTTATTTGTCGATTTAAAGCTGTAGGAAGCTTTTTGCGTAGATATGGTGCATATTGCGAAGAAGGACAACCTTTAGATGCATTTGTAGAAGTTACGATTAAAGACGATGATAGACAAGATCCACCTATTTCAAAGCAAGGACTTTCTATGCTGTCTATATTATCTGAAGAAGAATATGATACATTAGAAAAACTAACTCAACAAATTTCTACATTAGTAAAGGAAGATTTGGCGTCTAAAGGACTAGAATTATATGACATTAAACTAGAATTCGGTAGAGATGCAAAAACAAAAGAAATAATTCTAATTGATGAGATTTCAGGCGGGAATATGCGTGTATATAAAGAAGGGCAATATATTGAACCTTTAGCACTTGAAGCATTATTGTTCGAATAATAAAAAAACCTTCATTCAGTACGAATGAAGGCTTTTTTGTGTTATAATCTATTAATTGAAATAGAGAAAATGAGGGAATAAAAAAATGCAAAACCAACATATTATTCGGAATTTTATTGTAGAAACACCATCTAAACCAGGTAACTTTGCAAAAGTAGCCACAGCTATAGGTATGGCTGAAGGAGACATTGGTGATATTTCTACATTAAAAAGTGGTGCTTTAACAACTATACGAGACATATCAATCACTTGTAAGTCTGAAGCTCAGCTTCAACAAGTTATTGATAATATAGAAACAATTGGAAATGGTGTTAAAATCCATGCGGTAACAGACGATGTTCTTAAAGCGCATGAAGGCGGAAAAATTGCAATGAAAAGTAGATTAGACGTTCGTTCACTAGGAGATTTACAAAGAATTTATACTCCTGGTGTAGCGAGTGTTTGTATGGAGATAGTAAATTATCCTGAAAAAGCAAACTATTTTACTTCGATTGGAAGCTCTGTTGCCATTGTAACAGATGGGACAGCTATTCTAGGTTTAGGTAATATTGGTTCTGTTGCGGGAATGCCTGTAATGGAAGGAAAAGCGGTGCTACTAGACCAATTTGTTGGATTAAGTGGTGTGCCTATTCTTTTAAATACAAGTGATCCTGATGAAATTGTTGAGACAGTAAAACATATTCATCAAGGTTTTGGAGCAATATTACTAGAAGATATTGGTTCTCCTCATTGTTTTGAAATAGAAGAGAGATTAAAAGCAGAACTCCCTATTCCTGTAATGCATGATGATCAGCATGGTACAGCGGTAGTTGCTCTTGCAGCAATATTATCCGCTTGTAAATCAACAGGAGTAGATCCGAAAAAAGCAGTAATTGGTCAAATTGGACTTGGTGCTGCAGGACTTGCAATTTGTCGTATGTTAATGGCTTATGGTATAGATGAAGTGTATGGCTTGGATCGACAGGAAGAGGCACAAGATCGTTTGATTCATTATGGTGGTAAAACAAAGTCCTCCTTAGAAGAATTAATGCAAACTTGTGATATTATTGTTGCTACAACTGGCGTATCTGGATTAATCAAACCTGAAATGATTCGTTCAGGTCAAATTATTTTAGCATTATCTAATCCGAATCCTGAAATTCTTCCAACAGAAGCGATTGCAGCAGGCGCAGCGTTTGCTGCCGATGGACGTTCAGTCAACAATGTGATTGGATTCCCAGGAATTTTCAAAGGAGCATTAGATGCAGGGGCATCTGATATAACATATCCAATGTTAATTGCTGCAGCTACTGCGATTGTAAACCATACGAAACCAGGTGAATTAATACCTAACCCACTAGATCCTATGCTCCATCATTTAGTTGCTAGAGCAGTAGAAGAAGCAGCTAATATGGAAATGAATAAATAAGAATTTTACTTTTTCTAAGTACGATGATTTTAGGTAAGGAAGAATAAATTAAAAGAAGATTTCGGTTAAGATGCCGAAATCTTCTTTTTAAATTCTTTATGATAATCTGTAGCTTCTGATAAAGCTTTTTCTTCCATAGGGATTCGAACGGAGAGCATTGCTAGATTTAATAGTGTAAAGCATATTGCTGTAAAATAAGCTTGGAACATAAGTGGTAACAATACTATTTCCATACAAACAACGACATAATTGGGATGCTTGAGGTAAAGATAAGGTCCTTTTCTAACAATATTAGCATTCGGCAAAATAATAATTTTCGTATTCCAAAACTGTCCTAAAGTTGTTAGACACCAAATTCGAAATGCTTGAACAAACAAAAAGATTAGAAAAAAAAGAGGAAATAATGGTGAGATCTCTCTATCAAAGAACAAAACTTCAACGATTAGAAAGATAAAAAAACTGAAATGTAGTGCAAGCATAAATGGATAATGGGAAGCGCCTACTTCGTAAGCACCTTGAGCAAGCATTTTCTTTTCATTTCGTTTAGCAATAATAACCTCCGTAATTCTTTGGAGAATGACTAGTGAAATGATCACTAAAAATAACATCCTAATCCCCCCATTTTAATAATACTGCTTCTCCACAAAAACCAGGTCCTAATGCAACTAGTAATCCAATATCTTGTTTAGAGTTTTCTTGGAGCATAAATTGCTCTAATACATAAAGAACAGTTGGAGAAGACATATTTCCGTGTTTTTTTAATACTTCTCTTGAAATAGCTGTCTTGTTTGGTTCGAGTTGAAGTGTTTGTTCGTACGCTTCCAATACTTTTTTCCCACCAGGGTGTGCGATGAAATTGGTTATTTGATTTTTCATCAATTGCTCTTCGGACAGAAATTCATCGATGAATGGTCCTAACCATGTAGATATGACAGAAGGAATACTTTTAGAGAACACAACATGAAGACCATCACTTTTTACGTTCCAGCCCATAACATTTTCTGAGTTTGGCATCCACTTAGATGCTGTATTTATAATAGATGGAATCGATTTTTTATTGATAAGAGGTACTTCATCTCCACAAACTAATACACATGCTGAACCATCCGCAAATAACGAAGCTCCAATTAGATTACTTTTGGAGAAATCATTCGGTTGAAAAGTAAGGCTACAAAGTTCTACACAAACGACAAGTACTTTAGCAGTAGGATGTGCTTTACAATAATCGAAAGCTCTACTAATGCCAGCAGCACCACCAGCACAACCTAACCCCCAAATTGGGATTCGTTTTAAGCGATCCGAAAAAGGAAGTTGATTCATCACACGTGCGTCTATACTAGGAGTAGAAATTCCAGTACTACTGATGAAAATAATTGCATCTATTTCTTCAGGAGAAAATGACTTTTCAAGGAAAATGGGGCTCTCTAAACAAGACTTTATTACTTCAACACTATATTTAGTAGCTAACTCAATATACAAATTATTTCTTTCCTCAAAATCATGGGTTGTTTTATGCCATTCCATTGGAACACAAAAATAGCGTGTTTCGATGTCTCCATTTTCGAATACCTTTAACAAACGATCCAATTGATCTATTTTATCTTGAAATAATTCTTTTGTTAATCGTTCAATATTTTGTTGTTCAAGTGCAAAGGGAGGATTGTATGTACTAATCGAAGCAATTTTTGGCATGGGGATTCTCCTTTTTTAAATTGAACAGCTTTAGGCGTAACTCGTACCAGACTGTCTTTTAACACTGAAAAGCAGGCGCATTACGCGCCTACTCAGTTATCTGTTTAACTTCAGACGCCAACGGCTACTACGTGAGCTAGAAACAAAAAGATTCTGCTACTTTACCTTTTAGTTTCCCCATGCATTTAAAATATATGCATTGCAAAAGAGATAATAAAGTGTTAATTTGCCTTCATTTTTTCTATTGCAATGATAAAGGGCGGATTATTTTGTTGATTTAAAAATTGATACGATAGTACATGAGCGAATGACTGTGGTAATTGTTGTACATAATTCATAAGCGCATCTTTTTCTTCTTTACCTCCAATGTGCCCATGATAAACTACTAAAACTATTATCCCGCCAACTTTTAACATTCCAAGAAGTGATTCTAATGCTTGAATTGTAGATTTTCCCTTAGTTACAATTTCGAGATTACTACCAGGTAAGTACCCTAGATTGAAAATAGCTGCAGCAATTTCACTTTGGACGTAAGTAGACACATTTTCATGACCATCTAAAATAAGTGTGGATCTCGAATGTAAATTTGCTTGTATTAATTTTTCTTGTGTAGATTTTATTGCCTCTGCTTGTACATCAAATGCGTATACGTGACCAGTTTCACCAACTAATTCTGCCAAAAATACGGTATCGTATCCATTACCGGCAGTAGCATCTACTACAATATCTCCTTTTGTAATGACTTTTGACAACAAATCTTTCGCAAATGGTAAAACTCTCTTTAATATCATTTCAAAACACCAGTCTTTTTATAATATTTCCCTTGAAAACTATCTCTTCTTGCTAATTCATTATCTATTCCATTTAGTACATCCCATTTATTCACACTCCACATTGGACCAATCATTAAGTCAATAGGTCCGTCACCAGTTATGCGATGCACAATCATTTCTGGAGGTAGAATTTCTAATTGATCGACAACAAGTTGAATATACGCATCTCGATCCATAAATTCGAGCTTTCCTTTTTCGTATTGCTTCACCATTGGGGTTCCTTTAAGCAGATGAAGTAAATGTATTTTGATGCCTTGCACATCTAGATTTGCAACTTCTCTTGCAGTTTCCATCATCATTTCTCTGTTTTCCAATGGTAACCCGTTAATAATATGTGTACAAATACGAATTCCGTGCTTACGTAATTTATTTACACCTTCTACATATGTAGGATAATCGTGAGCTCGATTCACAAGGTTCGCAGTTCGTTCATGAACTGTTTGTAGACCTAATTCAATCCATAAAAAGGTTCTTTCATTTAGCTCAGCTAAATATTCTACAACATCATCTGGTAAACAATCTGGTCTTGTTGCAATAGATATTCCAACGACTCCTTTTAAAGCTAAAGCCGCTTCAAATTTTTCTTTTAATATTTCTAAAGGGGCATGTGTATTTGTGTATGCTTGAAAATAAGCAATATATTTTCCTGATTTCCATTTCTCATGCATTTTCGATTTTATCTTCTCAAATTGAATTGCAATCGGATCTACTTTATCTCCTGCAAAGTCTCCACTACCCGCAACGCTACAAAATGTGCAGCCACCAAATGCTACTGTACCATCTCTATTAGGGCAATCAAAACCAGCGTCTAATGCAATTTTAAATATTTTCATATCAAATGTATTTCTTAAATAACGATTCCATGTATAATATCGTTTTCCGTCAGATGGAAATGGAAAATTATTTTCGTTCACTTCAAATCACTCCTTAACAGGCTCATTTTATCATTTCTTCGCAAAAGTTGCAGAATCATCTTGTCGATATATAGTAAAAAGAATACAATTGTCTGAGCATACGTTATTTTTATCCAGTGTTATTACAAACGCCCACTGAATAAGGTAAAGCTACCGACGGATGTCATAGATATAGTAAGGAGTTCATCGCGAAAACTCGAGGCATTTTTAATGCAGGGCAGTTACCCGTTGTCGAATGATGGTACAAAATAAGCTAACTCCTTTCGAATTCTGGACGCAAATACGTCGAGGTATATTGATAATGGAGGTGTTGACTATGCCAAAAGCCGTCTGGTTGCTCATAATAGGAATGTTTGTCAATGTTACAGGGAATTCATTTTTGTGGCCTTTACATACAATCTATATGCACGATTATCTTGGTCAATCGTTAACAATGGCCGGTATTGTTCTAATGATCAATGCTGGGACAGGCGTGATTGGAAATCTACTTGGTGGATATTTATTCGACCGAATAGGTGGTTATAAGTCCATTATGTTTGGAATTATTTTAACGATTTTTGCTTTAGTATTATTGACTTTTTGGCATGGTTGGCCAGAATATATTTGGATTGTTGCAATCTTAGGATTTAGTGGAGGAATTGTTTTCCCTAGTATGTATGCGATGGTCGGAAGTGTATGGCCAGAAGGTGGCAGAAAAGCTTTCAATGCAATTTATCTGGCACAAAATGTTGGTGTAGCACTAGGCCCAGCCATTGCAGGATTTATAGCAGCTAAAAATATCAATTATATATTTACTGCCAATTTAGTAATGTATATTATATTTTTTATCATTGCTTTTTTATTCTATCGAAATTTATCTAATTCACCAAGTGCAAGTACTTCTGTTCCAATTGATAAAAAGAGTAACAACCAAAAAGCACCTTTTTATGCGATGATGATTGTGACATTTGGATACTTAATAACTTGGATTGTTTATGTACAGTGGACAACTACCATTTCAACGCACACTTTAGAACTTGGTATTACATTAAAGCAATATAGTCTACTTTGGACTATAAATGGTGCGTTAATTGTAGCAGCTCAGCCTCTCATTAAACCAATTGTTACTCGTCTAGAGCATAAAATAAAAACTCAGCTTATAATCGGTATCGTTATTTTCATGGGTTCATTTGTTGTAGTGGGCTTTGCAGAAAATTATGCCATGTTTATAACAGCTATGGTTATTTTAACAATTGGTGAGATGTTTGTATGGCCTGCAGTGCCAACGCTTGCAGATCAATTAGCTCCTAAAGGAAGAGAAGGATTTTATCAAGGTATTGTGAATAGTATGGCTACAATCGGAAGGATGGTTGGACCGTTAATAGGTGGAGTTCTCGTAGAAGCTCACGGAACGCAAATGATGGTTTTTATCCTTTCAAGTCTTTTAATCTTTTCAATAGTAGCAAGTTTACTATATGACCTTCCGCTAAGAAAAATAAACAAGAAAAATGCCGTCTGATTTGTATCAGCGGTGTTTTTCTTTTTAATTGCGATTGATTAATTGTTTAAAATTTGAGAATATAAAATAGAGTGTGTTTACGAAAGAAGGGGGAAATAGATCATGAAACCAATTTACAGTTCAGCTAGTGAAGCTGTAGCAGGCATTCAAGATGGTATGACACTAATGGTAGGTGGTTTTGGATTAGTAGGTATTCCAGAACAGCTTATTTTAGCTTTAGTTGAAAAAGGGGTAAAAGATTTAACTGTTATTTCTAATAACTGTGGAGTCGATGATTGGGGACTTGGACTACTATTAAAAAATAAACAAATAAAAAAAATGATAGGTTCTTATGTTGGAGAAAATAAAGAATTCGAACGTCAGGTGCTTTCTGGTGAGATTGAAGTAGAGTTAACTCCTCAGGGAACGCTTGCCGAAAAAATTCGTGCAGGTGGAGCTGGAATTCCAGCGTTTTTTACTCCAGCTGGTGTTGGAACCGTTGTGGCAGAAGGAAAAGAAATTCGTGAATATGATGGAAAAGAGTACGTTTTAGAAGAATCACTTCGTGCAGACTTTGCATTAATTCGTGCAGCAAAAGCAGATAAATTCGGAAACTTAATATACAATAAAACAGCTCAAAACTTCAATCCAATGATGGCTGCTGCAGGTAAAATCACCATTGCAGAAGTAGAAGGAATTGTCGAAACAGGAGATTTAGATCCAGCTCAAATACATACACCGAGTATTTATGTACAAGGACTTTTCCAAGCAACACAAGAAAAAAGAATCGAACGTTTAACGACACGTTCATAAGGGGGAGATTCGATTGAATACAAGAGAAAAGATTGCTAGAAGAGCAGAAAAAGAAATCGAGAATGGTAACTACGTCAATTTAGGAATTGGAATTCCAACATTAGTTGCAAATTTCATATCCCCTGATAAGACAGTCGTTCTACAATCGGAAAATGGCTTACTTGGTATCGGACCTTACCCTACTGAACAAGAAGTAGATCCAGATCTAATAAATGCAGGGAAAGAGACAGTAACAACAATCCCAGGCTCCTCTTTCTTTTCAAGTTCAGAGTCTTTCGCGATGATTCGTGGAGGCCATGTAGATGTAGCGATTTTAGGTGCAATGGAAGTATCTGAAAAAGGTGACCTTGCTAACTGGATGATTCCTGGAAAAATGATTAAAGGAATGGGCGGCGCAATGGACTTAGTGCATGGTGCTAAAAAAATCATCGTTATTATGGATCATTGTGCAAAAGACGGTTCTGCGAAGATTAAAAAAGAATGTGAATTGCCTTTAACAGGTAAAGCAGTTGTGAATAAAATAATTACAGAACGTGCAATGATTGAAGTGACAAAAGATGGTCTTGAATTAAAAGAGGTATTTGAAGGGTATACTATAGATGATATAGTAGCTGCAACGGAAGCTACGTTAATTATTAAAGATGTAAAAGAGAATGTAGTTATTTAAGTGCAGCTTGTATTTTATTCCGAAATCCATTAGAATAAATTCTAATAGAATTGACTGTGAAAAGGATTAGTAAATAATCGACGTTTCCAAAGAGAGCTAACGGTTGGTGGAAGTTAGTGTAACGAATTATTGAACTCGCCTTTGAGTCTGTATAAGTGAACTTTTAGTAGCTTATACCGTTTTCCGCGTTAAGGAGTCAAGTTGAGTGGATTTTCCACTAATTTGGGTGGTACCGCGTGAGTATAATAGTCTCTCGTCCCTTAGTTTTTTAAGGGACGAGTTTTTTTATTTAAAGGAGGAATATTTTATGAGCTTTAATCATGAAGCAATTGAGAAAAAGTGGCAAAAGTATTGGCAAGAAAACAAGACGTATAAGATGACAGATGATCCATCCAAACCAAAATTTTATGCTTTGGATATGTTTCCTTATCCATCAGGAGTAGGTTTACATGTTGGGCATCCATTAGGATATATCGCAACGGATATATTAAGTGCATTTAAACGTAAACAAGGATACAACGTTCTTCATCCAATGGGCTGGGATGCTTTTGGTCTTCCAGCGGAGCAATATGCAATTGATACTGGGAATGATCCTGCAGAATTCACTGCGAAGAATATTGCTACATTTAAACGTCAAATGACAGATTTAGGTTTTTCATTTGACTGGGATAGAGAGGTAAATACGACTGATCCTTCTTATTACAAATGGACACAATGGATTTTCATTCAGCTGTACAAAAAAGGTTTAGCGTATGTGGATGAAGTGCCTGTAAACTGGTGTCCAGCATTAGGAACTGTATTGGCTAATGAAGAAGTAATCGATGGTGTGTCGGAGCGTGGGGGACATCCAGTAGAACGTCGTCCAATGCGTCAATGGGTGCTTCGCATAACTGCTTATGCAGATAGACTTTTAGAAGATTTAGATGACCTAGACTGGCCAGAAAGTTTAAAAGAAATGCAACGTAATTGGATTGGACGCTCAGAAGGTGCAGAGCTTACATTTGAAGTGGACGGTACAAATGAATCATTCCGTGCATTTACAACTCGACCTGACACTATTTTCGGTGCAACATATGCGGTATTAGCACCTGAACATAAGTTAGTGGATGTAATTACAACTGCCGACCAAGAAGAAGCGGTGCAAACTTATAAAGATCAAGTAAAATTGAAAAGTGACCTAGAACGTACAGACCTTGCAAAACACAAAACGGGTGTATTTACAGGTGCTTATGCGGTTAATCCAGTAAGTGGTAAAAAAATGCCTATTTGGATTGCCGATTATGTGTTAGCGTCATACGGAACAGGTGCTATTATGGCAGTTCCTGCTCATGATGAGCGTGACTATGAGTTCGCAAAACAGTTTGACTTGCCAATCGTTGAAGTAGTATCCGGTGGGGATATTGAAAAAGAAGCATATACAGTTGACGGTACGCTTGTTAACTCTGAATTCTTGAATGGTTTAAATAAACAAGAAGCCATTGCTAAAGCGATTGAATGGTTTGAAGCAAACGGTAAAGGTGAAAAGAAAATCACGTATCGTCTACGCGACTGGTTATTTAGCCGCCAACGTTATTGGGGTGAACCAATTCCAATTATCCATTGGGAAGATGGCACATCTACAGCTGTAGATGAATCTGAACTGCCATTAATGTTACCTGTAACATCGGATATTAAGCCAAGTGGGACAGGTGAATCACCATTAGCAAATATTACAGAGTGGGTAAATGTTGTAGATCCGGTAACAGGCAAAAAAGGTCGTCGTGAAACGAATACAATGCCCCAGTGGGCAGGTAGCTGCTGGTATTACTTACGCTACATTGACCCAAACAATGACGAAGCACTTGTGGATCCAGAACTAGCAAAACGTTGGCTTCCAGTGGATATTTATGTTGGTGGAGCGGAGCATGCGGTACTACATTTATTGTACGCGCGCTTTTGGCATAAATTCCTTTACGACATTGGTGTTGTGACAACGAAAGAGCCATTCCAAAAATTATTTAACCAAGGAATGATTCTAGGTGAAGGTAACGAAAAAATGTCTAAGTCAAAAGGGAATGTAGTAAACCCCGATGATATAGTGAAAAGTCATGGTGCTGATTCACTTCGTCTTTATGAAATGTTCATGGGACCACTGGACTCTTCTAAGCCATGGTCAACAAATGGGCTAGATGGGTCAAGAAGATTCCTAGATCGTATTTGGCGTTTGCTTGTCGATGAAGATGGTAAATTGAGCGCTAAAGTAACAGACACTTCTTCAGACAATATGGAAAAAGCGTATCACCAAACTGTGAAAAAAGTAACAGAAGACTTTGAAGCAATGCATTATAATACGGCCATTTCGCAAATGATGGTATTTATCAATGAGGGCTATAAAGCAGAGCAAATTTCCAAAGAATATGTAGAAGGATTTGTGAAGCTTATTTCGCCAATCGTTCCGCATATTGCAGAAGAGCTTTGGAGTATTCTTGGACATAACAATACAATTGTGTACGAATCTTGGCCAACTTTCGACGAATCTAAATTAGTAGATAATGAAGTGGAAATTCCTGTTCAGATTAAAGGAAAAGTACGTGCCAAATTGAATGTTTCTAAAGATGCAACAAAAGAAGAATTGGAAGCATTAGCACTAGCTTCAGAGCAAGTTCAGCAGTGGCTGGAGGGGCAAGAAGTGAAGAAAATCATTGCAATTCCTGGTAAAATGGTTAATATCGTAATCTAATTATAAAAAGCTGCTTCCTTTCTCAAAATGAGATGGGAGCAGCTTTTTTTTTAGAAAATACATACAATGGGCAATTGTTTTCCGAAGCTTACCGCGGGCGAACGTCGATCCGTTTTGTCTCTACGTTGACGGTGACTTTATCAGATTGGGTTGTCTACTAGTTATAAATATGAAAATCGTTGAAACGGCTCCCTTTCCGGAGGTCACTGAAAAAGTCACTTTTTTTCAAAAAATAAAAACGAAATCCCATAATTCCTTCACTTTTTAGGGTGTTTATGGGGACGTCATGCCAATTTTGATACAAATATACTTCTCAAGTGGTGACTTTATTTTCTGAATTTTGGTTTTTCAGTGGCCTCCCTTTCCGCGGGCGTTGCCTCAGCCTCCTCCTACGCTTCGCTTCGTGTGGGGTCTTCGACTAACGCTGTTCCCGCAGGAGTGTCGCCTTTTTCAACGATTTTCTACAAGAGAGTGCAACTTTTTAGTAACTCCCAGTTTTCGCTTATCAAGCGTAAAAAAGCGTATTTCGATATGGTTAAAGGCCCTTTGTAAACGCTCAAAGTATGAAAATAAATTACAAGAGTTATCTCCAGTAGAGTTTGAAGAATTTAATAAACGTGCTTTGTACATTGAGGAAAGAACTGAAGTGGAAAGAGAGTAGCTTTTGCTACTTTTTTTGATGAATTATTTTAAATAAAAAAAGAATTAAGAGTATAATTTTTGGAATTGATGTAAAATTAAAACTAGTTATGATTTATTTCGTACTTTAAAAAAAGGGGGAAGAGAAAATGCTGGGGCTTCTTTTTGAAATGAAAAATAAATTTGGTAAGCAATTATCTGATATTTTAGTGGATATAGTTGATCCATCTTGGTGTTGGTCAATCGGTTCTGGAGAAGCGCATAGCATGGAAATCCCAGATCCAGATTTTTTGCCACCTAATGTTATTATGGAGGGGGAAGCGTTTTTTAGTGATATATCGACAGGTAAATACTACGTAATATTTGCCGATTTAAAAGCTTTTCCTACTCGTGAAGACGTAGTGGAAGTCAAAAATTATGAGGAATTTTTGAAAAGTTCCTGCCAACTTGCACTTCTGGTGATTGATTCGGTTTACGTGTCAATCGTTTTAAAAGAACAGCAGATGGTTCATAAATTTTTTGAACGTGCAGAAGCTTTAGGCTATACTAATATTAAGTTCCTTACTGATGAAAATAAAACAAGTCTGTTATTTAATGTATGGGGATAAATAATAAATTTGAAATTCTATTAAAATGTAATGAGAATTATAAAGAAAAAACTATTTTGTATTTTTATTACAACATAGTTTTTATTTTTGTTTCAATTGTTTTTAAAATGTTGCTGGGTAAGCACTAGGTCTCGGAATTGGGTTGTACCAATTGAAATAGTGGATGTGAGGAGATTCGTGACTTTCTGCAAATTGCCTTTTAGAAGGCTTTGCTAAAAAAACGTATCATCTATAAAGGAGCGAATAGCGCACGAAATTGAATCTTTGTGCGTTGCTTTAAGGGTTTGAGAGTATTTTTTCTCTTATTTAGCTAAAGCAAAAGTAACCTGACTCCAGCTGTTTCAAGCGGGCGACGGACAAACGACAACCATAGGATTACTAATAAAGAGGGATGGGATGTGGCTTGCCACTTTCCGTCCCTCTTAAAAATTACCCGGTAATGATACGGTCTAAGTGCTGTCAAGAGCACTTTAAAAATAATGAAGACAGGATGCACTTTAAAGGGTATTTGCGCTTTTCTTATTTATCGTGTTTATAAAGTTTTGCATTAATTGATCACCAAGTGCAGTGCCTATCGATTCAGGGTGGAATTGAAGCCCGAATAATGGGTAGTCTCGATTTTTTATGGCCATGATTTCATTGTCATCTTGGGCTCTAGCGAGTACTTCTAGTTCCTCACTTAATGTATTTTCATCAATAACAAGTGAATGATACCTCATGACGGAAATGGCTTCGTTAAAACCCTCAAATAAGGATGAATTAGTATGTTCTACAGTAGAAATTTTTCCATGCATAATTGTTTTTGCTTGGACGATGTTAGCTCCAAAAGCAGCTCCAATAGATTGATGACCAAGACAAATTCCAAGTATAGGATATTTTTGATACAGTTTTTGAATCACTTTAATTGATATTCCTGCCTCAATTGGTGTACCTGAACCCGGAGAAATAATAATAGCTTCTGGATGGAATTGTTCGATTTTTTCAATCGTTATTGCGTCATTTCGAACAACTTGGACTTCTTTTCCTAGTTCGCTCACTTGTTGAAATAAGTTAAAAGTAAAGGAATCATAATTATCGATTAATAAAATCATCGTTGCACCTCCAAAAGTGCTTTCGCTTTATTAATCGTTTCCTCGTATTCACTTTTCGGAACGGAATCAAAGACAATACCTGCGCCAGCTTGGACATGTGCTTGACTATCTTTTACAACCATCGTACGTATGGCAAGTGCTAAATCCATATTACCAGTTACAGAAATATAGCCTACAGCACCAGCGTACACTCCGCGTTTAGTCGATTCTAGCTCATTTATTATTTGCATCGCACGAATTTTTGGTGCGCCTGAAACAGTTCCAGCGGGTAAACAAGCGGATAATACATCTAGCACATGTAAGTCTTTCTTCAAGCGCCCAGTTACTTCTGAGACGATATGCATGACGTATTTGTAGTATTCAATTGTCATATACTTTTCGATTTGTACGGAACCAATTTCTGAGATTCTTCCAATATCATTTCGTCCTAGATCTACGAGCATACGATGCTCAGCAATTTCTTTTTCATCGACCAGTAATTCTTTTGCGATTTGCACATCTTCCTCAGCTGTTTTTCCTCGTGGTTTTGTACCTGCAATTGGGTTAGTTGTAACTAATCCATTATTTACTTTTATTAAACTTTCTGGTGAAGTACCAAGTATCGTATAATCCCCAAAGTCCATATAAAACATATAAGGAGAGGGATTAGTTGTACGAAGCTGACGGTACAACGAAAAAGGGTTTCCTTCAAAAGGGGAGGTAAAACGCTGAGATAAAACAACTTGAAAAATATCCCCTTTGACAATATGTGCTTTTGCTTTTTCTACCATTTGAACAAATAAATCTTCATCCATTATTGGTTGAAAAGCTAACTTTGTTTCTGTATCTTTTTGATAATTCGTCCCCATTAGTAAATCAGCATAAATTATTTCTATTGCGTCAATCATTTCTTGCCGGCTTCGACCATCTTGGAATAAATCGATTGCTACAATCGTTACCACTTGCTTTAGATGGTCATACACAATAAAAGTATTATAAAACATAAGATGAATATCTGGCATATCCAATTCATCGAGCAACATTTCACCAATTTTTTCATAATAAAAAGCTGTTTCATATCCAAAATAGCCAATTGCACCACCAAAAAATGAAAAGGGGTAACTTTCCTGATGGAATGGGATCATCTTTTTTAGTTGTTCTATTACGGGTGTTGAACCTTTCTCTGTGTCCCCCTCGGTATACGACAATGTATAGCCGGATTGGTCACCCGTTAATTCAGCAATTGGGTTTAATGCAATAAATGAATACCGTCCGCTTTCTTTATGTTTGGCGGACGATTCAAATAGCATTTTTTTATTTCCATTTAGCGAATTATAAATGGAAATAGGTGTCATCATATCGCCTTGAATCTCTTTCATCTCATAGCTTCTCGTCTCAACTGTCATAGCTCATCTCTCCTATTCTCAACTGCATACAAAAAGGCCCTCCATCGTAAAGGACGGAGAGCCGTGGTGCCACCTTTATTGATTACTATTGTAATCCACTTATTAGCAAACAAACATTTACTAGTCTTGTAACGTAGACAAACGCCAAAGCCTACTAAATGGTTCAGCCTTGGAGCTCAGAAGCCCATTCACGATATGTACTGCACTGGCTTGCACCAACCGCCAGCTCTCTATAGCATTTCATATCGCTACTACTCTTCGTCATCACTAATTACAGACAATTGTATTATAAGTTGTTTTAAAATTCAATTTTTATTTTCACGCATTTAACTAAGAGAAGTATCTTTTAGATATAATGCGTCACAGCTTCCGATAGGATTTAGCACTGGGGCAGTTGATTTCCACTTCAGGCGGACGCTTTCCACGGGGCGGTCGGTGAGCCTCCTCGGTCGCTGGCGCTCCACTGCGGGGTCTCACCTGACCGCTGATCCCGCCGGAGTCGCCGCCTTGCGCTATAATCAACGAAATGTGCTTACTAATTATTAGCTAAGATTCATATAGCCACTGCTAAGATGAAGTTTGTAACCTAGTGCTCTATTCGATTTAGTTATTTGTTAGTAAGTAAATTCCATTGATTTTCGCAGCAGGCGGCGACTCCTGCCGGATGAGTGAGACAAATGAGCCAACACAACGAACGCGTAAGCGGCGGTGATGGCTCATCGCTCACCCGGCGGAAAGCGTCCGCCTGCTGAGAAAATCTTAGTAGTCACCTAATAGAACCTCTTTAAGACGCATTATTTCTAAATTGCGTATACTCTCCGCAATGTTGAGAGTAAATTATTTAGTTAGTGCAGCACTCATGCCTGCAATTTTTCCTGTAACGAGGGCAGAAGTAATATTATATCCTCCGGTATATCCATGAATATCTAAAATTTCTCCACAGAAAAACAATCCTGCCTTCTTTTTAGATGCCATTGTTTTTGGTTCAATTTCTTTAATGGACACGCCACCACCTGTTACAAATGCTTTGTCTAATGGTTGTGTTCCATAAACATTGACGGTAAATTGCTTTAATTGATGTGCAAATTCTCTTATTTTATCATGTGCTAGGTTTTGACCATCTTCACTTTCACTTATACCTGCACGTTGTAACAAAAATAAAAGCCATCTTTCTGGAACTAGTCCTTTCCAAACATTCTTAACAGCTTTTTTCGGATCTTCTTTAATGGAAGATAGAAGCGATTGGAATGTTTGCTCTTCGTTTCGATCTGGTAAACTATCTATGCGGACTTGTACAAGTTGTCCGCCATTTTTCTTTTGCTCTTTCACAACGAATTGGCTACAACGTAAAATGGCTGGACCACTTAAGCCGAAATGGGTAAATAGCATGTCCATTTGGTGGGTTATAATAGGTTTACCATTTTTTTTAAGAACGGACACAGCAACATCTCTTAGAGCAAGACCTTGCAGCTCTTTCGATTTTATAAAGCTCTCGCTTGATAATAAAGGAACTTCAGTTGGATATAGATCAGTGACTGTATGTCCCGCTTTTTCAGCCCAAGGATAGCCATCACCAGTAGATCCAGTTTGCGGAACTGCTTTTCCTCCAACTGCTACGACAACAGCATTAGCAACAATTTCTTCCCCAGAGGCAAGGCGAACGCCAATTACTTTTTCATCATTCATTAACAGTTTTCCAACGGGAGAATTAAGTTTTATTTCCACATGAAGTCTTTTTAACTCATCGAGCAGTGCATTTACAACATCCATTGCTTTATTCGATACAGGGAACATTCTTCCGTGATCTTCTTCTTTTAGGGCAACACCTAGATTTTCAAAAAACGTAATAATATCTTCATTATTAAAAACGGAGAACGGACTAAATAAAAATCTTCCGTTTCCTGGAATATTTTTCACGATTTCTTCTAGTGGTAGCCTATTAGTTACGTTACAACGACCACCGCCAGATATAGCAAGCTTTTTACCAAGCTTTGAACCTTTTTCAATTAGTAATACCTTTTTTTTCTCTGCTCCAGCAGCTGCAGCGGCCATTAAACCCGAAGGACCTCCGCCGATTACAATAACGTCATACATATAGATTTCACACTTTCCATTTTTTCTTTATTATACATGATTGAGCTTTTCTTACGACAGTTGTAAACTGTAAGTTAGACATTCAGAAGATTGGGCGGGTTTTATGGCATCGAATTTATTAAAAGGGACAATGATATTAACAGTTGGTCTCTTACTATCTAGAATACTTGGTGTTCTTTATGTAATACCTTTTTATCAAATGATAGGACAGGAGTATGTAGTCCTTTATCAATATGCTTATGTTCCTTACTCCATTATGTTAGCAATTGCAGTTTCAGGTATACCTATTGCAGTTTCTAAATTTGTAGCAAAATATAATGCATTAGGAGACTATGCGACAGGTAGAAAATTAGTTAAATCGAGTATGTTACTAATGACTGTAACAGGTATTTTAGGATTTTTTATTTTATACAGTTTAGCAGAACCGATTGCTCATCTTGTTATTAAAGACAAAGATGCATTTTTCTCTGTTCAGGACGTTGCAACGGTTATTAGATATGTAAGCTTTGCGGTTATTGTCGTGCCTGTTATGAGCCTTGTAAGAGGTTTTTTCCAAGGTTATCAGCATATGACACCTACCGCGGTATCCCAATTATTTGAACAAATTATTCGTATATTATTTGTCCTTGCAGGAGCATTTTTAGTTATGAATGTTTTCGGAGGATCGGAGAAAACTGCTGTTTCGTTTGCTGTATTTGCTGCATTTTTAGGAGCAGTGGCAAGTTTAGTTGTATTGTATTGGTACTGGCAAAAGTTAAAACCAGAGTTTAATGATTTATTAAGTACCAGTGGAAAGAGAACTTCAGATGTTTCACTAAAAGACATTTATAAAGAAATTTTAGTCTACACAGTCCCTTTTGCATTAGTTGGTGTTATTAATCCTTTATTCCAGTTTATTGATATGATTACATTTAATCGTGCAATGACAATGATTGGAAAAGCTTCCGTTTCAGACACTTATCTGGGGATGTTAAACTTTACTACTCATAAGCTTGTTATGATTCCGGTAATGTTAGCAACAGGATTTTCAATGACACTTATTCCACTTATTACTAGTTATTATGCGAAAAAAGATTTTGTTCTCGTAAAAAAGTCTTTAGATCAGTCTTTTCAAATATTATTGTTTTTAACATTGCCAGCTGCCCTAGGTATTTCTGTTTTAGCAAATGAGTTCTATTTTGTGTTTTATGAGCAGAGCGATGTGGGAGCAAATGTTCTTGCACATTATGCACCCGTAGCAATATTGTTTGCTCTGTATCCTGTAACAACGGCTATATTACAAGGTATAGATAAACAAAAGTTAATTATTTTAAATTTATTACTTGGAATACTAACAAAACTAGTATTAAATACTCCACTCATAAAAGCGTTTGAAACAGATGGAGCGATATTAGCTACTTCAATTGGTTATATAGTTGCGATTATATTAAACATAATTGCAATTTCAAAAACACTTCACTATAAATCCACTATAGTTATAAGAAGGACTATGCTAATTACATTTATTAATATAGTCATGCTTTGTCTTGTTTTCATATGTAAATGGGGAATAGGACAATTATTTACAGTGGATAGTAAACTTGAAGCTTTACTTGTTATCTTTATTTCTGCTGCAATCGGGGCAGCTTTCTACGGCTTTGTCTCACTAAGACTTGGGCTTGCTCAGAAGTTATTTGGAGAAAGAATAACGAGGTTTACGAAAAAATTTGGTTTTTAGGAGAATTACATGCGATTAGATAAATTTCTATCTCATATGGGATTTGGTACAAGAAGAGAAGTAAAAGGTTTAATAAAGTCAAAAGCAATTAGAGTGAATGATGTAGTGGTGAAAGATAGTTCTATGCATGTAAATGAAAAAGTGGATCAAGTGTCCATATATGGAGAAGTGGTTGAGTATAAAGAATTTATTTATTTGATGCTCAATAAACCAGCAGGAGTTATTTCAGCAACGGAGGATTCAAGGGATCAAACAGTTATTGATCTGTTGAAAGATGACGTTCGTCATTTTAATCCTTATCCTGTAGGAAGACTTGATAAAGACACTGTAGGGTTACTTTTATTAACGAATGACGGTGCATTAACCCATCGTCTTCTTTCGCCTCATAAAGATGTACCGAAAGTATATTTTGCAGAAATTGAAGGAAGAGTAGATGAATCCGATATGGAAGCTTTTACAGAAGGAGTCATTTTAGATGATGGATACAAGACAAAGCCTGCTATTTTAAACATATTAAGTAAAGGACCGGTATCTGAAATCGAATTAACGATTACGGAAGGGAAGTTTCACCAAGTAAAAAGAATGTTTGAGGCAGTTGGTAAAAAAGTAGTTTATTTAAAGAGACTTTCGATGGGGTCATTAAAGTTAGATGAATCACTCGAGGAAGGTACATATCGGGAATTAACAGAAGAGGAATTAGATTTAATAAAGCAAAAGAATGACCCTGCATAAGCAAGGTCATTCTTTTCATATTGTTGAATCTAAGATGTCATTTTTACTCGTTTATTCGTCGTGGTCCATTTCCCTCTCGTAGGACTAATGACTAAGTCATTAAATGCAAGCACATTCAGGTCTCTTTGAATTGTGCGAGGAGTGATGCCAAATTCATCGACTAAATCCTGTGTTGTGACTGTTCCTTTATCTCGGATGAACATATACACATCTTTAATTCGATTGAGCATCCGATCAGTAGTAGGTTTCATAAGTAACCACTCCTTCATCATCATATCTCGTGACTAGACTAGCGGACGACTTGGGTGAAAAGCAAAAAATAATTGCCATTTACAGCCCCTTTACTAAAATGGTGGTCAATTTTATTATCTGACAATTTAATTATAGTAGATTTCCATGGAAATTACTATAAAAATCAATTTTTTTACAAACACTTAATAATTTTGAAAAAAATTAATGAAAGACGTTGACATCAAATAAGTGTAAAATAGCTGTATCAAAACGATAGTAGGAGGATGTAATATGAATTGGTTAAAACTTGCAGAAGAAAAGAAATCGAATATTATAGCTGAATTGCAAGCATTAATTCAAATACCGAGTGTATTACAGGAAGAATTTGCTACACCTGAAATGCCATTTGGGCCAAAACCTTTAGAAGCCCTTACACATATGTTAAAAGAAGGAGAAAAAGAAGGTTTTCTGACAAAAAACATTGATAATATGGCAGGACATATTGAAATGGGTGAAGGAGAAGATATATTAGGTATCCTTTGTCATGTGGATGTCGTTCCAGAAGGAAAAGGTTGGACGTACCCACCGTTTGAAGGAGTAGTAGTAGATGATAAGCTTTACGGTCGTGGGGCAATTGATGATAAAGGTCCAACAATTGCAGCTTGGATGGCGATGAAATTAGTAAAAGAATCAGGTATTGAACTTTCCAAAAAAGTTCGACTGATTATTGGTACGGATGAAGAAAGTGGTTTTCGATGTGTAGAACGATACTTCGAAAAAGAGCAAATGCCGCATATTGGATTTGCCCCTGATGCTGATTTTCCTATCATTAATGCAGAAAAAGGAATAGCAACACTCGTATTTTCAAAAAATGGAACTTCTGACAAACAGACAATTCAATCATTCCAAGCTGGAAAAAGAACAAATATGGTTCCAGAAGAAGCACATGCTATTATCATGGGTGATTTTGAACAAACAAAAGAGTTATTTGAAATGTATATAAAAGAAAATTCTTTTAAAGGAGAAATTTCTTTAGAAGAAGGGCAAATTAAGCTAGTTATATATGGTAAATCAGCACATGCAATGGAACCAAATGACGGCGTAAACGCGGCAGTACTTCTTGCTAGATTTTTAAATAAGCTGAATTTAACAAGTCATTCAAAAGAATTTGTTGAATTTATAATGATTTCATTTGGACAAGATAGTCGAGGAAAAGCGTTAAATCTTAGTTTTACAGATGATGTGTCAGGTGATACTACATTAAATGCAGGAATTATTCATTATTCTCCGACACAAGGATTTAATATACAAGTAAGTATGCGATATTCCGTTTCGTATCCATTCAATCAGAAAATCGATGATTGTCGAGTATTTTTACAAAAAAGTAGTGTGGCTTTAGATATTTCTACTAACTCTAAACCACATTACGTCGATAAAGAGGATATACTGATAAAATCATTGCAGAAGGTTTATGAAAGGCAAACTGGTGAAAAAGCAAAGCTATTATCGATTGGTGGAGGAACTTATGCAAGAGTACTTAAAAAAGGTGTTGCATTTGGAATGTTATTTCCAGGTAGAATAGATCTAGCACACCAGTTGGATGAATATGTAGATATAGAAGATTTAGTAAAAGCAACAGCTATTTATGCAGATGCGATCGTTGAACTAGCAAATAAATCTACAGAAAAAGGTGAAATCTAATGGCGAAAATTTTATGGAATGATCAAATCATCAACGAAGAGGAAGTAAAAATTGGATATGAAGACCGTGGATATCAATTTGGTGACGGGATCTATGAAGTAATCAAAATTTATAACGGAAATGTATTTACTGCAACAGAACATATCGATCGTCTATATGAAAGTGCAGATAAAATCCAATTAGTAATTCCTTATACAAAAGATGTTATGCATAAAATGCTTCATGAATTAATCGAATTAAATGAAGTTCAAGATGGTCAAATTTATTTACAAGTCACTCGCGGTACTAGCCCAAGACAGCATAATTTTCCAACTCAAACAGTGGAATCAGTTCTAACTGCATATACAAAAGAAACAACTCGCCCGTTAGCTCAACTACAGAACGGAGTAAAAGCTTGTTTCGTGGAAGATATTCGTTGGCTTCGATGTGATATTAAGTCGTTAAATCTACTCGGTAATGTACTTGCAAAGCAAGAAGCAATCAGTAAAGACTGCTTTGAAGCTGTATTACATCGCGGGGAAACTGTAACAGAAGGATCATCTTCTAATATGTATGGAATAAAAGATGGTGTACTTTATACGCATCCAGTTAGTAATTTAATATTAAATGGTATCACACGTAAAGTAATCTTAGATTGCTGTAAAGAAGTTGGTATCCCTGTAGTAGAAGAGGCGTTCACAAAGCAACAGGCACTTGAAATGGATGAGTTTATCATGTCTTCCACAAATGCAGAAGTAATGCCGATTATTTCAATTGATGGTCATGCAATTGGAAACGGCAAACGTGGAGAATTGACTGAAAAAATACAACAAGCGTTTGAGTCAAAAATCCCAATGTCTATTGGAGTATGAAAACACATTATTTTATAGGTATTAAAATACCTAGTTCTATTGCAAATTCCATAGTAGAAGCAAGAGAAAAAACTAATTTACATGAAACCCATAAAACATTACCAGTAGCAGAAGATTTGCATATAACACTTGTTTATTTAGGATATTTAGATGAGCTTGTTATAAATCAAATGATCCAGTCGTTACAAAAAATCGACTGGAACTCGTTTGATTTGCTAACAGATGGACTTTCTCATTTTGGAAACGAGCGAACACCTCGAGTTGTTTACATAGCACTAGAAGAAAGCGAATTCTTACTACGTTTGCAACAAAATGTAATGGAGGCCATTTCAAATTTGGTTGAGGGGCTCAATTCTAATGATTTTAAAGCTCATATTACGATTGCGAAAAAATGGAAAAGTGATGCTTTGCAACTAACAAATGGATTTTTATTAGAAAAACAATCATTTAAGGTGAACAATTTCACACTATATAAAATTAATCCAAATAGTATACCACGCTATGAAGAAGTAAGTTTAATACATTGTAGGAGGGTGACATAATGGCCCAACTAGTAAAGCTTCAAGATTATATTTCCAGATACCAAGTGGACTTAAAGAGATATCCAACTCAATTCGTTCGACTTAAAAAGCAACAATGGGATCGGACCAAAGAGGAATGGGAAAATGGAACATTAGAATCTTCTTGGTTAGAGAAGGAAGATGAAGAAGAAATACCTGAAAAGAAATCACTATTTTCTAAGCTTTTTAATCGCAATAAAGAGGAGCATTCAGAAAAAGAGGTGTGGGTAGAAAATGAGTTACTCGAGGAAGAAATTATTCCGGAGGAGTTCACAACCCTTCATTTTCAACCAAATATTGTGTATAAACCTCAGTCAATAGAAGAGTTAAAACGAATGTATTTGGATCAGCTTTTTCATTTTCAGTTAAAATGGGCAAGTTCCACGCTACGAGAAAAATCATATGTAGATCCAAAATTTATGCGGGATACATTATTACGAAATTTTACACTTCGCCTACCGGATAACTATTTTTTATTTTATTATCCTATTTTAAAACTAAAAAAAGCTCCAGTAGAACTAGATATTCTTCTTATTTTACCAACGGAAATTATTTGTGTTGTTGCGTTGGAAGCAAGGGATCTGGATGCATTTATAGGAAGTAGCGACCGGTTTTGGTTGCGAAAAAGTGGAAAAGATGAGAGCAAAATATTAAGTCCTTTGATCAGCTTGAATCGTATGGAATCTATCTTAATGCAAATTTTTAAGAAAGAAGAAATAGATTTACCAGTTAGGAAAGTAGTTCTTTCCAGAAATGGCTATATTGATTACCCAGGTACTTCATTTAATACCCAATTTATCGATACAAGAAAATATCAAGAGTGGTTTAAGTCACTAGCTTCTTCCCCTTCCCCAATGAAGCACATGCAATTTAAAGCTGCCCAGGCAATACTAGACTTAGCACAAACAACATCATATTCTAGAACTGGGTGGGAGTTAGATGGTGAGGAAGCGGATGAATAACATAATTTTTATTGTTAATGAACATGCTGGAAATGGGAGAGCCAAAAAAATATGGGCTTCTTGGAAGGACAAATTAACTTTTCCTTATACATTTTTTATGACAGAATATAGTGGGCATGCAAAAGAGATTGCCAAGCATTGTGCTGAAAAAAGCAAGGAAGAAATACAAATTATTGCAATTGGTGGAGATGGAACAATTCACGAAATAATTTCAGGAGTTGTTGGATTTAATCATGTTCGAGTTGGAGTGATTTCTGCAGGTAGCGGGAATGACTTTGGTCGAACATTTTCTTCGTTTCAAACGATTGAACAATTGCAGGATTATTTGATTGGCTTTAATACATTGGAGAAAATGGATTTTGGTCAATTAACAACTGAACAAGATTCCTATGGATTTGTGAACAATGCGGGATTTGGTTTTGATGCCAAAGTAGTTTACTCGGTCAATTATTCAAGGTGGAAAAAGTGGTTGAATTCTTATGGATTAGGTAAACTAACTTACATACTTTATGTTATAAAAGAGCTATTAACATTCAATAGATTTTCATTTTCTTTACATACAGAAGAAGATACGATAAAGTTTGATGATGTTTGGTTTTTTGTTGTATGCAATCAAGCATTTTTTGGTGGGGGAATGAAAATATCTCCTAGCTCACTACCGAATGATGAACTAATCGAAATGACATTAGTGAACAAATTGCCAAGATGGAAGTTACTATTCATTTTCGGAACTGTGTTTTTTGGTAAACATACAAAATATAAAGAAGTGATACAATTTCAAGCAAAGAATTTTAAGATTACCATGCATGATCGCGTATATGGCCATGCAGATGGTGAGTTTTCATGTAAAACAGAGATAGATCAGATGTACTCTTTCTCGGTTAAATCGAAAGCTTGGAATTTAGCAAGACCAATAAACAAAAGGAGTTAATATAATGAGGTTAAGACATAAACCATGGGCAGAAGAATTTATTAATGCTCATCCAGAAATTATAATTCCAAATCCGGAGAACCTAAAAGGAAAATGGGATTCGGAGTTTAAGAATAATAACCCACTTCATATTGAGGTAGGTACAGGGAAAGGGCAGTTTGTCACTGGTATGGCAAAGCAAAATCCAAATATAAATTATATAGGGATTGAACTTTATGATAGTGTCATTGTGTCAGCACTTGAAAATGCAATAAGTGCTCAGCCACTTCCGAATTTACGTTTGTTAAAAGTAAACGGAGCAGATTTAGATAAATATTTTGAAAAAAATGATGTAGATCGAGTATATTTGAATTTCTCTGATCCATGGCCGAAAACACGTCATGAAAAAAGACGTTTAACACATGAAGGATTTTTAAAACTATATGAGTCTATCTTGGTAGATCATGCAGAAATTCATTTTAAAACAGATAATCGTGGATTATTTGAATATTCTTTAACTAGCATGTCAGCTTATGGTATGTTAATAAAAGATGTGTCACTTGATTTGCATGCTAATATGCCAGAAGACAATATTATGACAGAATACGAAGAAAAGTTTTCTGCGAAAGGACAACCTATCTATCGAGTTGAAGCAAAATACGTATAAAAGGGGATGGGAGAATGGATACGTATCAATTTCACGATATGACATTTACTTGGTTAAAAGGCGGAACAACCTTTATGGATGGGGGCGCCATGTTTGGTGTTGTTCCAAAACCATTATGGGAAAAGAAATATCCTGTGAACGATAAAAATCAAATTGAGTTACCATCCGACCCATTGTTTATCCAATATAAGGGGCATAATATATTACTGGAGACTGGTCTCGGGTTTGGAAAGTTTACTGAAAAACAACTGCGGAATTATGGTGTATCCGATCAATCGTTAGTAGAAGATAACTTAGCTCAGCTAGGTTTTTTACCTGAGGATATTGATATTATTATGATGACTCATCTTCATTTTGACCATGCTTGTGGGCTAACAAAATGGGAAGATGAAAAGCTAGTTTCTGCTTTTCCGAATGCCAAAATCTATGTTTCGGATGTTGAATGGAATGAGATGAAAAATCCAAATGTTCGTTCTCGAAATACTTATTGGAAAGAAAACTGGGAACCAATCGAATCACAGATAATAACTTATTCTCAATCTATCGATATATTGGATGGCATTGAAATGATACATACTGGTGGTCATAGCGATGGTCATAGTATAGTAATCTTTAAACAAAAGGAAGAGACCATTATCCATTTAGCTGATCTAATGCCAACGCATGCACACCAAAATCCATTATGGGTTTTAGCATACGATGATTATCCAATGACCTCAGTTTTTGCAAAAGAGAAGTGGGTAAATGAAGGGTTACGTAATAATTATTGGTTCAGCTTTTATCATGATGCTTTCTATCGCATGATCAAATGGTCAGAAGATGGAAAAGAAATTATGAATAAATTAGATAGAACAAGATAAAGAAGAAAGTACTAAATATTTACTATTTGGTATTTTCGGACTGTAGACAAACTCAAAAAACGAGTTGTCTACAGTCTTTTTATTTTTAATGATGTTGGTCATGCATTACGAAAATCGTTGAAATGGCTCCCTTTCCGCGGGCGTTGCCTCAGTCTCCTCGCTGCGCTGCGGGGTCTTCGACTAACGCATTCCCACAGGAGTGTCGCCTTTTTCAACGATTTTCTAGAAATAAATAGTGTTTATCTGTGAAGTCCCTATAATCTGCTTTGCCACACGGAGTTGTAAGAAGAAAATAGATAAGAAAATC
>NZ_VDGI01000022.1 GCF_006861825.1 Psychrobacillus vulpis | reverse complement strand
TGATGGCGAAGAGGTCACACCCGTTCCCATACCGAACACGGAAGTTAAGCTCTTCAGCGTCGATGGTAGTTGGGGGTTTCCCCCTGTGAGAGTAGAACGTCGCTAGGCACTAAGAAGTCGTTACCGAGCAATCGGTAGCGGCTTTTTTCGTTTATTAACCAATAAATAAGGTGCCGAAGGCAATTTGTAGAATGAGTAGCGAGAAAGTAGAGGAACAAAGAGTTCGAGGAAGAAAAGAAGAGAGACTCGGAGCGTATAACATACGCGAGAATCGAACGACTGCGGATGACGAAGAAATCTGCCGTTCATCTGCTTTCGTAGCCCGAACACGGAAGTTAAGCTCGCGCGTCGATGGTAGTTGGGGGTTTCCCCCTGTGAGAGTAGAACGTCGCTAGGCACTAAGAAGTCGTTACCGAGTCATCGGTAGCGGCTTTTTTCGTGTGTGAGCCAGAAAATGAAATGCCGAAGGTAAACTGTAAAAGGAGTAGCGGGAAAGTAGAGGGACAAAGAGTTCGAGTATTTTATTCAGTCTTGTTCAGCAATTAAATAATAATTATTTTTTATGAGCATTAAAACATTTTTTAAGTTGAAAATCATATTTCAATACTTTAAGAGTAGAAACTCTATTAATTTTAAAAGTTCTCCAAAGTGAATTAAAGACTGTGTACACTTTATTCATGTATAATAGAAGAAGGAAATTTGAACGAAATAGTGGGGTAATAAAAGATGCAACAGAAACGTCCGTTAGTCGAAGCATTGGAAAAATTTCATAATCAAAAAAACATTTCATTTCATGTACCAGGACATAAAAATGGACTGTTATCTAATTTACCAAATGCAATGAAAAATTCCATGCAGTACGACTTTACGGAGTTAAATGGACTGGATGATTATCATCATCCAGAAGAAGCTATTAAAGAAGCCGAAGAGTTACTCGCGGAAGTATATGGAGCACAAAAAAGTTTCTTTCTAGTAAATGGAACAACGGTAGGGAATTTAGCAATGATTTATGCTAGTTGCCAGTATGGAGAGCAAATTATTGTCCAGAGAAATGCGCATAAATCGATTTTTCATGCAATTGAGTTAGTTGGAGCAGAACCAATTTTTGTTACTCCAGAATGGGATGATCGAACGAAAACGGCTTCCTATGTTTCAGCTGAAATAATTCAAGAAGCGTTAGAAAAACATCCTTTTACTAAGGCGGTTGTGTTAACGTATCCCAATTATTATGGAGTAGCAACTTCTCATCTTGAAAGCATTATAAGCATATGCCATGCAACCAATATTCCTGTGCTAGTGGATGAGGCACATGGGGCACATTTTCATGCACATAATAATTTTCCGAAATCAGCACTTCAACTAGGAGCTGACGTAACTGTTCAATCGGCTCATAAAACCTTGCCAGCATTAACGATGGGATCTTTTTTACATGTGAATTCCTCATTAATTGATGTAAGTAGAGTAAATAAATATTTGAGAATGTTACAATCGAGCAGTCCTTCCTATCTATTATTAGCATCTTTAGATGATGCAAGAAGTTACGTGGATAGATACAATGAGATGGATTTTAAACAGTTCTTAAATAGAAGGAAGTTATTTATAGAATCTTTAGAGACTCTAAAAGATATTAAAGTCGTACAAGTAGATGATCCACTTAAATTGTTAATACGAGTTGGGAAGTATTCGGGCTTTCAAGTACAAAGTGTATTAGAAAAACAAAATATTTATGTGGAATTAGCGGATACATATCAAGTGTTACTGATTTTACCATTATTAAAGGTTGAGCATGAATTTGGTTTTGCAGAAATTAGAAAACGGATAAAACATGCATTGGATAAATTACGGATAGAGATTCCAATGAGTCCAAAGAACACTCAATTAGTAAAACAAAAATCTATTTCAACATTACATATGAATTTAAGTTTACTAAATGAAAAACGAGGAGAATGGATACCATACGTTAGATCTTTGGGGAGAATTGCAAAGGGAATGATTATCCCGTATCCACCGGGGATTCCGTTAGTAATAGCTGGGGAGAAAATAACAATAGCTATGTTAACGGAGCTAGAGGAGTGGATGGAAAAAGGAGCTTTATTTCAAGGCGAACATCGATTAAATGAAAAGTTAATATATGTAGTGGAGGAATAAGTGTGCAGAACAAAGGGTATTTTATTTCCAGTGAGGGTCCAGAAGGTGCTGGAAAAACAACCGTAATGAATTTACTTGGTAAAAAATTAAAAGATGAAGGCTACGATGTTGTTATGACTAGAGAGCCAGGTGGAATTATGATTTCTGAAAAAATTAGAAACATAATTTTAAATAATGAGCATACAATGATGGATAGCCGTACGGAAGCATTATTATATGCTGCAGCTAGAAGACAGCACTTGGTAGAAAAAGTACAACCTGCTATAGAGGCAGGAAAAATTGTAATTTGTGATCGATTTATAGATAGTTCACTTGCGTATCAGGGCTATGCAAGAGGTATCGGGGTCGAAGAAATATTAGCAATTAATAAATTTGCAATTGGTCAAACAATGCCAAACAAAACAATTCTTTTTGACATCGACCCAAGCATTGGACTTGAGAGAATTGAAGCACATAGTAATCGTGAAAAAAATCGCTTAGATGTTGAAAGTCTTGCTTTTCACGAAAGAGTAAGAGAAGGTTATTTATCGCTTGCTGGCCAATATCCAAATAGAATTCAAGTAATTGATGCTTCTCGTACTTTAGAGGAAGTATTAGAAGAAGTTTATATAGTTATAAAAAGGGAATTAGAAATTATTAGATAATTCATGTTATACTAGTAAGAAGAAAAAATTACAGGGGTGAGTCTCGATGAAATTGATAGTAGCGGTAGTGCAGGATCAGGATAGTAATCGTTTGTCTAATGCTTTAACAAAAGCCAAGTTTAGAGCAACAAAGCTTGCAAGTACAGGTGGTTTTTTACGCTCTGGAAATACTACATTTTTAATCGGTACAGATGACTCATTGGTATCATCAGCATTAGAATTAATAAGAGATAATTGTAGAGCGCGCGAGCAAATGGTTGCACCAGTATCTCCTATGGGAGGAAATGCAGATTCGTATATTCCTTATCCAGTGGAAGTAGAGGTTGGGGGAGCAACTGTATTTGTTCTACCGATTGAACAATTCCATCATTTTTAATAAATGAAGGAAGGGATAGAAAACGTTGAAAATAAATCAAGATTTACGATTAGGAATAGATAAAATTCGAAAAGAATCTATTCAAAATAATACACAGGCTACAAAGTTTGGACAAATGATAACTAAACACGAACAACGAATGCAAACCGACACAATGACTAGGCTGCTAGGGGATATTTCAACTGCTGGCGACCGCCTTGCACGCTCAAGAAATTTACGTGATATGGCAAAATTTAAAATGCTAATACGAAAGTTTTTACAAGAAACTGTGGATTTTGGTATGGGATTAAAGCAATCACATACATGGAACCGGTTTGGTGAAGGTAGAAAATTGAAAATTGTAGAGACAATTGATGAGAAATTAGTAGAATTAGCAGAAGAAATTCTAGACCAAGAGAAAAGCTCCATTGATTTATTAGATAAAATTGGAGAAATAAAAGGTCTACTTATCAATCTTTACACGTAAGTTTCCCGTGTTTTCGCGTTATGCGAAGCACGGGATTTTTAAAAGAGAAGGTGATGTACATGGAAATCTGGTCGATAGAGGGTGTAGAAAGACTACAGCCTGTTACGGTAAAGCAAATACAATCCATTGTTTTGAAAAATCGTATTGGACATGCCTATATAATAGATGGCGCCAAAGGGACAGGAAAAACGAAGGTTATGCAATTTTTTGTCCAACTTATTTTATGCGAAAATCCGACAAAAAATGTTCCATGTGAAACATGTCGATCGTGCAAAAGGTTAAAATCAAACAATCATCTAAATTTTATTCAACTCGAACCAGACGGGCAATTTATTAAAAGAGGACAAGTTGATGAATTAATACAAGAGATGAGTAAAACAGCTATTGAGACTGGCCGTAAAATATATGTTATACATCATGCAGATCAATTGAACTCTAGTGCGGCAAATACTTTGCTAAAATTTTTAGAAGAACCACATAGTGAGATAACTGCCATACTTTTAACTGATAGAGTTCATGCATTAATACCAACAATACGTTCTAGATGTCAACAATTTAGTTTAGCTTCCATGCCACAGTCTATCTTAAAACAGAAATTAGTAGAAGAAGGAATTACAGATTCTATGGCCTCTACTGTTTGTAAAATGACGAACCAAGTCGATGATGCAATAAATTTAGCGAAAGACGAGCATTTTGGACTTGCACGTAAATCAGTGTTAAAATTGGTTGAAGCAAGTGGTAAAAGTGTGCAAGATGCCCTAATGTGTATTCAGGAGGATTTTGGACCACTTTTAAAAGAGAAAGAACAAGCAGAACAAGCATTAGATTTACTACTGTTTGCCTATCGTGATATAGTAGCAATAAAAGCAAGTCCCATCGCAGTGTGTACTTATCCGGATATGATACATTATTGGAAACAGATTGCTCTACATACAACGTATGAGCAATTATCCAGACAACTAGAAATGATTTTACATGCTAAGCAAAACTTGCATAAAAACATGAACCGGACACTGATGATGGAGCAGTTAATGCTGAATCTGCAGGAGGGATTTACTTTTGTATAATGTTGTAGGAGTTCGCTTTAAAAAAGCGGGTAAAATATATTATTTTGATCCAGTGGATTTTACGTTACAAAAAGATGATTATGTAATTGTAGAAACTGCTAGAGGAGTAGAATACGGCAAAGTTGTGGTTCCTATAAAGCAGGTAGGAGAGCACGATGTTGTGCTTCCTTTAAAACAAGTCGTAAGACCTTCTACTGATAAAGATCGAATACAAGTGGAAGAAAATCGAATAGAATCTGCACAAGCTTTAGCTCTAGGAACAGAAAAGATATTAGAAAGAGAACTTGAGATGAAGCTTGTAGATGTTGAATATACATTCGACAGAAATAAGATTATTTTTTACTTTACTGCAGAAGGTCGGGTAGATTTTAGGGATTTAGTAAAAGATTTAGCTTCTGTATTTAGAACTAGAATTGAGTTAAGACAAATTGGTGTTCGTGACGAAGCAAAAATGTTAGGTGGTATAGGTCCATGTGGACGTATGCTATGCTGTTCGACGTTTCTAGGAGATTTCGAGCCAGTCTCTATTAAAATGGCAAAGGATCAGAATTTATCACTAAATCCATCTAAAATTTCAGGATTATGTGGTCGTCTTATGTGCTGTTTAAAGTATGAAAATGACGAGTATGAAACAGCAAGAGAGCAAATGCCAGATATTGGAGAAAAAGTGGAGACTCCAGATGGTCTTGGTAAAGTTGTGAGTATGAATATTTTAGAAAGAGTTTTACGTATAGAGTTAAATGATCCACAAAGAGTGTTAGATTACACGTTAGACGAAATTATTAACCATACGGAAAATCCGGTACAATGGTCGGGGCAATGAGGTGAATGTGTGATGGACCGTAATTTTTTGGATACAATTATAGAATTTGAAAAACAATTAGAGTCCACGCAGCTGCAATTTCGCGCTTTAAAAGAATTTGTAGCGATAATGGTAGAAGAACGTCAGGCGCTGCAACAAGAAAATAATCATTTAAGGCAAAGACTCGATGAAATGCATGAAAAAGAATTATTGCTTGAAAAAATGCAGGAAGAACAAGAACAAATGAGTAAAACAGATATTGGTGAAGGCTATGATAATTTGGCTAGACTATATCAGGAAGGCTATCATGTTTGCCATGTTCATTTTGGAAGTTCTCGTAAGGAAGAAGATTGTTTATTCTGCTTGTCGTTTTTGAGTAAACAAAATATATGATCAATTGACTGATGCCACTCCGTAAGTGGGTGTCAGTCTTTTGTTTTGTTGGAGGAGTCAATTATGGATCAATGGTTAAAGGCCGACGAGCGTCTTGATTATTTACTGGCGGAAGAATTGAGAATCATTCAAAGTCCATCTGTTTTTTCATTTTCGTTAGATGCAGTGCTACTATCAAGATTTGCTTATGTGCCAATTAAAAGAGGGAAAATTGTAGACTTATGTACTGGAAATGGTGCAATTCCATTGTTTTTAAGTGCACGTACAAATGCCGAAATTATCGGTATTGAGTTACAGGATCGACTAGCAGATATGGCGACTAGAAGCGTACGATACAACAGTTTAGAAAAACAAATAACGATTATACAAGGCGATGTCAAAGGGATTGCAAGTCAAATTGGCTCAGAGAAATATGACGTCGTTACGTGCAATCCGCCTTATTTTCCTGCACATGAAGCGAGTGAAAAAAATTTAAAAGAACATTTAGCGATTGCTAGACATGAAATTCACTTAACTTTAGAGGAGGCAGTTCAATCAGCTAGCGAGTTATTAAAGCAAGGTGGAAAAGCAGCATTTGTTCATCGTCCAGGTAGACTTTTAGATATAGTTACTGCAATGAGAGCTCATCGCTTGGAGCCGAAGCGAATCCGATTCGTTTATCCTAAAGAAGGGAAAGAAGCAAATACATTATTAATAGAAGGAATAAAAGATGGTAAACCAGATTTAAAAATCTTGCCTCCTTTATATGTGTATGGTGAAAATGGAGAATATACAGAAGAAGTGACAGAGATGCTTTATGGAAAAGAATAAAAAAGAGCATACATTTTACGTATTAGAGTGCAAGGATGGGTCTTTCTATGCTGGATACACGAATGATTTAGAAAAAAGAATTAGCGTACATAATGAAGGAAAAGGAGCAAAATATACACGAGCGAAAAGACCGGTTCTTTGTATTTATAATGAGATTTACGAAACAAAGCAACAAGCAATGCAAGCAGAATATGCATTTAAACAATTAACAAGACAGCAGAAGATTCATTATATGGGAGGACAAGCAAACAATGAAATCGCAAAAATCGACCGAACATGAACAGAGTAGCTGTTTGTATTTAGTTGCGACACCTATTGGAAATTTAGAAGATATGACGATGCGCGCAATTAGGATTTTAAAGGAAGTAGACATAATAGCAGCGGAAGATACAAGAAATACAAAAAAACTATGTAATTATTTTGAAATAACAACACCTCTCATAAGTTATCACGATCATAATCTTGAAGTAGGTGGAGAAAAGTTATTAGATTTATTGAGACAAGGAAAACAAATTGCATTAGTAAGTGACGCAGGCTTACCTTGTATTTCAGATCCTGGAGCAGATATTGCAGCAAAAGCTGTTAATGAAGGATTTGCAGTTGTCCCTATTCCAGGGGCAAACGCAGCCCTTAGTGCATTAATAGCATCGGGATTAGTGACACAGCCATTTTTCTTTTATGGATTTTTAAGTAGAAATAAGAAAGAGCGAAAAGAAGAAATTACTAAGATTCAAAAAAGACAGGAGACCATTCTATTATATGAATCTCCACATCGCTTAAAGGAATCCTTAAAAGATATGCAAACAATTATGGATGGAAGCAGAAGAATTGTCCTAGCAAGAGAACTAACGAAAAAATTTGAAGAGTTTTTAAGAGGTACGATAGATGAGGCTGTAGCATGGGCAGAGCAATCAGAAATTCGTGGAGAATTTTGTATCGTGTTAGAAGGAGCAAATGAAGAACAAGTAGATGAGATGGAGTCTTCATGGTGGGAGCAGTTATCTATCGAGGAGCATGTGAATAATATAATGGAGGAGAAGCATTGTTCTTCAAAAGAGGCTATAAAAGAAGTAGCTATTCAAAGAGGGGTATCGAAAAGAGAGATTTATCAAAATTACCATGTAAAATAAATTTGCAAATTTATACTGTTCTATTAAATAATAAAAACATCCGATTCCAAAAGGAAACGGATGTTTTTATTATTTAAGATTGTTTTGAATTTCTTTAATAAGTAATTCTGCGCCTTCAGGGCTTAGAATTAATTTTCCACCAACAAGACGTAGGTTGTCATCTGATACTTCACCAGTTACAGCACAAGTCATGTTTGGCATATATTTTTTTAGGATGATTTTGTCATCATCAACGTATATTTCTAAAGCATCCTTTTCTGCAATACCTAGTGTGCGACGAAGTTCAATTGGAATAACTACGCGACCTAATTCATCAACTTTACGAACAATACCTGTAGATTTCATAATAAAGTTTCTCCTCTCGTGAGTGCATATTTTTCGTCAGAATTCGACATAAATCACTTTCATGTACTTAATCATACCAAGTAATGCCATTTCCGTCAATAATTTAACTTCATAAATTATTGCGTTTATTAATAATAAATTGATGTAATTACAAACTATTTATTAAAAAATTGATGTATTTTTTATGAAAATAGTAATTATTTTGATATATTATCTATTTAAATGGAAAACTACTTTTCACAACTATAATTCGACAATTTTTGACGCTTATTAATTAATTGAAACAATTTCGTCATTTAGATAGAATAAAGTATAAAGTAGATTCAACATTGGAGGCATCCTTACATTGAAAGAACAACAGAAAACATTTTACTTAACAACACCAATTTATTATCCAAGTGGGAAATTTCACATTGGTACTGCCTATACAACAGTAGCATCCGATGCAATGGCGCGATACAAAAGATTAAGAGGTTATGACGTGAGATTCTTGACGGGAATGGATGAACACGGTCAAAAAATTCAAGAAAAAGCACAAGAAGCTGGTATGGAGCCTCAAGTATATGTAAATGAGATTGCAGAGGCCGCTAAAAAAGTCTGGGCATTAATGGATATTTCTTATGACGATTTTATCCAAACGACAGAAGAACGTCATAAAGCTGGTGTAGAAAAGATTTTTCAAACGTTTTTAGATAATGGGGATATTTACAAAGGTGAATATGAAGGATGGTATTGTACACCTTGTGAATCATTTTTCACGGAAACACAATTAAATAATGGGAACTGCCCTGATTGTGGTCGCCCTGTGCATAAAGTAAAAGAAGAATCATACTTCTTTAATATGAAGAAGTACGCAGATCGTTTGTTAGCCTATTACGAAGAAAATGTAGAATTTATCGAGCCTGAGTCTAGAAAAAATGAAATGATTAACAATTTTATAAAGCCAGGATTAGAAGATTTGTCTGTATCTCGTACTTCGTTTGACTGGGGAATCCGTGTACCCGGAGATCCAAAACATGTTATTTATGTATGGGTAGATGCGTTAACAAACTATATTACGTCTCTTGGATATATGTCGAATGATGATACATTGTTCCAAAAATTTTGGCCAGCAGATGTACATGTTGTAGGAAAAGATATTGTACGCTTCCATACGATTTACTGGCCTATTTTCTTAATGGCTTTAGATTTACCACTTCCGAAAAAAGTGTTTGCACATGGATTTATTATGATGAAAGATGGCAAAATGTCCAAATCAAAAGGAAACGTTGTATATCCAGAAATGTTAGTGGAACGCTATGGTTTAGATGCAACACGTTATTTCTTATTACGTGAACTTCCATTTGGACAAGATGGTGTCTTCTCTCCGGAATCTTTTGTAGAACGAACAAACTTTGACTTAGCAAATGACTTAGGGAACTTATTAAATAGAACAGTTTCAATGATCAATAAATATTTTGATGGGAAAATTCCAGTAAACCATGCAGAAGCAACAGAATTTGATGGTGCTTTGTATGATTTTGCAAAAGAAACCGTTAAAAAATACGAATCAAATATGGAAAAAATGCAATTTAGCATTGTGTTAGGCGATTTATGGGCTCTCGTGTCTCGAACAAATAAATATATTGATGAAACTCAACCATGGGTACTTGCAAAGGACGAAGCATTGAAGGGTCAATTGGCAGCTGTAATGACTAATTTAGCAGAAAGCTTGCGTCAGATTGCTACATTAGTTCAACCATTTATGACGAAAAGCCCAAAAGAGATTATTGGACAGCTTGGATTAACAGAAGAACATTTGAATTGGGACCATCTAGCTTCATTTAAAGTGATTAAAGATGGGGCAGAAGTAATTAAAACAGGAGTTCCAATTTTCCCACGATTAGATGTAGAAATAGAGGTAGCTTATATTCGAGAGCAAATGCGTAGTTCTGTACAAACTCCACAAGAAGATTTAGTAGACGAAGAGGTTCAAGAGGAGGAAGAAATCTCCATTGATGATTTCTTTAAAGTAGATTTACGTGTAGCTACTGTAATTGAATGTGAGGCAATTCCAAAAGCAGACAAATTGTTGAAATTACAATTGGATATGGGATATGAAAAACGTCAAGTTGTATCAGGAATTGCTCAGCACTATAAACCAGAAGATCTTATTGGAAAAAAAGTTATTGTAGTAGCAAATTTAAAACCTGTAAAACTTAGAGGTGAACTTTCTCAAGGGATGATTCTTGCTGGTGAAAAAGACGGTTATTTAACACTTGCTACAGTCGATGAGAAATTAGAAAACGGTGCAAAAGTAAAATAATGATTCTATGAGGGGGAAAGCATAAGTTAACTTATGGTGCCTCATTCGATTTTTCAGAAACGCTGTTATAGCAGCGTTTCTGATTTTTCATTTCTAAGAGATTTGCGATTTATGACAGCCAGCTCATTCATTTATAAAATATTCTAGAATAATATTATCAAATAACATTGAAGGATATTTAATTGTTATTACAGGGAATTAATGTATATTTCGAAGTTGGGATTATGCCTTTTTTCATGCAATTGTAATAGTATTGTGATGTAAGCGAAAATATCGCCGTGTAAAATTAACCTAAGTGAGGAGATAACACTATGTATATAGATACACATGTTCATTTAAACGCAGACCAGTACGATGAGGATCTTCAAGAAGTGATTGACAGAGCTTTAGAAGCAAAAGTCTCGAAAATGGTTGTTATAGGGTTTGATCGAAAAACTATTGAACGAGCAATGAAGCTTGCAAAGGATTATTCATTTATTTATACGGTAATAGGGTGGCACCCAGTTGATGCAATTGATTGTACAGAAAAAGATTTACAGTGGATTGAAGAACTTGCAGCGAACGATAAAGTTATAGGTATTGGAGAAACTGGGCTCGATTACTATTGGGACAAGTCTCCAAAAGATATACAGCAAACATTATTCCGTAAACAAATTCGATTAGCTCAAAAGCTAAAATTACCAATTATTATACATAATCGTGAGGCGACGGAAGACGTTCTACGAATTTTGAAAGAGGAAGAGGCGCATTTAACAGGAGGGATCATGCATTGCTTCGGAGGAAGCGTAGAAACCGCTAAACAATGTATAGATATGAATTTTATGATTTCTCTAGGAGGGCCTGTCACTTTTAAAAATGCCAAAAAACCAAAAGAGGTGGCTACTGAAATTCCGTTAGAGTATTTATTGATTGAGACAGATGCACCTTACTTAGCTCCTCATCCCCATAGAGGAAAGCGAAATGAGCCTTCTCTTGTTCCGCTCGTTGCAGAAGAAATTGCACGCTTAAAAGGGTTAACTGTAGAAGAGGTTGCAATAGCAACTACTCAAAATGCCGAGAAATTTTTTCGTTTAAATGATTAAAAAAATGAATCCTTCCCATACTGGAATCAGAGGAAACTTTTAACACTTATGAATAATGAAAAAAATTCGTTAGTGTTGACAAGCTGAAAAGTACTCTATATAATCACACGAGTGAACAAGGAGGCGTTTTTCATGTCAAATAATACCATGAAAAACCTGTTCTTTCATTCATTGAGGAGCAAGCAAACAATAGTCACAATCGCATCTTTACTATTGTTTCTTGCAGTGGTTTCCTTCGTATTATTCGAAGGAACAAAGAAAACTGTTGCTTTAACAGTTAACGGTGAACAACAAGAGATATTAACACATGCAAATACAGTTGGGGAACTACTAGAACAAAATAACATAGTAGTTGCCGACGAAGATTTTTTACAACCCTCAGTGAACACATCAATCAACAACAATTTAGTGATTGAGTGGGAGCAGGCAAGACAAGTAGAAGTCACAGTAGATGGAGAAATTCAAACAATCACTACTACTGATGATTTAGTTTCAGAAGTACTAGCAAAGGCAAATGTTCAAATAAACGAACAAGATGCAATAACACCTGCTGCAGATGCAGAGGTTGGACCTGATAACAAAATTGCTGTTGAAAGAGCGTATGAAGTAACTCTTTTAGATGGCAACGAAGAGAAGAAGGTATGGTCCACTTCGACTACGGTCGCTGACTTTTTAAAACAACATAACATTCAAATGAATGAATTCGACCGAGTTGAACGGAAAATGGATGAATTAGTACTTCCGAATTCTGTAATACAAATAGTGCGAGTAGAAAAGGTCACCGATGTAGTTGAGGAAGAAACAAACTTTGCAGTAGAAACGAAAAAAGATAACTCGCTGCTAAAAGGGCAAGAAAAAGTAGTGCAAGCAGGTGAAAAAGGTACTGTTTCACGAACATATGAAGTTTTGAAAGAAAATGGCAAGGAAGTATCTCGTAATGTAATAAGTGAAAAAATTACAAAAGAGCCGACGAAGAAAGTCGTGGCGGTAGGGACAAAAATCGTAACTGCGAGTGTGTCTCGAGGAGAACGTGCAGCTACTGCACCATCAGGTGGAAGTGAATTTTACGTGACAGCAACCGCATATACAGCTCAATGTAATGGGTGCACTGGAGTTACCGCAACAGGAATTAATTTAAAATCAAATCCAGATGTGAAAGTTGTAGCGGTAGACCCTAGCGTTATTCCACTGGGCTCCAAAGTTTGGGTAGAAGGCTACGGTTACGCAGTAGCTGGTGATACTGGTGGAGCTATTAAAGGCAATAAAATCGACCTATTTATGCCATCAAAATCAAAAGCGTATAACTTCGGCCGTAAGAAAGTACGTATTAAAGTATTAAATTAACTTAATCCAGCGTGGTTCAATCCTGGCTGGATTAAGTTAAGTCCTCGTGATGCCACAGTTTTTTATTAAGAAAGCTCGATAAAAAATCTGTATGCAAATATACTTGGACTATTTATTTCTCTATAGCTTTCCCTTTCGTTGATAGGGGAAGCTTTTTTACGTTATGATAGAAAGCAATAGAAAGACAGAAAAGAGGAAGCTTGATTGCGAATAAAAGAAATAATTGTCGTGGAAGGAAAAGACGACACAACTGCTATTAAACGAGCTGTCGATGCAGATACAATAGAAACAAATGGGTCTGCTATTTCAAAAGAAACTCTGATTAAAATCCAACACGCTCAGGATAAACGGGGGGTCATTGTTTTTACAGATCCAGATTATCCAGGCAGACGCATACGTGCAATTATTGAAGATCATGTACCAGGTGTGAAGCATGCGTTTTTATCGAAAGAAAAAACGATAGCCAAAAATGGTAAAGGATTAGGAATTGAGCATGCAAAAGATGAGGATATCCGCCGGGCTATTGAAAGTGTCTATACTCCAAAGTCGGAAGGTGATGTAGTGCCAAGTGTTCCAGTTGAGGTTTTAGTAGCCGGAAAACTTATAGGTCATCCAAACTCTAAAGAACGAAGAACAAAGCTAGGTGAGTTATTAAAAATAGGATATACAAATGGAAAACAGCTACAAAAGCGCCTTTCCATATTTCAAATTAGTAGACAGCAACTAGACGAAGCAATCTTACAGCTTGATATGGAGGAAAAGTGAATGACTCAGAAGGATATTGCAACGCCAATTCGAACGCAAGAAATATTAAAAAAATATGGATTCTCTTTCAAAAAAAGCTTAGGGCAAAACTTTTTAATCGATCCAAACATCTTGCGAAATATTGTTGGACATGCAGATCTTACAAAAGATTCTGCAGCAATTGAGATAGGACCTGGTATTGGTGCGTTAACAGAGCACTTAGCAAGAGAAGCAGGGAAGGTAGTTGCTTTTGAAATTGACCAACGACTGTTGCCGGTTTTAGAAGACACATTGTCTCCGTATAATAATGTGGAGATTATTCATTCCGACATTTTAGAGGCAAATGTGAAACAAATGTTTGAAGAAAAGTTGTCGGAATATGAAGATGTTATGGTTGTAGCAAATTTACCTTATTACGTGACAACGCCAATACTATTAAAATTGCTAATGGATCGTTTACCAATTCGAGGCATGGTTGTCATGATGCAAAAAGAAGTTGCTGATCGAATAACTGCATCACCTGGTACAAAGGATTATGGTTCACTCTCTATTGCTATTCAATATTACATGAAAGCTGAAGTAGCGATGATAGTACCGAAAACAGTTTTTATGCCACAACCGAATGTAGATTCTGCTGTTATAAAGCTAACTCGACATGAGATACCACCAGTGGACGTAATAGACGAAGACTTTTTGTTTAAAGTATCAAGAGGTTCATTTGTACAAAGAAGAAAAACGATAATAAATAATTTACAATCCTCTTTACCTAACGGAAAAGAAAAGAAAGAACTAATTCTACAATCGCTAGAAAAAGTAGGTATCAATCCGACAAGAAGAGGAGAGACTTTGTCTATTGAGGAATTTGGGCGTTTAGCAGATGAACTGTACTCCCATTTTCATTAATGATACTTGTTACAATATTAGTAATGTTTATAAATAAAAGCACTTATATTATGTAATAAAAGTATTGACAAGAGGTGCTTCTGGTTGTTAAAATGTTTTGTTTGACAAAAAAATAAATAGATGGTATAGTAATATTCAGTGAGGTGTAAGCGAAATGCCAAAAACTTTAGCTGATATTAAGAAGTCATTAGATCATCATTTAGGCAAGCGTTTGCAGTTAAAAGCAAACGGGGGACGCAAGAAAACAATCGAACGAGCTGGCGTATTAAGAGAGACTTATCATGCCGTATTCGTTATCGACTTGGATCAAGATGAAAACTCTTTTGAACGTGTATCTTACAGTTATGCCGACATTTTGACAGAAGCAGTAGAAATCACTATTTTTGACGAAGCAAATAATTTAATAGTTGTAAAATGATTGTTTAGAACTTTTATTTTTTCTATTTTTATATTTCGAAGGAAACTTCTTTTGCATTCTGCTGAATGTAAAAGGAGTTTTTTTCTGTTTTTCGGACATACTAAAAATACTAGTTGTTGAAAAGGAGGATACACCGTATGGCTAGAAAAGGTATAATGTCTGATCAATTGAAAGAAGAGATTGCAAAAGATCTTGGATTTTATGATGTAGTCAAAACCGAGGGCTGGGGTGGAATTAAATCACGTGATGCGGGGAATATGGTAAAGAGAGCAATTGAAATGGCTGAACAAGCAACAAAGTCACCAAAGTAAATGTTGTTCGTTTCCTTTAAGAGGAGTTTACTATACGTTATAACGCGAACAAATAAATCCATAACAACTAGTAGGCGGAGTAATCCGCCTTTTTTTTAGCTATGAAAATATAATCATTTAAATCCTAGTTTTTATTTGTATTATCATAACGTCTTACCATTTGTTCTAGGAGCATAAACTTTTATAATCAGTATCGATTCAGCTTCAGCTCCTAGCCCCTCGAGGTAAAATAACCTTCACCAATGTAGTCAAAGAACGACTTCTATGGTGAAGGTTATTTGCTTGTTGGGGCTAATCAATACGCCTGTGTTCTTCTTATGCTAGTTTCCTTTTTTTCAAATAGAATGTACTGTGGTAAAATAGGGAACAGCATACGTTTGAAAAGGAGCAGATGAAATGTACTATGTAAAAGCACCTGCTAAAATAAATTTAACGCTTGATGTATTACATAAACGTCCGGACGGTTACCATGAAGTCGAAATGATTATGACGACGGTTGATTTGGCAGACCGAATCGGATTAGAGAATAGAGAAGATGGAAAAATACATATTCTTTCTGTTGATCGTTTTGTTCCAAATGATTATCGAAATTTAGCTTATCAGGCAGCTAAACTATTGAAAGAAAAGTACCGAGTGAAACTAGGAGTTACGATAAAGATTGAAAAAAGTATTCCAGTTGCAGCGGGACTTGCTGGAGGAAGTAGCGATGCAGCAGCAACTTTAAGAGGTCTTAATACGTTATGGGGTTTAGGATTGTCATTAGATGAACTCGCACAAATTGGTACAAAAATAGGATCCGATGTTGCTTTTTGTGTTTACGGAGGAACGGCGCTTGCAACAGGTAGAGGGGAAAGGATTCAAGAACTACCGGCACCTGCTAATTGCTGGGTGATACTAGCCAAACCAACTTTAGGAGTTTCTACAGCTGATATTTATGGCAATTTAAAAATAGATCAAATTGTACATCCAAATACAAAGCAAATGATTGAAGCTATTGAGCATAAAAACTTTGATCAAATGTGTGCTTCCGTTGGTAATGTGCTAGAAGATGTCACATTAAAGCTATATCCAGAAGTTGCAGGATTAAAAGGACAGATGCAAAAATTTGGCGCTGATGCTGTATTAATGAGTGGTAGTGGTCCAACAGTGTTTGGTCTAGTTCAACAGGAAACGAAAGTACAAAGAATTTACAATGGACTTCGTGGTTTTTGCGATGAGGTTTATGCTGTTCGATTAATGGGCGAACGGGATACACTTGCTTAAATGCGGATGATTGTGATAAGTTTTCTATAAAACATTCGTGTTTGGAGGTGATTGTGTGAAATGGAAAAGAAGTGAACGACTTGTAGACATGACGCAATATTTGATGGAACATCCCCATAAATTAATTCCTTTAACTTTCTTTGCTTCTTTGTACGAATCGGCCAAATCCTCTATTAGTGAAGATTTAACGATTGTAAAAGAAACTTTTGAAGAGCGGGGGAGTGGGTTGCTTGTAACCGTGCCTGGAGCAGCTGGTGGAGTGAAGTTTATACCTACCATGTCCCGTGTAGATGTAAAAGAAATAACTGTCGATTTAATGGGACAACTTTCAAAAGCAGAGCGCTTATTACCTGGTGGTTATTTGTATATGACAGATTTGCTAGGAAATCCAACGATGATGAACAAAGTTGGGAAAGTATTTGCATCCGCTTTTGCCCATGAAAAAATAGATGCTATTATGACAGTTGCAACGAAAGGTATTCCAATTGCCCATGCTATTGCAAGACATTTAAATGTACCGGTAGTTGTTGTACGTAGAGATAGTAAAGTAACGGAAGGTCCTACCGTAAGCATTAATTATGTATCTGGATCAGCCAGACGTATTCAGACGATGGTTCTTTCAAAAAGAAGTATGGAAAAGGGTCAACGCGTATTAATCACTGATGATTTTATGAAAGTTGGCGGAACAATAAATGGAATGAAGAGTTTACTTGAGGAATTTAATTGTGAGTTGGCAGGGATTGCTGTATTAGTAGAGGCAGAGCATGAAGGTGAACAGTTAGTCGATGATTATTTATCTTTAGTAAAACTACATGAAGTAAATGAAAAAGATGGTACAATTGCTTTAACGGAAGGTAATTATTTCGAGAAGGGTGGCAAATTAGATGAAAGCAGTTTCAACAACTAAAGCTCCTGCAGCTATCGGACCATATGTACAAGGAATTGTAGTAAATGGAATGTTTTACAGTTCAGGTCAAATTCCGCTAACTCCCCAGGGAGAGGTAGTAGAAGGATCTATTACGGAACAAACAGAACAAGTATTTGCGAATTTAGATGCAGTACTTACAGAAGCAGGAACATCTTTATCAAAAGTTGTCAAAACATTAGTGTTTTTAAAAGATATGAATGATTTTGCAGAGTTTAACGAAGCGTATGAAAAGCATTTTGCAGGTCATAAACCGGCTCGTTCTGCAGTAGAAGTAGCGAGACTTCCAAAAGATGTGAAAGTTGAAATTGAAGTAATAGCAGTTATTTAAACTGAATAAAAGGCGTATTTTCTTTGGAAAAAACATGTCAGACTGTAGAAAAACTCGATAAAATTGAGTTTTTCTACAGTCTTTTTTCTTATAAAATTGAATGAATACTAGTTGATTTTCCGAAAAAAGCTACACGCTTTCCGCGGACGAACCGCCAAGGGTCCTCCTCGCTGCGTTTTGGGCTCTGAAAAAGTCCCTATAATTCGACGTTGTACAATATCAAAAAAATAAGAAAATCGTTGAAACGGCTCCCTTTCCGCGGGCGTTGCCTCAGTCTCCTCGCTTCGCTGTGGGGTCTTCGACTAACGCTAATCCCGCAGGAGTGTCGCCTTTTTCAACGATTTTCTAGGGATGAAAAAGTATTTACATTAAAAAATAGACAGTTTTTTAGTACCTTCGCTACGCTCATGCATCCAGATGGGGTTATACAATATTCCAATAAATAAGAAAATCGTTGAAACGGCTCCCTTTCCGCGGGCGTTGCCTCAGTCTCCTCGCTGCGCTGTGGGGTCTTCGACTAACGCTAATCCCGCAGGAGTGTCGCCTTTTTCAACGATTTTCTAGAAATGAAAAAGTGTAACCTAGAAATAGACAGCATTTCAGTGGCCTCGCTAGGCTCGTGTGGTTATTGAACATATGTACTATAGTCCCATACTTCAATCATTGATTGAGAGTTTCAGAAATGTCCAACAATCCTAAAAGTCATTTGTATTCTATATGGCAAGTTTTCTTTGGAAAACATGTTTTTTTTATACAAAAAAATATTGGTGACGAGATGGTAAATATATTAATTATAATATTAAAAAAATTATTGTAAAAAAGAAGGAGATAAAAAAGTTTTGTGGAATAGTAGTATGAGAGTTTTTGCAACTATGAAGAGGGGGTTGGTGAGGAAATGGAAGTAACTGACGTGAGATTACGCAGAGTATTATCAGATGGTCGTATGAGGGCTATCGCTTCCATTACACTGGACAACGAATTTGTTGTACATGATATTCGAGTTATTGACGGGAATACGGGATTATTTGTTGCAATGCCAAGTAAAAGAACTCCAGAAGGTGAATTTAGAGATATAGCACATCCAATAAATTCTGGAACCCGGACAAAAATTCAAGAAGCGGTACTATATGCTTATCATTTAAGCAGCGATCAGGAGGAACAAATTGCAGAAGCTAGCTATTAATAACTAGGAAGTCCGCCTTATTAAGGAGTCTATTTGTCTCCTACATTTAAATAGTTATTTTTCTAGTAAAACCATTTCTATATTAGAAATGGTTTTTTTGTGAATAAAAGTTAATTATATTACTTGTTTTGTCATGTACTTGTCAAGAGATATTTCCTTGAAAAATCGTTTCATTTCCGCTATAGTCAAAAGAGGAAATTAGCCCACTGGAGGGAAGACGGAGAATGACAAATACTTATGCGGTTGTATTAGCTGCTGGTAAAGGAACTCGTATGAAGTCTAGTCTATATAAAGTACTGCATCCTGTATGTGGGAAGCCGATGGTTGAACATGTTGTAGAAAATATGGAAAAGCTAGGCGTTGAAAAAATTGTAACAGTCGTTGGCCACGGAGCAGAGACAGTGCAAAGCGAACTTGGTAGCAGAAGTGAATATGCACTTCAAGCAGAGCAACTTGGTACTGCGCATGCGGTTATACAAGCGGAAGACATACTTGCTAACCTTTCTGGAACAACGATTGTCATATGTGGAGACACACCACTTATTACCTCGGAAACAATGAATGATTTATTAAATCATCATAAACAAACGGGAGCGAAAGCAACCATTTTAACTGCAATTGCGAATGATCCGACTGGATATGGAAGAATTATTCGTGCAGAAGATGGTCATGTAAAAAGCATCGTAGAACAAAAAGATGCTTCAGATGAAGAACAGCTTGTAAGAGAGATTAACTCTGGTACTTATTGTTTCGATAATGAAGCATTGTTTAAATCGTTAAAATTAGTAAAAAATGAAAATGCGCAAGGTGAATATTATTTACCGGACGTAATCGAGATTTTACAAAAAGAAGGCGAAATTATTTCTGCTTTCGCAGCAAAGGATTTTGACGAAATTCTTGGAGTAAACGATCGAATTGCACTTTCTCAAGCAGAACAAATTATGCGATCTCGTATTGCTTATCACCATATGCGTGAAGGCGTAACAATCATTGATCCTCAAAATACATACATTAGTAGCGATGCAGTGATTGGTGCAGATACGGTTATTCAACCAGGAGTTATTATCGAAGGAAAAACTACAATTGGAGAAAACTGTATGATTGGTCCAAACAGTCATATCGTCTCAAGTGTTGTTGGGAATGGAACAACAATCCATTCATCTGTTGTATTATCCAGCGAAGTCGGTGACCATACAGCAATTGGTCCGTTTGCACATATTCGACCGCAATCAGAAGTCGGAAATGATGTGAAAATAGGTAATTTTGTTGAAGTGAAAAAATCGACAGTAGGGAATGGAAGTAAGATTTCTCATTTAAGCTACATGGGAGACGCGTCTATTGGTTCAAATGTAAATATTGGATGCGGGACAATTACTGTAAACTACGATGGTAAAAACAAATTTGTCACTACAATTGAAGATGATGCTTTTGTTGGTTGTAACTCCAATTTAATCGCACCGGTCACTATCGGAAACAAAGCATACGTAGCTGCAGGGTCTACCATTACAAAAGATGTACCAGGTGAGGCGCTCGCTATAGGTCGTGCTCGACAAGAAAACAAAGACGGTTATGCAAACAAACTAAAACTAAAATAACCCATTCCTCAGGAGGATTATCATGGCAGAACAATATGCAAATTCGAAGTTGAAAATATTTACTTTAAATTCTAACAAAAAATTAGCCGAAGAAATCGCTAGAGAAGTAGGAGTTCCACTAGGAAAAAGCACTGTTACTAGATTTAGTGATGGGGAAGTCCAAATCAATATCGATGAAAGTATTCGTGGCTGTGACGTATTTATCGTTCAATCAACTTCAGGTCCTGTAAATGAGCATATTATGGAATTATTAATAATGCTAGATGCAGTAAAACGTGCTTCTGCACGCACAGTTAGTGTCGTATTGCCTTACTATGGCTATGCACGTCAAGATCGTAAAGCACGAGCTCGTGAACCAATTACTGCTAAGCTTGTTGCGAATTTATTAACAACAGCAGGAGCAACAAGAGCTATTGTTTTAGATTTACATGCACCTCAGATTCAAGGATTCTTTGATATTCCAATAGACCATTTAGTAGCTGTTCCAATTTTATCTGACTATTTCTTAAGCAAAAACTTAGATCCATCAGAAGTAGTTATAGTATCTCCAGACCATGGTGGGGTTACGAGAGCACGTAAAATGGCAGACCGTTTGAAAACACCAATTGCAATTATCGATAAACGCCGTCCACGTCCAAACGTTGCAGAAGTAATGAACATTGTAGGTAACGTAGAAGGGAAGACTGCTATATTAATTGATGACATAATTGATACTGCAGGGACTATTTCTATAGCAGCACAAGCATTAATGGAAAGCGGTGCAAAAGAAGTTTACGCATGCTGTACACATCCAGTATTATCAGGTCCAGCAATAGAGCGTATTGATAATTCTGTTATTAAAGAATTAGTTATTACAAATTCCATCCAATTGCCAGAAGAAAAATACTCTCCAAAAATTAAAGAGCTATCAGTAGCAAAATTATTAGGAGATGCAATTGTCCGTGTTTTTGAGGAGAAATCAGTAAGTACACTATTTGATTGATCTTAATATGTTTGAAACATCCTCTATGTGGGTATACATCTAATTAGTAACCTACAGGAGGATGATTTATGAGTACTTTAGTGAAAGCGAAAAAACGTGCACATAAAGAAAATGCAAGTTTGAGAAAAAATGGCTTCATCCCGGCAGTTGTTTATGGTTTTGAAATGGAGTCACAACCAATTGCAGTAGATGAAAAAGACTTGGCAAAAACACTTCGAGAAGTTGGTCGTAATGGTGTTATGAAGCTAGAGGTAGACGGGGAACCTGTCAATGTTGTTATGAATGATTACCAAATGAATATTCTAAAGGGTCAAATGATTCATGCAGACTTTCTAGCGATTAACATGAAAGAAGAACTTGAAGTAAACGTACTCGTAAATATTACGGGTGATTCGATAGGTGTCTCCGAAGGTGGAATACTTCAACAGCCAAATCGAGAAGTGACGATAACTGTAAAACCATCTGATATTCCAGAGAGTATTGAAGTAGATGTGTCGCAAATGGCTATTGGGGATACATTAACTATTGCGGATGTTCGAGACAAAATAAATTATACTCTTGTAAATGAAGATGACTATACACTAGTAACTGTATCAGCTCCTCGTGTAGAAGAAGAAATTGAAGAAACCGAAGAAACCGAAGAAACCGAAACCAAAGAAGAAACACCAACAGAAGAATAATGTACAAAAGAGATTGTCTATAGGCAATCTCTTTTTTCTTGAAAGTTCAGTATCAGTTCTGGCTGATCCTGCTACTTTTTCTCTTGGATATGCTAAAATAGATGAAATATGTATTTAAAGGAATGGAAACGAATGAAAATCATTATCGGTCTTGGGAATCCAGGAAAGCAATATGAAGCAACAAGACACAATATCGGATTTCATGTAATAGATGAATTAGCAAAACGATTAAATATTCCTCTTACTCAATCGAAATTTAATGGTATGTATGGCATCTCACATATTGGTACAGAAAAAGTAATGCTTTTAAAGCCATTAACATATATGAATTTATCTGGTGAATGCATTGTACCTATGATGGATTATTTTGATGTAGAAGACGAAGAAATTGTTGTAATTTATGATGATCTAGATTTACAGGCTGGAAAACTACGTCTCCGTCAAAAAGGAAGTGCAGGAGGACATAATGGTATTAAATCCATTATTCAACACTTAGGTACACAAGAATTTAATCGGATTCGTATTGGCATTGATCGACCTAAGAACGGAATGAAGGTTCCTGACTATGTATTATCTAGATTTAATGAAGAAGAAAAAACGGATATAGAGCATGCTGTGAAGAAAAGTGCAGATGCTTGTGAAGCGTGGATGTCGAAAAGCTTTTTAGAAGTGATGAATAACTTTAATGGTGCATAAATTTTAAGTCTAAGGCCTATACTTCCTAAAAAGGAGGTTTTAGGCATGCCGATTCGTTATAAATGCCGCCATTGTGAAACGGAGATAGGACAATTGCCGTTAGATTCGATCGATGAGCATTTTTTACAAAAAAATGATATTACAGTTGATGAACAAGAACTTTATATAGAACATGGAGCATCAGGAGATTACACTGTACAGTGTATTTGTGAAGAGTGTCAAAGTTCACTTCAAAAATTTCCTAATTATTATGCGTTAAAAAAGTGGATACAGTAAAGTTGCTTTGGCACGATATCGTGCACAAAGCCTTTTTCTGTTTGGATGTTATCAGTTAAAAATGCATATGCATTTGAAGAGCGGGGGTTTGAAATGGAACTTTTAAGCAATTTATTAATAGAAGATGCACATATTCAAAAGCTATTGAAAGAATTGGAGAGCGGTAAAGATCAACAATTACTAACGGGTCTCTCTGGAAGTGCTAGAGCGGTTTTTAGTAAAATGCTATACAGTGCACGTAAAAAAGCAATTCTTATAGTCACACCTAATTTGCTACATGCTCAAAAGATGACAGAGGATTTAGTAAAGTTAGTTGGGGATGATTTAGTGCGCCTATATCCTGCAGATGAGCTTATCGCTGCAGATATTTCGATTGCAAGTCCAGAACTGCGAGCACAGCGTATTGAAGCATTAGACCATATGTTAACGAAAAAAAATGGAATTTATATCGTACCGATTGCAGGATTAAAAAAACATATGCCAACTGTAAAGGATTGGCTTGAAAGTACAGTCTCTATTGCAGAAGGGGAAGAGGTAACACTAGAAACACTGCTGCAAAGACTAGTGGATATGGGGTATGTCCGACAACCTATGGTTACAGCCCCTGGTGAGTTTGCTATAAGAGGTGGGATTATCGATATATATCCTCTCTATTTAGAACATCCAATTCGTATTGAGTTATTTGACACCGAAGTAGACTCTATTCGTACATTCTCTGCGGAGGATCAGCGATCGTTAGAAAAATTGAAGGATATTCGAATATTACCTGCAACGGAGTATGTCCTAACAGAAAGTAAAAAAAAGTTACTTGCGCATAAGTTAGAAGAGTCGTTAGCAGAAAGTCTAAAAAAAGTTAAAATACCTGAAATGAAAGATCAGTTTTATCAAAATATACAGCATGATATTGAACTTTTAAAACAAGGTGAACAACCAAAAGAATATATGAAGTACGTTTCACTGTTAGAAGAAAGTAATAGCTTTTTAGGGAACTATTTTGATCAAAATGGAATGATTTTATTTGACGAGCTCGGAAGAATCCAAGAAGTTACTGAAACGCTAGAAAGAGAGGAAAATGATTGGTTTCTAGCATTGCTGGAAGAAGGAAAGACAGTCCATAATGTTAAGCCCTCTTTTAGTTTGAAAGAAATCATTCAAATGTTACCAGGTGAAAAACTGTATCTCTCCTTATTTTCTCGAACATTTTCAGGTGTAACGATTAAAAGGAATATTAGTTTCTCTTGTAAACCGATGCAAAACTTTCATGGTCAAATGCATCTCTTGAAAAATGAAATAGAGCGATTTACACAAGGGAAGTTTCGGGTCGTTATTCTTGCAGATGGAAAAGAGCGTGTGCAGAAGGTTCATACTGTTCTTGAAGATTATGAAATAGTTTCGAAGATTGGTGCTTCCATCGACGATATGAAAAATTCTGGAATTTTTATAGTAGACGGTGATTTGGAATCTGGTTTTGAATTACCTCTTCAACGAATTGCAGTAATTACAGATGCCGAATTGTTCAAACAAAAACATAAGAAAAAAGCGAGAGCCCAAAAGGTAACCAATGCTGAGCGAATTAAAAGTTATTCTGAAATAAAGCCTGGGGATAATGTCGTACATATTCATCATGGAATTGGGAAGTATATCGGAATAGAGACGCTTCTAGTAAATGGTATTCATAAAGATTATTTGCACATTCGTTATCGTGGTGAGGATAAGTTATTTGTTCCAGTGGATCAAATTGACCTTATTCAAAAATATGTTGCTTCAGGAGAAAAAGATCCAAAGCTTCACAAATTAGGTGGAGCAGATTGGAAAAAAACGAAATCCAAAGTTTCAGCTGCTGTTCAAGATATAGCCGATGAGTTAATAAAACTGTATGCAAAACGAGAGTCGGAAGTTGGATATGCGTTTGAGCCAGATGGTGATATGCAGCGCTCGTTTGAAGCTGCTTTCCCTTATGAAGAAACGGAAGACCAGCTTCGTTCGATTGCAGAAGTAAAGAAAGACATGGAAAGGCCAAGACCAATGGACCGCCTAGTGTGTGGAGATGTTGGGTACGGAAAAACAGAGGTAGCTATTCGATCAGCTTTCAAGTCAGTAATGGAAGGAAAACAGGTTGCTTTCCTTTGTCCAACGACTATACTTGCTCAACAGCATTACGAAACAATGTTAGAGCGATTTCAGGATTTTCCAATTGAAGTTGGTTTGCTAAGTCGTTTCCGTTCCAAAAAACAACAAGCAGAAACATTAAATGGGCTAAAAAAAGGTATGGTAGACGTAGTAGTTGGTACACACCGAATATTATCAAAGGACGTTGTATATCATGATCTAGGTCTTTTAGTTGTCGATGAGGAGCAACGATTTGGTGTAAAGCATAAAGAAAAAATTAAACAATTAAAAACAAATGTAGACGTTTTAACGTTAACAGCTACACCGATCCCACGTACATTACACATGTCGATGATTGGAGTACGTGATTTATCGGTTATCGAGACACCACCTAAAAATCGTTTCCCGGTACAAACATATGTAATGGAATTCAATGGTTCCTTAGTTAGAGAAGCGATTGAAAGAGAACTAGCAAGAGGCGGACAGGCATTTTATCTATACAATCGTGTGGAGGATATCACACGTAAAGTGGATGAAATTCAAATGCTTGTTCCATCTGCGAGAGTTGGCTTTGCACATGGTCAGATGTCTGAAACAGAGTTAGAATCAGTAATCATTAGCTTTTTAGAAGGTGAATATGACGTTCTTGTTACAACTACGATTATTGAGACAGGTATTGATATTCCTAACGTGAACACACTAATTATTCACGATGCAGATAAGATGGGATTATCTCAACTTTATCAATTACGTGGTCGAGTAGGGCGCTCTAATCGTGTGGCATATGCTTATTTAATGCATCAAAGAGATAAGGTTTTAACAGATGTCGCTGAAAAGAGACTACAGGCTATTAAAGAGTTTACTGAGTTAGGATCTGGATTTAAAATTGCGATGCGGGATCTATCTATTCGAGGAGCAGGAAATTTATTAGGATCTCAACAACATGGGTTTATTGATTCGGTTGGTTTTGATTTATATACACAAATGCTTGAAGATGCAATCGAAGAAAAACGTACAGGAACTAAAAAAGAAGATATACCAGATCTTGAGATTGTACTTTCAACAGATGCTTATATTTCAGATGAATATATACCAGATGGATATCAAAAAATTCAAATGTATAAACGTGTGAAAGCCATGGATAAGGAAGAAGAGTATTTTGATCTCATAGATGAATTACAAGATCGTTTTGGAGATCTTCCACTTGAAACTGAAAAATTACTGCGAATTGCCCGCATGAAAGTTTGGGGGAAAAATGCAGGAGTGGAATCAATTAAAGAAGTGAATAAAATTGTTTCCATTCGTTTCAGCGAGGAAGGAACAAAGAGTATAAACGGTGCCATGCTTGTTGAAAAGTCAATGAAGTACGGACGTGCGGTTGGATTTGGTATGGATAATGCAACTCTTGTCATTACAATAGATGAACGCAAAACAGCTAAGTTCAATCCTTTCGATGTATTAGAAGAAATGATGATTCTTTTACCAGATGCAAAAAAAGAAAAAGCAGAAGCGAAATAACAGTTTGCATATTTTTTGGTAATGTGATGCATACTATGGCAGAAATGAAATTTAATACCCAATCTGTCGAAAGTGAGGCACATTACATGAAAGCAACAGGCATCGTACGTCGTATTGATGATTTAGGTAGAGTGGTTATCCCGAAAGAAATACGCAGAACGCTTCGCATCCGTGAAGGAGATCCTTTGGAGATATTTACGGATAGAGAAGGGGAAGTCATTTTAAAAAAGTATTCGCCTATTAATGAGCTTGGAGATTTTGCGAAGGAGTATGCAGAAACTTTATATGAAACATTAGGAACACCAGTATTAATAAGTGATCGTGATGAAATGATTGCCGTGGCTGGGTTATCTAAAAAAGATTATTTGAATAGAAGAATAAGTCCAGATGTAGAAGAAATCGTAGGTAAACGAGCAATTGTTACAGAAAAACACGAAAACTCCGTAGAATGGGTACAAGGAGTTTTTGAAATGGTAAAGTCATACTGTATCGCTCCAATTACCGCATCTGGAGATCCGATCGGAGCAATCTTTTTAATTTCCAAAGTTCACTTTATAGGTGAAGCAGAAATAAAAGCAGTGGAAACAGCAGCAAACTTTTTAGCAAAACAAATGGAAAGTTAGACAATTTCCAAGAAACTTACTGCAATGAAAAGGTCTTTCTCTACTAATAGAGGAAGGCTTTTTTGTATTCATGTATAATGAATGCATTGCTGGAAGGAAGAAGGATTGGCGTATGAGTAATGAATGGAATATGAAAACCTATATGAAAGGAGCAGCAATGCTGACGATTGCGGCGATTATTGTTAAGCTGCTAAGCGCTGTTTATCGTGTACCTTTTCAGAACTTAGTTGGGGACGAAGGATTTTATATTTACCAACAAGTTTATCCGTTCATAGGTATAATCACGACATGGACTTCTTTTGGATTTGCTGTAGCATTATCAAAAATTTTATCTGATTATAAAGCAGCAGGTAAATCATATGCAATTCCAAATATTTTACAGATAGCATTTGTATATATCGGAATTATTTCCATTACGTTTTTTATTTTATTGTTTTTTGGCTCAGAATTTTTAGCGAAAGCGATGGGAGATGCTGGATTAGCTCAGTTATTAAAAGCTGGTGCATATGTCATTCTATTAATGCCAATGCTTGCTGTTTTAAAAGGAGAATTTCAATCAGACGGTCGCATGGGACCCGTAGCATATGCACAAGTCATAGAGCAAGTTGTTCGAGTGACAGTCATTTTGCTGGGGACATGGATTATCATTTCTAATAGTTTGGATTTATATAAAGCTGGAAGCATGGCAATGTATGGAGCTGTTGCTGGGGAGTTCGCAGGCGTTCTATTTCTTTCATTTCTTTACTGGAAAGGTCTTGTCCATAAGCGAGAGAAACAGCAAAAGCAACAAGTACCTACTTGGAAAATTGTGAAGGATTTGACGATGATTAGTATTAGTGCGAGTATTAGCGCGCTTTTATTTTTACTATTGCAGCTTGTTGATTCGTTTACTGTTTTTCAACTGTTATTGGAAAATGGGATGGAGAAACAACAGGCAATGGAGAATAAAGGGATATATGATCGGGGACAGCCCCTTGTACAATTAGGAATTGTTATTGCCTCCACTTTATCTTTAGCGATTGTACCGCTAGTTGCACATCGAATGAACAAAGAAAAAGGAAGAACAGCTATACCATTTATGCAACTGACGTTCCGTGTAGCTTTCACGTTCGGTATAGCTGCAGCTATAGGGCTTATCGTAGTCCTTCCTTATGTAAATGAAATGCTATTCCAATCGAGAGATGAATCAGTCACTTTAATGGTATTTTCTTTTCAAATTGTGTGGATGTCTTTAATACTTACGTTAATGGCAATGCTGCAGGGAAGTGGAAAAGGGAAGATTCCTACTTTATTTTTAATGCTGGGTGTATGTAGTAAATGGCTATTCAATGATATGCTTATATCATCTTATGGCGTGTTGGGAGCAGCTATTTCTGGGAATATTAGTTTGGCTATTGTATTTGTATTAATGTTTTATTATTTTAAAAAGAACTGGAAAATTTCATTTGCACCTTTAGCCTTTTATAAAGGGATTGCGATTGCGTCCCTCATGATGATTGTTTGCGTTACAGTGTATGTGTGGATTGCAGATGCAGTATTATTTGACAGCTTATCTAGCCGTATTCAGTCTGTAGTGATTTCTCTTAGTGCTGTAACGATTGGTGCAACTGTTTTCTTACTAATTATTGCGAAAAGAAGAGTTATCGGTGAAAAAGAGTGGTTTTTATTGCCTTTCGGACGAAGAATGGCTACCTTTCAGCTTTGGTTGAATAAAGAAAAGTAAGGTTGTGATTAGATGAATGAAATTACTATTATTGGGCTTGGAGCAAGTGATTTAGATCAGTTACCCCTAGGTATATATAAGAAACTAAAAGCAGCAGAGTATTTGTATGTTCGAACAGATCAGCATCCTGTGTTGGAGCAATTAAAAGTAGAAGGACTCCTCTGGACAAGCTTCGATTCAGTATATGAAAAAAATGACCGATTTGAAGGGGTATATGAGGAGATTGTAGAGACACTTCTTGAGTTAGCAAGTGAAAAGCCTGTTATGTATGCAGTGCCAGGACATCCCCTAGTTGCTGAACAAACAGTGCAGCTACTAATCCAAGCAGAGAGAAAAGGGGAAGTAAAAATTCGTATCGAAGGTGGACAAAGTTTCTTAGATCCTATTTTTGCAGCTCTTCGAATCGATCCAATAGAAGGCTTTCAATTATTAGATGGAACTAGTTTAAAACGCGATGAAATTCAAATGAACTCTCATGTCCTAATTGGACAAGTGTATGATGCATTTAGTGCATCAGAAGTAAAATTAACACTTATGGAAAAATATCCAGATGAGTATGAGGTCACAATTGTTAAGGCTGCAGGATCCTCCCAAGAGAAATTAACAAAAGTACCATTGTATGAGTTAGACAGAGTAATGGAACTGGATAATTTAACAACTTTGTATGTGCCTCCGCTAAAAGAACAGGAAAATCGTTTGAAGGAATGGCAAACACTTCGTCAAATAGTGGCTGATTTAAGGGGGCCTAATGGCTGTCCGTGGGATAAAGAGCAAACACATTCCACTTTGAAGAAATACGCGGTAGAAGAAGTGTATGAGCTTTTACAAGCAATCGACGAAGAAGATGATGAGCATATTGTCGAAGAACTTGGAGACGTGTTACTTCAAGTATTTTTACACGCTCAAATTGGTGAGGACAGCGGATATTTCAGCTTAGAAGATGTGCTCCATTCAATATCAGATAAAATGATTCGTAGACATCCTCATGTATTTGGAGATGTTATTGCAAATAATTCAGAAGAAGTGCTACAAAATTGGCAACAAATTAAATTGGAAGAGAAAACAGAGTCCTCTGAGTCGCTATTAGACGGAGAAATGCGGGCTTATTCTTCTTTACTCACATCTTTTAATTATCAAAAGAAAGTGGCAAAAGTCGGTTTTGATTGGCCAGATGTGTCTGGTGCTTGGGAGAAGTTCGAAGAAGAGCTTATAGAGTGGAAGAATGAGCTACGGGACGGTACGAAGGATACACAAGTAGACGAACTTGGAGATGTATTATTTACAATCGTCAATTTAGCTCGTTTTTATGGTCTTTCTCCGGAACAAGCGATGATGCAAGCAAATGAAAAATTTAAAAGAAGATTTCAATATATTGAGTCGAGTGTGAAAAAAGGAAGAGGCAATTTCGCTAATTATAATTTGGAAGAACTCGACGGATTTTGGAAAGAAGCGAAAAAACTAGAGAGGTAGTGTTGATATGAGATTAGATAAATTTTTAAAAGTATCTCGATTGATTAAACGTAGAACATTAGCAAAGGAAGTTGCAGATCAAGGAAGAATCACGATTAACGGGAAAGTTGCGAAAGCAAGTTCAGATGTGAAGGCTGGAGATGAACTGTCCATTCGATTTGGACAAAAAGTAGTGACGGCTTCGATTGATGCAATTAAAGATTCCGCAAAAAAAGAAGACGCCGCATCGATGTTCACCATAATAAAAGAAGAACGGCTAGAAAAAGTAGACCCGGAATTTATAGATGATGAAGATTAACATGTGAAACCAACTCTACAGCTAGATGATAATAAAAGTGAAAAGTTTTTATAAGAAAAAGCATGGCAGTTTGTCATGCTTTTTTTTTATGTGCATACAATAAGTTAGGACAAGGAGAGGAGAGAGTATATGCAATATCAAGCAGAAAATCAAACAATAACAATTCCATCGGGGGACCATTTAATTTCTTTAAGAAATCGAAAAAGAATGGATCTAACATCTGTTAAAGCGATTGAACGATTTGATCAACAAGAATTTTACGTAAGAACTTCACAAGGGATTCTTCATATTAAAGGAGAAGATCTAAAGATTGTCCATTTAGACGTAGATAAAGGACTACTAACGTTAGAAGGAATAGTTCGAGTGATGCAATATGATGAGGAGCAGCAGTTAGACGGAGCAAGAGGATTACTTCATAAACTATTCGGATGACACTCTCTCTACAGTTTGTTAGCCTAGTTTTGATGATATTGAGTGGAGTATTAATTGGGGCGATAGTTGAAGGAACGCGCTTTCTATGCGAGAGTTTTCCAAAGCGTTCCTTTGTTTTTAAATATCGATCAGGTTTAGAAGTGATTGTTTGGATATTACTTGGAGTGGGAACTTTTTACATGCTATATGAAGTACGGGATGGGATATGGAGGGTGTATGACCCACTAGCCCAAGTTTTAGGTATTCTTTTATATGAACAGATTTTTCAACCTTTGTTTCGATTCCTTGGTAGGACTTTTTTACTCTTAGTTGTCAAGCCAATTTGGTTTATAATACGTTTTATATTAACAATTATTAGGAAAATAATACATTTTATAGTGTTGATAATAGTAACAATCATGAAGCCTTTTCATTTTCTGTATAATAAAATACTGCATTTGGCCCTTCTGAAAATACCGAACTTCCGTTATAATAAAAAGTACACCAAAAATTGAGATACTTTGACGGGAGAGAGCGAAATGGAACAGAAGCAAAGAAATGTATCCGTAGGAAAACAACTTGCATCAATTAACACAGATTACGTTCGCTCAATTGAACGTCAAGAAAATCGCAAACAGGCAAAAAAAGTTCGTTTATATAGACGCTTGGCAACTTTTTGTGTTGTGTCCATTGTAGTTATCGGTTTTTTAGTTTCCACAATAATAACAAGTAATAACGCATTGAACGAAAAAGAAAAGCAAAAAGCTCAAGTGGAAGATGAACTTGCAAAGGTACAAGAAGAGCAGGAAATGCTAAAACTACAAATTTCCAAACTAAATGATGATGAGTACATTGGAAAGATATTAAGAAAAAACTATTTTCTTTCAGAAGAAGGAGAAATTATTTTTACCTTGCCTGAAAGCGAGAAGAAATAAGATAAAAATAACGCTTCGAAAGAGTAGTCTTATTGACACTCTTTTTTTGTTAGCTATAATAAAGATAGAGACTGTATGAAAAAATTCGTACTAACTCGTTAAAGAGTCGCTTAAATTTTAAGGAGGAGCATTTTTTTTATGTCAATTGAAGTAGGCAGCAAGGTACAAGGTAAAGTAACAGGAATCACTAACTTCGGAGCGTTCGTCGAGCTGCCAGGAGGCTCAACAGGTCTAGTTCACATTAGTGAAGTTGCGGATAATTATGTGAAAGATATTAATGAGCATTTAAAGGTTGGAGATGTTGTTGAAGTTAAGGTGATGAATGTTGAAGCGGATGGCAAAATTGGATTATCCATTCGTAAAGCGAAACCTCAAGCGGAAAGACCAGAGAGACCAGAGCGTCCTCAACGTCCACGTAACAACAATCGCCCAAATGATCGTGATCGCCCAAGCAAAGAGAATTTTGAGCAAAAAATGGCACGATTCCTAAAAGATAGTGAAGATCGTTTGTCTACGTTAAAGCGCGCAACAGAATCTAAGCGTGGTGGAAGAGGCGCAAAAAGAGGATAACCTGCTGTCTGTTTTATCGGTAGAAAAAATGTTTAATAGATGAAAGTACAAAAAGTCCAACCCGAGTTGGGCTTTTTTGTTTTGGCATTTGAAAGTGGAGAACGCAAATCACCAGCTGAATAGGTGACCACAACATGAGAGGTGCTCATCGTAAATTCAATCGAGAGCTTAATTTGAGAAGCGTTATCCGCAAACTTAAGCCCGTTAAGCACAAGTTCAATGGTCGTAAGCGCAAATTCCGAAGCACTAAGTGCAAATTAAAAGAGAGAACGCAACTTCGGAAGCGTTATCCGCAAGATCACCCCCGTTATGCGCAAATTCAATGGTCATAAGCGCAAGTTCTGAAGCACTAAGCGCAAATTAAAAGAGAGAACGCAACTTCGAAGCTTTAACCGCAAACTCCACCCCGTTAAGTGCAAATTCAATGGTCATAAGCGCAAGTTCAAAGTCCTTATCCGTAAGTTCTGGTGCCCTAAGAGCAAAATCCTGGACATTCTACTCTAATTCAATCCTCGAATTTTAGGGAAGTAAGTCTGAAAAATAAAAATATAAAAAAGAAGGTAGATTGGAAATCCATCTCGAATTAAAGAGTGAAAGAATTAGTAGGGGTGATTTCATTTGAAAAAAGAAGAAATACTAGAGTACCAACAAAATTATGTAAACTGGCTTGACTCCTTGCAAGACCTGCCTGAAGAAAAAGCATTGGCTCCTTACAAAGAAGGAAAATGGTCTCCTAATGAAATAGTCATGCATCTAGGGGAGTGGGATCGATTTACTTTAGAACAGCGTATACCGAATATGAGAGAAGGTGAGAAGTTTGAATCGTTTCCAAATTTTGAAGCCTTTAATGAAAAGGCCGCAGCCCGTGCTCATGAACAAACATTTAAAGAAACCCTCTCTTATGCAAAACAACAACGTCAATCAATCATTGAGCATCTTCAAGCAATCGATGAAATAGAATGGGACAAAGTCTTCTACATTGGAGAGCATGAAGTATCTATTCGCAGTTACTTCACTGATTTTATTGATCATGACAATCATCACAAAAAACAAATCCTTCATAAATAAAAAGGGACATCTGTTGATGTCCTTTTCTATTTCCCTAAAGAAAATCCTTCAAAGAGACGTCCGCCGTATGGTTGTAAAACATTTTCAACGATTTGGATTATATTATTTTTGTCACCAGTTTTATAATAAAGATCAAAGGCTTCGACAAATTGTTCGGTGAACCCCTCGTCGTAGAGTTTTAATGAGCGAATAATCCATTTGGAAGCACCAACCCACTTGCGATTCGTACGTAAAACAAACTCACTCACTAGTTCAGCTAATGTATTGGCAATAAATATTTCTTCGGCTCTCTTGTTACAGCCAATAAAATCATCTAAAGCATCCGTTATAAAATAACGCTTCATATTGATAATATCGTTAGACCACTGCTCTGGACCATTATTTAGAAGCTGTCTTGCCTCCGCTTGAATGTCCTCCATTATTCCTTCATTTTTCAAAATAAGCCCTTCAGCAACCATTCTAGGCAAAGATGGTCTTGCTCTTTTATAATCGCTCTCAAAGAAACTTTTATAAGAAGACAAATTATGCACGAACACTTCTATTGGCCAACCATTGAAAATAAGTGTTTCTCTGAATGAGGAATTAATACTTTCGCTAAATACTACAATATCTAAATCAGAAGTTACTGTCGGTTCTCCTCGGACTACGCTGCCTGCTAAAACAGCACCTTGGCAATTTGGAAATTTAAGAGAGAGAAAAAGTTTTGCTGCTTCCATGGGTTCTGGTCTTTTTAAATCCATTTATTATACCCTCTTTACAATTAATTGATAATTTATATTAACAAAAAAGCAGTCTCAAAAGTTTTAACTCTTGAAACTGCCTCTTTATAAGATGACCCCTACGGGATTCGAACCCGTGTTACCGCCGTGAAAGGGCGGTGTCTTAACCGCTTGACCAAGGGGCCTTATTAATAATATGTATAGTATTTACACTACTAGTTGTGTATGCAGGAAATAAATAATAAAAGATATGGCGGCAGAGGGAGTCGAACCCACGACCTTTCGGGTATGAACCGAATGCTCTAGCCAGCTGAGCTACGCCGCCGTTTTTTACGAACAAATTACATATTACAAGCGTTTGGTCAAAGTGTCAATACTTCTTTTAAATATTTTGTTTCATTTTCATTAATTGAGTCGAAAACTTTTTATTTGAAATTGTCAGAAATAGACATACTTTTTGTGCACTCTGTAGGTATACTTCCATCAATAGCTGAATAGGAGGTATACGTTTGAAAACGATGTATGAGCAAGAACGAAAAAGAGGTTTAACGTTGAGAAGGGTTTTGGAAAGTATACAAGCTCGAAAAGTATCAATTTCATTTGCCATTGTTTTTTTTATTCTCGCTTTTTTCTTAGCACAAGTCGTGCTATTTGAAGCTTCCGTTCCATTTTTCTTGCCAATATGGGCACTTGTAAGTTTACGATTTCAACGCTTTTTACCTTGGACGATAGCAGGTGCTTTGCTCGGTAGTTTTACTTTAGGATTTGGACAAGTTATCATTCACGCGATGCAAGCATTAATTTTTCCATTCCATTCAAAAAAGGTCATAAAGAAAATACCTTTACCATTGTTTGTGCTTATAGATGTCATTTTTATTCAAGTGATATGGCAATTTATTTCTTACGGGGGAGATATTCCTGTTTCAGTTTGGCTAGCTATTGGATACGAAGGTATCTTGAGCTTATTCATGACTATATTTTTGTTTCAGTTGTTCTTACCACTACCAGATTTTCTTCATAAAAGATGGACTGCCGAAAGAATGGGAGCAGCCTTATTAATAGGAGCTTTAGTTTTAACGGGAATGTCCTCTTTTATTTTTGGATACGTGTCCATTCCATTAGTAATCGCGCATTTAGTAATCGCTGTAGCTTCAGCGGTTGGCGGTGTTCAGCTTGCAACCGTAGTGGCAGTGCTTGCCGGTACGATATTAAGCATATCTAAACTAAGCTTTAGTGGGATGATTGCCGTATATGCGATTACTGGATTTTTAGCAGGACTTCATAAGCCATTTGGTAGGCTTTGGCAGGCGTTTAGTATGCTTGGAGCAACGTTTTTCTTCATTTTATACGATCGTACTTTGCCGTTGGATTCTGTTTATATCGGTTCGCTTGTTACTGCGTCGTTATTGTTTTTTGCTATTCCTTCGAAATGGATAAAATATTTAAAGGACCAGCTTTTCCCTGATACTTCTAATGTCCTTATACGAAGGCAAAAATGGATGACGGAAAAAGTAAATAATCAGTTAAGGGAGTTTCAACACTTTGTAGATTTTATTACTCGTTTTATATCCGACCGATTTGACTCAAAAGGAGTGGATGATCAAGAGCAACCAAAGGCATTATCCGTCTGTCAGTCCTGCTTTCAATTCGAAAAGTGTTGGGGAGAAAAGTCGAATGGCATTCCATTGCTAATGGAGCAATGGGAAAATGACTCTAAAAAAACAAGGATACAAATAGAGAAGAAAATTCAATTCAAGTGTGTAAAGCCAATGCAAATTGTTCAAGAATTAAAAGAAAGAGAGGTAAAAAGACACTTAAATAGCCAGTTGCAACACGGAAAGAAAATGTACGCTTTAAAGCTGAGAGATATGGGAAATCATATGAGTGATCTTATGAACAAATTAGATAATAGTGTTACGTTATATACATCACACGAAGAAGAAGTGAAACAAAAATTTCAACAATGCAATATTCCTTTTTTTCAAATTGATGTGCTAAATATCGCAGTTGGCCAGATGGAAGTAGTCTGTTGCTTACCAATAGAATCAAAAGCAAAAATGGTTGGAGAAAGATTGATACTGCCTATTTTATATGATTTATGGAAGGAACCGTTTGAAATAACAGCTATGAAGGAGATACATCAACCATATGAACATATCCAAATGACTTGCAAGTCTTCCGTTCGTTTTGAAATAACACATGATATTTACACCTCTTCTAGTAGAAATACAATCTATTCGGGTGATGCCCATGCAGTTTTTCCGCTCCACCCTGGGTTACTTGCAGTTATTTTATCTGATGGAATGGGTAATAATATTGAGGCGCATCGAGAAAGTAGAAGAGTAATGCATTTTATGCGAGAATGTTTAAATAAAAAGATGGATCCTGAAACGACTATGCATACTCTTCACTATATGATGAGCTTGCAAGATGATACAGATAGTTATGCGACCGTAGATTTAGCGTTGATTGACTTACAAAAAGGAGAGCTTTGGTCGTGGAAAGCAGGAAGCATGTCAACGTATTTAATTAGAGGAAATGATATGCGAAAAATTGAGAGTAAACATGTTCCGTTTGGATTTTTACCTACTTTTACGATCGAAGCTAGAAAAGTCGATATTAAGGATGGAGATGTTCTATTGATGTTATCCGATGGTGTCTTCTCGTCTAAAACATCTATCGAAAAACAAGAAATGTATTACAAGAAAATACTACAGGACCCAACAATGAATGCAGAGAGGTTCGTGAAAATGCTAGAGGAAACTTACTCATTGCCAGGAGATGATCGAACAGTTATTTTCATGCAAGTGAAGCATATTGTACCGGAGTGGTCCATTTTTTCACCTCGTGAAGCAGCAAAATTTCAAGAAAAAATGGTACACTAAAAAGAAAAGCGGAAGCGCCTTGAACAGCCCCGACAAGTAAATGACAGCTTTCGAGGAGGCAGTTCCTCAGCCACCGGAGAAAGCAGACATTTAACCTCGAGGGGCAAGGCGCAGAAACAAATGAGGGCTCTGAAAAAGTCTAAATTAGTATTTTTTATAATAACTATTTGCTGTATTTATTTAAAAGAATTTAGCGCGACGCATGAGACTCGACGCTCGCCCGCGGAAAGCGAATGCCAGAACGATAAATCCTAATAGCGAATATTTTATTGAAAAATTTACTAGAACTTCACTTTTTCAGCGTCATCGAAGAAAATGGGTAGGTGTCTACAAAAGAAAGGGCCATACTTTTACATCAATGAAGAAAGAGGTGAGAAGATGCTTCCGTTCGTTCGAAAGGTAAAAAACTATATCGACAAGCACCATTTGATAGAAAAGGGAGAGCGTCTTCTTGTCGCATGTTCCGGGGGAGCAGATTCGGTTGCGTTAGTATGCGCGTTGCATGAAATACAAGAAGAATATGCATTACAAATAGGTATTGTGCACACTGACCACCAATTAAGAGAAGAAGAATCTGCGCAGGATATGCAATTTGTCGAACAGCTTGCAGAAAGTTTACAGTTACCTTTCTATGGTACAAAAATAGAGGTTCCTCATAGAGTCGCTCAAGAAGGCGGTAATGTTCAAGTTATTTGTAGAGAAGAACGCTATGCTTACTTTGAAAGTATAATGGCACAATATCAATATCAAAAGTTAGTACAGGGTCATCATGCTGATGATCAGACTGAAACAGTATTAATGTCACTAATGAGGGGGTCACTTACCCCCTCTATAACAGGAATTCCGAGGACACGGCCCTTTTCAATAGGGAAAATAATTCGCCCCTTTTTATGTGTAACTAAAGAAGAGATTTTGGAATATGTACATCTGCTGAGTCAATCCTTTCGACATGATCCAAGCAATGACAAACATACATATACACGAAACCGAGTTCGACATAAAGTAGTTCCTTTACTAAAAGAAGAAAATCCCCAAATAAGCGAAAGTATTCGATTATTTGTTGAGAAACAACAACAAGATGATATACTCCTTCAAACGATGGCGAAAGAAAAGTATGAACAGCTTGTGACAGTTGATTCCGAAGGGACGTTTATTCTTGATACAATGCACTTTGCCGAAGTTCCCATCGCTTTACAAAGAAGAGTTGTTCTACTACTATTAAAATATCTGTACATTAATTCCGATATACTACTAAATGAGCGGTTAATTGAGTCTATTCTTTCTGCTTGTAATGAGCATGAAGGTAACGCGTTAATCCATTTACCAAACGCTTTTTTCCTGATTCGTCATTATAATAAAATACAGTTTACGTCTTCCTCTCGGGAATTGGAGATTTCTAATAAAATAGTTATCCAAGAGGATAGTTGGCAACGTATTGGAGCTGGGTTTTCCATTTATTTAACGAAAAATTTGGAGAAACATTTTTCAGATGAAAAATGGTTTGTGCAATTAGAAAACGATTTACTTCCACTTTCTAGTCGACAAAAAGCTGATGGAGATCGCATCCAAGTGAAAGGGATGTCTTCCCCAAAGAAAGTATCCCGATTGTTTATAGATGAAAAGATATCTGCAGAAGAACGACATGTTTGGCCACTACTTGTAAACCGGAACAATGATATAATTGCAGTAATTGGACTTCGTTATGAAGAGCGATTTTCAAAAGAGTATAATGGACAAAACTATGTCATGTATGTAAAACGAAAATAATTATTTGGGGGGACTAAAATGTTAGAAAAAGACATTCTAGAAATTCTATTGACGGAAGAACAAATTCAAGAAAAAACGAAAGAACTTGGTGCACAATTATCAGCAGATTACGCTGAGAAATTCCCACTAGCTATTGGCATTTTAAAAGGTGCAATGCCTTTTATGTCCGATTTGATGAAACGTGTGGACACTTACATTGAAATGGATTACATGGATGTATCTAGTTATGGAAATGCTACTGTCTCTTCGGGAGAAGTAAAAATTATTAAAGATTTAAATACAAGTGTTGAAGGACGCGACATTTTAATCATTGAAGATATTATCGATAGCGGTATGACTTTAAGTTATTTGGTAGATCTATTCAAATATCGTAAAGCAAAATCGATTAAAATCGTTACTTTACTTGATAAACCATCTGGTCGAAAAGTAGATTTAAAAGCCGATTATGTTTGCTTTGATGTGCCAGATGCATTTGTTGTTGGTTACGGATTAGATTATGCAGAGAAGTATCGTAATTTACCATACGTTGGTGTATTAAAGAAAGAAGTATATTCTTTTTAATTTAATGCTGAACTAAAAGGCTTTTCATTGTACGCCTAAAAATTCGTATGATAAGATTACATATAGTTTTTCTGTTTACCTTGTGAGGAGGCTGGGAATGAATCGAGCATTGCGCTACGCTATATTATACTTATTAATATTTTTTGTAATTGTTGGGATCTTTGCGACGTTTAACACGAGCAATCAACCAACTAAAAATATTCGTTATGACGAATTTATGACTTCTCTTAAAAAAGGAGAAGTAACAAGCATTACTTTGCAGCCTGAAGCAGGGGTTTATGTTGTGGAAGGTGAAATGAAAGGCTATGAAAAAGGGGAAAAATTCTTAACGAAACTCCCTCATGATAGTGATCAATTACAAAAAGAAATTGATACTGCAGCAAAAAATAACTCAGTAAAAATTGACTATAAAGAAACTCCAAAAACGAGTGGATGGGTACAATTTTTCACAGGATTATTACCGTTTTTAATTATCATTATTTTATTCTTCTTCCTATTAAGCCAATCACAAGGTGGTGGTAACCGTGTGATGAACTTTGGTAAGAGTAAAGCAAAATTGTATGATAATGAAAAGAAAAAAGTAAGGTTTACAGATGTTGCTGGGGCAGATGAAGAAAAAGCTGAACTAGTAGAAGTAGTAGATTTCTTAAAAGATCCGCGAAAATTCGTGGAAATTGGAGCTCGTATTCCGAAAGGTATTTTGTTAGTTGGTCCTCCGGGTACTGGTAAAACGTTACTTGCTCGTGCGGTTGCAGGAGAAGCTGGCGTTCCTTTCTTTTCTATTAGTGGATCTGATTTCGTAGAAATGTTTGTCGGAGTCGGAGCTTCTCGTGTTCGTGACTTATTTGAAAATGCAAAGAAAAATGCACCATGTATTATTTTTATCGATGAAATTGATGCGGTAGGTCGTCAACGTGGAGCTGGTCTTGGTGGAGGTCACGATGAGCGTGAACAAACATTAAACCAACTACTTGTTGAAATGGATGGTTTCGGTGCGAACGAAGGTATTATTATTGTTGCTGCAACGAATAGACCGGATATTCTAGACCCAGCACTTCTTCGTCCAGGTCGTTTTGACCGTCAAATTACAGTTGGACGTCCAGATGTTAAAGGGCGCGAGGCAGTACTTCATGTACATGCTCGTAATAAGCCATTAGATGAATCAGTTGACTTAAAAGCAATTGCTCAACGTACTCCTGGATTCTCTGGTGCAGATCTTGAAAACTTATTGAATGAAGCAGCACTTGTAGCGGCTAGACGCAATAAGAAGAAAATTGATATGGCCGACATTGATGAAGCGACGGATCGTGTAATTGCAGGTCCTGCAAAATCAACGAAAGTCATTTCAGACAAAGAACGTAAAATAGTAGCGTTCCATGAAGCAGGGCATGTGGTTATTGGATTGACATTAGACGACGCAGAAATCGTTCATAAAGTGACAATCGTTCCTCGTGGTCAAGCAGGTGGATACGCAGTAATGCTTCCAAAAGAAGATCGTTATTTCATGACTAAACCAGAATTACTGGATAAAATCTCAGGATTACTTGGTGGTCGTGTTGCAGAGGATATTGTGTTTGGGGAAGTGTCAACAGGAGCTCATAATGATTTCCAACGTGCGACTGGTATAGCTAGAAGCATGGTAACGGAATATGGTATGAGTGACAAACTTGGACCAATGCAATTCGGTCAAGCACAAGGAGGAAATGTCTTCTTGGGCCGCGACTTTAACTCGGAGCAAAACTACTCAGATGCAATTGCATATGAAATTGACCAAGAAATGCAAACAATGATAAAAGAGCAATACGAACGTACAAAACAAATTTTAACGGAAAAACGCGATTTATTAGATTTAATTGCGACTACGTTATTAGAAGTAGAAACGTTAGATGCTGCTCAAATCAAACACCTAGAAGAGCACGGAACACTTCCAGAACGCTCATATGAACAGGCGAACGCGGAAGTGGAACCAAAACAAGAAGAAGTTTCGGAAGCAGTAGGAGCTCCTGCAGATCCAACTACTGGTGACTTACCAAGAGAACAAGATACTGTAGAAGAGCCAAAAAATCCGATTCAAGAAGAGCGTAGAGATTAATAGAATTTGAATAATTGATTGTAGACAAAGTGAACATTTAAAGTTTGCGCAGACATGAGTATGCCGCAAATTTGAACTTAGGCTTTGTCTACGTTCTACATATTAGCTGGTTGTTTCTCGTGCTTTTACGAGGCAATCAGCTTTTTTCTTTTATTAGTTGTATGGTATGATGTGGTGGAAAACTTACAAAAAGTGAGGAAAAGCTAGATGATACTAGTACTAGATACGGGGAATACAAACATTGTTTTAGGTGTTTACGATAACGATAAACTAATTCACCACTGGCGGATGGAGACAGATCGACTAAAAACAGAAGATGAATATGGTATGCAAGTAAAGGCTCTTTTTTCCCATGCAAATATTTCTTTTGATCAAATTGAAGGAATTATTATTTCGTCAGTTGTTCCGCCAATTATGTTCTCATTAGAAGCAATGTGCAAAAAATATTTTGGTATAAAACCACTTGTAGTTGGTCCGGGAGTTAAAACAGGATTAAATATTAAATATGAAAACCCAAGAGAAGTTGGTGCTGACCGAATCGTGAATGCAGTTGCGGCAATTCATGAATATGGCAGTCCTCTCATTATTGTCGATTTTGGAACTGCGACTACCTATTGCTTTGTCAATGAAAAAGGGGATTACATGGGTGGTGCCATAGCTCCTGGTATCGGTATTTCAACAGAAGCGCTTTTTACAAGAGCAAGTAAGCTTCCACGAATTGAATTAACTCGTCCTGAGCATGTTGTTGGTAAAAACACAGTTGCTGCGATGCAAGCAGGTATTGTTTATGGTTATGTTGGACAAGTGGAAGGTATTGTGAATAGAATGAAAAAAGCATCTAGGCAAACTCCAAAAGTAATAGCAACTGGTGGTATGGCACCATTGATAGCAGGGGAGACTACTGTCATGGATATAATTGATCCTTTTTTAACTTTAAAAGGGTTGTATTTAATTTATCAACGAAATTTAGATGAAAGAGGTATGAAATAAATGAATGATTATTTAGTGAGAGCTTTAGCTTTTGAAGGAAGTGTTCGTGCATTTGCTGTTCGAACAACTAATACTGTTGGAGAAGCACAACGTCGTCACGGGACATGGCCAACTGCTTCTGCGGCACTTGGAAGATCTATGACTGCTGCGGTTATGATGGGTGCCATGTTAAAAGGGGAGGACAAGCTTACAGTTAAAGTAGAAGGACAAGGCCCAATTGGTCCGATGATTATAGATAGTAATGCAAAAGGAGAGGTTCGTGGATATGTTACGAATCCACAGACACACTTTGATTTAAATGAGGTCGGAAAACTAGATGTTCGACGTGCTGTAGGTACAGAAGGGGCATTAACTATTGTGAAAGATCTTGGTTTGAGAGATTTCTTTACAGGTCAAGTACCAATTGTTTCAGGTGAGATTGCAGAAGATTTTACTTATTATTTTGCTGTATCTGAACAAGTACCATCTTCTGTTGGACTAGGAGTCTTAGTAAATCCAGATAATACAATTTTAGCAGCAGGTGGATTCATTATCCAACTAATGCCTGGTACGGATGATGAAACGATCACAGTTATTGAAGAACATTTAAACAAAATGGAGCCAGTTTCTACTATGATTGAAAAAGGACTAACTCCTGAAGAATTACTTTATGAAATTTTAGGAAAAGACAATGTTCAAATTTTGGACTCTACTCCTGTTTCGTTTGAATGTAATTGCTCAAAAGAACGATTTGGAAGTGCGATTATTAGTTTAGGTGAAAGCGAAATCCGAGAAATGATTGAGCAAGATGGAGGTGCAGAAGCACATTGCCATTTCTGTATGGAGATGTATCAGTACTCAGTAGATGAATTGGAGTCGTTTATTGATGAAATCAACGCGTGATAACTTTAATCCTCAACAAAAACGACATTTAAAAACTAAACCAGTACTGCTCATCATCGGTGCTCTTTTACTTGGCAATTTACTATGGTTTATTGCTTGGTTAATACCAAACGAGAAAGTAAGTGCAACGGAAGAAGTCGCCTCTGTTGATGGGAAAGCTATTACAAAGGAACAGTGGATAGCTTCCATGGAATCGATGTATGGTAAAGAAGTATTACTCGATTTAGTAAACGCAGAAGTAATGGAAGCTGCTGCTAAAAAAAATAATATAAAAGTAACGAACCAAGAAATAGATTTGGAGCTTGCACTTATTCGTTCTACACAGGAAGGAACAGATACATCATTTCAAAAGTTTGATGATGAGACAATGCGAATGAAAATTCGATCACGCTTAATTTTAGAAAAGGTTTTATCAAAGGATATTGTTGTAAAAGAGGATGCCATCAAAGCATTTTATGAGAATAATAAAAACCTATATAATATTCCTACCTCCTACCGTACAAGAGCAATATATGTGTCTTCGGAGGATGAAGGAAAGGAAGTTGTGAAAGAACTTGAAAGCGGTTCGTCTTTTGAGGGGCTTGCAAGAGAACGATCCAAAGACCCGAGCTCTGCAAGTTTAGGAGGGGACATTGGATATGTTTCTAAAGATACAGAATCTGTAGACTCGGCTATTGCCTCCCGATTACCGAAAATAGATGTTGGTAAGTGGAGTAATGTTATTGGCTTAGAGGACGGCAGGTTTGCGGTTGTACAAGTAGTGAGTATTTTTGAAGGCGAGTCATTCTCTTTTTCAGATGTGAAGGACCATATTCATCGGGAACTTGCACTAGATCAGCTTCCACAATCAGTTACTGAAGAAGCATTTTGGCAGGAGTTTAAAGCCAATTGGTCGTATAGTGAAAAATGATTTATATATTCTATTAAAAAAGCGTATCCTAGAGGGTACGCTTTTCTTACAGTTAAGAAAATATAAACTTTCCTCGCAGCAGAAAAAATCATTTGCGATTTTCTTAATTGTTCGAATGTAATTTTATTGACATGTATTCTTTTTCGTTGGTATGATTAAGGAAATAAAACCTATTAAATTAGTAGGGATTGGGAGTGGGACAATGGCGAAGTTAGCGCAATCGGTAGTAGAGTTAATAGGTAAAACACCTGTGGTGAAATTAAACAGAATATCGAATCCTGAAGACGCTGAAGTATATGTGAAATTAGAATACTTCAACCCCGGCAGCAGTGTAAAAGATCGTATTGCTCTTGCGATGATCGAAGCGGCAGAAAAAGAAGGTAAGTTAAAAGAAGGTAGCACGATTATTGAACCAACAAGTGGAAACACAGGTATTGGGCTTGCAATGATTGCTGCAGCAAAAGGTTTCAATGCAGTATTAGTCATGCCAGATACAATGAGTTTAGAGCGTAGAAACTTACTTCGTGCGTATGGTGCTGATTTAGTATTAACACCCGGTGCAGATGGTATGAAAGGTGCTATTGCGAAAGCGGAAGAACTTTCAAACGAAAACGGATGGTTTATGCCACAACAATTCAACAATGAAGCAAACCCAGAGATTCATCGTCTGACAACAGGACCAGAACTTGCAGAAGCATTTGATGAATTACACGGTTTTGTGGCGGGAATTGGAACTGGTGGGACAATTACTGGTGCAGGTAGTGTACTAAAAGAAAAATTTCCGGATATCAAGATTGTAGCTGTTGAACCAAAAGATTCGAACGTGCTATCTGGTGGTAAACCAGGACCACATAAAATTCAAGGTATTGGTGCTGGATTTGTTCCGAAAGTATTGGATACAGAATTGTATCATTCTATTATTCAAGTATCGAATGAAGATGCATATGCTACATCTCGAGAAGTTGCAAAATTAGAAGGTATTCTTGGTGGTGTTTCCGCAGGTGCTGCAATTTATGCAGCAATTCAGCTTGCAAAAGAACTTGGAAAAGGGAAAAAAGTAGTGGCGATTGTTCCTGATAATGGAGAACGTTATTTAAGTACTCCACTTTACCAATTTGAAGATTAATGAAAAACTAGAGAGAAAGCTAATTTGCTTTCTCTTTTTTTGTGGCGAAAAGTAGGTGTTTCAAGTTAAGATGAAGGCAAATCGTTTTTAGGGGGATTTGAAAAAGTGGATTCACTAAAATTACAGACTCACACATTTAACATGTCAAAGGAAGCTTTTTTTTACGCATATAAAGAAATAACAACAGAAGAGACGCATCATTTATTTTTAGAGAGCGGAAGAGGCGGTCAATTATGCGTTGCGGCTTGGAATCCTTTTGCTATAACAAAATCAGTAGATGCTGGTTTGCATATAAAATGGAGAAATGGGAAAGATGAAGTACGCTCAGGAGATGCGCTTTATGAATTAGAAAAGCTCGTTGATTCGTACAAGCTTCCTTATCAGGAAAACCTACCAGATTTCCAAGGTGGAGCGGTTGGTTTTATTAGCTATGATTATGCTCGGAAAATAGAGGTATTACCGACTTTGGCAGCAGATGATTTACAGGTTCCAGATATTTATTTTTATGTCTTTGATTTCTGGACTGTCTTAGATGTTAAGACCGAAACTGTAACATTCATGAAGCTTTCTACTAGTAATGTAGATTTGACTGATCTAGAAGAATCATTCAAGACAGCTGCAGCTAATGGAATCGCAAAAAGAAAATTTCAACCTGGAACCGCTACAGAGGTAGTTGAAGATCAGGCAGAACTATATGTATCCGTGAATTCAACACAGTTCGAATCTGCAGTTCGTCAAGTGCAGGAGTATATTGCACAAGGTGATGTATTTCAAGTGAATCTGTCTGTTCGTCAATCGAAAAAACTTGAAGCGGAGCCTATTACTATGTACGAAGCACTTCGAGCTTTTAATCCTTCTCCGTATATGGCTTACATCCATTCACCAGAATTTGCTGTTGTGTCAGGATCACCTGAGCTATTAATAAAGAAAAAAGGAACAGAATTATCTACACGTCCAATTGCAGGAACGAGACCGCGTGGGAAAAGTGACCAAGAAGATATCTCATTAGCTAATGAGCTCATTGATAATGAAAAAGAACGTGCAGAACACGTAATGCTTGTAGACTTAGAAAGAAATGATTTAGGTCGAGTATCTACCTATGGAACAGTTGAAGTAGACGAATTTATGGTAATTGAGCGATATTCCCATGTCATGCATATTGTGTCGAATGTGAAAGGTATACTCCGTCCTGGAACTTCAAATACAAAAATTGTACAGGCAATGTTCCCAGGTGGAACAATCACGGGTGCTCCGAAAATTCGAACAATGGAAATAATTGAGGAGTTAGAGCCAGTTCGTAGAGGATTGTATACGGGATCGATTGGTTGGTTAGGGTTTTCAGGTGATTTGGAGATGAATATTGTTATTCGAACGGCATTTATTCAAGATGGAATGGCACATATACAAGCTGGAGCTGGTATTGTGATAGATTCCGTTCCAAGCTCAGAATATACAGAGTCCTTAAATAAAGCAAAAGCGCTGTGGCAAGCAAAAGCTATGGCAGAAGGAGTAAGTCTATGATTTTAATGATTGATAACTACGATTCTTTTACATACAATCTCGTTCAATATATAGGAGAGCTTGGTGTAGAAGTGAAGGTTGTTCGTAATGATGAACTAACGATTTCTGAAATCGAGCAACTAGCTCCTAATATTATTGTCGTATCACCTGGTCCTTGTACACCAAACGAAGCGGGAATCAGTCTAGAGACAATCACGTATTTTGCAGGTAAAATTCCGGTTTTTGGAGTTTGTTTAGGGCACCAATCCATTGGGCAAGCATTTGGAGGTAAGGTTATTCGAGCGGAAAGGCTAATGCATGGGAAAACATCACCCGTTTTTCATGATGGAAAAGGTGTAAATACGAATATGCCAAATCCTTTTCAAGCGACCAGATATCACTCTTTATTAGTAGAGAAAGAGTCGTTACCTAACTGTCTTGAAGTGACTTCTTGGACAGAAGAAGGGGAAATTATGGGTCTTCGTCATAAAGAATTTGCTGTAGAGGGTGTACAATTCCATCCAGAATCGATAATGACAGAAGAAGGGAAAAAACTTATTCGAAATTTTATCGAAGCATACAGCCCTTCAAAGATGGAGAGTAACTAGGATGGATGCTTGGAAAGATGGAGAATTATACCGTGCGGACGAGTTAACCATTTCTCCTTACGATCATGGATTTTTGTATGGGCTTGGTTTTTTTGAAACATTTCGTACGTACAATGGGCAAGTATTTTTATGGGAAGAACATTGGAGTCGACTTTCCAAGGCGTTAGAAGATTTTCGTATAACAATGCCATACGATAAAGAAACAATTATAGCTGCAGTAACTGCGTTAACAAAAGTGAATAATAATGAAGACGGGTATTTTCGTTTAAATATTTCGGCAGGTGTACACGATATTGGACTCCAACCTACAAGTTATGAAAAGCCTACTGTGATTCTATTCCGTAAAACTTTGCCTTCCAATCTAAGAGGAACTGAAAAATCAGCCGTGTGGTTGGAAACTGTAAGAAATTCTCCGGAAAGTGGTATACGTCATAAATCACATCATTATGCAAATAATATACAAGCTCGATTCGAAGTTACATCATTGGCGTCTCTTGAAGGTATCTTTTTAACTGTCGACGGGTTTATTGCTGAAGGAATTACATCGAATATATTTTGGGTAAAAAACGGAAAATTATATACTCCTTCACTTCAGACAGGGATATTAGCGGGAGTCACGCGCGATTGGATTATTAATAATTCCTCAATTGAAGTGGTAGAAGGCTTATTTTTACAAGATGCATTAGAAGATGCAGATGAAGTATTTATAACTAATGCAGTTCAAGAGATAGTTCCTATTAAAAATATAGATGAAAAACAATTTTTAGGTAATCAAGGTCCCGTGTATGTTGCGCTACATGAATCGTATGTTAAGTGTATAAGGGAAGAAAGGATGGAACGATGAATTTACAATATCATCCTCAAGTTTTCGAAGCAGGAGGAGTTACATTAGATTTTCAAAAAGAAACGATTGTAATGGGAATACTAAATGTTACGCCGGATTCTTTTTCGGATGGTGGGAAGTTTAATAACATCGAATCAGCGGTTGCGCGTGCAAAGCAAATGGTTGAAGATGGTGCGAAAATTATTGATATAGGTGGAGAGTCTACAAGACCAGGTCACACAGTTATTTCTGATGAAGAGGAAATAACACGAGTCGTTCCAGTTATTAAAGCAATTCGTGCAGAGGTGAACGCAGTTATTTCCATTGATACATATAAATCAGAAGTTGCTAGAGCGGCAGTACTTGCAGGTGCTCATGTTATTAATGACATTTGGGGTGCAAAAAGAGATCCGAAAATAGCAGAAGTAGCTGTAGAATTTGGAGTACCAATAATTTTAATGCATAACAGAGATAACGAAGAGTATAACGATTTATGGCTGGAAGCTAAACAAGATTTAGAAGAGAGTATTCAAATTGCGAAAGCCGCGGGAGTTCGAGATGCTCAAATTTGGTTAGATCCAGGTATTGGTTTTGGGAAAACAACAGAGCAAAATATTTGGATGATGCAACATTTAGATGACTTAGTGGATATGGGCTATCCGGTATTACTTGCTACTTCTCGTAAACGTCTAATCGGGAATGTATTGAATCTTCCTGTGAGCGAGAGAATGGAAGGAACAGGTGCAACGGTATGCTACGGTGTGCAGCTTGGTTGCCATATGGTACGTGTGCATGATGTAAAAGAGATTACTCGTATGACGAAAATGATGGATGTGCTAAAAGGTAAAGTAATATACAGAGAAAGTGAGGCTTAACTTTTATGGATTACATACATTTAAATGATTTAGAGTTTTATGGGTATCATGGGGCTTTACCGGAAGAAACAAAGCTTGGTCAAATTTTTCGTGTAACAATTACATTAGCTTGCGATTTAAAAAACGCGGGTGAAACGGATAATTTAGATGCAACGGTTAACTATGCAGAGGTATTTGAGCTTTGTAAGGAAATAGTAGAAGGAAAGCCGTTTTTATTAATTGAAGCAGTGGCAGAAAAAATTGCCGCAAGGATTTTGAAGGATTATGAAACAAAAGTAACTGGTTGTCGTGTTCAGTTGATAAAACCAAATCCACCAATTGCAGGTCATTATGCTTCTGTTGCAGTAGATATTACGAGAGGTACATTATGAATATTGCGTATATATCAATAGGTTCCAATATTGGAAATCGATTTGATTATCTCGTGCAGTCTGTAAATTTATTAAATGATACTTTGGGTATTGATGTAAATCGAGCATCATCTGTTTATGAAACAGATCCTGTTGGTTATGTAGACCAGGCTGCATTCTTAAATATTGTAGTAGAGTTGAAGACGCAACTCACACCTCATGAATTATTAATGAGATGCAACGAAATTGAAGAAGAACTCGGTCGTACTCGCGAGATTCGTTGGGGTCCCCGGACTGTAGACCTTGACATTTTGTTGTATAATGAAGAGAATATGAAAACAGAGAATCTTATCATCCCACATCCAAGGATGATGGAGAGAGGCTTTGTGCTAATACCCCTTGTGGAACTAAATCCAAATTTAGTTGAGCCTGGGACAAATCATTCTTTATTGAAGTTTGCGCGTGCTCAGAAAGAAGGCGTCCGTATATGGAAAACATTCGATGGGGTCGACGCATTCGTGCATTTCGAAGATTAAAAATGATAAAGCAAGTGGAACTTGCAAAAGAAATGGAAATGTCTGTGTCAATGCTTGGTCAAATAGAACAAGGAAAAAGAGTTCCGAGTGAGAGGCAATTAGAAAAAATTGCGTCTTTACTTGATATAAAGCTAGAAGAATTAAAAGGAGAAGCAAAGGCAGGTGAATGATTATGACAAATGCATCAACAAAGCCATTTAAAATTGGCGATATCGAGATGGATAATAGAGTTGTCCTAGCACCAATGGCTGGTATTTGTAACTCTGCATTTCGACTAACTGTAAAAGAATTTGGAGCAGGGCTTGTTTACGCTGAAATGATAAGTGATAAAGGAATCGTCTATAAAAACGAAAAAACTTTAAGCATGCTTTACATTGATGAGCGTGAAAATCCACTTTCTCTTCAAATTTTCGGCGGTGAAAAAGAAACGCTTGTTGCAGCTGCTAAGTATGTAGATCAGCATACATCAGCAGATATTATTGATATTAACATGGGATGTCCTGTTAATAAAATCATCAAGTGCGAGGCTGGAGCAAGGTGGTTGCTAGATCCAAGCAAGATTTATGAAATGGTTGCAGCTGTAGTTGATAATGTGAAAAAGCCGGTAAGTGTGAAAATGCGTACAGGTTGGGACGATGACCATATCTATGTAGTAGATAATGCTCGTGCGGTAGAACGTGCAGGTGGAGCAGCCGTGGCAGTTCATGGACGTACTCGATTACAAATGTATGAGGGTCACGCAAATTGGGATTTAATACGTCAAGTAAAAGAAGCGGTTAATATTCCTGTAATCGGAAATGGCGACGTTCAAACTCCACAAGATGCAAAACGTATGTTGGATGAAACAGGTGTAGATGGAGTAATGATTGGTCGTGCAGCACTTGGTGATCCTTGGATGATTTATCGTACAGTCGAATATTTAGAAAATGGTGAACTTAAACCAGAACCAACCGTACAAGAAAAAATTGATGTGTGTTTATTACACTTTGATCGACTAACTGCATTAAAGGGCGAAGGAATTGCAGTAAGAGAAATGCGTAAACATGCTGCGTGGTACTTAAAAGGTATTCGCGGAAATGGAATAGCGAGAAATGTGATTAACCAAACAGAATCTGCGCAAGAGCTTGTAGACTATTTACGTTACTTTGCAGAAGAAGCGTCGAAAGAATATAAAGATTCTGATTTAATTCTTGTTTAATACATGAACGAGAGCTGTCACTTCATGTGATGGCTTTTTCCATTTCAATAGATAATCTGAATAATGAAAAAGAATTTGATGTAAGAAAAAGATGAATGGTGTACGGAAATTGTGTACAATAAGTTCAATGTAGAAAATGATACTTGCGGAATTGAGTAAGTAATTGATAGTGGAGGAGTGACGAATATGTCTAATGTAGAAGAATTAAATGATCAGCTTTTGGTGAGAAGACAAAAGATGACAGCTATACAGGAAAAAGGATTAGACCCTTTTGGGAGTAAATTTGAACGTACTCATTTAAGTGATCAAGTTGTTGCTGAATTTGATGCGTACACAAAAGAACAGCTAGAAGAAACATTGCATGAAGTAGTTATTGCAGGACGTATCATGACAAAGCGTGGAAAAGGAAAAGCTGGATTTGCTCATATTCAGGACCTTGCTGGTCAAATTCAAATTTATGTACGTAAAGATGCAATTGGTGAAGAGGCATATGAGTTGTTTAACTCAGCAGATTTAGGAGATATCGTTGGAGTACGCGGTAACGTATTCCGTACACAAGTAGGAGAACTATCTGTTAAAGCAGTTGAATTTACATTTTTAACAAAATCACTACGTCCAATGCCAGAAAAATTCCATGGTTTGAAAGATGTAGAGCAACGTTATCGTCAACGTTATCTAGATTTAATGACTAGTGAAGATAGCAAAAATGCATTTATCACTAGAAGTCGTATCATCCAAGCTATTAGACGTTATTTAGATGGTCAAGGTTATTTGGAAGTAGAAACACCAATGCTACACTCTGTTGCAGGAGGAGCAGCAGCACGTCCATTTATCACACACCATAATGCGCTTGATATGGAACTGTATATGCGTATTGCGATTGAACTGCATTTAAAACGATTAATCGTTGGTGGTTTGGAAAAGGTATATGAAATAGGTCGAGTTTTCCGAAACGAAGGTGTTTCCACACGTCATAATCCAGAATTTACGATGATTGAGTTATATGAGGCATATGCAGATTATCAAGATATCATGAACTTAACGGAAAACTTAATTGCTCACGTAGCTCAAGAAGTTTTAGGTTCTTCTATTGTAAAGTATGGTGAGGACGAGATAAATCTAGCACCAGGCTGGAGACGTTGGCATATGGCTGATGCTGTAAAAGAAACTACGGGAGTAGACTTCTGGAAAGAAATGACGAAGGAAGAAGCTCATGCAGTTGCTAAAGAACATGGTGTTGATGTGAAACCTACAATGGAAGTAGGACATGTTTTAAATGAATTCTTCGAACAAAAGGTGGAAGAAACATTAGTTCAACCAACATTTATCTATGGACATCCAGTAGAAGTATCACCACTTGCGAAGAAAAATCCTGAAGATGGTCGTTTTACAGATCGTTTTGAGTTATTCATTGTTAGACGTGAGCATGCAAACGCGTTTACAGAGCTAAATGATCCGATTGATCAACGTCAACGCTTCGAAGCACAATTAGCAGAAAAAGAAGCGGGTAATGATGAAGCGCATGAAATGGATGAAGATTTCTTAGAAGCACTAGAATACGGCATGCCTCCAACTGGTGGTCTTGGAATCGGGATTGACCGATTAGTAATGTTATTAACAAATTCAGCGTCTATTCGTGATGTATTATTATTCCCAACAATGCGTCATAAAGATTAATTTAGTTGAAAGAATTATGAATGTTAAGGAATTTAAAGTTACTTGAGATAAACTGAAGGAGAGAGTTACTACTATTTGTAGTAGCTCTTTCTTTATAAAACATCCATATCTTGTGTATGTAGATAAGTTGATTAATCTTTTAAAGTTTTTTTAGAAATGCACTTGCCATTCTATTGATAGGGTGGTATAGTTATCAAGTTGTCATTTTCACTGCTGATTTTCTTCGAAAATTAATTTTAAAAAGTTGTTGACATTGATAAACGGATTTGTTAAGATATTAAATGTCGCCAAAACAAGACGACAACATGAACATTGAAAACTGAACATGCAAAACGTTAAGACATATAGCTTGAACGACTAACTTTGTTAGTCCGAGAGCAAACAATTTTGACATCATTTAATGATGATGCCAGCAAAACAAAATGAGCTT
>NZ_VDGI01000021.1 GCF_006861825.1 Psychrobacillus vulpis | reverse complement strand
GATTGGATTGGAAGGGGGTACCCCCTTCCAATCCAATCAAATTCATACTTCGAACAGAATCTGTTTGTGATACAAAACAATTGAAAACTTGTAATTAGCATTTTACACAATTATAAGGACTTGACTCTAAAATTAGTAATCAATTAGATTTACCTCAGTATTCATGCTATTCTGATATTGAGGTGATGAATAATTGATAGTTAAAGGATATGAGAAATCTAGTCATTTAGAGGCAATGGAGACCTTATTGAAAAGACTTCCTCCAAATCATCCGCTTTACACAAAAATAGCCACTGAGATACGTATTACAAAAGCAGGAGATTTTGGTGAAGAAATTGTATTTAGAGAGCTTGAGAAAATGCAGTTGCCATTTGAATATTTGGTGTTTCATAAAGTGCTCCTGCATGGTGAGAGTGCATTTGAACTTGATATATTATTAATTACTCCTTTTGGTGCGATAATTTTGGAAGTCAAAAATATTATTGGGGAGTTAGAGTTCCAAGAGAATCCTTCACAGCTTGTCCAACAAAAAGAGACGGGGGAAGTAAATAAATACGCTTGCCCGGCAATACAGTTGAACGAATATAAGTATCAACTCTCCCAATTTTTCATCGATCAAAATATCCCCATTCAGATTTATGGTGCTGTCGTTTTTGCAGCCCGAAATAGTTTTGTGAAAGTTACTACTAATAAAGCGAAGATACTTTATAGAAATGAAGTCCGTTCTTTCCTTCGAAAATTCCAACATTCCAATCCCACACATACTGGCGAAGATATTGAAAAAATTAAAGATGTACTATTGAAAAAGATTACTCCATTTAATTATTTTCCTCTTACGAAATACTTTTCCATAAATCCAAATGAACTTGTCCGTGGTGTGGAATGTCTAACATGTGGTTTTATTGGTATGTATAAAGTAACGCGGACATGGATCTGCCCGAAATGTAGGAAGAGTGATCCTATCGCTTACAAACATGCAATCCACACCTATTTTCACTTGTTTAAAGATTCGATCACCAATAAAGAATGTAGAGATTTTCTGCAATTAAACAATCGACACGAAGCAAATCGAATTTTAACCAACTTCCATTTAAACAAAACTGGTTCGAATAAATCTACACAATATAAAATGCCCCTTCCTAATAGGTAGTGTTAGCAAGTCAACTCATCGATCTCCCTTATAATTGAGAATATTATGTATATTAATAATTGTATTCACTTTAATAAGTGAGTGTGCTAAAGTGTACTAATGTTCGAAAATACATTTGTACATACAAGGAGGACATAAGGTGAAAGGGAAGTTTGGTTTATTGCCACGTATTTTTTTGGCAATTGTGCTAGGGATTCTATTAGGACTAGTTGTACCAAAAGTAATAGTAGAAATCATGGCAACATTTAATAGTATTTTTAATGGATTTTTAGGATTTGTAGTTCCGCTAATTATTATTGCATTTATCGTACCTGGAATAGCACAGCTAGGAAAAGGTTCGGGTAAGCTATTAGGGATATCAACTTTAATTGCATATCTCTCCACTTTAATAGCAGGGTTTATTGCATATTTTGTAGCTTCAAATTTATTACCTAAGTTGGTCGGTGGAACAGGAAGTATTGAGCTAGAAAATCCAGAGGAATTTTTAGTTGGGGGATTATTTGAAATTGGAATGCCTCCAATGTTAGATATTATGAGTGCACTTATTTTTTCATTTATTATGGGACTTGGAATATCAGCTCTTAAAGGCGATGTGTTGAAAAAAGGTTTTGAAGAATTCAGTGTTATTATTGAAAAAGTTATTTCATATATAATAATCCCTTTATTGCCAATTCATATTTTTGGTATTTTTATGAATATGACTTTTGGTGGTCAAGTTGCAAAAGTTTTGTCTGTTTTTGGTGTTGTGTTCGTTTTGATTATAATTCTTCATGTATTCATGCTTTTATTGCAATATACAACAGCAGGAACTTTAACTGGGAAGAATCCGTTGAAACTTCTGAAAGTAATGTCTCCAGCTTATTTTACAGCACTTGGTACACAATCTTCAGCTGCAACGATTCCTGTTACGTTGAGACAAGCTCGTCAAACTGGAGCTTCTGAAAAAGTTACAGATTTTACAGTTCCGTTGTTTGCAACAATCCATTTATCCGGTAGTACAATTACAATTGTTTCTTGTGCAATTGGAGTAATGCTTATTAATGGTCAGGATATTTTATTATCATCATTTATTCCGTTTATTTTTATGCTTGGTATTACGATGATAGCAGCTCCAGGTGTTCCTGGCGGTGCTGTAATGGCTGCTATTGGATTACTTGATAGTATGCTAGGCTTCAATGGAGCAATGTTAGGTTTAATGATTGCACTTTACATTGCACAAGATAGCTTTGGAACAGCTACTAATGTAACTGGGGACGGAGCGCTTGCAATAATTGTAGACAAATTCTCAAAAGGAAAATAATATGTTTCATCCGATATATAGCGGGTATATGTTAAATGTACAACAATATAAATCGGAAGGAATGATTCATTATCAGTTCAGAAGGCTTGCCTTATACAGAACAAATGGACCATGCATTTAGAGGTGTTCATGGTTTTGGTTATGTAGAATTACGAAACAGTCAAACGTTGCGAATGAAAGTAGAGCAGCGAAGACAAAGAGATTATGAAAAAAGTATAAGATTGGTCGCGAAAATAGATTCACAGATATTTAGCGGATAATATATAAAAATCCATGGAGATCCTAAATCCCCATGGATTTTTTGGTGATAATAAATAGTTCATAATGAAATCAATTCTCAATTAGTGTATTCTTATTGAAAATAAGTGACGATTCCTCCAATGCATAAAGTATTAGAGGAAAGTGAATAGAAATCATGAATTTTAATAGATTTATATTCCAAATGAGAAAGTATTTCAAAAGATTTGCAAGGCAGTAGACTTTCGGTTAAGATTAGAATGATAATAAATTAGAATGGTTCCCCATTCATAGTTACTTAATGGAGGTTATTAAATGTCAACTTTAGTGATTAAGGATTTACACGTTGCTATCGACGGTAAAGAGATTTTAAAAGGTGTTAATTTAACTATTAATACAAATGAAATTCATGCAGTTATGGGTCCTAATGGTACTGGTAAATCTACTTTAGCATCTGCTATTATGGGACATCCTAAATATGAAGTTACTTCTGGTTCGGTTGAATTGGATGGAGAAAATGTATTAGAAATGGAAGTAGACGAGCGTGCACAAGCTGGTTTATTTTTAGCTATGCAATACCCAAGTGAAATTACTGGAGTAACGAACGCTGATTTCTTACGTTCGGCTATTAATGCTCGCCGCGAAGAAGGCGATGAAATTTCATTAATGAAGTTCATCCGTGAATTAGATAGTAAAATGGAATTTTTAGAAATGGATGTTGACATGGCACAACGTTACTTAAATGAAGGATTCTCAGGTGGAGAGAAAAAACGTAATGAAATTCTTCAATTAATGATGTTAAAACCAAAATTCGCTATTCTAGATGAAATTGACTCAGGTCTTGATATCGATGCACTAAAAGTTGTATCAAAAGGAATCAACGAAATGCGTGGAGAAGGTTTCGGTAGCTTAGTCATTACTCACTACCAACGACTTCTAAACTACATTACACCTGATCATGTACATGTAATGATGCAAGGACGTGTAGTTAAATCTGGTGGTCCTGAGCTTGCTCAAAAACTAGAAGCACAAGGATATGACTGGATTAAAGATGAGTTAGGAATTGAAGACGAGACAGTTGGACAAGAAGCATAAGAAAGGGGACCAATCAGCATGACGGTTGAAACGAAATTGGCATTAACCGAGCAGGATATCCGCTCCTTTTCAGAAGGCAAACAAGAACCAAGCTGGATGACGGATCTTCGTCTAAAAGCACTTGGTGAGCTTGAAACACTTCCAATGCCAACACCAGACAAAACAAAAATTACTAATTGGAATTTCACAGAATTTCCTACACATACTGTAGAAAGCAATGTTTACACATCTTTAGAGGAATTACCTGAAGAAGTAAAAGCACTTGTAAATACAGAAGAACAAAAAAATATTTATATTCAACATAATAATACACCTGCTTTTGTTTCTTTATCTGAAGAGTTGAAAGCGAAAGGTGTCATTTTAACAGACATTTACACAGCAATTCGCGAACATAGTGATCTTGTTCAAAAATACTTTATGACTGATGGCGTAAAAGTAAACGAACATAAGCTTACTGCTCTTCATGCTGCACTTTTAAACGGGGGAGTATTTGTTTACGTACCGAAAAATGTAGTAGTAGAAGAGCCAGTACAAGTTATTTATTTACATGATAATGAAACAGCTTCTTTATTCAATCACACATTACTTGTGGCAGATGAAAATAGTTCTGTAACATACGTAGAAAACTACTTGTCTACTGTTGAAAAAACGAATGGTCAAGCAAACATCATTTCGGAAGTAATTGTAAAAGACAACGCGAAAGTAACGTTTGGAACAGTTGATGTTCTTGCTGAAGGATTTACTACGTATGTAAATCGCCGTGGTGTAACTAGTCGTGATGCGGTCATTGAATGGGCTCTTGGCATGATGAACGATAGCGATACTATTTCTGAAAATGTTACTCATTTAGTTGGGGATAATTCTGAAGGTCATGTCAAAATGGTTGTTGTAGGTCGTGGAAAACAAAAACAAAACTTTACAACAAAAGTAATCCATTGGGGCAAACATACGGAAGGGCAAATCTTGAAACACGGTGTGATGAAAGATGAAGCTTCTTCTATTTTCAATGGTATTGGGAAGATTGAATTCGGTGCAACTAAATCGAATGCAGAACAAGAATCTCGTGTCCTTATGTTGAGTGAAAAAGCTCGTGGGGATGCAAACCCAATTCTATTAATCGATGAAGATGATGTAACAGCAGGCCATGCAGCTTCTGTTGGCCGAGTAGATCCACTTCAGTTGTATTATTTAATGAGCCGTGGTATTCCACAAAAAGAAGCAGAGCGTCTAGTAATCCATGGATTCCTTGCTCCTGTAGTTAATGAATTACCAATCGAAGGCGTGAAGAAACAGCTGACGGAGGTTATTGAAAGGAAAGTTCGCTAATGCTCAGTAAAGAGATTCGAAGCCATTTTCCCATATTAAATCAAGAGATTAATGGTTATCCTTTAGTATATTTAGACAGTGGAGCTACTTCACAAAAGCCAGTTCAAGTAATTGAAGCCATTAAAAAATATTATGAATTTGAAAACTCTAATGTACATCGTGGTGTTCATACACTAGGTAACCGTGCGACTGAAAGCTATGAAGGAGCCCGTGAAAAGGTTCGTAAATTCATTAATGCTAGATCTACACAAGAAGTTATCTTTACTCGTGGGACAACAACTTCTCTTAATACAGTTGCACAAAGCTACGGCCGTGCAAATGTAAAAGAAGGCGATGAAATTGTTATTACGCATATGGAGCACCATTCAAATATTATTCCTTGGCAACAACTTGCGAAAGAAACTGGCGCTACACTTAAATATATTGACTTAGAAGAAGACGGGACGTTGTCTTTAGATCAGGTTAGATCAACTATTACAGATAAAACAAAAATCGTATCTATTGTTTACGTATCCAACGTATTAGGTACAATGAACCCAATTAAAGAAATCACACAAATTGCGCATGAGCATGGAGCTATTATGGTAGTAGACGGAGCTCAAGCTGCGCCACACTTAAAGTTAGATGTTCAAAACTTAGATTGTGATTTCCTAGCTTTTTCGGGTCACAAAATGTGCGGTCCTACAGGTATTGGTGTACTTTATGGAAAGAAAGAATTGCTGGAAGTAATGGAGCCAATCGAATTTGGTGGGGAAATGATTGACTTTGTAGGTTTGTATGAATCTACATGGAAAGAGCTTCCTTGGAAATTCGAAGGCGGAACACCAATCATTGCAGGAGCTATTGGTCTTGCAGCTGCAATTGATTTCCTTGAAGAAATTGGATTAGATGAAATTGAAAAACATGAGCATGAACTTGCTGCTCTTGCGATGGAGAAAATGTCTACTATAGAAGGTTTATCCATTTATGGGCCAGTAGATCCATCTAAACGAGCTGGAATAGTAACGTTTAACTTAAATGATGTGCATCCTCATGATGTAGCAACTGTACTGGATATGAACGGTATTGCTGTTCGTGCAGGTCATCATTGTGCACAGCCATTGATGAAATGGTTACAATGCACGGCAACTGCGAGAGCAAGTTTTTATCTCTACAATACGGAAGAAGATATTGACAGACTTGTTGCTGGATTGCGTACTGCAAAGGAGTATTTTAACGATGTCTTCTAATAATTTAGATCAACTATATCGACAAGTAATTATGGATCATTATAAAAATCCTCGTAATAAAGGTAGCATAGAGGATGGAGCTTTAACAATTGACATGAACAACCCAACTTGTGGAGACCGCATTCATTTAACACTTCAAGTGGAAGATGGGGTAGTACAAAACGCAAAGTTCGACGGAGAAGGTTGTTCCATTTCCATGTCTTCTGCATCGATGATGACACAAGCAATAAAAGGAAAAAAAGTAGAGGAAGCACTTCAGCTTTCAACAATCTTTTCAGATATGATGCTTGGGAAAGAATATGATGACTCAATTGACCTTGGGGATATTGAAGCATTAAACGGCGTTTCTAAGTTTCCTGCACGTATTAAGTGTGCAACACTTGCGTGGAAAGCTATGGAAAAAGGCGTTTCAGAAGAACAGAAATAAAATCAGAACGGAGGAAATACGATGGCAAAAAAAATGCCTGAAATTGGTGATTACAAATATGGTTTCCACGATAAAGACGTATCCATTTTCCGTTCGAAACGTGGATTAACGAAAGAGATCGTAGAAGAAATTTCTCGTATGAAAAATGAACCACAATGGATGTTAGATTATCGTTTAAAAGCTTTAGAAATTTTCTATTCTAAACCAATGCCACAATGGGGTGGAGATTTAGGATCATTAAACTTCGATGAAATTACGTACTATGTAAAACCATCTGAAGCTACTCAAAAATCATGGGATGAAGTACCAGAAGAAATTAAACGTACGTTTGATAAACTTGGTATTCCTGAAGCTGAACAAAAATACCTTGCAGGTGTATCTGCACAATATGAATCAGAAGTTGTTTACCACAACATGAAACAAGAACTTGAAGATTTAGGTATTGTATTTAAAGATACAGATTCAGCTCTTCGTGAAAATGAAGATATTTTCAAAAAGCATTGGGGAACTGTTATTCCTTCATCGGATAATAAATTCTCTGCGCTTAACTCAGCAGTTTGGTCAGGTGGATCATTTATTTATGTACCACCAGGTGTGAAAGTGGATACACCACTACAAGCGTACTTCCGTATTAACTCTGAAAATATGGGTCAATTCGAGCGTACACTTATTATTGTGGATGAAGGTGCTTCTGTACACTACGTAGAAGGTTGTACAGCTCCTGTTTACACTACTAACTCACTTCATAGTGCTGTTGTTGAAATTATCATTAAAAAAGATGCATATTGCCGATATACAACTATCCAAAACTGGGCAAACAACGTTTATAACTTAGTTACAAAACGCGCTGTTTGTGATGCTAACGCAACAATGGAATGGATTGACGGAAATATCGGATCGAAATTAACGATGAAATATCCAGCTGTTATTTTAAAAGGTGAAGGTGCTCGTGGTATGACACTTTCAATCGCATTAGCTGGTAAAGGACAACACCAAGATGCTGGTGCGAAAATGATGCACTTAGCACCAAATACTTCTTCTACTATCGTTTCTAAATCTATTTCGAAACAAGGTGGAAAAGTAACATATCGTGGTATTGTACACTTCGGACGCAAAGCTACTGGTGCTCGTGCAAATATCGAATGTGATACTTTAATCATGGATAATCAGTCTACTTCAGATACTATCCCTTACAACGAAATCTTGAATGATAATATTTCTCTTGAGCATGAAGCGAAAGTTTCAAAAGTATCAGAGGAGCAATTATTCTACCTGATGAGTCGTGGTCTTAGTGAAGAAGAAGCAACAGAAATGATCGTAATGGGCTTCATCGAGCCATTTACAAAAGAACTTCCAATGGAATATGCGGTTGAAATGAACCGTCTAATCAAGTTCGAAATGGAAGGCAGTATAGGATAATAAGCTAAGAACGTTGGTGCAACAACGTTTTCAGCTACAAAAAAATAAAAGAAAATCATTCGTGCCGATTTCGTGCCGACTTGATTTTTCTAGAAGTGTAGGAGGCGAACTTTTTTAGTTCGTCTTCTTCTATTTTTCGGTAATATCTAGATACGTGTCAGCAGTTGTTTTGAGGTTTTATGTCCCAATCAGCAGGGCCCGCCACTTCGCTTTCAGTGGGCTTGGCTTCAGCCTCCTCGTCACTGCCGTTCCTGCGGGGTCTTCAGCTCAAGCTATTCCCACAGGAGTCTCCGTGGCGGGCCCTGCCTATTTTTCAAAAGTTGAAAGTGGAAATCAGAAGATGCTGTGATCCAATCAATGTTTCTCGGAATATCTGAAAAAAATAAACGATTGACTATCCCATCTCATCAAATTGATAAGCTTTAATTGTCCTCTTTTCTGTTTATTGAAGTTAAAAATAAGCGGAAGGCGGCGACTCCTGCGGGACAGCGAGACAGTCCAAGACCCCACAGGCAAAGCCGAGGAGGCTTGGCGCGAGCCCGCGGAAAGCGCCCGCCTGGAGCGATTGATAAAGGAAAAGCACAATAATCACTATGTTCTTAATACATTTTGATTTATAAAAATGCATATGTCGACAAGCTGAAACCACCATCTATTAGTATAGACGGTGGTATTATTTTAAAAAAATGAAAAGCATGAATTTACCCAAAAACACCTGTCCGGAATATCTATCCTAGATAAAAATATATTCTGTAATTTAATCAAAAAGGAACTTAATCTAATGAAAAATAAATAATTCTATTCGGTCGCTTTTTTGCATTTTTCTGTTGTTAGATATTGTTAAGTGATATGATACTAATGTATACACAGTGGGGTGAACACATGATTAAAATCGGTTTAACAGGCTGGGGAGATCATCCAGAATTATACGTATCATCAGCAAAAGAGCGACTACAAGACTATAGTGCTCATTTTCCAATCGTAGAATTGGATAGCTCGTTTTATGCAATTCCATCCAAAAAAAATATAGAAAAGTGGATAAAAGAAACACCAGATAATTTTCAATTTGTAGTAAAAGCGTATCAAGAAATAACTGGACATCAAAGAGGAGAATCGCAGTTTTCTTCTAAGGAAGAAATGTTTGAAGTTTACCGGCAATCAATAGCACCTTTACAAGAGAACGGAAAACTATCGATGGTGCTAGTCCAATTTCCACCATGGTTTCGATGTGAAAAAGGAAATGTTGAATATATTCTTCGAGTGAGGGAAGAATTGAAAGATTTCGAGGTAGCAATTGAATTCCGCCACCAATCATGGTACTCTTCACCATTTAAAGAAGGAACTATTAATTTCCTTAAGAGTCATCATTTTCATCACACTGTTTGTGATGAGCCACAAGTAGGGGAAGGTTGTGTGCCATTAATACCAATTGCTACTTCAGAAAAAGTACTTGTCCGCTTGCATGGAAGAAATACATATGGATGGTTAAATCCAGGGAATAATGAGAATTGGCGAGAAGTTCGTTACTTATATGACTACAATAAAGAAGAGTTATCAGCAATTCAAAATGTAAGCGAGCAATTACATAAACAAGCAGAAGATGTAGTGGTATTATTTAATAATAATTCTGGAGGACATGCCGCCAAAAATGCGAAAGCCTTTCAACAAATGCTTCGTATTGACTTTGAAGGTTTGGCTCCGAAACAATTAGATTTATTTGAAGGAGGGATATGATGGAGTGGGTACTACTAGCAATCGCTGGACTTTTCTCAGGGGTGGTCGGAGCATTAGTTGGTTTAGGTGGTGGAGTTATTTTAGTTCCAGCTGTATTGTTTTTTGGCACAACACTAGGGCTAATTCCTAATATTACACCTCAAAGTGTGGTTGGACTATCTGTCGTAATGATGATTTTCACGGGTCTTTCTTCCACACTCTCTTATATGAAAACGAAAACAGTAGATTTCAAAAGTGGATTTATATTTTTCATAGGAAGTATACCAGGAACTATACTTGGTGCTTGGGTAAATAAAGGACTGGATTTACCATCTTTTAATTTATATTTTGGAATTTTGCTTATTATTTTATCTACCTTATTGCTCGTTCGTAATCGATTAAAGCCAGTAAAGTGGTTTGTAGAAAATGGCAAGAAAAGAACATTTACAGATGGTAAAGATACATATGTGTACGGTTTTCCAATATGGTTTGCGCTTCTTTTAACTTTTGCTGTTGGTTTTGCTTCTGGTCTGTTTGGCATTGGTGGAGGTTCTATAATCGTTCCTGCAATGATATTATTATTTTTATTTCCTCCACATGTTGCAGTTGCAACGTCCATGTTTATGGTATTTCTATCTTCCATAGTCAATTCTGTTACACATGTTTCTTTAGGAAATGTTCCTTGGTTATATACATTACCTGTTATTCCTGCTGCATATATTGGAGCAAAGGTTGGTGCAAAATTAAATCAAAAACTGAATTCCGATGCACTAGTAATTGCTCTACGAATAATTTTGCTCCTTCTTGGAATTCGTTCGATTATTGCTGGACTAATGTAATATAAAAAAGGTGGACTTAATATGAGAGAGACTATTCACATGTATCATACAAATGATCTGCATAGTCATTTAGAAAACTGGCCGGCTATTCATGAGTTTCTCTCTGAAAAACGAAAAATGCATGAAGATAATGATTCATACATTATTTTTGATATCGGTGATCATATTGATCGATCGAATATTTTTACGGAAGGAACGCTAGGAAAAGGGAATGTCAGCTTATTAAATGATGCAGGTTATCATTATGTCACAATTGGAAATAATGAAGGGATTACATTAAGTCATGAAGACTTAGATACTCTCTATCATAATGCAAATTTTGAAGTCGTTGTTTCTAATTTTACAGATCAACATGGTGATATTCCTAGTTGGATAATTCCTTTTAAAATTCATGAAACTCTTTCAGGTATACGAATTGGAATAGTTGCTGCTACAGCTGATTTTGGTATTTATTATGAAAAATTAGGCTGGCATGTTCAACAACCAATCCAGCGCTTAAAAGAAGTGTGCGCGTTGATACAAGACAAAGTGGATGTTATTGTTTGTTTGTCTCACTTAGGAATATCACAGGATGAGATAATTACGCAAGAAATACCACAAATTGATGTTATTTTTGGAGCGCATACACATCATTTCTTTGAACATGGAAAAATACTTAATAATACGCTCCTAGCTGCTGCAGGGAAGTTTGGGGCATATGTAGGACATGTGAAAATGGAATACGATCATTTTTCTCGTACTGTAACATCCAAGGAAGCGATTCTTTATAATACCGAAAGGTTGAAGCAACCTTTAAATTACATGGAACAGCTGGAAAGATGGGAGCAGCTTGGTAAGCATGAAATGGCATATAGTGTATTTCAAAATCCATCTTTACTAACGAAAAATTGGTTTGATAGATCCAATTTATCTGATTTCTTTGGGAAAGCATTATTGACATTTACAAAAGCAGATTGTGCTATGTTCCCAGCAGGAATTTTTTTAACGGATCTGCAGAAGGGTGTTATTACTGGCAGCGATTTGCATTCACTTTTACCTCATCCAATTAATCCATGTGTTATAACATTAAATGGTGCAGAATTATTAGAGGCAGTAACGTTATCCAAAAATGAAAAATGGCCATCTCTTGAAGTAAAAGGATTAGGTTTTAGAGGGAAATATTTAGGGGCAATGCAGTTTGAGCAATTATTGGAGAAGGAAAATGGAGACGTCTACATACAAGGAGACCTTCTTCAACTTGATAAAAAATATTTACTAGCCACTTTAGACATGTTTACGTTTGGATATTTTTTTCCTTCCTTTAAATTTATTGAAAAACAATATTATATGCCTGAGTTTATACGTGATGTTGTGAAATGGTATGGGAAGCTACAAGAGACTTCAAAATTCAAGTGATAAAAAATCCTTCTGTTACATATTAGTAACTAGGGGGATTTTTTTTTGTTCTATCGTAAAAAGAAACAATTCAAGTTTTTGAGTATACAGCGCAAGCTTGCAATTTTTATAGCTTGTTTTCTACTTTCGGTAGCAGGTTTGTTTTATTGGATTAATGCTCAACTAACACCCACCTACCTAGATTATGCAGAAGTTCAAACAAATAAAATCGCGTCGATGGTTATTAGCAAATCGATTAATACTAGAATTGCAAATGTATTAGATGTGAATGACATAATCGAGCATGTTCCATCTGAAAGTGCAAATAATATGGTGACTACAAAATTTAACACGGAAATTATTAATCGAGTTTTGTCTGAAACCCAAAGTTTAGTACAATCCCATTTAGAGCAAGCGGAAAAGGGGAATCTATCAAGCTTACCCTATTTAGATGACATTGAGTATGATAAACAAACAATGGAAGACCAAGGTGGTGTCGTATTTTTTGTTCCGATTGGGCAGGCGGCTAAAATTCCATTAATCGGGAACTTAGGTCCTAAGATTCCGATTCGATTTCATGTTATTGGAAATGTACAATCTACGGTCGAACAAAATATACAAGAATTTGGTATTAATAATGCCTTTGTAGAAATAAATATTCGTATAAAAGTAAACGTTCAAGTTATAGTGCCTTTAGCAAGTAAGATGAGTACGGTTGAGCAAACGATTCCAGTTGCAATGGGATTAATACAAGGTCAGGTTCCACAAATTTATACAAAAGGGGAAGGAAATCCTCCATCTGTTGAGGTTCCAATCGCACCAATACCTAATAATCAAAGATGATTGCAATATGATGCAGTTGATGTTAAAGTAATAGATGCAAAATTAATAGGTAGAGGCTGCATTGCTTAAGAGTACTATACGTGAGGATGACAACGTTGATCGTATACGAAAGGAAGCTTTGCCGAAATTAAATGCAGTTTGTCAGGCGCATTTAGTTGGGGTTATTTTGAAGAGGAATAACACTGTCATTTATATGGAATCATATAAATGGTGAGCTACAGAGTATGGATGAAAGTTAATTCTTGAATTCAATAGTAGAGGCCAGCCAATAATTTTTTTGGTTGGTCTTTTTGTTTAATGTTCTGTGCCTCCACCTCAAAAGGAGGAAATTGTTTTGGAAAACACTATTTATTCTTTATTACCACCATTATTAGCGATTATAATGGTTCTTGTTACAAAAAGGGTATTGTTATCCCTAGGAGTTGGGATTGTTTCTGCTGCGTTATTAGTGAATAGTTTCGCACCAGTTGATTCGTTCCTGTTGTTATGGAAGTCTTTTCAAGTATCCTTTTGGAAAGAAGGATTAAATACTTATAATATATATATATTACTATTTATATTATTATTAGGTGTTGTTACAGCGTTTGTTAATTTATCTGGAGGAAGCACTGCATTTGCAGCCTGGGCAGTAAAAAGGATAACAACGCGTCGAGGATCTAAATTATTGACAGCATTTTTAGGTATAATTATTTTTGTAGATGATTATTTTAATGCATTAGCTGTAGGTCAAATTGCGAGACCAATTACAGATTCGCATAAGGTATCACGTGCGAAGTTAGCTTATTTTATTGATTCCACTTCTGCTCCAGTTTGTGTTATTTCCCCTGTATCGAGTTGGGGAGCATTTTTAATAAGCCAGCTAGGTGTTATATTTACTACCCATGCAGTGACCAACCATACACCACTTGAAGCATTTATGTTGATGGCTCCTATGAATTTTTATGTTATTGCAAGTCTAGCAATTGTATTTTTTATTGCATGGACGGAATTCGATTTATTGGAAATGAAAAAACATGAAACGAGAGCTAGAGAAACGGGCCAATTATTTGATCCAAATAAGCCAAATCCAGGGGTATTACAAGGAAATTTCCCGGAAAATAAGTATGGTAAAGTAACGGATCTAGTCTTGCCAATCGTAACATTAGTCGTTGTAACATTGTTTTCCATGTTTTGGACAGGATATCAACTATCTGGGAAAGAATTAAACCCTTTTACGATTTTTGAAAATACAGATGTTCCATTGTCCTTGTTGATCGGTGGTCTATCAGCAACTATTTTAGCTATATTATTATATCTTCGCCAATTCAAATCTAATCCGAATGCAAGTTTTGCTCTTATTTGGAAAGCATTATACTCTGGGATTAGTTCGATGATTCCAGCAATATTTATCTTAATATTTGCATGGTCTTTATCATTTTTGATTAATGAGCTTGAAACGGGAAGTTATTTAGCCAAACTAGTAACTGAAAATAATATACCAGTTGGAGTTGTTCCATTATTATTATTTGTATTAACTGCATTTATGGCTTTTGCAACTGGTTCTTCTTGGGGATCTTTCGGAATATTACTTCCGATCGGTGCAAGTATCATTATGGCGATTGAGCCGGAGTTATTATTACCGGTACTTGCAGCGGTATTAGCCGGAGCAGTTTTTGGTGATCATTGTTCCCCGATCTCGGATACAACGATTATGTCTGCTACTGGAGCAGGTGTGAACGTCATAGATCATGTAATGACTCAATTGCCTTATGCTATTATAAGTGCGATCATTGCTGCAATCGGGTACTTAATATTAGGATTAACAGGCTCTGTTATGATTGGATTTGTTACAATTGTAGCTATCTTAATAGGATTATTTATTGTGTGGAATTCTATGGGAAAAAAACAATCAACAGAAATTCAGTGAGTGAATAATAGTAGTGCAGGGCAATAATTTTGCCCTGCTTTTTTCTTCATAATAACTGGATATACGTGGTATTGGAAGGTTGTTTGAATTTAAATAATATGTTACATTGACAACAGTGTAGTTAGTTTATTAAGAATGGGGTGGAAAATTAATGACATCGTGTAAACCAACGAAAACAGAACATCAACGTAAGCCCGATTGGTTAAAAATAAAGTTAAATACAAATGAAGACTATAAAGGTCTAAAAAAATTAATGCGTGAGAATAATTTACATACAGTTTGTGAAGAAGCAAGATGTCCAAATATTCATGAATGCTGGGGTTCAAGAAGAACGGCTACTTTCATGATCTTAGGGGCAGTTTGTACTCGTGCATGTCGTTTCTGTGCTGTAAAAACAGGACTTCCAAACGAATTGGACTTGGCTGAACCAGAACGTGTAGCAGATTCTGTTGTTATTATGAATTTAAAACATGTGGTTGTGACAGCAGTAGCTCGTGATGATTTAAAAGACGGTGGATCAGAAATTTTTGCTGAAACAATTCGTGCAATTCGTCGTAAAAACCCATTCACAACTATTGAAGTATTGCCTTCTGATATGGGAGGAATTGAACAAAATATACAAAATATCATGGATGCGAAACCAGATATTTTAAACCACAATATCGAAACAGTGCGTCGTTTAACACCAAGGGTTCGTGCAAGAGCAAAATATGATCGTTCTCTTGAATTACTACGTCGTGCTAAAGAAATGCAACCAACGATACCAACTAAATCTTCCTTAATGTTAGGTTTAGGTGAAACGCATGAAGAAATTTTAGAAGTAATGGATGATCTTCGTGCTAATAATGTGGATATTATGACTATTGGTCAGTATTTGCAACCAACGAAAAAACATTTACCAGTACAAAAATATTATTCACCAGCTGAATTCGGTGAATTACGTAAAATAGCAATGAGCAAAGGATTTTCACATTGTGAAGCAGGACCGCTTGTAAGAAGTAGTTACCATGCGGATGAGCAAGTAAATGCTGCAGCAAAACAAAGACAACTGCAAGGTGAGGAACTTCTAGCTAGTCAAAATAGCTAATGGATGGTGACCGAATGATTATCGCAGAAGGATTTACGTATGAAGTCATAGAAGATTACCGTGAAGCGTTTAAGGAAGAAGCTTTTTTAGAGCGATATAGTGAAATTTTATCAAAATATGACTATATTATGGGTGATTGGGGTTACGGACAGCTTCGTTTAAAAGGTTTCTTTGAAGATCGTAATCACAAAGCTACCTTTGATACGAAGATAAGTACGATGAAAGACTATTTGTACGAGTATTGTAATTTTGGTTGTGCTTATTTTCTTGTGAAGAAAACAGGCATTGCTCCTGAAGTATCTGTAAAAATAACTGAACCAATAAACGAAAACCTTGAGCAAGATCATTCATGATCATTGCTCAAGGTTTTTTTCGGCTACTAGTCACATATCATTTCTTTCGATTACTAGTTCAATAACTCTCTCAAGTAATCTCTTAGTTCTGATGCTTCTACTTCATTTCTATTATAAACATGCTCTAAATATCCTGGTTCTTCTAAGTCGTCTGGACCTAAAATTGCAGCTCGTCCATATTGTATATCCATAACAAGAACTTTTCCAAAGAAACGAGAGCTTTGTAAAATGGCTAAATCATATCGTTGAGAATCTCCAGTAAATCCAACAAATCTTGTTTTTGTATCTTCCACATCATCATATAAAAAAAATCGTTCCAACCGTTGACACTCCTTCCTCACTATCGTTTATGGTACTATATAATAGAAGCAAATATCAACTGAACAAAATTAGGAGGCGCTTCGATGTATTTTGTAGATCGGAAAAAAATTACTATTACATTATCGTATATGAATTCTTTATTGGATATTCTGGAAAGTAAGAAAGAGTGGGAGCAAGATCAAGTATCCCAATTAGCTCTTGAACGTATTGGACAAAATATTATCGAATCCATTATAGATGTAGGTAACTCAATGATTGATGGATTTATCATGCGAGACCCTGGCAGCTATGAAGATATTATTGATATATTAACGGACGAGTCCGTCATTACGAAAGAAATGGATGCACCACTGAAAGAAGTGATTGAATTTAGAAAGCACCTTGTTCGTGAATTTCAATCAGTGAATCATGAAAAGCTATATCATGTTTTAGTGTCCAATATAATAATCTTAAAACAATTTCCTCCAAAAGTAGAAGCATATTTAATAAACGAATTAGGTCCGGTTTCCGCTTTTTTACCGGAGGATTCTAATGTTACATTATAAAGCATATTTTTTAGATTTAGATGGAACAGTTTACAAGGGAAGTACCCCAATTAAAGAAGCTGTAGAATTTGTTAATTATCTACAAACAAATGGCGTAGAACCTTTTTTCGTAACAAATAATTCTTCCAAAACTCAAAAACAATTGCAAGAAAAGCTTGCCAATATGGGAGTTCATACAGATTCCGAGCATATTATTACCTCATCAATTGCTGCATCAAATTATATTGATGAACACTTCAAAGGAAAGTCTGTATTTATGATAGGGGAAAAAGGCTTGGAAGATGCTCTTGATTCTAAACAAATCAAAAGAACGGAAGGTATTGCAGAGGTAGTTGTTATGGGAATTGACCATCATATCAATTATGAAAAACTAGCTACGGCTTGTATATCAATCCGTGAAGGAGCAGCATTTATATCGACAAATAGTGATCATGCATTTCCTACCGAAAGAGGCTTAGTTCCAGGAAACGGAGCTTTCACAAAGCTTGTGGAACATTCAACAGGTATAGAACCTATGTTTATGGGGAAACCTCAGCCATATATGTTAGAAATTATTCAAAAAAAGTATGGTTTTGATAAAGAGGACATGATTATGATTGGAGATAATTATCAGACGGATATATTAACTGGGATACATATGGGTATTCACACAGCTCATGTAAACAGTGGCGTGATTCGAACAGAAGACGTCCGAAATCAATTAGAGCAACCAACTTATTTCTTAGAATCATTAAGTGAATGGATCAAATAAAAAGACTGCGAATTTTATTTCGCAGTCTCAGACTGTTTGACAAACGCTTTCATTCTTCGTTACTTGCACATCGTTGTAAGCTCATGAACTTAAGTTCTATTCGCTTCCGCCTCGTACTGGCGCGCCTCGACTGACAAGCGTTTTCAAGACAGTCTGAAGTGGCACCTTCGAAATCTGATTTTGTCTATGACCTAAGACTGCGAATTTTATTTCGCAGTCTTTTAAAATAAAGGATTTTCTTCGATGTATGCATATATTTTTTTCACAAGATCATCTGGAGAATCACCTTCTACTACATCTCCATTTACGATTGCGAATAAAGTTTCGGAGCACAAGGAACAATAACTTAAACAGCCATATTCAAGTACATCTAAATTCGGATCTTGTTCTAAGATTTCAAAAGCTTCTTGAGAACCATTTGCAAGGTTGCTTATACAAAATTCAACCATAGGATTCATAGCTGTCACCTCACCACATCGTCATGCTACTCCATTTTAATTAATTCGTCAATTTAGAAGTCTTATTGTGAAATCCATCACAATCATTTATAATTTTAAGTGACATTGAAAGACGAGGGAGAATATTATGCGAAAATTAGTATTGCTAGGTGGAGGATACGGTAATATGCGAGTATTACTTCGCTTATTGCCAAATAATTTGCCAGATGATGTAGAAATCACATTAATAGACAGAACACCATTCCATAGTTTAAAAACAGAATTTTATGCGTTAGCAGCTGGAACATCTTCTGACCAAGAAATTCGAGTAGCCTTTCCGGAAAGCCATAAATTAACGATAACGTATGGAGAAATACTAGAAATTGATGTAGAAAGTAAAAAGGTATTATTAGCCGATGGAAAAGCAATTCTTTATGATGATCTAGTTATTGGACTCGGCTGTGAAGATAAATACCATGGTGTACCAGGAGCAGATGAATTTACTTACAGTATTCAGACAATTGGCCGTTCACGTGAAACGTATAGCAAAATAGGGGGACTTCCAGCAGGTTCCGTTGTTGGAATTGTTGGTGCAGGCTTAAGTGGGATTGAGCTAGCGAGTGAACTTCGTGAAAGCCGCCCAGATTTAAAAATTAAACTGTTTGACCGTAGTCCACGTGTTTTGAGAGACTTCCCAGAACGATTAAGTAATTATGTGAAAAAATGGTTCGATTCAAATGATGTAGAAGTCGTAAGTAACTCAAACATCACAAAAGTAGAACCAAACAAGTTATATAATCATGAAGAAGTTATTCCAGTAGATGTTGTCGTATGGACAGCTGGTATCCAACCAGCCGCACCAGTACGTGCATTACCTGGAGAAAAGGATAATACAGGACGTGTTATCTTAACTCAATATCATGATCTACCTAATTTTGAAAACGTATTTGTCGTAGGTGATTGTGCTTCTCTACCATTTGCACCTAGTGCTCAACTAGCAGAAGAACAAGCGGAACAAATCGTAAAAGTTTTACAAGCACGATGGAAAGACATGCCACTTCCAGAAAAAATGCCGGACATTAAATTAAAAGGTTTCATGGGATCTCTAGGAAAAAAACAAGGATTTGCTTACTTGGCAGATATCTCAGTGACAGGTCGTATTGCAAGATTAATGAAATCTGGTTTGCTCTGGATGTATAAGCGCCATAACGGTTAAGGAAAAGTGGATTAGATTAAAATTAATCATACTTAAATCCCCCTAGCATTTTGCTAGGGGGATTTTGTCTTGTTCAAATTATTACTGGAAGAATTTTCTAGTTTATATTTCAAGATATTAGGCATGAACACTAGACACCCTAGTAAATTATTAAATAAGTAAAAAAGACAAGCAGAGCTTTCACGCTGCTTGTCTTTTATTATTCTGCTTCAGTCACATACCCATATTTTTCGAGTGCAGCATATACTGGTTTTAATTGAATATATCCTTCACCTATTACTTCCTCGTTAATCATGACTAGTGGATAGAAAAATTCATCGTCCGCAATTCGATTCGCAATCATTTGTTGTTTCTCATTCTCAATTGGTTTCTCAATGTCGATATATGTAAATGTTACTTTATGAGCCGGAAATTTCCGGTCGACAGCAGCTTGCAACCATTCGTATGTATCCTTAGAGGATGGAGCATTTACACAGCTTGCGCATACTATGTCTGCACCATAAATTTCAATTGTTAAAACTTGTTGTTCCATAATTAGATGTCTCCTTCAGATTCTTTAATGGATTTTTTTCTTACTTCTGATTATAATGATTATAGCGAAAGGAGTCGATAGATATGACAGATACAATGACTGAACAAGTTCAAGAAGTTTTAGATAAATTACGACCATTTTTACTACGTGACGGTGGAGACTGTGAACTAGTTGACATTGAAGACGGTATTGTAAAACTACGCCTTTTAGGAGCTTGTGGAAGCTGCCCAAGTTCAACAATTACATTAAAAGCAGGTATTGAACGTGCACTTCTTGAAGAAGTTCCTGGAGTAGTAGAAGTAGAACAAGTATTTTAATTAGAAATAGAGCACTGAACTAAGACAGAAATTTACTTTATTTTTTGATATGAAAAGAAGCCATTATACTTTGGCTTCTTTTTCTTTATTTTCTCGGATTTCTTGCCAACGTTCTTTCGCCATTTCAACTACTTTTGGTTCTAATGACGTATTTTGTTTTTCAATTACTTTGGAAAAATATCGTGTAGCATATTCAATATCACCAATTCTTCTTGATAATTCGGCTATTAAATAGAGCATACGTGTTTCTGACATTTGTGTTCCACTATAATCATCATTAGAATAGGAATCTGCATAGCGATCGCGTGCGATCTCCATAAATCGTTTTTCTTCCACCTCTTTATTTTGTAAACGATATAGCCAAGCAGTACGTAAAGCTAGTCCAGCTATATTGACAAATTTCTCTTTCTTTAGTGTTCCACAATGAATGCCGAGTTTATATGTAATAATTCCTTCTTGAATAGAACGCTCGTTTCCAAAAGATCGAGATATCCATTTACTTGCGACTTGTTCTTCTATTGTCTCTTTTACACCAGGTGCAAAGTATTTTGTGAATTCTTCTGTAAAGGAAAAGCCACAATGTTCACATACAAACATATTATAGAGCAATGGATTAACTTCTTTGTTTTGATATATTGGTTGAAAGTCTGTATCATGTTTTTCTACCTTAATATACTTTGTTCGTACTTTTGTCGTAATAAATTTCTTTTTGCAATGCAAACATTCAATACTTTTTTGATAATATGGAGATATTTCCATTATAAAACCTCATTTCAATCTAAACCTGCATAGTTCTATTATACTTTATCGTTCTCTTGAATGCGAAGTAATTATTCAAGCTGTTTTTCTTGTCGATATAGTGAAAACATTGATATTATATAAAAAAGGAAGGAATGGTGATTTCAGATGAAGGAAATAGTAATTATATCTGAAGCGGCCGCTTACCGCATAAAAGAAATGATGGTGCATAACGGAGAAGAAGGTTCTTTGCTTCGTGTTTCAGTAAATGGTGGTGGATGTAGCGGTCTTTCTTACGGAATGGGTTTTGAAAAAGAAAAACAGGAAGAAGATATAGAGCTCCAACAACATGATATAGATATTATCGTTTCAAAAGAAGATGCATCTATATTAGATGGAACTAAGATAGATTATAAAGAGTCTTTAATGGGCGGCGGATTTACAATCGATAATCCGAATGCAATTGCTTCATGCGGATGTGGGTCGTCATTTAGAACGGCTAAAAAAGAAGGTACACCAGAAAGTTGTTAAAAGAGATTAGTGAACGTTTTCTCCTAGTAGAAAACGTTCTTTTTTGTGAAAATTATCACAAAATTCTAAAATTTACATTCCGCTAACAATGTATTGAAATAGCATGTTAAAAGGGCTAATATAGGAGATAAGGTTTTTTGTCGCAAATTAGACAAAAGTAAAAGGTCTGCGTGATTAATAATTTGTGTCATAAAGGTCTTCTAAAAAATATATTAAAGGTGGTTGCGATCTTCGTGAAAAGACCAACAATTCTAGTATTAGGTGCAGGTTACGGTGGATTATCTACTGTAGTGAACCTTCAAAAATTAGTAGGAACAGATGAAGCAGATATTATTCTAGTGAACAAAAATGACTACCATTACGAGTCCACTTGGTTGCATGAGGCTTCTGCTGGGACTTTACGCCCAGACCAAGTTCGTTATGATGTTAAAGATGTAATTAACACAAGCAAAGTAAAATTTGTGAAAGCTACAGTTGATGCAATTGACGTAAATACGAAAAAAGTTGCAACAAGTGCTGGTGAGTATACATATGATTATTTAGTAATCGGTTTAGGATTTGAAGGAGAAACTTTCGGAATCCCTGGCTTAGATAAATACGCACTTTCAATTGCAAACGTAAATGCAGCTCGTCAAATTCGTGATCATATCGAATACCAATTTGCTACGTGGTCAACAGAAGAAGTACATGACGATACACGCTTAACAATTGTTGTTGGAGGAGCTGGATTCTCAGGAATCGAGTTTTTAGGTGAATTAGGAAATCGTATTCCTGAACTTTGCAAAGAATACGATGTACCAAAAGAAAAAGTTCGTGTAGTTTGCGTTGAAGCTGCTCCAATGGTATTACCTGGATTTGATCCTGAATTAGTAGAGTATGCAGTAAGACAATTAGAGTCTAAAGGTATTGAATTCTCTATTGGAACTCCAGTAGTTGAAGCTACTCCTGAGGGTGTAAAAATTAAAAAAGGTGAAGAGGAATTCGAGTTTATTACAGCTGGAACAGTTGTATGGGCTGCTGGAGTTCGTGGAAATCGCCTAATCGAATCATCAGGTATCGAAAACATGCGTGCTCGAGTAAAAGTGGAAAAAGACATGCGTGCTCCTGGATTCCCAGATGTATTTATCGTTGGGGACTGTGCACTTATGATCAACGAAGAAGTTAACCGTCCATACCCTCCAACTGCTCAAATTGCAATGCAACAAGCAGTAACTGTTGCTAAAAATATTGTTGCTCTAATGAAAGGGAATGAAACAGAAGAATTCGTTCCTGCATTAAAAGGTACAGTATGTTCACTTGGAGAACATGATGCAATTGGTGATGTAATGGGTAGAAAACTTACTGGAACTAAAGCATCTATTATGAAAAAAGTCATTGATAACCGTGCACTTTACATGATCGGTGGAATTCCACTTGTATTGAAAAAAGGTAAATTTAGTTTATAATAATCGTATGATCTTAGCTCCCACTAACAAATTAGTGGGAGCTTTTTTAAAGGGGATATGAAAGTGGCGAGAGAAGATAGGGGAAGTATATGGTTAGGAGTAGCAGGGGTTGTCGTAAATAATCGTGGAGAATGGCTAGTCGTAAAAAAAAGATACGGTGGATTACATGGTCGATGGTCATTTCCAGCAGGTTTTGTAAATAAAGATGAGACTGTAGATGAAGCGGTATGTAGAGAAGTTCTTGAAGAAACTGGTGTAGTGTGTACAGTTCAAAAGATGATTGGATTTAGAAGTGGAGTAATTCAACATAAAATTAGTGATAATATGGCTATTTTTTTACTTTCACCAAAAGAGGAAGCACCAATTCTACAAGCGCAACTATCTGAACTTTACGAAGTGAAGTGGGTTCATCCAAATGACTTATTGGTAGATAAGGATGCTTCTGTTATGATTCGTGAACTTGCACAGAATACAATGAATAGTGGATTTATGAAAATCGAAGGGATTAATCCTGGGGATATATTCGGTTATAACAGCTATAAACTATTTTTTTAATAAATAAGCTAAAACACAAAAAATGTTTTGTGTTTTTTCTTTACAAAAAATAAATTATATGATATATTATCTGATTATTAAGAAAATTTAATAAAAAGGAGGCGATTTAAATGTTGAGATTGAAAAAAGAAGAAACTTCGAATCACTGTCCATATTGTAAAGGCGAAGGTTATTTCCAACTCCGATTAGGCGGATCCGAAACTTGTAACCGCTGCAATGGTTCGGGAAAAAAATGAAGTTATTATGACAATTGAGTGAAAACGAATAAGTCCATTGAATACTAACTTCCGTTAAGGTAAACTATTTAAAGATGCTACGGAGGTAATAGATTATGGATTTTATGATCGTTCAAATGATACTTTCAGTTCTCATATTTTTTGTTATGTTTTTTGGAATCGCCTTCCTTATAAACATGCTTCTACGGATGACATGGTTTATGGCTATGCTTTATCCAATTGTTGTTGTGTTAATCATTGATGAAGTTGCCTTTTTTGATTATTTTACTAAACCAGGAATGGCTTTCTCTGCTTTGGGCGATAAAATAGTTTCGCTTCATGCAGCGGACATCATTGTTTTATCTAGTGGTTTAGTTGGAGCTATCGTTGCAGGTTTTGTGATGAAATTCCTTCGAAAAAGTGGATATCAAATGTTCTAATAAGAAAAAGGATGACATCATTAAGTCATCCTAGATAGAAGAAAAAAGGCATTTGGAATGAACTCATTCCAAATGCCTTTTTACTTTTTTCTGCCATGAATTTGTAGAAGCGATTTAGTTTAGCGCATTGAGAGAATCCTTAATACTTATTGAATAAACATCATCTTAAATTAAGACAACGGAATCAATACTAAAACGTTCCACTTTGGTTTCTCCTCATCAATTTCGATCACCTCAAGAATTCTTATTTTCAATTATAAAAATGACTTTGCCAGATAGGGTAGTTGTCCAATATTCTAATAAAAAAGAAAATCGGTGAAACGGCTCCCTTTCCGCGGGCGTTGCCTAAGCCTCCTCGCTGCGCTGTGGGGTCTTCGACTAACGCTAATCCCGCAGGAGTGTCGCCTTTTTCAACGATTTTCTAGTATTTTTCTTAAAATAAATGACAGTTTTTTTCAGTGCTTCAAGCGTAGGGAGGGAACTGAAAAAGTTACTATTATTCTGCTTTACCAGATAGGGTGTTCAATATTCCAATCATAAAGAAAATCATTGAAACGGCTCCCTTTCCGCGGGCTTTGCCTAAACCTCCTCGCTGCGCGATGGGGTCTTCGACTAATGCTAATCCCGCAGGAATGTCGCCTTTTTCAACGATTTTCTAGTATATTTCTTAAAATAAATGACAGCTTTTCAGTGCTTCAAGCGTAGGGAGGGAACTGAAAAAGATACTATAATTCTGCTTTACCAGATAGGGTGTTCAATATTCCAATAAATAAGAGTTGAAACGGCTCCCTTTCCGGAGGCCACTGAAAAAGTCACTTTTTTTCAAAAAATAAAAACGAAATCCCATAATTCCTTCACTTTTTAGGGTGTTTATGGGGACGTCATGCCAATTTTGATACAAATATACTTCTCAAGTGGTGACTTTATTTTCTGAATTTTTGTTTTTCAGTGGCCTCCCTTTCCGCGGGCGTTGCCTCAGCCTCCTCGCTGCGCTGTGGGGTCTTCGACTAACGCTATTCCCGCAGGAGTGTCGCCTTTTTCAACGATTTTCTAGTATTTTTCTTAAAATAAATGACAGCTTTTCNGGCCTCCCTTTCCGCGGGCGTTGCCTCAGCCTCCTCGCTGCGCTGTGGGGTCTTCGACTAACGCTATTCCCGCAGGAGTGTCGCCTTTTTCAACGATTTTCTAGTATTTTTCTTAAAATAAATGACAGCTTTTCAGTGCTTCAAGCGTAGGGGGAACTGAAAAAGTTACTATAGTTCTGCTTTACCAGATAGGGTGTTCAATATTCCAATAAAAAGAAAATCGTTGAAATGGCTCCCTTTCCGCGGGCGTTGCCTCAGCCTCCTCGCTGCGCTGTGGGGTCTTCGACTAACGCTATTCCCGCAGGAGTGTCGCCTTTTTCAACGATTTTCTAGTATTTTTCTTAAAATAAATGACAGCTTTTCAGTGCTTCAAGCGTAGGGAGGGAACTGAAAAAGATACTATAATTCTGCTTTACCAGATAGGGTGTTCAATATTCCAATAAATAAGAGTTGAAATGGCTCCCTTTCCGCGGACGTTGCCTGATTCAATACATAGAGGAAAAGCCGCGAGACTCCTGCGGAAAAACGGAGCGTCCAAGACCCCGCATGAGCGTAACGAAGAGGAGGCTTGGTGATTCGTCCGCGGAAAGCGAGTGGCTTTTTCCGAACTCAATTAGTTCTCATTCTATTTAATAAGAAAAAAGACGTAACTAACTAGACGCGTCATTTTGGTTGTTTTAGACATCTGGGATAGCACTCCTTGATTCAATAAGTAGAGGAAAAAGCTGCGAGACTCCTGCGGAAAAACGGAGCGTTCAAGACACCGCACGAGCGTCGCGAGGCCACTGAAAAAATTAAAATTATTATTTTTATAGGAACTATTTTCTGTATTCCATTTAAAAGAATTTAGCGCGACGCATGAGACTCCTGCGGGAATGCGAGACAGACGAGACCCCGCACGTAGCGAAGCGTAGGAGGAGACTCGTCGCTCGCCCGCGGAAAGCGAATGCCAAAGCGCTAAATTCTCTTAGGACTAATTTGATGGATAATTTATTTGAATGACACCTTTTCAGTGACCGCAGCGTTGCGAGGAGTCTTCGCGATTCGTCCGCGGAAAGCGAGTGGCTTTTTCCGAACTCAATTAGTCCTCATTCTATTTAATAAGAAAAAAGACTGAAGATAAAATCGAGTTTATCTTCAGTCTAAAATGACTTTATTTAGTCAGCCATTTTCTATAGGATTGTTGTGTAAATAATGATAGATATTATAATTCCGGTAAGCGCACCCATGAACACTTCCATAGGTTTATGACCAAGTAAAGTTTTTAACTCTTTCATCTTTTCTTCGTTTTTCTTATGAGCCCATCCCTTTGTTTGCTCTACGAACATCTGAAAGTCAGCCCTCATTTGATTGATAATAATTGCTTGTTGTCCCGCTTGAAAGCGAACGCCTGTTGCGTCAAACATAACGATTACAGCAAAAACAGTTGCTACTCCAAAGAGTGGAGAATCTAGCCCAGTTTCAAATGCAATTGCAGTACAAAGAGATGTTACGGCAGCAGAGTGGGAGCTAGGCATTCCACCAGTAGAAGTGAATAATTTCCAATCTAACTTTTTGGTCATTAAAAAATGTATTGGAATTTTTACAAATTGTGCAAAGAAAATAGAAAAAAGTGCAGCCATTAATGGAGTGTTTTGGAGGATTGCCAAGTAGACACCAACTTTCGTTAAATACATTAAGTAAGTCTAGTATAACACATTCATACTATTCGAAAAATACGACTTCTTCCTATATAATAAAATTGTATCCGAATTAGTAGGAGGAAAAATGATGATAATAAGTACAAATGCAGTGTTATTTGAAGAAATTCAATCAGAAAGCCTAGTTGTAGGTGTTTCGAAGCATGTGGAAAATACAAATAAGTGGAATGAATTTTTAGGGTATTTTGGTAACGAAATAACGGAATGGGTGAAAAGTGGAGATATTTCATCTAACTTAAAAAAGATTAGTTCAATTCCTGTTAGTGGAAAAGGAGACTTAAAACGAATTCTTTTTGTTGGAATTGGTGATCGTAAACAATTAACACAAGATAACGTAAGAGAGATTTTTGGTCTTGTAGGGAAAGAGTTATTAGCGAGCAAGCCAGAATCATTATCTATTTGGATACCTTCATTTACAACAGAGTCGATTTCTGATTTTGATGTAGCTTATTTGGCAGCAGAAGGGCTAGGCATGGGTGCATACAAATATGATGGATATAAAACTTCATCGAATCTACCTGATTACTATTTACCTGCAATTGAACTTTTATCAGAGGAAGATTTAGAAGAGGTTGTTTCTTATTTTGAAGTAGGTTCTATTTATGCAGAAGCGGTAAATGAAGCAAGAACTCTAGTAAATATGCCAGGAAATATTCTAACTTCAACAGAGTTAGGTGAATATGCTAGAGAACTAGGAAGTACATATGATTTTGAAACTGAAATATTAGGCAAGAAAGAAATAGAAGAGCTAGGTATGGGTGCTCTACTTGCAGTTAACCAAGGATCTGTTGAAGAACCAAGATTAATTGTATTAAAGTACCAAGCAACTGATAAATGGGAAGATGTAGTGGCTCTTGTTGGTAAAGGGATTACGTTTGATACTGGTGGGTATTCGATTAAACCAAAAACTGGAATTGTTGGTATGAAAGGTGATATGGGAGGAGCAGCAGCTGTATTAGGCGCGATGAAAATTATCGGTGAGCTTCGACCTAATAAAAACGTCCTTGCTGTTATCGCATCAACTGATAATATGATTTCCGGTAATGCCTTTAAACCAGATGATGTTATTACATCAATGAGTGGTAAAACAATAGAAATATTAAATACTGATGCGGAAGGCCGTTTAGTATTAGCAGACTCGGTGACTTATGCGAAGCAACAAGGAGCAAATTTCATCGTCGATGTTGCTACTTTAACTGGAGGCGTCATTACAGCACTCGGATATGATAAAACTGGTGCTCTTACGAATAATGAAGAGTTTTTTGAAACATTCATGGAATCATCTCTTGAAACAGGAGAATTTACATGGAGATTACCGTTAACAGAAAACGATAAAAAACGAATTCGTAAAAGTGATGTTGCTGATTTAAATAATTCGCCAGGAAGTGATGGTCATATGATCTTTGGTGGAGGATTTGTAGGAGAATTTGTAGAGGATACACCTTGGATTCATTTAGATATTGCTGGAACATCTGATACAAAGTCCTCTCATGATTTTGGACCTAAAGGTGGAACAGGTGTAATGGTTCGTACACTTGCAACGCTGATAGAAAGAATGGCGGAAGAAGAATAGGGAAAGCGCACAGCCTGTTGCTCCTAAGTCGCATACACTGGGATGAAAGGAGGAACAGCATGGGAAGATTTCATCGAGGTGGTTTTTTTAGGAGTCCCTTTATTGGGGGCTTTGGAGGTCCATTTCTAGGAAGCTTTGTCGGGGGACTTCTAGGTTCTTCACTAGGTGGCTATGGAGGTTATGGAGGTTATAGACAGCCAACCTATCCGCCATATCCATATTACTATCCACCATATCCATATTACTATCCGCCATATCCTTATCAAAACTATTATGGAGGTTATTAATAGAAAAACAAAAGCTTATGCAACCAGCAGAATTATGCGGTTGCAAAAGCTTTTTATTGTTGTTCCCTTTTTTTCTTCACTACTTCAGCAAGATCATCTCGTACAGATTTATCCCACAACTTCACACCAGATAAATATGCTGCTCTTCCCATCATATGACCTCCAACTGGTCCAGTAACGAAAAGAAACACAATTCCAAGTAATATTCGGGAGTTAAAAATACCTTCTTTTAACCAAAAATGAAAAAATACACCGAGTAATATGCTCATGATACCAAGCGTTGCGCTTTTCGACGCAGCATGTGCTCTTGAATATGCATCCGGTAGGCGAATCAATCCAAGGGCAGTAACTAAAATAAATATCGTTCCAAAAGAGATTGTAGCAATTATTAATATATTAGCTATTACGGTCACGTTGAATGATTTCTCCCTTCTCCGTGAATTTAGAAAACGCAACAGTTCCGATGAAAGAGAGGACTGCTAAAAGAAGTATTACTTCTAAGAAGAAGCCTGTATCGAATAGGATAGAAATTAAGCCAATTAATGCAATTAAGCCAACCCCAATTGCATCTAATGCTATTACTCGGTCAGGTGTAGTAGGCCCCTTCACAAGACGATATAAGAAGCCTAAAAGGGATACGCCAATTAATACAACTATTACCCATAGAAACGTTGTCATGACCTACTCACCTCCAAAATTGCTTTTTCAAACGTTTCTTTTATCGAATTAATCGCTTCATCCACGTTATCGAAATCGATTGAGTGTATATAAAGAGTTTTATTATCATCTGAGACGTCAATTACTATTGTCCCAGGAGTTAAAGTAATAAGATTCGATAACAATGTTATTTCCCAATCTTTCTCAAGCACAGTTGGCATTGCGAAAATAGCAGGGCGTATCGGCATCTTCGGTTTAATAATCAACATTAAAACAGAAAAGTTGGATAATGTGAGTTCCTTTAAAAATAAGAAAGCTAATTTAATAACTGCCCATATTCTATCCAAATAAAATCTGGAGCTAAAAGATTTTCTAAGCATAAGTAGCATAAGTAAACCTAATATATAACCGATGATAAAGGTAGTTGGTTTAAAGGATACAGATAAAAACATCCAAGTTATAGCAATAAATACATTCAATAATATTTGAAAAGCCATTATTTCACCCCTCCAAATACTGCATCTGTGTAAACAGAAGGATCAAGTAAAACGGTTGCTGCATCCGTCATAAATGGAACTAAGTACTCCGAACCAATTCCATATAAAACCGTTACAATAACTAAACAAATGGTTGGAGCTAATAAATGACGGTACGTTTTTATACTAATATCCTTTACTCCTTTTTCTTCACCCCAAAATGCATAGATGAATATACGAATGGCAGAAAGTAAAACAATTAAGCTGGAAGCAAGAATGAAAATGCTTTGCCATAAATATTCTCCTTCAAATCCACCTTGAACAATAAGGAGCTTGCCTACAAATCCACTTAGTGGAGGAATCCCAGCGAGTCCAAATGCGGCAATTAAATAACTCCATGCTAGAACAGGATAACGTTTCATTAGCCCGCCCATTTTACGCAAATCGGAAGTGCCCGTAATTTTAATAATAATCCCGATCAATAAGAACAATGCACCTTTAATTAGAATATCATGAATTAAATAAAATACAGAACCTAACATTCCATTTTCATTCATAGTAGATGCACCGAACAGGATGACACCAACAGCGATTACAATATTGTAAATAATGATTTGTTTTAGATCGAAATAAGCTAGTGCACCAATACAACCTGCGACGATAGTGATGATAGAGAGAATCATGAGTAGTTCATGTGTGAATCCAACATCTGTTGTAAAGAACAAAGTATATGTACGCATAATCGCGTATACTCCTACCTTTGTCAGTAATGCTCCGAAAAGTGTAAGTACAGGTAGGGGCGGAGCTGCATATGACCCTGGTAACCAAAAGAACAGTGGGAAAATGGCTCCTTTAATACCAAATACAACGAGAAATAGTACAGCAATTACTGTAACAATTCCAGATTGTCCAATAGTAGCTAGTTTAACTGAAATATCCGCCATATTAAGTGTTCCAACAACTGAATATAAGTAACCTACTGTAATAACAAATAAGGAAGATGATACGATATTCACAAGTATGTACTTAATAGATTCTCTTAACTGAACTTTTTCTCCGCCCAATACGATCAGTACATAGGAAGACATTAATAATACTTCAAAGAAAACGAACATATTGAAAATATCACCCGTTGTAAAAGCACCATTTACACCCGTTAACATGAATAGGATCGCTGGGTAATAAAATGCTTTCTCACGATCTTCTCCAATAGAGGTGAAACTATACCAAACAACAAATAGAGAAATAATAATAGATGAAGTAACCAATAATGCTGAAATCATATCAGAAGTCATTGTGATTCCGAAAGGAGGAGCCCAACTACCTAAAGTAATAGCTTGAACACCGTCTGTTTTTACTTTTATAAGCAGCATGATTGCTGATATAAGTGAAAGTAAGAGTCCAATCGTAACCATTATACGCTGTGCCTTTACTTTCTTAGGGAAAAACAACAAGATAGTAGCAAAAAGGAACGGTATGAGGACTGGAAATAATAATAAATTAATCATTGTCTTCTGTTCCTTTCATTAAACTCATATTATCTGTGCCAAGCTCTTTATATGTACGATAAGCAAGTACTAAAGAAAATGCTGTGACACCAAAACTAATTACAATGGCAGTTAATATTAATGCTTGTGGAAGGGGATCTACATAATCTGTCACTCCCTCGGATAACACTGGAGCGTTTTTCCCGCCTAAGCCTCCCATTGTTATTAGTAACAGATGCGTTCCATGACTTAATAATCCTGTTCCAATGATGATTCGAAGTAAACTTCTAGAAAGAATTAGATAAATGGCTGCCATGAATAGAAAGCCGATTAAAATGGACATTAATATTTCCATTACTCATCTCCTCCTATCATTTGAATAATGGTCATTGTTACTCCAACAACTACTAAGTAAACACCTGTATCAAAAAACATAGCAGTATGAATAGAAGTTTTACCTAACAAAGGTAAGTTGTAATAATCAAACGCATGTGTAAAAAATGGAACATTAAAGAAAATAGAGCCAGATGCTGTAGCAAGAGCGATTAATAATCCAATTGCTGTTACGACAGTGTAGTTGACTGGTAACATAGCTTGTACCGTTTTTAAGTCAAATGCTAGTAGTAATAAAACAATAGCACTAGACATTAATAAACCTCCGACAAATCCCCCACCAGGAGTGTAGTGACCTGCAAAAAAGATATGAATGGAGAATAGAAAGATGATGTAAAAAACTACTTTTGTTGTCGTTTGAATAATTAAATCATTTGTTTTCAACTTTTCTATCTCCTTTCTTTTTTGCAAGTCGTAATGTAATCATCCCGATGATACCAAGTGAAGCAATTGTTAATACACTTATTTCAAATAATGTATCGAATCCACGATAATCTACTAAAATAACGTTTACGATATTTCCTCCACCAGCTTCAGAGTAGACTGTTTCTTTATAATACTCAGAGATAGATGGGATAAGTTTTTGGGAATGTGAAGAAATAGCGATCAGTGTCACCATCACACCAACTCCAAGTGCAATGAGGAAATTACCTAATCGGAAACCTCTATCCTCTTTACCTTTTTCATGCTTATTCATTTGTGGTAAATGGTAAAATGCACCTAAAAACAATGCTACAGAAACTGTCTCGATAACCAATTGTGTTAGCGCTAGATCCGGTGCTTTAAAGAGGATATAGAACAGCGCTACCGTATATCCAACTGCCCCAAGTGCAATAATTGCAGTTAGTCTCGACTTCGTAACTAGAATAGTAATCGTACCAACAATTAATATGATGGAAATTAGTATTTCAAAGAATCGGATTGGTGCCAAGTTTTCGTAACTAATTACAAATGCGTCTTTAATCCACATTGTACCGCCTAGCAATACAATAATTGCGGTAAACATGTATACAAAATAGGACCGTATCGAACCAGTCATATAGATAGATGAAAAACGATTAGCCCCACTGTCGCCAAGTCTCATTAATCCATCATACATTCCATTTAAAGAAAGTTTGGTAGGAAATGTTTTATAAATAGGTGACCATTTTGGGATCGTTTTGAACAATAAATAGCCAACTAAGAATACTCCAAGCGTCATATACATAGCTAACGAGTCAAAACCATGCCATGCTTTAATCGTGAATCCAACATCTGCTGGTACTTGATATGCAAGCGGCTGAATAGCTGCTACAGCTGGTTTAATAAATGTATTACCGAAAAAATTTGGAACAAAGAAAATAATAACTACTAGTGAAGCTAATATCCCTGGTGACAGAAGCATCCCAACTGGAGCTTCATGAGCAGCTTTCGGTAATTGCTCTGGTTTATGCTTTCCACGGAATGTGTGAAATACAAAATACAAACTGTATACAAATGTAAATACACTTGCAATCCATGCGATAATCGGGAATAAAATCCACCAAGAATCCAATGCATGAAGGTCAAAATTTTTTAAATTCAAAACAGCATCTAAAAACATTTCCTTACTCAAAAATCCATTAAAAGGTGGGACACCTGCCATCGATAAGCTTCCAATTAAAGCAATCGTAAAGCTGATAGGCATTAAACTCATAAGACCACCGAGTTTTCGAATATCTCTCGTACCCGTTTCATGATCGACAATTCCCGCAATCATGAATAAGCTTCCTTTAAAGGTTGCATGGTTCATTAAATGGAAAATTGCTGCGAAAGTTGCAAATGTAAAGGTAGTTACTAAATCACCTGTAACATGATACGCAATTGAACCAATACCTAATAAAGACATGATTAAACCAAGCTGACTAACAGTAGAAAAAGCTAATATTGCTTTTAAATCAGTCTGTTTTACAGCAAAAAATGAACCCCATAATAACGTGAGAATACCAATCCCGGTAACAAGCCAAACCCAAACTTCAGAAAGAGCAAATATAGGTGTGAATCTTGCAACCAAGTATAAACCTGCTTTTACCATCGTTGCAGAGTGTAAATATGCACTTACCGGTGTAGGCGCTTCCATAGCATCTGGTAACCAAATATAAAATGGAAACTGTGCTGATTTCGTAAATGCACCTAGCAACACTAAAACTAGCGCCCAAACAAAAAACTTATGGTCTACAAGATCAGGAGCTTGTGCAATCAATTCACGTATCGAATAAGTATCACCAAGGATACCAAGTATTACAAACCCTCCGAGCATCATAAGTCCACCAAAAACGGTGATCATCATGGACTTTAAAGCACCAAAACGGGAGCGATCCTTCGTATACCAATATCCAATAAGAAGGAAAGAGGATATAGATGTTAACTCCCAAAAGAAATATAAGCTAATTAAATGATCAGATTGAACGACTCCAAGCATAGCACTCATAAACAATAATAAGTAAACATAGAAGTTTCCTAGTTTTTCTTTTTTCTTATCCAAATAAAAAATCGAGTACAGAACAACAAGAGCTCCAATACCAGTAATCAAAAGTGAAAAAAGTAAACTTAAACCATCTAAGTAAGAGATAAATGATAGTCCTAATGATGGAATCCAAGGTAACTCGTCTTTATACGTCGTTCCATCTATAATAGGAGGTATGTAGGTTGCGTAGAGAGAAACAAGAGCAACAGGGATAAGTAGAACAAACCAACCTGTATGAATGGCAGAAACTCTCTTATACAATAAAGGAATCAACAACGCAGCAATTACAGGTGTGAATATTGCAAAAACTAAGGACAATGGAATCCTCCTTTCAAAGGTATGTATTTAAATGCATCTATAAGATTATAACGTAAAAGACCAGTAATTGCATGACGTAAAAACCGAAACATACTTGCAGAACTTACCTTTTCTTCGATATGATGAGAAAAGAGTAATTGCATGGAGATTAGAAAGTTATTTAACTCTCTTAACTATTAAGAAAGAATATATAATTTTAGAGTAAGAGGAGCAGCTATGAAAAACCCATACGTGTTTGGATTTCTACCATTAATAACGATTTTATTATTTAGTTTGTCTTTTTCTATATTTACAATGAATAAAGCAATGGATCTATTCAAAGTCATCGGCGTGTATAGTGGGATGAGAGAATTTCTTTCCGACTTAGAGCTGAAATTATTTTTACTTATTGTATTTGCACTTGTTTATTTTATGATGTTTTCTGCGTTAAAACTTATGGCAGAAACGATACATGAGTTAGGAATGCTATTTTTTTCGAGAGACCTAGAAGGAAAGACTATTTCCCAAGCACGTGGGGGTTATGTCATTTTCTTTATTGGAGCTGTTATTTCTACTGTAGGATTTCAATCTATTCAAATTTTGCTTATTGTTTTCTTAGTGACTGCTTTGATATATTTTGTTTATGTCGTGTTTAAATTAAGCAGTTCGATGAGTTTATTAGGAACAATAGGTTTAATCATGTTTGAGATTCTTGTATGGAGTTTATTTTTAGCTTTAGTAATTTATGTGATTGTTAAACTGTACAATGGAATTATTGCAAGTTTACCATTTTTATAAACAAGTGAATGAACAGTGCAAATATTGCTGTATCTATCCTTCAGACTGTAGATAAACTCAAAACGAGTTGTCTATAGTCTTTTTGTTTTTTATATAGGGATAGATAAGGTTTTCCAAGCTTACCTCTCACTTTTCGATAAGAAAATCGTTGAAACGGCTCCCTTTCCGCGGGCCACTGAAAAAGTCACTTTTTTTCAAAAAATAAAAACGAAATCCCATAATTCCTTCACTTTTTAGGGTGTTTATGGGGACGTCATGCCAATTTTGATACAAATATACTTCTCAAGTGGTGACTTTATTTTCTGAATTTTTGTTTTTCAGTGGCCTCCCTTTCCGCGGGCGTTGCCTCAGACTCCTCGCTTTGAGGGCACTGAAAAAGTGTCATTCATATAAAATATCTATCAAATAGTCCTAAGAGAATTTAGCGCTTTGGCATTCGCTTTCCGCGGGCGAGCGACGAGCCTCCTCCTACGCTTCGCTTCGTGCGGGGTCTCGTGTGTCTCGCTTTCCCGCAGGAGTCTCATGCGTCGCGCTAAATTCTTTGAATGATATACAGCAAATAGTTCCTATAAAAATAATAATTTTGAGTTTTTCAGTGGCCTCCTCGCTTCGCTGTGGGGTCTTCTACTAATGCTTTTCCAGCAGGAGTGTCGCCATTTTCAACGATTTTCTAGAAAAGTAGAGTGTGGATGAGGGCACTAAAAAGGTCCTTATAATCTGACTTTGCTAGAGGGGGGTGTCCAATAACCCAGTTAATAATAAAATCGTTGAAACGGCTCCCTTTCCGGAGGTCACTGAAAAAGTCACTTTTTTTCAAAAAATAAAAACGATATCCCATAATTCCTTCACTTTTTAGGGTGTTTATGGGGACGTCATGCCAATTTTGATACAAATATACTTCTCAAGTGGTGACTTTATTTTCTGAATTTTGGTTATTCAGTGGCCTCCCTTTCCGCGGGCGTTGCCTCAGCCTCCTCGCTTTGAGGGCACTGAAAAAGTGTCATTCATATAAATTATCTATCAAATAGTCCTAAGAGAATTTAGCGCTTTGGCATTCGCTTTCCGCGGGCGAGCGACGAGCCTCCTCCTACGCTTCGCTTCGTGCGGGGTCTCGTCTGTCTCGCTTTCCCGCAGGAGTCTCATGCGTCGCGCTAAATTCTTTGAATGATATACAGCAAATAGTTCCTATAAAAATAATAATTTTGAGTTTTTCAGTGGCCTCCTCGCTTCGCTGTGGGGTCTTCGACTAATGCTTTTCCAGCAGGAGTGTCGCCTTTTTCAACGATTTTCTTGAACTAAAAAAGTAGAGTGTGGATTGTTGAGGATCCCTCACTTTTTAGTTTTTCCTATTATCCAAAATAGGTCTTGATATATATTGCTTACAACTTTTTGTATTAAAAAAAGAGGTACAGGAGTGCGTCTCTGTACCTCAGAAGAGTGATAAAAGCAGGAAGTTAGTCTTTCATGATTTTATTGAAAATGGAATGATGGATTTTTTTTGATTCAATTTGTTTCATATTCTTAGGTATATCGTAACCAATCCAAACAGCTGATGTATAGGAATCTGTCAGACCAGCAATCCAATAATCGTAGTAATCATTTGTTGTTCCTGTTTTAGCGCCTACATAAGAAGATGAGGTAGATATCCCTTTTCCTGTCCCATTTTGAACGACATCTGTAAGCAAACCTCTCATTGTTTGCACTGTTTTAGGAGTCCATACCTCTTCTTTATCTTCCTTCCATTCGTACAATATAACACCATTTTTATCTGTTACTTTTCGAATAGCATGAGCTGGCTTATACATTCCATTAATAAAACTAGTATATGCATCTGCCATTTCAAGTACTGTTACACCTTTTGTAAGGCCACCTAATGCAGAGGCATATGAATAATCTTCATTCGTTAAATGACTAAATTGGAACTGATTTAGTTTTGCGAAAGCACTTTCAATCCCCACAGTATTTAAAAGTCTAACAGCAGGAGTGTTATGGCTAAAACGAAAAGCTTGTTTTATTGTTACATTTCCATATACTGCTCCTCCATAGTTTTGAGGGCAATAAGTACCTATACATAGTTTTCCTGCATTAATCGAATTATTTGGTGTTAAGGTTGTCATCTCGAAAACAGGTGCATACACAAGTAACGGTTTTAAAGAAGAACCAGGCTGCCGAACTGCTTGATAAGCGCGATTGAAATCAAATTTTTTATAATCTTTTCCACCAAATAAACTTATAATTTCTCTTGTTTCATTGTTTATGACAACTGATGCTGCTTGCAGGTTAGGTGTTTTATTTAATAGACTATTAACATACTTTTCATCATCGTTTTGTTTCAAAGGGTTAAGAGCAGTATAAACTTTAACGCCTTTTGCAATGACTTCGTTCACTTTCGTTTGGAGCTCATTTTCGAGCTGAAGTTTTTGTTGTTCATTTTGAGCAGCTTCTATCTTTTCCGTAAATCCTTCTTTTGTTGCAATGAGATCCTTTAACTCTTCCAACACATACGTACTATAAGCGGGATATAGTTGCTTTTTCGTTTTTGTTACTAGAACAATTGGGTCTGCCTTTAATGATTTGCCATGTTCTGATGAAATTTTCCCGTTTTTCACTAGTATATCTATCAGTAGTTCTTGTCGCTTCTTAGTTGCATCAAAGTTCTCTAAAGGATTATAAATGGTTGGATTGTTTGGAATGGCACTAATAAATGCTAGCTCGGCTTCAGTTAATTGGTTTAACGGACGTCCAAAATAATAGGTAGCGGCGGCTCCAATTCCATATACTTGGTTACTAAAATAGATTTCATTTAAATAATTGGATAGTATTTCTTCTTTTGTAGATTGTTTTTCCATCTCATATGCATAGACGAGTTCAGTTACTTTCCGTTCATAAGTTTTTTCTGTAGATAAATATCGTAGCCTTACTAATTGCTGCGTAATTGTACTTGCTCCTTGATCTCTAGCGTTTGCAGAAGCATTAGCAAATACTGCTCGAAAAATCGCACTAAAGTTAAAACCAATATGATTATAAAATTCAACATCCTCACTTTGAATAAACAACTCTTGAGCAAATAATGGGATGGACTCTAACGGAATTGGATCTCGCCATTCTACGTAATCCTCTGAAAAAACATTGTCGCTTTCATCTAACAAAACAATAGGCGAGGAAATAGTTGGACTAGACAATTGGATAGATTGAGCCAAATCCTCTTTATATGATGAAGCTGATAATAATTCTGAATGGATGAAAGAATATAATATCCATATCATCGGGAAGCATATAAGAATGATGAAAAACCCTATTGCTTGACGCATTTGCTGCTGCACTCCAATCATATAAACTCTAAAAAAAGAATAGCACACTTTCATATAGAAAGTGTGCTCATTTTTAGCTACTTACTTTTTCATGTAACTCTTCTTCTAACAAAACTTCTTCAAAATCTTGAAGAGGTTTTTTTCTTGCAAAATAAATGACTAGGAAAGCAATAAGGAATAGTGCCCCCGTAACAAAGAAAACAGAAGAAATACCGATAAATCCGCTAATAAAACCACCAAACATAGGACCGATAATATTCCCTAAAAAGCGGAAGCTTGTATTATAACCCATTAATTCACCTTGTACTTCAATTGGAGCTTCTCTTCTAATAAGTGCAGTGGTGATTGGAATTAGTCCTCCTGCAGCAATTCCGAAAAGGAAGCGCAGCACGATTAGTTGCCATAAATCTGTTACCAATGCTTGAGGAACAATGAAAATAAATGCAAGGACAAGTAATGTAGATAATATTTTTTCGTACCCTATTGAATCTCCTAGTTTCCCCCAAGTTCTTGCAAACAATAAATTACCTACACCAGTTGCACTAAATGTAATACCAGCAAGTAGGGCAACTTCATTTGAATTCGTTAAATGAGATACATATAAAGATAAAAGTGGTTGAATGCTAAATAATCCAATTTGGATAAGTGATGTAATCATTAAGACGTTTAAAATTAGCCTATGATGAAAAATACCAGAGATAATTGTTTTTCTAGTGTATTCATGAGCACCTTTTGCTTTCGCTTTTTTCACTTCATGGATACCGAATATAACGAGTAACGCAGCAGCTGATACAGCACAGGAAGTAATGACAAATGTATATTGAAATCCGAAAGTGTCAGCTAGAAAACCACCGAAAACTGGTCCAAAAAGCGTTCCAGAAACACTTCCCATTTGTAGTGTTCCCATCGTTTTTCCCGCAATTTTCTTGGGTGTTTGGGAACTAATAAATGCTAAAGAAGTTGGGATAAAGCCAGTAACAACCCCCATGAATAATCGAAGAACAAAAAATGCCTCGACGGAATGAACGAATCCCATCAAAAAAACACTAGTTGCAATACCGAAACCATTGATAATCAAAATTGGCTTGTACCCATATTTATCAGCAATTCGTCCCCATATAGGCGACATAATAAAAGCAGAAACAAATGTAGCACCAAATACAAGTCCAGACCACTTTTGGACATATGCATCCGAAAAGTCTCCCATTGTTTTTATATATAAGGATAAAAAGGGCATAATCATCGTCATAGTTCCAGCAACTAGAAAATTCGAAAACCACATAATGATAAAGTTTCTTTTTTGTACGCTCATCCAAATCCCTTCTTTCTATTTGACGCGTACTTTGTCATAATTCCTATTATAGGGCATTTCATGTATCTAAGAAAGTTAGATACTTTGTCACTGAAAAAGAGAATTCATTATGATAAACTTATTTGGGGTGAAAGATTCGTGAAAAAATTATTATTTTTATGTATTGTTAGTGCGCTGTTTTTATTAAGTGCATGCGGTACAAAATCAGTTGATGCACAAAAAGAAAAAGTAGTAAATGAAACTGACACAGAGTCTAAAGAAGCAACAAAAGCTGAACAACAAGGAGAAAATAATATGTATCCACAACTTTCTACAGAAATCGCTTCAAATGAAGCAGTAGTTATCATGAACACTTCAAAGGGAGCTATAAAAATAAAGCTATTTCCTGAACTTGCACCAAAAACGGTAGAAAACTTCTTAACACACGCAGAAAATGGGTACTATAACGGTATTATTTTTCATCGAGTGATTGAAGATTTTATGATTCAAGGTGGAGACCCAACAGGAACAGGTATGGGTGGCGAAAGTATTTACGGACAAGAGTTTGAAGACGAATTTTCCATGAACCTTTTTAACTTTAGAGGAGCTCTATCCATGGCGAATGCTGGACCACATACGAATGGAAGTCAGTTTTTTATCGTCCAAGCCTCACAATCACAATATTCGGTAGACCAATTAAAATCAGGTGGATGGCCAGAAGAGATTGCAGATGCGTACGGACAAATTGGTGGAACACCGAACTTGGACCAAAAGCATACAGTATTTGGACAAGTTATTGAAGGCATGGATGTTGTCGACCAAATTGCGGCAGTAGAGAAAGATGCTAATGACAAACCACTAGAAGATATTACAATTGATTCAATTGAAATCGTTCAAAAATAAGTAGGGAAGTGTCGAGATGTTACATTTTTTACAGCCAGGTTTTCTATATTTATATTTTCCAGAAGATAAAACAGAATACATTCCTGTAGTATTAGAGTTAATCCTATTAATCATTATTTGTACACTTGTTTTTAGATGGCTAAAAAGAAAATCCGTTAAAGAAGCTGCAAAAGCAAGAGAGATCGAAGAGAAAGTAATGCAAGCTAGAAAAGAAGCATTGGAAAAGGAGTTATCTCAGAATTGAGATGACTCTTTTTTTTAATAGATATGAAACTTTATGAAATTATTATGCAAGTAGGATTTAGTGCTCTGCATGGCCGCCGAGCCTACTCCTTCGCTACGCGTGAGGGCATTGAAAAAGTCCCTATTATTCGACGCTACCAGATGAGGTTGTGCGAAACTCCAAGAAAAAGAAAATCGTTGAAACGGCTCCCTTTCCACGGGCGTAGCTCAGCCTCCTCGCTTCGCTCCGGGGTCTTCGCGAGACAGACGAGACCCCGCACGAAGCGGAGCGAAGGAGGAGGCTCGTTGCTCGCCCGCGGAAAGCGAATGCCAAAGCGATAAACTCTCTTAACGACTATTTAATGGAATTTATTAGAATAACACTTTTTCAGTGCCCTTACCATGCTCCCTGCAGGGTCTCAAACTCACATTACTAAATTTAGTCTACAACAAAAGGAGTCATCTCAAACTGAGGTGACTCCTTTTGCTTTTCTTATGACAACGCTTTGATAATTCGAGCTACTCCATCTTCCAAAGTTTTTCTAGGACATGCAACATTCATACGTAAAAAGCCAGCTCCTGCTTTTCCATATTTAGTTCCAGGTTCTAATGCTAATTTACCCTTTGTTAAAAGTAGATCCATTATTTCTTTTTCAGATAATCCAGTATCACGGTAATCAATCCATAATAAATAGGTAGCATCCGGTTTTGTTACTTTTACCCCATTCAAATTAGAAGTCAGTTGTTCTGCTACATAATCCATATTAGAAGATACTATTTCTAATAGTTCATCTAACCATGCTTCTCCATGTTCGTACGCTGCTTGAAAAGCTGTTAATGAAAATATACTTAACTCCATTTGACCGCGCATCATTGCTTGTTCTTCTAAAATTTTTCGTTTGCGCTCATCAGGAACAATAATAGTAGCCGCTTGAATTCCTGCCAAATTAAAAGTTTTAGTTGGTGCAAAGAAGGTAATAATATTATTAGGATCTTCTGCAACAGATAAAATAGGAATATGTTTATTTGGTTTGAAAACAAGATCAGAGTGTATTTCATCCGATACAACTAGGACATTATAACGTTGACAAAGAGTTGCTATTTTTGTTAAATCCTCTTTGCTCCATACTTTTCCGCCTGGATTATGTGGGCTACAAAGGATAAATGCTTTTACGCCTTGTTGTAATTTTTTCTCGAAATCATAAAAATCAATTTCGTATGAATTATCCTGCTCTAACAAACAACAAGTTTCAACAATTCGTCCTAGTCTTTCTGGTACTTGCGTAAATGGGGGATATACAGGAGAATGTATTAATACTTTGTCTCCTTCTTCTGTAAAAGCTTCGATAACTGCTGCCATAGCAGGAATTACACCTTGTTGAAATAAAATCCAGTTATTTTCGATTTGAAGTTCATGTTTTTTATATAACCAATTTGAGAGAGCTGCTTTAGATTCTTCAGGTGCTATAGAGTAACCGAAAACTGGATGTTCTAGTCTTCTATGTAAAGCGTCAACAATGACAGATGGTATAGCAAAATCCATATCTGCAATCCACATTGGAAGTATCTCAGACGCATCTTTAATAGAATAGATTTGTTCAATTAGATCCCACTTCACGCAATTTGTGTTACGTCTTTCATAAACAGTAGTAAAATCAGGCAAAATAATTACCCCTTTCAATTTGAGATTATTATGTTATTATAACCCTAACTAATAAAAACTAGTAAGGTGAAAATAAATGGACACAATTGAAATGAATAGAAAAGCAGTTTGGACACTACAGCAATGGGACCCTTTTGAATTAGGCGTCGATAGTTATGATACTGAAGCTGCAGATGTTGTTGCAGATTTACAAAGTATTGATCACCCTTCTGAACTAGCAAAAAGGATCCAAACAATTTATGAACATTCTTTTGAACAGTGGATTCCACTCGAAAAATGTGTGGAGATATCATATAAATTAATAGCTTTAAAATACGAGATGAAATGCATAATTTAAATTAAAGTGCCTAAGAGCACCCTATATTTTATAAGGAATGACATAATATACTTATTAAAGCAAAAAGCTTTCGGTGTAAAAACCGAAAGCTTTTATGCATTTTGTAACCCGTCTAGAAGGTTAGATGCTGGTACTTCCAATGCATTCGATAGTTTTAATAATGTTTGTACAGAAGGAGTTTCAATCCCAGCCTCATAAGCTTCTAGTTTTCCTGTACCAATTCTAGTTTTTAGTGAAAGTGTTTCTAATGAAATATTTCGTTCTTCTCTTAATTGACGTAATTGTTCGTGTAAATGTTGTTTCATGATTACATCCATCCTTTCAAAGAAGTCGTAAGTATTTATATATTATAGCACGATTCTTTTTAGAACTTGAAAGAATAAATGTCAGAAAAAGCACTTTTTTTACATAAATACTTTAATAATCCCTTGAACAAAAATAACAATGATTGCAAGAGGTGCAGCATAACGAACAATCAGATACCATGCATTAAACAATGAATCCCCTAACATTAACTCATTTGAAAGCTCCAATTTTGTTAACTTATATCCTGCAAAAATGGAGATGAACAATGCACCTAAAGGTAAGCCGAAGCTACTAGTGATAAAATCTGCAAAATCGAAGAACGTCATTCCTAAAATATGAAAATCCGATAACACCCCAAAAGATAAGGCACTAGGAATACCAACTAAGAAAATAATTAAGCCATATACCCAAGAGGCTTTTCTGCGGCGATTGTATTTAGAACGAATGCCAATCGACACTGCTATCTCTAACATCGAGATGGACGATGTAAGTGTCGCGAATAATAATAAAATGAAGAAAATTATCATAAAAAATGCACCGAAAGGTATTTGTTCAAATACTGCCGGTAAAATGATAAATACTAAACCAGGTCCTTGATCAGGAGTATATCCAAGTGCAAAGACAGCCGGGAATATTACAAGTCCAGCTAAGATCGATACACCAATATTCATAAGAGCAACATTCAATGCAGAACTTCCTAGCTTTTCTTCTTTAGACAAATAGGAAGCATATGTAATCATTACTGCTACACCAACACTCAAGGAGAAGAACGCTTGTCCAAGAGCCAATAAAATCGTTTTTCCGGTAAAATAAGACCAATCTGGAACAAACAAAAATTTTAGTCCGTCTATAGCTCCATCGAGTGTTAAAGAACGAATGACAAGTGCGATGAAGAAAACAAATAATAGTGGCATCATCCATTTACTTGCACGTTCAATCCCACCTTTAATCCCACCTTGCACAATCCATATCGTCAAAAACATAAATGCTCCTTGTGCAATAATTACCTCCCAAGGATTTTGAATAATAGAACCGAACAGCTCACTGAAATAATTATCGCTTCCACCTTCAAGTTTAAAAAATAGAGAGCGTACAAGGTAGCTTAAAATCCATCCTCCAACAACGCTATAAAAAGATAAAATAATAGCAGAAAATATTAAACCAGACCATCCAATTAGATACCATGGTTTTCCTGGTGCTTGTTTTTTTAAAGAAGTTACGGGATCTGCTTGCCCACGTCTCCCAATGATGAATTCTGCGAGCAGAATAGGTAGGCCTATCAAAAGTGTACTAATAATAAATAGTATTAAAAAAACACTTCCTCCATTAGTTCCAGCCATATATGGAAACTTCCAGATAGCCCCCAAGCCTATAGCACTGCCTGCTGCTGCTAGAATAAATCCTATTTTCGAACCAAAGTGATCTCGTTTTGTCATAGTAATTCCTCCTTTTATAGGACTGTCTTATTGTACACGAGGTTTTAGATAAAATGTATAGTTATTTGTGAAACATAATGGAAAGAACTTTCGTATCACCCATACAGAGAGAGTGAGGGGGAACAATGTCAGATAACGATTTAATCGAGCGAGCACAATTAGGCGACAAAGCAGCCTATACCGAGCTTATCCAAAAACATCATCGCACTGTAGAGAAGTTTGCATTTCAATGTGGAGTCAAAGTAAATGATATTCCTGATGTTACCCAAGAGGTATTTGTAAAGCTATATTGTTTTTTGCATCAATTCAAGCGTGAGCGATTTACAACATGGTTATACAAAATAACTTTAAATGCAACGAGAGATTATTATCGAAAAGAAACAAAGGAGAAAGAAAAAGAGGATAAGCTACATCACAACGATGGAAATACAACCTTTTCAAAATCGGCAGAAGATCGAGTACTTGTTTTTGAAGAGGATAAACAACTTCATCTCGCCATTTTGTCACTAGATGAAAAGTATCGCCATCCTATCATTTTATTTTACTTTCATGATTTATCATACGAGCAAATATCAGATGTTTTAAATGTTCCACTTACATCAGTCAAAACAAGATTACTCCGAGCAAAAGGACAACTAAAAAAGCAACTTTCAATGAGTGGGGGTGCAAAGTATGGACGATAAACAACTGGAAGAACGATTGGATTTGTTGAAAAATTCTTATGATCGATTACCACATTCCTTAAATATTGAAGATGTAATAAAAATGATTGAAAAGGAAAATCTTCCATTAACAAAGATAACAAAGAATATTAGTTCCAAATGGCAGAATGTTACTATATGGGCAATTAGCATGGCTTGTGTATTTATTATTGGAATACTAGGAGCACCATTAATAAATGAGGAAGTTAACATCGTTCAGAACCAACGCGAGGAAGAAGCTAAAATGACGGTAGATCAATTTATACAAAAATTAAGATTTAATCCATATCTTCCTTCAGAGATGATAGAAGAGCTCGTACAGAATAAAATAACTTTACCTGAAAAAGAAACAGCCCAATTTTTTGATTTGTATTCTTATAGAATTGAAGACTTGAAAAAGTCCTATGATGCTATGAGGAGTATTTCGGATGAACAAATTAAGATGCTTGAGAAAGAGTGGCTTTACTTAGTGGAGGGGGAATTGCACTATCAAATAAAAGAAAATGACCTGTATAATAATTTAATAAAATCTTTAGCCCCATCTGCCGAAGGGTATTTTATTATGCTTGAAAAGGAACCATTCACATACGCAGGGGAACTCATATATTCTATTGAGGATTCAGTAGCTCTAATGTTTTTATTTGAAAATTATTTATTGGAAAGCTCGGATTACTATAAGGATAACGACAAAATGAAAGCAGCCTACACAGAAATCTTTCATGCAGTTGTGAAAGGGACTAACGATCAATCAATCTATAATCATGATGGAACAGTGAAACAACAATATCGAGAGCTTTGGAAAGTAATGATTGCCGAAACGAGCAATTCACCAGTCGACTTTTTGTTAACACCAATTGTAAGTGAATTTGAAGCAACTAATTGGGTACAATCTGATAGTTGGGCAAAACTAGACTATAATGACATTGATGATGCACTTCATCTAGCGATAACTGGTGATTTGGAAAAGTTCCTTGAGTACCCTGTTTATGACGACAGTGAAAGTCTTATAGATGATGATTTCGTTCAAAACGTCCACTCTTTGTATAAATCTTTTACCGGAACACATGATCAAACGGTTTTGAAAGATGCAGGTGCAGAAGAAATAGTTGGACTTTATTATTATTGTATACAATTAGAAGATGATGAAACTAAATATGAATTGTATATTAAAGATGACCAGTATCAACAAATTCCAAAAGAAGAATATATGAATGCTCCTAAGCAAAAAATTGGCGACATTCGTAATGAAATTTCTTCGATTCGTTTTCAACAGAATTCTGCTGAGGAGGGAGTAGCAATTTTAACGCTTCATCCGAATCAGACATTATATACGCAAGATACGGTAATCGGTTTCCAACTTATTCACACCGAAAACGGTTGGAGAGCTGCATTTATGCCGACACAGTGATTTTTGCTCGCTCCCTTTCTACTATGCTATACTTTATGATGACCATTTAGGTAGATACGAACATAGAGAAAAGTAGGAGTGGACACTATGAGCAAAGATTATTTGGTAGGGGATGTTGTCACCGGAAAAGTTACTGGTATTCAGCCATACGGCGCCTTCGTTAGTTTAGATGAAGATACACAAGGACTTGTGCATATTTCCGAAATTACGTACGGCTATGTCAAAGAAGTTGGTGAATTTCTAACCGTTGGGCAAGAAGTAGAAGTAAAGGTACTTGAAGTAGACGAAGTGGCTGGTAAAATAAGTTTGTCAATCCGCGAATTACAAGAAAAACCTGTCGCACCCAAAAAAGACGAAAGACCACGTAAATCACTCCAAGCTCGTGTTGACGAGCACGACGAAGAAGGCTTTAACACATTAAAAGAGAAGCTAGCTGATTGGATTAAACAATCCGTTCAGTAATAAGCGAAAGGGTGTTCCCTAGAATTGTTGAAACAATCCTAGGGAACACCCTTTTTTGAAGGATTTATAAAAATCCCAAGTTCATAAGCATTATCCGCAAATTGAATCTCTCTATGAGCAAATTAATCTCTGCTAATCGCAAATTAATCTTAGCTATGTGCAAATTGATGCCGCTTAATCGCAAACTCCGTATCTATCAATTCTTTTGGGAAATATACAAATCGCAAGTTCATAAGCATTATCCGCAAATTCAATCTCATTATGCGCAAATTAATCTCTGCTAATCGCAATTTCATCCTAGCCATGTGCAAATTGATGCCGCTTAATCGCAAACTCCGTATCAATTCTTTTGGAAAATATACAAATCGCAAGTTCATAAGCGTTATCCGCAAATTCAATCTCATTATGCGCAAATTAATCTCTGCTAATCGCAATTTCATCCTAGCCATGTGCAAATTGATGTCGCTTAATCGCAAACTCCGCATCAATTCTTTTGGGAAATATACAAATCGCAAATTCAATCTCATTATGCGCAAATTCATCTGTGAAAACGCAAATTCATCTTCATCTTAGCTATGTGCAAATTGCCGCCGTTTAACCGCAAATTCCCCAATAACCTTTATTTATCGTTTTTCATTTTTCTCAGTCGATATTGTAGATTTTGGCGACTCATACCTAATGCTTCAGCTGCTTTTGTTATATTTCCATCGTATTTATCCATTGCTTTTCGTAAATAATATGTTTCCGCTTCCCTTAAATACTCGTCAAGTGGGAGCATTTCCTTTTCAGAAGAAACGACAAAGTCTTCCGCTTTTTTTGTTGTTTCATTAAAATCCTGTACTTTCAATTTAAAGTGAAGTGGAAGCATATCAAACTTTAATGCACTTTCTGTTGTAATCATAGAGCTTATTTCATCTAAAAGTAGCTCTAGTTCTTTTAAATTTCCAGGCCATTCATAAGTTAAAAATGCTTGTATTACTTCATCCTCGATTTCTTGAATCGTTGAGCCGTAACGATTTAGATATCGATGAAAATAATCATGAATAAAAGGTAGGATATCGTCTGTTCGATTACGAAGAGGCGGAATGGTGATTGCTACCGTTGCAAAATAATAATATAGTTCCTTACTTAATTTATTCGTGGATATTAAATCCACAGGATCTTGTCCAATGCTTGCAATGAATAAATTGTTTTTACCTTTATTCGAATTTAAAATATGCAAAAGTTGATTTTGAAGTTCGATGGATAATAAATCGATTCTTTCACAAAATATTGTACAGTTCGTGATATTCTCTAGTTCTTTTTGAAATTTATTGATTAAATGACTATCGGAACTATGGCAATAAAGAGAAATGAATTGATGATTTGCTGGAGAAAGCTGGTTGTGAATACCTTCTGCAATTAAATCCTTTCCAGTACCAGCCTCTCCAATTAGTAATACTGGCATTCGAACTTGGGCAGCTTTTATGGACCGATCCATTACTTCTTGCATGGGTAGAGAGACAGCGGTAATCGTAGAAAGTGAAATCGATTCGTTATACCGTTTTAAAGGTTGATAAATGAGTCTTTCTAAAGCAGTAATATCCCGTGAAAATTCAATGGCACCGATTAGTTTTTCATCCTCTGATATAGGGTATGTATCATTAATCGTAGTAATTTCTTGCCCGTTTCTGTTCCAATATGTTTGTTTTACCCGTAATACTGCTTCACCACTATGGAGTACTTTCAGGAGTGTACTATCTTGTTGTTCAAATTGAAAAAGCTCGAGTATCGTTCGATCGACCACATCAACAGAATTTAATCCTTCAATTTCTTTCATTTTTTCATTGTAAATAACTGTTTTTCCTGTCGTATCAACTGCATGAATACCGACAGCTACTTGTTCCGTTGCAAATTTATAAAAAGGGAGGAGCTTATCTAATTGGATATCCATCTGACTCACCTCAAAAAAAATTATACATTTTAAAATTTAATACTTGAAATACGCAACAATCTTTTGCATTATTATATATGTAATTGAATTAAAAGCGCAAATTTTTTTTGCTCTAACAATTAAAGGAGGATTTACATGATACCTTATAAACATGAAGCATTTACAGATTTTTCTAAAGAAGAAAACAAAAAAGCGATTAAAGAAGGTTATAAAGTAGTTGACGCATATTTAGGTGAAGAGTATCCACTAATTGTTGGTGGGGAAAGAATTACAACAGAAGGTAAAATCACTTCTTATAACCCAGCAAATAAAGAACAGGTAGTTGGTATTGTTTCTAAAGCAACTAGAGATATTGCAGCAAAAGCAATGGAAATTGCAGATGAAACTTTTAACACTTGGAAAAAAGTAAAACCAGAAGTACGTGCAGATGTACTTTTCAAAGCGGCAGCAATTATGCGTCGTCGTAAGTTTGAGTTTTCTGCTTTATTATCAAGAGAAGCAGGTAAAACTTGGGTAGAAGCAGACGTTGAAGCAGCTGAAGCGATCGATTTCTTAGAATACTATGGTCGTCAAATGCTTCGTTTGAAAGATGGTCAACCAGTAGAAAGCCGTCCAGGCGAATACAATCGTTATGACTATATTCCATTAGGTGTAACAGTTGTTATTTCTCCTTGGAACTTCCCATTTGCAATCATGGCTGGTACAACTGTTGCAGCTATGGTAGCTGGAAATACAGTATTACTAAAACCTGCTTCAACTACTCCAATCGTATCTTATAAATTCGTTGAAGTATTAGAAGAAGCTGGTATGCCTGCAGGAGTTGTAAACTTCATCCCAGGATCAGGAGCTGAAATTGGTGACTTCCTAGTTGAACACCCACGTACACGTTTAATCAGCTTCACAGGTTCACGTGATGTAGGTTTAGGAATCGTTGAAAAATCATCTAAATTATCTGATGGTCAAATTTGGATTAAACGTACAATCCTTGAAATGGGCGGTAAAGATACAATCGTTGTAGATAAAGAAGCAGATTTAGAATTAGCTGCTCAATCTATCGTGAAATCAGCATTTGGATTTAGCGGACAAAAATGTTCAGCTTGTTCTCGTGCTGTAATTGTTGAAGACGTTTATGATCAAGTAGTTGCTCGTGTAGAAGAGTTAACAAACGCATTAACAGTTGGTGTTCCTGATAACGACGAACATTTTGTTGGACCAGTTATTGATGGTGCTGCTTTCAATAAAATTATGGAATACATCGAAATCGGTAAAGAAGAAGGCCGTCTAGTATCTGGTGGTACTGGTGATGATTCAAAAGGTTTCTTCATTCAACCAACAGTAATTGCTGACCTATCTCCAACAGCACGTATTATGCAAGAAGAAATCTTTGGACCAGTTGTAGGTATTACAAAAGCTAAAGATTTCGACGAAGCAATCGAAATTGCTAACAACACTGAATACGGCTTAACTGGTGCTGTTATTACTAATAACCGCATGAATTTAGAAAAAGCTCGTGAAGACTTCCACGTAGGTAACCTTTACTTTAACCGTGGATGTACTGGTGCAATTGTTGGATACCAACCATTTGGTGGATTCAATATGTCAGGTACAGATTCAAAAGCAGGTGGTCCTGACTATATCGGACTTCATATGCAAGCAAAAACAACTTCTGAAATGCTTTAATATTTACGGAGGTAGACACATCACAATGATGTGTCTACCTACCCTTTAAAAACAAAGGAGTATGTATCCATGACTATTTCACAAAAAGTAATTGAACAAACTGAGAAATTTGGTGCTAATAACTATAATCCACTTCCAATAGTTGTTTCAGAAGCTGAGGGAGTATGGGTAAAAGATCCAGAAGGTAATAAATACATGGATATGCTTTCTGCTTATTCTGCAGTAAACCAAGGTCATCGTCATCCGAAGATTATTCAAGCTTTAAAAGATCAAGCGGATAAAGTAACTCTTACTTCACGTGCGTTCCACAATGATCAATTAGGTCCATGGTATGCAAAAGTAAGTGAACTTACTGGCAAAGAAATGGTATTACCAATGAATACTGGTGCAGAAGCTGTTGAAACAGCTTTTAAAGCTGCTCGTAGATGGGCTTATGATGTAAAAGGTGTAGAAACAGATAAAGCAGAAGTAATTGCATGTAATGGTAACTTCCATGGTCGTACAATGGGAGCTGTATCTTTATCATCTGACCCTGAATACAAACGTGGATTTGGACCAATGCTTCCAGGAATTAAATTAATTCCTTACGGTGATTTAGAAGCACTTAAAGCTGCAATTACACCAAATACTGCTGCATTCTTAATCGAACCAATTCAAGGTGAAGCTGGTATCATTATTCCTTCTGCAGGTTTCATGAAAGCTGCACGTGAATTATGTCGTGAAAATAATGTTTTATTTATTGCCGATGAAATTCAAGCTGGACTTTGTCGTACTGGTAAAATGTTTGCATGTGAATGGGAAGAAGTAGAGCCAGATATGTACATTTTAGGTAAAGCGCTTGGAGGCGGAGTATTCCCTATCTCATGTATAGTAGCTAACCGTGATGTGTTAAGCGTGTTTAACCCAGGTTCACATGGTTCTACATTTGGTGGAAATCCAATGGCATGTGCTGTTTCTTTAGCAGCTCTTGATGTTCTAGTAGATGAAAAGTTAGCAGAACGTTCTCTTGAACTAGGAAATTACTTCATGGACGCATTAAAAGAAATTCAACATTCTTCTATTAAAGAAGTACGTGGTCGTGGATTATTTATTGGTATGGAATTAACAGAAGAAGCACGTCCATACTGTGAAGCTTTGAAAGAACTAGGATTATTATGTAAAGAAACACATGATACTGTAATTCGATTCGCTCCACCACTAGTTATTTCAAAAGAAGAATTAGACTGGGCTATTGAAAAAATTAAAAAAGTATTCACTAAATAATATTTGATAGACAAATAACAAGTAAGATATGTTACAATTGTACCGAAGAAATCATTATGAATTAAAGAGGCGAAACAATCAAATGGCTGAAAATTTAAACCTGTTCACATCAACGCAGGCTGTCATTAAAGAGGCTCTGCAAAAATTAGGTTATGACGAAGCGATGTATGAGTTACTAAAAGAACCACTACGAATGATGGAAGTTCGAATTCCAGTGAGAATGGATGACAACACAGTGAAAGTTTTCACTGGTTACCGATCTCAACATAATGATGCAGTGGGACCAACTAAAGGTGGAGTTCGATTCCATCCAGGAGTAACACAAGAGGAAATGAAAGCACTTTCTATGTGGATGACTCTAAAGGCTGGAATTGTAGATCTACCTTATGGCGGTGGTAAAGGTGGAGTAACTTGTGATCCACGTGAAATGTCTATGGGAGAAATCGAGCGTTTAAGTCGCGGATATGTTAGAGCTATTGGTCAAATAGTTGGACCGACAAAAGATATTCCTGCTCCAGACGTTTTCACAAATGCGCAAATCATGGCATGGATGATGGATGAGTATAGTCGTATGGACCAATTTAACTCTCCTGGATTTATTACTGGTAAACCTCTAGTACTAGGGGGTTCACAAGGTCGTGACCGCGCTACTGCGCAAGGTGTAACGATTGTGATTAACGAAGCTGCCAAAAAACGTGGAATTGATATGACTGGTGCTCGAGTAGTTATCCAAGGTTTTGGTAACGCAGGAAGCTTCTTAGCGAAGTTCTTGAGTGATCAAGGCGCGAAAGTTATTGGTATTTCTGACGCTTATGGTGCATTACATGATCCAAACGGTTTGGATATCGATTATTTATTGGATCGTCGCGATAGTTTTGGTACTGTAACAACTCTATTTGAAAATACGCTCACTAACCAAGAATTATTAGAGTTAGATTGTGATATTCTTGTTCCAGCTGCAATCGAAAACCAAATTACAGCTGAAAATGCTCATAATATTAAAGCTAATATTGTAGTAGAGGCTGCTAATGGACCGACAACTTCGGAAGCTACAAAAATACTTTACGATAGAGGTATTCTATTAGTTCCTGATGTACTAGCAAGCGCTGGTGGGGTTACAGTTTCTTACTTCGAATGGGTTCAAAACAACCAAGGTTACTACTGGTCAGAAGAAGAAGTAAATGAAAAGCTTATTAAGAAAATGGTAGAAGCCTTTGAAAATATATATGATGTAGCAACTACTCGTAATATTAATATGCGTTTAGCCGCTTATATGGTAGGAGTACGTAGAACTGCAGAAGCATCACGCTTCCGTGGCTGGGTATAATAATTGATCAAAGACGAACCGCTTGTATATTACAAGCGGTTTTTTATATCATTTAGATAGATATGGTAAAGGAGGATGTTTAGATGAACGCTTTTTCATTTTATAATCCAGTCAAATTAATATTCGGTAAAGGTCAAATTACCAAATTAACTGAAGAGCTTACTCAGTATGGTAAAAAGGTGCTTGTTGTTTATGGTGGGGGAAGTATAAAGAAGAACGGTTTATATGAACAAGTCATGTCCGCTTTAAAGGAAGCAAATATGGAAGTATTTGAATTAGCAGGTGTTGAACCCAATCCGAGATTGTCTACAGCAAAACGTGGTGGAGACCTTTGTAAAAAAGAAGGAATTGATGTTGTATTAGCAGTTGGAGGAGGCTCTGTTATAGATTGTACAAAACTTATCGTAGCTGCGGCAAAATATGATGGAGATGCGTGGGATATAGTGACGCGTAAAGCAATCCCGACAGAAGCACTTCCATTTGGAACCATTTTAACGTTAGCAGCGACTGGTTCTGAGATGAATGCAGGTTCTGTTATAACGAATGAAGAAACCCAAGAAAAATATGGATGGGGTAATCCACTTGTGTTCCCTAAATTTTCGATTCTAGATCCAGTAAATACATTTTCGGTACCTCTAGATCAGACAGTCTATGGAATTGTCGATATGATGTCTCATATGTTTGAGCAATACTACAATGAAGCAACGAATACACCTGTACAAGATGAAATGATTGAAGGTGTTCTTCGTGCTGTGATTGAAACTGCACCAAAACTAGTTAAGGATCTTGAAAACTATGAACTACGTAAAACGATTTTATTTGCCGGTACTTTGGGGTTAAATGGCTTTTTACGAATGGGATACAACGGAGATTGGGCTAGTCACAATATCGAACATGCTGTCTCGGCAGTATACGACATCCCTCATGCAGGAGGATTAGCCATCATATTCCCAAGATGGATGCGTCATAACGTAAACGTAAATCCAGAACGTTTTGCTAAGCTTGCACAGAAAGTATTTCATGTTAATCCTGTTGGCAAGTCAACTGAAGAGATTGCAATGGAAGGTATAGATCGACTTGCAGAGTTTTGGGCTTCATTAGACGCTCCAACCAATTTATCAGATTACAACATTGATGATTCAAAAATCGATTTAATGGTTGAAAAAGCAATGGCTCTAGGAGAATATGGTAATTTTAATAAATTAAATGCAGAAGATACGAAACAAATACTTACTGCATGTCTATAAAAAAACACATGACCAGAGCGTTAGCTCAGTCATGTGTTTTTAATATAGTTTGCGGATCTTTATGGTGAACCCATTTTTTGATACCGTCATCTTCATCAAATGCGATTGTTACGTCAGTAACACCTTGTTGGTTCAGAATGAGATCTTTTAATACATCATGTATATCATCTACTTGAGCAAATGATAATGAAGGATCTACTTCTGCAACTAACTTAACATGCAAAAATTCACCTTCTTTTATTACTTCTAATTCACTTATATCTTTTACATGAGGATTTTCGGAAATTATATGTGCAATGTGGACTAGCATCTGTTCATCCGTTTCACCAAGTGCACCTCTTGCATTATCTAGAAACACTTTTCCTACAACATAAAACATCATAAGACCAATCATAATAGAAGCTATTCCTTCTGCCTGTAAAAATCCTGTGAAATGTGAAATCAATACGGCAATAAACGCAAGAATTCCACCTGACGTAGCTACTAAATCTTCCATAAAAACAAGCTTTGTAGCAGGTTTAGCACGATTTAAGTGGGCGAAGCTAGTTGTAAGAGGTGCAAGAAAGGAGCCTTTTACACTAACATCGTGTAAAATTTCTTTTCCGGCTTTATATAGAACAACAAATTCTAAAATAATCCCTATTCCTAAAACGATAAGACTAATTGCCATACCAGAAGAAGCAGCAGGATGTTGTATATGATGCCACCCTTCTTTAATAGTTTCATAAGAAAGGATACCAACTAATAAAACTGCTCCTAAACATACTAGATTGACTAAACGTCCAAAGCCGTTCGGAAATCTTGGTGTTGGAGCTTTTTTAGATAGTGCAGAGCCGATAAATACGAAAAATTGATTAGCTGCATCTCCTATGGAGTGCATCATTTCTGCAAACATTGCTACGTTTCCTGTTATAAAGAATGCACCAGCTTTTAATGCTGCAATTATTGTATTAACGATCGCCGCAGTTAAAGAAGGTTTATTACCGCCTTTAAGTAGTTTGAAAAATTCACTCATATAGTTTCTCCTTTATTAGATGGATTCGACTTCTATACGTTCTATAAAGTCCTCACGTTTCATCATGTGATAAAATTCTATTGTATTTTTTTGGGTAAGAATGGATAAACGCATTTCAATTTCATGTTTTATTGCATTATTCTCTAAAATCATGTCTTTAATCCGAATACTTTCAATATATACTCCACGTTCATTTAATAATTGATGGATCTTTGTAATGCTCTCTGTATTAGGGACTAGTACTTTCAAAAATAATTCTTTTGAGCGTAATCGTTTAGGTCCAAATTTCGTCAGAAGTGGAGGGATTATTTCAATGCCAATTAGCACAATACAAACAGTTAATGCAGCTTCTATATAAAACCCAGCGCCAACTGCAATTCCAATCCCGCCTGCACCCCATATCATTGCAGCAGTTGTTAAACCTGTGATACTATCGTTTCCTTTTCGTAAAATTACACCAGCACCTAAAAAACCAATCCCGCTTACTATTTGAGAAGCAAGACGAAGAGGATCCATTGTAATATTGATACCGTCACGAGAGTGAGCGGTATAGGCCGATTCAATTGAAATATATGTTAATAAACAACTAAAGGTTGCGATAACAATACTTGTTTTTAAACCAATAGGTTTCTTCTTTAGTTCCCTTTCAATACCTATTATTAAACTTAATAACGCAGCAAAACATAATTTAAATAATATTTCAGTATCGTAAACGTAATGTTGAAGCAATTCCATGTGCTATTCCCCCACTTCTTATTTCTGTGTATAATAAAATGTATGTGGAAATGTTAAGGTTAAGATATACAATACCTTTTATTCCTACATCTATAAACGCAATATCAGTAAGAAAGTGAAGTGCTTCAAATGGAAAAGCCTAAAATCAACCCCTACATACCTATTATTATTGGAGTAATATCTGTTTCTATATCTGCGATACTAGTTAAATTAGCTTCTGCTGAATCAGGAGTTATTGCATTTTACCGTATGTTTTTTTCAGTATTACTCATGACACCTTTATTTTTCATGAAATATTTTAGAGAACTAAAATTGATGAGCAAACGCGACTGGATTTTTTCCACAATAGCAGGAGTGTTTTTATCCTTTCATTTTATATTGTGGTTCGAATCATTAAATTACACATCAGTAGCTAGTTCTACAGTTTTAGTAACGTTGCAACCTATTTTTGCTTTTGCAGGAACATACTTATTTTTTAAAGAAAAAATTACGCTAAAGACATTTCTATCAGGACTAATTGCAATTACTGGTAGCGTGATTATCAGTTGGGGTGACTTCAAAGTAAGCGGGACTGCATTATTTGGGGATGTTTTAGCTCTTATTGCTTGTGCATTAGTGACGGCTTATTTACTTTTTGGACAAGATGTTCGTAAGCGTCTATCACTTATTACTTATACGTATGTTGTTTATGGTATTAGCTCCATTACATTGTTTTTTTATGTACTAATAAAAGGGGAGTCGTTTGTTGGTCATCCTTCAATAGATTGGTTTTGGTTTTTATTACTAGCATTAATACCAAATCTGTTAGGGCATACTCTTTTTAACTGGTCTCTAAAGTATGTAAGTACAAATACACTGTCGATTGCCATTATATTTGAGCCAGTTGGAGCTGCAATATTGGCTTATTACATATTTAATGAACTGATAACAACGATTCAATTAGTCGGTGGAATCGTTGTTATGATAGGGATTTTACTATTTGTTATGGATGAACAATTTATCAAACGAGTCTTTTTTAAAAAAAGTAGTTGATTTTTATCTTATTACTATATATACTAATACTTGTCCTTCAGAACGACAGTCAAACAATTTGAAATATTTAAAAAAAGTTGTTGACTTCGAATCTGAAAGAAGTTATACTAATAAAGTCGTCAAAACAAGACGGCAACATGAACATTGAAAACTGAACATGCAAAACGTTAAGACATATAGCTTGAAAGACTAACTTCGGTTAGTTCGATAGCAAACAATTTTGACATCATTTAATGATGATGCCAGCAAAACAAAATGAGCTTTTTAAGTTCTCTATTATGGAGAGTTTGATCCTGGCTCAGGACGAACGCTGGCGGCGTGCCTAATACATG
>NZ_VDGI01000020.1 GCF_006861825.1 Psychrobacillus vulpis | reverse complement strand
GATTAAGTCCATATAATTGTGTAAAAAGGAAAAGGGTCAAATTAATCCCTCTTGGTTACAATGTTTTCAACGACGATAAACAATGAGGAGAGATTAATAATGACCCAATTAAAGTTTACCCTAGATATGGATTTTCTAAAAGACGCAGTAATGAATTCTACTATTGATGCAGTCGTGAAATCAACGATTGTTTTAGTATTAAATGAGTATATGGAAAAAGAGCGGGATGACTATTTACAAGCAGCTGCTTATGAGCGTTCGGAAGAACGCCGTGATTATCGCAATGGTTACTATGAACGCGACCTTGTAGTGAGTATTGGAAAGATTAAATTACGTGTTCCTCGTACGCGAGAAGGAGATTTCTCTCCAACGGTTTTTGAAAAGTATGCACGTGTCGATCAAGTATTAGTACTCTCGATGTTAGAAATGGTGGTTAATGGTGTATCCACAAGAAAAGTTACCAACGTTATCCAACAACTTTGTGGAGAAAATGTATCTAAATCATTTGTCTCTTCTTTGACTGAAAAGCTCAATCCAATCGTGAATAAATGGGCAAATCGGCCACTGAATGNTCCACAAGAAAAGTTACCAATGTTATCCAACAACTTTGTGGAGAAAATGTATCTAAATCATTTGTCTCTTCTTTGACTGAAAAGCTCAATCCAATCGTGAATAAATGGGCAAATCGGCCACTGAATGTCCTGTACTACCCCTATATTTTTGTGGATGCCATGTACATCAAAGTGCGGGAATACCATAAAGTTGTTTCCAAAGCAGTCTATATTGCGACGGCTATCAATGAAAACAATCAAAGAGAAGTCATTGGTTTAAAAATTGATCNTCCACAAGAAAAGTTACCAACGTTATCCAACAACTTTGTGGAGAAAATGTATCTAAATCATTTGTCTCTTCTTTGACTGAAAAGCTCAATCCAATCGTGAATAAATGGGCAAATCGGCCACTGAATGACCTGTACTACCCGTATATTTTTGTGGATGCCATGTACATCAAAGTGCGGGAATACCATAAAGTTGTTTCCAAAGCAGTCTATATTGCGACGGCTATCAATGAAAACAATCAAAGAGAAGTCATTGGTTTAAAAATTGATCATGTCGAAAGTTTTGAAGCTTGGCAAGGGTTTCTGCAAGACCTAAAATCACGAGGTTTACAATCACCCAAATTAGTCATTTCAGATGCGCATGCAGGACTAAAGAAGGCAATTCAGCGAGAGTTTATCGGTACAACTTGGCAACGTTGCACGGTCCATTTTAAACGAAACATTATTGAGAGGTTACCAAAGAAAGAAGTAAGACAAATAATAGTTGATATGAAAAGAATTTTTGAAGCGGTGACATTAAAAGATGCCCGTCTATTTAAAGATGAGTTCGTAGCACATTATGGGGAAAATTCGAAGCTTGAAAAAGCTCTACAAACGCTAGAAGAAGGCTTTGATGATGCAATTCAATACCTAAACGAACCGGAACAGTATCGCCGTTTCATTCATAGTACCAATTCATTGGAACGTTTAAATCAAGAAGTCCGCCGCAGAGAACAAGTAATTCGGATTTTTCCTAATAGCCAATCTGCATTTCGATTAATTGGTGCAGTGCTAATGGATTATGATGAAGAACAAGCAAAGAAAAGAATTATCATCAAAAAAGACGGAGGGGACGATGTCCGCGAAATTTGATTGGATTGGAAGGGGGTACCCCCTTCCAATCCAATCAAATTCATACTTCGAACAGAATCTGTTTGTGATACAAAACAATTGAAGACTTGTAATTAGCATTTTACACAATTATAAGGACTTGACTTTTGAACTTGCGATAACGCAAATGAGTTTGCACTCTCCATTGGAATTTGCAGTTAGGTCTCATGAACTTGCGCATAGAAGTGATGGATTTGCACATACACCTATTGAACTTGCGGATAGAAGCGATCAATTTGCACAAACGCTTATTGAACTTGCGGATAAGGCAAATGAGTTTGCACATGCCATCTGAACTTGCGAATAGAGTCAATCAATTTGCACATACGCCTTTTGAACTTGCGATCTACGAGTAGACAGATTCCTAATTGAGGTTTAAATTATTTTTAATAAACTTTAACTTCCTAAGTAATAACCTAGTAATGCTGAACTTAATCCTCCAACGTATGTAATAGTGAAATAGGCTATCCATTTCAGAGGAAGTTTTTGTAACATAACGAGTTCTTTATTTAATGTAGAAAAAGTGGTAAATGCACCTAAAAATCCAGTTCCTAATAAAAGCATATATATTTCATTTAAGCTGCTACTGGCAAAGTACCCGAGTAAAAAGGAACCTACCAAATTGACAAAAAGCGTTCCATACGGTAATTGACCTTCTTCGGTTTTATTCCATTTTTGTGAAGTATAGTACCTTGCTATCGCACCAAAAAAGCCCCCAAGTCCTACAGCGAGAAGTTGAAGTAAAGTCATTTTCTCACCTCATTTTTCCATCCTAAATTACTCATTATAATTCCACCAACTGAACTTATTGCAACATATAATACAGAAAGTAAAACTTCTCCTTGTTGAAATAGCTCCACTGTCTCTACACTAAAAGCAGAAAAAGTTGTAAAGGATCCTAAAAACCCTGTACTAATTGCAGTTTTCACATTGGTAGTTAGATTACTTTTATGAAACACCCTCGAAGTTAAAAAAGCTAGAATATAGCACCCAACTAAATTTACCGTCAAGATGTCCAATGGAAATCCAGAATTTGAAAAGAATATTATTCCAAGTAAATATCTTGTAAGAGCTCCTAAAGTTCCTGCTAACCCCACGTACAAATAAACCATATACAACAACTCCATAGTTATTTCTAAATGACAAAACACCCAAAGCTTTCATAACTTTGGGTGTTTGAACGTATTATAGACTTAGCTTAAAAGAGTTGCAACATCTACATAAGGAAGTCCTTGAGCTTCTGCAACTGCTTTAAATGTAACATGTCCAGCAAGCGTGTTAATCCCCTTTTGTAATGCAAGATTATCTAAGCAAGCTTGTTTATAGCCCTTATTAGCAATTTGTACTGCATAAGGAACTGTAGCATTCGTCAATGCCATAGTAGACGTTCTAGGTACTGCTCCTGGCATATTTGCAACTGCATAATGAACAACTCCATGCTTTTCATATGTTGGGTTGTCATGTGTTGTAATACGGTCAGACGTTTCAAAAATACCACCTTGGTCGATTGCAATATCAATTACAACAGATCCAGGAGACATCGATTTAATCATTTCTTCCGAAACAAGCTTAGGAGCTTTAGCACCTGGAATAAGAACTGCTCCAACTACTAAATCTGCTTCTTTAACAGCTTGTCCAATATTATATGGATTAGAAATAAGAGTTTGAACTTGTCCACCAAATAATTCTTCTAATTGACGAAGACGATCTGGGTTTAAATCGATAATTGTAACTTGAGCACCCATTCCTACCGCAATTTGAGCAGCATTTGTACCCGCAATACCACCACCAACTACTGCAACCTTTGCACGTGGTACACCTGGAACACCTCCAAGTAAAATACCTTTACCGCCATTAATTTTCTCTAAATATTGAGCACCAATTTGTGTTGCCATACGACCAGCAACTTCACTCATTGGAGTAAGTAACGGCAATGAATTATTTGGAAGCTGTACTGTTTCATATGCAATAGCTGTTACTTTCTTTTCTAATAGTACTTTCGTTAAATCCTCTTCTGGAGCTAAATGTAAATATGTGAATAGGATTGATTCTTCCTTAATAAGAGCATACTCCTCATGAGTAGGTTCCTTTACCTTCATAACCATCTCTTGATTCCATGCTTCTGCTGCGGTTGGTACGATAGTTGCACCAGCTGCAATATAATCTTCATCCGTGAAACTAGAACCTAGACCTGCACCAGTTTCAATAAATACTTCATGTTTAAAATGTGTTAGGCTAACTACCCCAGCAGGTGTCATTGCTACACGGTTTTCATTATTTTTCGTTTCTTTTGGAACTCCAATACGCATATAAAGCCCTCCCTATGTATATTCTGTTTTCTCTCGTCGAAAGAAATAATATAAATCATTTATTTCAAATCCATTCTATCAGATATATTTTTAAAATGCTTGCAAAATTTTCATTATCTCCAATAAAGCTTTTTCAAAACGTAATGTTCACAGTTTGTCTATAAAATAATCAGTTATGAAGAAGGAATTCGAGAAATAATCTCGAAATTATTAAATATACTAAATTTATTAGGAGGTTTTGAACATGTCATTAAAGTATAAACAAATTTTAGTTGCAGTAGACGGTTCAAAAGAAGCAGAATTAGCATTTAAAAAGTCGGTGTCTATTGCCGCAAGGAACAATGCAACATTAAACTTAATTAACATTATTGATACAAGATCATTTGCTGCAATTGAAGCATATGACCGATCTATTGCAGAAAGAGCTCAGTCTTTTGCTGTAAATCTATTAGAAGGCTATAAAAAAGAAGCATTAGCAGGTGGAGTAAAGCAAGTAAATGTAGTGGTGGATTATGGTTCACCTAAAACAATGATATCTAAGGATATCGCAAAAAAAATAGAAGCAGATTTAATCATCTGTGGAGCAACTGGTCTGAATGCAATGGAGAGATTTTTAATCGGAAGCGTTTCTGAATATATTGTTCGTTCAGCAGCTTGTGACGTTTTAGTTGTTCGTACAGAAGAAAAAGAAGATTAAACAGAATGAAGGCTGTCCCTTTTGGGCAGCCTTCTTTTTATTTTACAATCCTGCAATACGAACAGTATCTCTCGCAATCATTATTTCTTCGTTTGTAGGTATGACGATTACTTTTACAGGTGAATGAGGGTAGTTAATAAACCCTTCTTTCCCACGCAGCATATTCAATTCTGGATCCATATAGACTCCCATAAATTGTAGACCACTTAATACTTTTTCACGAATGACATCGCTATTCTCCCCAATTCCAGCAGTGAAAATGATTGCATCTACTCCGTTCATACGTGCTGCATACGATCCAATATATTTATGAATACGATTTGCGAAGACATCAAGTGCTAATTGTGCTCTGTCGTTTCCTTTAGTAGCTTCAATGACAATATCTCGTAAATCACTAGAAAAGCCGGAAACACCGAGCATTCCGGATTTTTTATTCAAAATATCTAGAACATCTTCAGCACTTTTCCCTGTTTTCTCCATCAAAAACGGAATAAGTGCAGGATCTATGTTACCAGATCTCGTTCCCATCGTTACTCCAGCAAGTGGGGTAAATCCCATCGAAGTATCAATGGATTTCCCACGGTCAATCGCAGCTATACTTGCACCATTTCCAAGATGGCAAGAAATAAATCTAGTCGTTTCAATTGGACGATTTAATAGCTCTGCCGCCCGATAAGAAACGTATTTATGTGATGTTCCATGAAAACCATATTTTCGAATTCCGTATTTTTCATAATAATGATATGGAATTGAATATAGGTAAGAACTCTCCGGCATCGTCTGATGAAATGCTGTATCAAAAACTACTACCGCTGGCACATTTGGCAATTCTTTGGCAAACTCACGAACTCCAGTGACGTTTGCTGGATTGTGAAGTGGTGCAAGCTCAGATATTTCATCAAGCGTCTTCAACACTTCTTCAGTTACTAAAACAGAATCACTATATACTTCTCCACCATGTACGACACGATGTCCTATCCCTTGTATATCTTCTAACGACTGGATTACTTTTTTATCTATTAAAAAATGCATTAATAACTTCACGGCTTGTTCATGATTTTCCACGGGTTCGATAAGCTGAATACGTTCATTGTTTGCTGTCATTGTAAAAACAGGCTCTCTTAAACCAATTCGCTCTATTAAACCTTTTGCAATAACTTCTTCTTCTGGCATTTTTAATAATTGGAATTTTAAAGAAGAGCTACCCGCATTTATTGCTAAAATATTTGACATAAAAAAACGCTCCTTCTTCGAACTAGTACTTTAATTGTACCGTTCAGAGTAGGAGCGAGCAACTGTCATTTGGCGTTTTCTTCTTGCCAAATATCAATTTTTTGGAAGAATAATTCCATCGCCTCTTTATTGGACATATTTGGAACTTTTGCAAGTAGTACTTCTCTTGGAGCGTTTAATTCATCACTTTTCTTTTGAAGAATTAATAAGCTTTTCTCTTGCCCTTTTGACTTAAAAATTGTGGATGGAAGTTGAATAACTGCCTGAATCCATCCATTCTCTTTTATATATTTATGGAGATTTGGTGCTTGCTTGGATTCGAAAATAGTATCAGGTACTAAAAAGTATAAATATCCACCTGGTTTAACATGCTTCATCGATTGTTCGATAAATAAATGATGTGCATAAGACATTTCATCGTTACTTTGAAGAAAATACTCTTGAGCAGTTTCATCATCTGGATAATATCCAACAGGCAAATCACTAACGACTATATCTACAGGATCAATGAGTAACGGTTTTAAAGCATCTTGCCTAAACAATTGAATATCACTAGTAAGTAACTCTGCAGTTTGTGCAGCTAATTGAATTAGAAGCTCATCAATTTCTACTCCAAATGCATGATTTTCTTTTGGCAATGCATTCATAATTGTATAAAGCAAATTTCCTGTTCCAAGAGCAGGATCTAAAATTGTTAGCTCTTTCTTCTCTTTAGTCATTTCCTTCACAAAGTACGCTACTAAGAGTCCAATAGCATCTGGAGTCATTTGATGGTTGACTTGTGCAGATTTTTTCATTCCTTTTAATATAGCTAATTGAACCGCTTTTCTAATTTGCTCTTTTTCAGCATTTTGAACGAAAGGCGTTTTTTTATCTGTTATCCATAATTCAAGTGCATAAATGACACCTTCGAGATATGTAACAGACTCTTGTTGTTCTATAAAACTGCTTTCTTGATCAATAAAAGTAAAAATTTGTTCTACATTTGTGTGCATAATTATCCCTCAAACTAAAGCCCACTCTTGACTCGAGTGGGCTTCCAAGTATTATTACTCCGTCAATGACTTTACTGCTTCTAAAGCTTTTTCATAGTCAGGGTGATCCGTACCCTCTTTTACGTATTCTACATACGTTACAACGTCATTTTTATCTACAACGAAAATTGCACGCGCAAGTAAGCGTAATTCTTTCATTACGACACCATAAGCTTCTCCGAATGATAAGTCACGATGATCAGATAATGTTTGAATAGCGTCTGCGGCATTTGCTCCGCACCAACGTTTTTGAGCGAATGGTAAATCAACAGATACTGTTAAAATAACAACATCCTCTCCAAAACTAGCAGCACTTTCGTTAAATTTATTTGTTTGAATAGAACAAACACCTGTATCTAGTGAAGGAACTACACTAATTAAACGAATTTTACCAGCAGAATCTTGAAGTGTAACTGGTGACATGTCATTTGCAAGTACCGTAAACTTCGGTGCTTTTTCTCCAACTACTATTTCTTTCCCAACTAAAGTTACTGGATTATTTTTAAATGTTATTTGTGCCATTGTATAGCCTCCTTCTCTTTCTCTTCATCTTACTAGAATCCGTTCTGCTCTTGCAACTCTTTTGCAGTCAATGATTTTTCATAGACTATTTTGTCTTTTTTATCATACACCGCTTCATGGATGACTAATGTATCTGCAATGAAATCATGAATTGCTTTGTTTCTTGGTGTAAATGCAACTGCGATGTATGGAATATTAAGTGGAATTACAGATATTAATCTTCCAATCCACTCTCTAAACAATACCGTACTCCATTTAAGCTTTCCACCATCCATTGAAATTACACGAATCCCGAAAATCATTTTTCCTACTGTTTGATTCAAAAACTTAGTCATCAATACAAAATATGCGTAGAAAATAAAAGAAGTAATCAATGTAAAAGGAGCATACCATGTCGGATCATTTATTTGTAATGAAAATACACGGAAGATAGGCTTGATTAATATCATTCCTATAGAGGATAAAATAATGATATCTATCATATAAGCCCAAAATCGTATCCAAAACCCTGCAGATTTATGTTCATAGTGCTCCGTTTGATGAACGATAACCTTTTGAGTCCCCGATGCGTTCTCTTGCACATTATTTTCTTCTGTCTGTACAAATTCACTCATCATAACCCCTCCTTATCTTTCACCGTAAAGGTACATCATTCGCGGTGCACTGTTATCTGCAATCAACTTTGCAATCAGTTTCGATTCCATATCAACACCTAGGAAAGACTGTGCTTTCATAGCAAATAAGGAAGAGAAGTTTTGCGAGTAACCATACTCAAATACTTCTGCGTTTTCTAGGTCATAATCCGTTTTAATAGCTTGAACTACGTCTTCTAGAAATCCAACTTCGTCGGCTAGACCAGCTTCAATCGCTTGTCGACCATTGACAATTCGACCATCAGCTACTTTTTTCACATCTGCTTCCGTCATATTTCTACCTTGTTCGATAATATCGACAAAATCCTCGTAAGAATCATTTAACATTACTTGCAACATATTTCTTTCTTCTTCCGTCATATCTCTTGTTGGGCTCATAATGTCTTTATATGGTCCAGATTTGATAGTAACAAATTCCACTCCGTATTTTTCCGCTAATTTCCCGTAGTTCATACTTTGCATAATAACACCGATAGATCCAGTGATCGTCTCTTTGTTTACAAAAATTTTGTCCGCTGGTGCAGAAATATAATAACCACCTGAGGCAGCCATACTTCCCATAGAGACGTAGATAGGTTTTTCTGTTTCTTCTTGAATCTCTTTAATTTCTTTATAGATTTGTGCTGATTCTACTACTCCACCACCTGGGGAATTCACTTGTAAAACAATCGCTTTTACAGTGTCGTCTTGTTTTACTTGCTCTAATTGCTGTAAAAAGTGTTGGTGATTATAACTTTCGGTTCCAAAAAGGGAGCTTGCACTACCTGTATCTTGGATTACACCATCGACTGTTAATAAAGCAACTCTTTCATCCATATTTCCTTCCTCTAATACTGTCTCATAAAATTCTGAGCTACTAATTGATGCAAATTCATCCATTAAAGAAGTCCAGTCTGTTGAAAATGCACTGGACAATGTATTTACACCAATTGAAATTACTAAAAGTATAGATGCCCCTAAAATAGCAAACCATCGTTTCATATTCATATTCTTTGCTCCTCCTTATGCTGTCTTCATTACTTACGAAAAAAATGACTAAATGTTTCATAAAATGATAAAATAAATATTAAGTAAAAATACATAACACCCTTGCCTAGGGCTAGATAGTAGCTGAGAAAAAAATAACATCTCTACACATCGAAAAGGAGAGGGCATATGAACTCAAGAAATGCAATATTTCTCTATACTAAGAATGACATAGAATCATTACAAACAAAAGAGACTATAGCGGAAGTTATTAAACAGTATGGATTTCAAGTTGTAGAAAATGAACATCAGGCTTCCATCATAGTAAGTATTGGAACTGACGGCTCTTTTTTACAAGCTGTTCGAAAAACAGGATTTCGCCAAGACTGTTTATATGCAGGAATTTCAACTACCGGTACGTTAAGTATGTATTGTGATTTTTTATTAGAAGATATAGAAGCAATGGCAGATGCTGTCTTAAACGACCAAATTGAAGTCCGAAAATACCCTCTGCTAGAAATATCGGTTGATAACAATCCGAAATTTTATTGCCTAAACGAGTTTACCATTCGCTCCAACATCATTAAAACCTTTGTGCTAGATATTATGATTGATCAAAAACACTTCGAGACATTTAGAGGTGATGGTATGGTTATTTCCACTCCAACTGGAAGCACCGCCTATAATAAATCATTAAATGGAGCTGTAGTTGACCCACTACTCCCTTGTATTCAAATAACTGAGATAGCTTCAGTAAATAGTAATGAATTTAGAACATTAGGTTCTTCCTTCATTTTAAGTGGGAAAAGATCTCTTGAACTAAAACTTCATAAAGATTGGAATGACTATCCTTCGATGAGTACGGATAATGAATCGTTGAGTATTCAACATGTTGGATCTGTATCCGTTAGTTTAAGCGATAAAATTGTCAAAACCGTAAAACTAAAAAATAATAGTTACTGGGAAAAAGTTAAACGCTCCTTTTTATAATATAAAACAGGTTGTCTTGTCCAAACAACAAGGCTACCTGTTTTTTCTAACTTCTACAATTTTAGAAACGGTAAATAAAATTAAAGCTGCCCAAATAAAAGAAAAAGATAAAAACTCTATTTTGCTAAATTTCTCATTATATACGAACACACCGACTAGTAACATGATTGTTGGTGCAAAATATTGTATAAAACCCGACATATAAAGTGGCATTGTTTTTGTACCTTTTGCAAATAATACAAGAGGGACTGCAGTTGCTACACCAGTTAATATTAATAAAATAACTGTGACGGAGTTTGTTTGAAAGAAAACCGCTCGATCCGTCATAAGAAGATACCCAAAATAGAAAAGTGCTACCGGAAGCACGAACATCGTTTCAATTGTTAAACCTCTTAATGCATCAATCGTTAAACTCTTTTTAATAAAACCATAAATTGCAAATGTAAAAGCTAAAATAAATGAAATCCAAGGAATGACTCCATAAGAGATCGTTAAAATCGCTACTCCAGTAGCAGCAATCAATACAGACAATTGTTGCGCCCGAGACATTTTCTCTTTTAAAAAGATAATCCCTAATAGCACTGAAATTAACGGATTTATGTAATAGCCTAAACTCGATTGCACAATGTACCCTGCATTTACAGCATAAATGTATGTAAACCAATTTCCAGTAACTAAGTAGGAAGCAACAACTAGACTCCAAAACGCTTTCTTATTTTTCCAAAGCTCTTTTAAATCACTTATTAAAACTTTGTAGTTTCTTCCTAAAACCACTAACAATAATGTGAATATGAATGACCAAATAACTCGACTTACTAGGATTTCGTCACTTGAAACATGCTCCAATAGCTTCCAATATATTGGCATGAATCCCCAAAAAATATACGCAACTGCTACAATTATTATTCCTTGTTTCTCTTCTTTCTGCAAAGCATCACCCCATTATTTTGTGACCCGAAAATATAACAACCATTATATTCCTTTACTTAACTAAAGTAAATAAAAAAAACATGAAGAAGTTATTCTCCATGTTTAACAAAGCTATTTTTTTGCAGTTCTCTTTGCCTAAGTTCAATTCGTCTTATTTTTCCGGATGTTGTTTTTGGTAGTTCCTCGATAAATTCAATTTCTCTTGGATATTTATATGGTGCCGTCAATGACTTTACATGCTCTTGCAGTTCTTTTACTAACTGCTCTGAACCTTTTAGATTAGAATTCCTTAAAACGACAAATGCTTTTACAATTGTTCCACGAAGCTCATGTGGACTCCCTACTACAGCGCATTCTTGAACAGCTGGATGTTTTGTAAGAGCATCTTCCACTTCGAATGGTCCAATAGTATAGCCTGAACTAATAATGATATCGTCTCCTCTACCTTCAAACCAGAAATAACCATCTTCGTCTTTTTTTGCTCGGTCTCCGGTTAGATAATAATCTCCTCTAAATTGCATAGAAGTTCTTTCGGGATCTTTCAAGTATTCTTTAAATAGAGCAGGAGTTTCCACATGTACAGCGATATCCCCTACTTCACCAGGAGCACAAATTTCTCCTAGCTCGTTTATAATTTCAACCGTATTTCCAGGAGTAGGTTTCCCCATCGAACCCAGTCTGGCTTCCATTCCTTTCATCGTTCCAACAAGCAATGTATTTTCTGTTTGGCCATATCCATCTCGTACTTCTAAACTAAAAAACTTATCAAATGTTTCAATAACCTCTCTATTTAGTGGTTCTCCTGCGGAAACAGCACTATGGAGAGAAGAAAGATCATAATTTGATAGCCCTTCTACTTTAGCCATAATTCTATATTCTGTTGGTGTACAGCAAAGTACATTCACTTTTTTCTTTTGAATGTTTTTTAAGTATGTTTGTGGCTCAAACTTTCCGTTATAGACATATCCAATTGCACCACTACCTAAAGTGGCAACAAACGGACTCCAAATCCACTTTTGCCAGCCAGGACTTGCGGTAGCCCAAACGATATCACCTTCATGGATATCAAGCCAGTTTGGCCCTGAAGTTCTTAAATGCGCGAAAGCCCACCCATGTGTATGAACGACACCTTTTGGATTCCCTGTTGTACCACTTGTGTACGATAAAAATGCCATATCATCTTTGGAAGTATCTACAGCTTGAAATTGTTCGGATTCATGTTGCATTTCATTTGAAAGGGATATCCAATTCCCATGACTTTCCCCAATAACAAACAGTAATTTTTCCTCTAAGTAATTTACTTCATCAAATTGATCTAAAAACGGCTCATAAGCGATAATTGCACTAGCTCCGCTATGTGTAAGTCGATATTCAATATCTTTTGCACGAAGCATTTCAGAACTTGGTATAACAACTAGCCCTGCTTTTAATGCAGCAATGTATACTTCATAGGCTTCTATTAATCGAGGTACCATGATTAATACAACATCACCTTTTTGAAGACCTTTTCGTGTAAATAAATTAGCAATTTTATTTGCTCGTTGTATTAATCGATTATATGTAATAGTTTTTGTTTCACCTTTTTCAGATTCCCAAATGATAGCAAGCTTATCTTCATCCGTACTAAATTTTTCGAATTCAGTAACTAAGTTATAAGTATTTGGTGCAATTAAGTCTTGTTTGTTCATTTGAACTCCTCCTCTAATTAAATTATAAACCAAATAATCAGACTTTAAAATAAAAATATAATTTTCAGTTATTTGAGAAGGGGAGTGATGAAGAGGAATTTTTTTCCACCTTCACAATAAATGGCTACCACACTTAATCATATCTAATTACCTAAGCATAAAAAACCGGTAGTTACAGAGTGTCAACAAACTCAAAAACAAGTTGGCTACAGTCTTATTATTTTTAAATAGTATATATTAGGTTTTCCGAAGCTTACTGCTTGCTTTTCGTGGGCGGGCCTGAGCCGCTTAGGCCAACACGAAGTTGGTCATGAAGGCGTTGCCTCAGGACTAGGCACCCTTAGCCTTCCTTCCTCTGAGGACGCTGAATAAGTCCCTATCATTCAACTTTGCCACATGGGGGTGTCCTATAAACCAATTAATAAGAAAATCGTTGAAACGGCTCCCTTTCCGGAGGCCACTGAAAAACAAAAATTCAGAAAATAAAGTCACCACTTGAGAAGTATATTTGTATCAAAATTGGCATGACGTCCCCATAAACACCCTAAAAAGTGAAGGAATTATGGGATTTCGTTTTTATTTTTTGAAAAAAAGTGACTTTTTCAGTGGCCTCCCTTTCCGCGGGCGTTGCCTCAGCCTCCTCGCTTCGCTGTGGGGTCTTCAGCTAACGCTATTCCCGCAGGAGTGTCGCCTTTTTCAACGATTTTCTAGAAATGAAAAAGTATTTATCAAAAAAAATAGACAGCTTTTCAGTGATCTCTCTAGGCTCCTGCAGGGTCTCGAATGTCTATCTTTTCCCTTAGGAGTCGAGCGAACGCTTCTTTAAACCATTAAAATGTTACCTGCCTACTTTATGTTGAGTAGGAAAATGATGAAATGAATCCCTCTAATTTATGTACTGAATGATTGTGTGGTACAAGCTGCACAATTATTATTGTTTTCCAGAAGTTTGTGTTCATTGATTTGATTTTTACCATCATATCTTACAAGCACTAGAGGGAGTTTAACGAGGGCACTAAAAAACAAATGAAATAAAGGTTATAAGAAGTTGCTTTCCTTTATAGGCGAGCGCTTTTCGTCAAGTGGCTTGAGAATCTTCGGTCGCTATACTGCTGGCACTGAAAAAGTCCCTATAATTCGACTTTGCCAGATGGGGTTATCCAATATTCCAATAAATAAGAAAATCGTTGAAACGGCTCCCTTTCCGCTGGCCACTGAAAAACCAAAATTCAGAAAATAAAGTCACCACTTGAGAAGTATATTTGTATCAAAATTGGCATGACGTCCCCATAAACACCCTAAAAAGTGAAGGAATTATGGGATTTCGTTTTTATTTTTTGAAAAAAAGTGACTTTTTCAGTGGCCTCCCTTTCCGCGGGCGTTGCCTCAGTCTCTCGAATTAGTTTTTTGTAGGAACTATTTGCTGTATTTATTTAAGAGAATTTAGCGCGACGCATGAGACTCCTGCGGGAAAGCGAGACAGACGAGACCCCGCACGAAGCAGAGCGAAGGAGGAGGCTCGTCGCTCGCCCGCGGAAAGCGAATGCCAAAGCGATAAATTCTCTTAACGACTATTTGATAGAAAATTTTTAGAATAACACTTTTTCAATACCCTTCTCGCTTCACTGTGGGGTCTTCGGCTAATGCTATTCCCGCAGGAATGTCGCCTTTTTCAACAATTTTCTAGAAATGAATAAGTATTTATCATAAAAAAATAGACTGTTTTTCAATGATTTCGCTTATCCCGCAGGAGTCGAGCGGACGCTTCTTTAAACCATCAAATGTTACCTTCCTAATTTAATGTTGAGGAAGAAAGTGATGACAAGAATCCATCTAATTTATGTACTATATGATTGTGTAATACAAGCTGCTCAATTGTCCAGAAGTTGCGTTCATTGATTTGATTTTTATTATTATATCCAACTCGTTTATTTTTCAGAGCACTAATTGCTTGGAGCGGAGGGCGACGACTCCTGCGGAATTAGCGTGAGTCTTGAGACCCTTCAGGGAGCATAGCGACCGAAGAGGCTCAAGCCACGCCCGCGGAAAGCGTTCGCCCGCAGCGGAAAGCAACTTCTTTTAATCTTAATTTTATTTTAAACAAAAAAACTGTAGACAAACTAAATAAATTTGAGTTTGTCTACAGAATGAAACCGGTAGCTAAAGCTACCGGTTCCTTTTTTCATTATTTATTAAAACCGTTCATTTGTGATTGAGCTTGTTGCACTAATCGCTTTGTAATTTCTCCGCCGACGGATCCGTTGGCACGCGATGATGCATCAGCACCTAGTTGTACTCCAAACTCTTGAGCAATTTCATATTTCATTTGATCAAGTGCTTGTTTTACGCCTGGAACTACAAGTTTATTGTTGTTTGGCATGTCTCTCACCTCCTTGTGAAATTAGAATGTTCATTTTCATCTAATTCATGCACAAGGGCGAGAGGTATATTTTGTTATTTTTTACAGTAGGCTTTCAAACTCATTTTTCTTTTTGGTTGGAAATGAATACGTTTCTCTTTTTTCTACTGCTTCTTTTATCAGTTCATCAAAGTCCTTGAAGCTCTCATAGTATTCCACTTTTTCAAGCTTTGGCTTTGTTTTGGGACAAGATGATGTAAATATAGTACAACAATCTTCATACGGTAAGATGGAAGTCTCGTACGTACCTATTTTTTGTGCAATATCAATGATTTCAAGTTTATCAAAAGAAATTAGAGGTCTAAACACCGGAGTTGTCGTCACTGCATTTATAGCTGTTAAGCTCTCCAATGTTTGACTTGCGACTTGTCCTAAACTTTCTCCTGTAACAATTCCTAACGCTCCTATTTCTTCTCTTACTAAATCGGCTATTTTCATCATCATTCTTCTTGTAGTTGTCATGGACACATTTTCGGGAATTTGGGATTGGATACTTTGTTGAATTTCCGTAAATGGAATTACATGCAGCCTAACTGTTGCTCCAAAGTGACTCAATTGATTTGCTAAATCCATCACCTTTTCTTTTGAGCGCTCGCTTGTAAAAGGCGGGCTATGGAAGTGAATTGCATCTAATCGAACACCACGCTTTAATAACATATAACCAGCAACAGGACTATCAATTCCTCCCGACAGCATTAATAAGGAACGTCCGTTTGAACCAAGCGGCATTCCACCAGCTCCAGGAATTACTTCCGCCATCATATAGACTGCATCAGATAAAACCTCAATACGCAAATCAATTTCTGGTTTTTTCATTTGTACTATCAAACTTGGGAATTGTCTTAGCACATGATTTGCAATAGTACGTTGCAATTCATATGTATCTAATGGATACCTTTTATCCGTACGTTTTACAGTTACTCTAAACGTTTTATCTTGATGATCTAGACTTTCTATAATTTTTATAGCAGTTCTTTCTATATCTTCTAATTGTTGTGTACAAGCTGCTACTGGACTAAATGATTGTATACCAAATATTTTCGGCAGACTTTTTATTAGCTCTTGAATCTCTAAATCATCCGTAGAAGTTAGGAACATACGATCTCTTTCTGCTGTCATTTTAATATTCGGTAAATCAATAAACGAAAATTTTATATTGTTTTTAAGATGTGTTATAAACGACTTCCTATTTTTACCTTTTGTAGATAATTCACCATATCTAATTAATATTTTTTCCCACTTCATCCTGTTTAGTCTCCTTTTATTACGCTTATTACTTTCGTAAATATTTTTTTAAAGTGTTCTACTTCTTCAATTGTATTCATATACGAAAAACTTAATCGAACAACACCTTTTATATAATCATCCTCTATATGTATTGCTTTTAGAACATGACTCGTTTTTGTTTGTCTTGATGAACATGCACTGCTAGTAGAGACGATTACATCTTCTTTTTGCAATGCATTAATGATTACTTCTCCTTTAACTCCTCTAACTGCAAAAGAAACAATATGAGGAGCTCTTATTTCCGGGGAAATAATTTTTATAGATGCAAATGTTTTTAGAAAAAATATAATATCATCTGTCATACTTTTTAGCCTAGCGGCATGTTGTTCAACATGACTATTTGCTAATCTAATTGCTTTTGCTGTACATACAGCAAGCGGAACAGGTGTGGTGCCACTTCTTATACCATATTCCTGACCTCCACCATAGAGGATTGGATCTATCTCGATTGTATTTTTTAAAGCAAGTAGTCCCGATCCTTTTAGTCCATGTATTTTATGAGAAGATATAGTTATTGCATCCACATGTTGCTCTTCAAAATTAACTAGCGTTTTCCCAAAACTTTGTACTGCATCCATATGAAAAACTGCACGGCTTTTTGCTTTTATAATGGAAGCAATCTCATTTATTGGTTGAATCGCTCCAATTTCATTATTTACATGCATAACACTCACTAATACTGTATCATTTCGAAGTAGCAGATTTACATCTTCTATAGATACAATGCCATCTTTATTAACAGGGATATACTCTACATCTAATCCTTGAAGCTGAAGCATTTTTGCTGCTTCCAGGACAGATGGATGCTCTATTTCGGATATAAGTACATGATTACCACGAAGTTTATATTTATTAACTAATCCAAAAATTGCCAAATTATTAGATTCTGTTCCACCTGAGGTAAAATATATTTTCTCTTTCGTTGTTTTCAGTACCTCAGCAACTTGAGCTCTAGCTGATTGTAATAATTCATTTGTATGGTGACCAAATTCATGGATAGAGGCTGGATTTGCCCAATATTTTTCATTCACAGTTACAAATGTGTCGATAATTTCTTTTTCCGCTTTCGTCGTAGCACTATTATCAAAATATATCATGTTCCTCATCTCCTTTTCGGAAAAAAACCACCTTCACAATTATAGTGAGGTGGTTCACATTTGTATACAAAATAGAAAACGCTTGTCTTATAATCACAGTATAGGCACATCTACTTGCCCCTAGTGAAGGATGATACTATTCTTCAGTAGTAGGTTATGTACGCCATGCATCTTCTTTCACTAATACCTCAATCTTCTTCAAAGCACCTGGCTCCGCTTCTTCCACTGCCGTCGCTGCATCCTCCAATGCTTTTGCGTATCTTAGTTGTCTAAATGCTTCTTCCGCTTCTAGTAGCCTCTGATGAACATTTGGATGATTTGCACGATAACGGTTTCCGTATTGGATAATCTTTTCGGTTAACAGTACATTTTCAAGCATTTCTTTCGCTTTTTGATGTACTTCTTCCATACAAGCTTCTGCTTTTAGTAAATAATTTTCTACTAACGTCATATTCAGTGGAACTTCTTGAAGACTTTGCATTGCTACGTAAATATGTTCCTCTGCTTCCTCTAAACGAACATCCATATCTTCTGGAATTCCCGGAATATTTGCCTTTTGTAGCATACGATCCGTTTCATGTAATAGATTTTTTAATTCATCAAGTTTGGCGCGAGCTTTATTTTCATCGATACGAAGATTTTTTAGACGATTGGCAAAACGATCCTGTTCTTCATATAGACGGTCAATTTCTTCTGCAATGTCGTTTAACTCTTCTTGTAAACTAGAATATGCAGATTGTTCTTCCTCTACACGTGTTGAAAGAAGTTCAAATTTCTTATGTAGGTCTTCCAGTTCTTTTAAGCAACTTTGTGGAATTTCTGCTTCTTTTTCTGGTAAGCGATAGCTCTGTTGCACATAAGCCGCTTCTTCACTAATAGCACGAGTAACGAATGTTACCTCTTTTAAGCGATCAGCAGTTTTTTCTTTGTGCTGATCCACATATTTTTTTGCTAAAACTTCTTTTTCCAGTAAGTCATAAAACGTTTCAATTTCATCTTTTATTTCTTCCACTCTTACAATTGTTTTGCCTACATTAAGCTCAACAACTGCAGCCTTCAATTCTTTCAGTTCTTCTTCCAGCGTGTCTAACTTTTTGGTCATCTCAAGATGTTGCAAGTAGTAGGAACTCTCTTCCATCTCTTTTTGACCGTTTCTTAGTTCATGAATACTAGCAGGAATTTTATGTTGTATCTCTGATAAAACTGATGGGATATCATGCAATATTTGAAAAAACTTTTGTCCTTCGTCTTGGACTGATATTACAATTTCTCTTGCACTCAAATAATTCCCTGTTTCTGTCAATTTATCAAATTCTTCAAAATGTGGAATAAATGACTCTAATTTTGCTTCAATTGCTGGCACAGCATCACCAAAAGAGTACTGATGAGCAAGTAATGTCTTTCTTGCAGCTCGATGCTGTTCTTTTAGTTGCTCCATCTCAATTCGATTCTTTTCTTCGCTACCGATCAATTCTTCTAGTTCTTTTAATATACCCGACATCTTATCGTCACATGAAGAAATTAATAACTGTATTTCTCGTTCAATTTTGGAAGCTTTGATGAAAAGAAATTTATCAATAGTTTCTTCCGCATCAAATAATAGGACATCGATTTTAGGCATTAGTACGTCCATAACTTCTGTCCATGTATTTCTCCATCTTTCAAACATTTCTTCTGTTTGGCCATTCATATTTAACTGTTTTACTTTTGTCATTTCTTCCAAAATAGGTTTATTTTGAATTTGATGCTTTTCATGCTCTAAACGTTCAATTTCCGAATTATGTTTTCGTCTTATTATAAACGCAAAGACTGCAATGACTAAAAGTATAATGACCGCTGGGATGATATACTTCATCGTAAGCCCCCTGTTCCAAAATCAAAAAGTTCTAATTCAAATGTTACTCTATATATTACCATGTTTTTATGTTATTGTTTCATAAAACACTAGAAATGCAATGAATTCTTTGAAATAATTGTATTTAAATGATGAGGAGGCTGATTTTTTTTGAAAAAGGATGGTCATATTCATACCCCCTTCTGCCCTCATGGTAGCCTTGATTCATTCCATTTGTACATTGAAAAAGCAATTCAAAATGGTTTTCAAGAAATTTCATTTACAGAACATGCGCCCTTACCATCTAACTTCACAGATCCGACACCAGAATTAGATAGTGGAATGAAATTGAATCAGCTCGAAAATTATTTAACAGATTTACATGATTTGAAAAAACAATATGTGAAGGAAATTGTCATTTTAACTGGATTAGAAATAGATTACATAACTGGTTTTGAGCAAGAAACTATATCTTTTCTAAATACATACGGAAAATATTTAGACGATTCCATTTTATCGGTACATTTTTTACTATTTCAAAATGCCTACACATGCATTGATTTTTCGAAAACAACATACTTAGAATTTATTAAACAAGTTGGTAATCCAGTATCTGTATATAAATTGTATTATAAAACATTGATGGATTCAATAACGAGTGATTTAGGAACTTATAAACCGAAACGAATTGGTCACATTACGCTCGTTCACAAATTCCAGCATGCATTAACTGAAAAAGTGAATGATCACCAGGATATTATATCTATATTAACAGAAATTAAAAACCAACATCTTCAATTAGATGTAAATAGTGCAGGTTTAGCGAAATCCTATTGTTTAGAAAGCTACCCTGCCCCACCATATATCGAAAAAGCAAAACAATTAGGAATTCCTTTAGTATTCGGTTCAGATGCCCATCAAGCAGCTGACTTACACCAGTTTTATGATGAAATAAAAAAACATTTGTAGAATGGAGAATTGAAATGTTTACAAAAGCAGCTTATTCTGAGAATTTAGAAGCAAACTACACAATGTTAGCTAAACAATTGGACGCATTATTAATAGGAGAAACGAATGTAATCGCTAATCTAAGTAACGCTTCTGCATTATTAAATCAGTTTTTCGATCAAATTAATTGGGTCGGATTTTATTTAATGGAGAATGGCGAATTAGTTTTAGGCCCTTTTCAAGGTTTACCTGCATGTGTAAGAATACCTGTTGGTAGAGGAGTCTGTGGTACTGCGGCAGCTACACAAGAAACGATTATCGTTCCTGATGTGCACGCTTTTCCTGGACATATCGCATGTGATGCAGCTTCCCAATCAGAAATAGTCGTTCCAGTTATAAAAGACGGAGTTCTATTAGGTGTTCTCGATATCGATAGTCCTGTAAAAGAACGCTTTTCCGATCAAGATGCAAAAGGCTTAGAGCAATTCGTACAAATTTTAACTAAGCATATTTAAGAAAAGCGGCAATAACCTTACGTTCATTTTATCTCCTCTGTCCTTAGAAGGCCATAGTACTACAAGTTTCCTGCATCATTACTGGAGGATATTTTTAGGAACGTGATAGAAACAATTGCAGCATACTTTGTGTTGTTTGGAGAAGCGTCCGATCGACTCCTGCGGGAAAAGCGAGACAGACGAGACCCTGTAGGAGCGTAGCGACGAAGCGGCTCGACGCTCGTCCGCGGAAAGCGAGCGGTAAGCTATGGAAAACAAATTGCTTACCGAATGTATTTCTAACATCGCCTTCTAAATAAAAAAATACCATGAACACGGTTCATGGCATACTAAATATATATACTTTTTAATTCTTTAAGAAGTACTGAGGGATATTAACCTCCCTCAGCTTTCAACACTTAGAAAATGCTTGTTTTAGATCCTCTACTAAATCACCAGCGTTCTCAAGCCCTACTGAAAGACGTAATAATCCATCTGTAATGCCCATTTCTATCCTATCTATCTCTGGAACAACTGAATGAGTCATAGTTGCAGGATGCTGAATAAGTGTTTCCGCATCTCCTAAACTAACAGCTATTTTGATTAGCCCTAATTCATTCATTAGCTTTTGTGCTGTTTTCATTCCACCTTTTACGGTGAACGAAATAAGCCCTCCCCCAGCCTTCATTTGCTTCTTAGCAATATTAAACTGCGGATTATCTTCATCAAAGGGATAGTAAATGTTTTCTACCAATGAACAGGACTTTAAAAAGGTGAGGATATCTTCTGCATTTTTCGTGTGTCGTTCCATTCGTACATGCAATGTTTTCAAGCCTCGTATGAGTAGCCATGCATCAAATGGAGAAATGATGCCTCCATAATCTTTTTGAACTGAAAAACGTATAGCTTCGATGTCCTCTTTTTTCTTTCCAACTACTATTCCTGCAATAACATCTCCATGACCATTTATATATTTAGTAGCACTATGCAGTACAAAATCGGCACCTAGTTCCAACGGGTTTTGTAAATAAGGTGAGGAAAATGTATTATCTACTACCACTGGAATACCATGTTTTTTAGCAACTTTCGTTATTAATTCTATATCTACTATTTCCATTGTCGGATTAATCGGTGTCTCAATATAAATACAAGCCGTATTTGGTTTGATAGCAGCTTCAATGTCTTCTTCTGTAGCTAATGTAGCAAAATCATGTGAAATGTCATACTTTTCCTTCATTATTTTTAAAAATCCGAATGTACATCCGTATATGCCTCGTGTACAAAGTATACGGTCCCCTGATTTTGTTAAATGAACTAATATCGTACTAACAGCTGCCATTCCTGAACCGAATGCTAGCGCACCTTCCCCATATTCCAATGCTGCCATTCGTTCCTCTAGTACATGGACTGTCGGATTTCCTAATCGCGAATAAATTCCACCTGCCTCATCCCCGGCAAACCTTCTAGCACCTTGCTCAGCAGTTTCAAATGCAAATGTGGATGTTTGATACAAGGGAACTGATAGACTATCATGATGTTCAATAGATTGATAACCTTTATGAATATATAACGTTTCCTTTTGATGTTGTTCATTACCCATTTTCTTACACCCCTTTTATTGTAAACGCTTACATTTAGTTTACACTGTATGCAGGAAAAAGAAAAGGCAACCATCCTATTAAAGATGAGATGCCTCAAAAATACGTAATTGATTTTTACCGTTATTCTTCGCTTCATATAGAGCGGTATCTGCACAATGAAAAAGATCGTGAAAAGTTACATTATCTTGTTTTTTCCAAACGCATACCCCAATCGAAACCGTCACGCTCGGATTCGTGTACATCGGTATTAACTTAATCAACTCTTTCGACTCTTCTATTCCTTCCGCTATCGTCATCTCTGACAAATACAACGCAAGTTCTTCCCCACCCCACCTAGCTCCAATGCCAATTCCATCAGTTCTTTTTTCTATAATAGTAGCAATTTGCTTTAATATTTCATCTCCGACTTGATGCCCATGTGTATCATTTACTTGTTTAAAATTATCTATATCCATCAATATAAAAACTCCGCATTCTTCATTAGCCATAGAAGTTTCTACATATTTGTCTAGATATTTTCGTGCAAATAGATTCGTTAAATGATCTCGATTCACCATCTCTTGTAACTTATTACGTAAAATAGAGTTACTTATCGCTAAGGAAGAGTGCTGTATTAATGATTGCATTAATTTAAAACCATCAAATGAGAAGAAATATGGTTCCTTGTGCAGTACAATACTAAAACCAGTAATATTATTTTGTTCTCTTAATGGTATTGCAATTAATGAACGGTATTCATATTTTAAGTCTGCTAAACGATTGAAATCTGCAATAAATAGAGAGTCCTTCAATTTTCTGAAGTGATTGGCTACGTGTTGAATGTATAATTGTCCATCCATCGTATGAAAAAACTCTGTACTTGCTGAAGAGATTTCATATTCTTCCTCTTTTATAAAAACGAAACAGGTTTGTTCTGGATGAAAAGATTTCATTAATTGGTTTCTTAAAAAAAGTAACATGTCGTCTAATGATAAATTCATATTTAATTTATGTGAAGTTTCGTTGATTAATTGTAAATCTGCTACTAAACGGTGCGATTGAATATACAGCTTAGCATTTTCTAATGCATTTCCTGCTGCAGAAGCTAGAAGTGATGCAAATTCCTTTTGTCGAACGGAAAATAAATAATCTATAGGTGTAGATATTTGCATAATACCGTATATTCCTTGCTTTCCTTTTATAGGTACATTTAATAAACGGACTCCTAAATCTGTTGCAAGTTCGGATGTAATTTCTCCAGAAACGTATGCTTCTACTGTTGCGGGTCTTTCAGAAGTGTAATCAAATAGTTTATATGGAGCAGAGGTCTTTCGATCTTGATCGTTAGATAGTATTAAGGATGACTCGAAGTTTAGAAATGCGTCTTTTATAGCAGTTAATGTTCCTTCTAATATTTGACCAATATCAAGCGTTGAATGGAACATTTTCGTAACATTAAATAAATTACGGTATTGATTTTCTTGCTGTGTTAAAAAAACTGTTTTCTTTATAGCTTGGACTAATTTACTAATTGTATGGATAAAATCATTCACTTCAATCGTTTGACAAAATCTCTTCCATTTAGCTGTCGATTCCATCGTAAGCAACCCTAATGGTTGCTCCTCTATGTCTCTTAATAGAATCGTTACTTCTCCGTACTCCAAATGGTTGTTTTGCAAGAAAGGAATTTCTGCATAATTTTTGTCGTAAAAAAAAGCTTCAATCTCTAACCATTTAATTGCATTCAGCTTTTTAGTTAATGAATGGTTCCATTGCAGTTGTAAAAAAGTATCTGCATCGAAAATAAAATAATTCGCTACACGAACATCGAAAAATTCTGACAATATTATTTTTAAGTCGGCAAACCACTTGATACTGGATTCATGAATGAGCACATTTTTATTCCAAATATCTAAAATGCGACTTTTCAACTGAACCATAATCTGTTCTTCCATTTTTTACACCTCTCAGCTCTCCAAGAGTGAATCTGTTACTTTTATCACACATAACACCTATTTCTATTTGACTATATTTCTATTAATTTGTCAATTGATTTCCTTTTAATAATGAGTAACGGAATGACTTTGGGACGAAAGGATTGGTATTGACTTTCATGCAAAAAAAAGTTACAATGGTCTTTGTGTAAAATAAATGCAGCAGTTGTATGGCCTAGATAGCTCATTTTGTTCCTCTATTTATAAAATAGATGGTGTATCCTGTAACCCTTTGGCTGCATGGGCGATGATACATGAAAACAAAATGTCTGCTAGTTTGAATGCATCTGGTCTTATTTTACAACAAAATAAAACCAATATAAAGGAGGAGTCATTCATGGCTCGTTATACAGGTCCATCATGGAAATTATCACGTCGTCTTGGTATTTCACTAAGCGGTACTGGTAAAGAATTAGAAAAACGCCCTTACGCACCAGGACAACACGGTCCTAACCAACGTAAAAAATTAACAGAATACGGTCTTCAATTACAAGAAAAACAAAAACTTCGTCACACTTATGGTGTAAACGAACGTCAATTCCGTACTCTATTTGACAAAGCTGGTAAAATGCAAGGTAAACATGGTGAAAACTTCATGATCCTTCTTGAAACTCGCCTTGATAACGTTGTTTACCGTTTAGGTCTTGCTCGCACTCGTCGTGGAGCTCGTCAATTAGTTAACCATGGTCACGTAATGGTTGATGGTAAACGTGTAGATATTCCTTCATTCAGCGTAAAACCAGGTCAAGAAATTTCTCTTCGTGAAAAATCTCAAAACTTGAACGTTGTAAATGAATCAATGGAAGTTAGTAACTTCGTACCTGAATACTTATCATTCGATGCAGACAAAAAAGTTGGTACTTTCGTGCGTCTTCCAGAGCGTAGCGAACTATCTGCTGAAATTAACGAATCTCTTATCGTTGAGTTCTACTCTCGTTAATAGCTATACTCTGCAAAGAGTAGTATTAAAAGCCCTAGAATCCTTGTTAAATCAAGGTTTCGGGGCTTTTTCTTTTTATCTGACAATGCAGGATATAGCACTAAAATGCAGGTTATTGGGGCTAATATTGGGGGCTAATGATAATAAATGGCGGCGTATGTACAGGAATATGTAAGTTTAATTTGTACAAAAAAACACCTTTTTAAGAGGTGCTTTTTGATATTATTATAACTATATTCTATGTAACAAAGGAAATTAGATATTGTTTATTATGTAGTAGATTCACGTTTACTACCCTCTCTTAACCAAGCCGGCAACATCTGTCCATTTTGGATTTCTTGTCTCCGTTTTTCCTCATATTCCGCTTTCATCTCTGCTTTCCTGATGATTTCTTCCGCATTCTCTCTTGGAATGACAACCACTCCATCATCATCACCGACAATTAAATCACCTGGACGAACTGAAACCCCTCCGCATAAAATGGCCGTATTGATTTGACCCGATTCTCCTTTAAGTGGCCCATTTGGAATAAACCCTTTACAATACACAGGAAAATCTAATCTGCGAAGTGCTCCCTGATCTCTTGCTAGTCCATCTACTATAATACCTTCATATCCTGCTTTTTTTGCCGCCGTTGCAATCAATTCACCAAGAAGAGCATTTTTTGTATCCCCTTTTCCATCCACGACTAAAATATAGCCTTTTTCCCCCAAGGGTACAGCTTTATGTAAACATACATTATCTCCAGGGCCCACACTCACCGTTAAAGCTGTTCCTACCACGATTTTATTAGCAGGAGCGACCGGTTTAATCGTATAGTCCATTGAAACTGTACATCCCATCCCATCACTTATTAATGAAGAGGAAAGACGTTTTACTCGTTGAATTAACTCTTCTGATAAGTGATCCGCTTTCGAACCGAGCTGTTCAATACTCATCACTTCACATCCTTTGTTTCATATTGTTAAAAATAATCTCTACATGGAGAGATTCACTTCTATTACTATATTGGAAACATCAAAAAGAAGGGTAATATGGTCCCTTCTCACTCTTTCATTACATTATTTACCTCCCTAATTCAGGCAAATTTCTTGCCCAAGGAGCGCCTACACCCCAAAGGTTAACGGTTTGAGCACTTTCTTTCCATATACGTGCAGAATATTCCATATGCTTGTCACGAAATCTTTCCATTTCTGATGAATATTCAATTCTGTGACCGTCAGGATCTAATGTAAAGATAAATAGGTTATTTCCAGGACCGTGCCTACCTGGACCCCAAATTACTTCAACATCTTCTTCTCCAAGGTGGTCACACCATTCCTTGAAAGAATCCCAATCTGGAAGTTCAAAAGCATAATGATCAAGACCTGCTTCTATATGTGCTGCTGCTGCAACAGTATGATGATCCTCATCTGTACGGAACCAAACGAATTTTCCACCTTCCACTCTATCAGAGATACGGAAATTCAATACTTCTTCATAAAATTCAGCAAGTTTATATGGATCTGGAGAAGCAAATGTGACATGCTGGATCCTCCCTAGTTGTGGTCCTGTTCTCGGGATACGGTTACTACGCTCCAGTGAAATATGACTAGACAAGTATAGACACAATGGGTGTCCATCATAATCGTTGAATCTTATTGTTTTCCCTAATATGTCAGAATCACTTACATCATAAGAAATGCCTTTTGTTTGTAAACGTTGGATAATTTCCTCAAACTCCGCTTTTCCAACGATAGATAAACCAACTTCACCTAGTGAAACGCTCGTATCTTTACGAAGAATTAGAGCTGGTGTATTAGAAAATTGTCCCAACCAAACTTCATTTTCAGGACTACCATCTAATTTAATCATCCCTAGAATGCGTTCATAATAATCTGTCATTTTATCAATTTGCGGTGTATTAAATACTAAATATTGAAGTTTATCAATTAAAAACATGTTCATTCCTCCAGTAGTAATAGATCATATTAGTCTTCTTTGATAATTTTTGTTTCAATCGTTCCAATTCCTTCGATTTCTACTTTCACGACGTCACCATCTTGAAGGAAGAGTCCTTGTGCTTCGCCGACTCCACCGGGCGTGCCAGTAATAATAATATCTCCTGGCTCAAGTGTAATAAAATCAGAAAGAAAAGCGACAAGGCGATTTACGTTGAATACGAGGTTAGCTGTATTTGAACTTTGGCGTACTACACCGTTTACACTTGTCTTAATAGACAAAGCCTGCGAATTTTTGATTTCATCTAGAGTTACAAGCCAAGGTCCTAAAGGAAGGCTCTTATCTAGTGTTTTTCCTTGAAGCCATTGTACAGTCCTTTTTTGCATGTCTCTTGCTGTAATATCGTTCGCTACCGTATATCCTGCTACATAGTCCAGTGCTTCCTCTTCGGAAACTCGATACGCTCTTTTACCAATTACAAAAGCGAGCTCCCCTTCATAATCTAACTTTTCTGTGAGTGATGTACGAAGTGGAAATGGTTCATTAGGTCCCATGAGTGTATTGCTAAATTTAGCAAATACGACAGGGTGAGTTGGTAATTCACGATTCATTTCCTTAATATGATCTGCATAATTTAACCCAACACAAATGATTTTTTTAGGGTTGAGTATAGGTGGACCGATGTGAACCTCAGCTCTTTTATAAACACCTGTTCCAGTGCCAGATTCAAGTGCATATTTCACTGCCTCATCTGCGGCTCTCAAACTAAACTCCCCGTTTTCCAAAAACAATGTCGGGTCTTCCGGTAAAAGTGTGCGAGCCAATTCAGACGCCCGGTGCGGTGAAGTTTCAGAAAGCTTTTCTTCATATGCCTGTTGTGGATCGATAATTTTTGTTTCGTCTACAGCAACTGCCAGTCTATAATTTTTTTTATCTGTGGTATATGTTACTAATTTCATCATTTTCCCTCCACGAATATTGATTTAGATGAAGTTATGAACTTCGGCATTAACAGGTATCAATCGAGTGATTGCATCTAATTCTTCTAATGTATTTGCAACACCTAATACATATCGATCTGGACGTAAAATTACGCATTTTACATTATAAGTGACAAGCCACTCCTCTATCTCTTCGTTTATATTGGTAATAAGCTTTGCTTGCACTTGACTCCAAATTCTCTTTACCTCAGAAGAAGCTTTGTTTATAAAGATTTCTTCACCAATTACTGCAAACCTTGCTCCATCAATTTCGTCATCAAGTAATTGCCCATTTGATACCTTAGGTTGCGGGAAGATAACACCCGCAGGCTCTTGTGCATTTCCATGTATCCCGCCTGCAAGCCTCGGTGTTGGATCAGAAATTGCACTCCCTTTTTGTTCCTCGAGCATTCGGCGATCTCGCTTTTCAGCTTCTTTTGGATCTAGTGTGACAATGATTTTACCTAGTTCAGTTGCTAGGTTTATAAAGTCTTTTACATGGTTCACACGTTCAACTTCATACGTATCAAGTAAGGAATCATCAGCTTCACCGTTTAATACCATGTTCAATTTCCAAGATAGGTTTGCAACATCTCTTACTCCAGCACACATGCCTTGCCCTAAAAACGGTGGCATTTGGTGTGCGGCATCACCTGCTAAAAATAGACGTTCTTTTCGCCAACCATTTGTGATTGTTGAATGGAAAGTATACACCGCTGCCCGTTCAATAGTGGCATCTTCCTCTGTAACCCATCTACTTAATAACTTCCATACTTTCTCGGGTTTTTCTAATTCCTCTTTTGTTTCCCCTGGCATCACGTGCAACTCCCAGCGGAAGCGATCTTTGTCCCCAATGTAAGGAATGAAAGTTGTTGGTCTTTCTGGTTCACAGTATTGAATCCCTGTTGTCGGAAGTTCCGTTTCTCTTTTAAGCTTAATATCTACAACAAGCCATGGTTGATGTAATCCAACATCCCGCTTAGAAGCGCCCATCATTTTCCCTACTGTCGAACGACCACCATCACAACCGACTGCATATAAGGCTTGAAATTTTTTTAACGAATTTGTTTTAGTATCCTTTGCTGTAATTGTCACAAAATCCTTATTTTGCTCAAGTTCTACCACTTCATGTAAAAGCTTTACATCTACCGAATTAAAACGTTCAACCCCTTTCCGTAAAGCGATTTCATAATCAGGTTGATGGAATCGATAATGGTAGTTCCACCCTTGTGGTCCTTTTCCTTCACGACGGACTAGTTCTGTTAATAGCTGTCCCTTTGAATTTAAAAAACGATAGCCTTTAGCACCAATTGTTATTTTTTCCATTTCTGCAGCAAGGCCAATGGATTGATACACCCGCATCACTTCACCATCTAAGTGGCTAGCACGCGGTATGTGGTATACAGATCCTTCTTTTTCAAAGATGACAACTTTTTTACCTGCCTTACCTAACATATTTGCAAGCGTAGCACCAACAGGACCGTAACCAATAATTGCTACATCATATACATTAGAGTTTGTTTCTGGATTCTCCATCAATAAGCCTCCTACCGACTAACCTTTTTAACTCACTAGATGGATTAACGAAACCACTTAGTGAGTTTTATGATAGCACATCATTTTTTGTTTTTCAATTAATTGTTTTAAATTTTCCGATTTTTTGATAGACTTGAAGAAAGACAAATGAAAGCACTATCCAAAACGATAGTGCTTTTTTTTAGTGTTTGAATTCCGTGCTCTCCATCTCCAAATTAGGAATTACAACGCGTGACGTTTCTTCCTGACTTTTAGGTACTTTCACTAAAAAATAAGCTCCTGCTGCGATAAATCCAGCGGCAGCGAAAACCAGGAAATTCATGGGACCAGGTAAACTCCAAGATAATAAAAATCCTCCGATAATTGGACCTGTCATACCGCCGATCCGACCTATACCATTACTCATTCCTAGACCTGTTGAACGAATTGCTGCAGGATAATACTGCGATACAAATGCATTGGCAATATTCTGTGTCCCCATTGTACAAGCTCCTGCAAGTCCCACAAGGATATAAATGATCACTACATCATTTTTAAAGCCTAATAAAGCTAAGCTAATTGCACCTAATAAGAAAAGAACTACTAGTAGTTTTTTAGAGTCCCATTTATCTGCAATTCGGCCAAATAAAAATGTTCCGATTATAGCCGCTGCGTTTAAAATAATTAAAAATGACAAGCTAGAGTTTAATCCGTAGCCTGATTCCATCATTAATTTCGGTAACCATGTATTTAATCCATAAATCATGAATAAGCACATGAAGTACGCGACCCAAAAGAGAATCGTATTAGCCCCACGCTTCTCTTTGAAAACAGTTAAAGGTGAATTCCCAGCGCTTTCTTCAGCGACCGGACTAGCTGTTACTTCATTTTGATAGACATAGGTATTATCAATTTTACGAATTGTTTTTGTTAATTGATCGGTATCTCCCTTTAGCACAAGGAAGCTTGTGGACTCTGGTAAATATTTAAACATAAATGGCACAGCAAGTAATGGCAATGCACCAATCCAAAGGACGAATTGCCAACCAAAAGTTGGTGCCAAATTTATACTAATAAGTGGTGCAATTACACCACCAATCTGCATTCCTGTTAGAACAATTGCGATTAATGTTGTCCGTAGAACTTTCGGTGCATAATCCGTCATAAGTCCGACTGCATTTGGTAAGGCACCGCCTATACCAACGCCCGCAAAGAAACGACACCATGAAAAGAAAGTAGGATTATCCGCAAAGCCAGATAGACCTGTAAAAATACTGAAGATAATCACACTCAAAATCACAATATTTTTACGCCCAAACTTATCAGCTAAAATACCTAAAATAATAGAACCTACCATCATACCAACCAAGCCATAACTTCCCATTGCACCCGCCTCTACTGTTGTTAGAGACCATTCATCTAATAAGTAAGGCACAATTGATCCATAAACGACTAAATCATAACCTTCCGCTATTACAATAAATGTACACCACAACAATATAGTAAGATGAAACGGTTTAAATTTAGTATTGTCGACAATACTTCTGTAATTTCTTTTGATCATTTTCCTACACCCCTTCATTTTGTCGAGACATTTCTCTCCACCATAAAATGTGGCTTACAAAATACTAAACATACCTCCTATCTGCACCATAAAATCCACCTATCGGATTAAATAAACCTTATGGTGGATTGTTAAAAATATGTTAACATTATTTTCCGAATAGTCAAACTAAAATTTTTTTATATTATTTTTTTTCATTTCTAGTAGGATAGGACTCCCTTCAAGTTGACTAATTTTTAAAAAAAATTATAATTCACTATATAGATTAGAAAAGGGGCGGAAGTAATTGCGTGACGTAAAAATGAATTCCATTCGATCAATTGATCGTGCAATTGATATACTAGAATCTTTTAACAATGAGATTAGTAATCTTTCCATTGATGAGATTGTCAGTCATACAAAACTAGCTAAAACAACGGTATACCGCATGCTCTACACATTAGAAAAAAGGGGTTTAATACGATATGACAAAGAAACAGCGACATATTTTTTAGGACTAAAGCTTTTAGATTTAGCTGGCAACCTTAATTCCATTACAAGTCTAAAAACCCTTGCTGTTCCATTATTAATTGAAATGCAGCAAAAAACTCAACAGACGGTAATGATGGTTGTGCCAGATGGCGATACAATGATTTATGTATTTACTTGTGAAAATTCTGTCGGATTAAAATACTCTTCCTATACGGGACAAAGAAGAAGTATGAATTACGGGGTAATCGGTAAAATCTTTATGGCGTATGCAGAACAAGAACAACGTGAGCGATTACTAAACTTACCGATATCTTCACACACTAAAAAAACGGTATCAAATGTGAATGAAATTATGAAACAGTTACAATCGATTTTGGAACAAGGTTATCATGTAGAACTTGAAGAAACGAATCCAGGGGTTCATGGTATCAGCGCACCGATTTTAGACAAAAACAATAAGTGTATTGCTGCAATTGGTCTCCTTGGACCATCTGTTCAGTTAATAGGCGATGAGCTTGAGCGCTGTAAATCTATTTTAGTGGAAACCTCTCATCAAATATCCTTACAAATTCCTTCTCAATTTTCATTTTAGTTTTACAGAAGTATTCTAAAAAATCTACAATAGAGGAGTTCATTTAAGCTGTATCATGCATCTACGACTGGAGACTATGAACCATTTATTCAATTAGTCAGTGCTTCTGTAAATGAAAGTTTAGACCTTTGGAGAGGTAATTCTTTTTACGTATATGAAATAAATTTAATTGGTAAAATCAGCTGTATTTCACGACTGAAAAAGCGAGCCATTTTCATGGACAAGGACGTAGCAGCTTGCGGTAGGCTTTACATGGAGCCGGCTGCAGGTATATTATCAACATTGGGGATATTCAAAACAAGTAACAGAGGCGTATGTACAGTAATGTGTAAGTATAATTTGCACAAAAAAAGGACCTTTTTAAAGGGTGCTTTTTGTTATTACATCATGCCGCCCATCACTCAATGCAATAAATATGAAGGAATACATCTTATATTCCCTCTTTAACTAAGGATTTTGCATTAGAACTGTTCATAAATTTATATGGAATTACAATAAAAAGTGGTCGCGATTACTCTTCTTTTTAAGTAAATATTCATGATATATTTTTCAAAGCTTGAATCCAATAACAAGCATCGGTATATTGACCCTTCTCTTGTGAATCAGTTCTTTGAGTTCTACTCTCGTTAATTCCGTCGCTTCATAAACGACAAGAAACAAAACTCTAGAAATGTTGTTAGTTCAACGTTTCTAGTTTTTTTTTGATTTTCCCCTAAAATAGTAGAGATATACGCCTCTAGTTTTCACTCCAGAATCATCAACAACTTCAAAGTAATGCTTCAACACCACTGTAGCAGATTAAAATCCATAATCTTTGGTTAGTATGAATAAAAAGGCTTATTATATAATTTATTACCTAAATATAAATTACATAGTTCCCCTAAATATATTAAACGTGATTTAGGGCTTATGTAGATTTTTATTCTACATAATGTAAAGGAGTAGTTCCCGCTGGTTATTAGTATTGGAATATTAGTTGTAGTAGTGGCAATTATTTTTATTGAAGTACCAAATCTTTTGAAAAAAAATTACAAGAGAGAGACATGGACCTTTTCTATTTTATTATTATTAGGTACAGGTCTATGTTTAGCAATTGCTTTTGATATCAAGTTAACCAGTCCCTATAAATATATTACCTTTGTTCTTAAACCTTTAAGCAATTTGATCAACAATACATTAAGTTAGAAATTTTTTTTTTTAATTCTAGTGAGTTAATAAATAATTTAACCAAAAAAGAGGCTAGAGAATTGTGGGAAAGTTCGTCATTAGTGTTCGTCAATTTACAATATTAGTTATTCTATTTTCTATTGGAACAGCTATATTAGTTGTACCATCAGATATTGCAGCAGATGTTAAACAAGGAGCTTGGATGACTGCAACCATAGGAGTGGTAATAAGTTTATTACTAGTGAAATTGTACATTAGCACTGGAAATATTGCCCCAAACATGTCTTTAGTAGAAATTAATGAGAAGATATTAGGAAAATGGATTGGAAAGACTGTGTCAGTATTTTTTGTATTATTTACCTTTTTATCCGCATCTGAGTTATTATATTTTGTTGAAAATTTTATGCGATCTGAAATTATGCCACAAACACCTGCAGTTGCATTTAATATACTTTTTGCCCTCATTATCGTCTATGGGTGTTACTTAGGGTTAGAAACTTTTATTCGTTCCACAGAAATTCTATTTCTTTTCTTTGTTCTTTTGTTTATTATTTTCGTCATTTTTATTTCACCTCAAATAGATTTTAAAAATATACAGCCTCTATTTGAAGTCAAAGCAAAATCTTTAATATTCAGTACTTTGTTTTTTATTAGCGGTTTTTCTTTTCCTATGATTATTTTACTAATGCTTTACCCTGTTTCCATTAACGAACAGAAGGGTCCACATAAAGCATTTTATTTAGGCACCATAATGGGGGGAATTGTCTTAATAACGATAATTACTTTATCTATTTTGGTTCTAGGCGCTGATTCTACTTCACGCGAGAGATACCCTAGTTATGAGTTAGCAAAGAGAATAAATATAGGAAATTTTTTAAAGAGAATCGAAGTTATTATGGCTTTTTTATGGATTATTACTATTTATATTAGAGTTACGGTCTATTTTTATGCATCTGTAGTAGGCTTGGCACAAATACTCAACCTTAAAGATTATCGTTCTCTTATTTTACCGCTAGGATTGATATTAGTTGGAATATCACTAATAGCTCATCCAAACGTAATACAATCTGCTTTATATAACAAGGAAACTTGGCCTTCTCTTGCCATTATCTTTGGAGTTTTTCTTCCCATACTATTGTTAGTAGTGAATAAAATTCGAACATTATTCAGTCAAAAGTAAAAGAAGCTATTTTACAAGAATAAAAAGCCCGTCCTGCATGCTGAGCCGGTAATACTTTTTATTATTTCTTATTACCCCATTACAAATTCAGCAGATACATGCTAAAATAGAAAGATAACTAAAACTTGAGAGTGATAAATATGAATCAACTATTATTAAAAATGGAATATTTTAAAAAATATACAAACCTCGACTGAAAATCAGTCGAGGTTTTTTGTTTCTCTCAGGAAAGAGTTCTAGCATTATGAAATTTTTATGCTTTATGGACTTATTTTGTAACCTGTTCAAGTTTTGTTGGAGGAATCGAGATGGAAAACCAAAAATATAATAATTTAAAATTAGGCGAACGTGGAGCATTAATTAGTATCATTGCTTACGTATTTCTTTCTATTCTAAAGTTGACGATTGGCTATATGAGTGATTCAGCAGCTTTAAGGGCTGATGGTCTAAATAATACAACAGATATAATCGCATCTATTGCAGTACTAATAGGACTTCGTCTATCACAGAAACCACCTGATAAAGATCACGGATATGGGCATTGGAAAAGTGAAACGATTGCATCAATGATTGCTTCTTTTATTATGTTAGCAGTTGGTATTCAAGTATTGAATGATGCCGTTAGCTCCATCTTTCAAGGAGGAAAAGAAACACCGAATATTCTCGCAGCATATGTCGGTCTATTTTCATCGATTATTATGTATTTCGTTTATCGCTATAATAAAAAATTAGCTAAACAAATTAATAGTAAAGCAGTAATGGCAGCCGCCAAAGACAATATTTCAGACGCATGGGTAAGTATAGGAACAGCAGTAGGTATATTCGGTTCTCAACTAAATATGCCTTGGCTCGATACTTTAACAGCAATCGTCGTTGGACTATTAATATGTAAAACTGCTTGGGATATATTTAAAGAAGCATCACATGAACTATCAGATGGATTTGATGTAGATAAAATAGAGATGTATCGTAATATCATTATCAATATTGAAGGTGTTAAAGGAATAAAAGAAATTAAAGGAAGAAACTATGGCAATAATGAAGTGATTGATGTTGTTTTACTTGTTAACTCTACACTAGATGTTAGAGAAGCCCATGATATAGCAACACTTGTTGAGAACGTCATGATTGATAAATATGGTGTTTATGATGTACACGTTCACGTAGAACCAAACTAAGAATAAGATTATTCATTCAAAAAATGCGACCGACTCTTTTAAGAGAAGGTCGCTTTGAAACAGAGTAATTGTTTATTCTTTCACAAAACCATGTACTCGAATTTGATTATTTTCCAAATCGCTAAAATAGAACTCATGATAGTTAAATATAGGGTTTTCTATTTTTTCTACTTGAACACCTTTTTCCTTTAGTATTCGGTGTGTTTCAAATATATCATCACTTTGCAAGTCTAAAGTAGCGCTTTTCGGTAGACTTTCACTTACCTTAAAGCGATTACTAATTGCCAACTTTGTATTTTCATTAATGTTAAAAAAATAAGCAACATCAATATTACTTGTCGGCTTCATACCTAAAATATTGGAGTACCATTCAACCGCATTAGATAAATCCTCCACATAATGCCAAAGGACTACCTTCCCATTAATGATTTTATTGTGTACGGAAGCTTCTATCATCCTCATTCCCCTCATTAAGAAAAATAATAGTAACTAACATATTATTTCTCTATTGTAAAATAAATATCCTTTTTTAAGTTGATTGAATTGTTCTTGTTAACCAATCCTTCATTAAACTTTGCACTAATTCACGTTTTTCGATTTGAAGCATGTGACCAGCATGATCTAGAATTGCAAATGTTGCTTTTGAAAATTTTTTAAGTAGAAAAAAATGATCTTCATAACCACAAATTGCGTCTTGTTTCCCCAAAATAATTAGAGCGGTCTGAGAAATTTCTTTAACATTATGGAATGGTTCTTCCGAAAGAGAATATCCATTTTCTCTCCAATTTGAAAGTAAAAAATTCTTATTAGCTAATACTCGCCCAGGCTGAATTTCGCTTAAAAAACATTTAATATGCTCTTCATCTTGATAATTCATTAGTGTTTCAATTGCAATTTTTATATCATGCTCCAATCCACTTAACAAGGCTTCATTCTTATTAATTACAATCTTTTGTGGAAGTTTTCTTTCCTTAAGATGAAGTGATGTAGCAAGTAAACAAATACTTCGTATACTTGACTTTTTAGAATGCAAAATACCTTGAGCTAAGTATCCCCCATATGAAAACCCTATGAGTGAAAACATTTGATTTGTAATCGTTTTGTCAATAAAATCTAATATGTTCAAAAGCATATCATCAGAAGAGTTAAAACTTTCATTAATATCACTTTCACCATGAGCAGGTAAATCTATATAAATTCGTTGAAATCCTGGAACGTTTTCAAAAATAGGTTCAATCCATGATGACATAGATCGGAAATCAGTTCCCATCGAATGTAAAATTAAAATAGGGTGTCCTGTTCCAAAAACTTTATAATGGATGCTCCCCTTTGTCACTAAACAATTCACAAAAATAATCTCCTCTCTTTATCATTTGTTATTCGACAAAAAAGAAGAGAACCCTTCATAAGATTATTTAGTGATGGATTCGGATTATTGGTCTAGAAATAAATTCGAGAATGACTTAATAATGGAGGATTTTTGAACTTATGAAGCAGTCTAAAAAAGGAATATTGGAGGATAAAAAGATGCGCTCAAGCCTTGATAACATGAACTATTATCAAGGCGAATTATAAATAGAATTCTCCATACTATCTTTATTCTTTATTCATACTTTCGATTAAGTCGAGTAATCTTTGTCTTGTAACATCTGTTTCGTCTTTCAATAATTTAAAATCATATCCAGATTTATTTTGATTTACTTGAACTTCTAACAAGTCCCCTTCTTTTGCATCTATCGTAAATTTATCTTTTAAAATGACTAGTTTGTTTGCTTTATTATCCTTTTCAAAAAGCACAACAAAAAAGTCATCAAATCGATCTAATACATATTTAGTTGAATTCACTACGAACAGCCCCTTGACCATATTAATTAATAAAAGTTTGTATCATATATTTTTAAACATGAATTGTTGGATTTTAGTTTATCTTTATTATTCTATACTATTTCTTACTCATTTTTCATCTAATTTGAGAAATATTTAATTTTTTTAATAAGTTCATGACTATTTCACCATTCTAAGTAAATACTACGAATTGAAAAAACAAAATTAGGAGGAAACAAAGTTGAAAAATAATATGAATTCTTCTGCTCATAACGCAAGTAATTCTAAAGGTGTTAGTGAGAAGTTTAATGACCCACAAAAATTAACCGATGTCGAGAAGAAAGAACTTCGTGTAAAAGATGGACAACATAATCATCATGTGGACGAAAGAGGAGGAGCTAACTAGCTCTTCCAATAGGAAAAGAAAGCGCAAGCGCCCTTTAAGTGTATCTTGTCTTCATCGCTTTTAGCGTGCTTTGGACAGCATGTCGGCCATATTATTACGGGATATGCTTTAATAGGGACAGGAAGTGGCAACCACTTCCTGTCCCTATTTTTCGGTAATCCTATGGCAGTCGTTTGTCCGTCACCCGCTTGAAACGATTGGAGTCAGGTGGCTTTTGCTTTAGGTTAATGAAAGAAATACATTCTATCTACCTGGAGAGCAGCGCCCGAAGATACAATTTCGGGCGCTCTTCGCTTCTCAATTTAGAAATGCTGCCTATTTTTTTCAAGTATTAATGTCGAAAACATATGAACAAAAACGATGGCAGTGAAAAACTTGAAATTAGTACTACTTTTATAAGAACTATTTACTGTATATCATTTAAAGAATTTAGCGCGACGCATGAGACTCCTGCGGGAAAGCGAGACAGACGAGACCCCGCACGAAGCGAAGCGTAGGAGGAGGCTCGTCGCTCGCCCGCGGAAAGCGAATGCCAAAGCGCTAAATTCTCTTAGGACTATTTGATAGATAATTTATATGAATGACACTTTTTCAGTGCCCTCGAAGCGAGGAGGCTGAGGCAACGCCCTTCGGAAAGGGAGACGTTTCAACGATTTTCTTATTAATTGGACTATTGGACAACCCTTTTGAAAAGTAGAATTATAGGGTCTTTTCAGTGCCCTTATAATCTTTACTATTCCTAGTAAAAGTACTATAAACACCAGTTTCATATTACATCAATTTTATATACTTTCTTATCTTTTTAAAAAGCTACTTCCTTTTTGTTAGGAAGTAGCTTTAATATTATACAAATTGAATCATTTTATAGTTCTTTTTCCCTCGACGTATAATCATAAATTCGTCTTCTAATCGATCTGATTCACCAACTACGTATGCAACATCCGTTATTTTCTCACCATTTACGGAAATAGCACCATTTGTCACATCTTCACGTGCCTGTCTTTTCGAAGGAGAGACACCAGCTTCAACAATAAAGTCCACGATGCTTTTTTCTTCTTTTGACATTTCAACGGAAGGAACATCTTTAAAAGCCTCTTTCATTTCTCCAGCTGTTAATTCTTTTAGATTTCCACTAAATAATGCTTGAGAAATACGAACAGCTTGTTCCAAAGCTTCTTGACCGTGAATTAATCGAGTCATTTCCTCGGCAAGTGCAATTTGACCTTTGCGTAAGTGCGGCTCATTTTCTATTGTTTCTTGGAATGCCTCAATCTCACTACGATCCAAGAAAGTGAAAATTTTCATATATTTAATAACATCTGCATCTGCTGTGTTAATCCAGAATTGATAAAACTCGTATGGAGAAGTCTTTTTCGCATCTAACCAAACTGATCCGGATGCGGATTTCCCAAATTTCGTTCCATCTGCCTTTGTTACTAATGGTATAGTTATTCCAAAAGCTTTAGTCTCTTCCTCATGTGTTTTACGAATCATTTCAAGACCTGTTGTTATATTTCCCCACTGGTCAGAACCACCAACTTGTACTTTACAGTTGTAAGTATTGAATAAATGGTTGAAGTCAATACCTTGAATTAATGTGTATGCAAACTCTGTAAAGGAAAGGCCAGAATCTAATCGAGATGCAATCGAATCTTTCCCTAACATGTAATTAATATTAATAAGCTTACCAAAGTCACGTAAAAACTCAATAACAGACATTGGTCCGATCCAATCATGGTTATTAACCATCTTTGCACCATTTTCCGTATTAAAGTCAAAAATGCGCTCCATTTGCGTTTTGATGCCACTTACATTTTTATCTATTTGCTCAGTAGTTTGAAGTACTCGCTCTTCAGAACGTCCAGAAGGATCTCCAACCATCCCCGTTGCTCCTCCAACTAACAGAATTGGACGATGTCCATGAAGTTGGAAACGGCGAAGCGTTAATAATGGCACAATATGCCCAATATGCATACTATCTGCAGTTGGATCTACTCCACAATATAAAGAAATTTTTTCACTATCTAATAATTCTTGTAATCCTTCTGCATCTGTTTGTTGGTAGATAAGCCCTCTCCAAGTTAAATCCTCTAGTAAAGCGTTTGTCATTTCAATCTCCTCCTTTAATGTATGCGCTAGCACTTATGTCAGCCCACTGGGCCAACTTGCTGGGGCTGGCTCGAAACTAAATAAAAAAAGTCCCTGCATGAAATAAATCATGCAGGGACGCTTAGACAATTAGCGCGGTACCACCCAGCTTGAAGGAATAACCTTCCGCTCGAATCACGATATCGTTGTGAAAACGTCTAACTCCAAGCCTGTAATTCATCCCTGTACACTGACTAGCTTTCACCAACCGCTAGCTCTCTAAACAGTATGCACAACAACTACTTCGGACTTTTCCTCGTTAAAATATATACCTATTTTACCTAATCTAAATCGTATGTCAATAACTATCGTCTATTGATAATCGATTATGGTATAATAATTCTTGATTTGGGGGTCGAACGATTAATGAATAAATGGATGGAGAAAATCCAACTTTACAAAGATAAATTTGATGAATGGCAATCTACTAAATGGGCAAAAGGACTACGAATATCATCTAGTGTGATATGGAACTTGAGTATACTATTCGTTATTATAGGTACTGCATTTGGAATCTTTGCTGCTTCTGTTGGAGCTGGATATTTTGCATCTCTTGTTAAAGAAGAACCATTACGTGAGAAACAAGAAATGCGAGATGCAGTATTTAACTATGAAGAAACGTCCGAGATATATTTTGCTGGTGATGTCTATTTAGGTAAATTACGCACGGACCTCGAACGTACTGAGACGAAGCTATCTGCTGTTTCTCCGTATGTAATAGATGCTGTATTAGCAACTGAAGATGAATATTTTGAAATGCATGATGGGATAGTTCCAAAAGCAATTTTCCGTGGCCTTCTTCAGGATGTCACAAACTCTGATACACAAACTGGTGGAAGTACGTTAACACAACAATTAATAAAAAACCAAATACTAACAAACGAAGTATCTTATGAACGAAAAGCAAAAGAAATCCTTTTGGCTATGAGACTAGAAAAATTCATGACGAAGGATGAAATATTAGAAGCCTATTTGAACATCATTCCTTATGGACGAAATTCAAATGGAAGAAATATTGCTGGAATCGAAACTGCAGCTCAAGGAATTTTTAATGTAAAGGCAAAGGATCTTACATTACCACAAGCAGCTTATATTGCTGGGATTCCTCAAGCACCTTTTGCTTATACGCCATTTAGAAAAGGCGGAGTTAAAAAAGAGGGAGAAGCATTACAACCAGGTATTGAAAGAATGAAGACGGTTTTATTCCGTATGAAAGAGACAGGCTATATTACAAATGAAGAATATGAGTCTGCTAAAGATTATGATATTACACAAGATTTCAGAGAGCCAGAAATAATTCCAGAAGAAAAATATCCATGGCTAACGTTTGAAATTGAAAACCGTGTTAAAGGAATTCTAAGAGAACAGTTTGCTACAGCAGATGGGATAGACCCTGAGAGATTAAAAACGGAATCAAAGCTCTATGATAAATATGATATTATAGCAGCACGTGCAGTAAGTACTGGCGGTTATAGAATTCACACTACTATTAATAAAGACATGTATGAAGCCATGATTAAAGTCAAAGATCAGTTTGATTCTTATGGACATACATTCACAAAAGAAGTGAAAGATCCAAATACAGGAGAAACCATTGCTCAAGATTATCCTGTCCAAGTAGGAAGTATGCTTATTGAAAATGGGACAGGTAGAATTTTATCGTTCCTTGGAGGTCGTGATTATAATTTAGAACAATTAAATCATGCAACCCAAGCCGTTCGTCCAATAGGTTCTACTATGAAGCCTTTATTAGTATATGCACCTGCTATTGAATATGGAGTAATTGGTGCTGGAAGTCCTGTAATCGATGTGAAACTTGAAAATCTCGGAAGTACAACTTGGACGCAATCTCCACAAAACTATACAAAAAATCAAGAAAAGGGCATCATTTCAGCTCGTGACGCTTTAAAAACTTCACAGAACTTATCGACTATTCGTCTATATGATTTAATCATGGATAGAAAACCTACAGAGTTTTTGAAGAAAATGGGCTTCGAACATATTGAAGATGCTGAATATGCAAATCATGCATTATCTATTGGTGGTATGACAAACGGTGCAACTGTGGAAGAAAACACGAATGCTTTCGGAACTTTTGCGAACAACGGTCAATTTATTGATGCATATATGATTGAAAAAATTGAAGATGTCGATGGCAATGTCATCTATCAACATAAAATTGAACCTGTTGAAGTTTTCAGTCCTGCAACTGCATATATCATTACAGATATGCTTCGAGACGTATTGTCTGAAGGGACTGCATCAGTTGCAAATTCAAGATTAAAATTTCAATCCGATTTTGCTGGTAAAACTGGGACAACGCAAAATCATAATGACTCTTGGCTTGTTGGATATAATCCAAACGTTTCCCTTGGTGTGTGGCTTGGATATGATTACAATGAAACATTATTTTATATGAATAATCGATACAACCATCCAAGTGTCCGCATTAATATGCTTTGGTCCAATATGATGAATGCAATGTATGATGTGAATCCAGAGCTAGTAGATGCACCAAATCCATTTGCCATCCCAAAAAATGTTGTAACAAGATCTTTCTGTGGTATTTCAGGACTTGCAGCATCCGATGCATGTGCACAAGCTGGACTAGTCAAATCAGATTTGTTTAATGCCGCTGCAATGTTACCTACAGCACCAGATGATAGTTTAATAACTTCATCTTATGTTGTGATTAATGGAAATAAATATCGTTCTCTAGACTCTACTCCTAGTGAATTCGTTGTAAAAGGAGGATACGGAGTAAACGAAGACTTTATCAAACGGATGCTTGGTAAATTTGGAGGAGATGCGAGTAAGCTATTCCCTGAAGACTCTACTTTTGCTGGGAATGTTGTGTCTGAAGAGGTATATAAAGCAGATGGTAGTCCTCCATCTACTGTAAAAGCTTCCTTATCTGGAAAAACGGTAACATGGACTAATTCAGAGTCCACTGATGTTGTTGGTTATCGAATATATCAAGTCGTAAACGGCGAAAGAGTGCTCGTTTCCTCTAAGCTAGAAGCAGATGATAAAAGTTTTGCTATCAATGGAAATGGTAAATATATTGTCGTAGCGGTTGATATTACTGGATTACAATCAGGTGCTTCTAATGTCGTTTCTATTGAAGAGGACAAGCCAGAACCACCTCCAGAACAAGTAACACCGCCTACTACACCGGGCAATGATGGAGATAGTGGAACAACTCCTCCTACTGAAAATGAAGAAACTCCAACTGACGACGAAGATTAGTTTTAAATGCAAAAGCCACAGTGATCGGATATACTTGATCACTGTGGCTTTTATTAATCTTCCATTGTGGACAGGTCTCCTGTTGGTAATTTCAATTCCCAAGCTTTCAATACTCGACGCATTATTTTACCGCTTCTTGTTTTAGGTAATTTATCTTTAAATTCAATTTCTTTTGGTGCGGCATGCGCTGCAAAACCATTTTTAACAAATTGCTGAATATCTGCAATTAATTCATCTGAAGGCTCATATCCTTCATTTAATGCAATAAATGCTTTTATTATTTCTCCTCTTACTGGGTCTGGCTTTCCAATTACTCCAGCCTCCAATATAGCTGGATGTTCAAGTAATTTACTTTCCACTTCAAAAGGTCCCACTCGTTCTCCAGAAGTCATAATTACATCATCTACTCTTCCTTGGAACCAAAAGTACCCATCTTCATCCATATAAGCGGAATCTCCTGAGAAATACCATTCATCATTCATAAAGGTAGACTCATATTTTTCTCTATTGTTCCAAATTTGACGCATCATGGATGGCCAACCTTTTTTAATCGCTAAGTTCCCCATTGTAAATGGTGGAACAACATTTCCTTGATTATCAATAATTGCTGCTTCCAGTCCTGGTAATGGTTTACCCATTGATCCAGGTTTAATCGGTAAACAACCATAGTTACATATCATTTGTGCCCCTGTTTCTGTCATCCACCAAGTATCATGTATGCGTAATTGGAACACTTGCATCCCCCACTTGATGACTTCTGGGTTTAATGGTTCACCAACTGAAAGAATATGTCGAAGGGAAGATAAATCATGTTTTTTTACCGCTGCCTCCCCTGCTCCCATTAACATGCGGAATGCAGTTGGAGCACTATACCAAACAGTCACCCCATACTCATCAATCGCATTATACCAAGCATCTGGAGAGAAACGTCCTCCAAGTACAAGCGAAGTAGCTCCAGCTAGCCACGGTCCAAAAATTCCATATGATGTCCCAGTAACCCAACCTGGATCTGCTGTACACCAATAAATATCTTCATCTTTAATATCCAATACCCATTTCATGGATTGATATTGTTGAACCATTGCATAATGCACGTGTAAAATTCCTTTTGGCTTCCCTGTTGAACCTGACGTATAATGCAAAATTAACCCATCTTCTTTATCTACCCATTCTATTTGAACTGCATCAGCTGCTTTTTCTAGTGCTTTATTAAAATCAATCATTTTCTCTGACTCTTCTACATTCTCACCTACTAGAAATACTGTTTCTAGACTTGGTAGTTTATCTAATGGAATCCTATTAAGTAATTCAGGTGTTGTAACAATTGCTTTCGCTTCACTATCTAGTAAACGATCATATACGGCACCTTCCATAAATGCTTCAAAAAGCGGACCAACAATGACACCTAATTTAACTGCACCTAAAAGCGCAAAATATAATTCCGGAGATCTTGGCATAAAAATAAATAGTCGGTCTCCTTTTTCTAAACTAGAATATTGTTTGTATACATTTGCAGCTTTATTACTATTCGCTTTCATATCTTGAAAGGTATATGATTCTTTCCGATTGGCATCTTGATAATAAAGTGCTACTTTATTTTTTTTATCGGATTCCGCATGTCTATCAATTGCTTCGTAAGCCATGTTAATGTTGCCTGTTTCATACCACGAAAAAGTTTTTTCTGCGTCTTCCCATTTAAAGCTTTTTACTGTCTCTTCATAGTCCTTTAACTGATAATCGCCTTGTACAACCGGTAATACTTCAATTTTCATAAAATTCACCCTTTCAATAACTATATTCTCTTATTCTACAATATTTGTTCACATTTTTGTTAATGTTTTTACTTTTTTGAATGTTTCATTATATTTAAAGATGAAATAACTTTATCGTATAAAAATCATGTATAATAGTTTCAATTGCAATTACTTATAAAGGTGGTGAATACGTGATACACAACAAAACCTATCATGCGAAAGAATTTGAAACAAAACATGGCTATGTTGTTATCGAAGGTCCAATTCCATCAGAGGAAGTAGCTAAATATGAATTTCATGAGGATTTAGTAGCTTTCCGTCCCCCCGTTCAACAACATAAAGCAATTATCGAAATTGCTAAATTACCTGAAGGAAGAATAATTATTGTTCGTGATCAAAATACGATTGTTGGCTATTGTACGTTTCTTCATCCGGATCCACTTGAACGATGGTCTCAAGGGAATATGGAAAATTTAATAGAACTAGGCGCTATTGAAGTAATTCCGAAATTCAGGGGAACGGGAGTAGGAAAAACACTTCTTCGAGTTTCCATGATGGATGATTCAATGGAAGATTATATTACGATCACAACTGAATATTATTGGCATTGGGATTTGAAAGGAACTGGCTTAAATGTTTGGGAATACAGAAAAGTAATGGAAAAGATGATGCAAGCTGGTGGACTTGAATATTTTGCTACAGATGAGCCTGAAATTAGTTCCCATCCAGCGAATTGTTTAATGGCTAAAATAGGAAGCAGAGTAGATGCTGAATCTATTCAGCAATTCGATCAACTCCGGTTTATGAATCGCTTTATGTACTAATTGTGTAAAAACCTTAAGTCCTAAAGTAAGGCATTTAGAAAGGGGTCCATTCAAGTGATTGTAGAAGAAATTATGAATACTTCCGTACCTACATTAACACCTACACATACAATAAATGATGCACTTCTACTATTAAAAGAGAAAAAGATACGTCACTTACCTATCATTAATAATCATAGAGAACTTGTTGGAGTAGTTACAGATCGCGATTTAAAAGGAGCAACCCCTTCATCACTAATAAACTCTCAAACGCCTGAAATATTTGAGCGACCATTAGAAGAAATAATGACAAAAAATCCGATTACAGGTCATCCATTAGATTTCGTAGAAGAAACCGCTAATATCTTTTATGAATATAGAATCGGATGCCTACCGATTGTAAGTAAAGGGAAACTTGTTGGTATGATTACGGAGTCCGATTTATTGTATAAATTTATCGAACTAACGGGCGTTCATCAGCCAGGTTCACAAATCGAAGTTCGTGTACCTAACAAGCCTGGAGTACTATTTGAAGTATCTAAAGTTTTTTATGAAGAAAAGGTAAATGTATTAAGTGTTCTTGTGTATCCAGATAAAGTGCATAGTGATTACAAAGTATTAGTATTGCGAGTAAAAACAATGAATCCGCTGAAACTTATAGAAGCGGTTAGAGCTGAAGGGTACGAAGTGCTATGGCCTAATCATCCAGGAAAAGATATATGAAAAATGCAGTATTTATCTTTTCCGATGATCAGTTAGGTTATAAATTTTCGGATACGCACCCGTTCAATCAGAAAAGACTAACATTAACTGTCGACTTATTAAACGAAATGAATGCACTATCTTTATCGGATGTTGTAGCACCAAGAAAAGCAACGGATGAAGAACTATGTTTAGTACACGACCCCCAGTATGTAGAAATTGTGAAAAAAGCAAGTTTAGAAACTAGCGAATCACAGATATATGAGAATTATGGTATTGGAACAGAAGATACCCCTATTTTCCCACATATGCATGAAGCTAGCGCAGGTCTTGTAGGTGGAACGCTCACAGCGGTAGAATACGTAATGGAAGGAAAGTCACAACATGCAGTCAATTTAGGTGGCGGATTACATCACGGATTTAAAGGACGTGCTTCTGGTTTCTGTGTCTATAATGATAGCTCTGTTGCTATAAAATACATGCAGCAGAAATATAATGCTCGTGTTCTATACATAGATACAGATGCGCATCATGGAGATGGTGTGCAATGGAGTTTTTATGATGATCCGAATGTATGCACTATTTCTATACACGAAACGGGTAGGTATCTCTTCCCTGGAACAGGTAATATTACGGAAAGAGGTTCAGGAGAGGGATATGGAACTTCTTTTAACTTTCCAGTGGATGCATTTACAGAGGACGACTCATTTTTGGAAGTATACCGTACTGCTTTTAGTGAGATAGTAGAATCCTTCAAGCCAGACGTCATTATCAGCCAAAATGGAGCAGATGCTCATTATTTTGACCCACTAACCCATTTATATGGAACAATGAAGATTTATCAAGAAATTCCTAAGCTTGCGCATGAGCTTGCTCATACATACTGTGGTGGAAGATGGATTGCAGTAGGCGGTGGTGGATATGATATTTGGAGAGTAGTACCTCGTGCTTGGTCATTGCTTTGGATGGAAATGAACGATTTCAAAACTCCTAAAGGCGAATTACCGAAAACATGGATTAATCGATGGTCTAAGGAGTCTCCTGTGCCACTAATTCCTACTTGGATGGATCCTAACCCTCTGTATGAGCCAATACCCCGTAAGGCAGAAATAACCGAGAAAAACAAACAAATGCTTGAAAAAGCATTATATTTACTTCGTAGTCAGCAATCATATAAAAATCACCAGTAGAGTAAAAAATACTACTGGTGATTTTTACATTTTTATAAGCATAAAAAGATTTCAAATTCATTTAAAGGTTAATACTTATTAGTTGTTATAACGAGGGCACTGAAAAAGTCGATACTCTTTTTATTTATAAATAGGATACTTGAGATGCAAAAGTGCATTTAAAGTGTCATTCTAATAAATTTTCTATCAAATAGCCGCTAAGAGAATTTATCGCTTTCGCATTCGCTTTCCGCGGGCGAGCGACGAGCCTCCTCCTTCGCTCCACTTGAGGGCACTGAAAAAGTGTCATTAGAATAAATAATCTATCAAATAGTCCTAAGAGAATTTTGCGCTTTGGCATTCGCTTTCCGCGGGCGAGCTACGAGCCTCCTCCTTCGCTCTGCTTCGTGCGGGGTCTCGTCTGTCTCGCTTTCCCGCAGGAGTCTCATGCGTCGCGCTAAATTCTCTTAAATAAATATACAGCAAATAGTTCCTACAAAAATACTAATTCGAGTTTTTCAGTGCCCTCCTCCACTTCGTGCGGGGTCTTGTCTGTCTCGCTTTCCCACAGGAGTCTCATGCGTCGCGCTAAATTCTCTTAAATCAAATAAAGCAAATAGTTCCTAAAAAAATCTAATTCGAGTTTTTCAGTGCCCGATGGTATTGTATAAAATTAAAAAAGTAGAGTAGGAACTTTACAACTATTCCACACTTTACTTTTTATTTCTAATAAATCGTTGAACAAGGCGACACTCCTGCGGGATTAGCATTAGCCGAAGACCCCGCAGCGCAGCGAGGAGGCTGAGGCAATGCCGGCGGAAAGGGAGCCGTTTCAACGATTTTCTTATTTATTGGAATGACAACCTCATCTAGCAACGTCAAATTGTATTAACTTTAAAAATAGACAGTCTTTCAGTACCCTTGATATTACTTTACGGAGTCTCTTTCTTCAATTCGATAAGGAAGAATGACTGTATGCTCATCAATTTTTTCTTTATTCATGTACTTAGTTAACAGTCGCATAGATACTGCTCCTATATCATATAAAGGCAATACAACACTTGTTAACTGTGGTCTAACCATACGGGCTAGTTTAGAGTTTTCAAAACTAATGACTTCAATGTCTTCTGGTACCCTTAACCCATTATCTTGCGCTCCATGTATTAAACCTATTGCAATCTCATCATTATCCGCAAAGAATGCAGTTGGAGGATTATCTAATTTGCTTAGTTTTTCCCAAGCAAGTAGTCCATCGTCATATGTATTCTCAACGCCAACAATTAAATCTGAATCGATTTCTATACTTGCTGCATCCAAAGCCTTTTCATAGCCGAATAGCTTATGCTCTTGATTAATAGCAGAAGCCATGGAACCAGATACAAATGCAATGCGTTTATGTCCATTTTGAAGCAATCGATTAACTGCATCCACTGCAGCTTTATCATATTCAATATTAACAGAAGGGAATGAGTTGGAAGATTCGATCGTACCAGCTAAAACGATCGGCACATGCGATCTTTCCATCTCATGTAGCATTTCTTTCGTTACTTGATCACTCATCATAACAACGCCATCTACTTGTTTACTATATAACGTTGAAAGAAGTTGCACTTCTTTGTCTTCTTGTTGATCGGAGTTCGTTAAAATAATGTTATACCTGTACATTGTTGCAATATCTTCTATTCCACGTACAAGCTCCGCATAAAATACATTTGATATATCTGGGATAATGACCCCTACGGTCTTTGTTTTTTTACTTGCAAGTCCTCTAGCGACTGCATTCGGTCGATAATCTAATCGCTCTATTACTGCTAACACTTTTTGACGAGTTGCAGGCTTTACATTTTGATTTCCATTTACTACTCGAGAAACGGTTGCCATGGAAACATTCGCTTCCCTAGCCACATCATAAATTGTAATAGTCAATGCTTTCCCCTCCTTTTTTTAGGAATAATTATACTATACATAAATGATACTTGATATGTACACTAACTTTCAATCATATAGTAAAACCGACTCTATAAAAAGAGTCGGTTTTGTGATTATTTAATGTCAAACGGAATCATCTTTTACTAATTATGCGTGAACTTCATGTGTTTTCATGAATTTTTGTAAAGAATTGTAGAACTCATCGAATTGTTGTAAATTCATTTGTTGAGCCGCATCCGATAACGCTACTGCAGGATCTGGATGAACTTCAGCCATTACTCCATCTGCTCCAATAGCGATTGCAGCTTTCGCAGCAGGTAATAATATATCTCTACGTCCTGTTGAGTGAGTTACATCAACAAATACTGGTAGATGCGTTTCTTGCTTTAAAATCGGAACTGCTGAAATATCTAATGTATTTCTAGTAGCTCTTTCATACGTACGAATTCCACGCTCACATAGAATTATTTGATCATTACCTTGTGACATGATGTATTCTGCCGCATGAATAAATTCATCTAACGTTGCTGCGATTCCTCTTTTTAATAACACTGGTTTATTAATAGATCCTACAGCTTTTAGTAATTCAAAGTTTTGCATATTTCGAGCACCAACTTGTACTACGTCTACATAGTCAAGTGCCTCATCTAAATGGCTAGGAGTAACAATTTCAGATACTACAGCTAAGCCATATTCTTGTGAAATTTGTTTTAATATTTTTAAGCCTTCTAATCCTAGGCCTTGGAAATCATATGGAGATGTACGTGGTTTGTATGCTCCACCACGAATTAATTTCAATCCTTTTGATTGGATTGCTGCAGCCACTTCCGCTACTTGTGTATAGGATTCTACAGCACATGGGCCAAATACGAATGATGGTGTCCCCGTTCCAATTTTTTCACCATTTATCTCCACAACTGTATCTTCTGATTTCTTTTTACGTGATACAAGAAGTGCTTTCTTTTGATCGTCCACTTGCAGCTCTAATGCAGTTTTAAATATTTCTTTAAAAATATGCTCCACTGTCGACTGTGGTAGTGGACCAGAATTATTTTCTTTTAAATGATCTAGCATATGTCTTTCACGAAGAGGATCATATCTATTCACACCTTGCTTTTCTTTCACTCTACCTATTTCTTGAACAACTCCAGCTCTTTCATTGATCAACTGTAAAATTTCTACGTTGATTTCATCTACACGTGCGCGTAACGCCTCTAAATCTACATGACTCATAGATATTTCTCCTCTCTTTTCCCTACCGATACTTTCTATCGACTGAAAATTATGATACATTTTAAGGTATTAGACATATTATAATCAATGCATGGAAGAATGTCACGCATTTTATTTTAGCGCTTCAACTCGCTAAAGTGCATAGTGAAAAAAGGACGTGAGAATTTGTCATCTAAGTTATTTGCACTGGATATTGGTACAAGATCTGTAGTAGGAATTATTTTAGAGGAACGCAACCAAGCCTTTCATGTTGTAGATATTATAGTAGAAGAACATAAAGAACGGGCAATGGTTGATGGTCAAATACATAATGTGCTAATGGTTGCCGAAATTATTATTTCTATTAAAAGACAATTAGAAGAAAAACATGGTCCTTTGGAAAAAGTAAGTGTTGCAGCTGCTGGTCGCGCATTAAAAACAGAAAAAGCGTCTGTTCAAATGGATATTAAAAATAGACCAATATTTTCAGAGGAAGACGTGAGTCGTTTAGAACTTTCTGCAGTTCAAAAAGCTCAAACTAATTTAGTCCAAGAAGACATTGAAAAGCAATCAAGCCACTATTATTGTGTAGGTTATAGTGTATTATACTATCGACTTGATGGCGAAGAGATTGGAAGTTTAGTTGACCAACAAGGTACAGAAGCATCTATCGAAGTAATTGCTACTTTTTTGCCAAGAGTTGTTGTGGAATCTTTGTTATCTGCATTAAAGCGTGCAAATTTAGAAATGGAAGCATTAACACTAGAACCAATTGCAGCTATAAATGTATTAATACCAACATCGATGCGACGATTGAATGTTGCACTCGTTGATATTGGAGCAGGAACTTCAGATATTGCAATTACAGATCACGGTACAGTTGTGGCTTATGGAATGGTTCCTAATGCTGGTGATGAAATAACAGAAGCATTAAGCGATCATTATTTATTAGATTTTCCGCTTGCTGAAGAGGCAAAGAGGGCTCTTAATTATCAAGACTTTATCCGTATTCAAGATATTTTAGGTTTTGATCAAAATATACCAAAAGAAGAAGTTATTGATGTTATTCGCCCAGCAACACTTGAATTGGCTGCCTCTATTTCAACTGAAATTCTTCGATTAAATAACAATCGACCTATAAAAGCAGTCATGTTAGTAGGAGGAGGAAGTTTGACACCAGCTATTACTTCAATTCTAGCAGAAAAACTAAATCTTCCTGATAACAGGGTAGCCGTTCGTGGTATTGATGCTATTCAAAATTTAACAAAAGAAGAACATATTCCAATATCTCCCGAACTTGTTACACCGATTGGAATTGCAATTGCTGCAAAACGAGCGCCGATTCAATATATGTCTGTTGAAGTAAACAATCAAATCGTTCGACTTTTTGAATTAAAAGAAATGACTGTCGGTGACGCCTTGCTTGCTGCAAATATTTCTGCTCGAAAACTATATGGAAGACCGGGAGCAGCACTTTCTGTACAAGTAAATGGTATAGATATTTATATTCCTGGAGAGCATGGAAAACCAGCAGCAATTCAACTGAATGGACAAGACGCAAATACTAAAACACTAATAAAAAATAAAGACACTATAAAGCTATTGGAAGGACAAGACGGAAGAGCAGGTGTAGCAACTGTACGAGATTTACTAGATGATGCATCTATCAAAAAGATTACTTTCCAAGATATTATGTATGTTGTAGAACCAAATGTTACAGTAAATGATAAAAAAGTGACTCTTGATACTCCTTTAAAAGAGAGAGACAAAGTCACATTTAGTACACCACAAACGGTGGAACAAGTACTTTATGCAATTCAAAAAGATAGTTATTTATCTGAATTGAAGCCATTTGTAGTTACAATAAAAGATAAAAATCATTTTATTCCGGAGTTTACCTCTTCATTATTGTTAAATGAGATTCCAGTGAAACTTCAATATCCTGTACAAGATAATGACGTTTTACAATTTAATATTGCAAATGCACCATCCTTGCAGCAAATTGCAGATCAATTAGATAGAAAACTTATCGATCGGATTAAAGTATTTTTCCAGCAAAACGAAGTTGAATTATATAGAGAGTGCGCTATCGTTTCTAAAGGAGAACATTCTCTTTCACCTGAAGAGAAAGTCTCTAATGGATCCATACTTCAATGGCATGAAGTAAATGATTCACCTTGGATATTCCAAGATGTATTTCGTTTTTCCGATTGGACTTTGCCTAATAATGCTGGATCATTCCAAATATTAAAAAATGGACAAACATCAGGCTTTGACGAAGAAATTTTCGGCGGCGATTATCTTGAAATAGTTTTTAATTCATAATAAAAAAGAGTTGGGGAAGCCCCAACTCTTTTTATTTATTTGACTTGGAATCTACTACTGCTTCTTTTATCGCCTCTGCAACTACAGTTGTATCTTCTTCTTGTTCTTTTGCTACTTCATCTGTCGTGTGAGAAATTGTTTCCATATATTCAATTGGTTCCTCCCCTTCAGAAGATACCGTTCCATCGTCTAAGGGAGAAGTTGGTTTTCCTTTAATAGACTTTACTTTCTCTACTAGTTGACCAGACTGTTCTTGCAATTGTTTAGAAATTTGAGTTGTCTTTTCTTTTGCAGTAGTTGAAAAGTCTTTTGTTTTGTCCTTTAATTGAACAGCTTGAGTAGAAATATTGCCTCTTAGCTCTGTTCCAGATTTAGGAGCTAAAAGAAGAGCTGTTGCAGCACCTATAATACCTCCAACAAGAGCTCCAATGATAAAGTCTTTTGCATTGACTTCGTCATCTTTATATATCGATTCTCTACTTTCAGTATAAATAGGTTGAGGTGGATACATTTGGTCCATTTGTTTATTGTACGACGATTGGTTAGCATAATACTCATTGTTGTATTTTGCATCATTATAATTTGGTTTATTGTGATCATAATTACTCATTCGAATTCCTCCAATAATTAATTATTTTTTTTCGTTTCGTACGGATTATATCCCTCTTGTTCGAACGCTTTACGCTCTTTCCATTTATCACGAACACTAAGCAAGATATTGCTCCATTGAACAACTTGAGCAATTTTCTCTTCATTTTTTTCTACTTCGGATGAAACAGAAGTAGTTATGCGTTGAATGGAATTATTAAGTCCATTCACAGAAGTACCGACATTTTTTACAGCATCTACTACTGTATTTAGCTTTTCAGATTTTTGTTGAATATCTTCTGCCAGTTCATTTGTTTTATGAAGGAGATCCGCAGTTTCTTTCGTAACATTTTGTAAGTTTGTATCTAACCCTTCCATTGTGCTTGCAACATTGTTCAAAGTCTTTTTCACAGAAAACAATGTAAGTGCAAGACTTATACAAAGTACTAAAAATGCAATTGCAGCTATAATAGCAGCTATGTATAAGAGATTTACCATAATGAATCCTCCTCCTACTGTTATACAACATTTTACCCTAAAAGAATGAAATTAAAACTTCTTTCTCTATAATACTATACTACGTTTTGGACAAATTTCCTTTAAAAAAATGCTTAATCCAACAAATGGATTAAGCATTTTTCATTTAAATTAATTTTTGTTCAAAAGCTTTTTGATATTTTTGAACATCTCCTGCTCCCATAAATAAGAAGACAGCATTTTCATGTGTAAGCAATTGACCAACTGTTTCTTCTGTTATTACAAAGCTTTCATCAATGATGTCAGCAAGTGTTTGTATAGTTAAGTCTCCTGCATTTTCTCGTGCTGATCCGAAAATATCACATAAGTATACTCGATCTGCTAAGCTTAAACTTTCACCAAATTCACTTAAAAACTTTTGTGTTCTAGTAAATGTATGTGGTTGGAAAATAGCTACAATTTCTCTATCCGGATATTTTTGACTTGCTGATTGTACAGTCGCTTTTATCTCGGTTGGATGATGCGCATAATCGTCAATTAATATACGATTTCCTATTATAGTCTCTGTAAAACGTCTTTTGACACCTTCAAACGTATTAAAACCTTTTTGGATAATATCTGCTGGTACTTCTTCATAATGGCAAAGGGTAATAACAGATAACGAATTCAACACTGCGTGATCTCCGAACATAGGTATAGAAAAACGTTCATAAAACTCGTTGCGAATGAACACATCGAAAGAAGTACCTTTCGTCGTTTTTTCTAAATTCCTCGCGGCAAAATCATTATGCTCACCAAAACCGTAATATAAGACAGGCACTGGTGCTTTAATCTTTTGCAGATACTGATCATCTCCGCAAGCAATTATTCCTTTTTTCACTTGCATGGCCATTGATTGAAAAGCAGTATACACATCTTCTATATCATGAAAATAATCTGGATGATCAAAATCAATATTTGTCATAATTGCATAATCAGGATTGTATGCTAAAAAGTGTCTACGATATTCACATGCTTCAAAAACAAAATTGGAAGCATTTTCAACACCTTTACCTGTTCCATCCCCAATTAAAAAGGAAGTAGGCTTATATCCACTTAGTACATGTGAAAGTAGTCCTGTAGTAGAGGTTTTCCCATGAGCTCCAGTGATAGCTATTGAAGTGAATTGACTCATATAATCGCCTAAGAATTCATGGTATCGTATAATCGGTAACCCAAGTTCTCTCGCTTTCACTAACTCTGGATGGCTATCAGGAAAAGCATTACCTGCAATGACTGTCATGCCTTCTTGTATATTGTTTTCGTCAAATAATAAAACATTTATGTTACGTTCATGTAATGGTTTCTCTGTAAAAAAGTACTTCTCTATATCAGAACCTTGTACTTCATTTCCAACATCATGTAATATTTGTGCTAATGGGCTCATTCCAGACCCTTTTATGCCTGTAAAATGATACTTTGTCATACGCTGTAAACCTCCTGGGATTATCCCCACTTATATACATATTTCATATTTATGATAATACATGCCGCCTTAGTAGACGTATTCCCAATTATATCATTATTTATCCAGTAATATTAATAAACTATATTAACTAAAAATTTGATTTAAACTATCGTTAGTAAGTAGCACTTCTCTTGCTTTACTACCTTTTTGCTCTGTTATATATCCATTTTCATACATAGCATCAATTAGTCTAGCTGCCCGATTATAGCCTAAATGGAATTTACGCTGGAGTAAAGATGTAGAGGCTGATCCTTGCTCAACAATAAAACGACATGCCTCTTCAAATAGCTCATCTTGTTCCGTTACATTCTCAGCCTTTTGCAGCAATTCTTCTTGTTCAAACATATACTCGGGTGTTCCTTGATTTCTAGCATAATCTATGAGATTCTCAATCTCATCATCTGTAACAAATGTCCCTTGAATACGAACTGGACTAGACATTCCATTCCCTTGATAAAGCATATCACCTTTTCCAAGTAACCTCTCTGCCCCTTGCTGATCTAATATCGTACGTGAATCAATTTGGGAAGATACTGAAAAAGCAATTCGAGTAGGAATATTCGCTTTAATAAGTCCTGTAATAACGTCTACAGAAGGACGTTGAGTTGCCAACACTAAATGAATTCCACAAGCTCTTGCTTTTTGCGCGATTCGGCAAATAGCATCTTCTACTTCCGTAGGTGCCATCATCATTAAATCAGCAAGTTCATCGATTACAATAACAATAAAAGGAAGCTTTTGTGCAAATTGTCTCTTCTCGGTAGCTAATGAGTTGTATCTAATGATATCCCTTACGCCAATATGAGCAAATAATTGATAACGTCTTTCCATTTCATCGACTGCCCATTTTAAAGCAGCAGTTGCTGCTTTCACATCTGTAATTACAGGACTTACAAGATGAGGAATATGATTAAATGGTGCCAGTTCAACCATTTTAGGATCGATCAATAGAAGTTTTACTTCGTCAGGAGATGCTTTATATAAAAGACTGACAAGTAATGAATTAATAAATACTGATTTACCAGATCCTGTTGCACCAGCAATTAGTCCATGTGGCATTTTGCGTAGATCAAGTGTCACTGGTTTCCCAGTAAGATCTAAACCTAACGCTACTTCTAAAGGGGATTCCGAGTCTAAAAATACATCTGTATTAATTACTTCCGATAACCTTACAGCGCGTGAATTTCGATTTGGAATTTCAATACCAATGGAGCTTTTCCCTGGAATTGGTGCTTGAATCCGAATATCTTTTGCCGCAAGAGCTAGCTTTAAATCATCCGCTAAATTACGAATTTTACTTACTTTAGTGCCAGGGCCAACAGTAAGTTCAAATTGTGTTACAGCAGGGCCTTGAACGACTTGAACAATTTCTCCAGAAACTTGAAAATGTGATAATGCTTCAATAAGTGTAAATGCTTGTTCTTCCATCCACTCTTTATCTTCATTTTTCATTTCTGGAGGTAGTAAATAGCTAAAATCTGGTCTGACATAATTCGAAGGACTATTTTTTCCATTCGAATGGCTTTCTATCATTATTTTATCTTCCAGTGTCTTTTCTTCTAACGATGCTTTTTCCTCTAGCACCGGTATTGTATCGAGTTGGAAATCTGGCATATTTGTTACTACTTTATTCAGTTTTTCGTTATCTGACTTAAGCATTAATACATTGAATGGACGTATGTTTTCAACCGGTGTTTCATCCACAACACTTTCTACAGGTTGTTCTTGGGATTCCACTTCAATATGTTCCACTGCCAATTCTTTTTCTATTAATTGTTTTGGACCTTCTTGAATAACTTCTTGTTCATCTATTTGCTCGTAGGTTGCTGGAGTAACTTTTTGTACTTCCATTAGCTTTTCTTTATCTGATTTAAGCATTAAAACATTGAAAGGACGTATATTTTCCTTTGCTGGAATTGGAGTTTCATCCAGAACACTTTGAACAAGCTTTTCTTGTAATTCCACTTCTTTATGCACTTCTGGCAATTCTTCTTCATATACTTGGTCTATAGCTACTTGAACAACTTCTTGTTCTACAATTAGTTCAGGAACTACTGTCTGAACTACTCGTTCTACACTTCGCTCACGTAAAACTGGAACAGTTTCTTCCTCATACGCCGAATCTTTTTCTGTTATTTCTACCTCAATTAGTTCTTCGAAATTGTTTTCTTGCTTCTTAGAGAAACCAAAAACAGGAGAAGGCACTTCAGTTGGTGTAAATGCTTTTTTTCTCCTTTCAATGATTGGAGTTTCTACTACCTCTTTTTTGGGTGCACGGTTTACAACTGCCTGTTGCTTTCTTTGTAACCATATGTCATGAGTGTGTAGAGGTTTATACTGCTGGTCGTCTCTTACTTGTTTTTCTTTAACTTGCTCTTTAATGGGTTCTTCAATTAGTTTCTCTGACTTCGGTTCATTATGTAAAAACTGTTCCTTTTCCTCATCTGGTATTAACGGAAAACGAAAAGGTGTCCTAGAACTTTTAGGTGTAACAGTTTGTTCTTCCACTTCATATTCTTCTCTATTATTGTCTTCATTAGTTGCAAATAATTTTTTAAACCAATTCAATTTCATCACTCTTTCTAATCGTTACCTTCTATTTTACCAATAATAATAGTAATCTACCTTATAATAATATAGAAAAACACAAAAAAAAGCACACCAAAACGGTATGCTTCTCTATTATAGTAAAAATGCACTTCCTACTTCTGCCTTATCTTCTAAAATAAGAATCCCTTTCACTTCTGGTGCATTTGGTAAAGCTAATTCACGCGCTGAGCAAAGCATACCACTAGATGCCACACCACGAAGTTCAGCATCTTTAATAACCATTCCTGATGGCATTACTGCTCCAACTTTCGCAACTACTACTTTTTGACCTGCTTCTACATTCGGTGCACCACAAACAATTTGAAGTGTCTGTTCTCCAACATTTACTTTACAAACTTTTAGTTTATCTGCATTTGGATGTTGTTCTAATGATTCCACAAAACCTACTACAAATTTTGGTGATAGGTCTATTTGTAGTTCGTAATCTACTTCATTCGCAAGGATTGCTTGTTGAATTTTAGCTAGTAATTCTTCTGTTAAAACGATGTTCCCAGTATTATTAATACTAGCATATTGACTAAAACCAAAAATATTGATTGCTAACACTTCATTTGAGTTTGCATCTTTAACAAGAGTTACATCACCTTTTGTTTCGGTGATTACTTTCTCAATCTTTTCAGGAGTTAATTGAAGCAATATTACATCGCCTACTCCTTCTTTGTTGTAAAAAACATTCATTCTTCTTCTTTCTCCTTCACTACTCGATTTTTAGCCATAATGAAAATCGGCTCCAAATCTCCATTTTCATATACAAATGATAAAGAGGTAACCGGTACAGTCCCAACTGTAAAGAAATGCATCGTCATTTGGGCCAAAACATCGTACCCTGTTTCATTTCTTATATCACCTATAATCATAACATCTTGATGGGGTACAGAAATAGTCATATCTCCGACAATTAACTTTTTCATGTCTCTTAGGAGTGATTCATTTAGAATGCGGCTCGCATCATACCCATCGTTATTATTGAAGAAATAAAATATATTTCCAGCAACTTCATCTTTTTTATAACTGTTTTTTAAATTTCGAACTTGAAAAAGAGCTCTTTCTCTTATTTCGGTTTCTCTAACGTTCCAGTTAGCGAGCATTTTTTCATCTAATAAACGATAAGTGTTTCCAAGATCCAGTGCGTAATAGATTCTTGTTTCCGCTGTATGATCTTTTGTAATGAAACGATTTCCTTCATTTGATTTAAGAGGAAACGAAGTGGAGCGAATTACAGGGTAAACAGATGAAGCTGGGTCAATAGCGCCTGCATTTTCCTTTTCCATTGCTTGAAATGTTTGAGTGATTGTGTAGACAACTTCTTCAATCGCTTGTTCTTTTTTTGTTTCGTATTTAGCTAATATCGGCGGTATCGAAATATCAATTCCTTTATTAATCGATCGATGCGTTAAACGGAGCTTATTCGTTTCCCTATTATAATCATACTCATATATTTCTTCTAATAGTGTTGTTTTTAACACTCTTATCAGCTCTTGTGCTTTCACTAATAATCATCCCTTTCTTTACATAATGAAACGGTCCACTAAAGTGAACCGTTTCATTGGTGTTAGATTGATTGAAGAAATGATTCGATTTCTTCTCTAGTTTTACGATCTTTACTTACGAAACGACCTTTTTCCACTCCTTTATCGAAGACGATAAAGCTAGGAATTCCAAAAATGTCTAATTGACTACAAAGATCTATGAATGCATCGCGATTAACTGATATAAATTGAAAATCCGAGTACTTTTCTTCCACTTCTCCCATAAATGGATCAATGAAGTGACAGTCTGGACACCAATCTGCAGTAAATTTAAAAACAACTTTACTTTCATGTTTTAATTGTTCAAATTGTTCCATAGATATTAAATTTTCCACTACAAGTCCTCCTTATTCTGTCGATACTGATCTCACAATCATCATCATATCTTCCAAATTGGAAGCAATATTTTGTTGTTTAGATATTGTAGTAAGTTTGATTCCGCCAATGCTTGTAATGAGTTCATACTGCTCTTCACTACTTTTGATGATTGCTGCGAAACCAAAACGTCCATTTTGTTCAAAAGTATTCTTTTCAACTATTTTTAAGTTACTATCTGCCATTAATAAATCATAATATAATTGACTTCCAGGAAGTTCGTTTGGATTAACGAATAGTATGTATGACTCTTTCCCTTTAGATAGAATAATATTAGATTTATCAGATTCATCCTCAATTGCAAATCCACTTGGTAAAAAAATCTTCAAGTTATTCACTTTTTCATTAGGCTTTTCAGCATCTCCTTGAAATACTACTTTTGCATTTTCAATTCCATCCGATGCTTGCTCTTCCACCGAAGAACAGCCTACTAATAAAATGACAGCTAGTGACGCGATAATTAGTCGCATCCATTTTCGAGTCATTTACTTTCCTCCATTCAAAGCATAACTGCTATATATTTTAACGATGATTCACATTACTTGCAACTACTAGAACTTCTTTGAGAGTTCACAAGAGATTTACAAATATAAAAAAGTGTACTTCAACTTAGCTTTTTAGATAGTTCATACTGTCCAATAAGCAACAACATAATATGCTCGAACATATCACTTCTTTTTACAAAACCATCTGTAAAAACTCCAATGGCACCTTCGTCATGACGTATATCATTTTTATTAGTATAGACGTCCATTACTGGTCCAAGTTCCGCACCTGCTTTCAGCTGAATAGCAATTTCTTCCGGTATAGGAATACCTGCCCCAGTTGCAGTAAAAATTTTTCCATCACTAGTTGCAAGAGCACCCCAATTACAGATGTACATTGTGTCATTCATTTCATTTACCCCACCTTCTAACCCTATACCAAATGTAGCCTCGGAGTTTTCCATCAATTGCTTTGCACGATTTATTGCACCCTGTCTCGTTTCTTCATTACTCATTGGCTGATTTGAAACAAGCGACGGTACGTCTTTATTCTCAAAACTAGCTTTTGGATAATAGATGCTAGAAATTGATTGAACTGCTTTTGTTTTAGCTCTATTATTGGTTCCTATTAATATTTTCATACATTATTACTCCCTTATTATGAATATATATTTATAAGTATCGCTTTGTATGCGGAAAAAAAGATGCCCTTAAGGCATCTTTTTACAGACTGTATACAAACTCAAAGAAATTTAAGTTTGTATACAGCCATATTTAAAATGAAGTATAGATTATAGGAAGTTGCTTTCCACGGGCGTGGCTTGAGCCTCTTCGGTCTCAAGACCTACGCTACTCCCGCTGAAGTCGTCGCCCTCCACTTCAAACAACCAGTTCTCTAAAAAATAACAGAGGTGATGGATATGCTGATGACAAATCACATCAATGAACTCGAGCATCAGGAAACAAATTAGATGGATATTCTTGTCATCATTTTCCAACCACAATATTAAAGTAGAAAGATAACATTTTAATGGTTTAGAGAAGTGTCCGCTCGACTCCTGCGGGATAAGCGAGACAGACGAGCCCCTGCAGGAGAAGCGACGAAGCGGCTCGGCCTCGCCAGCGGTAAGCGAGCGGTAAGCGAGCGGTAAGCGAGCGGTAAGCGAGCGGTAAGCTTCGGAAAACCTAATCTACCCTAAATAAAAATAAATAGACTGCAAACAACTTGATTTTTTAAAGTTTGTCTACAGCTGCTTAAGTCTCTTTTAGACGTTTGCTTTTATTGTTTCTAATGTTGTACGGTCACATGCTTTAACAAGTTTTACTATTAATTCTTTTGCTGCTGCATAATCATCCGTATGAATAATCGAAGCAGAAGTATGAATATAGCGCGAACAAATCCCAATAACTGCACTTGGAATACCTTCATTGGAAGTATGAACTCTACCGGCATCCGTTCCACCCTGTGAGATAAAATACTGATATGGAATATTATGCGTTTCAGCCATATCTAAAATGAACTCTCTCATTCCTCGGTGAGTTACCATCGTACGATCAAAAATACGTAAAAGTGTTCCCTTTCCAAGTTGACCAAATTCATTTTTATTGCCAGAAGCATCGTTCGCTGGACTAGCATCTAGTGCAAAAAATAAATCTGGATTAATCATATTTGCTGATACTTGTGCACCTCGAAGCCCAACTTCCTCCATTACATTCGCTCCAGAATACAGCATATTTGGTAATTGCTCGTTTTGTACTTCTTTTAATAGTTCAATCGCAAGTCCACAACCATAACGGTTATCCCATGCTTTTGCCATAATTTTTTTATCATTCGCCATTGGCGTGAACGGACAAACTGGAACAATTTGATCTCCAGGTTTAATACCCATGCTCAGAGCATCTTCTTTATCATCCGCACCTACATCAATAAGCATATTTTTTATATCCATTGGTTTATTACGTAATTCATCACTTAATAAATGAGGAGGGATAGAACCAATTACACCAGGTATTACTTTGTCATTAGTGACAATTTCCACTCGTTGAGCAAGTAATACTTGGCTCCACCAGCCACCTAAAGTTTGAAAACGAATCATTCCGTTGTCCGTAATTCCAGAAACCATAAAGCCAACTTCGTCCATATGACCAGCTACTAAAATTCTTGGACCTTTTTCGTCACCTTTTTTTAATCCGAAGATACCACCTAAATTATCTTGAACGATTTCATCTGAATATTTCGTTAGCTCGCTGCGCATAAATGCACGAACAGCATGCTCGTTTCCTGGAGCTCCTGGTAATTCTGTTAATGTTTTAAAAAGCGAACGCGTTTCTTCATTCATCTGTAAAGGCCTCCTAATGCTAGTACCAATAAATTGTTTTAAATTATAGATTCCTCTTCTATTGTAATAAAAGTTTAAATCGTTTACTACTGATTAATTTCGACAATCGAAAAATTTATTCTTATTGGTGATGTATGATACACTGAAAAAAAGATAGTAAGGGGGAGTAGCGATGAAAATCCGAGATTATATGTTGGGTCTTGGAACTGGTGTCATTATTGGAGTTCTTGCAAGTCAAGCTGCTAAAAAAATGGATATTAATAAATCTGCAGAGCTTGTATTAAAAGAAATAAAAAACTCATTTAAACAAGAAGGTCCTATAGATGGTTCTTGGATTTATATGAGCCCAGAACCATTTCAAAAAGAAGCTATTCAACTTCATGTATATAGAGGTGGCATTTCTCGTATAAAAAATGGTCAATTGGAACAATTTGAGTTTGCAGCAGATACGAAAACAGGTACAGTTGTAGATTTAGTTAAACTATAGAACAAAAGAGCGAGATGGGGTTGTCTCAAAAACTATAAAAAGTAGAGGAGGATTCTCAAAAATCCACACTCTACTTTTTCATTTCTAGAAAATCATTGAAAAGGTGACACTCCTGCGGGAATAGCGTTAGCCGAAGACCCCACAGCGAAGCGAGAAGGGTATTAAAAAAGTGTTATTCTAATAAATTTTATTTCAAATAGTCGTTAAGAGAATTTATCGCTTTTGCATTCGCTTTCACGCAGGAGTCTCATGCGTCGCTCTAAATTCTCTTAAATAAATACAGCAAATAGTTCTTACAAAAATAATAATTCGAGTTTTTCAGTGCCCCCCCCGTTTTTCCGCAGGAGTCTCGCAGTTTATTCCTCCCAAGTTAACTCAAGTAGTTGTATCCGATGATGTTCAAAAGCATACAAAATGAACGTGACCAGTTAAAGATGATTACATCTTTGTTTATAAAATAGAATGAAGACTAATGAGTCCGGAAAAAACCACTCGCTTTCCGCGGACGAATCGCCAAGCCTCCTCCTCGCTATGCTCGTGCGGGGTCTTGGACGCTCCGTTTTTCCGCAGGAGTCTCGCAGCTTTTTCTTCCCAAATTGAATCAAGTAGTTGTTATCCGATGATGTCCAAAAAACATACAAAATGAACGTGATCAGTTTGAGATGATTTCTTATTTTTCTTATAAAATAAATGAAGACTAATTGAACCTTGAAAACCACTCGTTTTTCGCGGATGAATCGTCAAGCCTACTCTTCTCTATACGATGTACATTTTTGACACTTGGCATTATTACTACTTTACTTGGAGTGGCGGGCATGATAGCCTCGAATGGCTAACCAGCCCTTGATACGGCTGTTTTTTTGGCGGTATAGTCATGCCCGCAGAGGCTCCATGTCAAGTTGTAATAATTTATCACGTTATGCTGTTGAGAGTAAAAAAATCAATAATGTACATCCTTATGCGAGCAAAAATGTACATTTTTATATTCACATTTACATCTCTACATTGAGGACACTGATAACTCTCTATTTTTTTATGTAAATACTTTTTCATTTCTTGAAAATCGTTGAAAAGGCGACACTCCTGTGGGAATGCGTTAGTCGAAGACCCCGCAGCGCAGCGAGGAGGCTGAGGCAACGCCCACGGTAAGGGAGCCATTTCAACGATTTTCTTATCTATTGGACTTTGGACAACCTCATCTGACAACGTCGATTTATAGGGACTTTTTCATTTCTAGAAAATCGTTGAAAAGGTGACACTCCTGTGGGAATAGCGTTAGTCGAAGACCCCGCAGCGAAGCGAGGAGGCTGAGGCGACGCCCGCGAATAGGGAGCCATTTCAACGATTTTCTTATCTATTTTCTTCTTACAACTCCGTGTGGCAAAGCAGATTATAGGGACTTCACAGATAAACACTATTTATTTCTAGAAAATCGTTGAAAAAGGCGACACTCCTGTGGGAATGCGTTAGTCGAAGACCCCGCAGCGCAGCGAGAAGGCTGAGGCAACGCCCACGGTAAGGGAGCCATTTCAACGATTTTCTTATCTATTTTCTTCTTACAACTCCGTGTGGCAAAGCAGATTATAGGGACTTCACAGATAAACACTATTTATTTCTAGAAAATCGTTGAAAAAGGCGACACTCCTGTGGGAATGCGTTAGCCGAAGACCCCACAGCGAAGCGAGGAGACTGAGGAAACGCCCGCGGAAAGGGAGCCATTTCAACGATTTTCTTATCTATTGGACTTTGGACAACCTCATCTGACAACGTCGATTTATAGGGACTTTTTCATTTCTAGAAAATCGTTGAAAAGGTGACACTCCTGTGGGAATAGCNACTCCGTGTGGCAAAGCAGATTATAGGGACTTCACAGATAAACACTATTTATTTCTAGAAAATCGTTGAAAAAGGCGACACTCCTGTGGGAATGCGTTAGTCGAAGACCCCGCAGCGCAGCGAGGAGGCTGAGGCAACGCCCACGGAAAGGGAGCCATTTCAACGATTTTCTTATCTATTGGACTTTGGACAACCTCATCTGACAACGTCGATTTATAGGGACTTTTTCATTTCTAGAAAATCGTTGAAAAGGTGACACTCCTGCGGGAATAGCGTTAGTCGAAGACCCCACAGCGAAGCGAGGAGACTGAGGCAACGCCCGCGGAAAGGGAGCCATTTCAACGATTTTCTTATCTATTTTCTTCTTACAACTCCGTGTGGCAAAGCAGATTATAGGGACTTCACAGATAAACACTATTTATTTCTAGAAAATCNGGACAACCTCATCTGACAACGTCGATTTATAGGGACTTTTTCATTTCTAGAAAATCGTTGAAAAGGTGACACTCCTGTGGGAATAGCGTTAGTCGAAGACCCCGCAGCGAAGCGAGGAGGCTGAGGCAACGCCCGCGGAAAGGGAGCCATTTCAACGATTTTCTTATCTATTTTCTTCTTACAACTCCGTGTGGCAAAGCAGATTATAGGGACTTCACAGATAAACACTATTTATTTCTAGAAAATC
>NZ_VDGI01000002.1 GCF_006861825.1 Psychrobacillus vulpis | reverse complement strand
TTCACTTCTACTGGATAACTGACTCTTGTTCCCATAGAAAAAACACCTCCGTATTGAATTTAGGTATTGTATACCCGCTTTTCAACGAAAGGTGTTTTTATTTGTCTCATTTTTTTAGGTCAGTGCACTTATTAGCAAGAAGGGCTTTCTTTTTGGTTATCGTACCTCTACCCAACCGTTTTTGATGCCTGTTACTACTGCTTGGGTACGGTCGTTTACATTCATTTTTTGAAGAATGCTAGATACATGGTTCTTTACTGTTTTTTCGGAGATAAATAGTGTTTCTCCAATTGTTCGGTTACTTTGTCCATCTGTTAAAAGTTGGAGCACTTCACATTCGCGCTTTGTTAGTAAGTGGAACGGGCGGCGAATTTCAGTTTGATGGAAGTTTCCTTTATTTTCACGTTCACTTAAGCGACGGAATTCTGCAACTAAATTGCGCGTTACTTTTGGATGTAGGTATGAACCACCTTTTGCTACTACTTTAATAGCGGCTACGATTGCATTAGCATCCATTTCTTTTAGCATGTATCCCAGCGCACCTGTTTTTAGGGCGTGAGTTACATATGATTCATCATCATGAATGGAAAGCATGATTACTTTTGCATCTGGGTATTTCTCGATTAACTCAGCTGTCGCATCTACACCATTTTTCGTTGGCATGTTAATATCCATTAGTAGAACATCTGGAAGATATTGCTCGTATAAGCGTAATACTTCATTGCCGTCGTCACCTTCAGCAACTACATCAAATGAATCTTCAAAATCTAAAATTCGTTTAACACCTTCCCTAAAGAGTTGGTGGTCATCTATTATGATAATTTTTGTCATTTTACATTTCCTCCTATAAAGAACCGATAAAGTTTTTATTGCTCATTATTAATTGGAATACTAAACAGAATGGTTGCCCCAGTGCCGGGAGATGAAACAATTTTCATCGTGCCTTCTAGTAATTCCACTCGTTCACGCATACCTATTAAACCGAACGATTTTTCTTTTACTACATTTGGATCAAAACCAATTCCATTATCTTTGACGATAATATTCATTCTTTGTTTCATCCACTCAATTTTAACCCATGCTTCATCAAACTTTCCGTGCTTTAAACCATTTGTCAAAGATTCCTGTACAAGACGGAAAATGGCTACTTCAAAATTAGGTTGTAGCCTTTGCTCTTCTCCATACGTTTGGAAATTTATACTACAGCTTGGATTATATTCTTGAATTGTTGATATATACTTTCTAAGTGTTGGAACGAGTCCTAAATCATCGAGAGCCATTGGGCGAAGATCATAAATGATTCGACGTACTTCTGAAAGCGCATTGCGAACCATTTCTTTCAGTTCGATAATTTCTTTCATCGCTTCGTCTCCACCGCGCTGTTGATATGTAAGATTGATTAAGTCTGTTCTAAGTAGCACATTCGCAAGCATCTGAGCGGGGCCATCATGTATTTCACGAGAAAGTCTTTTACGCTCTTCCTCTTGTGCCTCGATAATTTTTAAAGTAAAGTCTTGTTTAATTTTAGCATTTTCAAGTGCTTCTCCTACATCTCTTAAATCAGAAGTCAAATAATTTAATACAATATTTACCTGATTTACAAGTTGATCCGCACGATCTATCATTTCTAATAGTCCTTGTAATCTGCGCTCTAATTCATCTCTTCGTTGTCTAAGTTGTCTTTCTTCTGTTCGTTTAATTAGAAGATTGATTTGAATCTCATTTGCAGTCTCATAAGCGCTTCGGACCTGTGGTTCATCGTACGTTTCAAAGTTTTTAGATACTTCGGCTAGTCGATTTCTAGCTAATTTCGATTTTGTTTCTAACATATCCCCTTCAAAAATCACCGTTTCAATGTCACCACGAATTATTTCTAATTCGACTTTCATTTCATCGAAGCTTTGACGACTTTGTTCGCTTATAATGAATATATCCTTTTTCGAATGGTCCATGACTTCAACCATTCGATCGAAAATAACATCTAACGATTGGGATTCTAAACTCTTATTCGTCATCTGTTTTTTTCTCCTTTGTAAATGTCAAATGAGACTTCATTCATTTATCCTGACAATCCCTATTATAGCACTTAATAACTAAAAATAAATTAAAATTAGTTTACAACTATATTTCAATGGACTCAAGGAGGAGCAATTTTAATATGAGAAATGATTATATTACAGTCAAAGGTTTTGGAAAAAGTGAGATTATTATTCAAAAATCACGTTTTATTACATATGTAGACAGAGCCGAAACGGAAGAACAAGCACAAGATTTTATTAATACTATCAAACAAAAGCATAAAGATGCTACTCATAACTGTTCTGCTTATATTATCGGGGAGCATGACAATATTCAAAAAGCAAACGATGATGGTGAACCTAGCGGAACTGCTGGTGTTCCAATGCTTGAAGTACTAAAGAAACAAGGTTTAAAAGATACAGTTGTTGTAGTTACTCGCTACTTTGGAGGTATAAAACTAGGTGGCGGAGGTTTAATTCGCGCGTATGGAAAGGCTACAACAGAAGGGATTGATGCAGCAATTGTAGTAGAACGTAAACTGCATCACATAGTAAAAATTTCAATTGACTATACTTGGTTAGGGAAAGTTGAAAATGAAGTTCGGAATTCTGAATATCCATTGAAAGAAATTAATTATGCAGATTCCGTTGAAGTTTTTGTCTACACAAAAGCGGAAGATGAGCAGAGATTTACAGAATGGATAACCGAATTAACAAATGGACAAGCCGAAATCGAAATTGTCGAAAAAGAATTTTTGGAGTTTGAAGTGAAGTGAACTATAATTTCTTATAAGGGGTGATAGCTTTATGAAGAAATTTTCCATAATCATTATGTTGTTTATTTTCTTAGGCGTAGTTCCTACAATATCTTATGCCACTACAGATTGTTCAAGTAAGTTGTACTGGGATGGCGTCGAGCTTAAATTAGGCCAAATTGGTCGAGTAATAGTTCAAAAACCGACTAATATTTACAAAAATAATAACGGGACATTAGAAGTTGTACGACAAGCAAAGCGAGGGGATAATTACCGAATCTATGCCAATAAAGAAACTTACTTTCATCTAGGAGGAGGTCTAGTAATCAAAAATGATACTTCTATTTTGTATCAAACACCTTCCAAAGAGAAACTAAGTAAACTCCTATGTGCTAAATCTTCTCCAACTACTTTTACAATTGGGGACGATACATCCACCGTAACAGTAAAACTTGGAGCAGCAAAAAAATCGATATCCAATGAATTTCATGCATCCACATCTATCTATCATAAGAGTTATAATAACTTTTATGCAATTAGTTATGTAAACAATAAAATTGCATCTATTTATACGAAAGATAAAGACTATCAATTTAATGGTATTTCGATATCGAGCACGGTTAGCCAGTTAGAAAGTAAATTAGGCAAAGATTACGAAACAACTAGTAATACATACCCAATTGAAGTGATCACATATGATTTACCAAACTATCAAGCTAATTTTTTTATCGATGTCCATAATGAGAATAAAATATCTGCTATTTTATTACTAGATCATCAATTGATTGAAAATAACCCTAATCTTTATCCAAAGAAATCTACTGCATTAGAAACAAGTTATGAAACTCTTTTATTCGAGTTAACCAATGCAGAGCGAAAAGCAAAAGGAGTTCCTGTTCTTCAGCATGCTTCCAATGTTTCAACTGTTGCTCGTAAGCATAGTGCTGATATGGGAACTAATGATTATTTCAATCATGATAATTTAAAAGGAGAAACACCTTTTGATAGGCTTTCTAATGGTGGGGTACTTTTTAGAAATGCAGGAGAGAATATTGCGATGGGCTATACAAATCCATACTTTGCACATGAAGCCTTAATGAATTCATTAGGGCATCGAACAAATATTGTAAGTACCAATTACACGCAAATTGGTGTTGGTGTCTATTTCGCAAAATGGACTTACGGATCGATACCTTACTATACGGAAAATTTTATTAAACCATAACAACAGCAGAGCTTTTTTGTACGATGCTGCTTCAACTACTTAAGGTGCCCAACTTATTGTGCACCTCAGACTGTATTCAAACTCATGTAATTTTTGAGTGTGCTTACAGTCTTTTTTTTTCTTAAATAGAAGACTTTAAGAAAAAAATCGAATTTCCGCTACAGGTGGTGCTTTCCGCTGGCGGGGCTTGAGCCTCCTCGTCGCAGGCTGAGGGCACTGAAAAATTGTCATTCATATAAATTATCTATCAAATAGTCCTAAGAGAATTTAGCACTTTGGCATTCGCTTTCCGCGGGCGAGCGACGAGCCTCCTCCTACGCTTCGCTTCGTGCGGGGTCTCGTCTGTCTCGCTTTCCCGCAGGAGTCTCATGCGTCGCGCTAAATTCTTTAAATGATATACAGCAAATAGTTCCTATAAAAATAATAATTTTGAGTTTTTCAGTGGCCTCCGCAGGCTCCTGCGGGGTCTCAATTGCCTACGCTTTTCCAGCAGGAGTCACCACCCTCCGCTCCAATCTCATTCTATTCTTAGAGATTGAAGTAATATCTGAGGTAATAGATATAATGACAATTTCCATCATCTCATGATTATACTTACTTTTATTATAAAAACGATTGAGTAAATGGAAATATATAAGGTACTTTTATTGGAGAAGTGTCCGCTCGACTCCTACGGGAAAAGCAAGATAGACTAGACCCAAGAGTGTAGCGAGGACACTCTGAAAAACTGTCTATTTTTTTATGTAAATACTTTTTCATTTCTAGAAAATCGTTGAAAAAGGCAACACTCCTGCGGGAATAGCGTTAGCCGAAGACCCCACAGCGCAGCGAGGAGGCTGAGGCAACGCCCGCGGAAAGGGAGCCATTTCAACGATTTTCTTATTTATTGGAATATTGAACACCCTATGAATAATAGGAACTTTTTCAGTGCCCGCATGCTTCGGAAAACATAATCTACCCTATATAAAAACAAAAAGACTGTAGACAACTCGTATTTTGAGTTTGTCTACAGTCTGAGATGGCCAATCTCTTGGGCATCTTTTTCTTAATATTTCTCGATTGTTGCACCTTGGTAATAATGTTTTAGAATGCGATCGTATGTCCAACCCGCATCAGCACGAGCTTTTGCTCCCCACTGACTCATACCAATTCGATGTCCATATCCTTTACCGTTAACAGTAATCGATGGAATGCCAGAAGTTGCAGTAGTGGATACAATCCCTCCATTTGTTTGAATATTGACAGATCCACTAGGAATCGTTTCAGTTCCTGTCGCTGTTTGAACTGTTGTTCCAGATAATGATGTAATTGGCGTTGTACCATTTACTTGTTGAACAGCAAGATCTGTAACTCCAGAAGGTTTTGTAAATTGTATATCAAACCAGTTAGATTTTAACGATGTATTATTAGCATCTAAAAATAACCCTCGCATGACAGTTTCGTTGCCAGTAATTGTTTTTTCACCAGCTGAAGTAACTACAGTAACAGCAGATACTTCTCCATTAGAACCGCCTTTTGTAAGCTTTACATCTAGTAATTGAGCAGAAGTACTAAACCCAAACTTTGTTAATATATTAGTAGCTGGAATATTAACAGACCAGTTATCATATGGAGATTTTTCAATAGAATCATCTACCGATACAAAATGCGGTACTTGTGCTGTGTTCCACACTTCTCCAATATTTGCTGTTCTACCTCCACTAGCCGCGTAATAATAAGCTTGTACAAGCTTTCCACCTGATTTAACAACTAGTCCATTGGTTGCGTCTACTGCTGAATTTGTGCTTGTTTTTTCAGATGTAAACCCTTTATACATTTGATCTTTTGTCGTACTACTTAAAATTCCTGCTTTACTTAGTGTATAGCTTCTTGCAGCAACTGCTTGAGCTTTTAAGGCTTCTTGATGCCAAGAAGCATATGATTCATTTGGAATAACACCTTTTAAGTAGTTTTCTAAATCTAGTCTGTTCACAATTTGAACATTCGCCCCAGATTTCACTACATTAAAACTGCTTCGATATTGCGTACCATTTGGAGTTTTACCAAGTGGCTGCTTTACAACCGAACCTACTGAAGCATCTTTCGCAGGTATCCAGGAAGAGACGCCTTGTTCGTCAGTAACTGAGTACCAAAGTTCCCCATTCGCATTCGTAAATTCATTTACATAATAAGCCCCTTGAAATGCTTTATATGTTTTTATAGTTTCATAATCTGAAGTGGCGCCTTTTTTACCATCTACATCAGAAGTGAAAACTACCATTTTTTCATTTCCGGATAGAGCATGCAAAGCAAAGCCTTTTGATGAATACATTGTTGCCCCTATTTGATAAATAGAAACTTCTCCATTTACTTGTGAAAATGTAATAGACGTATCTGGTAACGCATAGAACATTTCATTCGTTGATAAATTTTCTAATTTATATATACCATTTAAGTGAAGCGATGTCGTTGAAGTATTATGTACTTCCACCGACACTTGCTTCGAATAGCTTTCTTGTGTAAAGGCAAATGCTGTATTTGTTGTCATTAAACTAAGTATCGCTACCGATAGAACGGTTAACCATTTTTTGCTCACTTATTTCACCTCAGTTAACGTACTTAGCACCCAACCTTTAGTTCCTTTTGCGGTTTGCACATTGTACCATGTTTCGCCATTCGCATTTTTAAATGAACCTAAATATTTTAAAGTCGTTCCTTTTGCCACTAGTTCAAGTGATTGGTAATTCGTTGTTGCTCCTTTTCTTACGTTTGCTGCTTGAGTTGTCACAACACTTGTAGGAACATAATTGCCAGGCTTTGTTGTCGTAACGTCTCCCGAAAATACCCATCCTTTAACAGTTGAAGATATTTCTACTCGATACCAAACTCCACTTGCAGATTTATGTTGATCGATTACCGTTAATGCTTTATTTACTCCGAATGTCGCTAATACTTTATAATCACGGCTCGCGCCACTATGGACTTTCACATTACTAGTAGATGTATAGACTGTACTTACAGTTGTGCCTGGCTCGGTAGGACCTGGATTTGTAGGAGGTGTCACAACACCGCCACCTTCTGACACAGCTTTTTGTAATTGTTTAATAATCGCATCTTGCTCTGCAACTTGCTTTTCTAATGCAGTAACCTTTGTTTGTAAAGGATTTAACTGTGCTTGTACCCATTCAACAGACGCCAAGAGTAAATTGGAGTCTGCTTTTGTAGATGTAGGGATGTTGATAGATACTAGTAAACTAAGACCTAGAACTGCTCCAATAGTAGCTAAAAATTTCTTTTTCATTTTATACCTTCCTCACTTTTATTGATTGAAATATTTTTCTAACCCTTTACGAATTCCTACTGCTGCATTTTTACGGAACGTAGTAGAAGCTAATTGAGCTTCTTCTGTAGGATTGGAGATAAACGCTAACTCCACTAATACAGATGGAAGTTCATTCATACGATTCACATAAAAGTTTTGTTGTTTAACTCCTCTATCATAAGTTCCAACAGCTTTTACTAAGTCCGATTGGATACTTTTCGCTAGTGTATAGCTCTTCGGACCATTAAAGTTAACATCTGCATTGTAATAAGTTGTAGAACCTTTGGATGTCGTAGTATATGAATCTGCATGAATACTAACAAATGCATCATAATCCGATTTATTTGCAATGTCTGTACGTTCTTTTAACTCTAAGAAGACATCTGTACTTCTAGTTAAAACTACTTCAGCACCTGCTGCTTCTAATTCTTGTTTTACGGCTTTTGCAGTAGCAAGAGTGACATCTTTTTCTTTCGTTCCATTTTTACCTATTGCACCAGGATCTTTTGCTCCATGACCAGCATCGATAATGATTTTTTTCCCTGCTAAACCTTTTGGAACTACTTTAATCGTTAACTCTTTATCATAATCACGAATCGTATACGTATAATTAGGATTGAATGTAACTAATAGGACATACGTGCCCCCAGATACTTGTTCTACTTTCATACTTTCTACACCAGTAATCTGAGATTTAATCTCGTTGATTTGAGATAGATTACCGAAAACGCGTAAAACATTTGCAGATGGGATGGAATAAGAAATGTTAAATTTAGATGGCTTGGACCACACTAAATATTGCTGACCATTTCTTACCTCTGTTCTACCATTCATTAATGAAATTGGTGACGCATCTGCTAATACAGAGGCTTGAATCCAACCGCGTTTCTCATTTTGCGTTTCGATATTTACCCAACCATTCAATGTTCGTAATACTCTTACAGGTGTGTTCAAATAAATCGTATCTACTTTTTTCGCAGTAGTACTAGCTCCACTATACACAGTAGATGTTTTTGTACCATACTTAGTAGGAATATTTTCATTTATTTCAAAATCAGGAATCCAACCTTCTTTATTTTGAGGGGTTTGAATTTTTAACCAAGTAGTTCCATCTGAAGCTACTACTTTATTTAATATAGTAAATGTTGTATTTTTAGGTAAACCTAATAGAACAGCAGAACTATAGCTACTATCAGCATACAATAATGCATTAAATCTTTGAATTACTCCTGTTTCACCATTACCTGGTGTTTCTCCCTCTTTGTCCACAACAGTAATAACAGATTGATGTAACCAAGCGTCTCCACTCGCAGTGCTTACTTTATACCATTTTTCTTGTTTATCATCTGTTGCATACTCTGTCGATAAGAATACGTCGTCTTGTTTTGACTGTGTCACAACATTAAAATCCAATCCTGGACCTGAACGCATATTTGCAACAGGAACAATAACTTTTAAATTAGTATCTTCGATGACATGATTATCTCCACCTGCAGGAGGTTCTATTGGTGGTGGTTCAGGTACAGAGCCTACACTTTCAAAGGCATCTGCATAAATCCAACCCTTTTTCCCAACTGCATATGTTACTTGGTACCACTTTTCTTTAGAAGCATTTATAAATTCTTGATGAATAGGAAGTTTCGTTCCTACATTAACTGTTGCAACTGTTTTATAGCTTTTAGTAGCACCAGAATGTACTGTTGATTTTTGGATCACTACTTTGTTTGCAATAGATGAATCTTCAAAAGCAGATGCAAGCATCCAACCTTTTTTACCAGTTGCATAAGTTACTTGAACCCATTTTTCGTTCAATCCATTTGTAAACTCTTGATGGATTAATAGGGTTGTACCAGGTTTAGCTGTAGCAACTATATCATAATTTTTCGTTGCACCTTTATGAATGGTTGTTTGATTTAAAACTTTCATAGAAGTTGCTGTTTCACCTGCTGTAGAATTTAATACAAATAAGTCAGATGTAACCCAACCCTTTTTACCTTTGTATTCAACATTAAACCAAACTTCTTTTTGGGCATTCGTAAAAGCTGACAATACTTTTAGTGAAGTACCCGCAGGAATTGTAGCTACTACCTTATAGGAAGTTGTTGCACCACTTCTCATATTCGCAGCATTTTTCCCTATTTTTTGCGTTGTTCCTACATAAGAAGTACCAGAAGTTATAGAACTATTTTTAACAGCAGTTGGAACCGCTTTAATATAGTCACTAATAATCCATCCTTCTGTAGAATTATAGGAAACTTTGTACCAAACTTCGCCTTTGCTATTTTTTTGGCTAGCAGAGACGGATACTATTTGACCTGTATGTACTTTCGAAATACTGTTAAATTCAGTTCCAGCACCAGTTCTTACATTGACATCGGTTGCTGTAAGTATAGCTTTTTTTCCTACAAGTTGTTGGATATCGTTTGTTTCAACTGTTTGATTAGAAGCAGCATATATAATGGATGGATTACTCACGAGTAGGTTAGTGGGCAAAAGGACAGATGTTGCTAAAACAGATGATGCTATTACTTTTTTCATTTTTTCCTCCTTGAAACGTCTTTTTTCTCCATTTTAATAGACAAATTTAGATAAAACAATCCAACGAATGTAATTAAAACCTTTGTAATCAAAATTTAACATAAAAAAAAGAGTAAAACGAATGGTCCATTTGGACGACTCGTTTTACTCACCGATTGAGTAATCATCTGATTGTTTGTTTGTTTTTATTTCACTTTGTGCATTTTGACCAAAGTCATCAAGATTGAGCTTTAGCTGTTTTTTCACTTCTTCTAAAGATTCATCTTTTGGAATGAAATAATACACACCTTTTCTTGTATCATCATAACCTTCTATTTGTAATTGTTCAATTGGAGAAGATTTTATCTTTTGATACATTTTAATTAAACTAAAATATTCCGATGCTGGTATATTCGTTTTTACGTTATTTCCAACGTCTTTAATCATATCGTCAATTTTTGTAATATTACTTACGCTCGTGCCTTTATTGATAATTTCTTGAATCACTTGTTTTTGTCGAATATTACGTCCCATATCACCTTGAGGATCTTTTTTACGCATTCTTACGTAAGCAAGTGCTTCATTACCATTTAAGGACATTGGACCTTTTGTATACGTCTTCCACTTCAAACTACCAGTAAGCTGTGCTTTAAACGTGAAAGGTACTTCTACATCCACTCCGCCAACCGTATTGACTATATCTTCAAAGCCTTGAAAATCAGTAGAAACATAATAATCAATTGGAATATCTAATAAATTTTCTACGGTATTAATCGTGTAATTTATTCCACCATTAGCATACGAGTGATTGATTTTATCCTGATAACCTAAATCTGGAATATACACTCTCGTATCTCGGGGAATACTTACCATAGAAATTTTTTCTGTTTTAGGATTAACTGTAGCAACAATTAATACATCTGAACGACCATATTTTGCTTTTTCTTGATTTTCGATACCTGCTAACAATAGCGTAAAAGCAGAGTCTTCCGCTTTCGCTTTTTTGTACTTATCATTTACATCGCTTTCTTTTGTATCGCGCTCTAATGGTTCGTACATTTTGCTAGTCGCATTTCGTGTCTCAAGTGAAAGGTTAATTGCAAAAACAAGGACACCTGATAATAAAAGCATTGACACTACAATTACTGTATATAAAATTTTTCTTCTCGTCTTTGATTTTCGTTTTATACGACGTGAAGTAGCCATATTACTTCCCTACTTTACTTATAAAATATAATCTCACCAATTATACATAATTTTCGTTGACATGTATATGGTAAAGACTATTACTATTTCGTAAGGTTTTGCAAAAGGTCTTTTACAATGGACGTCCAGCTAAATTCATTCATTGCTAGTTTTCTTCCATTCTCTTGCATAGCCTTTCTATCTTCATCATTTAGCTCTACAAATTCAAACATTGTATTCGTAATTGAATCGACATTTTCAGGCATTGCAACTAGTCCAATATTATTCGTTGTAATAATTTCAGCACTTTCTCCTTTACCACAATAAAGTACTGGTACTCCAGAAGATGCTGCTGGGAAAATTTTAGATGGTCTTGCACCTTCAAATAATTCAAGATCTCTTAGAGGAACGATGCTAACATCTGTTACTGAAAATAGCTTCGGCATTTCCTTCAATGGTAAATGGCCTAGAAAGGAAACATTTGATAACCCTAATTCATCTTTTAGCTGATGAAGCTTTTCTTCTTCTGGACCTGCACCTGCAATTAAGAAATGAGCATGTGGAACGATTTCTTGTATTTTTTTTGCCGCATATAAGATATATTCTAAACCTTGCGCATATCCAAGGTTACCACCGTAAGAAAACACAAACTTATTATGCAATCCAAACTTCTCCACATATTCTGCATTTCTTTCTTCTGGTTGAAAGAAGTTAGTATTAACCCCATTAGGTAATACGAACACTTTATCTTCAGGTTGTGAATGATTAATGATATAAGATTTTATTCCATCTGTAGCTGTAGCTATTTTCCACGAATGTTTATAAAGGAATGACTCTAAAATTTCAGCAAGCTTAATAAAAAACTTATTTTTTACTAGTCCTAGTTTTACCGCAGACTCCGGCCAAACATCCGCAACGTTGAAAACAAACTTCGCTCCTTTTAGTTTGGCACTTAATAATCCAGTTAAACCTAAAAAGATTGGAGGTGAGTTAACGATAATAACATCTACTTTCCCAGTCTTCATTAGTCCATAAAAAGAACTAAAGGTGAATGAAAAGTATGAAACTAATCGTTTCCAAAATGTTCCCTTTTTCGAAGGATATATCCACGTACGATGGACAGGTATGCCATCCCATTTTTCAAATTCATACTTCTTCCCTTTGTATTCGTCTGGAATAATTCCATGCGGATGATGGGGAAAAGCAGTTACTACTTGAATATCATGGCCTTGGGCTAGTATTTCTTTACTTACCTCATATACACGGATTTGTGGAGCTCCGGTCTCAGGCGGAAAATGTTGACACAAATATACTATACGCATAAACTATCACCGATTTAATCTTTCAATTTATTCTTCAAGTAAGCAAGTAACGGTTCTCTTAAATCGTCACGTTTTAATGCAAAGTCAAAAGTTGCTTGTAAAAATCCAAACTTATCTCCAACATCATATCGTTTTCCTTCGAAAATGTAGGAGTAGATAGATTCTTTACTTAATAATGAATCTATCGCATCTGTTAATTGAATTTCTCCTTTTGCATCTGGTTGAACTTTTTCCAGTTCCTCAAAAATTGCAGGTGACAAAATATATCGTCCAACGATTGCTTGATTAGAAGGTGCATTTTCAATAGCTGGTTTTTCTACTAATCGCTTCACCGTAAACAAATTGTTATCTGCTTCACTATAGTCAACAATTCCATATTTATTTACGTCTTCATTTGGAACTTCATTCACACCTAAAATACTACTTTGAACTTCCTCATACTTTTCAATCATTTGCTTTAATGCAGGAACTTCCGCATCGATAATATCATCTGGAAGTAGAACTGCAAATGGTTCATTTCCGATAAATTTTTTCGTACAAAGAATAGCATGTCCTAATCCAAGTGGTTCTTTTTGGCGCATGTAATGAATGTCGACTAAGTTAGAAATGTTCTCGACCGTTTCTAGTAATTCTACTTTACCTGTTTTTTTCAAAAGTAGTTCTAACTCAATTGATTTATCGAAATGATCTTCCATCGATTTTTTATTGCGACCTGTCACAATAATGATATCCTCTATTCCAGATGCAATTGCTTCTTCAATAATGTATTGTAAATTTGGTTTATCTACTATTGGTAACATTTCTTTTGGTAATGCTTTTGTTGCAGGTAGAAAACGAGTTCCAAAACCTGCTGCTGGAATTACAGCTTTTTTTATCATATTCAATCACCTTTTCATTAATCAGACTGTCTGAAAACGCTTGTCAGTCGAGGCTGAATTTAATAGAACGTTTTAACGGACTGAGTTATATTTTTCATACAATGAAAGCATATAATGCGCATTATCAATCCAACTATAATGCTCTTTTACATGAGCTACCCCGGCCTGTCCCATAGCTGCTCTTAGATCACTATTTCTCGCTAGTTTTTTAAATGCCGTAGCTAACTGCTCTGGACTTTCCTTATCGGTAACTATACCCGTTACATCTTGAACGACTACTTCTGGTAAGCCACCTACATTGGAAACGACAACAGGAACACCACAAGCCATTGCTTCTACAGCCGCAACTCCAAAACTTTCACTATCTTCTGTAGATGGTACAGCAAATATGGACATTTTACGTATAATAGTTGGAACTTCTGTATTTGGGACTTTCCCTGTAAATGTTGTAACCTCTTCTATTCCTAAATCTTTTGCAAGCTGTTCGTACTCTGCTCTTTGAGGACCATCACCTGTAATGAGAAGTTCGGAGTTTGGAAACTCTTTATGAAATAGGGCAAACCCTTTTACTAAGTCAGCAATGCCGTATTTATCTTCTAAAGCTTTAACTGTTCCAATAATTATTTTATCTTCTGCATCATCTAAATTAGTCGAAGGATAAAATTTTTCTATATCTACTCCAAAAGGTGTTACCTCTACAGAACGATTTGTGTACAAATTAGTTTCTTTCGCCATTACGCGACTTGTCGAGAAAATAGCAGTTGCTTTACTTAAAGTAAATTCGATTAGTTTCTTATTAAGTCTGCTTTTTTTAGGAACAACGAAAATGTCTTTTCCCCACACCGAAACAAAATACTTTTTATAATTAACAATTGCACCTAATAAGCCGTAGCTTGATACATAGTGAGAATGCAAAATGTCTGGATTCCAGTCCTTTAGCATTTTTTTCAAAGCTGGAGCAGCAGCTATATATGAAGCTTTACTTGGCAATAATTTGGGTAATATCTCGGTTGGCACTTGTTTTGCATTTTCCTCAGAATAATGATCTTTAAATGTATACACCTTAATGTCAATACCTTGTGATTGATAAAACAAAGCCCATTTATGTGTATGAATCGATTTACTTGGAGCTAGTAATGCGATTTTCATTTTTTGCCTCCTATTAGCGCACGCGCCGCTTGTTCAGCTCGCTCATTCCATGCATGCTGCTGTAAAAATGATTGTTGAATATTTTTTTTATATTCTTCAAAACGTGGTTGAATTGACTGCATACCTTGGACAAGACTTTCTGCATCGTCACCTGTTATAACACCATAAGGTCCTGATTGGATAAAGTCTTCCTGTGCGGAACAATTAGTAGCAATAATCGGAAGTCCTGCTGTTAAGTATTCCACTAATTTTATAGGAACGGCAAAATCGTTATAAACTGATCTTTTTCTTGGAATAAAAGCAAAATCAACTTCTTCATAAACTTGTTGTAACTCTGCTCCACTCACATGCTTCAATTTAATATACGTTTTATTTAGCTTTTCCTTATTAGAATCACTTAACTGTACAAATTCATCTTCTCTACATACAATGATTAATTCACCTAAAACACTTTCTTTATTCAACAAATCGTATGATTCTACTAATGTTGGCAATCCATAGTCATCATTATTAATACCACCAACATAAATGCCTTTAAATGGTTTTTGAATAGTATGATGACTTGTTTTTATTTCCGTAAATCGACCTCCGGGAGGTAGAGCCATCTTTTCTGTATGTATATTTACATACTTCCCCATCGCATCACTTGGTAAAAAGACAGTATGAATATATTTTCCATAAAACTTTTCTTCCATTTTATAAATAGTTTGCATGATGAACTTTTTAGGCCCTTTTAACGAATAAAGCTCGTCAAACTTCCAATATACATCCCGATAAAAAACACCTATAGGGATATTGTATTTTCTTAAAGTGCTAAAAACATCCTTATCTATTTTCCAATCTTTCGGGATATGTCCTGGATCTGTTAGCCATAAAGGGATAGTTTGGTTTTCCGAGTAGCAAAAAAGTGTATGCTCATACTTTTTCTCTTCCACTAATTTATTCCAAATCACGCGTCGTTCCGTACTATTCCCAGAAATCACAATCACTTCAAGTCCATGTTTTTCCGCATATACTTCAAACGCCTTCAGCATCTCAACTGGACGAAGTGCAGAACCACTCTTCGGATTGGTAGCTACCGTAAATGGATAATAAATGATGATATTTTTCATGCCTTCACTCTTTTCTTCTTCACTTTGCTCGTTAAAAAACTCCAAATCATGTGAAAATATTGCTCTAAAATGAACAACCCACCTAACACGACCGTCAACAAGACCCAAATGGGATTAAAGAAGAAGTCTGAAACTCCTCCTACAAGTGTTCTTGGAATGTTAATCGTAAAATAGATGAATAATGCTATGACTACTGGCGTTTTTGGCAAACGTAAAAATACAATATAAATAATTTGAATGACAATTGCAATGTAAATAATCGCTACAATCACACCAATATATCCAAAAGAAGCAAATGCTTCTCCTAAGAAAATCGTATTGAGTACTCCACCAGTTCCTTTATCTATGTTTTCAGGAAAGACATTTTCCATCACCATACGTGCGGAACGAACTTGCTCCACATCGAAAATACCCGCTATAAAAGAAGGTAGACCTTTTACTTCAAGCAAAGGAATTGAATGTGAAAATGTATCCAAGTGTAAAAAGAATGGAGAAATTTGTGCTAAAAGAATTCTACCAATTGGTCCTGAATTATAGGATAAAAAACTTTGAACTTCTTTCACACCTTGAATAGAAACATACATTCCAACTAAAAGTACACTTCCAGCAATCACATACCCAGTTATTTTTCTCCAATTCAATTTTAAACGTCCAGTATATACACCTGCTAGCAATAACATAATGATGTAAAAGAAAATTGGAGACTTAGCCAAATCATATGTAGTAATTAAAACAGAAGAACTAAACAGCATTAAAAATAAAAACTTCCAATATAATGCTTTTGTTTGCGTAGCATACACAAATGCGATGATAGATAAAACAGGCGTTAAAGCAATCGCAAATATATTTCGTATATAGACATCTATTCCACTAAACCCTCTAGATGCATCTATTCTCATTTTTGCAAGTTCAGATGTATTACCTTTTAAAAGTTCGAATATTGGCACCGTACTCGTTTTCAATAAAGTATAGGCAACTGCCATAACAGAAATAGCCGCGAGTATTCCAAATGCAAGTTTAAATATACGTCTGTTCTTATCTACACTTGTACGAACGGGTTCATGTAGGTAGCGATCAAATTCTAACTGTGAATTAAATCCAATAATTCTTCCTACAACTAATTGCGTAAGTGGGAACAAAATCATTAATATCGTCAATAAAACAAATCCAATGATTCGATATTCCTCATGGTCCATTCTTTTGATCATGTAATAATCATCTATTCCTAATGCGATTAACAATCCGCCAATATAACTGGAGATAAGGAATGAATAATAATATATTATGGAAATCATATTTGGCTTTACAAGAGAAAGGCTTCCAGAAACCTTTTTAAAAAGGTATGTGGAAGCCACCACAGTAAAGAGCCATATGCTAAAAATTAACAATGCTCACACCTACTTTATTTTCATCAATTACACCTCGGCATAATTGCGCCCAGATTTTTATCGCGTTGCTCGATAAAAATCTGTGGCATCCGCCGAAGGCTTTGGCCAACAGGATGTTAGTCACTCAGGCGGTACCGCAGGACGCTGCGATCCTAGCCAGAGTTCCTCTTTTAAGCTGGGGTTTGAACTCGCAAAACATTTGCTTAATTAAGTTAAATAATTCTTTAGTAAATCTAATACTTTTTCAGCTGTTTTTCCATCACCAAATACAGGTGTATAAGAAGGAGCAACTTGCTTCTGTACCGCCTCAACTATTTTATCCGTATCTGTTCCAGTTAAAATATTTGCATCCTCTATAAGTGTTTCTACCCATTCCGTTTGGTCACGAACTGTAACACAAGGAACTTCTGCAAAATACGCTTCTTTTTGTACTCCACCAGAATCGGTAACAATTTTCTTAGCATTCATCTCTAAAGCAAGCATATCTAAATAACCTACTGGTTCAATTACTTGTAAATTAGGAATCTGATCCAACTGGAATCCATAATCCTCTAGCTTTTTCTTCGTACGTGGATGGATTGGCCATACTTTATTGTCAGGAATTTGACTAAATGCATCTAATATAGATTTCATACGATCTACATCATCTGTGTTTTCAGCGCGATGAATCGTGATTAATAAATAGTCTTTCACATTTAAGTTTTCACGTTCTAAAATAGTCGAAGTTGATTCCACTAATGTTTTATTGTATAAAACTGCGTCATACATAACATCTCCAATATTATAAACGCCATCCGTAATATGTTCGTTTGTTAAGTTTTGGATAGCTGTCTCCGTTGGGCAAAGAAGTAAGCTTGATACATGGTCCGTTAAAATACGGTTTACTTCTTCCGGCATTTTCTTATTGAAACTTCTTAGACCAGCTTCGATATGAACGATTGGAATATGAAGTTTTGCAGCAGCCAGTGCACCTGCTAGCGTAGAGTTAGTATCACCGTAAACAAGCACAAAATTCGGTTGTTCTGTTAAAATAATATCTTCGATTTTTGCTAACATTTCACCAGTTTGTTTTCCGTGATTTCCTGAACCGATTCCTAAATGATAATCTGGTTTCGGGATATTCAATTCCTCGAAAAAGATATCAGACATATTCGCATCATAATGCTGTCCAGTATGGACGATCAGTTCCGTTACTTCTTCACGAATCACTCGTGAAACTGCAGCAGCTTTTATAAATTGAGGTCTTGCTCCTAATATTGTTAGAACTTTCATTTCGTAATCTCCTTCATCATATGAATCATATCTTTCGCAATAAAAGAGTTAATATTATATGGATGTTCATATTTATTGCCGTTTCTTTTAAAGGAAAGTGCTTGTGTATATTGTTTATATGTTGGATAGATTCCATACCATTCCATCGGTTCATCATAATATTGTCGATACAATTTTCGCTTACGATAAATTTTCCGTAAAAGCGGATACAACATACCATATTTATTTCTCAATGAATTTTCTGGACCAGGCTTTTGTGGTAATGGATAAAAGCTCGGATACATTTTATGCAGTGTATAATCATACAAGTATTTTTTATACTTTAAGTCCGCTGGTATTTTACTGAAAAAGTAGATTAGTCGATCGTCCCATAACGGCATCGACCAATCTTGATCGAAATATTCATACACTCGAACTGAGTTTATGATGAATTTAGCTTGTCTTTCTTTCCAGTTCCATTCGTCTATAATCGATGTCACTCGTTCATTTGTCAATTTTGTATAAGCTGATACATCCTTTGTTACCGATCTACCGATATCGCTCGTTGTATGACTTAGACCATTTGCTAACTGCCATAAACGGAAATGCTTCGGAATAATAAAATCTACTACTTCCTTCGTCGTAAATTCTTTATCAAGTATCGCTTCATACGGTAAATGACTTCCACCTAAAAAATCTAGAGAATGTCCTGGTATAAATACAGCGCTTTTCAATCCTTCTTCTTCTACTAATAATTTAGTGCTTGGGAAGTCTTGCAAATGCGCCACAGAAGTTCCATTACTAGCATAAATTACATAGTCTTTCCAAAGTTTTGATTTATACATGCTTTCCCACATTGACTTATCGTAAGCAAAGTATTTCCACTTCAATCCTAAACGATCAGCAATTTCTTTACTTACAGTTGCTTCTCCATTACCTGGTCTACCATACGTAAAAGTAACAATAGAGTCAGAAAGCCCTCTATCTTTTAATAATAGAGCAATAATACGAGAATCATATCCACCACTTAAAGGAAGGACAATTTTTCGTCCTTCTAGTCTCACTACTAAGTCATCAAACACTTCGTTTAAAATATGAGCAAGTTCCTCTGCAAAAGCGTCGATGGAGTCTTGTTCTTTTTCAACTACATACGAATAATATAAATGCTTGGATGCTCGCTCATTTAAATGAACAATAGATGCAACTTCAAGTTGAGACCAATTCTGAAATAATGTTTTTTCACCTGCAACAAAGCCTGCTAATAAAAGTTCTTCTTCTGCATCTTTTCGAATCGACATAGTAGAATTTGGTTCAAGGTGATCTTGTACAATCCAAGCATTAGATTCACTCAACGTATAAAATAATGGAATAGATCTTTTCTTATCTGTAACTAAAACTATCTCATTGTTAGTTTGTAATATGAGGGCAAATTCTCCATTCCAAGCCGCAACCTCAGCCGGAGTTGCTCCTTCATATATATTTGCAAAGTTTTCATGGGTGACATATTGATTTTTATAGTAAAAATAACCTCTAAAAAACCCTTCATACCCCACGCCTTTTATAGGATAAAAATCTTTATGCCTAAGGTTAGTTATACAATTGTTCGCCATGTCTTATCCCTCATTACTTTCTCTTTACTAAATACCTATCCATCCGAACTAGTAGAATTAGGATAATAAAGACAATCCATACACCTAATATTAACCAGTAATTTAAATCATGTAATTGAATATAGACGATGCTTAGAGTAGCACCGATTAACCAAAAAATTGTCCATGCCATTTTAAAGCCAGAGAAAGGCACATAGTAAAGCTTCTGGCTTTTGCGGAACACGATAAATAAAGCTAAACAATATGCTCCAACATACGAAATAACTGTTCCCCATATAGAAAATATCGGCACGAATATAAAATTTAATATTAGCGAGACAATTGCAGCTATTCCAAATGCTATAGAAATATGTTTTGTCTGTTTAGTGTAAAATATCCCTGTTGAGACAATCATATAATAAAAACTTAAAAATGTAGCGATAGAAATTGGTGCTACATATTGAAACGCAATTCTAAATTGTTCTGGCATAACCAAAATGATCCATGGCATAGCTGTAGCTAACAGTAAAACTCCAAAACTACCTATCAGTAAGAAAGCTGCATACAAAGTAGAAAATAACTTTGGACTACTTTCTTTATCTTTTAAAGACATTGAAAATGGTCTCCAAGCTAGTTGAATTCCACTTGTCAATAAAGTAATGAATGTAGCAAATTTAATGGCTGTACCGTAAATACCAACATCTGATATGGTTGCATATGCTGTTAAAAAATAATTATTTGCATTTGCGATTATCCAAAAAGCTAAAGATGCAGGAACCAATGGAGCAGCATAAATTAATATCTTCTTTAAAATACTCCAATCAAATAAAGGGCGTAAGTATACCTTTACTGGTCTTATTAAGACTAAGACAATGATTCCTACACTTACTAATCGTGCTACTAGTATACCTTCAAGTGAAGTCCAAACGAACATTAAGAAAATAATGGAAACAATGGCTATCAAAAGCATCTTTCCAACAGTTGTAGCTACCACTCTCTTAGTATGAAATTCATATCTTAAAATCGTTAATACTAGAGTTACTATAGTATCAAGACAAAGTGTACCGAGTGCAATGTAGAATAATTGAGAGTATCCACTAGAGTCTAATAATATTGAAGAAAGCCAATCTCCGCCAATCAAAAATACGACGAATAACAAGATAACCATCGATAATCGGAAAGTCATAACGGATCGAACATACTTTTCGCGTGTTTCTTTATCTTTATACTCAAAATAATAATATGCTAGGGCTGAATCAGTCCCAAAAATCACTAAGAAAGTCAGCATGGATACATTGGTATCAACAAGCTGAAGCAAACCTATTTGCGATGTATCATTTAAATAATGGGCATATAAAGGAAACAATATAAACGCTATTAGCTTTGTTCCTACATTCATAAATGCGTAAAGGAGCGAATCCGCTCCTAAACGTTTTAGCTGAGAAAACACTTAAAGAAGTTCCTCCTCAGGTACATTTTTCAAGAATTTTGCAGGGAACCCTTTAATCACAGTTTTTTCCTCTGTATCTTTTGTTACAATCGCACCAGCTGCCACAAAGGTTTCTTCCGCAACTGTAATGCCTGGAAGAATGATAGAAGCTCCTCCAACACGAGCTCCTCTTTTTACTATCGCACCTTTGATTTTATCAAAACGAGCTTCAGTTCTTCCCATAAAGTTATCATTCGTCGTTGTCACGCAAGGTGCAATGAAAACATGATCTTCTAGAGTAGAATGTGCAGTAATGTAAGAGTTCGACTGAATTTTCGTGCGGTCACCAATCGTTACAAAGTTTTCTACTGTAACGTTTCGACCAATTATAACGAAAGAACCAACTTCTACATCTTCACGCACTGTTGCCAAGTCAGCGATTAATGTACTTTCCCCAATAATCGCTCCTCTATAAATAATTGTATTTGCTCCAATCGTACATTCTCTTCCAAGTTGTAGTGGAGGAATTTCTTTTGTAATCTGCATTGTACTTGTTTTTGCAGGTTTTGGTTGTTTACCAACTACTGCTCCATCATCAATCGTCGTACCGTCACCAATAATCGTACCCGCATGAATTGTTACACGATTACCTATGCGAACATTGTTCCCAATTTTCGCTCCTTCTTCAATTACTGAAAAATATCCAACTGTAGTGTTTTCTCCTAATTCAGCAGTTTCATGTATAAAATTCATTTTTGCAGCCCCCTTATAGTTTGATATAACGATTTGGAGTTTCAATACCTTTAAATGCATTACGCGTATCAAAAATTACTTTTGATCTTTGAGCGATATTTGCATAGTCAAATGCAGTATGGTCAGTTGCCAAGATAACGATATCAGCTTCATCCAATAATTCATCCGTTAGTTCAGATGTTTCTAGTGTTTCACCATTAACTCTGAATTTATCAACATGAGGGTCAAATGTTTTGAACTCTGCACCATGATGTAGAAGTAATTCAACTAATTTTAATGATGGAGATTCACGCATATCATCAATGTCTTTCTTATAAGCTACACCTAGTAAAAGTACTTTTGCGTTACGAAGTGCTTTACCTTCGTCATTTAAAATTTGCATCGCACGTGTAATAACATAATCAGGCATTGAGTTGTTAATTTCTCCAGCAAGCTCGATTAATCTCGTATGGTAGTTATACTCTCTTGCTTTCCATGTTAGGTAAAATGGATCGATTGGAATACAGTGGCCACCTAGACCTGGACCTGGATAAAATGCCATAAAGCCATATGGTTTCGTTTTCGCTGCATCGATTACTTCCCATACATCAATCCCCATTTTTTCACATAGAACAGCCATTTCATTAGCAAGTGCGATATTAATATGACGGAAAGTATTTTCAAAAATCTTTTCCATTTCAGCAATTGCCGGGCTTGATACTTTGTGCACGTCACCATCTAAAACACTGCTATAAAGTGCAGCTGCAACATTTGTACATTTTTCTGTAATACCACCAACTACTTTTGGTGTATTTTTCGTATTAAAGCTTTTATTACCTGGATCGATACGTTCTGGAGAGTATGCGATGAAGATATCTTCTCCTACTGTAAATCCTTTATCTTCTAATGCTTTTCTAATAATTTCTTCTGTCGTACCTGGGTATGTTGTAGACTCTAACACAACTAAAGTACCTTTTTTTGCATATTTTGCAATTTCATTTACAGAGCTTTCTACGTAAGATGTATCCGGTTGTTGATAAATATCTAATGGTGTTGGAACGCATATTGCAACTGCATCCACCGCACTAATCGAACCGTAGTCAGAAGATGCATTTAAATGTCCTGATTCTACCATTTCTTTTAAATCATTATCTACTACGTCACCAATGTAGTTAATACCTTCGTTTACTTGTTGAACTTTAGATTCTTGAACGTCAAAACCAATAACAGTGTAACCTGCTTTTGCTTTTTCTACCGCAAGTGGTAATCCAACATAACCTAATCCAACAACACCAATTACTGCAGTGTGGTTTTCAATTTTTGCTAATAATTCATTATAATATGTAGACATGATTGTCTCTCCTTTATTTATGGATAAGAAAGTATAAACTTTTCTATTTAGTTACTTACTAGCCCGTGGCTTCTTAAGCTTTCTTTTATGAGAATGAAATGCGTTTCCCTGTCTCAGACGATTCGATAATTGCTTCGATTAGTCGAACTGGATTATAACCATCTATTCCACTTACTGCTGGCTCTCGATTTTCAATAATCGCTGAAACCATATCTTCAATAATACAGTCATGTCCTTTTTTACCCCAAGGATCATTTTGAATGTTAGCTTTCAATGCTTCTACTTCCTCTTCTGCATATCCTTCTACATCCCATGTTTCAACGAATAATGCATTTTTCCCACCTATTTTTACACTTGCAGTTTCACCGAAAATAGACAAAGATTCTTCTAAGTTTTGAGGGTAAATTGTTGTTACCGCTTCTACAACTCCAAGTGCACCACTTTCAAACTCGATGAGGGCAGTTGCAACGTCTTCTGTTTCGATCTTGCGGAATCTTGTTGTTACCATACCTTGAACTGATTTCACTGGTCCCATAAACCATAAAAGTAAGTCTAAATTATGTATTGCTTGATTCATCAATACACCACCATCGAACTTTTTAGTTCCTCTCCAAGGTGCTTGGTCGTAATATTCTTGTCCTCTATTCCATCGTACCGTTGCATTCGCATGGCTTAATTTACCGAATTTCCCTGCATCCATCAATTTACGAACTTCCATGATTGCTGGACGATATCTATTCGGATGTACGATAGCAAGTTTAACGCCTTCTTCTTTTGCTACTTCCATCATTTCTTTTGCATCTGAAGAATGTAATGCCATTGGTTTCTCTGTAATAATATGTTTCTTATGCTTCGCCACAATTTTAGTTAATGTTGCATGTAGACCTGACGGTACGCAGATATTAACGACATCAATTTGTGGGTTTTCTGTAAGCATTTTTTCTAAATCCGTGTATTTTAAAACAGTTTCATCATCTATTACTAATCTCTCCGGGTTTGTATCACAAATCGCAAATAAATTTGCGCCTTTTGTATTGCGAATAGCAGCTATATGTTTATCTGCGATGAAACCCATACCTACAATTGCAAATTGAATCATGCTCTTTTACTCCCTCTTGCCTCTAAAATATATTTCCATAAAGATAAAATAAAGATAGTCAATAAAATCCCGAAAATTAGTCCAGCAATTGTAGCTTCTAATCCGTAAGATTTTGTTTTCACGACATACGAAGTAGCTAATTCAGGTTGTTCGAATACAAGAATATCATTACGAACTCGTTGTACAGTAGCCATTCCATTCGTTAATTCTTGTTCTGCTTGAAGTAATAAACTAGAGAGATTATTTGCTTCTGCTAAGTTCGTTGTGTTTTCCAGAGCAGCTTTATAACTTGGAATAGTTTGTTCTAAGTTTTTAACACGAATATCTTGAGCTACAGCATAAGTTTCCGTACCTTCAATTATCTTATTACTTTGTGCCATTAATGCATCCAATAACTGGTCATTGAATTGATTCAGTTCTTTTGTCACTTCTTCTTCATTATTGCCATAAGTTTCTGTTTTAATATAACTTCTTGTCGGAACAAATACTTCTGATTTTCCTGTGAAATGCTTACCGTATTTCGTCATAATATTATCTGGATTTGTTAGTGCCTCCAGTTTAACGGACCCTGTAAATATAGTACTTTTCCCTACGTAATCACCATCTTTAGGGATTAACATAGATCCTACATAGCCTAGTAACGCTAGCACTAATGGAATAATAATAAACCAAATCTTTTTCTTCCAAAAGAACTCTAATGAATCATATAAACGATAATTTTTATTTTCCGTCATTACACTTCTCCTTCAAAAACTTCTTATTACAGGCATGTAGAGGGAAACGTATAATTACGTCTCCCTCTACCATTTGACCATTTCATTATTTTCTAGCAAAAAATTCAGCAATTTTCTCTACAACATATTGTTGTTGTTCTTCTTTTAGTTCTGGGAACATTGGTAAAGAAAGTGCTTCATTTGCAGCTTTTTCTGCTTTAGGGAAATCCCCTTTTTTATACCCTAAGCTTTCAAAAACAGGTTGAAGATGCAATGGTAGTGGGTAATAAATCATTGTTGCAACACCATTTTCATTTAAGTAAGATTGTAATTCATCACGACGCTCTGTCAAAATTGTATATTGATGGAACACATGATGATAACCTTCTACTTTAACAGGTGTTTTAACAAATTCAGATACTTTTTCGTTTAACAAACTAGTGTAGTAATCCGCATGCTTTCTACGTAACTCACTCCAAGAATCTAAATGAGGGAACTTTACATTCAACACTGCTGCTTGTAATTCGTCTAAACGACTGTTGTATCCTAATACATGGTGGTAATACTTTGGTTTACTACCATGTACTCTAATTACTCTGCTTTTCTCAGCTATATCATCATTTTTTGTAACGACCATTCCTGCGTCACCATAAGCACCTAGGTTTTTAGTAGGGAAGAAGCTATATGTAGCTGCATCTCCAAGTTGTCCTACTGAATACTCACCTTGCTTCGCACCTATTGCTTGCGCTCCATCTTCAATAACTATTAAATTATGCTTATTAGCTATTTCACGAATACGTACCATATCTGCCATTTGACCATACAAATGAACTGGAATAATAGCTTTCGTTTTGTCAGTTATATGTTTTTCAATTTCTTCAGGATCTAAATTAAATGAAACTGGATCAATATCTGCATAAACTGGTGTTGCACCTGCTCTTACAATTGCTCCTCCAGTTGCAAAAAATGTAAATGGTGTTGTAATTACTTCATCTCCAGCACCAATCCCCGCAGCTTGTAGGGCAATATGAATTGCATCACTACCATTTGCACATCCAATGCCGTGTGAAACATTGCTATACTTAGCAATATCTGCTTCCAGCTTTTTCACGTTATCTCCTAAAATGAAGCGTGAACTACTCATAACACCATCTAAAGCTTCTAATACTTCACTTTTTAAAGATGCATATTGCTCGGATAAATCTAACATAGGTACTTTCATTTCGTTTACACCAACCTATCAATGAATTAATTAATTTTTATTATGTGAAAAGCACAAATCCCCATAGTTTAATTTAATAAACTAAGTAGATACGTCAGACTGGTTTGAATACATTTTTATTCTTTCCAAGTCTAATGCTAATTGCGCTTATACCCAACTACCTTACGAAAAACAGAAATTATAGGACGATACTCATCATTTACGAGTCCGATCTTTTCTGCAATAATTTCAAATGCTATCAAGATGAAAACGAGAATAAAAATTGCCCATCTCAAAGTTAAAGTTTCAAAAGTGATAGCAGATATACTAAATATCAAACCAAAACCATATATTACTAATACAGTATCTCGATGTGATAATCCAAGAGCCAACAATCTATGATGTAAATGCGATTTATCTGCTACAGATATTGGCTTCCTATTAACAAGTCTACGTATGATCGCAAACGAAGTATCGAATATTGGTACACCTAAAATCATCACTGGTACTACAAAGCTAAACAATGTAACACTTTTGTACAAACCTAACAGTGATAATATCGCAATCGAATATCCTAAAAACATGGATCCTGTATCCCCCATAAAAATTTTCGCGGGGTAGAAATTATGAAATAGGAATCCAAGTGTACTACCAAGTAATATTAAAGAAAGCGTTAGTATTAACATTTTGTCTGCTGAAAATGCTAGAAATGCAATACTTGCAAATACGATAGATGAGATACCGGCAGATAGCCCATCCAAACCATCTATTAGGTTAATCGCATTTGTAATCGCTAGAATCCAAAATAACGTTACAACGTATGAAAATATCCCAAGATCGAATACGCCTAAGAATGGAATATTCAACACTTCAATCGTTAGACCACTCCCCATTACTGCACAAGCAGCAAGGATTTGACCCAACAATTTTATTTTCGCAGAAATTTCATACTTATCATCTATTATTCCCAAAACAATGATAATCAATGCACCAACCATTATTCCGGTGATTTTTGCTTCATATAATCCTGCTACGAAATAACCTACTGTTACCGCAATAAAAATTGCAAGTCCACCTAATCTAGGCATCACATTTTGATGAACCTTTCGTTTAGAAGGTTTATCGACAGCTCCTATTTTATGTGCCAGTTTAATAACTAGTGGAGTAACAGCAATTGCCGTTACCATAGATATGATAAAAGCAAGAAGTAATTTTATATCCAAAAATATCACCCTTGTCTTTTTATTTAAATTTCATTAATCTTTTGTTCTTCATCCAATAGACGTATTAGCAACATGAAAGTTTCCTCAAGTAATGATTATACTATAAAAATAGCTATGTAACCAAGTTTAATATAAATAAAGAAAAGACTGAACTTTCGCTTCATTATAGCGTAGTTCAGCCTTTTTTATTCTTTACAACAAAGAAATTATTACTTTTTACTTAGTAAATAACTGCCAATCCTATGAAAAATTTGGCCAGTTAACTTGAACTTCATCTCCGTCAATTTGTTCAAGTGTTCGATATTTGAAAGGTAGTAGCTCATCTAATTGCATTTCTTCCATTGCTTTTTCAAGAGGTAATAATTGAAAATTATCATCCTCTTCTATAATTAAATACGCTCCAACAACCTTCCCTTTTTCTTTCGTATTAATTCGGATAAAAGCCGGGAAAAATAATTCATTATTTGATTGAATAATAGAAGAAGCAAGTATAATATCTTTTCCATCAGAAACTACATTGTCTTGATCAATTTTATCAAAAACTTTTAATGCCCAAGCTTGACGTTTATAATATCCTATTACTTTTGGGGCATATTCTTCTACTGAAGAACTAGGTGAATGAATATTCCCTTTATTTTTCTCTTCCGAAGTCATGTACTTCCCTCCACAGTTACCAAAAATCCATACTGATTACGTTATCACACAACAAAAATGTTCGCAACAACTATTACTTTTTACTTAAGGATGAAATACACTAAGGCGTATTTCATCCTACTAATCTAAGTGATTGTAATAGCAGAAAGTTTAGCCTTATTCATCAGGCTTTTTACGCTCTAATTAAGGACGATTCCAATAGTATTCATCTCATCACTAAGGAGATGCCCTCCGTTGAATAAGATTAATCTTTGTAAATTGCTTGTATATCATCAATGATTATTTCACCATTAGATTTCTTAGCATTTTCTGTTTGCATATATCGTACAGGTAGATCCATTTTCAATGGATACGACAAGCCAGTCGGAACAACTGTTTCTACAAATCTCCAATCGGTCCAATCGACATTTTTACTGAAATCTAGCTGAATTATCTTTCCAGTTGAATCCGTTACTTGTGATCTTAACCAGTTACCTTTGCCATCACCTTTTACCCACATACCAATCTTTTTAGGTGGGACACTGATTGTCAAACTAGTTTTAGCATTTACATACGCACCAGAAGTACCAGTTGTATTCATAAAATCGTATACTAGTTTAATAGCCTTCGTACCGTCTCTATCATTCTTCGCTTCCTGTACAGAGACGGAATTTACTCTATCTCCAGAAGCTTCATAGTTTAATATACCTTTATTAAAAGATTCTAATATAGTAGGAGCAACATCTCCAACAATAACTGGAATAATTATAGATTTAGAACCGTATTTAACGTTAATTGTTCCAATACCATCTTTATTTTGAGCGGTAAATTTCCCATTTGGTTGAATTGTCCCAGCATTCGTTGACCAACTAAAAGCAGAAGCATCCGTTAAAACGGCTTGTCCATTTTTCATCCCTTTTGCTGAAAGTTGGATTGTCTGACCCTTTTGGACTTGTAAATAGCTTTCAGAAGGGACAATACTATCTAGTGTATTTGTTACTTTTATTTTGAGATTCGTTGTTTTCCCATCATAAGTTACTACTCCTGCATAAGTTCCTGGTTCAGCTGATACTACTTGTTTTCCTCCACTTGAAACTAGTACAGAAGAGGTAACTTTTCCGTTTCCAGAAACAGCTACTGGATTCATGTATTGATCGATTCCTTTCACCGGAACCGAAACATTCGAATAAGTAGCACCTTGGAACAATTCTAATACATTTGATGACGGTGCTATCGTGTATAATGCACCTGTTTTATATTTACTTACAAATAATAATGTATTAGAAACAGAACGCTCATATCCATCTGAAGGGCGATTAACAACAGACACCTTGTTATTTCCTAGTTCTCTAGTAACTAAAGTAGAAGAACCACCGCCATCAAATGTCATAGCATAGTTAGCCCCTAAATCTTTCATTAGTTTAGCAGTATTTTGTAAAGTCAAACCCTTACTAACGCTAGTTCTTCCATCGATTACTGCAGTAAAGAGACTACCGTCTTTTCTAACTCCTACTGCTGTACGAGGAGCAACGCCCGCAACATTAATCGTTTGAATCGTACCATTTTTCACTAAATGATATCGTCCACTAACTGCCTCTTTCACATCGTTCCATTCAGCAGGAGCAAAGCTAGTTTTGATTTCGATTTTGTCTCCAACTTGTACAGTTTGTAGAAATTGGCTAGCAAAATTATGACCAGATAAAACGATTTCATCTCTATTTAACGTAGCATTTCCTACACCCGTTACGTTATCCACAACAGTTCCTATTAAAGTTTCTGCACCATTTAGCTTTCCTGATTCCACTTTCACCCGAACTTCAGTACCAAGGTCATTAGTATTCGTAGTTGGCGCAAAATCTCTCGTATAAAGTACTAAATGATTGGCTGATCTCTTTCTATTAACCGAATTAATAGCATACGATTGTTGACCATTAACAGATAAATTCATAGAAACTTGAGGTGCACCTATAATTGCTTTTCCATTTGTTGTAATACCTAGAACCGCTAATTCATTTAGAGCAGTTTGAGGAGTTGATACGATGGATCCACCAATCATCATTAAGTCAATTGGTTGTCCTTGTTTATCAAAATAATCAGCATTTACTCCTCCGACAACATGATAAGAATCATTTTGCGGTACACTATTCGCTTGAGATGAAGTTGTTTCTAATCCAATAATTTGATCTTTAGCTAACTCTGTTTTCATCTCAATATTGGCAGTTTTACCGTCATAATCGATTGTAAATAGTTTTTGAGGACCATTTGTGGAATCGATATCAATTACTTTTTTTCGTACTCCTGGAGCAATTTGTGTAATTGATTGACTTAAAACTTTACCAATTGTCAAACCTGGCGTTGATTCTGTCGGAAATAATTGTGACGAATTATTTCCTCCTGGATTTGACCCTTGTGCATTTGCTAGTTCTTGTAATTTCGCTTTAGATGGTGTTTTATATTCAACGTATCCAGCCATTTTCGTAATGTACATATTACCACCAAGTCCATATTGACCACCGTATAAATCATCATAGCGATACACTCGATATTGTTCACCTGGTTTAAGTACTCTTTCAAACACTAACCCTTTTGATGTACGTTTCCACAAATTTATTGGTTTTATTACTTTTATTTTACCGACTTGTCCAGGAACCATTAAAATGCCGTCCCAATATACTTTAGTCGTTTGTGCCTCTACTTGATTTGGTTGAAATAACGCGCCAGTGACTATTGCAAATATGACGAAAAGGTAGAGCAATTTTTGTTTCATCTAATTTGTATTCTCCTTTATTTCCCCTGAGCCTCTATTATTGCTGCTCTTCTTTTTTTGGACGATTTTGTTCAATCGTATATCTCCATAAGTTACTTCCATCGTAATAGTACAGATTTCCATTTAAATCTTTTTCAAGACCATAAACCCCTTTGTCTTTTAACCATTCAACTTCTAAGTTATCTTTAGTCACTCTAAATAATTTTCCTTCTACACTTCCGTAAATATAGCCATCGTCACCTTCTAAAATTTGTGCATTCCGGAATCTTCCTGAGATTAGTGGCAATAATTCAACAGATTTAATATCTGTGTTTTCATCCGTATAAACGAATAGCTTTCCATCTGCCATACCCCAAACTTTATTATCTTTATCTACTATAAGACTTGTAATCATGCTTGAATCGAAAGGTAGATTTATATACTTTTTATCTTCTGGATTGTATCTATTAAAATAGAATAATCTTGCACCCCTTGGATTCACTTGTTGATTTGCATGAATCGAAGTTCCTCCAAATACTTCTGTTCCTCTACTTACTAGAGAGACAATACTTTGGTTATAAATATAGTTTTCGAATATTTCCATTTCCTCAGTTTCAGTATTATAGAAAGCTAATGCCCCACCACCAACACTTGCATCTGGCAATGTCCCAAAAACTATTTCTTTTCCTTCTTTGTAAGGTGCAACAGCTGTAGTTCTTTCTTGACCATATTGGTTCATTCGAATTACTTCTTTAGGATTTTCCAATTCCCATGGTTTCGAACGATCATAAACTAGTAATCTAGCTAACGGATAAGCCCCTATATATAATTTATTGTTTATATCAAACATCGATTCAATTTGACTAATGTTTCGATATAATTCTTTATTTCCTGTTGCAACATCATAAACTCCCAATCCACCCGACATATAACCATTTGCAAAGATTTTAGTACCATCTGAGCTAGAAGCTAATGTATACAACTCTACCGGTTGCTCGGGTAACTCAAATTGAAGATGTTGAATTTCATTCGTTTGAGGATTGTATTCAAATAATTGCCCTAGATTATCGACCATTCCTGTTAAGACCCATTCTTTCGGTTCTTCTACAATCGGCTCTTCCTCTACAACTGGCTTTTCTTCTACAATTGGTTCTCCCACAATCGGAGTTACCAGGTTAAGCTTTTCTGAATTTCCCTCTTCTTCATTTGTCTTCTCAGTTGTAACTTCTTCTGTTTCATTTGTCTCTTTCAAAATAAAGTCTAAATTGATTGCTTCTGTTCCGGTTGGTAAATATAAACCAAGCTCTGTATGCTCTTTCGTCTCAAAATCGTATTTTATTAATTGTTGTGCTTTTGTGTAGTATAAAGATTTACCATCTGGAGACACGGTAGAAACCGTTTTCGAATTCAATTCAAACTCGTCTTCAATTTTTAGTGTTTTTCTATCGAAAACTACTGCCATATTAGATGGGTATAAACGAGCTACAACGTAATCATCTGTTAATACTAAGTCTTGCGCGTATTTTTCAGACATATATTTAGGTGGCAGAAATGAAGTGAAATTTTTTGTCTTTGGCTTTTTAACTAATAAATCCATTGGTGATCCAATAGCAACAAATATTTCATCTGTTTCTTCATCTGCAACTATTGCTTTGACAAATTCTTTTCTTTTACGGATTTGCCCAAATTCTTCTATCTCTTTCGTTTCTGGATCAAAAGCTACAAGTGATCCGCCATATGCTGAGCCTGCGTATACTTTATTTCCCGAGACAATTAAGTCTTGAATAGATGTGTCACTTTTATTGGAAAAAATTGCACCGTGCTTTTCAAAAACTTCTGTGTTAGGATCATAACTATAAAGAACACTTGAAACTGATCCACCGATCCATAACTTTCCGTTTTCATCAACATCTAATCCCCATGCACTCTTTGAATCTTCTAACGTGAAAGTATGTACTATTTCTTTTGTTTCATAATCTACTATAACTAAAGCTGCTGGAGAGCCATGCATAATGTAATAAATAAAGTAATCTCCCTCTTTATTTGCAGCTATTTTAGAAGAAATAGCAGAAGATTTGAATATTAATGGCCCTAAATTTTCATAACCTTCTTGAACTATCTCTTCTTCGGGTTGTTCTTCTACAGCATCTTCTAACCATTCTTCTACATTTCCTTCAACCTCTACTACTTCTTCTACCTCTTGCACTACATCCTGATTTTTTAAGTCTTCTGCATATGCAATACTACTTATAGGTGTCGCTAACATTACTGCAACCATTGAACTATAAATTTTTTTCAAAATAAAAACTCCCTTCCATACTATTTTAACATTAACATCTATTGGTAACATTTAAAACTTATTGTTGTAATATAATTGAAATATTAGCAATTAATCTTGGAAAATGCCTGTTCATTTTTTTCGTGATATAATAGATAATGGACTTTAAAAATAGGGAGAATGAACAATGCTACAATCTATTAAGAAAATGATTTCTGGTGAAGTAATTGAACTGAAACAGCTTAAAAAGATTGTTTCCAAAATTAACTCATTGGAAGAATTATTTACAAATAAAACAGATTCAGAGCTTCAAACTTATACCATTAATTTTCGCGAACAGTTAAACAATGGAGTTTCTCCAGAGGAAATAATGATAGAGGCATTTGCAGTTGTTCGAGAAGCTTCAAAACGTGTGCTCGGAATGCGTCATTATGACTCGCAGTTGATGGGTGGTGCTGTATTAACACAATCACAAATCGCCCAAATGCAAACTGGTGAAGGGAAAACATTAGTTGCTACTCTTCCTGCATACGTGATGGCTTTGCACGGAAAAGGAACTCATGTCATTACAGCTAACGAATACTTGGCAAGCCGAGATTATGAACAAATGAAACCTTTATTTGAATTTTTAGGATTATCAATTGGATTAAACATTTCTGGTTTAGAAAGTGATGAAAAACAGGCTGCATACAATTGCGATATTACATACGGTACAGGAACAGAATTCGGTTTTGATTATTTAAGAGACCATATGGTTAAAAGTGAAGATCAGCTTGTTCAACGGCCTCTTTTCTATGCTTTAATCGACGAAGTAGATAGTATATTAATAGACGAAGCAAGAACACCATTAATTATTGCAGGCAAATCAAATGCGAGCTTGAATTTATTCCCAATAATGCAACTTGTTATCGAATCGTTTCAAGACAGCGAGGAATACAATTATTATCCTGAGACAAAACAAATTGTTTTATTGGACAAAGGTGCTGACCGATTAGAAGCTGCTTTTGGTATCAAGAATGTATATGAAAGTGAACATCGGGAATTTATGCATATAGCGATGCAAACCCTACGAGCAAAAGTAGTTATGCGCAAAGATGTAGATTATATCGTAAAAGACGATAAAATCATGATTGTGGATCCATACACTGGACGTATTATGGAAGGCAGAACATACAGTGATGGTCTTCATCAAGCAATCGAAGCGAAAGAAAAAGTTTCTTTAAAGGAAGAAAACAATACACAAGCATCTGTCATGATTCAACATTATTTTAGATTGTACAAACATGTATCGGGAATGACAGGAAGTGCAGTTCCATCTCGTGATGAATTTTGGGAAACCTATAATTTGAGAGTAACTGAAATCCCAACGAATAAACCTAATAGACGAATAGATTTAGAAACACTAGTTTATTCAACGTATGAAGATAAAATGAAAAAAATTGTAGAAGAAACAATAAAACAACATGAAATAGGTAAACCTGTTTTAATAGGTACGACTTCTATTGAACAATCTGAAAAACTTTCTTCTTATTTAAAAGAGCAACAGATTGAGCATTCTATACTTAATGCAAAAACAGAAGAAGATGAAGCTGGAATCATTTCAAAAGCAGGACAATTAAATAAAATTATGCTTGCAACGAATATGGCAGGACGAGGAACAGATATTATCCTAGGAGAAGGCGTTGCAGAGCTTGGTGGTCTACATATTATCGGCACCGAGCTTCACAGTAGTGCTCGAATTGATATGCAACTTCGCGGACGTGGCGGACGACAAGGAGACCCTGGAAGCACGCAATTTATTATTTCACTAGAAGATGAGCTATTTTACTATTATGATGAAGATGAATTTGCAAAGTATAAAGGTAAAATAAAAACAAATAGCTCTGGTTTAATCCTTTCACCAAACCCGACTAAATTCGTTTACAATGTACAAAATGTCATCGAGGGTATACATTTCTCTAGCCGATCTCATTTATTGAAGTTGGACGATATCAATAATGATCAACAAAAAGTGATGTATAACTACCGAGAAAAAGCATTAAAAGTAGAAAATATGCAATCTCTTATTGAAAATGCTTTACAAGAACGATTTTACGGTTTAGTAGAGGATATTCCTGAATTAAATAATGATGAAGTGAATAGTTCTTCTACATTATCAGAAATTGTAGATGAGATTAAAATCATGTGTATGCTAACATCTAACAATGAAATTGACTTCGCATCTTTAGATACAGAAAATAAGGATCAAGTTACAAAAAGCTTAGAAAATGTATACAATACTGCGTTAGATATTTTAACTAATACTGATCCAAATGATGATTGCTGGGAAGATATCCAATCTATTTATATCGAAGCACTAGATAGATCTTGGATTACACATCTTGATAATTTACATCATTTACGAGAAGGAATTAGTATTAGAGGATATTCGCAAGAGGATCCGTATCGATTATACTCTTTCGACGCACTTCATTTATTCAATGTAATGCTTCATTCGTTCTTTAGGGATGTCATTCGATACTATTTACAAGTAAAAGCAACAAAAAATGAACAATAGAAAAAGCGCAAGGCGCCCTTTAAACATGTCCTTCTCTGATGTTTTCCGAAGCTTACCGCTTACGCTTTCCGCGGGCGAAGAATTTAGCCTCCTCGTCGCGCTTACGCACTCCTGCGGGGTCTAAATTACTCCGTTTTCCCGCAGGAGTCGAGCGGACGCTTCTCCAAACAACAGATAATAAATTTGATTATTCATCCACCGATTAGATATAAATAGTTAAAATAAATGATACGAACTATTGTATAATATTAGCTTTTTATTATTTTACAACGAATGGATGTAGTGAAAAGCGGCGATTCCTGCTGGATAAGCGTTAGTCGAAGACCCCACAGCGTAGCGAGGAGGCTGAGGCCACGCCAGCGGAAAGCGTCCGCTTGTAACGGAATCATTGAACCTAGGTACATGATTATTACTGATTCATGACATACCTAGTTTTTATAATTTCTTATTCTTTAAAAAAGGTCAGTACAATGGATTTTCCAAAGTACTGACCTTTTTATATTATAAAGTTTGTGGAATCATTTCTATTTTCCAAGAGCTGAAATCTGGATTTTCTTTCATAAATACTTCTTTTGAGAAAGATAGACTAATTGGACGAGCTTGTTTAGAATCAATTTGGAATTGTCCAATTGGGAACCCAAGCTTGCATACTAAATCTCCTGCCGCATCAAATAACTGAATCGGTAAATTTTCAATCGTAAGCGCTTGCGAGAAAGCATTTCTAATAATAATATAAACATTTACTGCATCATCTGTTTCGTGGAAATGAAAACCAACAATTGATATTTCATTCACTTTAATAGGTTCCAATGACGAAACTAAATTATGTACATAACCTTTTTGATCTTCTGTCAGTCCATTCGACCAGTTTTCGTCTAAGTACAATTCGAAATCCTTCACTACTTTTTCATAGTATTCGAACACCATTTCGAAGTCCATTTCATTTTCAATTTCATCATGCGAAACTAGTAAATCCGCCTCTTCAAATAAAAACTTCCACGGTCTTGCTGTACATGGCTCTAGCTCTCCAAACAGTTGCATATCAAATTGTTTTTTTGCTAATTCTTTTCCTTCTTTATCTTTTACTATTAACACAACTTGCTCCAAAAGTAATTTTTTTGGTAAAGAATGTCTTAATATAGCTGTAACTACAATTCCCGCATCTACTTTATACAGTTTAACACCATGAACATGAAGTTGATTTGCCTCTAAATCTTCTAACTGTTGGTGAAAAAACTGGTAAATATATTTCTCTTGTGCAGGTATCTCCCAATCTGTTGAAAAATCTATTTCTGTTTTATATGTTTTAGTTAAATTTGTCATTCTTAAAGTCCTTCCTTTTAATAGAAATATATATTTAGTATAACACAACAAAACGCTCAACCAAATTTTCATACGGTTAAGCGTTTCATCTCATTTATTTTCACTAAAAATTTGATCTAATCTTTCTTCTAGCTCTTCTTTTATAGATTCATAACCAGGCTTATTTAGAAGAGCAAATATATTGTTTTTGTACGATTCCACACCTGGCTGATCAAATGGATTTACTCCAGATAAATAAGCACTCATTGCACAAGCTTTCTGGAAAAAATACAGTAAGTAACCTAGATGGTATTCATCTAACTGATTCATTTCCACTTGGATAACCGGTACTTCTCCATCGTAGTGAGCTAAAATTGTGCTATTTTTTGCTATCGTGTTCATATCATGAAATGTCTTATTTTCTAGAAAATTTAATTGGTCAAAATTATTATCTACATATTTAAGTGTGTGGTCCTCTTTTTGGTTGCGGATATGCAAAATTGTTTCAAAAATTTGACGTTTACCTGCTTGAACATATTGACCGATGGAGTGCAAGTCAGTTGTATATGTAACGGATACTGGAAAGATACCCTTTCCATCCTTTCCTTCACTTTCCCCGAAAAGCTGCTTCCACCATTCAAATACATTTCGTAAAGATGGTTCAAAAGAAGCCATTATTTCTAGAATATATCCCTTTTTTTCAAGCAAATATCTTGATAATGCATATTCATATGCTTCATTTTCTTTAAAATTCGAAATCATTAAATCATTTGTTGCTTGTTTGGCACCATCTAATAATGCTTTAATATCAATTTCGCCGACAGCTAGTGGAAATAAACCTACTGGGGTTAATACAGAAAAGCGTCCACCAACATCTGCAGGAACTTCAAAACTTCTAAACCCTTCCTCTTTTGCAAGCTTTCTCAATAATCCATTTGTAGGGTCAGTCGTTAAAATAATTCTATTTTTCATTTCTTCGCCATAACGTTTTTCCATATAGGATTTAATTACACGGAATGATATCGCTGGTTCGAGAGTAGTACCTGACTTAGAAATTACATTTACGTAAACTTCGCGATTTTCTATATATTGAAGTAATTGATTGATATAAGCTCCACTCATATTTTGACCAGCGTAAATTACTTCAGTTTTATCAGTTTGTTTGCTGAAATAGGGAGATAATGCGTCTTGAACTGCTTTTGCCCCTAAGTATGAGCCACCAATTCCAATAACAATTAATACTGCGGATTTGTCTCGTATCTCGTTAGCGACAGAAAGGATGCGATCTACTTCTTCTCTGTTTTGCTTTAACGCTAAGTCAATCCAGCCTATTGCTCCCTTATCTTTACTAGTACTAGCGTGCATCTCTTCATGTATATTACTAATAATTTCTGCATATTTAAATTTTTCATCTTCATTAATAAACTTCGATAATAATGAAAAGTTTAGTGAGAAGGCTTGTTCTGTAACAGTCAATTGGATTTCCTCCTGAAAGCTTCATATTCATCCATCTTACTATACTATCACATTTCGACAGTATTTTCCTCTAATCGAAAGTCCTACAACAAAAGTAAGAATAGTAATAAAAGTTTTCTTACTGTTTTCTAGAGGAGAAATTATTTATTGTCCAATTATTAATGAAGATTGTCCAACTTCTGGCGGTTATTGTCCAACTTCTACTAAAGATTGTCCATCTTTCGGCATCCATTGTCCAACTTCTCACAAAGATTGTCCAATCTAACTAAAATCGTTCTATTTAGAATGGATCCTAAACCTTTTTATTTGCAAAAAAGTTTGCAACGATTGCTCCTAAAGTTAAATTGACGACCATATTTGCTACTGCAGGAACTGCAGCTAATGAGCTAACATGTTCCATCGCTAGAGTTGCAGCTAGTGCTGTATTACAAATTCCTGTGTGAAACAAAATGGCACGCGCATATTGTTCAGGAACCTTCCACCACCTTGCCCCCCAATAACCTACTAGCATAGGAATAGAAACTTGGAAAAAAACTGCTACAAAAATAATAGGTAACTCAGATAAATTATTTTTTAGTGAACTTTGAGCACTCGAAATAACTGATAAAACTACAATAAATAGTGCAATTTGGGAAAGTACTGCTGTATATGGTTTAACTACTTCGATCCTTTTTGAAAACTTCCATTGTAGTAAGAGCCCTAAGAACAATGGAAGAAACACAATATAGATAATATTTAAAAACAATGGCCAAAATGCGATAGGAATCAGTTTTCCGGCAAAAAATTGAACTAATGAAGATGTAAGAAGCGGAGAAATAATCGTGTCCATTGTCGCCATTGTTATACTTAAAGCGGCTTCTCCACCAGCTATAAACGTATATATATTTGCCGATGTCCCGCTAGGTACAGTTCCTGCTAATATAATACCGGTTGCTAATTCGGCACTATCTTTGAAAAAGATATTTGCAATGCCAATAGTTATAGCAACCATTACAGTCCATTTTAATAAAACTCCTATTAACGCAAACTTCGGATTTTTTATGACAGATATAAGTTTTTCTGTTGATAAAGACAAACCCATCAACAAAAATATCATACCTAGTCCAACTCCGGTTAAACTACGGATTGGTCGAAAAAAATCAGAAAAAAAGTAAGCAATTAAGGATAACAGGACAATCCAAAAGGGTAAGTATTTTGAAATAATGAGTGACACTATTTGAATAAACTTCATTTATTAGCCCTCCATACAACAAACCCTGTGCTTTGAATAATAGAGTTATCCAAACACAGGGTATTTCTTAACCTGATATTCTTTTGTATATATAAGCACCTTTATCCATTTTTTCTAATTCAACCTTCTCTCCTATTTGGACAGGGGTATTCACACGAGCTGTTACTTTTACGTTTGCTTCATCCAACTGAATGAGCGCAATCGTGTATGGTGCTATGTCTGCAAATTCAGCAGGTGCAATATGAATATCCGTAAAACTATATACGGATCCATTAGAAGAAACTTCCAAATATTCGAATTTTCCTTTTAAACATTTCGGGCAAACATATTTTTTAGCCATGCTATGATAGTCGCATGAATTACACTTATATACGTTCACTCAACATTCACACCCTCTCCAAAATATGCACAGTAGAATATGAGCCTGTTCCACCGAGATTTTGTGCTAAAGCCAGTCTCGGATTATCCACTTGGTTTGCTGCATTTCCACGTAACTGACGAACCAATTGATAAATTTGTGCAACGCCAGTAGCCCCAATTGGGTGCCCACGTGAAAGTAAACCTCCACTTGTATTGACAGGTTTATCTCCTGTAGATTTCGTTCTTCCTTCTTCTACCGCGATCCAACCTTCTCGCTTATTAAAAAAGCCTAACTCCTCAATCGCAATCATTTCAGTCATTGAAAAACAGTCATGAATTTCTACTACATCTATATCATCAGGTCCCACCCCTGCTTTTTCATAAGCAAGCCGACCAGATTCACGAATTGCAGGAATAGACAATAGATCCTCTGCATCTTGCATTTGAGTTGGTCCAGAAGCTTGTGCAGACGAGCGAATATGAATAGCAGATTTGTCCTTTGAAATAACAACTGCAGCTGCTCCATCCGTCATAGGAGAACAGTCAAACAAGCCTAACGGATTTGTTATCATACGTGCTTCCATAATTTCATTAAATGTAGCAGGCTTTCTAAATTGAGCTACTGGGTTATTTAATGCATGCTCCCTATTTTTCAAAGCAACCATTGCTAAATGCTTTTTAGAAGCTCCTGTCTCATAAAAATATCGATTAGCAAGCACACCGAAAAATCCTGGGAATGTTAATCCTGCATTCTTTTCATTAGAATCGTTATCCATTGCAGCATTGATTGCTTGAGTAACATCAACAGTTGAAGCGTGTTTCATCTTTTCTACACCTGCAACAAGCACCGTATTATACTCGCCACTCATTATTCCGAGAATACCTTGCCTTAATGCAATTCCTCCTGAAGCACATGCACCCTCTACTTTAGCCGTTGGAACAAATCCAAGTCCAAGTTCATTTGCTACAATAGCACCTAATATTTCTTGATTATAAATAGATCCACCCATAAAGTTCCCAACAAAAACAGCATCTACTTTTGGGTTACCTGCATCTTCTAAAGCTTGAATACAAGCATCTAACAACATATCTTTCATTGTTCGGTCTATAAATGTACCAAACTGAGTCATACCAATTCCATGTACGTAAACGTTCGTCATACGCTAACCTCCTTATGTTGGTCTCGCATTTCTCTTTTTAAAATTTTTCCATACGAACTTTTAGGTAATTCATCCACAATATAAATGGATTTAGGCTTTTTAAAGCTCGCCATATTTTCCACACATAATGCTAACAGTGCTTCTGTTGAAACAGTCTCTTTTCCGTTAGGAACGACGTATGCTACAACATTTTCTCCCCACTTTTCGTCTGGGACACCAATGACACATGTTTCTTTTACACCTGGATGTAAGTTAAGCACTTCTTCCACTTCTCGAGGATAAATATTCACTCCTCCTGAAATGATAACATCCTTTTTACGATCAACAATATGAACATATCCTTCCGGACTCTTCCATCCTAAATCACCAGTATGCAGCCATCCATCTCGCAATGTTTCATTTGTTGCTTTCTCATTATTCCAATAACCTTTCATAACAAGAGAGCCTTTACAAATAATTTCTCCTACTTCCCCGTCTTTTACCTCTTTACCTTCATCATCTACAATTTTTACGCTAACGAAAAGCCCAACTCTTCCGCATGATTCTAATCGAGTACTAAGCTCTTTCTTAGGCATCATTGTAATACACATTGGAGCTTCTACTTGTCCGTAAGTTTCAGCAAAAATAGGACCAGTTAGGTTTAATGCTTCTTCCAATTTACTAGAAGCAATTGGGGAGCCTGCCATATTAATTGACTTCAATGTAGATAGTTGGGAAGGATCGAAATTTGGATGTTGAATCATTAAATTCACCATTGTTGGTACTAAAAAAATGACTGATACGGATTCTTTCTTTAAATCATTGACAAATTCTTCTGGTTCGAACTTATTAAACACAACTTGAGTTGACCCATATAACCAAGAAACATGGGATAAGAAATTACTACCGTGTGTTAAAGGAGCAACATGACCAATAACATCGTTGTAGTCCACTTCACATACTTGCGCTAAAGATAAGGCACCGGCAATCATATTTCGATGAGATAACATAACACCTTTAGGATTACCTGTTGTACCAGATGTGTACATAATTGCAAATAAATCGTCTTCGTCCACATTTTCTAAATAATGTTTTCCTAAATAAGAATGGACTACGCTTTCATATGCCTCTCCAACAGATAATACCTCTATATTACTTCCAATCGGATTTATCAACTCTTGCTCACCAATAATTAATTTTGGAAGTGCATCATTTAACATATACTGATGCTCTCTAGGATGTAGACGGTAATTTAAAGGCACTTTGATAAGCCCTGCAAGTGATACTGCAACATCCAGTTCAATATGCTCCAAACGGTTTGGCATCAAAATTGCAATTCTATCACCCTTAACAAAACCTTTATCGTGAAAGTACGAAGAAAGCGCATGTGCTCTGTCTATCATATCTTGATAATTAAACGATCTATATTGATCTTTTACTGCCGTTTTTTGTGGATAAGCTGCAGCTGATTTCAATGCTAATTGTGCTAACGTTTCCATTTAACTCACTCCTTCATTGAAAACTGAAATACTGGTAAATTACTATATAAATCATTTCCACGCTTAAGTTCAATATCCTTCAAAGGAAACAAAATGAATTCAATTGTGATAGCAACCGGATTCTCTCCATCAAGGAAGTGACCTCCACTAATTTGTTGGTGACAATCCACAAACATTCCATGAAAATGTACATCTAGCTCTCCATCTGAACCTAGCCCAACGAATCCAGTACCAGATAATAATTCTACTGGAGAATCGCTTATAATTTTCTTGGAATACTGAAGAACTCCCTCACTCGTTTTCTCCAACTGTACATATGTTGCATGGCTGAGCGAGCCTATACATTGAAACTGGGCAGCTTCTAAATCAAATCTTTTACACACTTCTTTTATTCCACCAAATAAATCTACATCTTTCATGAATCTTCCAACAATACGACTAGATTCTTTATCAAGTACCGCCTGTATTCGATCAGCCAAAGTTATACCCTCCATCGACTTGTAACACTTGACCTGTCGTATAGCTTGACTCTGGTGAAGCAAAATAAAGAACTGCTTCCGCTATATCTTCAGGAGTACCCATACGTTTGACAACTTGTCTACTAAAATCATAATCAACCCCAGATGTAATACCCGTAGCGGTTGCACCTGGTGCAACCGAATTACAAGTAATGCCATGCACACCTAGCTCTTTTGCTACCCATTTTGTTAATGCGATTACCGCTCCTTTAGATGCTGCATACGCTGGACCAGATCTTCTTGTTGCATCTCCATCCCCAGAAGAAGCTCCACCATTTATACCAGAAATGGAACTAATATTAATGATGCGACCATATTTCTGCTCCATCATATGTGGGTATACAACTGCTTGAATAAATAAAAATGATGCTTTTACATTCGTATCTAAATCTCTATCCCATGCATTTAAAGTCATATCTTCAATACTTAAGCGGGCGCACGTACCTGCATTATTTACTAAAATATGTAATTCGCCAAAGGTATCCGATGATCTAGCTACTGTTGCTTTCACAAACTCTTCGTCCCGAATGTCCCCTAAGCATTCCAGCACTTGAGCATCTTCGTTAATAGCACGAATTCGATCAATCGTTTTGGCACAAGAATTTAAGTCTACTAGAACAATATTTGCCCCTTCTTTTGCAAGATAAATGGCAGATTCTGCTCCAATACCACTTGCTGCCCCTGTTATAATGGCTGTTTGACCTTTTACTCTCATGAACCCATCCCCTTATTTATTATTAATATCCTTATTTTATGTTCAATAAATCTGGCAAAAATGTTGAAATTACTGGCACATACGTAATAAGCAACAAAATAATTACAGAAGAAATTACAAACGGTACAACACCTCTCGATATTTCTCCAAGTGACGTTTTAGATATTCCAGATGCTACATACAAATTCAACCCAACAGGTGGTGTAAATAAACCAATCGCTAAGTTAACCGTCATAAATACTCCAAATACCGTTGGATCAACACCTAGTAAAATCATAACGGGTGCTAGTATAGGTACTAGAATGTAGAATGCTGAAATTGCATCGATAAACATACCAGCAATTAGTAGAATGATATTTACTATTAATAAAATAATTATTTTGTTGTCTGAAAGTCCTAACATTGCATCTGATAGAGTAGTTGCAATTTGTTCTGTCGTAATAATATAAGCAAACACTGATGCTGCACTAACGATGAACATAACAGTAGCCGTCTGAACTGAAGATGCTACTAATATATTAAAGAGACTTTTAATATTTAATTCTTTATAAACGAAGAAACCTACGAGTAATCCGTAGAACACAGCAACTACTGCAGCTTCTGTAGGAGTAAAGAAACCACCATAAATACCACCTAAAATGATTACTGGAATCATGAGCCCCCACAAAGCATTTACAAAAGCTTTCCATCTTTCTTTCCCAGTTGCTCGTTTTTGTTGAACAAACCCTTCTAATGGACCTTCTTTTTTCTCTTGTCTCCATCTAACAAACATGGCAGCAAGCACGAATCCTATTCCAAGCAAAATACCAGGAATTATACCAGCGATAAAAAGACGCGCAATCGATACAGGGATTTGATCTCCTGCGACTACTGCAAAAACGATAAATGCAATACTTGGAGGAATTACGATACCAATTGCACCAGAACTTGCTACAAGAGCACCAGCTGTTTCCTTCTTATAGCCATTACCTACAAGTGCTGGAATCAATATACCGCCAATAGCGGCAACAGTAGCAGGACCTGATCCAGAAATTGCAGCGAAGAAGATAGCAACCAACACTGTTACAAAAACAATTCCACTTTTTCTATGACCGACCAATGCTTGAGCAAAATCAATAAGTCTCTTAGAAATACCTGCTTGCTCCATAATTACCCCAGCCAACACAAAGAATGGAATAGCAAGTAACGTAAACTTCGCGACACTTGTGTACATAATATCTGCCACAAGCTCTAGCCCAAATATTCCACTGCCTGTAAATAACACAACAATAGAAGATATCGCTAATGAAACAGCTATTGGAATTCGCAGTAAAACTAGCACAATAAATAGGCCAAATAATATGATTGCTGTCATACTGATTTTCCTCCGTTCACATTTTCTTCACGATACTCGATAACTGTTGCTTGAATAGTACGATATAAACAAAGTAACGCTCCTACTGGCATAGCTAGAGAGAAAACCCATTGAGGCCATCCAAGCGATGGAGTTTTTTGCCCCATATCCATTTGGAAAAGAACCATCTGGATTCCAAAGTATAATAAAATAAGAAATAAAATCCCCATAAGTAAACCTACTAGTAATGTAATACCTTTTTTAAACATGCCATTGACTCTATCAAATATTAAAGTAAATCCAAGGTGTGCGTTTTGACGCACACCTATCGAAGTACCTACAAAAGTTAAAAATACGAACAAATTAATCGTAATTTCTTCCGTAAAGGAAAGTGAATAGTTCACAATTCCCCTAGAAAGTATGTTCAAAAACGCAATGGTCGACATGACGGACATGACAATAGCAACGATCCATTCTTCTAATCTATTCAATAGTTGATCCATCTTATTGCCCTCCAATCTTAACGTTTCTGAAACGCTTTTAGTAAATCTTCTCCCCAAATACTTGTGTATTTATCGTAAACTGGTTGAACAACTTCTTTAAATTTAGCCAGTTCATCTTCCGTTGGCTCATATAGTTTCATTCCAGCAGCTTTTAACTCTTCTAATTGTTTCGTTTCTTTTTCACGAGCTAACTCTACTTGATATTCCGCAGCTTCTTTACCTAATCTTGCAAACAATTCTTGATCCTCTTTACTCATAGAATCGTAAAGTTTTTTGTTCATACCTAGTACAAGTGGGTCATAAGAGTAATTCCACAATGTTAAATAGTCTTGTACTTCATTTAATTTAGATGAATGAATAACATCAATTGGGTTCTCTTGCCCATTAATTGTTCCTTGTTGAAGTGAAGTAAACACTTCTGAGAATGTCATAGTAGTTGGATCCGCACCAAGTGTACGATACAAATCGGTATACATTGTAATACCAGGAATTCGTATTTTTAATCCTTTCAAATCTTCAGGAGACTTAATTTCTTTCACACTATTCGTCACTTGTCGGAATCCATTCTGACCAAATCCTAAGGCCTTGACACCTTTTTCTTCTAGTATTTTTGTTATAGCTTCTCCACCTTCTCCCCCAAATACTTTATCTACTTCGTCGGTATTATTGAATAGGAAAGGTGCGCTCGCTACACCAAAACGCTCATCTAAAATGGAATAAATAATTGTGGAGTTGAATGTTAAATCTGTCGAACCTTTCGAAAGCATTTCTACAGCTTTCCCTGAATCCCCACCAGATAATTGCTCATTTGGGAATACTTCAATTTTAATACGTCCATCTGTTTCTTCACTTACATCATCAGACAACTTCTTAGCAGCTGCGTACCATGTTGAAGAATCGTTTACTGTAACTGACATTTTCAATTTGTATTCTTTTCCTTTTGACTCTTCTGCCGAACCTGATGAACATGCCCCTAACAGAAGCATTGCAGCTAAACCTAATGACCCTAATTTCCAACTTTTTCTTTTCATTCTTATTTCCCTCCAAATTATTATTGGTAAAACATTTTTCCATAAATAAAATCAACCAAATGCAATGCCTGTGTTGTAGTAGATAGTCCTTCTCGCTCAATACCAACCTTCATTTGCAACAAACATCCAGGGTTTGTTGTGATCACGGTACTTGCACTTACTTCTTTCACTTTCTGCATTTTAGACTCTAAAAGGAGTGATGCCATTTTTGGCTGAAGTAAATTATATATGCCAGCAGAACCACAACAAAGATCTGCATTTGGTAACTCCACATACTTGCAATCTTGCACAGCTTTTAATATATCGCGAGGCTCGTCCTTAACACCTGTTACATTTCGTAAATGGCATGAATCTTGATAAGTGACAAGTCCTAAAGATGAACTTACTGGTAGCTTTTCTAAGTAATCAACAATTCCTAATTTTATTAACAAGGAAGATATGTCTATCTGCTTTGCAGTAAATTGCTTAGCTTTTTCAAATAATATTGGATCATTGGAAAGTAATTTATCATACTCTCCTAAAAAAGCACCACAACCTCCTGCATTATTCACAATGAAATCAATCTCATCTAACTCAAATGCTTTGATGTTTGCTATAGCGTTTCTTTTTGATTTTTCTAATTCTCCGCTATGTCCATGTAAAGCTCCGCAGCATTGCTGATTTTCGGGAATTAGCACTTCACAACCTAATTTTTCTAAGATTGCTATCGTATTTCTATTTGTCTCATTAAATAATGTGTCCATTAAACATCCAGCAAAAAAAGCAACTTTTACCTTCACTTTTGCTCTTTCATTTTCAGGTTTCTTTCTTTTTGCTGGTATTGGTAGGACACTTTCCATCTCTTTCATGAAAGGAGGAAAAAGTTCTAAAAACCCTATTTTCCTTACTACTTTCTGTAGACCTGATTTTTGATAAAACGTTACAAGATTAACTGCTTGTTGCATTTTCTTTTGATCTGCAAATAGATTATCAAAAGCACCTTTACGAACAACTTTTTCCTTCAAGGACTGGGGCTTCACTGAAAGTATTGCTTCACGAGTTTCTTCTATTAAAGTGCCATATTGAACTCCTGCAGGACAGGCAGGTTCACAAGCTCTGCAACCTAAGCAAAGATCAAAAGATTCTTCTACCGAACCATCCCACATGATCTGTCCATCTCGTATAGCTTTCATTAATGCAATTCTTCCTCTTGGAGACTGTGTTTCATCAAAGCCCGAATGAATATATGTAGGACATGCTGGTAGACAAAATCCACATCTCATACAATCCATTAGGCGATCATCATCTACATGTGTCACAAATGCTTGTTGCATTTTTTCTTGAAGTGCAGTCGTCATGTTTGAACCACAACCCTCTGCTTACGGTCTTTTGCAAAGATTTTTCCAGGGTTCATTATGTTTAATGGATCAAGTGATTGTTTAATACCCTTCATGACCTCAATTCCAGATGCACCTATTTTCCATTCAAGATAAGGTGCTTTCATTTCTCCTACACCATGCTCTCCAGTAATCGTTCCACCTAGGCGAATAGCACTGTCAAAAATTTCACTGAAAGCCGCTTCCACTCGCTCCATTTCTTCTTTATCGCGAACATCTGTTAGGCAAGTAGGATGGAGGTTGCCATCTCCTGCATGACCGAATGTAAAAATCATTAAGTTATACTTTACTGCAATTCGTTGAATCTCCTTTACCATATTGGCAATTTCGGATCTAGGAACAGTAGCATCTTCTAAAATGGTTGTAGGTCTTTTTCTCGCTAGTACCGACAATGCTACTCGTCTAGCTGTGCTTAGTTGTAGTGCTTCCTCAGCGGACTGCGCTAGCTGGGTAGATTTAGCTCCATGCTCCATACAAATTTTATGTACTAACTGCATATCCCTTTCAACTGTTTGCAAGTCCCCATCCTGTTCAATAAGTAGCATTGCCTCACAATCTGTTGGAAGTCCGATTTTCATATACTCCTCTACATTTTCAATCGTTCCTTTATCCATAAATTCCAAAGTGGCTGGAACTACTTTTGCCGCAATTATGGAAGAAACCGTTTTGGCAGCAGTTTCGAGCTGATCATAAAAAACAAGTAACGTTTGTTTCGTTTGAGGTAATGGTATTAAGGAAAGAATAATTTCTGTAATAACACCAATTGTTCCTTCCGAACCAACAAACAAACTTGTTAAATCGTATCCAGCAACATCCTTTGAAAGCTTTCCTCCTGTTTTAAGAATTTCTCCATTCGGTAGTACTACAGTTAACCCCTTTACATAATCTCGAGTTACTCCGTATTTTAATCCTCTCAGTCCACCAGAATTTTCACTGACGTTTCCTCCAATTGTGGAGATTTTCATAGAACTTGGATCTGGCGGATAAAATAGACCTTTTGGCTCCACTAGCTCGTTAATATCTTTTGTTATAACTCCAGGTTGTACGGTGAGTGTTAAATTTTCTTCATCGAACTCTAATATTTGGTTCATTCTATTAAAGAGAAGAACGACACCACCTGCATTTGGAACTGTCCCTGCTGCTAAGTTCGTTCCAGATCCACGTGAGATGATGGGAATTTTATATTCGGAGCATATTTTAACAATTTCTTGAATTTCCTTAGTATTCGATGGAGATAATACTAAGTCCGGTAATGCTTGAAAGTTTGCTGTAGCATCGTAAGAATAAGCAAGCTTCTGAGCTGTCGTCGTTTTAGCATTTTCTTTACCAGTAATCGCAATCAATTTTTGGATCAGATAGTCTTCCATCTGTAATCCTCCTATTCAACAGAAAACGTTTTCATTTATTTTAATATTCAAATCATTAAGAATATATGGACTTTAACCCAATGTTTTGTCACATTTTAGACAAATTCATTGTGCAAACAAACAAAAATACTTACTAGAATGCTTTACTAGAAATAAGTAAATCGTTGAAACGGCTCCCTTTCCGGAGGGCACTGAAAAAGTGTCATTCAAATACATTATCTATCAAATAGTCCTAAGAGAATTTAGCGCTTTGGCATTCGCTTTCCGCGGGCGAGCGACGAGCCTCCTCCTTCGCTCTGCTTCGTGCGGGGTCTCGTCCGTCTCGCTTTCCCGCAGGAGTCTCATGCGTCGCGCTAATTCTTTAAATGAAATACAGTACATAGTTCCTATAAAAATAATAATTTCGAGTTTTTCAATGGCCTCCCTTTCCGCGGTCGTTTCCTCAGCCTCCTCGCTTCGCTGTGGGGTCTTTTGCTAACGCTTTTCCCGCAGGAGTGTCGCCTTTTTCAACGATTTTCTAGAAATAAAAAAGTAGAGTTTGAATGAGGGTACTGAAAAAGTTCCTATATTCGATTTTGCTAGATGGGGTTGTCCAATAGTCCATTTAATAAGATAATCGTTGAAATGGCTCCCTTTCTGCGGGCGTTGCCTCAGCCTCCTCGCTTCGAGGGCACTGAAAAAGTGTCATTCATATAAATTATCTATCAAATAGTCCTAAGAGAATTTAGCGCTTTGGCATTCGCTTTCCGCGGGCGAGCGACGAGCCTCCTCCTACGCTTCGCTTCGTGCGGGGTCTCGTCTGTCTCGCTTTCCCGCAGGAGTCTCATGCGTCGCGCTAAATTCTTTAATTGATATACAGCAAATAGTTCCTATAAAAATAATAATTTTGAGTTTTTCAGTGGCCTCCTCGCTTCGCTGTGGGGTCTTCGACTAACGTATTCCCGCAGGAGTGTCGCCTTTTCCAACGTTTTCTAGAAATGAAAAGCTAAGAAAAATTTTAAAGGCAGTTGGAATGAGTGCATTTCCAACTGCCTATTATTTTATAAACTATTTAATTCGTCTACTAGTCGAATTCCCAGATAAATAAGAAAGATATCATGGGTCTCAGAAATGGACAATCCCGTTAAATCTTCTACTTTTTGAAGACGATATGTCAATGTATTTTTATGTATGTGTAGCTTATGTGCGGTGTTTTTCATCGACTGATTTTCACTGAACCACACACGTAAATTGTGGAATAGCTCTTCGTCTCCTAACAAAGGGGCAACCGTTCGTTCAATAAATTGTTCTTTCGTTTCCTTTGGTAAACTATGTAAGATTAAATCGAATAGTAGCTCTCTTTCAAATACAATTCTTCTACTTTTCTGAGACACTTTTACGGCTCTCTCCGATTGATTAAACGAAAGAGACAGCTCATTATATTCGGTCTGTTCACCTATACCAACAGCAAGTTCCATTTTCATTTTTCGTTTCACATGTAGCATTAAATTTTCTAATTCAATTTTTAATTTTAGTTGGTCCATTTCTGGCAAAACTAAAATAATTTTTTCTTGTCCCCAACGACTTGCCTTCAGCAATGGATGTATCGTTTGAACAGATAAGAAAAAATCAACGTCTTCTGTTTTAAATCTCCTTTTTTCATCCATCGCTTGAATCATGACAACTTGGGTATACAATTCAACTTGTATATCTAATAACTCTGCTCGTTTGTAAAATTGTTTATCCCTTGATGTAGAAGTTATCCAATCAATCATGAAAAACTCAAACTCTCTGATTTTCTCATCTTTTTCCTGTCTTTTGAGGGAGTCTTGTACAAATAACTCCACTACTCTTCTTATCAGTAGAGCTTGTGGTTCAATTTTCTTTGGATCTCCTGTTACTCCTAATACTGCAATTGGTTTTTCATCAATAATAATAGGAATAACAATTCCTTTTCGAACACCACGAAGCTTGGTAACCTCTTTTTCTGTCATATGAAGTAATTTTTCTGCTTTCATACAATGTAGTGCTCCCTCATGGAATTGGTTCACTCTCTTAGGGTCAGTACTCACCTGAATAAATCCTCGAGAATCTGTCATAATAACTTCCTCTTTGATTAGATATCCGAGTTCATTTATAATATCTTGTCCTAATTCTTCCAAATTAAACACTCTATCCCCTCCCTTTTAAATAACCACTCCTTACGAGAAAAAACATATACCGATATTATTCGACAAAATTCCTCAAATTTCCTTCCGCTGTGTCCAACATGAATTACTGTTATGTATAGGAATAATATTATTCTGACTATACTCATATTAATAACAATAGAATTGCTAAGTTAAAGAAACGGGGTCCTTTATGAAAAAGAGAATAATATGGATAATTGTTGCTGCAAGCTTTTTTATTGGTTGTATCGTATATGCAAGCAGCTTTTATAATGAAGTTTCCACTACACTGGAAACAATTCACGAACCAGAAATACGCCAAGTTTCTAAACTAAGGACTACAGAAGTTGAATTAGTAAAAAAACAACCATTTTCATTGCTTCTCCTCGGTGTAGATGAACGGGAGAATGACAAAGGTCGTTCTGATACAATCATCGTCATAACGGCTAATCCATCCACTAATTCTACAAAAATAATTAGCATACCAAGAGATACGTATACAGAAATCATAGGTAAAAACAAAGTAGATAAAATAAATCATGCATATGCTTTTGGTGGAATGGACATGGCTCTTCATTCGGTGGAAAATCTGCTGAATATACCAATCGACTATGTTGTTCAGGTAAATATGGAAAGCTTTTTGGAAATTGTTGATATTGTGGGAGGGGTTACAGTTGAAAATGCAAATGCATTTCAAGTGGATGACTTTATTTTTGATGAAGGTACTATCCACTTAGATGGAGAACAAGCACTAAGCTATGTTCGAATGCGAATGGATGATCCTTTAGGTGACTTTGGTAGGCAAGCTAGACAAAAACAAGTACTGCAAGCTGTTTTACAAAAAGGGGCTTCCATCAATAGTTTATGGAACTATAAAGATATATTATCCTCTCTCCAGAAGAACCTTCGAACAAATATGACATTTGAGCAAATGATCGATATTCAAAAAGGATATAAAAGCACATTGAATCAGATGGAATCACTTTCTTTTGAGAAAGGAGAAGGAAAGAAAATCGATGGTATTTGGTATTTCATGATGGATGAAGAAGAGTTAAAAAATGTGACTACTAAATTGAAAGAGCATTTAGAGATAGAGTGACTTTCTAGTTAACTATAAAAATCATTAGATATCAGTTAATAATAATCCGGCTAAAATATTAGGAAGCATTAAAAAAAGAAACTCGTTGAAAAAGGCGACACTCCTGCGGGAATAGCGTTAGTCGAAGATCCCGCAGCGACGCGAGGAGGCTGAGGCAACGCCCGCGGAAAGGGAGCCCTTTCAACGATTTTCTTATCTATTGGAATATTGGACAACACCGCCTGGTACCTGCAGGAGAGTAGCGAAGGCACTGAAGAACTGTCTTTTTACTAAGATAAATACTTTTTCATTTCTAGTAAATCGTTGAGAAAGGCGACACTCCTGCGGGAATAGCGTCAGTCGAAGACCCCGCGGCAAAGCGAGGAGGCTGAGGCAACGCCCGCGGAAAGGGAGGCCACTGAAAAAGTCACTTTTTTTCAAAAAATAAAAACGAAATCCCATAATTCCTTCACTTTTTAGGGTGTTTATGGGGACGTCATGCCAATTTTGATACAAATATACTTCTCAAGTGGTGACTTTATTTTCTGAATTTTGGTTTTTCAGTGGCTCCGGAAAGGGAGCCGTTTCAACGATTTTCTTATCTATTGAATATTGGACAACACCGCCTGGTACCTGCAGGAGCATAGCGAAGGCACTGAAGAACTGTCTATTCTATTAAGGTAAATACCCTAGAAATTCGTTGAAAAAGGCGACACTCCTGCGGGAATAGCGTTAGTCGATGACCCCGCAGCGAAGCGAGGAGGCTGAGGCAACACCCGCGGAAAGGGAGCCATTTCAACGATTTTCTTATCTATTGGAATATTGGACAACTCCACCTGGCAAAGCCACATTTCATGTACTTTTTCAGTGCCCACAGCATGTTAGAGGAAAGAAAGCTAATGGCGCCTCGTCTATTAGGAAGGCAACCTAAGTTCGCCACATCCTGTGGCAACGGTTGCATGACCCATGTCGTATGGGCCTCAACGCCTTCATGACCAACATCGTGTTGGCCCAAGTGGCTCAACGCTCGAAAGCGCAGCTTCGTAAAATCTAATCTATCCCATAAAAAAAGTAGACAACTCGTTTTCCTGAGTTGTCTACAGTCTGACCCTAAACATAAGTGTTTAGGTTTGAAGAGTCTTAATAGGACTCAAAAATATCAATATACTTCCATTCATTATTCTCTTTTTTCAATAAGTAGACAGTTGTAACTGTGTCAGATTCTGTACCTTCTGTTATTGTATCTGTCACTTCTACATAGGCATACCCATATATAATTGAATATACATGAGAATGGACAAATTCAAATTTCAAATCAACTTCATTAAATACATTCTTAATTTCTTCTTTTAGATTCTCATAGTTTGGATATTCGGAACTATATTGATTGAATACACCATCTACATTTTCACTGTTAATTAGCTCATTCGTTTTTGCAAAGAATTGATTTAGTTCTTTTTCTTGTTGTATAAAACTAGCATCTTTACGGATGATTAAGCTATATTCATCATAAAGAGTATAATATATTTCGTCCTCTATAATCATATCGAAAGATGTGAATAATTGATCTACTTGCTTTTCCACTAACGACTGATTTGCTTTCTGCGAGACGAGTTTATCTAATTTTCTCAAATCCCCTTTTGCAGAGATAGTATATTTAGCGTCACTAAGTACTGTTTCTGCTGGAGCTTTATACGTAGAAAGAAAAGCATCTCGTGTAGACTTTCCGTATACTTTGTAAAGTAATTTCGCTTGTTTTCTAATTTCAGCAGTTAGTTCATGATACGACTTTTCAGTTGCATCTCCAATTGGATCCTCTGCATATTGTTGTTCGAACTTTTGCGTCAATGCTGATATTTTATTTCCAGAAGTAAGGGCATCAATATAGCCCATCGTGCGCTCATAGTGGATTCCTACATTTTCAGCTAATCTTTTTTCTAACTTTTGCTTATCAGAGCTTTTTAAAGTCGAAATTTCTTTTTGAGCTTGTAAGTAAGCAGACTTTGTATTATTAAACACCTTCATATCAGGTGTTTTGATAGCGTGCGTATTTTCATATGATATTTGCCATTTTAATACTCCCGCATGTTTTTCAGCTGCATTTACTAATGATTCAGCCTTTGACAAGGAAGCAGCCGATGCAGTTGTATAAGGTGTTAATATTGCAGAACTAAAAATCCCCAAAGCTAATGAATACGAAATAATTTTTTTCATCATGTTCTCCATTCTATAATGTGGTATGGAACTTATTGCTACAATAGAAAAAGTAATACAAATTAATTCTATTTTAGTTTAGGGAAATGTAGAACGCAATACTATTTCATATTTTTTACAATTTATTTTTATTATTTTTTCATATTTTGGATAAATTTCTCTATTCTATTTAACCCTTCCACGAGCACAGTCATAGAATAAGCATACGAAATTCGAATAAAGCCTTCCCCGTACGGAGTGAACGTACTACCAGGTACAACAGCGACGCCACCTTCGTGTAAGAGCTTCGTTGCAAAGTCAAAAGAAGTCATACCGAAATCTTTTATAGAAGGAAATATATAAAAGGCACCATTCGGTTTTTCAACAGACAATCCCATTTCTACTAATCGATTGTACACATAATCACGTCTTTTAACATACTCTACATTCATCTCTTCCGGTGTATCTTTGGAATTAGTTAAAGCTTCGATGGTTGCATGTTGTGCTGGTAAAGAAGCACAAATTGAATTATACGAATGTACTAGCATGACTTGCTTTAAGATAGAAAACGGTCCCATTAAGAATCCTACTCTCCACCCAGTCATGGAATGAGATTTGGAAACACCATGAATATAAAAAAGTTTATCTCGAAGTTCTTTGTATGAAGCTAACGAAAAATGCTCTCCCGAAAAAGTATTTTCACTGTAAATTTCATCAGTGAGTACAAATACATCTTTATCTTTTAGCAGGTGAACTAGTTCATCCATCGTTTCCTTTTGGATGACAACGCCTGTAGGATTAGAAGGATTATTAAATAAAATCGCCTTCGTTTTATCCGTAATAAGCGCTTCTAGCTTCTGAGCGGATGGTTGAAAACCAGTTTCCGTCGTATCTAAATAAACGACCTTTGCACCACACAGTTCAATAACCGGTACATATCCCGAATAGATTGGTGCTGGTAAGATAACCTCATCACCTTCCTCTAAAATCGTTCGGAAAATGGAGTCGATCGCTTCACTAGCACCATTTGTAATCACAATTTCATTTTGTGGGTCATATGAAAAACCATATTTAGTAGTGAAAAAGTTGTTAACTGCTTCTCGGAGTTCTAATAATCCAGCATTATGAGAATACCCAGTTAAATTTTGTTCAATTGCTCGAATCCCTGCCTCTTTTACGGAGATAGGTGTAGGAAAGTCGGGCTGACCGATTGTTAAATTAATAGCATTCGGAAAATTTACTAATTGATTTGAAAACTGGCGTATACCTGGTACTTTTAGTGCTTGAGCACGTGGGTTAATGCTTAAAGACATTACATGTCATCCTTCTTTCACATTAAATTACTTAAAAAAACTTGGAAGCCATAAAGATAGGCTTGGAACAAATGTAATTACGATTAAACAGATAATCATCGACAGCAGGAATGGAATAATGGCCATCACTATTTTTTCAAACTTCACATTCCCTACACTAGATGCTACGAATAAATTGACACCTAGCGGCGGTGTGATAAAACCAATCGCTAAATTGGAAACTAAAATAACACCGAAATGAATTGGATCAATTCCAACAGCAATTACTATTGGCAATAAAATAGGTGTTAAAATAACTAAGGCTGAAATAGTATCAATAAACATACCTACAATTAAAAGTATAATATTAATAGCTATTAATATGACAATAGGGTTAGAAGATAATTCTGTTAAGAATAAAGAAATATCATCTGGAACTCTTTCTAAAGTCATAAAATAAGCAAATGAAACGGAAAGTCCAATAATAATCATTGTTGTTGCATTAATGACTACAGCTTCTCGAAAACATTCATATACCGACTTCCAAGTCAATTCTTTATATACATAGAGTCCAACAATTAGCGAATAAACTACTGCCACTACGGCTGCTTCAGTAGGAGAGAAGAATCCTCCATAAATACCTCCCAATATTATGACTGGTATAAGAAGTGCCCATTTCGCATCATATGTAGCTCTTAAAACATCCTTGAACGAAAAAGTAGTATTTGTTTCCGATTTATAACCGCGTTTTTTAGCAATAATATATGCAGTAATCATTAGTCCTATCCCAATCAAGATTCCTGGAATAATACCAGCTAGAAACATACTTCCTACAGAAACACTTCCAATAACCCCATAGAGAACAAAAGGAATACTAGGTGGAATAATAACACCAATCGATCCTGCAGATGCAGAAATTGCAGCAGCAAAACCGCCATCATATTTTTTGTTTTTCATTTCTGGAATCATAAATCCACCAATGGCCGCTACAGTTGCTGGACCTGAACCAGAAATTGCAGCAAAAAACATGGAAGCAACTACTGTTACTAATGAAAGTCCACCTACTATCCATCCTACCATAGCAGCTGCCATATTAAGTAGTCGTTTCGATACACCACCTTTACTCATTAACACCCCTGCTAACATGAAAAACGGAATTGCTAATAAAGGAAAGGAATCCAAAGAGGTGAATGCTTTTTGGGCGATAATACCTAATGGCAACGTAGAACCAAAGTAAATTGCAACAAGTGCTGAAATTCCTAATGAGACAGCGATAGGCACACCGATTAGTAAACATACGAACAAAGTACCAAATAATAACGCTACCGTCATGCGATCATCTCCTCATCAGCAGGTTTCTCGTAATTACCTTTCCACACTTGTACTAGTTGAACAATTAGTCGAACCGCCATTCCCGCACCACCTAGTGGAATGGCAAGAAACGGAATCCATATAGGAATTTGCATCGCTGGAGCAAGCTGACCATGTTTTAGACTACTTAAAACAAGTTGGGTTCCAAATATTGCAAGAAATAATGCCATAAAGAACCAAATAATAATTGATAATGTTTCTAACACTTGTCGAAAAACACCGTGAAAGCGTGTTATAAATGCTTCCACTCGGATATGCTGTCGTAATTTCACTGCATAACTTGCACCTATCCATACTTGGAATATATGAATATATCTTGCCATTTCTTCAGTCCAGCTTGGAGCAGAGTCAAATACTTTCCTTCCAATTACCTGACCAAAAATTAGTGCTACCATGACAGCAAGTGACAAAACGAGTAGTATTTCTTCAAATTTTGAAAATTTCTTTAACACACTACTTCCCCCATCCCTTTTTCCACTTGCTTATTTTTGATTTGCTTCTTTTGCCATATTTACTAAGTCTTCACCGATTTCTGGTACATATTTATCGTAAACTGTCTTAACCGCTTCTTTAAATTCATTTCGTTGCTCTTCTGTCAGCTCATTCACTTGCATACCTTCTTCTTTCAAACTATTTAAGAATTCAACATCTTGCTCTTGAGCAATTTTACGTTGTTCGGTACGGTACTCTTCAGATGTTTTTACAACAAGCTCTTGTAAATCTGTCGGTAAGCTATTATAAAACTCGTTATTCATAAGTAATATAGTTGCAGCGTAAACGTGGCTAGAAATAGTTAAGTACTTTTGAACTTCATAAAACTTGTTTGTGTAGTATAACGAGATTGGTGATTCCATTGCATCATATGTTTTTTGTTGTAGTGCTGTATATAGTTCACCGAATGCGAATGGAGATGCATTTGCACCAAATGCTTTAAAAGTATCTGTATGAACCGGATTTTCTAAAGTACGATACTTTAGTCCTTTTAAGTCGTCTGTCCCCTGAATTGGTCCATTATTATTAGACATATGACGGAAGCCATTTTCTGCAAATACGAGACCTTTCAAATCATTTTTCTCTAACTCCGATAATAATTGTTGACCTAGTTCTCCATCTAGCGCGCGATACGCAGCTTCATTATCATTAAACAAAAATGGTAAATCGAAAACCATAAATTTTTTATTGAAAGAAGCAAGTGGTGCTACAGCTGGTATTGTCATTTCCACATTACCAAGCTGAACTGCTTCAATCGCCTCACGGTCAGATGGATAAAGTTGTCCATTAGGATATAATTCCACTTTCAAGCGTCCTTTAGATTCTTTTTCTAATGTTTCTTTAAATGTTTTTGCAGCTAAATGAGTAGATTGTTCCTCTGACACTAAATAGGCTACACGAATAGTATGTACTTCTTGATCATCCCCATTTGAACTAGAAGTATTACCTGTTGGTCTTCCACACGCTGTAAGCGCTAACATTGCTATTAATACGAAAACTAATAATTTTTTCATTCCATTTCCTCCTCTGTGTAATAGTTCAAAAATCTTTTTTCTACATTTTCTAGATGTAAAATCATCAGTTGTTTAGCTAAATCTTTTTCTAAATTTTGAAGTGCTTGGACAATTTTCTTATGTTCTATATAAGCATCCATTGCACTTACAGGTAGTGTGTTAGATAGAACTAAAAATGCACGATTGACCCCTGTGTTCAACTGATTGATTAGTTCGATTAACTTCACATTATTTCCGATGTTCGCAAGAAGTAGATGGAATTCACGATCCAAATCAATAAATGAATTGTAGTCATTAGAATCTATTGCTTCTTTTTGCCCTACCAAATTACTATTTAATTCATACAGTACTTGGTCAGAAAGGTGATCTGCGTTTTTTTCAATATTATATATTTCTAGAAGTCTTCTAATCTCCATATAATGCAAACCATCATCTTTTGTAAATGTTGCTACTGTTGCAGGTCTAGCTTTATGCAAATTAACAAGACCATCTGCAGCAAGTCTTTTTAAAGCTTCCCGTATGGGAGTACGGCTAATTCCTAAATCTGCTGCTAGTTTTTCCTCAGGTAACTCTTCTTCTTGTTCGAGTTTTCCAGCAATAATCGCATCTTTTATACTTTTAAAAGCTAAATCTGCAAGTGATTCTTTCTGAATTATTTTTTTCAATTAAGACCCTCCTCTCTGTATACTGTATACAGGAATGATATATTATGCTATTCTTCTTGTAAATATAAATTTTAGAATTTTTGAAAAGTTAGGTGAAATATAATGAGAAAATTAGAAGAGTTTTTTCAATTCCTTGATAAAGATAAGATTAGCCAAAGTGAATCCGATCTTTATCGTCATAGTAGAGATGAATCTTTTCATCCATGGATTGAACCAGATTTCGTATACTTTCCGGAAAATACGGAAGATGTAATAAAAGTCTTAAAATTGGCTTGTGAATATGAAGTGCCCGTTACCCCTTTCGGAGCAGGTTCTGGTTTAGAAGGTCAAGCTATCCCTATCAACAAAGGTGTTTCATTGAATTTTGACCGGTTAAATAAAGTAGTGGAATTTTCTCCTGAAGATTTGATGATTACAGTAGAACCTGGTATAACCCGACTTCAACTGAATGAATATGTGAATAAACATGGGCTGTTCTTTCCAATTGATCCAGGTGCTGATGCTACAATAGGTGGGATGGTTGCAACAAATGCAAGCGGAACAACAGCGGTTCGTTACGGATCGATGCGTGATCAAGTTCTAGATTTAGAGGTGGTATTAGCTAATGGCTCGGTATTACATACAGGTTCGAAAGCAAAGAAATCTTCTTCTGGATATCATTTGAATGGAATTTTCACAGGATCAGAAGGAACGCTTGGTGTAATCACGAAAATTACACTTAAGTTACACGGAATTCCAGAACAAACAGTAGCAGCTAGATGTACATTTGAAACACCTTTAGAATGTGCAGAGGCAGCACAAGCAGTATTAATGAGTGGGATTCAAGTTATGCGTATGGAATTTGTGGATGCTGAAAGTATTCATCAGGTGAATAAATACGGAAATTATACATTCCCTGAAGCACATTCTCTATTTTTTGAATTTGCTGGAACTACGAACGCAGTTGAAGAAGAAGCTCATGTAGTGGAAGAATTAATGAGAGATTTCGGCAGCAAACATTGGGAACGTGCTAGCAATTCTAAAGAACGAGCTGAACTTTGGAAGGCTCGACATGAACTTGCATATGCATATCGTCATATGAAAGGAAAAGCATCTACTGGAGCAGATGTATGTGTTCCCATCTCTAAACTACCTGAATTAGTAGATTTAGGAAGAACCTTACTAGAAGACAGTGGGCTAATGGGAGGAGTATTTGGGCACGTCGGAGATGGTAACTTCCATACTATTGTCATGTTTGATCCAACGGACGAAGGAGAAAAGGAAAAAGCAGAGTTTACTAATTCACAGCTCGCATTAAAAGCAATTGAGGTTGGTGGCACTTGTACGGGAGAACATGGAGTTGGACTTGGGAAAATGAAGTATCAACTTACAGAGCATGGTGATGCAGTGCAATATATGAAGTCTATCAAATCGCTATTTGATCCAAAAGGTATTATGAATCCCGGGAAAATGTTTTATTAAAAGAACATTGAACAAAGGATTCATGGATGAAATACTAAATTTATATACTTCCAAGTCTTTAAAAACAGGGCTGTCCAACAAAATTGTTTGTTGAACAGCCCTTTTATATTTCATTATTATTGCATTTCAGCGCCTTCATGGCTAAATTGCCATTCGATACCGAACTTGTCTTTTAATGATCCATAGCATTTACTCCAGAATGTTTCTTGAAGCTCCATACCTACTTTTCCACCCTCTTTTAACGCATCAAAGGCAGATCTAAGTTCTTCTTCGTTCTTGCTTACTAATGCAAGGCTTATATTATTGCCTAAAATAAAAGGAGAACCAGTGAAAACATCCGAAAACATTACGTTACTCCCATTAATAGAAAGTCGAGTATGCATAACTAAATCTTTTGCTTCCTCCGGTAAAGTGTACTCAGGATTTTGAGGTGCTTCACCAAAAGTCATTATTTGTGGTTTTTCAGTCTTAAATACTTCTGCATAAAACTCTGCAGCCTCACGACAATTTCCATTAAAATTAAGATAAACATCTACTGCCATTTGATACACTCCTCTTATTTATCATATTATTCACTCAATAGCGAATGACAACTTCATTGTATCATTTTACCATCCAAAATTATATATTTAATAAAGTGTATACAAATAAATTCAGATGTAGACAAATTCAAAATTGGGGTTTGTTAACACTCGTTTTTCATTTAAAATGGTATTGACTAAAATACCGTTGATTTCCTCTTCGTCGCAAGCTCGAGAGTACTGAAAACTATCCTACTAATAAATATTCTGACATATATTTGCTACTCGGATTTAGTGCTCTGGCATTCGCTTTCCGCGGGCGAGCGACAAGCCTCCTCCTTCGCTTCGCTACGTGCGGTGTCTCGTCTGTCTCGCTTTCCCGCAGGAGTCTCATGCCGCCGCGCTAAATCCTAGTATGTAGTTCAGATACAGCAAATAGTTCCATAAAAAAACTAATTAAGAGTTTTTCATAGACCTCGCAAGCACGCGGGGTATCACCTGGGCACGATGTTCCCACAGGAGTCTCCTCCTCTGTTCCTATCAACTAGTGTACTTTTTAGAAATGGCATAATAGATGTACTCGTATAGTTCTACTCTCGTTACTGTTTTCGTGTGTAATTTTAAACAAAATAGAACAAGGCATTCAGAATATAATCATTCTGAATGCCTTTTAAGAGCACTTGCTGAGTTCTTTATTTGATACATACTTGAAACTTACTATGACCATCCTTAATACCAATAAGTTCAAAGCCGTTGTTTTTGTAGAAGTCGTTCAGTTTAGTGTTATTCGCAACACAATCTAATTTAATTAATTCTTTATCGGTATTAATATTCTCCAGTATCCAATGTAATATACTTTTTCCTATTCCCTTTTTCATAAATTTAGGTGTTATCGCCAGTCTATGTAAGTATAGCGAATTAGACAATCTATCTTCCCCAAATATATGATTATCCCACTCTGATTGTTTACTCGAAAGTGTGAAAGTAGCAATAATTTCTTTGTCTTTTATAATGATATAAGTAACATTATTAGACACTGCTTGTTTAATTTCTTCATCGTCACCACCTCGTAAAAGAAACTCCCATTGCTTTATTCCGCTATCTTTCATCCACTGAGCAACTTCTTTTAACATGGTTATAACTTGATTACTTTCATCTGTTGTTGCTATTTTAATCTGAAAAGCATCCAGGTTATTGAATTTCAACTATAAACCTCCCTGATCATTTCATGTGTTTTTCTATAATAATTCTATTAAATTGCCACTTTTCCTCCACAGCTAAAACAAAAATTTAATTGGAAGAAGAGGTCATAGTTTAATAAAGGCTTTTTTTGTAGATAGAAGTATTACATTAGGCACTTAAACTCAATGTGCCTAATGTATATTATTCTTTAACGCTATTTGCGTTTCTATTAACTTTATCCGTTCGCTTAATTCTAATATTGCTTGCATAATTTGAAGCTGTTGGGTTTTCGTCATATTTGTATGAAGCTCCATATGTTCGACTGATTTCTCTACATTTTGTAGGCTTTGATTCAATGCTTCTGCAAAATATTTCAAATTCATGCAAGATCCCCTCTTTCATTTTTATTATATTTTAACCATTCTTTAAGTTAATGCAATTGTCAGAATTCAGTGTTTTTTTTGAAGATACCGTTTTACTAAGGCTTTCTTAACCAAAAATAAATTTTGGTACCTTTTTAGCGTTCAAAATTTATTTTTGCAATTCATCATATGGAATACAGAATATTTCGTATAATAATAAATAAAGAGTGAAGGAGGAGATTTTGTGAATCCAAATCATGTCGACCCTGAAGAAATGGCCAAGCGACAGGATTTAGACTTAATAGCTTCCCTTAATATGATTGGTGAAGGAGGACCTGCACCAAAAATCGATGATGAAAAGATAGAAAAAAAGGAACCTCCAACCGTCGAAAACTAAATTAAAAACTTCCCAATAATCGTCCCTACTTATGTAGGGACTCAGCTTGTCGACAATGCTTTTTTATGAATCAAAATGTATTAAGAACATAGTGATTATTGCCTTTCCTGTAGCAATCACTCCAGGCGGGCGCTTTCCGCGGGCTCGCGCCAAGCCTCCTCGGCTTTGCCTGCGGGGTCTTGGACTGTCTCGCTGTCCCGCAGGAGTCGCCGCCTTCCGCTTATTTTTAACTTCAATAAACAGAAAAGTGGACAATTCAAGCCTTTTCACTTGATGAGATGGGATAGTCAATCCGTTATTTTTATCAGATGTTTCGAGAAACATTGATTGATCACAGCATCTTCAGATTTCCAATTTCAACTTTTGAAAAATAGGCAGGGCCCGCTACTGAGACTCCTGTGGGAATAGCTTGAGCTGAAGACCCCGCAGGAAAGACACTGGCCGAACTTTATTTGGCCAGTGTCTTTGCGACGAGTAACCGCAGGAGCACATGTTTTTAAAGTGACGAGGAGGCTGAAGCCAAGCCCACGGAAAGCGAAGTGGCGGGCCCTGCTGATTTCTTATACATCTCTACTCATTGTAAAACGAATTTGTCTACAGTCTGCTTCCCTACTTATGTGGGGATTTTTTTGTCCTTTGTAGAATTTGCTGGATGTATAACGAATACAATATTGTTTTCTACTGAATATTGTGATAAATTAAGCAATAACATAAATTGAAGTGTATACTTCATTTAATTTAAATAATAACGGCATACCTTCACGAGGGAGTGAATATATTGATATTGCATGAACTTATTCGAGAGAATTTTGTGGCAATGTCCAAAAGCCAAAAAAAAATGGCCAATTATGTAATAGATCATCCGAAAGATATTGCTATGTGTTCAGCATCAGAACTCGGTTCTAAAATTGGAATAAGTGAGTCAACAGTTATACGTTTTTCCTATACACTTGGCTTTTCAGGTTATGTAGAACTTCAAAAACTTATCCGTGAGCATTTTTTTTCGCATGAAAGCAGCATAACTACCTACCAACAATCGAAACTTGTGCTGCCAAATAATACAAGCTTTTTCAAACAAGTAATGGAGCAAGATCGTCAATCTATCCAACACACGATGAACCAAATTCAAGAAGATCAATATCATGAAGCAATCGAACGACTCTCAAAAGCAAATTCAGTATATATTCTTGGTCTTCGTTCTTCTTACTCCGCCGCCAATTGGCTTTCCTTTTCATTAGGATTAGTGAAAGATAATGTACATTTCATACGTCCAGAAACGGAAGATGTAATTCGTACAATTAGTAAAATGGATACTCATTCGGTTGTAATAATCATATCTTTTCACCGATATTTAAAAGAAACAATTCAAATTGCAGAGCTTGCTCAAAGACAAAAAGCATTCGTTATTGGAATAACTGATTCTTTGCTTGCTCCTATACATATACATAGTAATGTAATATTTCCGATATTTTCACCAAATAAATCGACATTAGACGCAGTCTCTCCCCTCTTCTCATTTATGAATGCAATTGTTGCTGGTTTAATCGTAGAACAAAAAGAGGATTTCATGAAAAGGCAAGAATTGTATAAAAGTATACCTAGTAATTTCCTATTTGATGAGGAGGGAGAAGCAACATGAAAAAGGAAATATCCGAAATAAAACCTATTGTGGAAGCAGTTTTTAAGTATCTACATACTCATCCAGAAATCAGCTGGAAAGAAATTGAAACAACAAACTATATAAAAAAAATTTTATTAAATCAAGGATTTAACGTATCGACATTTGATGACTCTACTGGTCTTATTGTAACAATTGGAAGTGGAAAGCCTTGTGTTGGTCTTCGAACAGATATGGATGCTCTTTGGCAGGAAGTGGATGGTGAATTTAGAGCCAATCATTCTTGTGGTCATGATGCCCATATGACTATGGTATTAGGGGCACTCCTTTTATTAAAAAAACTTGGCGTTCCACATCAAGGAACTTTAAAAGTTTTGTTTCAACCAGCAGAAGAAAAAGGTACAGGAGCACTTTCTTTCATAAGTAAAGGATTAGTAGATGATATTGACTATTTATATGGAGTTCACCTTAGACCAATTCAGGAACTTCAAGATGGTTATGCAGCACCTGCTATCATACATGGCGCAGCAAAACTAGTAAGTGGCAAAATTCATGGAGTGGAGGCCCACGGTGCAAGACCTCATCTAGGGAAAAATGCTATCGAAATAGGTGCACAAATTGTGCAAGCAATTCAAGCAATATATCTAGATCCAATGATGTCTTATTCCGCTAAGCTTACTAGGTTCCAAGCTGGTGGCGAATCTGCGAATATAATTCCCGGAAATGCTGAGTTCAGTATCGACATACGAGCGCAATCAAATGCATCTATGAATGAATTAATTTCTAAAGTAGAGCATGCTATTCAATCTGTTGCAAGCTTAAATAGCATAGTAATAGATTTTCATATTGAAACGGAAATTGCAGCGGCTGAGGTAGATTCGTCAGCAGTGGAAATCATGAAAAAAGCAATAATTGATACTATTGGAAAAGATTATTACATAGCCCCTATTATTACACCAGGCGGAGAGGATTTTCATTTTTACACTTTAAAAAGACCTTCCATAAAAGCAACAATGTTAGGACTTGGGTGTGATTTGGCACCCGGCTTACATCATCCAGATATGACTTTTAATCATGAAAGTATGTTGACCGGTACGGAAATTCTTGCACGTACAGTCATTGGTACTTTCCAAAAAAGGAAGTGAAACAAATGAGTCAAATAAATATTCAAATATTAAAAACAACGGAAGAAATGCGCCTTGTCCAACAATTGGAAGAGCTTATTTGGGGAATTGGCTCCATACCAACCCATCAAACACTTACAGCTGTAAAAAATGGAGGGCTTATGATAGGTGCATTTATCGGAGAAAAATTAATAGGGTTTTCTTATAGCTTTCCTGGGTTCTATAACAATGAGGTATATTTATGTTCGCACATGCTTGGCATTCATCCAGATTATCAACTGAGAGGAATCGGGAAGCAATTAAAAGAAGAACAACTTAAAATTGCAAAAGAAATGGGTTATAAATTAATTACTTGGACATTCGATCCATTAGAAACCCGAAATGCGTACTTAAACGTATCGAAATTATATGGAATAGTCGACACATACATTGAAAATTGTTACGGTGAAATGGAAGGCGGTCTTAACGCCGGCTTACCAACCGATCGATTACAAATTGAATGGCGAATTACAAGTAAAAGAGTGATGGATAAATGGATGCCGAACATATCGATATTTGAAGAGCCTTTTCAAATCACTATTTCTGAGCATGATCATCCAGTATTAATCGAACCTTACTTATTTGAGCCAACACTAGAAGGTTATGAAGTACCTATCCCTCAGCATATTCAAGAAATGAAATCAACCAATCCTGAACTTGCATTAAAATGGAGGTTACAAGTTAGAAAAATAATGCAAAAACTATTCAGAGAAGGATATGCACTCGTAGCTGCTAGAAAAACGGACGAACCAGTAAACTATTATCAATTTGTAAAAAAATCTACCATACCACTATATTAAAAGGAGTTATCACATGATAATCAAAGAAATAAATATCCGCAAAATGAAAATGACGATGAAATCACCTTTCGCAACGAGTTTCGGCTCTTTCCAAGATAAAGAATTTCTTTTATTAGAAGCAACTGATGAACTAGGAAATACAGGTTGGGGAGAATCTACTGCATTTCACTCTCCTTGGTATAACGAAGAAACTATGGAAACCAATTTACATATGATTAGAGATTTTTTAATTCCGCTTGTTTTGGATAAAGAAATCAATCATCCAGACGAAGTGAATGAACTTTTCTCTCCTCTTCGCAAAAATAATATGGCTAAAGCAACTGTTGAAGGAGCTATATGGGATTTATATGCAAAACGGAATAAATTAACGCTTGCAGAAGCACTTGGTGGCACTGCAGAAAAAATTGAAGTTGGAATTAGTATCGGCATTCAAAAAAGTTCTGCTGATCTTATTGAACTTGTTCGAGGGTATATTGCTGAAGGATATAAACGAATGAAAGTAAAAATTAAACCAGGATTTGATATAGATGTTATTCGTGCACTGAGAGAAGCATTTCCGCAAGTTCCACTTATGGCAGATGCGAACTCTGCTTATACATTAGACGATGTAGATTTATTAAAACAATTGGATGAATTTGACTTAATGATGATTGAACAGCCTTTAGCTTCCGATGACATTATTGATCACGCTAAACTACAAAAAGAAATAAAAACACCAATTTGCTTAGACGAAAGTATTCATTCTTTAGAAGATGCTCGCAAAGCCTTCGAACTTGGTAGTACTAGAATAATTAACATTAAAATTGGTCGTGTTGGCGGTTTAACAGAAGCGAAAAAGATTCATGATTTTTGCATGGAAAAAGGCTTACCTGTTTGGTGCGGTGGAATGCTTGAGTCCGGGATTGGACGTGCCCATAACGTTGCACTAACGACACTGCCTAACTTTATATTACCTGGAGATACAGCTAGTTCTTCTCGTTACTGGGAAGAAGATGTTATTACTCCTGAAGTTGTAGCAGAAGACGGTTATATTACTGTCCCTTCTGCGTATGGAATCGGATACGAGCCAAACATGGAGGTAATGAATCGATATACAACGGAACAATTCCAATTTAAATCTAATGACTAAGGAGTTACCCTTATGAAGAAAAGCTTACAAATAGGCTCTGCATTTATCGGTGTCATTGTAGGAGCAGGCTTTGCATCTGGTCAAGAAATACTTCAATTTTTCTCAAGTTTTGGTTACGTAGGTATAGCAGGCTCAATTGTTGCTTCTCTACTTTTCGCCTTTCTTGGGATGAATCTAGTACAACTTGGAAGTCGTTTGCAAACGACTTCACATAAAGATGTGATTTATCATATTTGTGGTCGATATTTAGGCATGTTTGTAGATTTTATCATCACTTTTTTCTTATTTGGTGTAACAGTTGTCATGTTCTCTGGATCAGGAGCAATCTTCGAAGAGCAATTTGGATTACCTATGCTATTAGGAAGTCTCTTAATGGCTATCCTTACTATTTTATCTGTAACTTTAAATATTAAAAAAGTAATCGGTTTAATTAGTGCGGTTACTCCTTTTTTACTAGTAATTGTTCTTGTTATAGCAGGTTATTCTTTTATTCATTTTGACCCATTATCGATTCATATGGATGCTGCCATTGCAAAAACATCACCTGCTGCTTCTAACTGGATTATGGGTTCCCTATTATACGTATCTTATAATATTGCAGCGGGTGCTGCTATGATTACTGTTATGGGAGGGACGATTAAAGACAAGAAAGTAGCTGCTTGGGGCGGAATAATCGGTGGACTTGGGTTAGGTTTGTTAATATTATTAATAAACTTTTCATTGTTAACTCAGATTGATAGTATCGCAGATGTAGCGATGCCTATGATTACATTAGCAAATGGCATGCATCCGATTGTCAGTGTTTTTATGGCGATTATTCTAATAGGTATGATTTATAACACAGCAGTTGCAATGCTATATGCATTTTCTGCACGTGTAGTGAAACCAACGCAGCCTTCGTTTAAAGTTTTTACTGTATTATTTGGAATATTAGCATTTGGTGCAAGTTTTGTAGGTTTCGTAAATCTTGTCGGGACAGTTTATCCACTGATGGGTTATCTAGGATTTACCCTTATTGCTGCCATCATCTATTCATGGTTTGTGCGAGGAAAAAGGTCAACGCAAGTTTCTTAAAGTAAAAGTGGCTCAGAGTAAAATCTGAACCACTTTTTATTTTCAGATTAAAGGTTGTCTATTTTGTTTTTAGTTTCTTTCACTTGTGCTAAATAAGTACAATGGAAGTGCCTATGACTGGCACTAGATTTTATGAAAATACAAAATAAAAGCCCTCCCACTATGAATATAGTGAAAAGACCTCTATTAATATATTATTTTTTCACGTCTACAATTCGACCTTCAACTTTATTATTAACAGTTTTTAATGTTTTTAGCTGTTCTTCAAGGTTCTCCCAATCAGAAAGTCCTAAATCAGTAACTCGGCCCTCTTTATAGATTTTTTCAAATACATCGTAGCCATCCCCACCTTTTGCTGTGAATGCATTTGTTGCTACTACATATTTTTCATTATCTTTAATGTCTACAAAGCTACCATCTGCAGCTTTATATTTAATAGAAACTACACGTTTACCAGCAGGTTGTGAAGAATCGAATTCCACTTTTGCCCCAGAAACGTGTAAGAAACCACCATTCTCTCCTGGGTATGATTTGAAGCTGATTTCAAAAGCTGATTTTAACTCTGCACCTGTGATTTCCATTGTTGCTAATGTATTACCGAATGGAAGTACAGTAATAACCTCACCTACAGTAATTGGACCAGCATCAATTGCAGCACGAATCCCTCCACCGTTTTGTAATGACATTATAACTTTATCATTATACGTTTTAGCTTTTGCTAGCATTCCATCAGTAATAATATTACCTAGTGCAGTTTCATTTTTACGTACGCTTGGTTTTGTATCATCACCGTCTGTACGAGGTGTTTCAAGTGCGGTTTCTGCTACAACTCCAATTTCTTTATTATTAATTTCTTTTATTTTTTCTGAATATTTCTTAAGAAGTTCAGCAGCTGCTGGATCTTCCTTTTGATCTTTAATCGGGATCAACTTTCCAGCATGCCCTATCACTTTACCGTCTTTATCAAAATTGACATCTACCGTACCTAAGAACTCACTATATTGAGATGCTTGTACGATAATTGTTGGATCTTTTTCTTTTCCTTGTTTGTCTTTGTTAACTACAACTGGTTTTTCTAATTTCGTATGGCTGTGACCACCTACGATTACGTCAATACCGCTAACCGCAGCTGCTAATAATAAATCATTATCGTAAGCAGGATTATCATCATAACCAATATGAGTTACAGCAACTACTTTATTGACACCTTGTTTTTTAAACTCGTCTACCATTGTTTGAGCTGCTTTAATATAATCTGTAAAAGTAACATCCTTTGGACTAGAAATGTCTGTTGTTTCAGCTGTTGTGAGACCGAATAAACCAATTTTTTGTCCATCTACCTCTTTAATAATTCCGCTATAAATTTGACCATCCTTTGGATCAGTTGAAACATTTACGTTAAATAACCCTTTAAGGTTGGCATCTTTTGAAAAATCACCATTTGAGCTAACAAATGGGAATTTAGATTTTTCAATGAATTCTTTCAATGCTTTATGACCTTCTGGGCTTGAACCAAGATCAAACTCATGGTTACCAAATGTCATGACATCATAATTCATTAAATTCATTAATTCTACATCTGCTTGTCCTTTGTATTCATTGAAGTACAATGTACCAGAGAATACATCCCCTGCATCAATTAATAATGCAGATGGTTTTTCAGCTCTTACTTCTTTAATAGCCGTTAGACGCTTTGGTGCTTGTTCTGTTCTTGCATGTGTATCATTGACATGCATAAGTGAAAGTGTAAATCCAGGGTCTACTTTAGCAGTAACTTTTTCTACTAATGCTAATAATTCTTTTACCGCAGGAAGTGTTTTTTCACTTGGAAGTCTATCAAGTAGTGGTTTAATTGAATCTACTACTTTTGTTGCTTCTTCATTTTTTCCTGCTGCAAAAAGTGCTTCGGCTTGAGTAGCCTTCATATAAACAGTAACTGGAACCATTAGAGCATCTCTTTTTTGATTTGCAGGCTCTTTATATTGTTTTAACAAAAGTTCACGAGCATCTTTCCCAGTAAAACGATAAAGAATTGCTGTTCTTGTTTTTAGTTGTACTGAAAGCTTATGATAAGCTTTCTCTATTTTTGCCCAGTCTTTATTTGATTCCGCTTGAGCAATTTCTTTCATGATTGGATCTAAGTATTTATCTGCATAGTTGTATGCATCGATATAAGGAATAATTCCTTTTGTTACGCGCTCATTATATAACTCATCTAAATTTTTGAGTAAAGTATCTTTGTTTTTTGCATCTGATTTAATAATTGCATCTTTTGCTTTTTGATAATTAGCTTTAGCTGTATTTAGTACTGCGTATAAATCAGCACTTGCAGCTAGTTTTCCAGACTGTGCAGGAACTACGTATGAATAAGATGCACTTTTAATGTCTTTTCTTGCGTTGTCTACTACCTCTTGTAGCGAACTATTTGCGAAAGAAACACTTGTCGCCGAAAATAATGATGTTGCAATTACCGCAGCAACTGCTGACTTTTTGATCTTACTATTCTTCATATCCTACCTCCTGAGTGAAGTTTGAATAATTAATTCTATTAAAAGATTCATAATTACTCACTTATTTAAAATTAACTTATTTTCCATTATTTCGCAAGTAAATATTCGGATAATTCTAAGTTAATTTCTTGTAAATAACTATATAGATTATTTAGCAAATTCGCTAATTTGACAAAAATCTGTCTGTTCAGCATAACTAATTTAATATGACATTTTCTGTCCTATTTTGATGATTACTTCTAAGAATATGTGGTATAATAAAGCATCAAAACAGAGATGGGAGCATCACTATGTTAAAAGATATTTTTATGGCTTTATCTGAAAATCAAATATTAAATGGAGCAGCAAAAAAATATGGTTTAAAAATGGGAGCACAGCATGTAGTTGCTGGTACAAATATTGCAGAAACAATTGAAAGCATTAAAAAACTTAATGCAGTGGGTATCTCATGTACAGTTGATAATTTAGGTGAATTTGTTTACGAAAAAGCAGAAGCTTTAGAGGCAAAAGATCAAATTATTGCTGTAATTGAGGCAATTGAGGAACACCAAGTAGATGCTCATATCTCATTAAAACCATCACAACTTGGTTTAGATATCGACTATGATTTTGCATTTGAAAACTTAAAAGAAATCGTAGCACTTGCAAATAAATATGGTACATTCATCAACATTGATATGGAATCAAACAAACACTTGCAGCCTTCTTTTGATATTTTGGACGAACTTTCCAAAGAGTATGACAATGTTGGAACAGTAATTCAAGCATATTTCTATCGTGCAGAAGAAGACATTCAAAAGTATAAAAACTTCCGTCTTCGTATCGTTAAAGGTGCATACAAAGAGCCAGAAGAATACGCTTACCAATCAAAAGAAGAAATCGACAAAAACTACGTGGAATTAATTGAATGGCATTTACTTAACGGTAAATTCACTTCAATCGCAACACATGATCACAACGTTATTAACCATGTGAAGCAATTCATTAAAGACAACAATATTCCAAATGACAAATTCGAATTCCAAATGCTTTACGGATTCCGCACAGACATGCAGCTTCAACTTGCTAAAGAAGGTTACAACTTCTGTACGTATGTACCATTTGGTAATGACTGGTACGGTTACTTCATGCGTCGTCTAGCAGAGCGTCCACAAAACATGAACCTTGTTGTAAAACAAGTGTTCAATAAAAACACAAATACTTTAATTGGTATTGCTGCTGGAGCATTTGCACTTGGAAGACTAACAAAAAGAAACAAAAACAGAAAATAATACAAAAAAACTGCGCTGAACAGAAATGTCAGCGCAGTTTTTTTTTTGCAAATTTGTTTGAAAAAGAGTTTTACTAAAATGTTACTGGAGTGTTACTGGTGCCTGGTGTTACTGGTGCCTGGCACCAGTAACACTCCAGTAACATTAATGTAACAAAAGAGCATTCATTATCAATACGTTTTTTGTCTTAATTGATTTTTAAGCAAAAAAAAAACTCATTCTACGGGGAATGGGTAGAATGAGTTTTTTTAGCCTTCCTTGTTATCGCTCAAGGATATAATTTTATATTTAATACGCCGTAAGTTTCCTTCTTTACACTTCGTTTTATCTAATCGCCGTTAGTAAATGATTCCCCTATATTATTCTTTAGTTTTTGAACTCGCTTCCTTCAGAGCTTGTTCATCAACTGTTATTATTATTTTGTTAAGTTAATAGTAAATGAGTTAAATGAGAATACGCATAGAGTTTTATTAGAATTTGATGAGAGTTTTTATTCCCAAGTAACAGAAAGTACTTTTCCGGATATTGCATGTACTTGTATTGTGGCCTTACCTTTCTTTTCTTTACTACTTTCTTTAGAATCGCTCTCCGACATACTTATTTTCATCACGATTAAGTAATATCCACCTTCGTTTGTTTTAACAAACGAGCTGGTTTCTACTGTTCCTTTTTGTTGTTGTTGAGCAATTTTAATCGCCTGTTCTTCTGTAATTAGCACTGTAGTCGAAGGTTTTTCATTTTTAGCTTCACCATCTGGTTTCTTTTCTTCTGTTTGTGCTGTTAATGATTGACTCGGATTTTGCTTTTCCTCAATTTTCGTTTCTTCCGTTTTAGAAGTATCTGGTTTTGTAGATTCTTCCTTCACCGTTTCAGGTTTCGAAACTTCTACTTTTGCTACTTCTGTTTTAGCTACTTCTTCTTTTGGTACATCTGTTTTTGTCTCTTCAGTTTTAGAGGCTTCTTGCTTTAATACTTCTTTAATGGCATCTTTTAACACTTCTTTAATAGGCTTTTCTGCTTTTTCTTCGGAAGGTTTCACTTCAACTTTTGATTGTGCAGATTTGAGACCTTTCGGCGAAGTATTTTCAGTAGTTTTCGGTGTTTCAACTACGTCTGATTTCGTCGTGTCATTCTTAGGTTTCTCGGTAATCACAATTTTCGTTGGTGGCTTTACCATTTCTACTTTCGCGACGTTATCTGTTTTAGCATCTTTTTTGATTACTGGCTGTTCCATAATTGCTAACGTTTCTTCCAATGGAAACTCAATCGTTTCTTCTTGCATATTACTTGTTTTTTCAATAATGAATTCATCAGTTTGTTCAAGGGAATTCACATCACCAGTAACAGCATTCATTTCAACTAAATAGACTGCTCCACTTTTCGTGATGACCGCGTTGTAAACATCCTTCTTCATCGTAACACCAGCAACTTCTGCATCATACATTTGCTCAAGTTGGGAGCGGACTTCATGTTCAGTTATCGGTGGTTGATTTTTTTGACTAATATTTATTAGAATTCCAATTCCTATCAAGACTGTGATTGTTATGATACTAGGTAGAAATCCTTTTATGTTCAAAAATTTCATTCACGCTTTCCCTCCCCCTTAACCATCATACTTCACCAACATTAAAAATCGATGAGAATTTGATTTTTTGGAATAAAAATATGAATGGTCGTTCCAAACCCAACGGTACTTTCAATCGTAAGTTCCGCTGAAATTCTCATTGCTATGTCCTTTGCAATGGCCATACCAAGTCCTGTCCCACCCGTTTTCCTATTTCGATCTTCATCTACACGATAAAAACGATCAAAAATTCGTTCCAAATCTTTTTTAGGGATTCCGTTTCCATAATCCATTATAGAAATCTTAGTCCCTTCTTCGTTTTCTGAGATAATTGTTTTTATCTCTTTTTCACTATATTTTCGTGCGTTGTCTAAAATAATGAAGAGTAACTGTCGCAATTGTTCTAAATCTGTATTTGCATATATTGGTCCTTCTCCTTTTAAGAGGAACTTACGATTATATGCAGTGCCCATCGATTGCAATGCCGCTGCTACTAAATCGAACACATCTACTGTTTCAAAAGAGCTAACTTTCTGCTCATTACTCTTTGCAAGAAGTAGCATTTGAGAAATCATTTCTTTCATTCTACTAGTCTCGTTAATAATTGCTTGAACGGACTCTTTTGCAATATCTGTATTACTAAAGCCATGACGTGAAAGTAGTTTTGCATAACTTTCGATTACGGTTAAAGGTGTTTTTAATTCATGGGAAGCATCAGAAACGAACTGTTCTTGTTTATTATAATTTTGTTCAAGTTGTTCCATCATTTCATTAAAAGCGATTCCCATTTGAGCCATTTCATCTTTTCTACTTGATGAAACTGAAATTTTTTCATATTTACCAGATAATCTACTTTGTGACATCGTATGAATAAGCTTTTTAATTGGTCTTGTAATAATTCTCCCCAGTGTGATACTGGATGCCGCCATGAGCAACATACCTACTAATGTAACTCCGAATAAAATGAGACGTAGAAAATCTAAATTTTTCTCTACATCTACTAATAATTTCATCGTTTGAACTTCCGTAACTTCTCCATCTACCCAAATAACCGGTTTGCTAATCGATAGAATCGGGGTTCCTTGGAATGTTCCTATAGAATATCGCTCTCCTACCTCAAACTTTGGATGATAGTCATTTACATCATTTACAGTTTGGACGAATAACTTCAGTTCACCTTTACTATCATTTACACGAATAGCACCGTTCGCCGGAATGAAAGTTCGTAAAATAGTAGCTGCGTCATCATGCTCCCCCATCTTACTTAATGCTGTGATTAGCTCATCAACATCCGAGTTGAGCTGAGTATATTCCGTATCAAAAGCCATTTCTTCAAATAAAAAATAAACACCTATATTCATCATACTTATTATAACAACCGTAAGAAATGTAGAAAATAAGTGTATTTTCGTATTAAGCTTCATTCTTTTGCTCCTTAAGTACATAACCAACTCCACGAACTGTTTGGATAAAAGTGGACTTTTGATCCTCTTCTATTTTTTTCCGGACGTATCGTATGTATACATCCACTACATTTGTATCCCCATAATAATCAAAACCCCACACTGCATCTAACAACTGCTCTCTTGTCATCACTTGATTTGGGTGTTTCATTAAATAAAGTAACAGGTCATATTCCCGTGGAGTCAAATTAATCGACTGCCCATCCCTCGTTATTTCACGGGTTTGCTCATTGAGCCTTAATGATTCAAAAATATGTATGTTTTCAACTTTGGTAGGAATCATAGTTGTCGTTTTCGAAAAACGAATAGCAGAGCGAATACGCGCTAGTAGCTCTTCTATTTCAAATGGCTTTGTCACATAATCATTCGCTCCAAGATCTAAACCACTCACTTTATCTTCTACATCACTTTTAGCAGTTAACAAAATAACAGGTGTTTCGGATTCCGTCGCTCGAATTCTTCTAAGCACATCCAAACCATTCAAGCCAGGTAGCATCAAATCCAGTAGGACCAAATCCCACTCCTTCTCACGATATTTAATCAAACCATCTGTCCCCGTGTAAGCTATTTCAACCGCATATCCTTCAAATTCCAGCTCCAATTGCAGCACGCGCGCAATATTCTCCTCATCCTCAATTATCAAAACATGCTCCTTCATCCGAATCCCCCTCTCTCCCCCTATTTTATCACACAAAATATTAGTAATATCGCGATATTACAAATTTGTTACTGGTGCCTGGCACCAGTAATAATCTTGAAATATTATAGGAAGCTATTTTGGTTGAAAATTTTATTTTGGGGGCTATTTTACGGGCAAAATGCAATTTTCGAGCATATTTTTGAGGCAAATTTGAATTGTTGTAGAAAATAACAAATTGTGACAATTGTTCTAATTTTAGTTTTGTTGTATGGTGTACTAAAACTATTGGGAGGGGCTTAGAATGGGTAGAATTAGAAGGGTTTGGCAGCCTGAAATTTATTATCATGTGACGATGAGAGGTAATAACCGGCAAAATATATTTTTGAACGAAGGAGATTTTGCGCTATTTTTTCGTGTACTTCAATATACTTACACCAAATATCCTTTCACGCTAATTGCGTATTGCATCATGAATAATCATTATCATTTTCTAATTCGCTCTACCGACGTTCCACTATCAAAAGTAATGGCAATGGTTAACAAACGATATTCTGAGTATTTTAAAAGAAAATATAATTTCTATGGACAGCTTTATGAGACACGTTATTTTGCTAGCATGGTTTCCGATCCGATTAGCTTGTTAAATGTGAGTAGTTATATTCACCAAAATCCTATCAATACTACTAGAGCGATCGTTAATAAAATGGAAGATTATCCATTTAGCTCGTATCGATATTATCATTACCATCTAAAGCCTCATCAACCGTTTCTAGACGTAGAGCTACTTCCTTCCATCGTTAAAAGTTACGAAGAGATTAAAGAAGCAGATTATTGTACTTACTGTGAAAATTTTCGTATGGAAGAAAAAAAAACTCTCTTAGTCCATTAGTTTGACGTAAGAGAGGATTTCAAGCTTAAGCAATCGTTGTTTCGGAGCTTCCTACTAGAGAAGGTATACACTTAGTTTTGCATTCTTCTACGAAAGCAGTGAAAATCGGACGAATAGATGCTAATTTTCCTTCCATCATTTCAGGATGCCACTGTACTGCAACGATAAAGCGATCTTCTTCCCATTCAACAGCTTCGATTATTCCATCAGGTGCTTTCATCGTTGCCTTGAATCCGTTTCCTATATCTTTCACTGCTTGATGATGAAAACTATTTACACCGATTTCATCTACTTGATAAATTTCAAACAGCTTAGAATCTTTCTCAATTTTTACAGGATGAAATGGGTGATGTCTTAAAGCTTGTTTAACTGAATGATTGATTCCTTCTGGTTTCTGTGATTGTAAGTCTTGGTAAAGAGTACCACCTGTTGCAACAGTTAATAATTGCATACCTCGGCAAATTCCAAGGACAGGCAATGTCGTATCTAATAGTATCTTTTGAGCTAGCTTTATTTCGTGATTGTCTCGTCTTGGCTCGATCAATCCTAAACCGAACCTAGGAAATTCACCATAATAGTTAGGATCAATGTCAGATCCACCTGTGAATAAAACACCATCTAACTTTTCTATAAGAGGAGATAGCGTTTCTATATCCTCTGTTATTGGTAAAATAACTGGCACCCCACCAGCTCTTTCAATTGCAACAATATAGTCATCCGCAAGCAATTGCCATTCCTGATACTTAGCTCCAATACCAGCTTGCATACCTGCTGCATCATTTGATAAGTAATTAGCACATATACCAATAAGTGGTTTCATCTTTCAATCCCCTTTTCTATACACTCTTTTCATAAAAATTGCCGCTCCTTAAAGTACAAGGAGCGACTAATTTAGTAATTTAGTTTAATTCAACTACCCAACCAAATGGATCTTCCATTGTTCCTTTTTGAATACCTGTTAAAGAATTATAAAGCTTCTTCGAAAGATCTCCAGTTTCTCCGTTATTCACATAAAACAGTTCTCCTTGCCAACGGAATTCACCAATTGGAGAAATAACTGCTGCAGTTCCAGTCCCAAAAGCTTCATCTAATTTCCCAGTACGATGTGCTTCACGGATTTCTTCCATGGAAACTTTTCGTTCAACTACCGGTACATCCCAATGCTTTAGTAATTGAATAATCGATTTACGAGTAATTCCATCTAAAATACTACCATTTAATGCAGGAGTTACGACTTGTCCATCTATTTTGAAAAATACATTCATACTTCCTACTTCTTCTATATACTTTCGTTCAATACCATCTAACCAGAGAACTTGTGAATATCCTTCTCGATCCGCAACTTCCTGAGCTTTCAAACTGGATGCATAATTTCCTGCAGTTTTCGCAGTCCCTGTTCCGCCTGCTACAGCACGAACATATTCGCTTTCTACAAGAATTTTAACTGGATGAATACCTTCTTTATAATAAGAACCTACAGGAGACATAATGATGATGAAACTATATGTTAGAGAAGCAGAAACGCCTAGATGCGCCTCGGTAGCAATCATAAATGGTCTAATATATAAAGATGTACCTGGTTCTGATGGAACCCACTCTCTATCTACTGTAATTAATTCCTTTAATGCTTCAAGTGCAAGATCTTCATTAATTTTTGGCATGCTCATTCGGTCACATGAATGATTCATACGCTTCATATTCTCTTCTGGGCGGAATAAACGGACAACTCCATCTTGAGATAAATAAGCCTTCATTCCTTCAAAAACAGTTTGTCCATAGTGCAGTATTGTTGCAGATGGATCTAAAGTAATCGGCTGGTAAGGAACAATCCGATGGTCATGCCAACCTATTCCTTCTGTATAATCTGCTATAAACATATGATCAGTAAATGTTCTACCGAAAATAAGCTGATCGGCTGGTACTTTTTCTCGCTTGTTCTCGTTCTTTGTAATTTGAATTTTTAGACTATTCATAACAAACTTTTCCCCAATCAATATAGTTATTAAATTGCAACTACTACCTATGTGCAATATATTATATGCAATTATACTACTTTTACGAAAATTAGAAATACCTTTTACAAATAATTAAAAATTTTTTTATCACCATTAGAAAAGGAATAGATCTTTCCTTTAGATATAAATCTCTTCTTTACTGTAACAAAACGCCATTTTGTTCCGATATACATAGTATATTGTGAATTAGCAAAAGGATAGGAGGCGTCATTTTGTTCAAGTTATCAACATACATACTTACTTTTATTATTTTATTGTCTAGTTGTTTTTCCCTTTCTCTAACGGCAAATGCAGCAACTATTGTAAATGGGATGTTTGTGGATGCTACTTATGAAGAAGTTGTACTAAGTGATCGAACGACAGAAAAACAATTAACAAAGATTACTATAATAAATGATAACGGAAAAACGATTACATTAAAAATTGATAAATATACTCCCCTTTTTATCAATTCCACTTCTACTACTATAGAAGCATTTAAAGAAGGAATATTAGTCCAAGCTACTGTTGATTTGGGCAAAGTAAAAGAACTCCAAGGATTTGCAGACAGTCCTCAAAACAGTTCAGATGCAATTGGAGTGCATTTAACTGGTACAGTGAATGAAATTGATAGGAACGGAAGATTTATCTCTATTAACTTAAAAGATAAACAATCGAAGCGATTTTATGTAAATCAACATACACAAGTTTTTAAGGATACAAAACTTGTCGATTTAAGTGCTGTATTTGCAGGAGACAGAGTTAAACTAAATCTTTCAGAGCACGATAACGATACACTATCATCCATTGAAGTAATTGTTGACGGCATTCAAGTAGAAAATCTCTATAAAGGGACAATACAAAAAATCGATGCAAATCAAAAAAAACTACTTGTGAAAGAAGAAAAAGTTTTTCAAAATTGGGATTGGCAGTCTAGCAGTTCAAATGTAATGACTTCTAAACAATTTACAGCTAAAACGCCTATTTATGTTGGAAATAAAAAAATCGATCCCTCTCAACTTCATTACTATACAAATAATGAGGTTTACTATGTAACTATTAAGCAATTGGGACAAGAAGTAATACAAAAAATGATTATTAAGCAATCAAATGAACGAACGCTTCATGAGAGATTAAACTCTGTTGATACTTCTTCACAAAATATTAGATTATCTAATACTGGTAACATTCCTTATAATAAAGGAACAATCATTATTCGTAATGGTCGATTAGTTGACGCGAGTGCTTTATCTCATAGCGGCAACGCTTATGTTATAACAAATGGAGTTTCTACACATCAGTATGCAAATGTGATTAATATTACAAACGACGGTTTCCAAAGTACAAACTTATCGAATCATGAAATTTACTTCGGACAAATTAGTAATGTAGGAGTAAACCAAATATTACTCACAAATGCAAATAAGTTAATAAATAATTATTGGTACTCTACTCCATTTACTACATTGAATATTAGTAAAGATACGTTTGTCACAGATGATTACAATAGTTCGACGAAAGATTTTACAAACAGCACAAATCAATATGCATATTTCTATGTAAAAGATAATCATGTTGTGGCCGCTCGTATTATTAGTTATGGTAGCCCAGTACAGCTTGTTTCTATCGGACGATACGATAGTATCAGCAATAATTATATTTACTTGAAAGATGTAAACCAATGGAATAATGGTAATTGGACAAATACAAATCAACTTCAATACGTAGACGTTAGCCTTGCCACATTTATTAAAGAAGGCAAAGTAATTTCTATTAACGAACTAAATTGGAACGATAGGTTATATATCATACATGATTCATACTCAAATGCTCGAATTGTTTTAGTCGATTAATATGGAACGGGCATGTAATTCTTTCATTACATGCCCGTTATTAAAATGAAAAGAGGTAAAGAAAATTCAAATGAATATCTTAATCAAAAAACAAATGAAAAAATTCTCCGTTTATGCCATTGCTATTTTATTAATATTTACTATTTTAACTCCTACTGCAAGCGCGAAAGTTCCAGACTTTAATGGTGGAGTTTTAGATGAATATTCGTACGAAGAAGTATTTTTCTTAACAGGATACCCAATTACATTTACCGGAAAAGCAACTGTTACGGAAAAGGAAAGCAAAAATCAATTAACTTCCACTTATAAATTTAACCTAACAAGTCCGGCTGGTGATAAATTAACTCGTAATGTCGTATATGTTTCTGATTTAAAAAAACATGAAACAAAAGGACAAACGACTTCCAATACAACTGTTAAAAGCTATACAGAAAAAGTAACAATCGCATCCGATAAATCAACGTATACTTTAGACGATTATCAGTTCTCACAAGGTTCTGTCATTGATAATCGCCCTGCTACTGATTATTATTCAGGGAATGTAATTGCTCGAAAAATTTACATAAGAAATCAAAAAGTTGGAAAAACAAATGAGAATAAACTGATTACTGTATATATGACTGGCAAAGATGTAGGATACAAAAATTTCTGGGGTTCTACAGATACTCGATTTGTTGATTATGAAATTGCTACTCCAGAAGGGACGGCATTTGTTACTAGTAAAGTTTCTGACAGTAAATCGAGAGTGCTAGAATATGAACCACATAATCCCTCTCTTTCAAGTTTTGTAGGCGGACATGTGGTAATAAGTTCTTCTAATATAGTATCTGAATATGAATATAATATTCCATATAACGCTGGTACAGGCACGATGTATTTAAAAAAAGAAAAAGTACCTACATTGGAGCGTCTAATCGTTCCGAAATTCCGTGATATTGCAAATCACTGGTCAAAACCAAACATCGAAAAACTATATTCTTTAGGTATTTTCGATGAATCAAGTAATTTCTTTTCACCTGATGCAGCAATGAAAAAAGGCCAGTTTACGGCAAGTGTCGCAAAAGCAGTAGACTTACGTGTACTCGAAGCAAAACCTACGAGTAGACAAACAGTGAAAAAAGGATTATTTGAAGATTTAGATCCACAAGACCCTAACTATGTGTTTATAGAAAGCGCCATAAATAAAGGAATCGTCAGTCCTAAAAACGACAAACTGTTTGGAGCAAACGATTCTCTTACACGCGCTGAAGCAGTTACAATTATCGTTCGCTCTCTAGGATTAGAAGGTCGAGCACCAAGCCCAGGCTATAAAACAAAATTCAGCGACGACAATAAAATACCAAAAGGAGCAAAAGACAGTATATACGTAGCAAGTGAGTTAGGATTAATTGACCCGGACAAAAAGAATCGGATTAACGCAAATGAAGTACTTACTAGAGGGAAAGCATCACAACTCCTTGTCCGTTACTTAAATTTCTTAGAATCAGATCTAAAACAAAATTACCGTGACGACATGTTCTATTTTGACTAACCAATAAAAACACGACTGATACTAACAATGTATCAGTCGTGTTTCTTTATTTTACCTAAATTACAGGAGTATTACTGGTGCCTGGCACCAGTAATAATCTTGTAACAATAACTCCATTTTATACAAATATCAGCCAGATGATGATTGTTACTATGATTGTTGTGATACCTTGAAGTAATGTTGCCATTGTTTGTGCTTTGTACGCGTCTGTCACTTTCATTCCACTAAACTGTGTTACTACCCAGAAGTAGCTGTCGTTTACGTGACTCACTGTCATTGCTCCTGCTCCAATCGCCATAACAACTAGTGCAAGTGGAAGTGCCCCATCAATACCTAGCGTTGGAAGCATAGGAGCAATTAGAGAAGAAGTAATAACAAGTGCCGCTGTAGATGAGCCTTGTGCCGTTTTAAGTGCTGCCGCAATTAGGAATGGAACTAGCAGGAATAGTGCTCCATTTGCAAGTGCACCTAAGTCCATTTGTTGTAATTGATCTGCAACACCAGAGTTTTTAATTACCGTACCAAATGAACCACCGGCACCTGTGATCAATAAAATTGGAGCCGCTTCTTTTAAAGACTCTCCAATCCACCCAGATAGTGTTTTTTCACTCATTTCAGGTAGCAATAAAAATGCAGCCAAAACACCAAATAATAATGCTACTGTCGGTGCACCAAGAAATCTTAAGAAATTCGTAAGTCCTGACTCACTTCCAGTCAATGCAGCTACGGATCCAATTCCAATTAATACGATTGGAAGCACAATTGGAAGAAACGATTTAAATGTAGATGGCATTTTACCAAAAGATTTGATGACCTCTTCATAATTGATCGTTTCTTCATGGTCCGCTTCCACCTCAATTTTCGAACCAACTTTCACAGCCCAAATATATCCAACAATAACCGCTGGAATAGCAACGAATAAACCAACTAAAATAATTGTTCCTAAATAATCAGCAGCTCCAATATTACCAGCTGCCGCAATTGGACCTGGTGTCGGAGGAACTAGAGTATGAGTTGCATACAAGCCTGTAGATAACGCAACGGCCATAGATGCAACTTTTACTTTTGCACGTTTAGCTAAAGACTTTTTCAAGCTAGATAAAATAATAAAACCTGAGTCGCAAAAAACAGGAATAGACACGATATATCCAATAATAGACATAGCAAGTTGAGGACGCTTATCCCCTAATAAGCGGAGCACTACTTCTGCCATCCGAAATGCTGCACCCGATTTTTCTAATATTACGCCGATGATTGTTCCTGCAACGATAACAAGTCCAATACTTGTCATCAATCCACCGAAACCGGTGTTTACATTTTCAACTACAGTAAGTAATGGCATTCCAGAAGCTATACCTACAAAAAATGCACTAATTATAAGAGCTAAAAATGGATGAATCTTAAACACAGCTGTCGCTAAAACAACAAAAATTACCCCTAGAAGAATCACAAAAAATAACATTCATTACACCCCTTTTAATTTTAATAATGACTGCATAGTTTCTTTCGTTCTTTCTCTTAAATAATGAGCTGCGTTTCTAATGGACTCTTCTTTCGTAATTACCCCATTCGAAACACTAGCTAGCTGATAAAAGTAAGTGGATAATTGCGAAATACTTTCTAGTTCTATGTTGCCGGATATTAAAATGACTGGAATTCCATGCTTTTTAGCAGCATTAGCAATTCCAATTGGCGCTTTGCCAGAAAGAGTTTGAAGATCCGATTTACCTTCCCCTGTAAAGATAAAATCTGCTTCAATTAATTGCTGATGAAAGTTGATTGCTTCCATAACAACTTCAATACCTGGTTTTAATTCAATTGGGAAAAATGCTAAAAAAGCACCGCCTAGTCCCCCTGCTGCACCTGCCCCTGGTTGATTATGAAGCGAAATTCCGGTTAAACTTTCCACTTTATTTGCTAAATTAAACAAATTTTTATCTAGTTTCTCTACCCAATCAGCTGTAACTCCTTTTTGCGGACCGAAAATTGCAGTAGCACCTTCTGGACCAACAAACGGATTGTCCACATCACAAGCAATGACAAAATGTGAATCACGTATTCTTTTATCAAAACCAGTAGCGTCGATTTCAACTAAATCTTTTAATGATTCTGCACCTTTTTCAATTTCTAATCCATCCTCATTTTGAAACTTCATGCCTAGAGCTTGAAGCATTCCTGTTCCACCATCGTTTGTTGCACTCCCACCTATACCTACAACAAACTTTCTGTAACCGCTATCTAACGCATGACGAATTAATTCACCCGTTCCAAATGTAGAAGCGATAAGAGGATTTTTTTCATTTTCCTTTAAAAGAGTTAACCCGGATGCTTTTGCCATTTCAATGACACAAGTTTCCCCGTCACCAAGTACTCCATATTCTACGCGAATTGTTCGACCAATTGGATCTTGTACATCTACATAAATGGTTTGTCCATTCGTAGCAATGACAAGAGATTCTAACGTTCCTTCCCCTCCATCTGCAACAGGGAGTAATACAGTTTCAATCGTTGGATCGATTTCTTTTATACCTGCCGCTATTTCCTGTGCTGCCTCTATTGCAGATAAAGACCCCTTGAAAGAATCAGGACTGACAATGATTTTCATCAAATCACCTCCTTTATAAAGCGCTTACATAAAAGTATAGTGATAATTTTATAGATTTACATTATACTTATCGTATAAAACATCTGTATTATAACAGCACTATTTTTATACATCGTGGAGGTTCTATGATAACAAAACAGCTTGCCAATCAAATTGTCGAACAAACAATGCTAAGACTTCATCGAAATATTAATGTTATCCAAACAAACGGAATGATACTTGCTTCTGGGGATCAATTACGGGTAGATAGTATCCATGAAGGTGCTGTTATTGTTGCAGAGACTAAAAAAGAATTGTGGATTACAGAAGAGAATAATCATTTATTTCCGAAGACGAAGCCAGGCATTAATTTACCAATATTTTTTCAAAATGAGCTAGTCGGTGTCATCGGCATCACAGGGGACCCACATGAAATCGAAGAAATTGCTACCCTTGTCCAATTGACAACTGAAATGATGGTACATCAAGCATTGATCGTATCGGAAAGAGAATGGAAGCGGAAAATGCAAGAGATGGTATTTGAAGAATTGATGAGCGGACAACCTTTACAAAAGGTTATATTCGAAAGAATAAACAAAATCGGATTTTTGAACCAATCACCTTTTCATGCCATCATGTTAGAAATAAATCCGGAATCTAGATCTTATCAAACTACGTTACAGGCTATTGAATATTATTTTCAAGATGACTCCATCTTAGTTGGACATTATCAACTAAAAGAGCATTTCATACTTATTTCCGGACTAGATGAGAAATCATTTCAAAAGAAAATTTCAAAACTAGCTCCTAAGCTAATAAAAAATAATGCACTGCCAATCGGTATTGGACAAATGGTACATTCCCTTGAGGAAGTACATTACGCTTATCATACGGCTAAAGTCGCTTTGCAGTATGGTCGAACATATAAAAGCATAACTTTCTTCGAGGAAGTTGAACTTTATTCGTTACTTAAAAGTCACGATTCATATGAAGCTCAAAAATTCACTACTCGAATATTAAACGGATTAACTGAAAAATTGATTCAAACACTTCAAGAATACTTTAATTGTAACCAACAGCTTACAATTTGCGCAGACACATTAGACGTCCACCGACATACTCTCGCTTATCGATTGAAAAAAATACGCGAAATAACTGGCTATAATCCAGCCGTTTTCCAGGACGCTATCGTCTTACAAATAGCATTATGGTGTCGGTCTCCCAAAATTCATTGAATATCCCTTTTTGGCTACATAAAAACCGTTCCAGCAAAAAAGCTGAAACGGTTAATTTTTATTATATTATTTTTTTGCTAAAGATACGTTTGCAACTTTTTTTGCTCCAACGTATTTTTTCCCCCAGTAATATGGGTCATTTATTTTATCGACTCTAACGCCTTTTGATGTGGAAGCATGAATAAATTTTCCACTTCCTATGTACATACCTACATGAGATACACCTTTACCTGAAGTGTTGAAAAACACTAAGTCTCCCACTGCTAAATTTGCTTTTTTTACAGCTTTTCCTGTACTATACATTCCTGCTGCTGTTCTAGGTAAATAAACGCCATTTTGCTTGTAAACATATCCGACGAATCCAGAACAATCAAAACCTGCCTTCGTTGTTCCACCATAACGATATTTAATTCCTACTAGACTTTTCGCACTCGATACTATTTGAGTCGATGCTACAGAGCTTGCTGCTTCCGTATTTCCTGCAAATGTTCCCGCGGCTAAAACTACAGATAAACTAAAGATGGTAATGATTTTTTTAAACAAAGAAGTCAAAACTTATGTTCCTCCAAAGATGTAATTTGAGAAAATTAATAACTGAAATTTTTTCTATACCCATACTAACATGAACAAAACAAGATTGGTTTTACAGTTGTGTAACAAAACTATTACATTAAACGTCTAATACTGTTCGCTATTTTTTCTAGTTTTCTTTTTGTTTCTCGTGCCTGGCACCTGTAACAATTTTGTGACATTTTGTCTATTTATGTAGATTTCTAGATAAATAGTTGCAAAATTATATTAAAAAAGTTATAGATTCTGTATCTTTTTTACCTATTTCTATGGTATAACTAGTTTAAATGTTTTAATAGGAATTACCTAGGAACAGGAGAGAATTTTTACATGAAAAACACACTAACGGTTCATTTAGGTTCGATTATAGTCGGCATAATCGTCGCTATGCTATTCATTACTTCCATTGCAACATATAAAACTGCTTACGATAAGTTATATGAAGCTGCTGGGATTGAAGCTTACGGCTGTGCGAACATTACAACTGGGTTGATTGAGCCAGGGAATATTATCAAAATGTTAAATGGAGATGCCGCAGCGGTTGAAGCAATTAGTGAACAGCTAAATTGGACTACTGCACATAAAGATATTTTTGAAACACAGTATATTATTGATTTAAACGGAAATTTATTAGCGCTAGATGATAACTTAAAAGAAGATGGCTTCAAAGCTGGCGATAAATTTTACATAGATCAAGAAGCAATTGATATGCTACTAGAAATGGGACATCCTACTTATTCTAAGATTTACGAGTTCGGAGATATGAAACGTATATCTGGTTATGCACCTATTTATGAAAACCATGACCCTTCTGGAAAAATCATTGCTATTAGCGTGATTGACTTTGATAGCTCAATAGTTGCTGAAAGAACTTGGGACGTTGTTAGCGAAGGAATTCTAATAAGCTTGATACCTATGATTCTCGCTTCTTTTGTTACATTTCTTCTTATTAGAAGAAAAACGAAGCCTCTATCTGCGTTAATCGTACATGCAGGCGAAATAGCAAATGGGAATCTTTCTGTGAAAGATACAAACTTTACAAGTAAGGATGAAATTGGCGATTTAAGTCGAACTTTGAATAATCTTGCTAGTAACTTACGAAATATTATTGGAACAATACAAACGACATCTATCCAATTAACACAAAATGCAGAGAATACTTCCGCTTCTTTAAATGAGATGAAGGGTGCAGCCCATCAAATCTCTACAAATATGAGTGAAGCAGCAGCATCTGTATCCGATGGAACCATTACGTCAGAGAGATCATCAACTATACTACAAACTCTTGCGGAAGGGCTTCAACATTCCAAAGTAAATGCGGATGCAAGTGTTATGAATTCTAAAACAACGATGCAAACTGCTAAAGAAGGTCTAACACGAGCAAGCGAAATCAGCCACGACATGGAGAAAATACGAAGTGCTTCTATAGAAACTGGTGAAACTATTCAATATTTAAATGAAGCAACTACACAGATTCAACAAATCACTAGTTCAATCGCTGCTATTGCAGCACAAACTAATTTACTTGCCCTAAATGCATCTATTGAGGCTGCTCGAGCAGGTGAACAAGGAAAAGGCTTTGCTGTAGTAGCAGAGGAAGTGCGCAAGTTAGCGGAGCAATCCAATGAAGAAGTAAATCAAGTAGAAAAAATCGTCCTAGATATAACACAAAGTATTCAACAAGTAGTTATTTCAACGGAGGAAAGCACGAAATTGATTGAAACAGGTTCAGTTACTGTTCAACAAACATCTCAATCCTTAAGTGATATCTCTATTGCAGTAGCTCAAACTGTTGAAGAAATTTCCCAAATTTCAACAATGACTACTAACGAAGCAGAAAACTCTAAACGTGTAGTTGAACTGATTAATCAATTAACCGAGTCAATTCGTGAAATTGAAGAAGTTACAACATCCATTTCGGCAGCAACAGAACAAACAACTGCTTCTATTGATGAAGTAGCTAGTCGTTCAACCGAAACAAGCCATATGGCACAAGAACTAGAAAAGATTGTTGGCCAATTTAAACTATAAAAAAACAAAGCTCACCTCCGTAAAGGAAGTGAGCTTTGTTTTTTTGAGGCAATTAGTGGATTCCGTGTGCAACCATTGCATCTGCTACTTTTAAGAAGCCCGCTATATTTGCGCCTACTACTAAATTGCCAGGATAGCCGAAACGTGTTGCAGCGTCATGACAGCTTTCGTGTATGTTTTTCATTACGATTTTCAACTTTTCATCGACTTCATCTAACGTCCAAGATAAACGCATACTGTTTTGTGACATTTCCATTGCCGATACGGCTACCCCTCCTGCATTCGCTGCTTTTGCAGGAGCAAATAAAACACCATTCGCTTGGAACGCAAGAACTGCTTCTTCTGTGCAAGGCATATTTGCACCTTCTCCAACAGCTTTCACTCCATTTGCAATAAGCAATCTTGCATCCTTTTCCTCTAGTTCATTTTGCGTTGCACAAGGCAATGCAATATCACATGGAATGGACCATATTCCTGTGCACCCTTCATGGTACTTTGCTTGCTTATGAAATTTCGTATATTCTTGTATTCTTTTATTGTCCAACTCTTTTAATATTTTTACTGTCTCTACATCTATTCCATTCGGATCATATATATAACCACTTGAATCGCTGCAAGCCAACACATTAGCTCCTAGTTCAACAGCTTTTTCCATTGCATATGTTGCAACATTACCAGAACCTGATACGGACACTGTTTTCCCAGCAAAGCTATCCCCATTCCCTTTGAGCATTTCTTCTACAAAATAAACACAGCCATACCCGGTTGCTTCCTTTCTTCCTAAGCTCCCTCCATGGTTTGGGTCCTTCCCTGTGAAAACACCTGCCTCATAGCCACCTTTTATTCGATTATACTGACCGAACATATATCCAATTTCTCTTTTCCCAACACCAATATCGCCTGCTGGAACGTCCATATCTGATCCAATATATTTGCTTAATTCAGTAATAAAGCTTTGGGTAAATCGCATAATTTCACGCTCTGACTTACCTTTAGGGTTAAAATCTGATCCCCCCTTACCTCCCCCTATCGGTTGGCCCGTCAACGCATTTTTAAACGTTTGTTCAAAAGCTAGAAACTTCATAATGCTACTATTTACAGTTGGATGAAAGCGAATGCCACCTTTATATGGCCCCATACTATTATTAAATTGAACACGAAACCCCCGATTAACTTGAACCTTCCCTGTATCATCTTCCCACGAAACACGAAATGTAATTACTCGGTCTGGTTCTGTAATACGCTCTAATATTCCATTATGTATAAATTCAGGGTGTTTCAAAAATACCGGACGAAGCGAGTCAAAAATCTCACGTATCGCCTGTAAAAACTCTTTCTCCTCTGGATTCCGTTTTTTTACTAACTCATAAACTTCATGCACGTAATCGTTTGCTCTATTTTTTTGTTCCACATTAAAATTACGTAAGATTTCCATCAATAGACCGCCCCTCTCATCATCCAACATTATTTCTCCTATTATCTCCAATACTCAAGTAACATTCAACATATATATAAATCCAAATTAATAATTATGCAATCCTCTTCATTTTCAAATTGAAAATAATGCCAATATTATTGCAGTAATGTTTCTGGTGCCTGGCACCAGAAATACAACTGAAATAAACCAAGTGGTATATACTATAATTAGAATAAGATTTAATACTAGAAAAGTAGGTGCTGTGAATGGCAATACGAATTGCATTGATTGGTTCAGAGGAGACATTACAACAGGTACAAGCATTGGAGGATAATTTAGAAAATATAGAAGTGTCCTTAATTATGTACCAAACACCAGAAGAAGCAAGAACACTTCTCCATGAAGCGAAACAATGCGATGTCATACTTTTCTCAGGTGAACTTCCTTTTTACTATGCGAAAAAAGAGTTAGCAAAATTAAATAAACCAGCCCTTTATATACCGGATAATGAGTTAAGTGTAGCGCTTACTCTTCTTTATATTACAAACCATCTAAAAATAGACTACAACAAGCTATCAATTGACCTGACTGATCGTACGTTTTTGCAAGAGGTTGTCAAACAACTGAATATTGAATTAGCATCTTCTTTCATTCAAGATTACCCTTGGTTAAAAGAAGAAACGGACAAAGTATTCCAAATAGAGGACGTTATCAACAAACATATCAAGCTTTGGGAAACTAAACAGATTTCCTACGTTGTTACGAGTATTCACGCCGTTTATGATAGGCTTGTCGCGCTAAATATTCCATGTTTACGATTAATGGAACCTAAAAAAAACATTGTCGATTCACTCATTGAAGCACGTAATTTAGGAATTCTCAATCGAGCAAAAAAATCACAAATTGCAGTAGGTGCTTTCGCATTTCATTCTAAAAATAATAAAGAAAATTTCACTACAGAACTACATAACATAGCCAAGACTATCAATTGCTCAGTCAAAAAAGTAAGTCCACAGCTTTTTTATATTTATGGAACACGCAGTGGAATCGAGTATTTACTGGAAAATAAAGAACTTCTGGATCAGTACTTCCTATCTTTATTTACTTTAGAATCGACTGTGAGCATTGGTTTCGGTTATGGTATGACGATTGTTGAAGCAGAAAAAAATGCAAATATCGCGCTATCTTATTCAGAAAAAAATCCAATGGACAATACGCTACACGTCGTTACGGAAGAACAAATTGTCACTTCTCCCTTTAACAATCAAAAGAATAGTTCCCTTTTAAAAAGTGAAAATAAGGAGTTTATTAAAATTTCAAAGGAACTTGGAATAAGCGTAACTAATCTCAACAAAATGTTTCAATTTTATAAAACTCGACCTGTTAATCGCTTCACATCTAGTGATATTTCAGATTATTTCGGCATTGGTAAACGTGCAGCTGAGCGTATATTGAAGAAGTTTGCTGACGGTGGTTATCTTGAAATAATTGGAGAAGAACAACCTCATTTAAGCGGTAGGCCTCGTTCCATATATCGATTAAAGCTTCCCAAAATATAAAATGTATACAGCATTCATTTTATTGTCAATTACAAATTATCAAAAAACTCATCGACTTCTCAATTCCCCTTTAAGTATAATGAACGAATTAACGACCATATACCGAACGTTAATAGAGAGGGGAAAAATAAATGGGAGCAACAAATGTTCATGAGCAAAAAAAGAAGGGGAAATTTTCTATTCCACATGTGTATGTCATATTGTTTTCACTTATTATTGTTGCAGCAATTTCAACTTACATATTTCCAGCAGGGGAATACGAGCGAATGGTGGACGATGCAGGAAGAACAATTGTCGTAGCTGATACTTACCAAGAAGCAGAGTCTACACCAGCAGGCTTTTGGTCCATTTTCCAAGCAGTTCATAAAGGAATGGTAAATTCAGCAAGTATTATTTTCTATATTTTCATAGTTGGGGGTTCTTTTGGGATATTACAAGCAACTGGTGCTATTGAGGCGGCAGTTGGTTCTATTTCTCAAAAAATGAAGGGGAAAGAAATCTTAATAATACCTATTCTGATGACGTTTTTTGGTTTATCTGGTGCTATGCTTGGTTTAGCAGAAGAAACAATTCCATATATTACGATTTTAGTACCTTTGATGCTTTTAATAGGATATGACTCCATGGTTGGAGCAGCGGTAGTCCTTCTTGGAACATCCGCAGGATTTACTGCAGCATTTATGAATCCTTTTACGGTAGGTGTTGCACAAGGTATTGCAGAAATTCCTTTGTTCTCAGGTCTTTATTTACGAATTATATTCTTTGTTATTTTTCTATCAGTTAGTATTTGGTACGTTATGCGATATGCTAGGAAAATTAAGAAAGATCCTACAAAAAGCTTACTTTATAATGAAGTAAGCAGTGACAGTTTCAAAATACCTGAAACAATATTAACGCTTACTGGTCGTCACAAATTCATCTTCACTATTTTGCTTGCAACACTTGTTACACTTGCATTCGGTGTTATTAAGTTAGGCTGGTATTTATCAGAAATTGCCGGGTTATTTCTATTAATGGGGATTCTAATTGGATTAACTGGGAAAATGAATTTCACCCAAATTTCCGAGTCCTTTATTGAAGGCTGCCGTGTACTTGTTATGGGAGCACTTGTAGTTGGGGTAGCAAACGCGATTCTAGTCGTACTTCAAGACGGTAAAATTATGGATACAATTCTTTACGGATTCTCTTCTGTTATTGGAGAAATGCCATCCGGTTTTGCAGCTTTTGGGATGTATATCGTTCAATGTTTACTAAACTACATTATTCCATCTGGTAGCGGACAGGCTGCTCTGACAATGCCAATTATGGCACCACTTTCTGATCTTGTAGGGGTTACTCGTCAGACAGCAGTACTTGCCTTCCAGTTTGGAGATGGAATATCTAATATTTTCACTCCAACATCCGGGTATTTCATGGCAGGTCTCGCACTCGCAAGAATTTCTTGGGTGAAATGGGTAAAATGGATTTTACCACTTATTATTATCCACTATGCGTTAGGTGCAATTTTCGTTACAATCGCACACTATATAGGATTTTCTTAATAATAGTCTATTAGTTTTTTGAAAGGAAATGAAGCAATGAAACCTGATACTAATTTAACAGAATGGATTATCGAACAACGTCGCTATTTACACACGCATCCAGAACTTTCACATCAAGAGAAAGAAACAAAAACTTATATTACAAGTCAGCTTCATGGTTTAGGAATAGAAACGTATTCTATTACTGGTAAAGACGTCATCGGAATCATTAAAGGAGATCATCCTGGTAAAACTGTAGCAATACGTTCTGATATGGACGCGCTTCCAATACTAGAAGAAACAGGGCTTCCATTCAGTTCTGTAAACAATGGTGTTATGCACGCCTGTGGGCACGATGGACACATGTCTATTCTTTTAGGTATTGCTAGATTACTAGTTTCAAATAAATCAGCAATACACGGCACTATTCATCTATTATTCCAACATGCCGAAGAAGAGGTTCCTGGTGGTGCAGTAGAGATCGTTGGCGCAAACGGATTAAACAATATCGAAGCAATTTTTGGATATCATTTATGGCAACCATTAAAATCCGGATTAATAGGCGTTCGACAAGGACCTACTATGGCAGGTGCCGACCGATTTATCATTCGCATTTTTGGAAAAGGCGGTCATGGATCGATGCCTGAAGAAACGATAGATCCAACGCTTGTCATCTCGCAAATTATTACTCAACTCCACACGATTGTAAGTCGCAGCATTAAAGCAATTGATCAAGCAGTTATTAGTATCGGAGAGTTACATTCAGGGACAAGCTATAATGTAATACCGGATACTGCATTTGCATCAGGTACAGTTCGATATTTCAATAAAGATACTTCCTTGCTTATTGAAAAAAGAATAGAAGATATTATTGCAGGCGTTTGTAAATCTTTTGGAGCTACGTATGAGCTTGATTATATTCACGGTGATCCACCTGTGTTAAATGACAAAGCGTTAACTGCTTTTATTCAAAAAACAGCTATCTCTCTTTTTGGAGAAGAAAAAGTTGTCGAAATCGACCCTATTTTAGGTAGTGAAGACTTTTCCTATTACTCGCATGAAATCCCAGCTTCTTTTACCTTTATAGGAGTTGGTAAGGAAGATACTCCTTACGGTCATCATCATCCAAAATTTGATATTGATGAAGATATGCTGCCTGTTGGAGTTGAGTTATTTACAACTGGTGTGCTGAATTATTTAAGAGGAGGTAATGAGGATGAAAATTAAATCGATTGAAGTGTTTGCTATTCGACTTCCTTTTATCACCCCATTTATTATTAGCTATCACACGTATATGGATATGCCATCGATTATTGTAAAAATGGAAACTGATAATGGAATTATTGGGTTTGGAGAAGCAACACCGGACGAACATGTAACAGGAGAAACATGGGAAAGCACGTATGCGGTTTTGACGAAGACACTTGCCCCTTCTTTGATTGGTTATAACCCATTCCAAATAGAAAAAATGCATGACAAAATGAATCAAATCGTACTAGACGTACCTTCTGCTAAAGCAGCTATTGATATTGCGTGCTATGACATTATGGGGAAAGCAACTGGTCAGCCCGTGTATAACTTATTAGGTGGGCAATACCATGAGAAGTTAGAGGTTCCTAAAGTGATAAGTATCTTAACGCCAGAAGAAATGGCTGAAGAAGCTAAAACGGCATTAGCGAACGGATATACGTCGTTAAAGCTTAAAGTTGGAACAAATAAGGAGTTAGATTTCGAACGTATTTGTGCCGTACGTGCAGCTGTTGGTTCGGGCATACCGATCAAAGTCGATGCGAATCAAGGCTGGGTTAATAGCAGCAATACGATGTACGTGCTCGATCGAATTAAAGCTTGTGAAATCGAATTGATTGAACAGCCAGTAGTTGCTAGTGATATCGATGCACTACTAGAAGTGAAACAAAAAACGTCAATTCCAGTCATGATTGATGAAGGTCTGCATGGTACAAAAGAATTAAAAGAGGTAATTGTTAAACGAGCTGCAGATAAAATAAACATTAAGCTAATGAAGTGTGGGGGCTTATACCCAGCGTCACAATTAGTACATCAAGCAGAGCTTGGCGGCATCGACTGCCAAATCGGTTCCATGGTTGAATCTGCAGTTGCCTCTGCTGCTGGGCTACACTTAGCATTAGCGAAAAAATCCATTCATAGCAATGAACTTGTTGGACCTTTAATGTTTAGTGACGATATAGCTAAGCTCAACTTTGAAATTCCCTATGTCTATCTCTCTGAAGCACCAGGCTTAGGAATCGAAGTAGACGAGAAAAAACTAAAAGAACTAACAACAGAATCCTTCCTCATCCAATAAGTGTTACAAGAATGTTACGGGTGAATGTTACTGGTGCCAGGCACCAGTAACATTTCCGTAACAAACCAAAAAAAGCGTTAAAAAAGTGACTCCATTGACATGAATGGAGTCACTTTTTCTATTAGTATAGGCTTTTAATAAGAGTTTCCAACATGACAGGCATTTCAACAAATGCGCTATCTACGTGTAGACGCTCTGTTCTTTGGTGTGCATCTTTACCAAATGGACCTACGTTCAACACTGGCCCTTTCAGTTGAGCCATGTCTTCGAATGGGATGCTATATGTGTCTCCCCATACTGGAGTGTTACTTTCGAAAGCAGCCCAACCATTTGAGTCGTCTGTATAGTTAACATAGCTCAAATCACAAATACCATTGAAGTAATGGATTTGATCTACTTTATTATTAAATGTTTCAGCCGATTTTTGCATTAGTTCCACCAATTCAATTACTAGTGGATCGTCTGACGTATTTACAGCTGGATAATATGGTGGTGCGAATAATAGAACTGTTGCAGGTGCAAGCTCTTGACATTGAATCATTAGGTTATCGACAATACGAAGTGATTTCTCGCGATCGTCCCATTCATCATTTTGAAGAGCTTCGTTTTTCAAACGCTCTACTTCTGCAGTACCTAATTTTTGAATTGCATGTGCTAAAAGCTGTTCATAGCGTAGAACCTTCACTTCTCCTACACCTGACACCTTCTCACGCTCGCAAATGACTTTATAGTTTTCGTTCAAAACGTCCATTGCTTCCACTGCAACTTGTTCGAACAAATCCATCACTTCTGATGCAGTACGTTTCAGTAAAAATACGTTGTAAAGTGCCACTGCACGGTATGGAGTTTGGGTCGAATAAGACATTTTCAAATCTTTTTGTTGCAATGAAACCGGAAGTGGTGTGCTTTCTCCTAAATCTGTCTCTCGGAATAAAGGATTCCATTCCATACGCTGAGTCAAATAGGATGCGATGTAGTTCGCAGTCATACCTTTCATTGGCTCACCAACATGCGTCTCTTTCCCATAAAATAATGCTGCAGGCATAATTTTTCCAATCGTTCCAGAATAAATATACTCTGCAATATCATTAGGTTTTTGGGAGAAACATGGTTCACTATTTAAATAAAGCTTATAAGTTAATCCATGCTCTTCACGAATTCGTACAAGCTCGGTAACTGCTGCACGCATTCCTGCTGAGTTCACTTCTTCATCTGGAACAGTCGTTAAAATTAAATTAATCGGCCAATGCTCCGTGCTCGCCTTTTCAATCAATTGCATATGAAGAGCAAGTCCCATTTTCATGTCCATTGTGCCACGACCAAATAAATATTTCCCTGTTTCCAAGTCAATACGCGCAGATTCTGGAAGATCTTCTTTATGTTCTAATAGCTTTTTCGTTAGTTCTTCTGGAAAGTAAGCTAGTGGCTCTAGTACACCATACTCCTCCGTCTGAACTGTATCAAAATGGCTAATTAATACTACCGTTTCTGTTGCTTCTGGGTGTTTATACAATGCTGTCACAGCATGTCTACCTAGACCTGCATCATGTAGCTCTAAATGGGATGGATTCTCACGGAAATAATCCAATTCTCTTAATTTATCAGCCACTTTCGGAGCAAAAGCACGTTCACCTTCCGTTAACGTAATACTATCCCAACTAACAATTTCACATAACAAATTTCGAAGCGATTCTGGCGTACTCCACAATAATTGACTCATCTTATATATCTCCTTTGTTACTAGTGCCAGGCACCAAAATTATTATGAATATTCTGAACAAATAGTTATTATTGTTCAGAGGCAACCTTACTATTTGCTGTAGCTGCTTTATCCTTCTTACTTAATTTCAATTTATAGAATAGCATACAAGCTACGAAAAAGCCTACCCCATAATAAAGCCCAACTCGTTGTGTAGGATCGAACGCTAAAAACACTAATATCAATAAACAAAACGCGATACAGAAAATCGGAACGAACGGGTAGAATCGAACTTTATAACCTAAGTCCTCCAATTTACCACCATTCTTTATATAATGGCGACGGAACATTAATTGTGATGTCGCAATCCCCATCCAAGAAATAGTGACAGAAATTCCTGCTATCGACATTAATAATACAAACACTGTGTCCGCTTCCATTACACTTGTCAATAATGACAATAAAGAGAATGCCATCGTGAATATTAATGCTGCTAGTGGAACTTTTCGTTTAGAAAGTCGACCAAATACTTTTGGTGCCATTCCTTCTTTAGCCATTGACCACAGCAAACGTGTTGCAGCATATAAACATGAATTACCTACCGACAAAATGGCAGTTAAAATAACAAAGTTCATAATGTCACCTGCAAATGGTATGCCAGCTAAATTCATCAATGTAACGAAAGGACTTTCGAGTAGCCCAAGTTCAGATGCTGGAAAAATAGCAGATAATACGATAATTGAAGCAATATAAAACACGACGATTCTAATAAGAATTGTTCGAATCGCTTTTGGAATATTCTTTTCTGGATTTTCTGTTTCTCCAGCAGCAATACCTACTAACTCAGATCCTTGATAGGAGAATATTACGTTCATCATTGTTACAAAAACAATAGCAATTCCAGCTGGGAACAGTCCTGAAGGTGCTAAATTAGTAACAAATGGTGTAGCTCTCTCTTCCAGTGGAATAATACCGAAAATTACTGCAACACCAATGATAATAAACAGAACTACCGCAACTACTTTAATACCCGCAAGCCAAAATTCCGCTTCAGCAAATGCTTTTGTTGTAAGCGCATTCAGAGCAAATAATACTACCATGAAAATAGCACACCAAATCCAGACTGGAACATCTGGGAACCAATGTTTCATAAGTATTCCAGCTGCTGTAAATTCTACACCCGCTGTAGCAGCCGATCCTACAAAATACATCCATCCTAGTGAAAACCCAGCAGATGGACTAATAAAGCGTGTTGCATATGTTTGGAAAGAGCCAGTTACTGGCATATAAACAGCAAGCTCACCTAGACAAACCATAACCATATATAAGATTAAACCACCGAACAAGTAACCAAGTATAGCCCCCCCCGGACCTGCTTGATTAATTGTATACCCTGCATTTAAAAATAACCCCGTCCCAATTACTCCTCCAAGAGAAAGCATCAACAAATGACGGCTTTTCATAGAGCGATTTAAAAGATTTTGTTGTGATGGATCCCCAATATTAGACATAACATCCCTCCCCCTATCTATTTAACTAAAATCTCAAAGATAAACAGCTTAAACCACCATCTTGTTTACGAACCTCAGACATATCTAGTTCAATTGTTTCATATCCAGCCTCATTAATTTTGCGTTTCGTTTCGCTATACCCCTCTGGGATAATTACATAATCATTCACGCGAATGCAGTTTGCAGAGTATTCATCTTCACTGCTAATAACGATTTTTTCGTATGAATCAAATGCTGGATGATCCACAAATTCGCCTGCAACGACCATTTTGTTATTCCCTAAATAAGCGATACCCGTTTTCAAATGGAAGAATTTTTTTAGAGGTATGATTGTTGCTTCAAATCCTTCACCCTCTAGAATTTCTTTTAACTGGCGAGCCCCTTCTTCATTCGTACGTTCAGAAATTCCGATATAAAAACGATTATCTGCTTGTAGAATATCCCCACCATCAAGTGTTCCAGGTGATTTTATATAATGAAACTTCTTATAGAAGTCTTTTAAAACGCTTTCAATTTCAACAATCTCTCCATTACGAGATTCCGCACCAGGATTCGTAACAACAGCAAACTCAGTTGTAAGTACTGCAGCATCTTCTACAAACGTTGAATCTGGAAATTCCTCACTTGCAGAAAGAAGTGTTACTTCTACTCCACACTTTTTCAATGTTTCTACATAAGCTTCATGCTGAACTAATAGTTTTTCATAATCTGGTTTTCCAAGATCAGATGTTGTTAATCCTTCTACATAACTTTTTCCAGGTGTTTTTGCGATAACATTTTTAAATTGACTCATTTTATTTTCCCCCTATTAATCTCTTATTACAGGACTTGTTAGACATGTTGGACCGCCAGTTCCTAATACACTGATTTCGCGTCCTTTGTATTCATAAACTGTAGCTCCTGCATCTAACAGTTGTTGTTTTGTAGATTCATTACCTTCTACCATTACACACACACGTGGTGCTAACGCTAGAACATTACAACCAAGATTATCGTATTCTGCTTTTGGTACTTCCACTAATTGAATGCCACGCTCAATCAGTAACTGACGGAAAAATACAGGCATTAATGGAGAATGTACTGCTGCCAAATCTTTATCTACCATGCTGATGAAAGACATTAGATGCAAGCATTCCGCTTCTCCTAGATCATGTGGAAGCTGTACAACGATAAATTCATCTACAAATGATGCTGTCATTTCTTTTAATTGACGAATTGCTTCATCATTTGTACGGTATCCGCGACCAACTACAAACGTTTTATCATCTAACCAAACAATATCCCCACCGTCACATACAGCATCGCCAGTTAACTCTCCAACAATAGGAATCCCTTTTTCTATTAAAAATTCTTTATAAACTTCTGCTTCAGGCTGTCTTAGCTTTTTGCCTGATTTCAAAATTATTGCTCCAGCAGGTGTAAACTTCACTGGATCATGTGCGTAAATTGAATCCAAACCTACTTTGTCTGAGGCAGGTAAATAATCAATTTGAGGAACATGTTTTTCTAGAATTTCGATGAATTGTTTATATTCACGAAGAGCCTCTTCAAAATTTGGTTGCTCTAAGTAATTGTAAGTTTTCCATGCTTCTGCAAGATGTTCTTGACTAATAAAAGCTTCGTTTGGATGCTTCACAATAACTCTTTCTAGTTTTTTGTACATAGATGAATTATAGGACATTTCGTCTCTCCTTTTCCGCATAGTGGAAAACGTTTCCGTACATCGGAAAGTTTATATTTAAAATATAGTGCTAACATGATACAATGTCAATAATATTTAGAATATTAAAATTCGCTATTTTGAAATATTATTTAAGTGATTTTTACTCAATCAGGAGGTGCCTTTTATGCAGTCCATTACTCGTGCAATGACAGTAGCTAAGGTTTTGGCAGCAAATGCTGCTGAGCACGGTGTATCCATTTCGGATTTATCCAAACAATGTGAGCTACCACTTAGTACAATGCACAGATTACTACAAGCAATGATGAAACAAGGAATGGTTGAACAAGACGAAGGAACAAAAACTTATCGACTAGGCACGATTTGGTTAGAATATGGTTTACAAGTATATGACACGATGGATTATGTAAATAAAATCAGGCCTGTGTTAGAAAAGTTAATGAGAGAAGTAGACGAAAGTGTGTACCTTAGTAAGCCTGTGGGATTAGAGGCACTCGTCGTTGAAAGAATTGACAGTGAAAACAATCCGATTCGCATTGTAGACCAACTTGGAATGCGCATTCCTATGAATATTGGAGCAGCAAATAAAGCAATGCTAGCTGCAATGCCACGCGAAAAGGCAACTGCAATTTTAAAAGAGCTACTCTCGGAAGAACAAGTGCTAGAAATGCAAACACTCCTTCAACAAATAAAAAAACAGGGCTATGCAACAAGCCACGCCGAAAAAACGGAAGGCACATCCTCTGTAGCAGTAGCAGTTGTAAATGGTTTTGGAGATGTAATAGGGGCAATCAGTATCGGCTTCGTCAGCTTCAACCTAACCGATAATCGACTAGAATTTCTAATTAATAAGGTTCTAGAAGCAGGCAATACAATTTCCGAAAAACTAGGCTCCTCCACATAACTTTATGGTTACTGGTGCCAGGCACCTGTAACACACCTGTAACAATTCTATACAAAAAGCCACTCAAGCAGCTTGAGTGGCTTTTCTAATATAGTCAAAAAATTATTGATTTTTTACTTCTTCAAATTCTTCCATTCATTTTCTAACCATGTATTAAAGTCGTTTCCTTTTTCTCCTTCATAAGCATCATACACATCAATTCGCATTCTTTTAAGTTTCGCAGCGAATTCTTCAACTGTATGATCTGCAGGTAAACTCTTCTTTACTCTTAAGAACACTTTATTAGCACCTTTAATAACCTCAAATTTTTTAGGCGCAGGTAATTGCACATCTTCTCCAAATTCAAGAAGGATTCGGTAAGCAAGTTCTTGAATTTTATAGACTGGGTCGTTTACCAATCTTGTGTTTAATATATCAATAACTTGGCTTGTATTATAATTCCCTAGTTCTTCTATTGCATTAAAACGTGCTCTCCAGCTTGATGTACGATTGGCTGCTTTTTTTAGTTCCTCATAATTCTCAGGTAACTCATTTTTAATTATTTTCTTACTCAAATAATTCAAACTCCTTCTATGTCCATTTATGTGAGATGAGCGATTTTTAAAATCAGATAATTGTTAGTAGAAACCATTTCTTCTCTATCACTACATTATATACTATCAACCGAATATCTCCTATTTTATACATTCTTCTATCCATTTCTAAGCTCGACACAATTCACCAGAACAAAACAGACATTGTTTCATGTCACTTTATGTCGAAACCCTAATATGGAAATCATTTGTAAGTATGATATACTGATATAAAAAAAGGAGTGTGAAAATTGAGAGAATTCAAGGAGCGAAAAAAATATAAGTTTTATTTAGTGTTTAAAGGCGGTCAACATTTAGTCTTTGAAACAAATACCGACATCCGGACCGCTAAAAGGGAAGTAATTAATGGTGGTATATTTGTTAGCACAGAAAATAAATACACAATCAATATTGCTCAATTGCAAAGTATTAATGTGAAAATCCAATTTTAGAACATAAACTACTAAGATTTCATACATAACAAAACGCATCTATCCTAACCGATAAGATGCGTTTTCTAATAACTCACTTTCATTACATTAATAGTTTTCAGAATAGTGTCCGAATTGTGTGGGTGCCTGGCACCAGTCACAGAACACCTAGACTTATTTCGGCGTAGGTCCGGTTTGAGTTCGTTTTTTTGAACTGTACAAATATTGGTGTTTTTTGAGTCATGTTATGTTCGTTCATATAATTAAAGAGCTCCCAATACTTCACTTGAGATTGTACTTCGTAGTTTTCTGTTACTCTTGTCATTAGTAAGTTATCGACATTAAAATAACTGCTGAAATTCACTTCCTCTTCTTTTGGAAGAGAAAAATAATTTTCTGCAATCGGCAGGAATAATTGAGCTGTCATCACTTCTGCTGTTGGATCACTAATAATGGAAAAGAATATTGGACCAGTAGGATGATATCCATGACTTGTTAAAATCGAATCAAAATCCATTAAAGCAGTATCAATTTCCTCAGGTAAAAAATTATATAATTTTGATGCAACATTTCGGTAAGCAATTTGATGGTTTTCTACAATCATCATTGATCACCTTTTCCTTTAATCGGCACATACAAATCAATAATATAATCTCCATAAACTTCTAATAATACGCAATAATATGTATCGTCTAACTCTATTTGATTAGTATTTGCGTATGATTTTACTTTTTCAAAAGCAGAATAAAAGTCCATTTCTTGATCAGCTTGCCTCAACAACAATGCTCTTTCTAACACCAAAGTATCTAAGTAGGAAAAATCCGTTTCATCTAAAAGAGTTACTGGGCTACTAATAGGTAAGTAGTAAGTAAAGCTACCAGACTTGTAATCTCTCGAACTCTGAACAAATGAAAAGAACAATGGCCCATTTTTGTAGACATCTTTATTAAGTGTAAAATCTTCCAATGCATAAATACCCTCTTGCCAATCTTCTTTTTTCTGCTCCACTTTATAAGTCAATACATTATCGAATACTAAAGAACACAATTCTATGCCCATCTTTACCACCCTTTCTATAATTATTCCTTCTTATATAGATAACCACGCTCATTAAAATTAAAGCTTTTAAATCGGAATTTACAATACAAAATAACAAGCTGTTCCGGTAAAACAAATAGCATGACAAAGAACAAAGCAATCCCAATTACAATAACAACCATAGCATTCAAATCATTCATAGCAGTGTTCCTAACAATGTATTGGATAATAAAAACGATTCCAAGACCACCTAGAATAGCCACTGGCATATATTTGGATGTTTCGAATCGATTTCTCAACTCTTCCTTTTTAGAGCCTTTTTTATAATGACCTTTTTTCAATAGAATATAGAAACGAATAAACGTAGCTATAAAAACCAAAAAACCTAAAACTAATAAAATATAAGTGAAATTCAAGAGTGAACTAGGAGTAGCAGTCATCCCTTCTCCCTCTTTTCCAATAATAAATATTGCACAGATAAAAATGGAAAGGGAGAAGATGTTTTGTGATATTAATATAGAAACAAAATACTGCATTTTTTCACTGTTTTTATATACAACTGGAATTGCATAAATGAGAGATAACACAACTAGCACAGCTGTCAACCAAAAATGAACCTTCAATATCTCTTCCTTATACGGAAAGATGGTTGAATCCGCTGCAACAAAATACTCTAAAGCATAGAGCATCGGCTGAAATATAATACCTAATATTAGCGCAAATCCTATACTTCCTGGGCTTTGTCTTCCTGCTTCTAAAGGGCCTCTAAGTACCTCAAAATCTTCTTCCTTTAGTTTTTTTGACATTTAAGCACTCCACTCAATTTAAACCTATTTATTCAAATTATCTCTCTCATTAAAATTAAAGCTTTTAAATCGGAATTTACAATATAAAATAACAAGTTGCTCTGGCAATATAAATAACATTACAAAAAACAGTCCAATACCATTTACAATGAGTATCATCATATTAAGATCATTAATAGCAGACGTTCTCACAATATATTGAATGATAAAAACTAATCCTAGACTTCCAATAATTGCAGTCGGCACATAAGATGTAGTTTCAAAACGACTCCTCAATGCATCTTTTTTAGAACCTTTTCTATAATGTCCTTTTCTCAATAGAATATAAAAGCGTATAAAAGTAGCAACAAAGATTAAGAATCCAATTCCTAGTACGATATACGTGAACTGAATGAGAGATTCTGCATTAGCAACCTTTCCTTCCCCATCGTAACCGATTATAAATAATGCACTTATTAAAAAGGAAATTGAAAATAAGTTTTGTGATACTAAAATGGATAGCAAATACTGCATCTTTTCACTTTTCTTATATACTATAGGCATTGCATAGATAAGTGACAATACACTGAGTATTACTGTAACTACAAAATGGATCAAAAGAATTTGGTCATTATATGGATAGACGGTGTGACGACCTGCCATAAAATACTCTAAGGCAAATAGTAAAGCCTGCAAAAATATAGATAATATTAGAACTCCTGATAAAGCTTCCGGTCTTTGTCTTCCATACTCAAAGGGTCCTCTCATTACTTCAAAATCTTCTTCCTTTAGTTTTCTTGTCATTTGAGCACTCCACTTCAATTCAACCCTATTTATTCAAATAACCTCGCTCATTAAAATTGAAGCTCTTAAATCGGAATTTACAATATAAAATAACAAGTTGCTCTGGTAAAATAAAGAGCATTACAAAAAATGCAGTGATCCCACCAACAATCAGCACTATCATATTAATATCATCAATGGAAGTACTCCGAACGATATATTGGATAATAAATACAATACCGAGACCAACGATAATAGCAGCTGGTACATAAGAAGTGTTTTCAAATCGTCCTCTCAACTCATCTTTTTTTGAACCTTTACGATAATGTCCCTTGCGTAGCAGCGTATTAAAGCGAATAAACGTAAATATAAAAATCAGTAGTCCAATTAATAGGATTATAAAAGTGAAACGAAGTAGAGAACCCTCAGTAGCAATCATACCCTCTCCCTCTTTTCCAACTAAAAATAAAGCCATGATTAAAAATGGAATGGAAGACATATTTTGAGTAACAATTATAGTAACAAGATACTGCATTTTTCCACTTCTTTTATAAACTGCAGGAATAGCATAAATAATAGATAATATAACAAGTACAACAGTTAACCAGAAATGTACTTGCAATATATTATCTTTGTACGGAAAAATCGTCGAATCTGCTGCCATAAAATACTCTAGAGCATAGAGCATTGCTTGTAAAAATATACTAATAATTAAAGTAAAACCTAAATTACCTGGAGTTTGTCTACCAGATTCGAAAGGTCCTCTAAGTACTCGAAAATCTTCTTCTATAAATCTCAAGATAACCACTCTTCTTTCTTTATCAGTGGAACCAACCTTTTATATGATCCATCACTGATTTATCTTCATCTCCAAATTTAGTATTTAACGCAACATTTGCAAGTATTCCTAACCCGACACCTACAGCTGTACCAACACCAGGAATCGGAATTGCAACTGTGAAAGCTGCCGTAAATGCTGTCTGAACTGCCCCACCAACAGCAACATCAATCGCTGTATCCACTGTAGCACGTCCAGCAGCTTCTCCATCGCTAAGTCCTGCATCCTTTGCAGTAGTATAGTTACTATAATAACTTAATCCCGCACCTATAGGACCTAGTGCTTTTCCTGTCCCTTTGAGAAATCCACTTGTCGCCATTCCTTTGACATCGACAAGATCTGTAAAAGCCTTTCCGGTTCCTTTAAGCGTTGCACTTCCTACAGTTTTAGCCTTTTGAACAGAAGTTGCCTGATCATTCCAATAAGCAAGCGAAGGATGTTTTTTTAAGGCTTCATCTCCAGTGCCAGACCAACCACTTTGCCCTGGTTTCTTTGTTGCATATTTAAGTGTAACCGTGTTGTTTGCTGCAATTTCATAATGCTTAGGTGACCATTTTTTATTTCCTTTCGGAACATTACGCATTAATTCTTTAAATGCTTTCGAATCTAAGTCTGTTCTCAGATTATTTAAAGCTTTGCCTGTTGCATTGATTCGATACGAATACGCCCCGGTTTTTGGATCAAAGACTCTTGATGTGCTTAACCCTCCATCTTTACCTGCTACATACATACCAAAAGCAGAGATTCCACCTGTAATTGCAGTATTTGCTTTTTTAGCCAATCCTACTGCTTCCTTCAATGCCACAACGCTTGGGTTTGCTGAGGACACATCTCCCGGCTTTTCTTCTTTACCATCCGCCTCTACATTATCCGTATCTCCCAAACGACTATCTAGCTCCGTTCGAAGCGGGTGACTTTGGGTATACTCTTTCCAACGTTCTGCAGGAAAATCTATATCTGTCAGACCGTCATTCATCATACCTTCTAAATCCAATAACCATAGTTCCAACATAAGTAAATCTGATTCTACTTGTGTTAATGCATTTGTCTGAGTTGAATCAAATTCGTTCAAATCGGTAACTGTAGTATCTCGCTTCTTTCGCGCATTACTGACACCTTCTTGCACATCACTATCATCTAAATGAGGAAGTGCAACAATATCAGATACTTGGTTCATAATGGCATTTGATTCAGCTGTTAAATTACTTGTCACCTGGGAAATTTCTCTAAGTCCATCTTCCACTTCACCTTCCAAGAAACTTTGACGAATAAAACCGTTCGGATCTGGCTCTAAAGCATCAAGGGAGGAATCCATTTGAGTGAGTGTAGTATTAAAATAGTTTTTAAATGTCGTGAAAAATTGTAAGAAAGGCAAATGACAATCATTGTAGAACGATCGGATTGCATTTCCCCCTTCTCCTTTTAACGAATCTTCCAAAGCAACGAGCCCATCAATAGAGGATTCAATTGCTTTCATCTCCCCTTCAATCCTATTCAGCATTTGAATATTTCGTTGTAAACCGTCATGAAATGGGCTAATATCTAAGACTTTCATGGGATCACCTTCCTCGGTCCAGAAGCTGTACTTTGCATAACATTCGAGATTTTTTCGTCTGATTCTTTCATAAACTCAACAGAACTTATAGTAGTTCTAATATTTGTATTTAGGACGGTTTGATATTTCGTCAATAACTGTTCCAGATTGGAAGAAAGCTCTGTTAATTTAGTTACTACATCCATTGTATTCCCTGTAATCGGCGGTTCTGCTTTTGGATTAAGCGATGCCAAGGCATTGGTCATTTCGGTTAGTTGTGTTTCCACGTCTGCATACACTATTTTCACTTCGGTTGACATTAAATTTCTACCCCCTTCGTTATTTAGAAGCTCTAGCTCTAGCCCTTTCCTCTGCCTCTCTCGCTAAAAGATCTGCAATTGTTTGTTTTATAGACTCGATTTCTGCATTTAGAGATGCAATTTTATTCGAGATTGCGCTAAAAACAGCAGAAAATTGGGCCCCAGCTATTTCTAAATACGAAGTATGAATTCCAGCTTCCCGAATTTCGTCGAAACTGGTAGCAAGTGTTCCATACCATGTAGTAGCAGTAAGTTCTGGTTCAAGACACTTATGTTCATTCTCATTAAATTGAGATTGTTTTTCCGATAATGAGGATTGGCATTCAATCAGTCGTCTTAGTTCTTCTTGTTTTTTCGCTAAAAGTGCATAATAATATCCAAGCAAGTCTGTTCCTCCTTTCCTAACGGTTATGGACGAATTGTTTTTTAGACGTTTCAGTTGCATTAACTAATCTTGGTATAAACACCATAAACAAAGTAATGAGACCAACAGCAATAATAGCTAGTAAAATCATTGTGCGCGCATTATCACTAGCTGTTTCTACCTCATTTACTGTATTTCCTGACAACTCCTTCTCACCTTTACCCTCTTTCGAAAAGAGCTTTAATTCAGAAGTTTTTGCCGCGACTGTACTTTTCTCTCCGCGTTCTGCCGTTTGAAAAAGATAGGATGTATCGCTCCTATTTGGAAGCTGCTTTCTCCCATCAAAGTAAATATCAAACTGCTTTACTGGAATGGTATTTTTCATTTCTATCTTTTTAACATCATGCAAATAATCCGTATTTTTCTTGAACGTTAATTTTTCATAAATAACTGGTTCTAAATTCGAAATGGATTCATCTTTGTTTGCATGCACATTAAATGACCAACTAATTAGAATCACACTTAACAGAAGTAGAACTTTTTTAATTATCATAGGCTTCGGTCGCCTTGGTAGATTCAATTTTTCTATTTTTATTAATAAAATATGAAACAGCTAGCATGATGAATGCAATAACTGCTGTTATTACTGTTCCTCCTATAAAGCTTGTTTCAGGTTCATATTTTATAGACATATACACTGTCGATAAAATATCAGGAATGTTAATGTCAGGTACTGCAAGGATTAGAAGTGGGATAATGTATAAACACATTAAGCTGACACTCGCAATCCATCCTGCCGACTGTCCGAACTCAAGTGCGACACGGATAATCGAAGCACTTGCTAGTAACAAAAGAATAGTGAAAATTGTCCATTCAACTGCACGTTCATCGTTCAGAATATACATATTGATACTGTATAAACTGATAATGAGTCCTACGAGTAAGGATAATATTCCAGTTAATCCTAATCGAATTCCAATCGAACCATCTTTGATTTGATAAGTGAAATAACCTATTAATAGACTGCTAATAAGTAGAATAATAAATAAAATAACAGGTGGAACTTTTTTTACTTCATCTGCGACAGCTGCTTCTCCTTTAACATCTAAAGGATTAACAAAGTGATTGAACACATATCCATTTTCTTGACCATCTACATACGTATTTGCAAGAAAACCTTGTATATCACCATCAAACTCTGACATAGCATCTACATTCGTTTCCCATTTGTCGCTGAAATCGTTCGAAGTGTCTTTTATATCTGCTGCTTTCACATGTAGGTCATTTGCATAATTGACAAGACTACTTTGTTTTTGAGATAAAGACTTTATCATTTCACTCAGTGTAAGAAGTTGGTTACTTACATTTTGTTGACCAGCAATTACTTCTCCTTCTGTTGTTGTCTGCACAGGCTCGCCCGTAGCAATCATCATGGAAGGTGTTTTTATTTGTTGTAGAAGAATATTCGCTTGATCATCAATCGAATTCAAGTCACTGAACAGTGCTGCGTGTTGCTCTTCCACTGATTCTTTGTAACCAGACATAATCGCAGCAAATGTCGTACTTAAATCAGTCATACCAAGCTTTGTTTCAGGAATTCCATCACTAACAGAAGTCCAGCTAGCGAGTTCAATTTCATTTAGATCTACTGCATTTTTCAATAAAGAAGTTAATATTTCATCTTTTAAAATGGCATCTTTATTTGCACTTTGCCCACTTTCATTGAGCGTAAACTCAAATTGTTCCAGCGTTGCATAATAAGAAAGAAGTGCACTCAAATCTGTTCTTGCAGCCCCTTTAGCAAACAATTCCTCCATTCGTACACGCTGGTCGGCTGATAATTTATCATTCTTAAGAAGTGATTCTTCCTTCTTTTTTATTTCAACACCAATTCTCGCTGTATCCACTGGGTATGAATTCAAAATTTGTTGAACGGATTCATATTCCTTGTACACTGAATTGTAATTTCCTAACAAATCTGCATAGTCAGTGGTTGCTTTAGCATAATCATTTGTTCCTTCTTGGCTTTTACTGCTCCAAATATTTTCTTTTTCAGTGATGACTGCATTTACGGAAGTTAACTCCTTTTCGAGCTGTTCTAATTCTCTAATATAAGTAGAGTTAGGATCCGTTTCAGTAAATTTTAATTTTATTGCAGTGAGCGCTGATAAAATGCCATTTACTTTCGTACGCTCTTCCTCAAATCCAGGTAATCCAGTTGCTGTTTTAGCAGCTGCCTTGCTCTTCATTTCATCAAAAATTACAGACATTTGTTGCTGAACAGAGCCAATATTAGCCATACCTAATACTGCTACTCCACTTTTCCCACTCTCAATTCCTTTTTCTAAATTACTCAAAATTGTGTTATTGTATCTATCAATTGCTTCTCCTTGTACAATCAGAAGATCCTCTAACTGTCTATCTACCTCACTTTTTCGCAGTTCCGACAATGCATTGAACTTCTCATTGTTTTCATCGATGATGATATTTACTTTTTCAATTTCATCATTCAACATTTCGTTATTTTCTTCTAACACTTGAACAGATTTAGTGAATTGATCCGCTTGTGTTTTGGCAGCGGCATGAATTTTAGCTAAGCTGTTATCTTGGACCTTCTGTAGAATTTCTTTTTGCTTATCTTGGAATTCTTTATACTGTTGGACGTACGTGATAAAACCATTCATCTGCTGTCCAAATGTATCAGCATTTTCAATTCTAGAATTATAACCATTATTTGCAGAACCAATCATGGAAAGAAGTCCTTCCATTTGTTCTTTCTGACTTTTCATTTCTTCAGCTAACGTCTCTGACTCTGGTTTGTAATAGCCAGACATTGCAGTCAGAAAATCCGTTTCTTTTCCTAAAATATTCGTGAATTCTTTCTTTATATGGTTCATTTCTTGTGCAACATAACTCCAGTAAAGAGTAGATATCTTCTCATTTACACGGTTTGTAGCAGTTTCAATTTCATGTAGTACTTTTTCTTTGCGTAAGCCCGTTTTTTGGCGTTGCACTTGATAAGAAAATTCCGCCTTCTTCGGGTTTTGTTGATCATAGGACATAATATTTTCTGAGAAGTTAGAAGGAATGTAGACGATCGCATCATACTGATTCGATTTCAATCCATTGACCGCAGCTCCACGTCCCATCACTTTCCATTCATAAGGTGAGTCCTTCGCCAAGATGGAAACGACTTCCACTCCCATATCAACTGATTCATCATCTTTTGTAAGACCGATATCTTCGTTAACAATAGCGATAATTCGTTTATTTTGGTTGTCAAAATCCAAAATACTAACACCCATAAACTGAAAGAACAAAATCGGAACAGCTATTATTAATATAATCCCAATAATTATTTTCCAAAAATCAGTATTCTTATTTATTTTCATTGCATGATCTTCCTCTCAATCTTGCATAACGGGGTTTGGATTTTTATAGCATTCCCGTTTAAAATATAATGGGCAAATCCAAGCGGGAGTTCCATTTCTTTTCGCTCGTAAGACACCGTATATAATGTCTGCTCCGATTTTTTCATGAAAATAAGCGCTTGGCGAACAAGTTTTATTTCATTCGTGAATGCATCGTAACCTTTTGTAATCTCCGCGTTATTTCCAGAGATAATGACATTGAATCCTAAATGAGCATATTTTTTCATTAGTTTTGATAGTCGGTCTTGTATGCCGATATCTACTACTTGTAAAAATCTTGTGTATCCGTCGATAATGAAAAAAGATAGAACTATTTCTGGTCCATTTCCTCGTTGCATGTTTTCTAAATACTCTTTCTCTACTTCTTCATAATAATGTTCTACCCTTGTAACCCAATCAATTAGTCGTTCTTTCGTTTCCAAGTAATCGATTTTAGAGTCTTCCGTGAACATAGATAAACCACGTTCGAACGAATCAAAGATGGCAATGAAACCTGTTTCCTGTTCCAAAAGATTATGAATCATCCATTTCAATGTATTTGTTTTTCCTCGCTGTACTTGACCAACAAGTAAACAATGTCGATTTTTCTTGAAATCAATTGAAACTGGGCGTACCGTCTCTTCATCTAATCCAATTGGAACAAGTCCGATTTTTCTTTCACTATCAAAGTAAGAAGGGAAAATGTTAGATGTCAATTCAAATGGCAACATCGGAATAGGTTCAGGAAGTTCCTCTTCACGATATCTTACCCTTAGCGATTGAACTTTCATTTTGATAGATTCTAATACTTCGAAATCATCGTCTCCACTTGCTGGAAGGAAGATTTGTGCAAACTTCGCATCCTCTTTCTTTAATATCGCTCTGCCAGGGAAAGGCTCCAAATTAAACGGAACACGACCTATAATACTGTAAGCTTCAGTCGAATCTATTAGATAATGCACAATCTTTGTTTTCAAATTATTCATCAGTGATTGTCTAACCGATTGCACCCTTGTAGCAGCGATAAACACATAAATACCTAGTGATTGGCCGTCCCTTCCAAACTGGATTAATTGTGATTCCAGATCTTCCATCTCTTCTCGAACAATATCGTAATTATCTACAACTATATAAATAAGTGGTAACTTAAGGTCAGATAATTTATTGTACATATGAATATTGTTAACTTCTGCTTGTTGGAGTGCTATTTTCCTTTTCGAGATTTCTTCTTTTATTAATTTAACGAGTTTTTCCCTTTTCAAATCTTCATCTATCGTGAAATAATCAGCTGTATGTGGAAGTTGTCGCAGCGGAAGCAACGACCCGTTCCCATAATCTAAAATGTAAAAATGTGCTTCAATCGGTGTCAAATAGTCACTTATCCCTAGGAGCATTGTAAGTAAGGTATACGATTTTCCATAACCAGAAGTACCGAAAACACCAACATTACCATCTTTTTTCCAATCATAAGTAATAGGGGTTTGACTTTGTTTTTCTGGTTCATCTATCATGCCTAAAGGAAATGTTTGTTGCATGATAAAAGTGTCTTCCTTATTTTCGATTCGTAATGCCAATGGTGGTAACCAAGGACTAGCCAATTTATGAATCGACATATCTGCTTGAGTTTGTGCAATTTTTGATGTTACAGCTTCCATTTCAGTTAGGATACTTTTTTTCTTACTCACATTCGTTTCTATGCCGGAAAGAGGATATATTCCAAGGTCTGTCACAATCGCTACTTCGTCTTCCCCTTCAAAGGTTTCTTCCATATAAGGTGCACCGCTCCATGCAGATTGGAACAATTCGTACACTTCATTGTTCCCTACCTGCAAGTACCCTCGACCAGTTTCAGTAATCGATGCAGCATCGCTATTTTTCAAAATTTCCTTACTATCCGATGCATCTTGTACTTTTAAAGCAATACGGAAGCGAGCGTTACTCCATATTTGGTCATCAATAATCCCACCTGGTTTTTGCGTTGCCAAAATGAGATGAACACCAAGACTTCGACCAATTCGTGCAGTACTAACAAGTTCTCGAATAAATTCCGGTTCTTCGCTTTTTAACTCTGCAAATTCATCCGAAATGAGGAATAGATGAGGCAATGGCTCCTCTGCTTTACCTTCCTTATAAAGCATCTTGTAATCATCAATATGTGTAACGACATGTTGATCGAATAGACGCTGCCTACGTTTCAGTTCACTATTGATAGAAGCAAGTGCACGCATACTGAAGTTTTTACTTCCTTCTATGTTCGTAATCGTTCCTAATAGATGTGGAATATTCTTAAATGGCTGTGCCATACCTCCACCTTTGTAGTCAATTAAAAGAAAAGCAACTTCATGCGGATGAAAATGAACAGCCAGCGATAAAATATATGTCTGAAGAAACTCACTTTTCCCCGAACCAGTCGTTCCTGCTAGCAAACCATGTGGACCATGCGCCTTTTCATGCAAATTCAATTGAATGAGCTCTTTTTTCCCTTTTAAACCGATTGGAACTGAAAGAGACTTTGCTGATTCATTAATCTTCCAATAATTCCCTATTGGAAGTTCTGCTACATCTTTTACGCCGAACATTTCAAGAAAGCTAACGGAAGTTGGGATTGAGTTTTTCATTCCTATTTGGTGATTTAGGGTTTTCAGAGTACGAGCAAAGCGTTCATTCGTAGTTCGTTCATATTTATCGAGTTGGAACGGTGTATTCACTGCTTTTCCAGCTTCAATCAATATATCTCCTTCTCCTTCATTTACGTAACGCACAAGCGTATGTACATTTTCCGTCATACGCTCTTTCGAAGATTCTGCAAAGATGACCGATATGCCAAGTTCCTTATTATGTTTACTTTCTAAATATTCTAGGATGACATGCTCTGCTATTAACGAGTAATCTGAAACGATGAAAATGAGATGAGGTGCAAATTTCACTTTCCCTTTCATTTCATCCGCATCTCGCTCACGAATCATTTCATAAAGCGAAGACAATAGCTGGTCACGAGTCTCTTCGTTATGAATCAACCCTTTCGCATGCATATTGGGAAGCTTGAAATGGGGCAGCCACTTCATCCACTCAATGTCCGCGTATTCTTTATTGTTAAAAATATGCACGAACCTAACATCGTGGTAGCTATGAGAAAAAGATAATTGACCAACAATCTGCTGCAGTTCACGCTTAATAATGGATTCTTTTCCGACTAGGCCTAAAATTCCTTCTGATAAGCAAGTGGTGATCTGTGCATTTGGGATTTGTTTATATACTTCCTCCATACGCTTCGTCTGTTCCAATAAATCATCTATTTCTCTGTTCGCCAAATCGCCAGAGGATAATTTGACGTCATAGCTTGAAGGGACATCTCCGGTTCCAAGCCTAAATTCTAGAAAGTCATGACTTTCCAACGTTCTTTCCCAGACTCTCCCGGATAACTGATTAGTCATTTGTTTCATTTGTTCAAATGATGGGAAATGATAGTTCAATACTTCCTTTTGTTTTTCGGAAAGCTCGTGAAGTTCATGGCGAATGTTTTCTAGGTAAGCAGTGTAGACTCGTCTTCTTTTCTCCTCATTCACCTTACGCTTTTTTCTTTCTTTAAAAAATTGAACAGTGGAGGTAACTAAGAACATGAGGAACATCGAAATAGAAATGATCACATATATCCCTCGAGGCTTAAGGATTGCAACAAGTCCCATTACTATTAGCATGACTAGAGGTGGTGTAATAATAAGCCAGAGACCACGCCCTGTATCATCACTTTCCTGTGTTGGAAATGATAACGACACTTTGTCGTTTGGCAAATCATAAATCATTCGAGGTGTTCTTCTATATTCGGGGTACATTTGGAATATCTCAGACTTTGGAACTTCTATTTTTGGTAAGTATGTCTCATAATTTACTGAGGAAACAACTTCCAATATATCTTTTTCGATTAATTTCATTTCCATGAATGCCCACTGGAGAACATCACCGATTTGGAGAACTTGATTTGTTTCAACTCGGTTGCCATTCACATATAGGGGACAATTAAAATCCTTCTTAATTACCCATCCTGATGACGTTTTATTAAGTGAAAAATGACCAGACTCCACTGCCGAATTAATCGTTTCGATTCTATGAAACGTTGCTGTTTCAATCTGACTATCAAATGAAACCTCATTTTCATAATCGATATAATACATATCCGATGAAACAGGTTCGGTTGATATATACAAATGGAGTAATCGTTCTTGTTGCTCTATGGACAGTCCTTTTACTGAATCAATTATCCCAATATTCTTATTTCCATCATAAACTGTGATGTTCTGTCCTTCCTTTTCAACTGTAAAATGCCCAAATGTAAAGGGATACGATAAAATCGTAATATCATTTTCGATAGCCGGCCCTATTGTCAGTGAAGTAAATTCATTTTGCTCCCAATATATTCGCTGATAGTATTCCCCGTAAAACACCCATAGTTGTAACAACAAGTACACCTTCTTTCGATACTCATATTTTTAAAATCACTCTTCGGATTCCTTTTCTTCTTGTTCCATCAGCTTTTCATATTCTTCTACTTCTCTATCAACTTCATCTAATAGAGTTTGGATTTCTTCACCTGAAAGTTTTCGATCTGCTTTAATTTCTTCACGTCTTTTCAGTAAACCATAAGTAATGAGTTCTCCATCTTCCATTGACCTTGCCAAATCAACAGCATTTTCCGCTTCCTCTCTACCAAGGTAAATCCAATATTTTAAATAATTCGCGTCCGTTTGCAACGTAATATTCGACAATACATTCTTTTTCTGTTCTTCATCTAATCTTTCATTTGTTACGGATGAGTAGGCAAGTTCATATAGAACTATAAAAGGCATAGATTTCACACTATAAGGGCTAAGATCCGTTACAACTTGACTATAGTTTTGCCCTAAAAAGGATTGATGACTATCAATAAACGCTTCGTTTTTTGGCTTTTCGTGTATGAAATAAATGATGGTAAATATGATAGCAGGAAGAAGTAATACACCAAGCCCAATTGATAACCATTTAGTAACCTTCCACTTTTTACGTGGGAGATTCACATTTTCTCTTTCTTTTATTTCCAATAACTCAAGTTGCTCACCAATATAATCGAGTAATACTTGGCTATCTTGCATAGTCATTACTTTTGCACCGATTTCTTTTAACTCTAGAACCTCGGAATACTTTAAGTACTCTTCAAATGTGAAAGAGTCGTCAATCGTCGCAGCAACAACAGCTTTTGTTTCAAGCCATACACGCTCATCATTTTTATCAAATGGCGGTAAGCTTCCTAACACCCCGTAATAAATAAAAACGGGATCCATACCTCTGCTGTACACAATATTTTCTGGACAAACAATCAAATTCAGTCTAGGATGTGGATGCGAATAAACCCTTTCAATAAGCTGATGAGCAAACATCCACCTAGACTTAGCGTCTTCTAAGTGGATTTTACTAAATCGCTTATAATTACTTGGAATATGTGCTTGAATAATTAATTCATCATCTGTAATAACAACTTCTTTCCTTATGTTCGGATGGACTTCTTTTAGAAAAATAATTTCATCCGTTCTTTTAAAACCAACTCTTTCTTTTTGAAAAACGAAGGTAGTTTTATTATCTTCTTCGCTTATTTCTGCACCTATCCGATTTTTTAAATATGTATGTGAATTAGTAGCCATTTTTATTACTCCTTCACTTCAAATGATTTCAATCCTGTCACCTGTAGTGATTCCGCAATATCGCATCGTCAAATGTCCAGGAAATAATTTGTCTTTGTTTACTACACGTACCCAGCGGCCTTCACGCGGAATTTTGGATATGGAATTTGCTTGCCAAGCGATATCCATCATTTTTTTTATAGAATAATAATCTGACAGTCTTATGTCGATAACATCACCTTCGTAATTCGTTAAATCTACTGTAATTTCTATATACAAATTCTTCACCTCAATAGCAAAGCTAGACTTTTGACAATCATGTTTTGATGCTATTTTATTGTTTTTTCCTTAAGGAAAAAGCGTCTTCCTTTAGGAATGACGCTCTTATTTCGAATTTCCCAAGTCGGAACAACTATCCGCGGATTTGTCCCGCAATTTGTTGATCTGCATCTTGTAATGCTTGACCTGTACGGCTTAATTGAATACCTACTTCACTTAATAGTTCACGCATTTCATTAAAGTGAGGTTTAAGTCTTTCATATTGCTCAGCGAACGCTGCACTGGAAGCACCTTCCCACATGGATTGAAGCTCACCAATCATTCCATCTAATCGGCCAATTTGGGAAGCTACCTCGCTGGATTCATGGTTGTAACGTGAGGCCATTGAATCTAATTCTGCTGGTGTTACGCGAATAATTCCTGACATTTCATACATCTCCCTTATCTTGAAATTTTGTCGTGTTTATAAAATAACTGCTTTGACAAGGCAATTAACTGATAATGATGATAAATTACCTTTTCAAAGTAGATACTTCCAGATTTTCTTATTTGTTCACAGCACGCCCTCCATTAAGTCTCACTTCCGGTAGAGAGGCGCTACCCAAAACAGTATTCCAAATTGATGCAATCATTAAATACATTCCCTATTGGGAGATAGATCACAAAAATTGTTCTACTGAGATGAAGAAATGCTTTTACAATACATTTCATCTTCCCCTTTTACTTTTTTGGATAAATATTCAAATTAAATTCCTAACTTTTCCTGTAATATAATAAATAACATTACAATTTATTCCCGTCAAAGCATTCCCAAAATTAACAAAATCTTCTATAGAACTATCAACCCACGGACTAATGTCACGTCTTTTTAATATCCAAATCAATTTGTCACTTTTTTCTCATAATACTGTATTAAAATTTTTAAAATATCAAAAATTCATAAACAGTTTCAAAAATCAATACTTTTGAATCATTTTTTAAATTATTGATAACTACAAATATCTCGGTATAAAGATACTTAAAACTGTAATTTTTATACCTAAACAACATTTCAGAATTGTTTCTGGTATTATTTCTGGTGCCTGGCACCTGTAATTATTCTGAATTGTGTCAGAGTTGTTTGGGTGCCTGGCACCGACACAATTCTCACGCATTTTATGACAGGAATTGACTTTGTTTTTAAAATGGGTACTGTTTGTCGAATTCTCATTATGGAAATCCGATTTCCAAATTATTATTTATTCACTGATAAATTGGTGTTAAAGTGTGAGCAAAAATTTACATAATAAAAACGCATCTAATTCGATTAAACGAATTAGATGCGTTTACAAAAGTGACACCACCAACACTAACTATAGTTATAGAATCCTTGGCCACTTTTTCTACCAAGGTGTCCAGCTCGCACATGTTTGCGTAATAGAGGAGGAATTCTATATTTAGAATCTCCAGTTTCCTCTAAGAGGGTCTCTGCTACAAATAGCATTGTATCCAACCCTATTAAGTCGGCGAGCGCTAGCGGTCCAATAGGATGATTTGCCCCTAGCATCATGCCTTTGTCAATATCTTCGGCCGACGCAATTCCTTCACCGAGTATAAAAATCGCCTCATTAATTAAAGGAACCAATATCCGGTTTACAACAAACAATGGTGCATCTGAAATTTCAATACTTTCTTTTCCAATTGAATGAACTAAACCCTTCGCTACCTTATAAGTTTCTTCAGAAGTGTCAGATCCTCTAATAATTTCCACAAGCTTCATTATTGGGACAGGATTAAAAAAATGCATTCCGATTACCTTATGTGCTCTTTCTGTTGCTGAAGCAAGTTCGGTAATACTTAGTCCAGATGTATTCGATGCAAGAATTGTATTCTCGTCACAAAGGGCGTCTAGATCAGCAAATACTTTCTTCTTAACATCCATATTTTCAATAATTGCTTCGATAACAACGTCTACATCTTTCAAAAGACTTATCTCCGTTGTAAATGTAATCCTTGCTAAAACTTTACCAATATCATCTAACTCTTTTCCGAGTTTCTTATACACTCTCCATAAATTAGCATCAATTGTTTTTGCTGCTTTTTGAAGTGCCTCTTTATTTACATCACACAAAACAACGAAATGCCCTGCGTCGGCCATCACTTGTGCTATACCATTACCCATAGTACCAGAACCTAAAACACCTATTTTCATTGTTTCAACTCCCTATTTGTTTTATTACTCTCCTCTCAAAGAAGGTAGTTATCCTCTGTAGGATGAAGTTCAAGCAATCAGCAAAAGTAATGTTTCAAACATGGTTCATCATCCCTTTTTTTGCCTCAACATATTCTTTCAAAAGACGATTTACGATGGAAGCTGTACTCTCAACTGATTTTATAGTCGTCACCCCATGTCCGGCAGACCATATATCGCGCCAAGCTTTCACGTCTACCATATGAGACAGATCTATTATTTCACGAGGCTTTAAGCTAGAAGGATCAATATTATTTTTTAACAAACTTGGCACCAAATAATTTGCATGTACACCACTAAATGAATCAGTATACAAGATATCTTCAATCGTTGATTCTACAAGCATTTCTTTGTATTCTGGAAACGCTACACTTTCCTCCACTGCAATAAATTTAGTTCCCATGTATGCAAAATCCGCTCCCATAATTTGAGCAGCTAATACATCTTTTCCATGTGATATGCCTCCTGCTAAAATGATGTAGCCATCCCAAAATTCTCGAACGGCATCCAAAAATGCAAATGGATTTAACATTCCAGCGTGCCCGCCTGCTCCTGCACAGACTAAAATAAGCCCATCTACTCCAGCTGCTGCGGCTTTCCTCGCATGTTTTACCGTCGCAACATCTGAAAATACTAACCCACCATATTCGTGTACAACTTCTGTAACAACACGGGGATGACCTAAAGATGCAATTACAATTGGCGGCTGATATTTACTTATTAATTCCAAATCTTTATCATGTCGTTTGTTCGTTTTATGTGCTATAAAATTCACTGCCCACGGTTCAGTAGGCAATGCATTTTTTAATTCTCTCAACCACTCTTCACAAACTTCCTCAGTCTTTGCATTGAGTAGGGGAATAGATCCAACAACCCCACTTCTACAAGAAACTATGACTAGCTCTGGACTTGATACTAGAAACATTGGCGCAACGATAACAGGAATTGATAAGTTCTCAAACATGTACACTTCCCCCTTATATATTTTCTAATTTTAAAATTTCTACTTCCATCTATACATTCCGAAGTGAGTTTTTCAGCACTTTTCCACTAGCATTTCTAGGTAGCTGATCAATAAAAACAACTTCTTCCGGTAGTTTATATTTCGCTAACTGTTTTGAACAAAAAGAAATAATATCTTCCTCCGTCAATTGTTGACTTTCTTTTAGAACGACAAATGCTTTCGGTACTTCCCCGTAAACTTTATCTGGGACTCCAACAATCGCTGCTTCTAACACTTCAGGAATTTGGTACAAAACTTCTTCAACTTCCACCGGGTAAACATTTTCCCCTCCCCGGATTATCATATCCTTTTTACGGTCCACTATATAAAGTAGACCATCATCATCAAAACGTCCTAAATCCCCACTATATAACCAACCATTTTTAACAGCTTGTCTCGTAGCATCTTCATTTTTCAAATAGCCCTTCATTATTTGTGGACCTTTGATAACTATTTCTCCTACTTGACCAACTGGAAGTGGATCTCCAAACTCATCAACCACTTGCACCTCCGTCATCGGTAATGGCTCGCCAACAGATCCAACCTTTTCAAGTGCATGATGGTCTTTTAAAGTAGTCGCTGCTGGAGAATTTTCTGTTTGCCCATATAAATTTTGAACTTTCACATTTGGGAATAATGCTTTCACTTTTCGAATTAATTCGTATGGCATTGGGGCCGCCCCATAAGTAAAGAGTCGAAGATTGGGAAGATGTAAGTCTCGCATTTTGGGGGTATTCAATAAAATACTGTACATTGCTGGAACACCAAAAAATATCGTTACATTCTCTTTTTCCATCGTATTCATTGTTCGTTCAGGAGAAAATGCTTCTTCTACAATAATTGTTCCACCCGCATAAATTACCGGAATGCAAAAAACATGGATTGCGGCACAATGAAATAATGGTGTGACTATGCATTCGATCATCCAAATTAAGCCCCATCGCTTCTCCCCATACTTGAGCGCTTGCTTTCACATTTTCAGCAGTCAACATTACACCTTTCGGCTTCCCTGTTGTACCAGAAGTATATAAAACTACAGTCGTCGTATTTCCCTCTACTTTTTCTTCAGTGAATAGAATAGATTCATCCGCTATTACTTCTTGGAAAGTGTCCTTGCCACCAATTTGTAGATAATTCTCAAATCTTGTAAATGCATCAGGTACTTCATTTAATACAGATAACAATTGAGTGTCATAAATAAGTGCTTTTGCTTCTGAATGCGTCAAAATATAATCCACCTCAGGAGCAGTTAGCTTTGTATTGACAGGCGTAACGCTGAATCCACCTAGTTGACAAGCATAATAACAAACTAAGAAATAATCCGAGTTATTCAAATACACTGCAATAATATCTTCTTTCTGAAACCCTTTTGTTTGAAAATAGCCTGCTAATCTTTTGGCTTGCTCATAGAACTGTGAATACGTAGTATTTCTACCTTTAAATTGTGTAATCAAATGATTTGGTTGCTCTTTTGCATGGAATGCCAATTTTTCAGTAACGAACATCTCTCAATCCCCTTTGTATTAAATGATGTAATTTACTTTTCTAATAAATAATCAGTATAGAATTATTGCAATTCTGCCTCTGACTTTTCATCTTCTGACTTATACCATTGTTGAAACTAGTTCATAGAGCCTTGCAAAACCATATGTCCAATTTACTTATCTCACTTATAAATCTAATTTTTTTGCAATAATGGTCTTCATAATTTCCGTTGAACCTGCATAAATGCTTGCTACTGGAATATCTCGGTATCTCCTAGCAATCTCGTATTCTTCCATATATCCATAGCCACCATGTAGCTGCAAGCACTCTGCTGCCACTCTTTTAGCCATTTCGCTAATCCACCATTTAGCCATCGACACTTCTTTCACAATGTCTGCTCCTTCTAAATGACGTACAGTTAATTGATTCACATACGTTCTTCCAATATCTATTTCCGTAGCCATTTCCGCAATTTTGAATTGCGTATTTTGAAATTTACTAATTGTTTGTCCAAATGCTTTTCGATTTTTTACATAGTCAATAGTAATTCGGAGCATTTCCTCTGCCTCGATCTGACATTGAATCGCAACTACTAACCGTTCTTGTTGCAAGTTTTGCATTAGATAATAAAACCCTTTGCCTTCTTCTCCAAGTAAATTTGCGACAGGAACCTTTACATCTTCAAATATTAGTTCTCCCGTATCTCCACTATGAATGCCAATTTTATCGAGTTTCTTCCCCCTTTTGAAACCTATCATACCCTTCTCCACAACAAGTAAACTAATCCCTTTATGTGCAGGCTGTGCTTTAGGATCTGTTTTACAAACAACAACTGCAATATCAGCTGTCAGTCCATTAGTAATGAATGTTTTATCCCCGTTTAGAATATAGTAGTCTCCTTCTCTACGCGCGCTTGTCTTCACGCCAGCCAAATCCGAACCAGCACCCGGTTCCGTCATCCCGATAGCACTAATCAGTTCTCCCCGTACACAACCTGGAAGCCATCTTTGTTTTTGTTCTTCCGTACCATACTCTGAAATATAAGGACTGACAATTTCAGAATGCAAGCACATTCCTCCAGCCAACCCTTGACCAACCCGTTCTAACTCTTCTATCAAAATCATGGAATAGGAAAAATCGAGACCTAAACCACCATATTCTTCATCCACCCAAGGGCATAAAAATCCATTTTCACCCATCTTCAACCAAACATCCTTCGGAATATCTCGATTCGCTTCCCACTGATTAAAAAATGGATAAGCCTCTTTGTCCAACATTTTTCGTAAAGATTTTCGAAACAGAATATGTTCTTCAGTCAAAAAAGATAAACTCACCAAAATGACCTCCTTCACTAAAAATATTGATTTTTCAGAAAAATTAATATTTAAACTTATTATACTAATACATTTTTGTAAGTAAATAACTTTCTGAACCAATATAAATATTGAATTTAATTTACTAATTATTAAATATACGATTGAATCCATTAAAATATCTAAAAAATCTCGCATAATTTTTTGTTACTGAGGTGCCTGCTGTGTTTTTTGGTCCTGGTGTGTTACTGGTGCCTGGCACCAGTAACAATCGTGTAACATTTCTCTTTCAATTGTCAATACTTCTTCATATAAAAAGCTCCAGCACATTTGAGCTGGAGCATGTTCATCTTACAATTATTATTCATCTGTTTTTTCATCATTCTTAAGAATTATCACAGGAATATTACTGGTGCCTGGCACCAGTAATATTCCTGTAATAAAAATGGGTTATGAGGTTTTTTCTGCTCGTGCTTTTCTATCATTGTTTTCTAGTTTGGCACTAATTAGTCCAAAGGCGACTCCGAAAAGAGCGCCTACTGCTACTTCCACAGGTTGATGTCCGAGCAGTTCCTTTAGCTCCACATCTCGCTGTACATACTCAAAACTTGGGAAATTTCCAGATAGCTCTGCCACATTGTCTTCTAAATCATTAACAAGTTGCGCGATTTCACCAGTATGTCTTCTAATCCCTTGTGCATCATACATTACTATAGTACCAAACACTACAGCTAATGCTGTTTCCGTGTGACGTATACCTTTATGTGCAGCGACATACGAAGCGATTGCGGCAACACCTGCTGAGTGGGAACTAGGCATCCCACCAGTTGTGAAAAACTGTTTCATGTCCCATTTTCCAGTTAACTTTTTATGAGTTAGTATTTTCAATCCTTGTGCAATACCAATTGCCGATAAGGCGGTAACGATACCTCTATTCATCTTTTTCATCTGCATCCTCCGAAGGTGTAAATAGATTATGTATTTTCCTTGTTAAGTTACCCTTTTCCAAAAGAAATAGTCGCCATTCCACGATCAATTAATTAAAACTTTTCAATGAAACTGGCGTAAAAATATAATCTCCTCTTTTTACTGGCTCCCCAATTTCGATATCCACACGTTCAGAAAAAATCGGTCCATCTATAGCAACTGTATGAAACTCTCCATTTTCACCACACGAATCAATACCTGCGGCTTCTAACTCTTCAATTAACTCATTCGTAATTTTTTTCCCAACATACTTTGCAGGCATTAATGTTGTATTCACTACAATAATCCAAGCTTCAAACCCCTCGTCTAGTAGCCTTTCTACAATGGCTCTGCGTGGTTCTTGCCATAACGGATGCACAGATACTATATCTGATTTCGCACAAGTTTGTTGAACCCACTCTAAATGTCCTTCAATATCTATATCACCAAAAACTCCGTGTGTAATCCCTTTATCACGACATTCATTCATGGCTTCCACAAAAAGTTCTTCATATGTCCCCCAACTAGCTTCTTTCGTTATTAAAGAAACTCCAAGACTATCCGCTTGTGCTTGCACAACCTCTACAGGTAGCGCATGTGACTTAGATATTTCTCCATCCTCCTCAAACATTGTCAAGATCTTCTTCGGTTGCATACCTAATTTCATCGCACGATAATAGGCCAATGCAGAATCTTTTCCGCCACTCCAGGAAGACACAAAAGTAGTATTTTTCATTAATATACTCCCCCTTTTTCCTTCATTAATAATACACCTTTAATGATTATTTTCTATGTATCTGAATAAAATCTTCCAACACTACGTATAATTTAACACTAATTTCGTCATATTAGCACCAGTTACAGCTGCAAATTGTTAATGTTTATCATGACTAAACTACGACGAAAAATTACAAACAACTGTTGATAGGAGTCTATATCTAATTTGCCTAATTCAGTATCTTTTTTGGATTTCTTTTATTAAAATAAAATCCAGCAACTAATTAGCTGCCGGATTTAAATTGCCAATTATTTTTTCATTTTGCGTTCCTCTCGTTCCCAACGCTTCAAGGATGGAAAAGGATCATATGCCCATTCAATTCTTCCATTGTATTTGTACATACCATAATGCAGGTGGGGAGGAAATTTTCCAGAAGTTCCTTTTTTACCATATCCTGAGCTTCCAACGTAACCAATAATAGCTCCTGGCTCCAATATATCTCCTTCTTTTATCCCTTTTTGATAACCAGATAAGTGGGCATAATAATGATACGTATTGTGAATATCCCGTATTCCAATGCGCCAGCCACCATAATCGTTCCATCCCATTATTTCAATGATACCGTATGAGGTTGACTTCACTGGTACACCGTATGAAGCAAATAAATCAGTACCTTCATGCATTCTACGTCCACCCCAACCTCTTCTGTCCCCCCAAGTGCTTCGATAACTATAATCGTGATTAATGGCAAGTGGGAATGCATGTTTATCTAAATTAGATGTTTCAAAATGTTTATAAATTTTCGAAATGATCAATATTTGGTTAACGGTTTCATCTCGATGATAATACTCCTTTAAAGCCCTTTTAAAATCTATTTCTGAAGGGCCGTATGTCCCTAAATATTCAGCCATTGTAAGTATCACATCGTCATCATTTTTACGATCTGCGAAACCATCTTGGTTTGCATCCGATCCATTACCATTAAAAAATACAATGGAAGTCAAATCTATATCTTCTCTCATTGGATTTAAAATACCCGTCCAAAAATCATCTGAAAACTGAATGGCAACTACACCATCCCTTTCAGGAATATCATTACGTACTTGTTGGATATTGCGTTCGTATTGGTCTACAGCCGCCAGATAATACCAAGGAGTAGATTCACTTGAATATTTTATATAATAATCCATTCGCTTTTCTAAAATTTGCTCTCTCGTTAATTCTTCGGCTGCTAAAGCAACGGAGGAAAAAAGAAAGAAAAAGACGCTCATAGTAAATGTAAGTTGAATCCAATATCTCACTTAAAATGCCTCCTTAATTAAATACTTACTGTAGCTTTCCCATTTAAAATAATTTCATGAACAAAATAAAGATGGGAATTTCTATTAATGATTAAATGCACAAAAAAACGACTGTTTTGAATCAGTCGTTTCCGCCATTTTTATTTATTTAATTATTTTTTACAAGCGTCAATAAATGCTTTCAAAATATGTGAAGAAGCCAAATCATTTTTCAACATTAGACTTTCTGGATGCCATTGTACCCCCATAACAAATGTATGGTTTTTACTTTCTATTGCCTCAATGATTCCATCACTTGCAACAGCACTAACGACAAAATCCGATGGAATATCCCGTAAAGCTTGATGATGAAAACTATTCACTTTCATTTTTTCTACTTGTACGATTTCACTTAAAACAGTCCCTTTCGTTACTTGCACATAGTGAGATGCATGCCAACGAGGAGCTTGTTGCGTATGTTGTAAAAGTTTATCTTCTATTTGTGTATGGATATCTTGATACATATCTCCGCCAACTGCGATATTTAGAATTTGAGCACCTCGACAAATTCCTAGTATAGGTTTATTCAGCTGCATCATTCTATGAATAACGGCAATTTCAAAAGCATCGCGTTCAGGAGTGATACTACCAAGACCTTCATGAGGCTCTTCTCCAAATAAAGTTGGATCAATATCTCCTCCACCAGTCAAAAGTAATCCATCAATTGTTTCAGCAATCGATTCGATCTCCTCCATATTAGGTAAAACAATGGGAACACCACCAAATTCCATTACAGCATGTATATTATCCATAGATACAGAAAGAACTTGTTCCTTTAAATTAGAAGAAATACCGATAACTGGCTTCAAAAAAATCCCCCTCACCCTTTTTCACTATCATACTCTAAAATTACTGGTGCCAGGCACTTGTAACATAAATGTAATAATAGGAGAATTAGTTATTTCGATCCTTCCACAATTGCATTGGATTCGCCATTCCTTCTCCTAATTCCATATGAATCATTTCGAATGAGCGTCCTTCCGGAGTTTTTTGTAACTCCCCGTAAATAACTCCTGACTTCCCCAAACCTACAGCTTTAGCATGATCAAGTGTTGCACAAAAATATGCCTTCTCTATTCCTGCAAACATCATCGCAGCAAAACACATTGGACAAGGAGCTCCACTCGCATACATTGTGAACCCTGATAAATCATTCGTTTGTAATTGCTCCTGCGCTCGTCGAATTGCTAACAGTTCAGCATGTCCACTAACGTCATGCTTGATATGCAATTCATTTACACCTTCCGCAATTACCTTGTCGTCCTTTACGAGAACAGCCCCAAATGGTTGTCCTCCGTTATGCACATTCTCAATAGCCAACTCTACAGCACGCTTCATAAATTTATCCATAATCAGTCTCCTATCTTTTTAAATATTCTATCATAATCGACTTTGGCCTTTTAATAATTTGCTTCCTACTGTTTCAAAATTGTTACTGGTGCCTGGCACCAGTAACACCTCTGTAATAATTACTACTACTTTACAAAGTGCAAGAGTGCTCTTTTTTGCCATTAAAAAAAGCCAAGAACTATATGGACTATTTGATCCACTGTTCTTGGCATTGCTTTTATTTATTCAGCATCTGCGTTACGCATTTCATCTAGCACACGGTTAACGCGTTTTTCTAGCATTTTCATACCACTTCCACCTGCTTGGAAATGACGAAGTTGTCCATCTTTATCGAATACGTAATAAGCTGGTACGTATTGATTTTCATATACATCAGTAAGCTTCATATCGCTATCTACAAAAATTGGTTGAGTAATATCGTGTTCTGCAGCAACTTTTTTAATTTCTTCAAGGTCTACGTCTTTTTCGGAGCGTGGCATATGAACTGCCACAACGTTTAGCTCCTCTTTATATTGCTCACGAAATTCGTTAACATTTGGCATTGCTTCTTTACATAAACCACAGCTAATTGACCAGAAATGAACCAATGTCGGTTTTTCGCCGACTAATTGGCTTGTGGAGACTTCTCCATTCAACCATGCTGTAGCACCCGTCAATTCAGGCATTGGTGTACGTAATTTCATTTGAAGTTCCTCCTTTTACATATGTAAAAAGTTCTCCATGCACCTGTTCGTAACATGGAGAACAATTTATCAATTCAAATCAAATTCGCCTTGGCGTAATTGCTCTTGCGCAAACAATCGCCGTAGGCTTTAATTTTATTCAATGGTGCGTCCAAACGCTTACTGAATAAAATTAAAGTGTTTTTTGACCTGGACGCCAGTTTGCTGGGCAAAGACCACCAGTTTGAAGTGCTTGAAGTACACGAAGTGTTTCATCTACGTCCCGACCGATGTTGTTATGGAATACTGTTTGGTATTGCATTTCACCTTCTGGATTAATGATGTATAGACCGCGTAAAGCAATACCTTCTTCTTCAATTAACACACCATATTCACGTGAAACTTCGTGATTTGTGTCTGCAGCTAATGGATATTTTAACTCACCTAAGCCATTATCTTGGCGAGCTGTGTTGATCCAAGCTAAATGTGTGTGAATAGTATCCGTAGAAACTCCAATTACCTCTGCATCTAAATCTTCGAATTCATCATAGCGATCAGACATCGCTGTGATTTCAGTTGGACATACAAAAGTAAAATCCATTGGATAAAAGAATAATACTGTCCATTTATCTTGTTTCATGTTTTCCTCTAAGCTTACTTTACCGAAAGACTTGTCCGCTAATACAGCATCCATTGTAAATCTTGGTGCTTGTTTACCTACCATACGTTCTGCCATGTAAAACCCTCCAAAATATTCATTTATATTAATTGCTCACGCTTTAAAGAATAGCAAAATATCCCTAACAAATCAATTTTTCACTCTCGGATATTGTCGAATCATATTATTACTTGTCATTTATAGTCAGTATAGAAGATGAAAAATGCTATTCCCTGTGGATTTCTCCGCGGAATAACATTTTATCTTTTGTAAATTATCAATTTTTATTCGGTCAGTAGTTGTTTTTTTTCAAGTTTAATGACAATAAGAATGCTGATTTCATATAAAAGTATCATTGGAATTAATACTAGTAACTGACTAACAAAATCAGGTGGTGTCATCAGTGCCGATAACACCCCTAAAATAACATAGGACCATTTACGAACATTCTTCATCTTTTCGGAAGTTAAAATCCCAATTGCGGATAAAAACATTGCAATAATAGGTAATTCAAAAAGTAATCCTAACGGTACTGTCGTTACAATTAAGAAATGAATATACTCCCCTGCAGACACCATTACATCAAAATTTACTTCACCAATATTAATAAGAAATTGATAACTCAAGGGATTTACAACATAATAACCAAAAGCAATACCTATTATAAAAAGGACAAGCATGAGTGGAGAATAATATCCGATAAATCGACTCTCTCTAGTATTTAACCCGGGTTTTATAAATTGCCACATAAAATGAAATAAAAAGGGTAAAGCTAAGCCTAATGAGATAGTACTTGAAATAGACATATATAATTTTACGACTTCAAGTGGCCCAAGGACAATTAATTCATTTCCTCTTGTTACGTATGGAAACCATACATTTATACTAGAAAAAACGACAATGAAAAAGAATAAAAATACAAATGCACTTTTTATCAACTGTTTACGAAGATCTGTTAAATGTTCGACTAGTGTTCCTTCGTCTTTTAAATCAGCAGTATCATCTGTATTCATGTTTACAGCATGATTTCCATATGGATCCATTACTTACACCTTCTATAGAGAATCCGTTTTTTTCTCTTCTTTTTGTACAGGTACCTCTTCATCTATAAGCTCTTTTGTTGATTTTTTAAATTCAGAAAAAGTTTTTCCAACTGCCGATCCTATCTCTGGTAACTTTTTTGGACCGAATAAAATCAGAACAATTACTAGAATGACGATTAATCCAGGTACACCAATACTTCCGAACCCGCCCATCTTACTTCCTCCTTAAACGAGTGAACCGCCTGATTTACTATATTTAATAATGCCTTCCACACTTCGATAAGCTAAAGCGGCTACAGTTCCAGTCGGATTATATCCACCGTTATGAGCAAAGTTTCCTGCTCCAATGACAAATAAGTTCTCTGCATCCCAATGTTGCAAATAATTATTCACGACACTGTTATCTGGACTGCCTCCCATAATTGTTCCACCTGTATTATGAGTCGTTTGATAGCCTACAATATCATAGTCCGTAATAGGTGTGCGGCTTTCAACCGTTTTAGCACCCATTTCCTTCATAATGTTTGCGGATATCTCCGTGATATACTTATGCAATGCTCGGTCTTGGTCCGTAAAATTGTACGTCATTTGAAGAAGAGGTATCCCATAAGCATCCTTGTACTTACTATCCAATGAAAGGAAGTTCTCCTTATGCGGCATCGATGCACCTTGTGTTCCTATTCCCAAAGTACGCGTATAATTGTATATAGAGTTTTTCTTAAATTCTGCTCCCCATGTAGGGGTATCTCGTTGAATTGGATTCGTTTCAATAGGTCTTGATCCTGTTTGTGTAAGTGATATACTACCACCATGAATAAAATCTAAATCACTATGATCGAAGTTATCTCCGTTAAAGTCATCAATAGTCATCCCAAGTGCTCCTGCACCCATAAATGTATTCATTTGTTCTTCAAAATAACCAGTAGCACCAGGGAGTATTTGGTAGCAATAGTTTTTCCCAAGTGTTCCTTTCCCTGTATCAGGGTTATATTGTTCTCCAATATTAGATACCATTAAAAGTTTTGCATTGTTCATAACGTAACTTGTTAGAACAACTATTTCTGCTGGTTGAATAAATTCTTCCCCAGAAAGCGTATCTAAATATCTTACACCGGTTACTTTATTACCACTCTTTAATACTTCCACAACATTTGCACGGAACCTCATTTCAAAATTCCCTGTCTTTGTAGCAGTTGGTATAACTGTAATTTCCGGTGCAGTTTTTGCGCCATATTCACAACCAAAACGCTCACAGAAACCACAATATTGACAGGCATTTATCGCTTCGCCATCTGGATTTGTATACGGTTCCGATAGATTTGCAGATGGTAGCATAAATGGAGTGTAACCTAATTTTTTTGTAGCACCTTCAAACTTACTTAGTATAGGTGTTTTTTTCATCGGTGGAGTTGGAAATGGTTGTGCTCGTTTTCCCCAAAATGGATTGATATCATCACCAGAAACCCCCATCATTTGTTCATATTTATAAAAGTAAGGTTCTAGTTCGTCGTAGGTAACTCCCCAATCTTGTAGTAAATAATCTTTAGATAATTTATTCGGACCATATTTTTCATCCGTCATTGTTTTGATTTGAAAGTCATAAGGTAAAAATCTCCAACAATGCCCATTCCAGTGTGTCCCAGAACCTCCTAGTCCTTCTCCTAGCAGGAAAGACCCTAATTGACGCATTGGTAGTGCTGGCATTTTGCGGTGATTTCGAATGGTAATTGTCTCTTTAGATAAGTTTTGCATTAATTCATATCGAACAGCATAACGATATTCATCATGTATTTTTAAATAATCTTCTGTACCCCGTTTTTCTCCTCTTTCTAAACCAACAACTTTTAATTCTGCCTTTGAGCATTCTGCGGCGACAATACCGCCTGTCCATCCTAAACCTACTGTAACAACATCAACCTTTGGTAATGTAGTAGCCATTTGTAATACCCCTTCCCCTTACCTCATTTCGCCAAGTGGCATTGGCTCGATTTTTTGAAATTTCTCACTTTCAATTACATTGATATAGGCCATTTGATGTCCTGGAAATCCTTTCATTCTCCAACCATCCATATTCTTGTTCCCGTTATACATTGGGTCAGAATATGCTCCTTCTAATGTTGCAGTTCGAAGCAACCGGAAGAAAAATGCGGATGTAGTTCCTGCCATTTTTACTTCGTCTTTTTGAAAAGCTGTTAATATTTCATCCATTTGCTTCCCTTCAAGACTTGAAAAACCACTATTGAACCTTTTCTGTGCCTCTTCCTCCAATTTGATTATTCCTTGTTTAAAAATATCAGCCCTTGTTAAACGACTTTGATAACCTTGTGTAGGAGCACCTACTGCAAATGGACCATGCATGTACTCTCTTGAATTACTACCATATTGACCAGCTAATTGATGATCAATGAAATAAGGAACCCCAAGATCAATTGCCCCTGGTCCTAAATCATCTTTTGGAAAAATTCGCTCCGTAGCATTGGAGAGCACCTGAAAATCACGACTGTTTTGGAAAAACTGCATAGCCTGTGGCACCATAGTTGCATGTTCACTAGGCATTACTTTACCCGGTACATTTGCATTATTATTGACGTTATATCCAACTAGACCACCAATTAATCCACCGCCGATTAAAGCACCAGCAGCAACACCCGACGTTTTTAAAAAGTCTCTTCTTGTAATGTTTTTCTTTTCTTCTGACATACTCATAGTCTCCTTAAAATGAATGATCTTTAAAGTCTCTTCTCCAAAAAAGCATAGACATATATAACCAATTTCAATCACCCAATATTATTTTTTTATTGTTACTGATTGTTACTGATTGTTACTGGTGCCAGGCACCAGTAACATTTTTGTAATAAAAAAGAAATCCAGCCTTTCTCCATTGGAGAGGGCTGGATTTTGATTTGTTTTTTGTAAATTGCTTTCACTCATAGTAAAGAAGAACTCAACTTACTATTCCTTCTATATTATAGTCCTTCCTATTTCCTTCATGATTTCCTCATTATGCTCCCCAAGGTTTGGGGCATGTCTTTGTGTGGAAGTTGGTGTTTCTGAAAAATTAACCGGAAACTTCATTTCCCAAATCTCCCCTTCAGTTGGATGAAGAGTACTCCTAAAGAATTCAGTTGCAAGTAGATGCGGGTCTTCAAATAACGTATCTGGTGTGTTAATCTTCGTACAAGGTATATCTGCTTTTTCAAGAATTTCAAGCCACTCACTTGTATCTTTCGTAGCCATAATTTCTTCGATTGTTCCATATACAAAATCAATATGTTTAGTACGTTCTGTTATGTTACTGAAACGCTCGTCATTCTGCAAATCAGTTCGTCCTGAAATCTTGAAAAAAGATTTCCATTGTTTATCATTATAAATCATCACACCAATATACCCATCTTTTGTTTTGTATGGTTTCCGAAACGGTGAAGTGACCCTGGAATAGTATGAAGGTCCAACTGGTGGTGAAAATGTTTTACCATACATATGCTCAATCATTGAATATGAAACCATTGTCTCAAACATGGGGACTTCGATTTCTTGACCTTCTCCGCTCGATTCTCGATGATATAAAGCAGCTAGTATAGAGCTAAGTCCTACCACCCCTGCTGTTTTATCGGCTAAAACAGTTGCCAAGTATTGGGGGGCACCAGTGATTTCACCTTGAGCCGCAGCGATCCCAGATGCACCTTGGATTATATCGTCATATGCCGGTTTATCTCCATAAGGTCCTTCTTTGCTGAAGCCATACATACCACAATAGATGAGTCGATTGTTCAATTCCTTTAAATCCTGGTAAGACAACCCTAATCTCTCTATCGATTGGGGACGCATGGAATGAACGAAAACGTCCACCTCTCTTACTAGTTCTAGTAGAATTTCTCGACCCTCAACACTTTTTAGATTTAGTGAAACGCTTCGCTTGTTTCGGTTTAAATGAAGAAAGAGACTACCCATCCCTTCATGTTTGGATGGCCCAAGATATCTAGTTATATCTCCCGAAAGATTTTCTATTTTGATGACATCTGCCCCCATATCCCCTAACATGAGTGTACAGTATGGCCCCATCACAACCGAAGTCAAATCGAGAACTCTAATCCCTTCTAATGGTCCACCCATTCCCCTCTCCCCCTTACCTGAACTTATGTAAATCCATTATAATGCATTCATTCAACTTCGCTGTTAATAGTAATAAATCCTCCAACAAGTAAGGCATTTTTCTGTAACTCAATACTCGAAAATTTCCTTGTACTGTATTTTGAATGTTACGACTTGACTGTAGCTCTACCCCCTCTTTAATATATTTCCACTCAACACGACCTTTTTGTTGCTAATTATGAGCAAAATTAATAGCCGCTTGGATTTTTATAGAAATCTTCGACGAAGACGATTAGTAATTCAGCCATGTTCATCACCTATTAATTGCTTTACTTTGTTCATATACATATACTCATTCCCCTTTTTTTGTTTTTAACGGGGGTTAAATTAAATCTCTTCAATTCAACAGAATTTAAACTCTTTTCCTCCTTTTAACGTTAATAATGATTAGCGATGTAATACCATAGAAGGCTAAAATTCCTACTAAAATTCTTATAAATATGGCTGTATCCGGTGCAAATGAATAAATAGTACGCCAAGGCGCATCAAATAAATAAGTTAATATAGGGATTAAAGAGATTGATAAAATTACTGATAATACTGCAACCATATTCCAATACTTCACATGAATAATGACTTTACGTTTCAAACGAAATAAATTAAACAAAATTAGTATTGCCAGCGCACAAGTCACAATCAGTGTTATCCATTGCATTTGATAGTTTGACTTAGGAATATCAGGCATCCTATTATCCTCTAAAATTGTTTTAATACCTTCCCTTATATAAAATGTATGCAAGACTTCGGAAAAATTGTTTTTATTAGTAAGTAATATGAATCCATAATTTTTTTGACGATTTATAAAAAGTTCAGCGCGTGAATCCGGCGTTTCTCCCCCATGGAAGAAGAACTCATCATTTTTCTTTGTAGAAATCCTCCATCCTAATCCATAATACATATCTTCCTTCCTCCATACTTGTGGAGATGTATATAACTCAAAATATTGATCTGTTAATAATTCTCCACCTTCTAACAAGAAATCTATGTATTTCAACATGTCATTGGAAGTGGAAGCTATATACCCATATGGAACTCCACTATCATCGAAGAAGTTCTCACTTTTTATTGGCCTCCCAAACCAAGATTGAAATCCGGGCTGATATTCTAAATCAAGAGCAGCTTCATAATTGGAGACAGTGTTGTTCATATCCAAGGTTGAAAAAATCTCTGATTCCATATATTCTGAAAAAGTTTTATTTGTTATATGTTCAATTATAGAAGCCAAAAGTAAATAGTTGGCAGGACTATACTGATGGACTTCACCTGGTTCATGATTAAGCTTTACGTTATTCAGTTTTTCTACTGCTTCGTTTATAGAATCCTCTCCTCTTAGTTTAAGCTCAGAAATTTTCAAGCCTTCAAAAGAGCTGATTCCACTTGTGTGGGCTAATAAATCCCGTATTGTTATATCATTTTTGTAGTCATTCTTATGATACGTAAAAGTTGGTAAGTAAGTATCGATTGAATGATCAAGCTCTATCTCACCCTGCTCTACCAATCTCATAATAGCTAGACTAGTCAAAGGTTTACTAACAGAACCTAATGTAAACAATGTATCTGTAGTTACTCGTGAACCGTCACTTTGAATTCCCCAGTTCTCTTGGAACATTATTTCCCCATCTTTAATAATTGCTAACGAAACTCCAGGAATTTGATATTCTTGGATTGCCTTTTCCATATACTCTTCTATTAGTATTGTCTGATCGTTGCGAACAGCATTAACCGATAAAGGAAGAATAGTTACTATAACTAATATTAAACATAACATCACCTTTTTCATTTTCCCCCACCTATTCCCTTCTTTTTTGGTTGGTCAACTAACCAAATTCGTTCTAAAAAAAATCTATTTTTTTAAATAGATTTCTAATAGCTTTAATAAAAGATCGTATGCTCGATCAATTTCAAAATTATCATCCACGATTTTCTGTAAGGCTAAACCATCAAAGCAAGCTACAAGTATACTTGCCATTTCATTAGTATCTTCAGAATGACTGACAAGGGTTTGCAGTGGTATTGATAAACTTTCTCTTCCCTTTTTTAGAATAGATGATACTTCTTGTTGAAGTTCTACATTCTTTAATCCTAGTGAATATAATTCATAACGCCATCGATACCAATCAGGGTCTTTTTCAGCTCTTGACTTAATCTCTTGCAATGTATTCATTGGGGATAGAGAAGAGTTTTTATCATCATAATTTTTATGATATTGCTGTTGAACTTGATTTTGAACAGAAAATAGCAACTCCTCCTTATTCTTAAAATAATAATGAACAAGTCCGGGAGTAATATCAGCCTCTTTTGCAATATCTTTTATCGATGCATTTGTAAAACCTTTCTTAACAAATACCTTGTATGCTGCATCAATCAATCGTTTTCGTTTATCCTCGTTGCCCATATTTTTCACCTCAATAATTTGGTCAGTCAACCAAATTATAAAACTATTACAATATTTATGTCAAACTTAATGGTAAATTATCACTTTTTCAAATTCAAAAAAATTCCGTCAAGAATGGGTACTTTATCTTGACGGAATTTTATCTAATTTTTTCTTCTAATTTATAATACAATTCCTATTTAACCTCTAAGGAACTTAATATCCCGTGATTTGATTTCCTTTATTCAGTGTTAGATTCATTCCATATTCATTCGTAACACCTTCAATGGATTCAATCGCTAACGTTCCAGAAAGTTTCCCATCGCGGCCTTTGTCGAGGAGTGATCCAGATCTTTTATTTGTATCAATTGAACCAAACTTAATAGTAAAACCGTTTTTGACTGACTGAAAGTAAGATTCGCTTTGATTGTTTGTGAACCTGACTTTAGTACCATCAGAATCTATTACTATAATGGAAGCTTGTTTCGTAACTAGTGCTTGATCTTGAGCTAGTATCGCACCATTTTTATGTTTAGATGGGGCAATTTTGAAGATTATCTCCTCGTTCGAAAGATCATTATCTTTACTCGCACCTTCACTAATTGACTCAATTTCAAATGGCGCTTCTATTACTCTTAGTGTTTTTTCACCCCAGCCATTATATGCGGGAATAGCTTTACCAGCAGTTTGTTGAACAATTGAAAAATCGTTTATTGCCCGTTGTTCAACATCCGTTGTAAACGTCCACGTTCCATTCGATTTCACTTTTGTCTTTCCAAGGGAAATCCCAGCATTTTTGTAAAAGAATATTTCATAATTTGGTTCCCCGGTGCCAAACAAGACGATATTACTTCCATTCATACGATATCCTGTCGTGCCGTTTTTGTAAGAAAACTTTGTATCAAGATTTACTGGGGTTACATACATATTAGAAGAAATGTTGAAAGACGAGGTTGACGTTGGGTGATAAGTTCCTTGGACAACATCTTCCACATCTAAGGCAGCTTTAAATGAATCAAAGGAAACCAAGTTACCTTCATTACGATAAACGTCTCTAGTTGCTTTCATATTGTATTTCACTCCGTCATTTGTAACAAAGTAGTTATGGTACGTATCTACGAAATGGACTTTTTTATTTGAAATGGTGCCTTCTTTTGCAGCTACATAGAAATTGATAGTTCCTGAAGATTGAGTTTCTACTACTTTACTTTTCTCTATTTTGTTAAAGGTGATTATTTTATCTAGTGCTGAAACATTCAAATCCTTCGCAGTAAATACAATTGTTACTGTCCCGTTTCTATCTGGAGTTACATTAACCGATCTTGCTCCTGCCGTATTATTCGCCGCTCCATTGACGGAAACTAATTTCAATCCAGCAGGAATATCCACACGTATAGTTGCTTTAGAAGGCTGACCATTCGACTCTTTAAATATAGCTGTTAATGCTAATATTTCAGAAGTCTCTTTATGTTGGATTGTCATATCTCCAACATAAATTGGCACGATACTTCCTGGCACACTAAAACTAACGGTATTCCCTTTATATTTCAATGTATAATATGAGCCTGGTGTTTGTACCGAAGTTGTTAACGTAATCGTTACTCCATCTTTATTTAATGAAGCGTTTGTAACTGATAATCCGTTATTAAAGGAAAAATCTGAAGCTTTGATTGAAGAAATTGCTCTGTTCAGTTTTAAAGTTAACGTAGTATTGTTTACATGAGATATTGAAACAATCTGAAACGGTAAAGATACATTCACTTCGTCTATCCTTTTTTGTAGTACGTTCTCCCAAATTAAAACATTTGAACGTAGAATAGCCTGGGCCTCATAAACTTTCTTGGATGCTTCCGCATAATTACCTTTTTTAACGTCTGAAGCAGCACCTTTAGCTAACATATGAACAGTGACATCGTTCTTTAAATCACGAATTAACTTTTCTGCCGGTCCTTTTACAGCGTTGCGAATTCTATCACGAGTTGATTGGCCGTACACTCGATCCAAAAGAATCGTTTGTTTTCGAAATTCTGCCGTCATTTCGTGATATGCCGTTTCCACTTTGTCTAAGTTATTTGAATAGACTGCTACTGAAAGTGCGTTCGTTTTTGCATGAATCTTAGTGCTTGCCGTGATAGCATCAAGATAACCTTGTGCACGTTGAATTTGTATTTTTACATCTGTTAATCGAGCTTCGTACTTCAATTTTTCTGAGAAACCTACTTCTCCTAAAGCTGCCTCTACATTTGCAACTGCAATCTTTGCATCATTAAACTGTTTCCATGGCTGAGTCACTCCATCTGCAGAACCCTCGACAGAAATCGCCCACTTTAATATATTCCCGGCATTTTGCGCATCTGTCATTAATTGTTCCATATTCGCTGCCGCATCCCCGTGTTGACTGGATGGTGCTGCCGCAACAAACGCGGAAGTCGCTATTATAGATGAAACAGCGATTTTAATTGTTTTATTCCTCATAAAACATTCTCCCTTCTTTACGCTCACCATTGTTAATATATGTATAGATAATACAATAATATGAAAATATCTTTATTTATTATTGATATTTAATACATTATTTGAATATCTACTATTAAATACTCATATATTAGTTAATCTGCTTTGTAATGGAGGTTTTTTAATGGGGTACTATGTGAAGGTGGAAAAAGGTGTAAACATTTATGTAGAGGATATTAACTCGTCTTCGAATAAAACCATCTTGTTTATTCACGGATGGCCGGCAAATCATCAAATGTTCGAATATCAGTTCGACTTTCTTCCAGCAATGGGCTATCGTTGTATTGGGATTGATATTCGTGGATTTGGGAAGTCCAGCAGACCGTGGGACGGGTATTCCTATAATCGAGTAGCTGATGACATTCGAGTTGTAATTGACACGCTACAATTGGAGGACATTACACTTGCCGGCCATTCAATGGGGGGAGCTATTTCCATTCGCTACATGGCACGTCATCGTGAGCATAAAGTGTCCAAACTTGCACTTATCGGAGCAGCGGCACCTGTTTTCACAAAGCGACCAAATTTCCCATACGGAATGACAAAAGACGAAGTGAATCAATTAATAAAAGCCACCTACACTGATCGCCCCAAAATGCTAAGTGACTTTGGCGATATTTTCTTTGCGCGTTATTTAACTAAAAGCTTTATAGATTGGTTCCAAGGTCTCGGACTAATGGCTTCCGGTAATGCAACTGCAAAATGCTTAACTTCTCTTCGCGATGAAGATCTACGAAATGATTTATCTTTCATTCAAGTTCCTACTGCTATTTTGCATGGAAAACAAGATAAAGTATGCCCCTTCGTTTTAGGAGAACTATTGCATTCCAGCATTAAAAACTCCATATTGATTCCATTTGAATTTAGTGGACATGGGTTATTCTATTGTGAGCTTGAGAAATTTAACCAAGAGCTTGCTAATTTTATTGGGTGAAACATTACAATCAACATCAATTGATCACTTCCATTTAGAAAATTGTTATGCTTATATTATTTCAGGGGAAATAATTGCTACTCCATTGATAGACATATTCCAAAAGTAGTACTTGGTCTAAGCTACTCTACAATAAGCAATGACTTTTTGGGAAAGAACTTGCGAAGTTTTTGCATAAAAAAATTCCCACTTCAAGCTTTGCTTAGTGGGAATTTCACAATATTTAACCTTACCTAGACTCCATCTCAGCCAATAGATCATTAATCAACACCGGCAACCATTCGTTTAAGTCCTTAAAATGAAAACCTAAATCCCGAGCTATTTTGTTACTGAGTAACCAAGTATTAGATATATTGAATGGTGAAACATTCGCTTCATTAGGAGTAGATGTAATCCTAGCTGAAGTTTGAGTTTTGTCTTCTATCTCGTTGATCAAATCTCCTAAACTTACCTTTCCATTTGATGTAGCATTAATTGGTCCAGTAAACTCTAGAAGACCGACCCATTCTAGGAACTTCCCTGCTTCTTCTTCGGAGATAAAATCAATAGACGCAGCTGGATTTACTAAATGTATCTCCTCATTATTTCGTACTTTTTCAATATGGAAATGGAGTCGTTCTGTGTAATCGTTTAATCCTAGAACAATTGGAAATCTCACTGCTACAACCGGAAATGGAGCTTTTTGAAAAAATACCGCTTCTGCTTGCCGTTTCCCTTCGTTGTATGAAAAGTCCTCTTTTGGACCTTGTATGATTTTGTGTTCGAATGGATTAAAGTCTTCTTCGTTAAACCCTACTTCCCCACTCTTTTCACCATATACGGACTTGGAGGAAGTGAACACATATTTCTTTGTCTTGTCCTTAAACACTTCGATTGCGTCCAAAGCTTCCTGTGAAGAATAACAGATTTGGTCGTAAACGATGTCCCAATTTTCATTTCCACATAGTTCCTTAAATTCATCAAAATTTAATCGATCAAATATGATTCTATTCACTCTTGTTGAAAATGGATCTTGCGTTTTTCCTCTCGTCGCAATCGTTACCTCATAACCTTCTTCCAACAAGGCCTCCACTAGATGCACCCCAAAAAATCTAGTTCCCCCTAATACTAACGCTTTTCTCATTTTTTCATCCCCTTTATTCTATTAATTTTAAAAGATGAAAGCATATTTTGCTATTTTAAATTAACAGAAAACATAAAAAATAAATATTAACAATCCACGATAATTATATTTTGCAATCTATTAAGTAGGTATTATTTAATCTCTTGAATAACGAGAGTATACGACTTCTGCATCTAGGAAAACATCTGAATGGCAATTGCATCTGGAAATGCACTAATTGGAATTGACCTTCTTAAGCGCTCGTATTCGAAGAAAACCTCTCCCACCGATGGTCGTCTAAAACAACTCTCTCGAAGTAAAAAAAGCTGACCCATCAGTCGACTTATATCGACTTTTAGGACAACTTTCATAACTTGTTAACTATATTTATCATTTGTCATTCGATTTCAATTTACAAAATAAGAAGCAAATACCCCATATCCGAAATAAACGGAAAGAAGCGACAAAGCAGCGTAAACTATATTCTCCACTTTGCCACCAGTCTTCGTTGTTAGTGGAAAGCGTATTGTTACTTTAATTGGAAACAATAGTTTGATCCCATTTTTTGTTGCCATATCTAAAACGAGATGACTAACAATCCCAACTAAAATTCCCATTATGATTGATTCATTCGTTACAAATGAATGAAGTAGAATCCCAATTAGAAACAAAAACAAAAGACTATGTGTGAATGAACGGTGCCCAAAAAGTATGTTAATAATTTTTGATACGATCGGAAATGTCTTTCCTATCTTACTTCCACCGTGACAAATATCCGGAATAAGAGCTCCTACGACACCCGCTCCCACCAGTATTACTGGATCATAATTCGAAAATTGTGCATAAGCAAGACTTGCTGCTAGACCGCCTACGATGTGTGTGTTTCCTGTCATGCTTGAAAATTCTCCTTTAATGTTGTTCTTGCTAAATTGTAAATTACTCCTTTCGAGGTAAATCCTCCTTAGCAATATATTCTATTACTTTACAACATTAGCAAGGCTGACTAAATAGACGGAATGAACCCCAACAACACCAGGGTCCAAAGTACCCCTTATAAAATAAATAAAGACATATTGCAAAAGTGTTACTGGTGCCTGGCACCAGTAACACTTTTGTAATAAAACTTATGAAGCTTTTGGGATGATTATTGATGAGCTTGATTGTTTCCAGATTAGATTAACCCATTCTGGATGGTCGATAAATGGATTTCGGTTTCCTTGCCATTTTTGGATGACATTATTTCGGTTACGCTCAAACTCATCGACTGGGTCTTGTTCATGCCATTTTAGAAGTACGGACAGCTTACCATGGTATGGAGCACTTCCATTATTAAGCTTTTCGTTTAGTTCTAAATCAACTTTATCGCCTTTTTCGTAACGAGTTGCCATGTAAAATAGAATTCGTGCTACATCACCTTTTACACGATCTGGTGGCTCAAATGAACTTCCTTTTTTAATAAAACAACCATTACAGCCTTCCACTGGGCTTCCGCCGTTATCAAAATCCAAGTTTCCTCTTGAACTATTTACTTGAACATCTGTAGGACGTAAATGGTGAATATCTGTGCCTGGACCTTTCTCTGTACCCAATTTCCCATGCGATTGTGCCCATGTGTGTTCTCGGTTCCACTGCCCTACCCCTCCGCCATTACTACTTTTAGAGCGAGACTCACCAGAATAAAATAATATAACATTATTCTTGTTTTTTGGATCTTCATCTGTTTCTCTCAACGCTTCCCATGCTTGATCGTATGAAAGTTGTGTATGCCCATCAATAATTTCATGCAAAGCAGCTTTTAATGCTTGCCCCTCTTTACCAAATGCATCTTTATAGTATTCATCTGTTGGTGAAGAAGCAGAGGTTACTATAACACTGAAACTTGCTGTTACACTTTTTTTACCATCTGAAGCAGTAACTCCAACTACATGAGTTCCTTCTTCCAAAGTTAGAGTTAAAGTATTCCCTTGAATAGTACCTTTTGTTGCAGTGTATGTTAATTTATCATTTTCTGGATCGGAGAAGTGATCTGTTAATAAAATGGAAATAGTTTCTCCAACTTTAACATCTTTATTTGGAATTGGTTTCTTTACAATTGGAGCTTTGTTTTCACTAGGAAAAGAAGGAACCTCAATGGGTTCCCCTTTCACGTTTGTAAATTTAATTGAATCACTAGTCGCACCATTAATAAATTCAATTTCTTGAATATTTTCAGCACCACGGATTTCTTTTACATTCGTACCATCAATAATTACTTTTTGAACCTCTACACCTTTAAAGTCAATAATTGCTCCAGCACTTGCTGGTTTAATTGTCACAGTATGCTTTGCAAATCCTGCTCCGTTGAATTCTGCATAAGCGCCTGTAAACAGAATACCTTCTGTAATAACTGACTCATTATCTAATGTAACGGATACGCTACGTTTACCAATCGTCAATTTTTTTGTTTTTAGCTTTGTAATGTTATATGTGTTTTCTACTTCGATAGGTACTTCAATATCATCAGCAAGTAAATCAATTTGAACCATTACAGGATCGTGATCGCTCGCGCGTCCAGCCATATCTGTAAAATCTGCGTTAATATGAAGAATATCGATTTTAGTTTTTGGTTCTAAGTTTTTAGAAACTAAAATGTGATCTAAAACTTGAGAGTTACCTTGGTATAAATACGTGTAACGATCAGATGTTTCAACTTTGTTAATCATATTTGTAATAAGGTTACCCTCATGAATTTTTAGAGATTGAGAGAATTGATAATCATTAAAGTCCCCTAAAGATACAACATTTGCTTTTGAATTTTTTGTTTTTATGTCGTTCACAAAGTTATAAACGATATTAGCAATTTTATGACGCTGAGCTTCTGATTCATATACAGGAGGTTGTTTTGAACCAAATAATGGAGTATCTCCTGATTTGGAGTTCCAGTGATTTGCAATTACAACAACACTTTCACCTTGGAAATCAAATTGAGCAGCTAAAGGCTTACGACTGCTATTAAATGCGCTATTAGTTGGGTCAATTCTACCTGGATTTAATGTTAACTTACCATCTTCGTAACCAACTGCAGTTGTTGCATTACCAGCTGAAATACCTGGAGTTAATGATACTCGTGCTGGATTGTAAAGGAAACCAACTCGAATATTTGCATTTGGTGCACCACCGTCTTGATTATTCTCTGGGTCGATATTTACGTATTTATACTCTACCCCACCTGCTGCTTTAATAGCTGCAATTAATCTTGCATAACTTTGATCTGCTGCAGAATTTCCTGTACTCTCACCGTTATTATCTTGAACTTCTGTTACTCCAACAATATCAGGACTTTGCATATCAGTAGCAATAGCTCTTGCTAATTTACGCGCTTTGTCGTCCGAAGTTGATGTTTTATTGTTCGAAAAGTTCTCTAAGTTATAAGAAGCAATTGTTAACTTGTCATCTGCTTTAACAATTGTTGTTTTTTCTGGTGTAGCTGCTCCTTTCTTATGAGCAGCCTTCATAGAGTCTAAGGAAACATAGATTTTGAAGTTTTGGAATGAATAACCTACTACTCCAGTAATCGGACCAGTAAATTTATCACCCGTTGCCACTTCAAAATCACGACCAGGTCCATTAGGTTCTAAACGGAATTGAATACGATTTGGATTTTGGTTTCCTTCTTCATACAATACTCCACCATGAAGTGAATTCGTTGGAGCATTTTCTAAAACAGTAATTAAATCTCCGTGCTCTTGTGGTGCTACTGCTTTCACATTCCCAACTTGTACACGCATTCCTTCAATACTTTCCCAGAAATCAATTGCGTCCTCAGTTGGATTAAATACAGTTAGATTGTCACTGTCTATTGCCTCTAATGCCATATTTGTTTCATCGATGATAATTGGAGCTGGTAAAGCTATACCACTTTTAACTACAACAACTGATCCACCTTGGTCATTTCGAACATTAATTTGAGTAGTCTTTAGGTCTGTTTCTTGTCTATCTGAATATCCATCATAAGCAAACTCACTTACTTTTCCAGTTACCGAAACTAAGTCTCCAACTTGAATTGGCCAAGCTTTGCTACCACTATAAAGTAAAATAGCCTCGGAAGTATTAGGATTGTTATCCGCTAATTCATCTGGTGTTTGAATGTGGTAATAAGTTGAGCCATTAAGTGTGAATGAATAAGTTACTATCCCTTCAATTCCTTGAACTGTTTGATTATTAAAAGAAGTGGTATGTCCCGCTCCTTGAATATCATGTATTTGTAAACTATTCGTAATTTTGTATTCGAAAGTCTTTACTTCAGAAGAGCCTTTTGATGTGATTACTATTGCTTTGATTGTTGTATCTTGATCAATCACTATAGATGTTGTATATTTTGTGCTATTTTTTGTTGGCTCTTTACCATCTAATGTGTAGTAAATTTCTGCTCCTGCAGTAGTTGTTGATAAAGTTACAGTTGTACTTCCCACAAATGTACCGCTAGTAGGATTTGCTACAACTGGTTGAATGGTTGAACTATCAGCGACGATATCTTGCATTGAGCGAGGGATGATTTGATAGGTACCATTAAATTCTTGGACAATTCCAGTGATAGATTCATATTTTGTACCCGCTACTAATCCTAAGTTACTATTTTCATCACGGACAACAAATTGTGTTCCTTGTGCATCCTTACCTGTGTAATTTGGAGCAGCACCAGATATTATTACATTATTTACTTTTGCCAGTTTAGATTCATTTTCTTCATTAACTTCAGCACCTGTAAGTTCTATTGGATTTGGTACTGTCTTTGATACTGGTTCTCCTACAAGTTTTGCTGTTTGTAATTGTAATAAGCCATTATATTCAGATAAAGTACCCATAACAATAATTTCATCACCAAGCTGAACATTTAATGATGATTTTGGAAAAACAGCGAGTGCACCTGTCTCATCTTGAAAATGGAGAGTATTTTTTAATAATGCAGTGACAATACCTTTTACTTTTACTTCACCTTCTTTAAGTGCACGAGCATCTGCAATTGACAGGACCTCAGATTCACTTGTTATAGTATAAGTAAACTCTGCAATTTCACTGTTATCTAATCCATCTTTCATAGCAATTGCCTTAATCGTCATATCTTTATCAATTACAATAGGATTTAAATATTCAGAACGTGAGCTGGAGTTAGTTGGATCCGATTCATCTACCGTATAATAAATCGTAGCTTCTTTAGTGTTTGTAGATAATGTAATTTCCGTCCCCGATGGAACACTTGAAGATGGTAAAGACACTGTTACAGCTTCAACTTTAGTTTCTACTGGGCCAGGATCATCACTATCCATTATGTGCGAGGCTAAATAATCAAAAGTGTCCTTTGGATATTTTCCCCACTCTGCAGATGGTTCGAATGCATCCTCTGGATTTGTATCACCAGTAGTAACATTGCTATTACGTACTAGAGTAATATCTTTTAAATTCTCAATTCTCTTTCCAATCTGTCCAATGGAATCCACCACTGTACCATTTTTTCTTAGTACAATAGGGTCATCACCGTTAAAATTAATAACAGTCGAGTTTAGCTTATTTGCCTTACTTTTTAAAGTTGCATCTGTATTACTATGATCTTTAACTAAAACATATGTTGCTCCATTAGCCACTGCATCTGTTTCCGCAAATGATAGTGTTTGACTTGCAGTTAATGCTCCATTTGAATAGATTTCTAATGTGTAATCTTTTAAATTAATATCATTTCCTGTGCCATTATAAAGCTCGAGTGCCTTATTTTCTCCACCACCTTCTATATACTCTGAAATAATCAAGTCACTCGCATTCGTTGCAGCTACAGCCTTAGTTGGCATCCCTGGGATTATTAAACTTGCTATTAAACTAGCAGATAGAAAAGCGTTTATAGGCTTTTTCCAATTCCTTTTACTCATCTAAACAATTCTCCTTTTATATAGGGATTTTCAGTGTCGCAATTATCATTAAAAATGAAAAGCTTAGGCAGTTTGCTACTCTGCATTAAAGAATCATTTCGCCTTCAACTGTTAGTCCATCTAAGTTTAATGTTTTCCCACTTAGTCCAGAAAAATCTGCATTTCCTTCAACTGTAATATTGGAAAAAGTAATATCTCCACTTGGACTACCTTTTAGGATTAGATTTCCTTTAATAATTGCATTCTCAAGTTTAGTTACATCTGTTAGTGATACTGTAACGTCGCCATTGTACACTTTTGGTGCCTCTGGTGTACCCGAGAAATCTTCTGGCGCCACTTCACCACCAGGGAATTCAGTACCTGGTTCTTGTCCAGCAACATCCACAATACGCCCTTCCACTTTCGGATCAACGTTTACGATACTTGCAATATGTTCACGTAAGTTTTCCCAATCAGAAAGCCCTAAATCAGTAACTCTTCCCTCTTCATATGCTTTTTTCAATACATCGAAACCGTCTCCACCCTTAGCAGTGAATGCATTAGTAGCAATTGTGTACGTTTTTGTATCTTCGATATTAACAAAATTGCCGTCTGTGTCTTTATAAGCGATGGATACTACGCGTTTACCTACTGGCTTCGAAGAATCAAATTCTACTTTTGCTCCAGATATATGAAGGAATCCACCATTTTCTTTTGGGTAATCTCTAAAACTAGTTTCAAATGTTGCTTTTAATTCTGCTCCAGTAAGTTTTATAGTCGCTAATGTATTTCCAAATGGAAGTACTGTAATTACTTCACCTACTGTAATTGGACCTTTATCAATAGCAGCTCTTATTCCTCCACCATTTTGGAATGCCATGATGACATCTTTGTTATACACTTTCGCTTTTTTCAACATACCATCTGTAATAAGATTCCCTAATGGTGTTTCATTTCTACGTACGCTATTACTCTCTGTACGAGGGTTTTCTAGCGCATTAATAGCTGTTGCCCCAGTTGGCTCATTTTTCAAGTCTGCAATTTTAGATGAGTATTTTTTCAATAATTCAGCCGCTTGAGCATCCTCTTGTTTCGCATTAATGCTTATTAACTCTCCTGAGTGCTTAACTACTTTTCCGTTTTTATCGAACTCTACATCTAACGTTCCTAAAAACTCACTGTATTGATAAGCTTGAACAATAATTGTTGGGTCTTTCGCTTTTCCATTTAGATCTTTGTTTACAACAACTGGTTTCTCAAGTTTTGTATGGCTGTGACCACCAACAATTACGTCAATACCTGTTACTTTTGCTGCTAACTGTAAGTCATTGTCATACGCAGGATTATCATCATAACCAAGATGAGTAACAGCAATCACTTTGTTTACACCTTGTTTTTGGAACTCGTCAACCATTGTTTGGGCTGCTTTCACATAGTCTGTAAACGTCACCTTCTCTGGACTAGAAATATCTTTCGTTTCTGCAGTCGTTAAGCCGAACAACCCTACTTTTTGCCCGTTTACAACTTTAATAATGCCACTATAAATTTGACTGTTTTTCGCATTAGTTGATACTTTTACATTAAATAATCCTTTGAAAGTATCATCCTTTGAAAAATCAACATTCGAGCTTACAATTGGAAAATTAGCTTTTTTAATAAAATCGGCTAATGCTTTATGACCTTCCGTACTTGACCCAAGATCAAATTCGTGGTTTCCAAGAGTCATCACATCGTATTTCATTAAATTCATAAATTCTATATCCGCTTGTCCTTTGAATTCATTAAAATATAAAGTTCCGGAGAATACATCTCCTGCATCTATTAACAATGCAGATGGTTTCGCTTTACGAACGTCTTTTACAGCTGTAACACGCTTCGCTACATTGTCCAAGTTTGCATGTGTATCATTTGTATGCATCAATGATAATTTAAAGTTAGAACTATTGTTGCCACCACCACTGTTACCGCCTCCACTACTTCCTCCACCACCAGTAGTTGGAGGAGTAGTAGGTGTTATTATTTCAACTCCTGCTTTTTTACTTACCATTTCTAGTTCTTCAAGTAACTCTTTCACCATTGGCATATTAGTTGTAGGTGGCAATCTATAAAGTAAAGGTTTAATAGTTTCCAGAACTCTAATAGCATCAGCTTGTCTTCCAGCTGCTAGTAACCTTTCCGCTTCCTTCACTTTCATATAAACGGTTACAGGAACCATTAACTGATCACGCTTGAGATTTGCTGGATCTTTGTATTGTTTTAATAATAAATCCCTCGCATCTTTTCCTGTAAAACGGTAGAGAATAGCAGTACGGCTTTTTAATTGAACAGATAGCTTATGATATAATGTCTCCACTTTAGCCCAACCTTTTTCTGTTTCCGCTTTCTTAATATCAGCCATTATTGGTGTTAAATACTTGTCCGCATAATTGTAAGCGTCAATATATGGGATAACTCCTTTTGTAATTCTTTCGTTATATAAGTCATCTAAATCTTTTAACAAAGCATCCTTATTTTTTGCATCCGATTTCAATATTGCATTTCTTGCTTTTTGATAATTTACTTTTGCAGTATTCAATGCTGGATACAAATCCAAACTTGTAGCAAGTTTTCCATTTTGAGATGGTACTACATAAGCATAAGCTGCCTCTTTCAAATCTTTTCTCGCTTGATCTACAATATCTTGCAATGAATTATTAGCAAAACTAACACTTGTAGAAGTTAATAGGGACGTTGCAAGAACCGTTGCAATTACAGATTTTTTCATCGTATTCTTTTTCATAGTTTCCCTCCTATATTAATTAGCTGTTCGCTTATCCTATTTAAAACAGCATAAATATATGAATAAATTAAATAGAATAATAAGCAGCTATTTAAAAATAAGGAAAAATAATATAGTTCAACACGAAAAATGCAAAAAATTGTAAAACACTTTTTGCTAGAGGGGCACTATTTTGTTTTAACAATAAAAAAGGCATTTCCCCTAAAAGATTTACTGGGAGAGTAGCATTCTCCTCTAAGGAAATTCAAAGAATATAAGATTAATACAATACATATAATCAGTACAATAATGCTTACTAAAAAAATTAATAAAGGGGGAATTTATTTTGAAATGTTTAAATTGCGGCCACGAACAAGCTGTAGGTAATTATTGCAGTAAATGTGGAACTAAATTTGCAGAACCTCTAATAGTTACAGACACAATAGAACCAAAATCGGTAGAACCAAACGTATATGTAGAAAATATTAAAAAGAAATCAAAAAAATATATCGTCTATTTTGTGCAACAACTAAAAAAACCTTCTGTTGCTTTCAATCGTGGAGAATCAGAACTAACTAGTAGTCTAATTAGTATCGTTTTATTTACAGTACTTTTTTCGATGTCGTTATTTTTGATTACGAAGGATCTATATTGGAGCAATTCACCAAGTTTTTTATCCTTCTTTCTAGAAGTATTTTTTCTTACATTCTTTATGATTTGTATCCTCGTACTTTCTCTTTTTCTCATCAATAATTTCTTTGGCCCACAGTATAAACTTAAAGCTATTATCAGTTTTTATGGAGGTCACCTATCATTACTTAATATCGGAGTTATAGTATCTATCTTACTTATGCTAGTAAAATCGTTTACCTATGGGAACACAATTTTAACGATATGTCTTCTTTTAGCTATTTTTATTCTGCCACTTTATGTAATTAGTTATTTACTAATAAAAAACCCAACTGGTGCTGACCCACTATACGGATTTATACTGTACATTGCTACATTTACGATTCTATTTATATTATTTGTGACTTTTATTGCGGATTCAACGGCTAGAGAATATTTTGGTTTTATGAAATTCTTTTTTTAAAGAAATCGAAAGAGTTGCTTTGTTTGTAGCCTTCTTACTTTAACTTTTACTAATTTATTTGATTTAACAATAAAAAGCTCCTCACTAAGTCGATTCTTGTATCAACTTAGTGAGGCAGCTTTTTTGTTGTCTCTATGAAATTCTGAGTATGGCTGAACAAATGAAAGATGTAATTATCGTTGGAAACTCTACTTCTTTATATCACTTGAAGATGATTGAGATTTTACTATAGGATCATTACCTATGTATGTTTTCTTTTCATGATGGATAATATTGTACATGTTTTGAAGGGAGTGGAGTCGTTGTTGTTGTTTTAATAGAACACTTTTAGAAGCATTCACTATGCTATACATACCATTACTAAATGTCACACGTGACTTTCCCTTCCCTAGTTCTTCTACGTGAAAGCGATGATTAAAGATCCAAACACATTCTATATTTTTGTAGGACATTGTTGGAAATGCGGCAATCTTATTAGGTTCGATAAGTATTGGTGATTTATTTTGAAAATCCATAAGCTGTTTAGTTCCTTGAATACGCCCTTCTAATGTCGAAGCATATCGTATACATGCATTATTAAGTAAATGAAGGACGGCCATTTTGGAATAATAGATTCCATGGGTTGTAGTGATTTTCGATTTATAACCATCTGTAAAAACAGATTCAATCATCAATGCTCGATCGTCAATTAAATTAGAATCACAGTTCATCATAAAAAAATCCCCCTTTTCGTCTCGTTTGGATATATACTACCAAATTTTCATATTATTGTATAGTCTAAATATACTGAAAATATGTAATTATGTGAAATTTTATGGTTGTATTACCAATTTTATACCCTAAACATTTCCAATAATGTAATTTAATAAGGAATCTGACATATCTACTTACGAAACGACTAATTTTTCTAAAATACATGCACGATTCTTTCTAAGTAACTAGCCTTTTTGCTTATTCGATAACAATGATAAAACCCATTATGCTTTTGCTACCTAGGAATAAACGAATCGTGCACGACTCCAAAGGATAGCATTTGGATGACATTTGATGAAATTCTGACACAATACGAACCGATGATTTCTGCCTGTATTCGAAAATTACACATATACAAAAATCACGAGCTATATAAACAAGCAGGAAGAATAGCATTGTGGAAAGCATGGGTAAGATATGATGAAACAAGAGGAGACTTCGCACCATATGCATATCGCTTCATGTACGGTGCAATACTAGATGAACTCAAGAGAGAAAGAAATTTTGAAGAAACAATCAACCCTATGGAGGATGAAAAACTGAGTTTCTTATTAGAACAAGTTTTAATCCGACATATTCAAAATGAAGACTTGGGGCTTGCTCTGGAGAACCTGACATTAAACGAACGCCAATTACTTCTTTGGATTTTTGTTGAAGGAATCTCTCTCCAACAAGCTGCAATACGCGCTGGAATTTCTATTCCTGGCATTAAGAAAAGAAGAGAAAGAATGTTGAAGAAGCTGAGGGAGGATATGAAGCAAAAGTAGTAAAATGCTTTTTGCAAGATATCCATAATGCATAAAAGCTATTCCTGTATAAAGTAACTACAGGAATTGCTTTTCTATAATTTAGCAAAAGTTATACAATTATACCGTTGGATTCTTCCGTTTAAAATGATATCTGGCTATCGCTACTTCCGTCTCTTCGTAAATCTCTAAAGCAAGCCACTCCGGTATCTTAAAAGTTGTACTTGCCAAATTTGCTACAATTGGATCGTGCATAACTGGATCATACCCACTTTCCTCATGGAACTTGGAGTACTCACCATTCGTTACAATATCAAAAGTTCTTCGCATATATCGATAAATTAATCCATTTGGAAGTGTATTAATAAATGCTTCCGTTGCAAAATCTTTTTCCGTCCCATTCATACCATCCCATCTTTCACCCCATAATAAAGTTACATTATCATTCCTCATACAAATTATAAGTTTTTTCTGACTATTAGTCATTAGTAAACATCAATGAGTGAATGTTTGGTGACAGTTTTAAATGGGTATCACTATTACAATAAGTAAAAGGAGTGATGAAGATGCTAAAAGGTAAAAAACGTTCCATGTTAATCGGAGGGCTTGTTGCCTTCGCTGTCGTGTATTTCAACAAAATGGAAAATAGAGAAAAAGCGAAAACGACGATGAAAAATTCGAAAACAAAAATGTCTTCCTATATGGATTCGAGAAAGCATCAGCCAACTCAAATGACGAAAGCAGGTTTCTCTGATCCAAACGATCCTGACGACAATCGTATGGTCGAAGAGGGCTCCATGTATAGTGTTCAATATTATATTGAAAAAGTTCAAAGTCCAGATTCTAAAGCGGAAGCAAAACAAGCTTTTCCAAAATCGCAACAAAAAAAACTACCCAAAATGAAAGAGTCTTACCAAGAAGACAACAACGAATCCCCGGCTAAACAGGAAAATACAAATCATAATGTTTCTAACTAAAAGAAAGCCTGTAACTATTCTCAAAACTAGTTACAGGCCTTTTAAAATCATTTATGAAGTGCTTCCGTCTTCTCAACTTAATCATACCAAGATTTTTCAGAAACTAAATAATAAAAGATTTTTTCACTTTTCAAAAATTTAATATCCATTTATGCATAACCTAAAGATTATTTGCGGAAATTCTAGTATATTTTATATGCACAAAGTATTTAAAAAGAGTAATTCACCTAAGTATTTTGTACTCTTGAGTCTCATCTTAGATGTGAAGATGTTACTGTATCTTCCACCAACAAATATTAGAATTTAAAAGGCACTAATCAATCTTAATGATTGAAGAAAGTGAGGATTAGATAATTCAGCAAATAATCAACATATTAAAATCGCAAATAAAGCAACTGTTCCTATTTATTCTCTTATTTTAAGAAACTTTTTTTATTTTCTTTTATAGCTTTAATATAAAAAGGAAGTTCAAGGAATTCAAAAATAAACAAAGCTTGCATGTAGACTTCTTGAATTTCTATAAAGGGAGCGTTCATTTTTTCTAAGCATTGTCCTTTATAGTATAAAAATTGTCCAGCTAAAATGAAAAAACATGTCTCTTTCGATTTTTTTATTCCTTGGTTTGCAGTTTCCAGTGCTGCTTCAATGTCATTTATATCGTATAGCACTTTACACTTATTAAAAAGTACTGTAATAAGCGTTTCATAAATTTTATAATCACTATAATTTTTATGAATATGCTCTTTTAAAATTTTATCATAGTGATATAAGCTTTTAAAACTTTCACCATTTTGCGCATATACATTTGCAATTGCATTGTTAATTTTTATATGTAAAAAGCGGAACTGAATGGTAGTTGGATTAGAATAGTTTAATATTTTCTTCAAGTTTGATATGCATTCTTCGGGAGTAATAATTTTTAAAGCGTAATGTGCTGTATGTAACATATATTCTAAATAAAAATTCAACCAAATGTTTTCTTTATTGATATCATTTTTGTTGATAATCGAAATAACTTTTTTATAATTATGTTCTTTTAAGTGAAACTCAATATTTTTTATTAAGCTTTCACTTTCTAAAACATTTTTATGAAATAACATTTCTATAAAATATTCGATAGGAACTTGTAACTTTAATGCGATTTTTAATAAAGTATCTATTGCTGGATAAACTTCTCCTGCTTCAATTCGACTAATTGTCGATTGTGTACAAATATTATTGGCAAGCTCTTTTTGGGACATCCCTAATTCAGCTCTAAGTTTACTAATTTCTAAACCTAAGTATTTCATTTCCAAAAAATCACCCCATTTTATTATGAAAAGGAAGGTAAACACAATGAAAAAATTATTAATCGTTCTATTTGTTTTATCCGTAGTACTTTATACAAGCACTAGTATTGAGCCTGCTCAAGCAAAAGGTAATGGCACAATCACTACTTTAGATCTACCGCACATCTTTTAGTTTTATTAGTTTTTTCTAATTTTTCAATAAAAACCCTTTTATAATAGGATCCAGTTGATCTTGTCTAAGAGGTTCAGATCAACTGGAAATTCTATTCGAGAGAGCTCATCATACTAATATACGAGGAGAAAGATTATGCAATCTAAAGTAAATTTAGAGAATAGCTCGGACAAAACAAATTCCAAACATACAAACAAATTATCATCAATAGAGTCTGATCTTCGATATGCAATTGAGCGAAACCAATTAGAATTGTATTACCAACCAAAAATTTATGCAAAAACTAATCAAATGATTGGTGCTGAAGCTCTTATAAGATGGAATCATCCAAAATGGGGAATTATTAGCCCAAATGAATTTATTCCATTAGCAGAAAGCACTGGATTAATTAATGAAATAGGAAAATGGGTTAAACATACTGCATGTACTCAAATTAAAGCTTGGCATGAAGCGAAACTACCTATGATTCCAATTTCTATTAATTTATCTGCTACTCGTTTTTTAGAAAGAGATTTAATTACCAATATCGTTCAAACATTAAAGGAAACGAATCTAGAAGCTCAATACTTAGAAATCGAAATTACAGAATCGTCTCTTTTAGAAAATGAAGAAGTCGTTTTCTCCATTTTAGATGATCTAAGAAATTTAGGAATTAAAATTGCTTTAGATGATTTTGGTACAGGGTATTCCTCTCTCTCTTATTTAAATCGATTTAAAGGGAAAATAGATATTCTCAAAATTGACCGTTCTTTTATTAATGACTTAAGTAATTCACACGAAGAGGACTCGAATTTCATTGTTAATATGATTATCCAATTATCTCATCAGTTAAAGATGAGCGTAATCGCTGAGGGAGTCGAAACAATTGAACAACTCAATTTATTACAAAAGTACAATTGCAACACGATTCAAGGTTATTTGTTCTCTAAACCTCTGCCCGCAACTGAATTTGCCAAACTACTTAAGAAAGATAGATTAGAGCCTCTTGAAAATAGCATTTAGACGAAAGATTCAACGTGATAATTTCAAGAATTAATTTGTTTACTAGTGAAACATGATTTTTACATAGGGCAACGATATTAACATTTTGAGTTTTTTCGTCTAAAGTTATATTCAGCTATTTTCATTTCAATCTTCTTATATTTCTAAAGTAAAATTATCGATAATCTAGGTTTTTTACTAGCTAACCTTGACAATCTCAACACCAAACTGTGAACACATATAACATCAAAGGCTCTTCGCATATAGCTAAAAGGTTTACCATTTTAAAGCGAATGAATAAGTGCTACAGTCGTTAAAAAAGGTTAATCCGTCTACCTTCATTTTACATATTTATCTCACTATTCACCATATAAGTGACATCTAATTATAAACAGACGCCCCAAAAATCCAGAGGTTTTTGAGACGTTTTCTATAATAGTTAATTGACTAATAGATCCTACACCGAGTTACTTCTAATCCGCTGTCATTTCTTTTGTTCCCGTAATCTCTATTCCATTCAACGCCTGCGTAGCGAGCCTATCCGCTTCTGCATTCAATTTTCGCGACACTAGTTCGTACTCCGGTTGGATACCGAGGTCTTTCATTTTCGATTCTATCCGGTCTGCCCAACTAGACAGGTCTTTTTCGATTACAGGCCATTCCTCACTTAGATGGTTAATGACTACCTGTGAATCCCCTATGAAACGAACTGGCAGATGATGAACGCTCAGTAGTTCAAGCTCCTGCAAGCTCAAATATAACGCTGCGTATTCTGCTTCGTTGTTCGATATAAGATTGGCAGCAAATTCATTCCGCCGTAATCGGTATGACTTCCCGTTCTGCTCATAATAAATGACGCATCCCAGCCCTGATCTACTAGTTGCACGATCGTAACCACCATCAAAATAAACCCTGATGTTATGCGGTTCAGTTTCAATCCCTTTCAAATAGCCTTTCAACTCTTTTACCGTCCATGAACTGTCGAACCTGTCAATGAATGTTACATCTTTGACACGCCCGGTCCTTTCCATGTCTTCCACAAACAACATTGCTTGAGCTGCGGGCATCTCTTCTGAGCGGAATACTGTTTCCATTCCCTTTGGTACTCTGTAAATCCATTCAATTCGAACTTCCATAAACAAAGCTCCTTTTTTCTATTTTACTTCCTTTTCGGTTACGTATAAACAATATGAGTCTTCCCAATTCCGTATATTTTTATTTTATCAAAAGACGAAAAAAAACGGCTGAAGTTAATATTCTGCCGCTCTGTTCTGTTCTATAATTGTTTATCCTTCAAGAAATTTTGAACGATATGGTTTGACGGATCATATGGCAAAATATTGTACCCTTCCGTTTGTAGCCATGCAATAATTTCTGGCAATGCTTTTGTCGTTTGTACACGGTCATGGAGGAGAATGACGATGTGTGAATCCTTTGCTTTTACAGCTTTTTGTACACCCGTTTTTACATTGGATACAATTTGCTTATAGTCTGCTTCTGTGTATTGCCAGTCAAGTGAATCAACGTCCCAATCCCATAATTTATATCCAGATTTCACTAATTCACCTGCCATTGCTTTTGTAACATAAGGTTGACTTCCATATGGTGCTCGGGCAAGTGATACCGATTTACCAGTCAATTTTTGTGTTAGCGTTTTAACTTCGTTCATTTCTCCAATAAAAGCATTGCTTGAAGCATATAAAATCTTCTTGTCATGAGTCATGCTATGAAGTCCCAGTGAATGGCCTTCTAAATAGGTTTGTTTTACTATTTCGGGATAATGCTTTATTTGTTTGCCAACAAAGAAAAATGTCCCTTTCACTTTATATTTACTAAGCGTATTCATGTTAAGGATAGTGAATTTATTTGGACCATCGTCAAATGTTAGATACACAGTAGGCTTCGTGCTAACTGGTTTTGGCTTGTTATCCAATTTCACTTTTTTTACAAAAGCATCATTGTCCATCGATTTCTCTCGACCGTTTGTTAGCCTCATTGTCTGAATACTAGATAGGTATTCTACCTTATATCCAGTAGATTCCCCTAAAAATTTTATGGGTACGTACAGATCACCCTCGATGAAACGAATTGGATTTGGTTGAATCAATTTACCGTTTAATAAAGTCGTTTTCTCTAAATGATTATACGTAATCTGATCTTTACCTTTCTTAATAGTAAGAACCATTCCATCTTCTGAGAATTCCAAGTTTGCGTCCAAGTAACTCGACATTTTCGCTAGTGGGACAAAAACCTGAGCATTCTCGATAAGCACTTCTCCGGGCTCAAATGACAGCATTTTATCATGAAGTGCAATGTATTTCGTTGGTTGCTCCACTGCAAAAGCTTTGATGGAAATAAATTCAGATACAAACATTAATACTAATAGAATTGCAACTATTTTTCTCAATTTTCTCGCCCCTCTCCATCTATATATATAGATTCAGAGGGGAAAGCATGCATCATTTATATAAAATTTATGAGTGTTCTTCATTATTCCGCAAAACAGTGATAAAACCAGCTAATATTTTATGACTTACAGAAAATCCTTTCCGTTTATAGAATTTCAAGGCATCATCGTTACCATTAGAAACAAAGATAAAATAATCTTGGACATCATCAAACTGTTTCAGCCACTCCATAGACATATTAAAAAGCGTAGACCCAACTCCATATTGTCGGTACCCTTCTTTAATATAAAATTGAGATAAGCAACCTACATTATTTCCGCTTACAGAAGATAGGTCAAAAAAAGTAGCAAAATCATTCGAATAAGTTTCTTTTGTAGAGATGTTGGAATAGACATAGCCGACTATATCATCCTCATCTTTGACTACCACAATAAAATTGTGAATGGCACCATTAATCGATGGAATCATCCGTGTATCAAAATTCATATGGTCAAACAGCTCCGGCTTTATGTACGCTTTCGACTTTTGAAAAACCATTAATTCATTACATAAATCCCTACAGCTTTCCACCTTTTCAGTAGGAATAATTTCGTATGTTATATTCATATAATTCACTCCTTTGTTATTCTAAGAATCTTACTAATTAAAGCTATAATTGTGTCTGACACAGAGTGATGAATTTGAATTAAATTTTACTCAACTCGTCCACAAAGGCTGTCCTTTTCTTATATAAAGCACTTAACTCATGTATTAATTCTTCTTGATTTTTCTTGCCAGCAATCTTTTTGTATCTTTTAAGTATATTGCATACTTCTTTATATTTTTTTCTATCGGATGATGAACTTGCTGCTGATTGTATATATTTTTTGTAAATCTCGTTAACCTCATTACTAAATTTCTTTACTAGCATGTCTGCGTATTTTTCTATGTCTCTTGGATTTTCCTTTACATAATCCAAAATTTCATCCAGATCATTTTCTTCTACTATGAGCTTAAGGTGCATACTCCTTCCATGTGGCCCCTTATGCGTTTTCAGTTCTTGTTTTAAACCGTTATAAAATTCGTCTTTTTCATCTTCTACAACTAATATCTTTAGTTCCTGATAATAATCAAAATCACCTCTAAGAAGCAATTCCCTTGCCAACTTCTTTTGCTCTTCTTTAAGGGAAAGTTCTTTATAAGCTGCGTACCTTATTTTTTTCCATTTCGATAATAACCCTGCAAATTGGCTGTCTTGTTTTTCTCCTTTCAAAGCCAATTCTATGACTTTGGAATAGTTTTTCTTTATCATGTACTTACTTAATAACAGTTCTCTAAAAGACGAGTAATTAATATTATCATTTATGAATTGTTCCGCTTCTTTTTCAGTCCCATATTCCTCTATTATTTGCAGTAATAGCTGAAGCATAGCTTCATTGCGATATTCCATATAGCGATCATCAGATTCCTTATTGACCATGTTCTCTATTTTCACTCTCAGTTTATGCCTTAATGCTTCTACATCAGCGAACTCGGCACATATGTGTAGCAAACCTATTTTATAATCTTCCCATCCGTCAAAAATCTTCTTTTCGCTCTCCTCCAATAGTTTATCGAATATTACTTCTCTTAAATTTAAATCTGTATCATCAACCTCAAACACAGTTTCTTCTATCAGTTCTATTGTTTCTGCTACGAAAGAACCGATATCTCCATTAGAATCATCCGCATATTGGAACGACTTCATGGCTTCGTTAAGCACTAAAAATGCAATATCTATGGCTAATAATGTGTCATCTGTACCCCTTACCTTTTCGAATAGTTCCTCCATCTCGCTCACAAAACGATAGGTTTCCCTATATGAAATAAAACCTGCTCTACCTCTATATTTTATTACAATAGAATTTAATAATTTTTTACACATTTCCAGTTCTCGGGTACCATCGCCTTTTGAATATTTGACAATGAGACTATTTTTTAAAGTTGCATCATTTTGCGTTAAGCCTAGTATGATATCAATTAAATCCTCATTAGATAGACTGTTTAGCACTTCTTTTAATTCCGGCTGTTTTTTCGTTTCTTTTTCCGCATTTCCATTGTTTTCCTTAAAATTAAATATTTCAAACAGCTTAAAATAAACAGCCGCTTGGTGCTTGCAAACAGGACCGAAATCAAAAGGACAATCACAATGAGAATAGAGAATTTCACCATCCTCATCTTTTTTTACTACCACTTCGTAATCATCACTTCCTTTGACTAGAAAAATATATTGATTGTCTCTTTGACTATATGTTTCTATTATATTCCCTTCGTTGTAGTAGTCGTATCCCCTTTTTAAAATCGTTTTATCTACGTTGTCTTTAAATTTTTTTATATTCATCTGAAAATCCTCACCTTCTTTTGCTAAATATATTAACGCTAAGATCTAATTTCCGAGTAATATTCCTTATAATTCTAATTATAATTGGTTCCGAGTCCTATTTACCGCATATTACTTAAATTCCTAATCTATAATATTTTTTCAATGTAATACCGTCTATTTTCATCATTATTATCCAAATCTATAGGTGCTAGTTTCAACTCTACACACTCAACTTCTTAGGGATCCCAATAATGCTCAAACGGTTTGGTGTGGAGAATATTATAAAAACAATACCTAAATGAATAGGTAGGCATTAATTAATGCTAACTTTTGCTTTTATATCTGTGAAGTGACGAAGTTATCTGTTTTAAAATCCCCTTTTAAAAATAGTGTAAACTATCCACCTTAATAAAAGATTATGTAGAATGAACTTAGTTAATTTTAATTTAAAATATACCAATATTTACCTAAAAAAACTTATTAATCCGATGATATACTGAAAAAGTAATAGTACATAATCTACTGTTAACGCAATTATAATTTCATTGGGGGCTTTTCATTGCACTGGTATTTAGAAGTATTAAAAAATTATGTAGGATTTCAAGGAAGAGCTAGACGTAAAGAATACTGGATGTTTAATCTTTTCAGTGCCATCGTTATTATTGTTCTTTCGATAGTGGAGTTAGTCGCAGGATTATCTTCTTTATTATCAGGCCTCTATACTTTGGCTGTATTACTGCCTTCTTTAGCGGTTTCGATTCGCAGATTGCATGACACTGGAAGAAGTGGATGGTGGATTTTAATTGGGTTAATTCCTCTAATTGGTTCTATTATTCTACTTGTCTTTATGTGTTTAGATGGTCAAAAGAATGAGAATCAATTTGGACCAAGTCCTAAAGTATAGGGAAATATAGTATTGAATGAACCACTCATTATTTGAGTGGTTTTCTTTTGATCAGAAATCAACATTAACTAACAAGAATCAATCGTATAAAACAACTGAGCTTGTAGATGACTGTTCTCTGTGATAATGACTCTACTTTCCTAAATCCCCTTCTTGCTCCTTTCACCTAAAGGGGACGCACTCGAAATTTTGAAGTTACTTTTATTATGGAATATAATCCCTTCTTGAGTGAATAATTTTGGTATGCGAGAGAATCTACGCTTTATACGAGAGAATATAGCTGTTATCCGAGAGAATAATCACTTTATCCACGAGAATTAATTCTTCTGAATCAATTAGCTAAATAATCTACTACAAAATTTATAGTCTAATACAAATAGAAAGCCCTTAATCGATTTCTCGATCAAGAGCTTTCTCAAGTTATATTGTAAAAATAGTTTCAGAACCTGGATTTAATTTGTCGGAATTGGTTCAGAACCTGGCATCAAAGTTTCAGAACCTGGTACTAAAGATCTCAATTCTGGTTCTGTAACAATCACATTTATAGTAAGTTCATTTTTACCGTATTTAACGGTAATTGTTGTACTTCCTACATTTTTTGATCTTACTAATCCATTGCTTACAGAAGCCACTTTACTATCTGCGACTTTATAAGTTGCAGCTGTTGTAACATCTCTTTCTGTTGTTGTTCCATCACCCGCTGTTGTTACTTCTTTAATTGTCAGTCGTGTTTCTTTACCGTATTCCAAATTAATTTGTGTATTGTTTGCAGTTAGAGTCACTACTGGTTCTGTAACTGCCACATTTACAGTTACTTCATTTTTACCGTATTTAACAGTAATTGTTGTGTTTCCTGTTGCTTTTGCTCTTACTAAACCATTAGTTACAGAAGCCACTTTACCATCTGCTACTTTATAAGTTGCGGCTGTTGTAACATCTCTTTCTGTTGTTTTACCATCCGCCGTTGTCGTTACTTCCTTAATTGACAATTGCGCTTCTTTTCCTGGTTCCAAATCAATTTGGTTTTTGTCTACACTTAGTGTCACTTCTGGTTCTGTGACGGTCACATTTACTGTTAGCTCATTTTTACCGTATTTAACAGAGATTGTTGTACTTCCTGCTGCTTTTGCTTTTACTACTCCTTCATTTACGGAAGCCACTTGCCCATTTGCTACTTTATACGTAGCATTTTTTGTAACATTTCTTTCTGTTGTTTTTCCATCTGCTGTTGTCGTTACTTCTTTAATTGTTAGTTGAGATTCTTTTCCAGGTTCCAAATCAATTTGTGTTTTGTTTGTTGTTAGTGTCACTTCTGGTTCTGTTACAGACACATTGACAGTTGCCTCATTTTTGCCGTATTTAACAGTAATTGTTGTACTTCCTACAGCTTTTGCTTTTACTAACCCATTACTTACAGAAGCCACTTTACCATCTGCTACTTTATACGTTGCAAAATTTGTTACGTCTACCTGTTTTGTTTTTCCATCCGCTGTTGTCGTTACTTCTTTAATTGACAGTTGTGCTTCTCTTCCAGGTTCCAAATCAATTTGTGTTTTGTTTGGAATTAGAGTTACAACTGGCTCTGTTACATTCACATTTACATTTAATTCATTTTTACCGTATTTCACGCTGATTGTTGTAGTTCCTGCTGCTTTTGCTACTACTAAACCATTACTAACAGAAGCCACTTTACTGTTTGCTACTTTATACGTTGCAGCTTTTGTTACGTCTTTCTGTTTTGTTGTGCCATCTGCCGCTGTTGTTACTTCTTTAATCGACAGCTGTGCTTCTTTTCCAGGTTCCAAATCAATTTGTGTTTTGTTTGCAGTAAGTGTCACTCCTGGTGCTGTAACAGTGACATTTATAGTAACTTCTTTTTTACCGTATTTAGCAGTAATTGTTGTACTTCCTGCAGCTTTTGCTGTTACTAAACCGTTTTTAACGGAAGCCACTTTACCGTCTGCTACTTTATACGTTGCAGCTTTTGTTACGTCTTGCTGTTTTGTTGTTCCATCTGCCATTGTCGTTACTTCTTTAATTGTCAATTGCGATTCTTTTCCTGGATCCAAATCAATTTGTGTTTTGTTTGCAACTAAGGTCACTACTGGTTCTGTAACATCCACATTTATAGTTACTTCGTTTTTACCGTATTTAGCAGTAATTGTTGTACTTCCTACAGCTTTTGCTGTTACTAAACCATCTTTTACAGTAGCAACTTTATTATTTGCAACTGTGTACTTAGCAGCTTTTGTTACGTCTTGCTCTTTTATTGTTCCATCTGCTCTTGTCGTTACTTCTTTAATTGTCAGTTTTGCTTCTTTTTTAGGTTCCAAATCAAGTTGTGTTTTGTTTGCAACTAGTTTCACTCCAGGTACAATAACTACTGGATCTTTCACTGTTACATTTACGGACACTGTATTTTTACCATGAGTGATGGTAATCGTTGTAGATCCTTTTCCTACTGCAGTTACTAAACCGTTAGAAACCTTTGCAACGCTTTCGTCTGCTACAACGTACGTAGCTGCTGCAGTTACATCTTTAACTGTCGCTGCACCTTCTGCTGGTGTTGAAGTTTCTGTAACAGAAAGTTGAGCTGTTCCACCTGTCTCTAAATCGACTTTCGTTGGATTTACAGAAAGTGTTACTACTGGTTCTGGTTCTTCATTTTCATATATCAATGCTTCTCCAATATTGCCTGCTGCATCTTTAATCACAACTTTCACGGAATCTGTTCCTGCAGTTACAGGGAATGTAAATGATCCGTCTTGTGCCAAATCAAAGTCCACTGCTGAAGCTGTGTTACCATTGATAGTTGCAATATAAGAAGCATTAAGCTTGTCATTCAAGTCATATTCTAAGCCGTATAAATATAATTCTTCATTATACTCGATATATTTGTCCGTTACTTTCCCTGTCGCTACTCCATCCTTCACAGAGCCTGTAATTGCAGGTTTCGTTGTTTTCACAACAACTGGTCCAACATAGGCACCAATTGCTCCTGAAGCTGCCAGTGCATTGTAGTCAATTGTATACAGACCATCTGGTATCGTTGTTGCAGGTGCACTGCCCCATGGTTTGTACTGACCATTAACATTCAGCGTATATGATCCTTTTCCAAGTGAAGCGCCTGCGTGTAAATAGCCAATATAGCCGTCTCCGTATTCTCCGCCTTCAGGATTCATAATGTCCCAAATTTCAATATAGTTTGTAGTCACATTTCCCGTTAATGTGAATGAAAGCACAGCGGAATCTTTCACACCATCTCCGTTAAAGGACAAGTCTTTTTCTGTTATACTCATATTTTTTATTTCTGTTGCTGCCTCTCCACCAAAGTTAGCAGCGAATGGCAATGAAATATCTGAACCTCCACCGTTAATGTGGATATATCCTAGTATTTCAGAACCCATTGGTGCTGTCGCTTTGGAAGCAGTCAATGTAACATTTAATATTTGTTCTCCAGCAAGTGTAAATGATGGTTGATCCACTGTTACTTTTGCATCACCGAATGTTTTGGTCACATCAACTGTTACGTTATAACTTCCACCTTTACCCTTTATGTCTTTTACAAGAATTTGCTTCGTAACAGATAGGTTTTCTTTAAGTGACTGAGGACCGAATGTTACAGTACCTTTCTTATTTTCAACGATTTGTCCAGTTCCGTCTAGAACAGCAGTGTCTAAAGCATAGGCAAGTACATTCGGATGAGCTGCCGCATATGCATTTACACGTCCAGCACCTTGAGCGAATACATCGTATTTTGCTGTATTCAGCACTTTTGCTGTATTAGAAAGTGCAACTTTAACGTCGAATGGATTCCAATCCGGATTCGCTTGTTTGATAAGTGCTGCGATTCCAGCGATATGCGGTGTAGCCATCGATGTACCGGATTTACGATCATATGCTTCATTATAAACAGCATCTGGGAAATCTGCTTTGTACATTGGAATTGTAGACATAATATTCGTACCCGGTACACTTACATCTGGCTTGATATCAAAGTTAGGAGTAGATGGTCCACGGGAACTTGAGTCGTTTACTTCATCTCCAGTTGTATTACCAGAGCCAAATTTACCGAATGTAACTTTTCCTGCTCCATTTATTAAAGCTGCTCGAATTGCGTCCCCATCTGTTTGGGACATATCAAATGTTGGAAGAAATGCAAATGAGTCACCTAGAAGTGTTCCAGATGCATTTGGTGCATTCGTACCGCCTGCAAAGTTATGGATAATAGTTGCAACTGCTCCGTTTGCTTTTGCATGCGCAATTTTATCGACAAATGCAATGCTACCACGAGAGATCAAAGCAACCTTTCCGTTTACATCGATTCCTTGATAATCCTTCGCTTCACCGTTTCCAGGAACAGCAACTAAGTCAAATTCCCCTTGAAGTTGTGTTGCTAGGTCTTTCCCAAAAGTAGTTCCCATCAACTGTAATTGCTTAGTAAGGTTATATTGTCCAACCTTAACATTCACTTCTCCGTTGTACATTTTTTCTGGGTTCGTTGTGTTACCAACTGCAATACCTAAACGGGCTGTAGATGGAGATCCTATTGTTCCTCTGTTTGGACCTGAGTTACCTGTTGCTACAACTGCGATTGTCCCAGCCATCATAGCGTTATTGATTGCGAAAGATCCGCTATCCGATTCAGAGTTATTCTCCCCACCAAGTGATAGGTTAATAACATCCATGCCTTCAATCACTGCTGTATCAATCGCTTTTACGATTCCAGAATTAGCCCCACTTCCATAAGCTCCAAGCACACGATAAGCGTAAAGGTCTACTTTAGGCGCAATCCCTTTAATGCCGTATTCATTGGCACCAATTGCTGCGATAGTACCTGCAACATGTGTACCGTGAGATGTATAGAACGCACTTCCTCTAGCATTAAATTCAGGAGTTCCTGCAGGACGTTCTACAGGCGAAGTTTCCGATGCATCATCTGCCGAACGTGTTCTTGTATAGTCAGATGAATTCGGGATAAAGTTCTTTCCACCTTTATAAATACCTGCAAATTCTGGGTGGTTTGCATCGATTCCTGTATCAAGTACAGCAACTTTAATGCCTTGTCCTTCAAATCCCTCGTTCCAAAGCTGTTCAATTCCTAGGAATGAAATACTCGTATTCATCTTTGCTTCTATTTTCTTATCTTTTATAGTAGTATTTGTCGGTTTAGATTTTTTTGGTTCTTCCATCGCATAAACGATTACATCAGGTTCTACTAACGTAACTCCTTGAACAGTAAGTAGTTTCGGGAGATCATTCGCTTTTACAACCGCTGCAAAACCGTTTAAAACTGTATCGAATGAATAACCTTGTTTCATAGAGATATTTTTTAAACTTATTTCTTTTTTTACAGATGTTTGTTGTGCTTTTACTTTCGTTCTTACTTGATTTTCTTGTGAGCTGGAGAATGCTTTGCCTTTTAGTTCGTTTATTCCTTTTTCAAGGGCAACTGGTTTTTCGGATAAATGTATGATTACTGCAACTTCTTGATTGCCCGATAAGTCTTGTAAGTCTTTGTGTAATTTAGGTCCACCGTCCAATACATTCAATTGCTCTGCGATAGCTGCTTTTAATTGTAAAGTGCTTTCGCTAGGAGCATTTTGTTTAAATGGCTTTGTACCTGTGTTTGCAGATGCAGTCATTGCTGGACCTATCATCGCGAAGATCATTGCCACTACCATGAATGCACTAAATAATCTACTAATTAGTTTTTTCTTCAATAGTATATTTCCCCCTTTTAGTACAGTTGATTTCTTTCTATGAAATTATTACTTAGTCCAAATATATTGCTAATGTTGTTCGATAAAGACCGCACCCTTCCTATGAATATGATTGGAGTTTACATATGCAGTAACTTATGCATAATGTGAAACTTTTCCTATTGTATGTACTAGTCCAAGTTACTATGACGGAAGGTTGATAAACTTTCCCTAGTTAGACACAACTCTTTACAATTTGCTAAGATGTAGCACAAGTGTCGAATATTTTGCGGAACAAGAAAATACAATTCGAAATTCATCCAAATAAAAAATAGCCTGTATCTAGTTCCTTTAAAACTAGATACAAGCAGCTTGTTTTATGATGTTATTCATAATAACTATTCATTTTTATCATAAATGAAACGGTCATTTCGAAGGACGCTACTATAAAAATTCTACAAAATAATCTTCGTCATACATATGACAATTCACTAATCTCCCAGGACTAACTGTAATTTCACGAGGTTTAACATTCTCACACACATTTTTTCTATACATACAACGGGTATGAAAAGCACATCCACTCGGTGGACTCGAAGGACTCGGTACGTCTCCAGACAAAATAATTCGGTCCTTTTTGGCATCGGGATCGAGTGTAGGAACCGCAGATATCAGTGCTTGCGTATAAGGATGGAGTGGGTTTTGAAATAGTTGTTTCTTATCAGAAAGTTCTACAATTTTCCCTAGATACATAACTCCAATTCGGTCACTTACGTGTTTCACAACACTTAAGTCATGCGCGATAAATATATATGTTAGCCCCAATGTTTCTTTTAAATCTTGAAATAAGTTTAATATTTGTGCTTGTACAGATACATCTAAAGCAGAAACTGGTTCATCTGCAATAATTAGTGCAGGATTGACCGCTATTGCCCTCGCTATACCGATTCGCTGCCTTTGTCCACCACTAAACTCATGTGGATAACGTTCAATATGGATTGGACTCAGACCCACTTTCCCCAATAATTCTTTTACCTTTTCTTTTCTTTCTTTAGAGCTTTGTCCTAGTTGATGAGTGGCAAGTGCTTCCCCTAAAATAGACCCTACTGTCATTTTAGGATTAAGTGAAGCAAAGGGATCTTGGAAAACAATTTGCATATTGCTACGTAACTTTCTTAAATCTTTTTGATTTAAAGTCGTCACTTCTTTTCCTTCGAACTTAATCGAACCTTCAGTTGGTTCAATTAAGCGTAAGATACTTCTTCCCATTGTTGACTTTCCACATCCGCTTTCCCCTACTATTCCAAGCGTTTCCCCTTTGTTTACTTGAAAGTTAATACCGTCAACTGCTTTAATCACTTGTCTCTCCTTATTAAAGAAGATTTTCTTTGTTGGGAAATATGTCTTTAAATCCTTCACACTTAGCAATGGTTGATTCAAGCTTGCACCCCCTCCTCCTCATACAACCAACATCTAACAAATTGAGAATCTCGTTTAAATAATGGTGGATTTTTCTCATGACATTTAACATAAGCATGTTGGCAGCGAGAGCGAAACGGACAACCCGATTTAATCATACCTAGATTTGGTACGTTTCCCTCAATAGGGATTAATCTGCCCTCGTTTTCACTGTCAATATTCGGTACGGAGTTTAACAAACCAATTGTATAAGGATGTTTTGGGTTCTTGAATAGAGTTCGTACATCTGCTTCCTCAACAATTTGCCCGTAATACATGACAATCACTCGATCAGCCATTTCAGAGATTACTCCTAAATCATGAGTAATTAATAAGATGGCAGTATTATATTCTTCCTGTAACATTTTCATCAAATCCAATATTTGAGCTTGAATAGTTACATCAAGAGCAGTTGTTGGTTCATCTGCAATAAGCAGTTTAGGATTACAAGCCATAGCCATTGCAATCATAATTCTTTGCCTCATTCCACCGGATAACTGATGAGGATACTCATCCACAATACTTTCCGCTCTTGGAATGCCTACTTTTTTTAGGATTTCAATCGTTTTTTCCTTACAATTTATTTTATTTGCAAGTGCGTGTAAATGAAGGACTTCTCCAATTTGCTTCCCAATTTTATGCACTGGATTTAGGGATGTCATTGGCTCTTGGAAAATCATCGATATCTTATTTCCACGAATAGAACGCATCTTTTTTTCTGAAAATAGGTTTATATCTTCGCCTTCCAATTCTATTGTCCCTTCTATGAAACTAGAATTTTTCTCAATTAGCCTCATTAAAGAAAGAGCCGTTACACTTTTGCCACAACCTGACTCTCCAACTAATCCTACTGTCTCTCCTTCATTAATATAGAAGGAAAGATCCTTAACTGCTGAGGTTGTGCCTGATTCATCATCCTTAAAAGAAATATTCATATTTTCTACTTTTAATAATTCGATTGTCAATGATCTACCCCCTCATACCTAATGGATGATACCGGCACCTACTATAGACAGTCCATAAAATATTGGTAGGCAATCTCAGCAATATGCGCTATTGGTTCGTCCCCTTTATACTCCAAAGAACCGCCTGTAGAATATACAGTAATGACAAATTCTCCTTTGTTATGAGGTAAGTAAACGATACCAGCATCGTTAAACATTGTTCCAAGGCTACCTGTTTTGTTTGCTACTTTTTTGTTTCTAGGTAATAAACCCCCGATACGTTGTTGAAAGTGCTGTTTAAATAGAATCTCACGAATTTCTCTTGAACATTCTGTTGAAACAAATTCTCCTAATGCAATCTTTTCTAGTAATAAACTCATATCTTTAGCGGAACTTACATTGTTATCTGTACTTTCCTGAAAAACAATACTATCCCAGTCATATTCTCCTTCTATTAAACGTTGGATAATTTCATTAAAAAGTTCTAAACTATACGGTTGAGGTGGAATTCCAGCACTTAAACTTAAAAGTTCCCAGCAAGTGTGTTTAATATAAATATTATTCAGTCCAATTTGATGCATTTTCTCTTGAACAGAATTAGCTCCTCCAACTATACTCATCACTTTATCCGTAGCTAGATTATCACTAACAATGATCATCATCGTCGCCAAATCTTTTATAGTTGGCTCTATCCCATATTCCATTTCCTGAAATACACCTGAGCCCGGTACAAAATCCTCTTCTAATAGTTTTACTCGTTCATGCAAATCGATTTCACCTTTATAAACTTTCTCATACAAAGTTGCTAAAATAGGGACCTTAAAAACACTGGCCATCTGAAACAAACGATTCCCTTCTATATTCACTTCCTCTTGCGTCCCTAAGTGTTTTATATAAATTCCAAATGTAGCGTCAATATCTCGAATATAAGATTCTATTTTCTGCTGAAGTGTCATACAATCTCTCCCTAAATTAGTCTATTTTGATCTAGGATCTAAAGCATCCCTTAGTCCATCGCCCAATAAATTGAACCCTAACACCACTAACATAATGGCAAGTCCCGGAAATAACGTCATCCACCAAGCCTGGCTTAAAAATGATTTCCCAACATAGACAAGTGCACCCCACTCTGGATTTGGAGGTTGTTCACCTAGTCCAAGAAAACTAAGCGACGCTGCGGACAATATAGAACTACCAAATTCTAAAGTTGCTAAAATAATGATTGGAGAAGCTACATTAGGTAAAATATGCTTTATGATTATTTTCCAGTTTTTTACCCCGATCGCTCGAGAGGCCTCTACATACTCTGTTTCACGAATAGACAAAACGGAGCCTCTTACAACTCGGACAAATGATGGAACTACAGAAATAGCTACTGCTATCATTGCATTGGTTAATCCCACACCTAGGACGGCAACAATGGCTATCGCCATAAGTAACGAAGGAAATGTCATCAATATATCGTTAAACTGCATGATATAAATATCCAGTCGGCGGTAATACCCCGCAATTACACCTAGTGTTACTCCGATAGTACCCGAAAGAGTAACTGCAAAAAGCCCCATTAATAAGGAAACTCGCCCACCGTAAAGCATCCTCGTCCAAATATCTCTTCCGAATTCATCCGTACCTAACCAATGTTCTGTGCTTGGTCCTTGTAGGCTATCTTCAAAATTCATTTCGTTAACCGGATACGGGGCAATAACTGGTGCTAATGCCGAAGTCAAGATGAAAAAAAGTAAAATCATTGATCCAATTAAAGCACCTTTATTTTTCTTTATTTTCTTTAAGAAATTCATAATAGATGATTTTGAACTAGTTTCAATTTCTATTGAATCAGGATATACAAGTGAAGAACGATTGTTTTCCAGTGTCATCTCTCCTCTCAAACGACCATATTGTTAGCTATTCGTATTGAATACGAGGATCTAATTTTGTATATAAGAGATCTACGACAAAATTTACGATTATTATCATTGCAGCCATAAATAAGAGTAATCCTTGTACCGTCGGAATATCTCTAGTAGAAATCGCAGAGACGATTAAACTACCAAGCCCAGGAAGTGCAAACACAGTCTCTGTAACAACTGCTCCTGCCATTAAATAGCCAAATTGCATGCCGATTAAAGTAACTACAGGTATTATCGCATTCTGTAAACTATGCATAAAAACTAACCGAAATAGACCTGCTCCTTTTGCTTTAGCAGTGCGAATATAATCCTGTTTAATCACGTCAAGCATGCTAGATCTAGTCATCCTAGCAATACTACCAGCAGTACCTAATCCCAAAGTAATCGATGGAAGAATGAGCGAGTAAAATCCACTATATCCCGAAATCGGAAAAATACTCAGTTGATACGAAAATAGAAGTATTAAAAACAAAGCAATCCAAAAACCCGGGGCGGATATTCCAACTAATGCGAGTAGCATTGCAAGCTGGTCTAAAATAGTATTTTTTTTAACTGCAGCAATAACACCAATTAAAATTCCTATAATAGAGCCAAAAATAATACTATATAAAGCTAATTGAGCTGTTATAGGTATTCGATTTAAAATCTCTTCCACTACTGTATAGCCTGTAATAAAAGAAGTTCCAAGGTCGCCTTGAATAGCATGAAACATATATGAAAAATATTGGACAAGAATAGGTCGATCTAATCCTAATCTCATCTCCAATTCCTTAATCGATTCCTCCGTTGCATAATCTCCTAGTATATGACTAACAGGATTACCAGGAATCAAATGGATAATCATAAAAACTAGTACAGATACTCCAACAATAGTTATTATCATAGTGGTAAATCTTTTGAATAAATAGGATGACAAGTAAACGCCCCCTTTGCTTTATATAACTATTCATTCACTTACTTTCACACTAGTCCATTCTATTGAATTGTTAATTGGATGTATTTCAAAACTGTCAAAATTTCGAATGGCAGTAACATTTTCTTTCACATATAGTGGTACAAAAGGAGATTCTTCCACTAACATTTCCTGTGCTTTTTCATAAAGCATTAATCGAGCTTCTTGATCCATCTCAATAGCCCCTTTTTCCAAAAGGCTGTATATTTTCTCATTTTCATAATGTAATCTTTTTGATTTGTCTTTACCAAAGAGTAGGAAATTCAATACATCTGCATCTGGCCAACCAAAGCTCCAAAGTAACATTTCATGCGCACCCTTTGGTGTTTGTTCAATGATCGTTGCAGATTCTTTAACTGAAATGGTTATTTTTAATCCTATTTCCATCAACTGATTTTGTATTACTTGCGCTGCTCTTTGATTGGCTGGATCATCATCAACCCATAAGTCTACTGAAAATTCCTCGCCATCTTTCATCACAACTCCATCTTTGTTCGTTTCGCTCCAACCTGCTTCAGATAGAAGCTTTTTCGCAGCTTCCGTATTCCTTGTATATTTTTCGCGAGCCATCGTTTCTATTTTTTCACTGTAACCGAAAACTGTTTTTGGTAATGGTCCAAATACCGCCTGTGCTTCACCCTTTAATGTATTATCAATAATGGAATCTCGATCAATAGCAAGTGCAATTGCTTGTCTTACTTTTACATCCTGAAAAATAGGTAGCTTATTATTCCAACCCAAATAACTTAATGTATCACTTTGGACCCTCTTAATTGTCACTTCAGAATCTTTTTCAAGATCTTCAATATATTGATAAGGAACATCTAATAAGACATCCACATTTCCTTTTTTAAATTCTAAAATTCTTGTCTCTTCATCAGGAATAAATCTGAACTTCACACTATCAAATCCAGGTTCTTGACCGTCCCAAAAATCTTTATAAGGCTCATAAACGAGCGAATCTCCACGATTAATTTTTACTAACTTCAGCGGTCCTGATCCACTAGGATTTTTCTCAAATCCTTCTCCTTTAGCATCCAAAACTGAAACATCTAAAGGTGCTAGGAATGGAGTCGTTGCATTAATGAAAAATGGTGCAAACTGATCCTTCCATTTTATTTTAAATGAGTATTCACTTAACACTTCTATACTTTCTACTTCACCAGCATTTGTACTAAAAGGAGAGGAAGAAATTAATCGTTCAAAAGATAGCTTAATAGCTTCTGCATTGACCGGTTTTCCCGAATGGAATACTGCATCTTCTTTCAAATTGAAAATAACTTCTTTCCCATCACCAATCAATTCATAATCTGTGATTAAATTCGGAACAATGTTACCGTCATTGTCTAATTTTAATAATGTATCGTATAGCGGTATATTCGCTTCACCCGTAGATGATGTTCTATGAATATCTACAGAATCTGGCTCAGAAACCAAGCCAACTACTATTTCTCGGTCATTGCCTTTTTTAGAACTAGAATCTGAATTCCCTGCATTATCGCATGCCGACACTATCAAAGCTAAAATGAGTGACATAATGAAAACTACATATGGTTTTCTTTTCATTTTTAGGTAACCCCCCTTATTTTTTGCATTCAACTTTATTGAATATTTCGATGAGCATTATATATACATAGTCATTCCAACTTCCCCCTGTCGATTTTAAAGCTAGACTTTTATCAAAGTATTTCGAATTATTAAATAATATATTAATTGTTTTATGAAGTTATGTTTCAGTACTGAATTAAATAATATTAGTTACTTCTAAACTTTCGCAGTGAGAAGTCCGTAAGCCTTGAAATTCAAATCGATACTAAAAGAAAAGTCCTTCAATCGATTTCTCGATTGAAGGACTTTTTTCTTTGGACCATTATTCTAGCTCACTGGTTCAGGGAAGACGATTCCTTGAAGTATATCCAATTCTTTCATTAGTGCTTTATAGAACGCATTTACACTAGATAGTTTTGTTACTAATTACGGGATGTCTTCTATCGCGTTTTTCGTCTGCTGACTTTAATTGCTAGTTCATTGTACAGTCAAAACTGTCACTAGAATAAAAACTTTGTAGAGATTTCTCTCCACAAAGTTTTTATTGATTAATAAGTATTGTGTAGTAGCCTATCGTTGAACTATCTTGGGACTTTACATGCAAGGCAACAGAAAGATTTGGATTTATTACACTCCCTGGTGCATATTCCATCATATCATCTCCATCACTATAGACAATCTTATAAGTTTGAGTAGTACTATTATAAGAAATAAGACTTAATAGGATATCGCTCACTTTAGCGTCTTTATTGACGAAAACTAGTGCTCTAGCTTCCTCTACTTCAACTACCTTGCTATTTGTCGTTTTTACCCTTACTTCAGCCGTTGGTCCAATAACAACTTGATTTACAGTAGCGTCCAAATAACCGGTCGCATGAAACTTGATAGTAATTGCTCCTGCAGACATACCAGCAAGTGTGATTTTTCCAGAGCTAACCTGTGCAGGATTAATCGCTGTAGTAGTGAAGCTTATTCCACCGTCTACACTTACTGACATGGAATATAGTTTAGATTCCCAATCACTGTTAGAAGAAAACGTTATCTCTAATTGTTCATTTGTATATTCATTTGTTGAATCTGCTGTTAATGGTGTGGCTATGCTATTCCCGTCTTATACTGCATATTAGCAGCTTTCGGTTCGGGCCTTCACCATGCAGGCGACTTTCATCGCACACGGCGATCTGTCAGTGATGTTGTTTTTATTTCCCTGTTTTTATTGAAAAGTAAATGTCCAAGTCATCTTACCAGTAGCTCCATTACTTCCTGTATAATCGAATGAAACATCAACTGTCCCAGCCGAAACTTTATAAACATTCAAAAATACATGACCTGAAGGGTTTGGACCTGTAATTGTAACCGTTGATATGGATAGATTGCTACTTACCGGATTTGAATAAGTTGCAGTTGTATTATTTTTTCCAGGCAATGCAACAGTCAGGTTTACATTTGTGGACAATTGAAATCCTCCAAAAGTTGCCCCATCTAAAAACGGTGGTGAAATGTTGATATTTGGAATGCTATTCCCGTCTTATACTACATATTAGCAGCTTTCGTTTCGGGCCTTCACCATGCAGGCGACTTTCATCGCACACGGCGATCCGTCAGCTTTTCTCTATTTGACTTATTCCCTGAGAAACAATAAAAGATTTTATACAACTAATTAATATTGGTAGGTATTCAGATCAAGATTTTGTACTTATTTAGGGAAATAAGTTTCATATAAGAAATACCACTGACTGGGTTCCTTCGCTCCTGCTAGTTTTATCCTTCTCACATGTTGCCATACAAGTCCAAACGGCTAGCTATCGACACTACTATGAACCCGCTGCCATCTTGTCAGAGTCATCGGTGCTGAAACACCTCTTCTAACAAGACTTCAAACGTTCCGCTATGTTCATCCCTCTTTTTGATTTCCTTAGGTTCCCACTATCCAGGTGTAAGAACGACCGGTTTAACAGTCAATTCGTCGATCGCCGCTATAGTACTTCGACTATAGGGGAATACAGTGAACTCCTAGCTTCACATTTCACACTGTACACTAGCTTACCCTGCCTACATGGATTCGTCTTCCTAACCATAGAAATCTTTTAAAGAACCCCGCCCCGGTACTACCGGGTACGACTTCACCAGACTTAGCCCCTTCTACGTATCAGCGTATCATTGGACCCAGGAGGATTAGGTACTTGTTATTTAGACTGTTTAACAAGAGTAGGAATTCCACCTACCAATTGAACATAGCAGTTAGAATGGTTTTCATTCCACGCATTTCACTGGTTTTACTCAGCTTATAGCGTAACGTTTCGTTTAGTTTTCTTGAGGAGTGACTGTTACGTTTATAGTATAGGTTGTAGTCGTCTTACCGTCTTCTGAGGTAACCGTTACTTTCCATGTTGTACCTCCATTAGTTGTTGTTACAGTTCCTATTACGGCGTGCATATCTGTTGGCGTAGCCATTATATCCGTAGCTTCTATATCTGCTAAAACAGTTCCTGCTGGTAGTTCCACATTGTACAAGGTTGGATTTGCAGGATCTGCTATCGCAGCTATGCCTTTCACTGTGATTGTACTAACCGTAGAAACTTGTGATTTTGTTTGGATTAGATTAATAGCTGCTTTAGCATCATCTAATGCTTTTGTAACCTCTGTTGTTGTTTTTGCGGCATTGATTGCTTTGTTTCCTGCAGTTTTTAAAGAAATGATTTGCGCCCAATTCGCTGTACTATAATTGTCTTTTACATCTACTTTATAATTCTCTAGCTCTGTATTTGCATTTGTTTTTGCGATTCGTAATGCTCGTTGTACCGAAGTTTCGGATGGCCCTTCATTCTCCCCACTACCGCTAGTTGGAGGCTGTATTACTGGCGGGGTCGGATTTACTGGTGTTACTGGTGCAGGAAAGACGATTGCTAGAAGTCTATCCACTTCTTTCATTAGTGCTTTATGGAACGCATTTACACTAGATAGTTTTGTTACTAATGATGGAATGTCTTCTATCGCTTTTTTTGCTTCTGCTTTTTTTCCTTCAAGAAGTAACTGCTGTGTATTTGTTATCTTCATTATTATAGTTACTGGAATAATCAACTCATAGCGTTTTTCATCTGCTGGCTTTTTATACTTTTCTAGCAATAAATCCCGTGGTGCCTTTCCTGTGAATCGATACAAAATGGATGTTCTTGATTTTAGTTGGACAGATAGCTTGTGATATGCTTTTTCGACTGCCTGAAAGTCATTTTTCGCTTCCGCTTCTTTTATTTCCTTTAGTAAGGGATCTAAGTATTTCGTTGCGTAGTTATAAGCATCGATGTATGGGATAAGCCCTTTTACGATTTTTTCTTCATACAATGCATCTATTTCTTTTAGTTTTGTCTGCTTATCTTTTTCTGAAAGATTAGATGTGAGAATGATTTTTCTTGTTTCTTGATAGTTTTTCTTTACACTGTTTAGCACTGGGTCTAGCGAAGAACTCGGTACAAGATCCCCTTCAAGAGCAGTTTCAATGTAGTACAAAGCGGCTTTTTTCATTTCCATTTTTATGGCGTCGATCGACTGCTGGACGGAAGATGTTTTTCCGTAAGCAATTGGTGAAAACGACCAAATGGACGAAATGAATAAAACGACTACGACTATTTCTTTCCATAGCTTTCTTTTCATATTTTCTCTCCTTTGTTGTATATCTTCTAACATATACAAATTCTTTTTCAGTTTAAATTAATTTCGAACTTTACCATATTGAGGAATGTTAATAGTGGTTGAAATTTTTAACAATTTAGAAAAAGAAAATCCCCTTAAGTAGTAACGAAGGACTTAAGAGGATTTTGTCAGAACTGTGTTTAGCACAGGAAACAGAAATTATTCAGTTTTTCACAAATGTATACAAGGAATTATCTCTCTTCACTGTGTAACCGCCACCTAGATGTAAGGCATCTATATCTGCTTGATATAAACGATATTTCTCTCCTATATTCAACGTGCGCTCAACTGTTCCATCTGGTTTGTAAAGTGGCATTCGTTCCGTAAGTGTAATCCAGCCAAATACATACGTGACTCCATCTTGTACATCAATGAATTCACCGCCGCCAATTGCGTAGCGGTTATCGTCGTAGGAATATACTTTGTATTCCTGTCCTTTTTTAATTGTTCGAATAAATCGTCCGTCTTTATCGTATACATTTACTTCGTCTTTACGAACTTCCCCTTTTCCAATATGTAAGCTTATAGTTGGTGATGGGATAGCGTATAAATTATCGGCTAGTTTATAATAGCCTTTGTAAATATCATAGACTAATAAAGACGTTCCTTTTCTCACTAGTTTTGCTTCCACTAAGTTACTTGCATCGTCTAGTTGATATAATTTAATATCCTCATTAACAGTTAAAGTTGCGACTGGTAAGCCATGTGGATTTGGCAACATTGTATTTGGTATTGCTTTGACTGGTGTTGGATTTTCTGGTTGAACAGGTATCGGATTTACTGACTCTGGGTTAGATGGCTTAGCCCGATTCACTGTAACCGTATATGTCTTCTTTGTCCTACCGTCTTCTGCTGTTACATCTATTCTAATTATATTGGCTGCATAGCTAAGTGGAATTGTTTTTTTATTTCCACTAATCACATCTACTCCATTTACTTTCAATGTAGCTTTATTAATCTCCACAATTGGATACAAATCTATACTACTTACTTGACTAGCAACACTCAATGTATAAGACAATATATTTGGTGTAAATGTAGGAGTAAGCGCTCCTTTGGAAAATGCGATACTTTTTAAATCAGCATTAGAATTTAAAGTTGTATTCAATATGATTGTATCGCTATATTGCGCTGAGTTTCCTGCGCTATCTGTTAGTTTATAGTAAACCGTCTTAATACCGTCCCCATTCGTTAACATCCATGTTTTATTGTTTGTAAAAATTTCCTCTTTACTCCAGGTGGAACCATCGTTAGAAAACTGCATTAGTAATGAGTTTGCATCTACACCTGTGAGATTAAGTGTAACTAACGGAGTATTAGTCTTCCCCGCACCATTTAGAATAGATATACTTCCTTGTGGTGGTGTTTTGTCTATTGAAAAGTTGACAGTTGTTTGATTCGTTGCGTCATCCGTGACTACTAATGTATAGTTACCTTCTTGGGATACTGTCGATCCTGATGTAAATTGGGCTCCATTTAGTGTAGCTGCTCCTTCATTAAAGGTTATTGTTATGTCGTGTTTATACGCTCCACCATTCGTGACTCCAGTTACAAAGGGAAATGTAGTATCTAACAAAATTTCATCATCATAGATCACTGATTGTTCTCCAGTTAAATCTTTTAGCCTCATATAGACTGTCTTCTCTCCATCTCCATTGCTCAGACTCCAATCTTTCATTAAACTAAAGGACTCCCAGCTGCTCCAAGTTGTATTATCATTCGAAAAACTCATTTCAATCCGATCATTATCGGGATCACTTGCCACAATGTTCAACTTAACATTTGTAGAATTTGTAAGTGACGCCCCGTTGTTTATACTAACCGTGCCAGTTGGCTGTGAATGAGGAGAATATATATATTCTAAATATGGCACACCATTGCTTTGTGATTCGCGTTCATCTAACATAATTATATTTTGTTTTATTCCAGTTCCATTATTAACATTAATATCATTTACTGTCGGACCTGTTAAAATAAATGTCGCCTGGTTATCAGTTGCTCCTAGTTGATTTTTAATCATATTTGTAACGTCAAACCTCACCGAAACTCCTCCAACAGCACTAATGGATTGTCTGCCTAAGAAGTCATTGACTTCATCATATTTAGGTATATCACTTAATGAAGTTCCCGCTTCCTGCCAACCATCCATATTCGAGCTATATAGATTAATATAAGGCTCTATTGTCGATTGAGACCGGCTAACATAACCTGGAAGAATAGGTATAACAAGATTTACATTTTCCATTTTTTTACTTTCATTAAGATCTGTCAACGTAAAATGTAGATAAGTCGTGTGCTGTCCATAAGCAGCATCATACCCTATATAATTCAATCCATTTTCTCCATTAAGAATGAAAGTTCCATCATAAAATTTATCCTTGGTGGGGTAAATAGGTGCCTCTATAGCTGAAGCGCGCACAGATTCTAAGAAGTACTTCGGTTGGACTATTGAAACTACTAGCGTTATTACTAAAAGTGTTATTATTTTCTTTTTCATCCTCGTTTCCTCTTCTCTTTGATTTTTTCCTCCATATTTAGCTGATTACAGCCTGCAATGCTATCCAGTTTATATGAATTTTGAACTTTACAATATTGAGGAATGTTAATAATTTCATTGAAAGTTATCTATATTGTCTATATTTTTCAGAAAATTATATAGTCTATAATTATTTAATAGTATAATAGGGATAGCAGAATTCTAATTCGACGGAGGTAAAATGATGCAAATGGTTTGGTTGAGTTCTAAAACAAAGGTACCTCGAACTATGGTTGATGCTGTCGACAGAGAACGTTTATATGAGTTGCTTCGATATGATGAGTCAAAAAAGGTAACAATTGTACGCGCACCTGCAGGATATGGAAAGACCACACTTCTAAGTCAATGGTTTACTCAAAGTAATGAGCCTGTTGCGTGGCTCTCCCTTGATGAAGCTGATAATGATCCTATACGATTTTGGAAATATGTTGTCCACATGGTGTCGAGTATCTCCCAAAGTAATATAGCTCAAGAACTCTCCTCTCTGTTCAATTCGCAGGAAGCTTCTTCATTGGAGTTTTTGATAGACTCTTTTTTGAATGAACTAAGCTTGACCTCGAGCTCTATAAATATTGTTATGGATGATTATCATTTAATAGAAAATGACACAATCCATCAAATGATTATTCAATTTATAGAGTACTTACCAGACAATGTACAAGTCTATTTAACAAGTAGAACTGTTTTACCACTTCCTATTGCCAAGTGGAGAGTAAAATCATGGCTGAAAGAAATTAGCACGGAGCAATTGCGCTTTACCCATGAGGAAACACAACAATTTTATGAAAATAAAAATCTTCACTTTAACGATGATAAATTGCTGCAGCATGTGTTGAAAATGACAGAAGGATGGGCAACTGGCATTCAATTAGCTGGACTTTCGATAAATACTTCCCAAACTGTGGACATAATGGATAGTGCTCATCCGTTTATTACGGAATTTTTATTACAGGAAATTCTAAACACGCTTCCTCCATCTACACAGGATTTTCTTCTTCATACTTCACTTTTACATTCTTTGGAGCCAGCAGTATGTGATAAGCTCACAAATAGATCAGATAGTTATTCTGTTCTATTAGAGCTTGAAAAAAAAGGATTATTTATTGTTCGTTTAAATTCCAATCAGCCTGTGTTTCGATACCATCATTTGTTTGCGGAAGCTCTGCAAATCGAATTAAAAAAACGTTATTCACAAGAAATGGTATCTTCCATTGTTATTGAGACTGCAACTTTACTACAAGATAAGGGAGATTTTATTGCTGCTATTGAAATACTTTTAAACGAGCAAGCCAATGAGTTAGCAGAATCTTGGATTACAACCCATCTCGTTGACATATTTACCTCTGGACAAACATCGACTTATGTACGCTGGGTACAAACGTTACGAAACAATCATTATTCAGTTAGTTTTGAAGTACTCGTTATGTACATTATTACATTAATTTCTGTACAACAAATGGAAGAAGCGGGTAAGTTAATCTTCGAATTAGAACATAGACAGGTTACTGAAAAGTGGATGGATGCAGAGGAGAATCAAGGGATAGCAAGCATTTTTGAAACAGTAAGGGCATATGCCATCATTGCAATTGGCGATGACATTGAAAAAGCGACAGAAATTATCCAACGACAACTTGAGAATGGCCGAGTAAGTTCTAGATGGGATAACATTCCTATGCAATATAATCTATTCGAGCATAAAATTCTTCGTACAAGTATAGGATCAAAGGGCAAGTTTTGGCCACTGGAGAAAGCGATTCCTTTTGCCAAATTATTTCGAGAAACAGAACTCAAAGATCAAAATATGACTGCTTTTAGCTACGGTGCATCAGCTGAAACATTGTATGAAAAAAATTACTTAGAAGTAGCGGTAGTTGAATTAGAAATAGCTCTTCAATATGGGCATAGCTATAATGACCCCGGTCTATTTATTCCTATGTACATACTTAAAGCTCATATTCATGCAATGAACAGTAATTTTGTAGTGGCTCATGCATTATTAGATAGTACGATAGATATTGTCAAAGAAAAACATTGGATTAACTCGTTACGTACAATGAAAGCTCGCTGTTATTTACTAGAAGGTGACATTTTACAAGCGGAAACCGAGCTTTGTAAAGCCGAATCGAGACACCCGTTTTGGTTACTAGTAAATGCCCGTTTGTTATTGGCAAAAGGGAATGCAGAAGAAGCGTTAAAAGCGACTATTCAAGTAAAAACGAAAGCATTACAGGAAATGCAAGTTTCCACGATTATAGAAGCTGCTGTGCTTGAGGCAATTTGTGAAATGGAATTGGATCATGAAGATGCTGCAATGATGGCGTTGCACGAAGCACTAGGTCACGGCGCACCTTATGGATATGTCCGTACCTTTCTCGATGAAAAAGCCATTATTCCTTTGTTGAAAACATATTTGAACGTACAGCAAACGAATAAAAATCTACATTGGAATTTCGTTCCGGCATCTTACTTAGAACAGCTGATAGCTCAGGAACCTACACAAGGAAGTTTACTCGACTCACTTACCCCTCGTGAAAGAGAAGTCTTTAGATTGCTTGTAGATGGTGCGACTAATCGTGAAATTGCGAATCGCCTCTTCCTTACAGAAGGAACGATACGAGTCTACTTAACAACTATTTACAGTAAACTTGGTGTCAATTCCAGAGCAAAAGCGGTGTTGATTAAGTAATCAGGTTCTCTGGGTTACACATAACTCTCTATCCCAATAAATAAGAAAATCGTTGAAATGGCTCCCTTTCCGCGGGCGTTGCCTCAGCCTCCTCGCTTCGCTGCGGGGTCTTCGGCTAACGCTATTCCCGCAGGAGAGTCGCCTTTTTCAACTATTTTCTAGGAATGAAAAAGTATTTATCATACAAAATGATAGTTCTTCAGTGCTCTCGTCTGCCTCGTTTATCCCGCAAGTCGAGCGGACGTTTCTCCAAAACCAATAGAATGCTTCTTTCTACTATTCTATATACTCATTCATTTTTTACAGAAGTACCTTTTGTCTTCAAACTTTTTTATTTTTATACAGGATAGATCAGTTTTCCGAAGCTTACCCCTCGCTTTCCGCGGGCGAGCGTCGAGCCGCTTCGTCGCTACACTCCTGCAGGGTCTCGTCTGTCTCGCTTTTCCCGCAGGAGTCGAGGGGACGCTTCTCCAAACCAATTAAGAGCCTCCTAGTATCGATCACGTTTACTTAATTAAGATTGCGTATATTCAGGATGTATTGGGAGTTCGCTCCATAAGTCAAACAATTAAATAAAAGGCAGTTGGAATGAGATCATTCCAACTGCCTTTTATCTTTAATCTGAAAGCATATTATTTAATAGAGTATTTACCAAATCCATCAGTGCCATCACCAATGTACTTGATGCTTCCATTTGCAGGAATAACTTTCTCTGCTTGTTTAGATGATTCGAATACAACATTTGCATTAGCAGGTAATGCTGAGAACTTCCAGTTGCCATCTGCTGAAGGGTCAATTGTTTTTTCTTCTAAAATGAAGTCAATAATCGCTTGACGGTTTTCATCTGGATATATTTCTATTGCAGTAGCATTACGTACACCTGGGAATGTTCCATTTGCACGATAGTTATTAGTTGCTACGATGAATTCTTGTTTTAAGTCAATTGGTTTTCCGTTGAATTGTAAGTTTTTAATACGTGATGACTTTTCATTTTTCACGTTACCATCTACATCGTATTTAGCAGGTTGTGTTACATCAATTTCATAAGTAACACCATCGATTACATCATAATTGTATGAACGGAACTCTGTATTGATAAGTTGTTGTTCACCTGTTTTTGCTGCATCGATTTGATTGAATTGACCAGCAGACATTTCCAGCCATTCTTTTACGTCTGCCCCTGTTACTTTAACTGTTGAAATCGTATTGTCGTATAGATATAGATCTGCTACGTTTTTGATAGCTAGTTCACCTTTTGGAACAAATGTGTAATATTCTGAATCACTTCTTGTTCCCGCTTTGAAAGGAGCACCAGCTGAAAGAACAGGTAACTTTTCGTTCGCTGTGCCTTTTAGTTTCGCTTTCACATATGCTGTTTGAGCGTTTGTTACGATTTGGATGGATGGGTCATCTTGTACTTGAGAGAAGTAGCTATGAATGTCAGCTGTTGTTGTTCCAACTGCTTGACGAACGTATTTAATCGTCCCTTCATGTGCTTCCTTCACTGCATTGACAACTGTTTGATCTACGTCTGTAGCATCTTTTGCAATCGTTCGCACTTCTGCTTTAGAAGAGGCTACATTCCAGTCGTTTCCTTTTTTCTCAAGAGTTAAATCAATAACACCTAAATGGCTACCGAATTTACCTGGCATCACAACTGGAACTCCATTGATCGTTCCATTCTCCACATCTACATTCGTTAAAGAAGCATCTACTTTACCAGGGAACACTTGGTGAGCGTGACCTGTAATAATCGCATCTACCCCTTTAACTTTCGTTAATAAGTATGTTACGTCCTCTTCTCCAACCTCATGTTTCGTATCTCCAAGTCCAGAGTGAGAAAGAACAACGATTACGTCTGCTCCAGCTTTTTGCATGTCAGGAATGACTGCTTCCACCGCTTGAACAGAGTCATCAACCGTAACTTTTCCTTCCAAATGAGTCTTGTCCCATTTTAAAATTTGAGGAGGAACAATTCCAGTAACTCCAACTTTAATTGTTGTTTTCTTGCCTTTTGCATCAACCACTTCTTTGTCAATTAACACATATGGCTTATAAAGTAATTTCTTTGTAGCTGCATTGCGAACATTAGCATTCACATAAGGGAAGTTCGCATCATCCATGACTTCATCTAAATAATCAAGCCCGTAATTGAATTCATGATTTCCAAAAGTTGCACCATCATATTTTAGTAATTCCATTGCCGTTACAGAAGGATGCTCTTCTCCATCAACAAGCTTGTCTACTGCTTGTTTGTAAGTGCCTAGTGGAGTACCTTGAATTGCATCTCCATTATCAAATAGAAGAGTATTGCTATTTTCTGTACGTGCATTTTTTATTAATGTAGCTGTCTTAGCAAGCCCTAAGTTATTAGACGCTGTATCTTTATAATAATCATAGTTCACTATATTCGTGTGAATATCTGTAGTACCTAAGATTCGTAGAGAAACCGTTTCTCCTGTTGGAGATGGTGTTGAACCTACCCCAGCTGCTTTCATAGCTGCCTCTACTCTTTCAAGTAACTCTTTCACCATTGGCAAACTACTAGTAGAAGGTAGCTTATTTAACAAAGGTTTAATCGTTTCTAAAACTTTTACTGCCTCCGCTTTTTTATCATCTGCTAATAATTTTTCAGCTGCAACTACTTTCATATAAATTGTAACTGGTACTCTTAATTGATCACGCTTAAGATCTGCTGGTTTTTTGTATTGTTCTATCAATAAATCTCTCGCAGCTTTACCTGAAAATCTATAAAGAATAGCTGTACGACTCTTTAATTGGACGGATAGTTTATGATATAACTTTTCTACTTTAGCCCAATCTTTTTCTGCTTCTGCCTTTTTGATGTCCGCCATAATTGGATTCAAATACTTGTCCGCATAGTTGTAGGCATCAATATATGAAATAAGTCCTTTTGAAATGCTATCGTTATATTGGTTGTTCAGATCTTCTAATAATGCTGCTTTATTTTTAGCATTAGATTTAGAAATATCATTTTTTGCTTTTTCGTAATTTGCTTTCACCTTGTTTAGCGCAGGATATAAGTCCTTACTTGCAGCAATGCTCCCCTTTTGAGCAGGCACTACATAACTATAAGCCGCAGCCTTCATGTCTTTTCTCGCCTGATCCACTACATCTTGCACTGAGCTACTAGCAAAACTTACATTTGCAGAAGCCAATAAAGATGTGGCAAGAGCCGCAGCTACTACTGATTTTTTAAACGAATTCTTTCTCATAATTCCCCTCCTGTTTTTCGATCTCTATTTAAAGATAATCAATATAAATATTAAGTACAATGTGAGTTTTGTAATATTTTAGTAAATTTATTATGTAACATTTTACATGGAATACATTACTAAAATATCAATTAGTAGGTATTTTCAACTTCACTATCGTTTGAGAAAGTAGCAATGGTACTTTAGGCAAGTTGCAATTACATAAGAAAAACAGCGCAAAAAGACGCCCGGTCCTTTTAAAACAAGTAGCCGCAGAAGTACGGTTGATTTCCGCTCCTGCGGACGCTTTCCGCCGGCATGGCTTCAGCCGCTTCCCTCGCGTCGCTCAGTCCAGGGTCTTAAGCTCATGCTATTCCGGCTGGAGTCGCCGCCTGCGCTCCAATCAACTAGTATGTAGCTATTCATCATGCAGCTGTTTATTAATAGAATGAGCGAAACTGATAAAAATAGTAGGAATAGCACAACTACTTCTTTTTCTCTATTTCTAAAAAGTGAACGGCTTGTTTTAGGAGATTGGATTGATCAATAACTGTCTACAAATCTTCACTTTATAATGCAGTAGCAAGTACTCCATTCAAACAATGAATAGAAAGCACATGATTACTTTTTTTGTAGAATGGATGGATGCAGTGAAAAGCGGCGACTCCTGCGGGATTAGCGAGACAGACGAGACCCCGCACGAAGCGAAGCGAAGGAGGAGGCTCGTCGCTCGCCCCGCGGAAAGCGTCCGCTTGGAACGGAATCCATCCTATAAACTTTTATACTTTCTTATTCTTTAAAAAAGTCCTACAGAGATTTTTCATCTCCGTAGGACCTCACAACTTTCTTTCACTTAGCATATTTTATTATAACTGAACCATTAGATTGTGATTCTTCTACATCGTGTGCAAGTTGATCTTGGTTTACTATTCCAGAAGTCGCTACAATCATGAGAGAGGCAGAGTTGTGTGCAAAGTTCTATTGAAGCAACACTATTTTTCTTTTAATTCACCTACTTCGGACTTAATATTTCCAGCAGCACTTATTTCTTCAATTTTGTCAGCCGGAACATGCCCAAAGTCTTTAACCATCCATTTCATCCATCCAACAATCATGATAATCATGATAAAGATGACTGGTACACCCGTGATAATGGCACTCGTCTTAATCGTATTCAAATCTGCCCCTATAAAAATCATTGTCAATGGAACTAATGCCAACATAACACACCAGAAAAGTCGATGCATTGGATGTGGATCTTCATTCTCCTTTAACTTCGGAGTTGCTGTAGAAGCCATTGTAAATGCAGCTCCATCCAATGTAGTTGCAAGGAATAAAACAGAAACCGTACAGAATAATAACATGAAAATACTACTTAACGGTAAGGTTTGTAACACTTCGATAATCGCACTATTGTCTTTGCCAGCCCCTAGCATACCCACGACATCAACCATTCCTCGTAATTGACGATCAATCGTCAAGCTTCCAATAACACCAAAGAAAAAGAAACAGCCAACACTTCCACTAACCAATGTATTGGTAATAACAGAACGGAGCGTTCGACCTTTTGAAACTTTTGCAATGAAAATTCCTGTAAATGGCGCGTACGTTATCCAATATAACCAATAAAATATTGTCCATGCTTGTGGAAATCCAGATTGACCGATTGGATCTGTAAATAAACTCATTTGTAAAAAGTTTTGTAACATTAAACCGATGGCATTCGTGCTATTTGCGATGATAAAAAATGTTGGTCCCAGAACTAGAACTCCTATACATAAAACAATCGCCAATTTGGTCGTCCAATTTGAAATCCTTGCCATCCCTTTTTGTAATCCTATATATGAACTTAACGAATACACGATGGAAATGATAAGGATTAACACAATATTCATCGTAAATGATGGTTTAATTCCAAGAACAGAGCTTAATACTTCATTCACCAATGGTACAGAAACACCTAATGTGATACTTAAACCTCCAAAACAGATAAAGATAAACATGATATCAACAATTCGTCCAATAATTCCGTTTTGTTTTAATCCTGTAATTGAGCTAATGATAGAACTTAGACTAAGCCCTTGATTTTTTCTTATATAAATATGGTAACAAATCGGTATACCAACTAATGCATATAAAGTCCAAGCGCTAAAGCCCCAGTGGAACATATTGTAAGGTAATGCCATTTCAAAAGCCCTTTGGGAATTTGGCTCAATACCAAGTCCCGGGGTACCAATATAATAAGCCCATTCGATAAATGCCCAATAGACTGTAGCGGATCCTAGTCCACAAGCGATCATCATGGAAACCCATTTAAAAGTGGAGTATTCCGGTTTTGTATTTCCTAAACGGATTCTGCCGAATTTACTAAATGCAACAAAGACAAGAAGTAAAACTCCAAAGAATGTAAATAACAGCGATACAGAACCAAACCATTCTGTCATTTTCCCAAATATCTTATTGGCTACAGCTTGTGATTGGGTCGGCTGAAAATATAAAACACTAACGACAACAAGGACAAGTGCAACGCTTAAAGAGATTAATAATTTATCGACTTTCTTTGTCATAATTATTCCCCATTCTAGTATCTATTAATCTTAGTGGCGTCACTAAGGTCTAAATCTGGTTATCTTCCTTACACTCTATACATTTCTATTATGGTTTCATCTAACTCGACACCTAGTCCAATTACATCAGGAACTTTTACGTAACCGCTTTCAATTGGAATTAAGTTTTTTACTAGTTTTGTAAATAACGGACTCGTACTTTGCGAATACTCCATTAAGTCACCGTCTTTTGTTGCCGCAAGAAATTGAACCGTAGCAGCTAAAAGTATTCCGGTGCTAAATCCATGCGGAACCAGTTTAATACCGTTCATTACAGCGATATCGTTAATGATGCGCATTTCACTAATCCCACCACAACGAGTAATATCTGGTTGTATAATATCTGGTTGAGCCTGTTTTATAAAATCATCAAATTCAAACCTTGTAGTTAATGATTCCCCTCCAGCAAGTTTTGCTCCTGATAAATTCGCTAACTTGCGATACCCTCTCATATCATCAGCTAATACTGGTTCCTCAATCCAATTTAATTGGAATGGCTCAACTTTTTTAAACATATGAGCTGCATGACTATATGTTCGCCATTTAGAAGCTAAATCAATTTGTAATTCAAAATCATTTCCTAATTCTTCTCTGACTGCTTTAATAATTTCATAATCGGTTTGAGCATCATCACCTAAGATTCCTCCACCGAATTTCAAGCTCGTAAAGCCCTTTTCTTTTAGTTGTCGTGCAATTTTCTTATTCTCTTCAGGGGTATCTGCAGGGATAAATGTACCATATGCTCGAATTTTCTCTCGATATTTTCCTCCTAATAACATATAAATAGGAACTTGATAGAATTGAGAGGCTATATCCCATAAAGCAATATCAATTGCACTCATCGCATGAATCCCTGCTCCACGTCTACCTAAATAATTCGAAGACCAATACATTTTATCCCAAAGTTTTTGAATTTCTAAAGGGTTTTCTCCAATTAATAGAGCCTTTAATCCCGAGCAGTATAGATTTGAGTTCGGTGCTTCGATAACCGCTTTCGCTACTAATGGAGAGGTATCGCTTTCACCAATCCCTACAAATCCATTATCTGTGATTACTCTAACAATAAATGCATCTTCTCCCCACTCACAAGCTTGGTCGATTGGAGGAACCCTAAGCGTAATTACTTCTATATCAGCTATTTTCATTATTAAACTTCCTTATATTAAGATTTTCTCAATCCCTATTGAAATCAATTTTTCTCCATAATAGATTCAATAAATTACAAATTATGTTATAATGCATAATGCAGAATCCTTTAAAGTACGTATGGTTGCCCCCATCTATTTTAATGTGGATTCTGTTTTATTCTGTCCAACCAGTTTCATCAAAAGCCAACTTTAGTACTGCATTTTTACTGATCAGTTCCCAATCCATTTCAATCCCCAATCCATTTCCTTTTGGAGCATGAACGTAACCATCTTTATCCGTTCTGATTGAAGTGATTGCTCCAAATTCCAATGGCTCTACCGGAACCGCTTGCTCAAAATACTTACTATTGTTGCAAGCTAGCATCAAATGTAAATTTGCGGCTTGTGATAAAGTGTACCCCCAAGATTGGAGTTCAACTGTCATGGAATTAGCTTCTGCAATTCCCATAATTTTTTTAGTTTGTGTTATTCCACCCGCTAGAGTAGCATCTACTCGTACACTTGACCAACAACCATTTTGAATCCCTTGTTCAAGTTGGTTTAATTGAAGCAATGTATTCCCAGCTGCAATAATAGGAATATCGACACGGGACCTCAATTCCCTATAGCCTTCCAAATCGGTATCCGGTAGGGGTGCCTCAAACCAAATATAATCATAGCTTCCCAATATCCTTGCAGCCTTCAATGCCTCTTCCCTTGTATAAGCTGTTTCCACATCTAACATAAATTTAAGATTGGAATCCTTAAACTCTTCATGTATAGCTTTTACTAAATTCATATCCTCTTCAAATCTGCACCAAGTATGAAACTTGATAAATTTATAACCTTGTTCTTTAAGGTCATGAACGTGTTCGATGTAATCTTCGATGCTTGGTAAAAACGGTGTACTTGCATAAGAAAGAATTTTCTCCCTTGCTCCTCCTAACATTTGATACAAAGGCATTCCTGCGTATTTAGAAACTAAGTCCCATAAAGCAATATCAATCGGTGATTGAGCCTGTGGTGTCATTTGGACACATCGGCTTGCCATTAGTGCATAAATTTCTTCCCTTTGCAAAGCTGATTTTCCTATTAAGAATGGGATTAGATGGCGGATGGACTCTGCCAGGCTTTTATCTACACCTGCTTCTGTCCAAGAAATTGCCCCGCCATATCCTTCATATCCATCGCTAGTCTGAATTTTGACAATCGTATTTGTAATTGTCAGGTCAGAATAGTGGGAAGATGTCTTATAATTAGCGTTAGGTCCTACTACAACAAACACTTCTACTTTATCAATCTTCAGTTTCATAGTCCTTTCACTTCCCTTTAATTTTTAGATACTGTAAAGCTTATGCATCCCCCCTTTCGATAGATTGATTTTAGTCTAATAAATATACGTCCGGAATATTTGTTTCAACAATATGTTGTCTTAGTGTTTCCACTGCTAGCTCTAAAGATTTCCCGTTAATGAGGATGTCGATTAACACTTCATGATCGTTCAGCCATTTTTCAAAAGTACTGGATTTACTATTTTGATATAAGAAATGGAGTCTAATTCGATGAACAATGCTTTCCCAAATTCGTATCACGTTATCAAGCTGGGATGACATAACAATTAGCTCATGCAATTGAATATCCAATTCAATAAATGTAGACAAATCTTCATATCGTATAGCCTTTCTCATATTTTCACGAATTTTTTCAAGTTGTTCCTTCGTATCATCGCCCCAAGTAGAAAAGCCTTTTTTTAAAGCATACGTTTCGATATGAAGCCGCATAGGAATTAACAATTCAAGCACTTCTTCCTGTGAAATGGTCGTTACCCTTGTATCCTTATATGGCTCAGAAATAAGCAAACCTTCCAACTCTAAAAGCAATATCGCTTCTCGTACAGAAGTTCGGCTAACACCCAAATCTTGTGCCATCTGCGATTCTGTAATTTTTTCACCTTGCTGCAATTCACCTTCAAATATCAATTTTTTTATTTGCTGGGCGATTTGGTATTTTAACGAGTTTTTCGAAAAACTAGCACTCATTTATTTATTCTCCCTTTTAACATTGTCTAATTGTCGACAATGTTTAATTTGTAGTAATTATATTTTAAATATTACTAATTGTAAATACTATTCTGTTAATGAAATTATTAATAACCTTTGGTGACAGTACACAGAAAATGAGGAACCACTAGATTGGTCGGGTAAACAGCAAGCAGAATAGATTTTCTTTTCTAGTAAAGTAATCATCATCCATTGCTAGAAAGGTCTAAACCACCAAAAATAACCCCAACATATATTAAAGAACCATAAAAAAATAAGACTTCCTACACTTTATTAATTAAAGTGTAGGAGGTCTTTTTTGTTCTAATGAAACTAGAATTACCAGAATAGTACAGAATTATTTCTATCACATGGACGAGCTTTATTATTCTTTTTCATAATCAACCTCATGAACCGAATAGCGACTAGGTGGGCATTATTTGAGGCTTTCGTTGAACTGATTACCATTTTACTTGAATTGTAGAGAATTATAAGAATAGCGTGTAATTATCTCTATCTCAGGTACAAGTTTTTTCCACGATAAAAACAGCACATGCGGAAAATTTTTTTACTCGTATAACTTTCACTTAGCGTATTTTATTATAACTGTACCATTAGATTGTGATTCTTCTACATCGTATGCAAGTTGATCTTGGTTTACTATTCCATTAGTCGCTACAATCATGAGAGAAGTAGAGTTGTGTGCAAAGCCAGTCTCTATAGAAACAAAATCAACAACTCTAAGTGTATCAGCGTCTATATACTCAACTTTTACTACCGCAGATCTACCATAACCATCGTTTACCGTTATTGTACCGGTCAAGGATTCCTTAAATCTATGTCCATAGGATGGATTTAAGAAAGTGAAATCTAAAGTATCAAAGAGAGTTAATCCATTCTCAGTTGTATCATTTAACGTTATTTCAGTTGATGCAAATGCACCTTCATTAATGATAGCAGTTGCTGGATTAGTTGGATTTTCAGAACCTTCCCCGTTTTCTCCGTCTTTACCAGGAGCGTATTGGTAAGCTTCAAATGTATTCGCTACATTTTGTATTAAGCTTATGGATCCAAGAGTCCAATCCCCATTGTCATCTACTTTAGCTGTACCAATAAACACACCATTTCGATAAACATGTACAGTAAAGCCTGCTTCAGCAGTACCGCTTATGATGTAGTTAGAACCATCGTATGTTACTGGAGAATGTGCTGGGTTAGTAATTTCCAATTTCGCTGCCTCTGTTACATCAGATGTTATGTTCCAAGTAGAAATATTATCCTCTTTTACTTCATAACCAATTGTAATAGAATCACCGCTAGAAAGTGCAGCTTTGAATACATCTTGTGTTACTAGTTGTCCCCGAATGAAAAATAGATCATTATCATCCCATTTGTATTTGAACCCATTCATATAAATATAGTTATTCTCTATAAATATATTGGAACTCATACTATTAAAATTATAAAAACCGCTTACGTTCTGTAATTGGAAAAAGTGAGTTAATGTTGCTTTTTTGCTTTTTTGATCCCCATCTAGTTTTTGGATTGTCGGTTGTACATAGGTTTCGGAAGTAGCGTTAGCTGGTGCAATAATAAAAGTTAAGTTTCCGTTTTGATCTGTAAATACTGTTGCTTCTTGTCCAGCATTTCCTACCGAACCATTTGCAGTAGTTATTACTGCAGTTGTAGAAGTAGTTTCAGTAGCAGGGTTTGCTTCCGTTAAGTTTATCTTTACACGCCCTATATATGGTGACCCATCTGAGTTAGTTAAATAAGCACGATATACACGGTTATTTGTAGTTTCCAAGTAAGAATCATCGGTATCATATAATACGATACCTGTAGTATCAGCAACCGCTTCTGTTACAAAATTCACCTTATAGTCTTTCCAAGTGACCGTATAATTTGTAGAAGGATCGAGATTAGAAGTTGTTAAGAAAACTGTTTTTTTGTCTTCTGATAATTTAGCCGATTGCACGGTTTCTCCCGAAATTTTATATTGTCCAGCTTCTAAACCTTCTAATGGTATGGAATATTCTTTTGAAAAATGAATATTCACTGTGTTTTGTCCGTCAGACGACACGGCAAGTGGTTGTAACGGTAAAGATTTCATCACATCGTTATAACTTTTCTCCACTTGACTTAAGAAAGTAAAATTCTCATTGTTAAAAGTTAAGTAATATTCTGCTTTTTCTAATTCAGACGCTGCTTCTGCTAGCTTGTTCTCCTTAATAAAAGCAGAAGCATTTTCTATATACATTTTCACAGTTACATCATATTTAACTTGATCAATTAACTTTTCCATAGCTGGTTTCACTGCACTTCGAATACCATCTCGAGTAGATTGCCCATAGACTCGGTCTAATAGTTTTACTTGTTTACGGTATTCCGCAGTAGCTACGTGATATGCATTTTCTACTTTCTCTAGGTCCGCTGATTTAATAGCTTGATCTAGATTTCTTGTTAAATCGGTAATCTTTTCACTTGATGTAATCGCATCGATGTAAGCTTGCGCACGTTTCGTATGTATTTTTGGTTCAACCAGTTTAGCTTGTACACTTATCTGTTCAGAGTTCGTAAGATTAGTTGCTGCTGTTTCTGCTGTTTGAATAGTTTTCTTAGCAACATTGTACTGATTGTAAGGACGGGTTTTAAAATCAGCAGATCCTTCTACTGAAATAGCCCATTTTAATATAGTACTTGCATTCTGTGCGTCAATAACTAGTTGGTTTATATCAGTTGAGGCTTTAGCTTGTTGAGCTGGTGATGCAATGATAGCAGCAATAGCAATTGAACATGCAATTTTAATAGCTTTATTTCTCATAACTTGGGTACTTCCTTTCAACGATAACTCACTCTCTTTTTTACTTTATAAGTGAGAACCATAATCTTCATTAAATAAGTTTAACATGGTGAAGCTATATCCAACGAAACCAAAAAAATCATCTATTTCAATATATAACCACATAAAAGATAAGTATTCCACAATATGTAAAAGCCGTTAAAGGTATATTATCCTTTAACGGCTTTTACACATTATTAAATTAATATCCAGTAATCTGGAACCCTGTATTTACATTCATTCCAAGACCATATGCGTTTTGGATGCCATCGATGGAGATGACTTTTAGTGCTCCTGTTAACAAACTGTCTTTTCCTTGTGACATGATGACTGCGGTACCTTTACCTGGGTCAATTGTGCCGAACTTAACTTGGAAACCATTGCTCACAGGAGTAAATTTAGTATTGTCTTGGTTGTTTGTGAATTTAATTTTTGTGCCATCATTATCTTGTACAACGATTGTCGCATTGGATAATGCGACTACTTGGTCTTGAGCAAGAACTGAGCCGTTTTTATTTTTTAACGGAGCAACTGTAAATACTAGCACTTCATTGGATAAATCATCGTCTGCCGTTGTTCCACCTTTAATAGATAAAAGGTCAAGTGGTCCTTCCACGACTCTTAACGCTTTTGCATCCCAGCCAGGACTTGTAGGAACAGCTTTACCTGCAACTTGTTGAACAAACGAATAATCACTTATTGCGTTTTGGTCCACGTTTGTTGAGTAGCTCCATGTTCCGTTTGTGTTTACTCTTGTTTTTCCTATATACGCACCATTTTTATAAAAGAAGATTTCATAGTTTGGTTGTGCCGTACCGTTCAAGTCAATTCTGCTTCCATCCATACGATATCCAGCAGTACCAGATCTATAGGCAAATTTTGAATCGAGTAATAAGTCGACAAAATAGAAATTCGAAGTAATTTCAAACGTCGAATTAGCTGTCGGTTGGTACGTTCCAGTAATTGTATCTTCCAAGTCTAAAGCAGATTTGAATGTATCAAATGCTACTGCAATACCTTCATTTCGATAAACATCACCAGAAGTCTTCATTTTATATTTCATACCATCAGTAGTGACGAAATAATTATTGTAAATATCCACATAATAAATTTTCTTATTAGAGAAACTACCCGCTTTTGCAGGTGCATAAAAGTTTAGTTTTGCTGAAGACTTCGTTTCTACTACTGTATTACCTTCCATTTTGTTGAAAGTAATCACATTATCAATTGCAGCGACGTTGACATCTTTAGCAGTAAAACCAATCGTTACATTACCATTTTTTTCTGGAGTTACATTGATACTTCTTGCACCTGCTATATTGTTTTCAATACCATTAATGGAAACTACCTTAATACCAGCTGGAATATCAACACGTACTGTAGCTCTAGAAGGCTGATTATATGGTTCCGTAAAATTAGCTACTAAAGAAAGTACTTCCGTTGTTTCTCTATGCTGAATCGTTTGATTTCCTATTTGAATTGGCACAACACTTCCCGGAGCTGTAAAGCTAGCGGAATTCCCTTTGAATTTCATCGTATACTTAGTACCAGGCGTTTGAACAGAAGTGGTTAATGTTACAGTTGTTCCATCATTACTTAGTACAGCTCTCGTAGCTGACAAAGAGTTATCAAATGTAAACTCAGAAAGCTGAATACTAGAAACAGCTCTGCTTAATTTTACCGTTACAGTCGTGCTATCCACTCTTGAAATCGAGACAAGTTGAACTGGTTGAGACGCAGTTACTGCATCGAGATTTTTTTTCAAGAAGTTACCCCAAATCAATACATTTGAATTGACAATAGATTGGGCTTCATATAAATTTTTTGTTGCTTCCTGATATCTACCATAATTGATGTCCGTTGCTGCCTTTTTAGTCAACATGTGTACTGTCACATCGTTCTTTAAATAATTTATTAACTGTTCCGCAGGTCCTTTCACCACATTACGGATTTTATCACGTGTAGATTGACCATATACACGATCCAACAAAATCGTTTGTTTGCGGAATTCTGCCGTCATTGCGTGATATGCAGCTTCCACTTGTTCTAAATTATTTGTAATAACAGCTTCTGAAAGTGCCTTCGTTTTCGCTTCAATCTTAGTGCTTGCGGTAATAGCATCCAGATACCCTTGAGCACGTTGAAGTTGTGTTTTTGGTTCAATTAATAATGCTTCATACTTCAACTTATCTGAGTAACTTGCTCCATTCAGAGCAGCTTCCGCTTTAGCAATCGCCGTTTTTGCAGCATTAAATTGAGTCCACGGTTGAGTTACCCCATCTGCAGTTCCCTCAATAGAAATCGCCCATTTTAAAACAGTACCAGCCTTTTGCGCATCGCTTATTAATGTCTCAATATTTGTTGCAGCATCCGCATTTTGACTTGGTGCTACCGCGACAAATGCTGAAGCAGCTACCGCTGAAGATACGATAATTTTCGTTGTTTTATTGTTCATGAAAATTCTCCCCTTTTTATTCACGAATATAATTTGACTCTACTAGTATTATAATATAAAAACATGGTCAAATTTCAATTATTTTCTAATTTGTTTATTTACACTTTTATTTACTTAATTATTCTAGATTAAATATGTGCAGAATTATTTGGTTTTTCTACCTATTCTTACTAGGTATTTATTAGTACGTATATAATGTTATAAAGTTTCATTACTAATAAAACCTCAAAAACCCGACTACTGTACAGTAGCCGGGTTATCTTTTGCTTTGTTATTTCAAATCCTTCATTCATACGTTTGTCACTTTTATTACTTAGTAGATTCTCTTCTTGTCTCCACTGCTTTGAAATACAGTTTTATTTGCGCTGGGTATGTAATTGATATTAAAGTAAGTACTATAGAAATGATACCTAAAGTATTCCCAAATGATACCACATTATTATCAACTGCCCATTTTACCAAATCAACAAAATATACGTTAGTATTTATTGTATTATCATAAATTAACAGACACATCATTATGTAAAAAACACCACTTAGGTAAATCAATAAATGTAGAATCGTAATAAGTAAATATGAAATTTGAGTTTCCAATGTCATATAGCCTGAAATTTCTCTTAAAGACAACCACTCTTCGTTTTCCATTTTTGTCAACTGATTAGGAAATATCAATTTCAAAATCATTAAGAATATATAATTTAAGAAATATAATAGAAATCCAACTATAAAAAATATGTATATTATAGCTATTATAGTAATCAATACTATAATAGGGTAATTAAAACTTGTTAAGCTATTCCCAAAAGCCAACCCTAGTCCAAATACTATTAGAACTAAGAACTGAATTGAAACAGCCCCTACATATAGCAAAGAAAAGCCATAAACTTTTTTAAATTCTCCACTACTTCTCTTTTCTCTGATACTTAAAAATGCAGAAATAAATAAGGAAATAAAAATTAAATAAAACCATAACTGATACTTTGTATAAACTATCAATGGAAAAATTGCAGTTAAAAATAAAATGATGAACTGCCAGCTATTCAACTTCCCGAATAATGAAATTCTAGTGACATTACTGAAATACATAAATATACTATTTCTTACTAAATTTTTTCCCAATTTCTTTATTACCCCTGTCTCACAATAGTTCAAATTTTCAACAAAAAATGTCCCTTTTATATTCAAAAGATAATTCAATTTAAACCTATTCCTTGCAGCTTAACTTTATTAAATTTAAATAAATGTCTAACTGATTTTTAAGCGAAGTTAAATCCTTTATTTTAGTGAGATATGATCTATACCCCTTATACAAGATATAAATCATAATTATAATACCAATAAAACCAATTATATTTATAACTCCAGATAAGTTTTCGTTTAAAATGTCTCCTGCTAAAAATCTCATCCATGCTAATAGAACTGTGATTGTAAATCCATTAATTGCTAGACCTATTGGACTTGCTTTTTGCTTTTCAATTTGAGAATTTACTTCTGCTATCGTTAATTCGATTGAAAGATCATTTGGTGCATCTGAAATACTTGTTGAAAGAGTTAGTGTACCTCTAAATTCAAATTTATACTGTTCTGTCAACTTATTGATAGATCTAGCAATTTCCTCTATTTCAGATTGACGGTTCTTTAAAAAAAATTGTATCAGACATTGGAACCACCTCCTTATTTGGTGTTTTAACACTTCTAAAAATACATTTTTTCATATTACTATAGACCAAAAGAAATTCTTATTTCATACATTTTCCGCAACTTTATCATTGTTTATTTTACTTACCGATAATTATATATACGTATCCAAACCTCAACAGTTTCGATTAAATATAAATAAGCGTCAAATAATGAGCGAAGTTTGTATGCTGCATTATTTGACGCTCATATTTTTCTAGAAACTCACCCAACTCGTACTCCTTCAGATTTCACAACACTTCTAATAGTCCACAAAATGATTTTTAGATCAAGCCATATACTCATATTATCCAGATAATATTTATCGTACTTTACTTTTTCTTTGTCAGATATGAAGTCCCGTCCCCTTACTTGAGCGAATCCAGTCAACCCAGGACGAATACTATTTACTCCCAGTTCGTCTCGCATCTTTATAAGTTCGTATTGATTATATAGAGCTGGCCGTGGACCAACAATCGACATATCACCTAATAGTATATTGAACAATTGTGGGAGTTCATCAAGGCTAGATTTCCGAAGAAACTTTCCAAGTTTGGTTATGAACTGAGAAGGATCTCCCAATTCTTCCGTTGATACATTTGGTGTATCTGTTCGCATGGTCCGAAACTTGTATATGTTAAAAAGCTTTTTCTCTTTACTTGGTCGCTGTTGTTTATAGATGATTGGACCTTCGGAATCCAATTTTATCAGAATTGCAATTATTGACATTGGGATGATAAATACTATTATTGCAATCATAGATAGTACTATGTCCATTGTACGTTTCATAACATTCAATCCTCTACATCTTTAATTCACTTTTTCTAACTGCCTCTTTAAAATTTACTTTTTGGTAGGAATTATCACTATAATTTGATAGTGTTTTTGAATATGTTAGATCTCCAAACACTTTTAATACTAATTGGTGTTGACGAAATACCTTATTTAAAACGATACCACTAACTCTGCTTAATACAATTTTTCGGCCATGTACACTTGCAATTTCTTTAACCATATCAGAAGTTTGAATGAAATCACGATCTTGAGGATGGAAAATTCCAGCGTCTCTATTTACAATAAGTAGGCGAATGAACTCTGTAAGATTATCAATAAAAATCATACTTCTTGCATTCTGAACATATGGAAACATAAGTGTTTTTCTAGCAAGTTTACTTAACAATGAATAGTTCCCAGGACAATCTAAACCATATACCATTGGTGGACGAATAATAGAAATTATAAAATTGTCATCTTCCATTTCCAATAGTCTTTTCTCAGCCTCAAGTTTAGTTTTTCCATACATAGAAGTTGGTAACAATGGGGTATGTTCATCAATTTCTGTTATATCACCATTTGTTCCATACACAGCCATTGTACTTAAAAATATAAAATGTTTAACCCCTTCAGCCTTTGCTTTAGTTGCTAAAGCGGTAGTTAATTCACAATTTACCTTAAAATAATCTTGTTCCGTGTAGTTGGATTCTTTTTTATGGACTAAGGCTGCAGAATGAATTAAAACTTCGGTACCATTTGGAATTTGAAAATCATTAGGAAAATTCCTAACTGATTGTTTATGTAATTCATAGCTTTCTTGTACACTAGATAAATATCTTTCTAATGAACAAGCGATATATCCTGTAGTACCTGTTAATAATATTTTCATTATTTTACTACCCCATTTTGAATGAACTACGATTACTTTAAAAGTCATCTTCGACTTTTTTCTTAAACAGATTGAAATCTACTTTGTAACAAATAAATAACTATTCTTATTTTAGTAGAGAATCTAATACCAATTCATCGGAATTTATTGTAGTACTATATATGTTCTTCTTTTCCCATTTCCAAGCATTCTCACACATTTCTTTTAATCCTCGCTCTGCTTTCCATCCAAGTTCTTTTTCTGCTTTTGACGAATCAGCATAACTTATTGCAATATCTCCAGGTCTGCGCTCCATTATTTTATATGGAATCTTAATGCCATTTACCTCTTCAAAAGTATTTATTAAATCTAAAACAGAATATCCTTTACCGGTACCTAAATTAAATAGGTGATTACCCGAATGTTTATCCAAATATTTAAGTGCCTTTAAATGTCCGTTCGCTAGATCCATTATATGAATATAATCTCTTACTCCAGTACCATCATGAGTAGAATAATCATTTCCAAAAATATTTAAATGTTCTCTCTCACCACTTGCAACTTGTGTAATATAAGGCATTAAGTTATTTGGAATTCCACTAGGTTTTTCACCGATAGTTCCTGATGGATGTGCACCAATCGGATTAAAATATCTCAGCACTGCAATACTCCATTTTGGATCAGAGTTTGACAAATCCTGAAGCATTTCTTCAATCATTAATTTTGTTCGACCATATGGATTTAATATAGATGTAGGTGCTCCTTCATACACTGGAGATTTAGTTAAATCACCGTATACTGTAGCAGAAGAACTAAAAATAAGTTTTTTAATATCTTTTCTTTGCATCTCTTTTAGTAAATTGATAGTAGAACCAAGGTTTTCTTCAAAATATTTTAATGGTTTTAATACTGATTCAGCTGGTGATTTTACACCCGCAAAATGAAAGACTGCTTCAAATTGATAAGTATCGAAAATACTTGATAGTTGTTCCATATTCATTAAGTCAGCTTGCAAGAATTCTACGTTATTTTCACAAAGATTTTCTAGGGAATTTAAAACTTGAATTTCTGAATTAATTAAATTATCAATCACGATACATTCAAACCCATTGTTCGATAGTTCTACGACTGTATGACTTCCAATATAGCCTAAACCACCCGTTACAAGCACCTTCATGATTATTCATCCTTTTCTCAAAACTCTATCATATATCTTTATATATTCTTTCAATACATTTTCTAACAAATAAGGTTCTACTTCCTTATATGCATTTTTCCCCATTTTTTGTCGCATTTCTTCCTGATTCAACAAAGAAACAAACGAATCTACAAGTAAATCATCATTTCCATGAGGTATAACAAATCCACTTTCACCACTTGTAATCAAATCTCTTAAGCCACGAGTATCTGAAACAACACATGGAATACTTGCAACCATTGCTTCCATAATACTCTTCGGAAGTCCTTCACGATGCGATAACAAACTAACGATATCAGTAATTCCTAAAAGTTCAGCCACATCATTCCGAAAACCTAAAACTTGTATATCTTCCAAACTGTGCTCTTGAACATATTTTTCAATTTCATCTCTATGTTCCCCATCACCGATTAACAACAAAGCAGCTTGAGGGCTCTGTTCTTTAATCCTTTTCCAATTACTTAACAAAAATTGATGATTCTTATTTCTATTAATTTCTGCAACATATGATATAACAATTGCATTTGTAGAAAGTCCTAGTAGTTGTTTAAGTGTTTTCTTATCACTACTTATATTTTTTACTGGCTCAACTCCAACACCATGGACTAGAGAAATATCTGACTCCTTTATCCCAAATCGTAAACCATTTTTATAGTCTTCCTTATTAATAGTAATTAAATGATCAGTCCATCTGGCAGCCATTTTTTCAGCAGTATAGTAAATCAGCCAGTTTTGTTTAGGTGCCCCCGAAAAAAAGTGAAACCCATGTGCAGTATAAATTATTTTCCCATGCTGTGATTTACGAAAAGCGGCCCTTGTTAAAAGAGAAGCAACAGGTGTATGGACATGAACCAATTCAAAAGTTTGTTTTGAAAATACTTTTTTTAGTTGATTATATGCATCTACATTTTGCACACTTAAGGGATTTCTTGAAAAGGGAATATCAACACACTTCACCATCAAATCTTCTAAAATTGCTCGATCTTTCTCGCCTGTACCAGCGGCCCACACATTATATCCCTGAGATTGGAAGTACTGAATATATGGTATATGAAATGCAATTAAATGACGGTAAACAGACGCTACAAATAATATATTCATATAAAGTAGTCCCTTTCTTTTAATACCTCTATTCGTTCACCTCTTAAGAAGAATAGGTTGTAAACTTCATAAGCTTTTCCAATTTATATCATTTCTTAACTTTAGATGAAAGTTTTCATGCCAACCTTACAATATTTGTGGCTATTTAGCCTAAAAGTAGATGTATAATATTTTCAATCTACCCTCTTTTAAGTATTATAAATTATGATCGTTATTATAAGATTCTGCTAAATATAAACCAACAAAAAACCAATAAAAATTAAAAGGAGTATAAGTAGATGCAGTTTGAGTTATTGAAACTACTAATATTGATATCGATATTAATGCAATAGTTAAATTTATATTACTCACTTTTTTCCTTAGAAAAATACCTTTAAATAAAAACAGCAAATAAGATAATAAAAATAGTAATCCACCTTGCATAAATATTCTTACATACTCATTATCTATAAAACTTTCGATTTTTATTTCAGGAGATCCAAATGTTCCTAATGGATATTCATTCAAAAAATGAAAACTATACTTCCATGCATCTACTCTTGCAGCTAAATTCACATCAGCAGAATATCCATAAATGAAAATCTCATATAATCCTCTTAATCTCTCAATTGTAGTTTCTGAAATGAATTTATCCAAGTTTGGTATAATTATTATCAAGGCAACAGAAAATATAAAAAAGATGAATAATTCCCTGTAACTTATTTTCTTAGAATTAAATGTTTTAAACAAAAAATATAAAATATATGACATCGTTAATGATAGAATAGCACCCCTAGACATCGATAAGAACAGAATAATTGTATTCATCATCAGCATCACTAATCTCAGTCTGCCTTTCATCATAAAAAAAGAATACCAAAAGATCATTAATGTAAAAAAGCCTAAAATATTTGGATCTAAGTATGTACCTGTGCTTCTACCTATTAAATATTGATAACTATTAATTTGTTTTGAAAATACATCAAAATTTATGAGTCTATAAAATAAATTTGTTAGTATACCTTTATAATATAGAAAATGAGCTAACGAGAAAAATAGTTGTAGAAAAGTAAATAGGAGAAGATAATTATTTAAAATACTATATTGTCTGTATTTTTTATAAAAATAAAATCCAATTAATATCAAACCCGTAGATATTAACGGATTTAAAACTATTAATAAACTTCTTATTGGATACTCATAAAATAACACTCCAAGTAAAGGGAGAATTAGAGATAGTATGAAAAAAGGGACAAGATACAAAAAAATATTACTCTTTAATATACCTAGTATTTTTCCATTGCTTAGTAATACTAAATATAATGCTAATAATAGAATGATAAAATCAAATATATTTAGTATTCCTTTTCCACCGGTATTTAAGATAAGAACGATTCTGTCATTAAAAAAAAAGTAAACGAATAAGATACAAAGTATAAAATGTAATTTTATTTTATCCATATGTTCACCTTTTACCTTGTCTTATAATATTCTCGAAAAACTCTAATCTTTTCACTTCCTTATTTTCATTGAATATACATTCTATTTCTTCCTTTGTAATCTTCATATCTTTAGAATTCAATATAAAATTTCTAATTACATTAATATTTTCTGAAACATTATTATCTGTATTCGGTAGTTTTAATATAAAGGGATAAGTACTCTCAGCAAAATCACTATCTACATAGCCAATAATAATAGGGAGTCCATTCTTTAAATATTCTCGGACTTTTAAGGGTGATGCCTCTTCCATATTTTTCCTGTGCAAAGCAAGCGTTCCAATACCTACGTTACATTTACTCAAAATAGGTAGATACTCTTCTTGAGACATGTAGCCATACTGTATAAAATTATTAGGTGGATTATCCATATTATTAATCCCTATAATATGAAAAGTACAATTTGGAATATGATTTGCCAAATCAATTAATTTATCAATTCCATGCCACTTTTGATTGGGCGAACCAATAAATATAGCATGTAATTCCTCATTTTTCTCCATAATTTTCTTTTCCTTAAACGGCTCATTTATACCATTTGCAATTGTTGAAATTTTAGATGAATAATTCTCAACTAAACTTTTTAGTTCTCTAGTTACTGTAATAAATCCATCTGCTTGCTTTAATAATAAATCACGTGTACATAGTAAATACAATCTTGATAAATAGGGATAACTAATTCTACTTTCCTCAATATCATTGGAATTAATTTCAATAACGCTTTTATTATGTTTTAATATTTTATAAAAGCTTAATGTAAATAAGTAATACCTAAAGTAAACAATATCAGGATTATAATCTTCCACTATTTTTTTTCCTTTATTACTGAAAATAAAATCTAATCTAGTACTATATTTAATATGTTCAATTTTTACTTTTTTAAAAAGAGGAGAGATAAATTCATTTGAAAAATAAAACAATATTACTTCATGCCCTTCATTTTTCCAAAAATTTATCTGATTTAATATTTTTTTAGAAACGCCATGTTCCTTATCTAACTTTTCCGCTACTATATAAGCAATTTTCAATATTGAATTCACACCAATCAAAGTTTCTTTAAACTTTTAAACTACTATTCATATTTCTATAGTTTTTAAGTAGCTAGTAGTTTAATTTAAACTTAAATGTACTTCTTTACTAATCGATAGAAATTTCGAAGAATATCCATATTTGAAATAGAATTTTATCTCTAATTAATTATTAAGAATTATTCTTCTCCTTCATGTTTCTCTTGTTAAAAAGAGTAAATTTAACTAAACCACTTAATATTTTTTATTTTTAACTGTTGAATATATTTCAATTAATTGTTTGCTAACAGATTCTCCAGCAAATCTTTCGTGACAATCCATTATTATTTCTTTTTCCTTAAAGTTGTTCCGATTTTTTTTCATATTTACCATAGAAAAAGCTAATCCTCTTATATCATCCACTTCAACCAAAAAACCATTTTTCTTGTTTACGATAAAATCAGGACCACCGCTTTTGGTAGCAATTATAGGCTTACCGCATGCTAAAGCCTCTATATAAACTACCCCAAAAGTTTCATCTCTGCTTGAAAGTACGAATGAATCACAATCTTGCATTTGAACTACAACCTCATCTCTTGTAAGTTCACCAAGAAATACCACTTTCTCATAAATATTTAAATCTCGCGCTATTTTTTCTAGATTCAACCTTTCTTCGCCATCGCCACCAATGATTAATTCAACATATGGATCATTATTAAATGCCAACGAAAAAGCTTTTAACAAAACATCCATACCTTTTTTATATGTTAAAAAACCTAATGTAAAAAATCTGAATTTCTTTGTGTTTTTTTCTTTGTGTGAAGTAGGTTTAAAGTTTTGAGTATCTACAATATTAGGTACTATAATAATTTCTTTATCTGTATATTGTTGTAGTTCTTTTTGTAATCCAGGTCCGACCACAATTATTTTATTCGCGATATTTAAACTCTCTTTTATGTAAGGCACTTGCCAATCCCTAATTTTTTTACGAGAGTATAAGGTAGAATGTTCCGTTATGACAAGTGGAATACCATATTTCCTAGCAATTTGTACAGCTGCCCACCCACCCCACAGTATAGAATGTGCATGAATAATATCTGGCAATCCTTTTTCTAAAATAATTTTTTCCACTATTTTCGTTAAACTCTTACTGTAATTGTTTTTTAGTATCTCTCCAAAAAGAGGAATATAACTATAACCTCTAAATAATGGTATATGATTGTACATTCTATATCTATAGGTTTCTATGCCTTTTTCAACACTATGATAAAAACCTGATTTTGATTGTATTTTTTTTCTATCACATAAATCCCAAATTTCTGGATATGCAACAATAACTTCTAATTGCTGATTTTTTAAAGCTATTGCCTGTTCTTTAAAAAAAACGCCTGCAATTTCATTCAATTCATTCGGATACCATGATGGTACAATTAGAACTTTCAAATCTTTCGCATCCTTCTAATCAGTTTAGTAATCAAATTGATAATATATTCTATATCATCAATGTTTATGATTAATATGTGTTTTAATTTTGATTTTGTAATTTTAATATAAATAATTAATTTTATTAAAAATGTTAAACTGTAAGTGATAGAAGTTGCCATTGCCGCTCCTTTTATTCCTAATTTTGGAATAAAAATGATACTCAGAATCACATTGCAAATAATTGTAAATAATGAAGTGTATAAATTGACCTGAGGTTTTCCTCTTCCTGAAATATCACTTGAAAGTATCTTTTCAATAGAGAATAATGTAATTCCAATCATTAATATTCTTATAACCATAGAGGCTTCCATATAATTAATTCCAAATAGAATAAAAACTACATCATCAGATAAAAACCAAAAAAATATTCCAAAAAACAGGGATAGATAAAACACACATTTCGCTGTTCTCGCTGTCAGTTTATTACGTTCATTCTCATCTGTCATAGAAGATATTTTAGGGAATAAAGCTGATGCTACAGGTTGTGAAAATATCCACAACCTTTCAGAAATCGATACTGCTACATTGTATATTCCAACTGCTACAGGATTTAGAAAAAAGGAAATCAAAATAATATCTAAACGATAGTTAAAAAAAGTAACGATATTACTAAGATGTGCTTTATAACCATATTTTACACTGTTTTTAGTTAGGTCTACAGAAAATTCACTGAACTTGAAACGGACACTATCTTTAAAGAGATAAATTACTATAAACACTGTCGGTAATATTGAACCTATAATAAAAGAAATAAGTGCCCACAACAAGCTAAGCTTAAAAATACTGAGAATAACGAGTAGAATAATTACTTGAACAAATTTACTAGATAAGTTTATAGCATTAAAACGTTTAAAATTTTGCGTTCCTTGATATACTGCTTGGAGAAAACTATTAAAAAACAAAAAAGGTAATACAAGTAATACTGACAATAACATCGAAATTGAAATTTCATCAAAAAATGTACTTTTAAATAAAAAAACTGCTATAGTTCCTAATACTATTGCAAATAAACTTATTACTCCACTTAATATAATATTTGTTGAAAATATAGTATTCATACTATATCTATCGCTTCCTATAAAAAAAACAGTTGCTGGTGCGATACCAAAGTTCATAAAAGTAACTAAAATAGTTGGAAGTAGGGTTATAACAGTGAATATACCTTGGCCTTCTACTCCTAATGACCTAGCAATAATAATTGTTACCATTAAGCCAAATATAATGGTAAGTATATTGCTACCAAAATTCATAATACTATTCTTCAAAAAACTACTATTATTACTCATTTAACTCCTCTTTTAAAATCATTTAGTTATAAAAACGATAGTTGACCATTTTTTCAATATTCCTTTTAAACTTTTATATGCTTTAAATCTAATCAATAAACATCTCAATGAGTTGTAACCAATAAAAAAGATAGATTTAAATAATACTTTTCAAAAACTCCCTACCTTTAGAACTAAAGCATTTTCATCTTATTCATCATTTGAAAATTTTCCCTATTAGCTATTCCTACTAAGGCTCTTTTAAGTTCATCAATTGTCATGAATGGTAACATTTCAATCGTATACTCCATCTCTTCTTTACTTATTGGATTTGCCTTTCCAAAATGAATTTTCGGAAAAATATATCCATTTTGAATTTCATCCTCATTTAATAATTCTTCATAGAGCTTCTCGCCAGGTCGGATACCTGAAATTTGAATATCAATTTCTGTTTCACTTAAGCCAGATAATTTAACAAGATTTCTTGCTAAATCTACAATTTTTACTGGTTCTCCCATATCAAGCACAAAAATTTCACCATTATTTGCTAGTGTTCCAGCTTGAATAACTAATCTTGAAGCTTCTGGGATTGTCATAAAGTAACGTGTCATTTTTTGATCAGTTACAGTGATGGGTCCACCTTTTGCAATTTGTTTCTTAAACAATGGTATTACAGAACCACGTGATCCAAGAACGTTTCCAAAACGTACAGCAGCGAACTTCGTTTCACTTTCTTTCGCTAGGTTCTGCACTATCATTTCTGCAAAGCGCTTTGTTGCTCCCATTATATTTGGTGGGTTAACTGCTTTATCCGTTGAAATCATAACGAAATAGCCTATTCCAAATGTATGTGCAGCTTCTGCTATATTTTTTGTACCAAAAATATTATTTTTAACAGCTTCCATTGGATTATGTTCCATTAGAGGCACATGTTTATGAGCAGCAGCATGATAAATAACATCAGGTTTATACTCTGAAACTATATCAAATATTCGACTTCGATCTTGTATATCTGCAATAAGTGGGATAAATTCTGTTTCCAAGGAAACATTTTCATTAAGCTCCATATCTATTTTATAGATGGAATTTTCACCATGACCTAACAAAAGAATTTTCTTAGGCTTGAATTTCAATACTTGTCTACATATTTCAGAACCTATTGATCCTCCTGCACCAGTTACTAAAATAGTTTTGCCTGTTAACTTTTCAGAAATAGCTTCCATATCCAGTTCTACTTCTTCACGCCCAAGTAAATCTTCAATTTTCACTTCTCTCATTTCATTAACAGATAGCTTTCCAGTCATCACTGCTTCAATACTTGGCATTATTCTAACTTTTGCTTTCGTTTTAGAACAATGTTGAAATATTTCTTGTATATCCTTTTTTGTTAATGATGGTATTGCAATAATAATATGATCAATTGCATGGCTTTCCACTATTTTGGGTATTTCTTCAATAGTCCCTTTAACAGGTATATCTAACATTTTTAGTTTTTGTTTATTTGGATCATCATCTACAAAAGCAATAGGTATCAAATCTGAATTAATTGATTGCCTCATTTGTTTTGCTAAGATAGTCCCTGCTTGTCCTGCACCTACGATTAGCGCCCGATTTTTTTTTTGATGCATATTTTGCATTCTTTGTTCACTGAAAACTCTTAAAGTAAATCTAGAACCACCTATTGCAATAATATGTAGCATCCAAGTAACTGCCATAACGCGAAAATACACGTCTTTTTGTACTGCATATTGCATCAAACTTGCTGTACCAATAGAAATAGTCACAGAATATACTATAGTTAGCAATTCACTAACCGATGCTACACTCCAAATCCGATCATACAAATGAAAATAATACGCCGCTATATGATGTGAGATAAGCAAAGTAATAGCACTAAGTATAAGAGTAGGAAGTGAATAAACAGCTAATGTCGGATGTAATAGAAAATAACTAAAGAAAATAGCAGATATCACAATAATGGAATCTAATACTACAAATGTTGTTATTCTTAATCTATATCCCATTACCATCACTCCTCTTTTTATTTATTTCTAGGATTTGTTTCTTCCCAATACTTTCTTATAAATACTATTCCTAAACCAATCATTACTCCGATAACTAAACCTATGGCAATGTTTAATACCGTCTTTGGTGAACTTGGTTCTTTCGGTACAGTTGGTTCAATAATCGTTTTGATTAACGGATTTGGTCTAAAGCTTTCAATATTCGTCAAAACTGACTGATACTGATCTAGTACCTTTCTATATTCTACAGACTTTGACTCAATTCTTGCTTGTAATTGCATTAATTCGTTTTGTATTTCTCCGTCTATATTAACCATTGATTCTTGTTGTTCTTGTGTAAGATCTATAATTAGTTCGTTTCCTACCATAGTTTGTAGAATTAATATTTCTGGTAAGTTGTTTGTTTTAACAGTTGTATTATACAATTTGATTAAGTCTCTAATTTCATTAGATAGCTTTTTACTTTCTTTTGTATATGAATCTGCAAGCAAGGTAAATTCATTTTGAAGGGCATTAGCCATCGCTATCTTTTGTTCATCTATCAGTGTTGTTAAGACATCACTCGATTTCTTCGGATCTCCACTAGTATAAGTAAGAGAAATCATAGATGTTACTGTATCTACAGTTACTTTTAAATCATGGTTACTTACTTCATCATCAACAATTACTTGATCAATAAATGCTTGGCTCTTAATCTTCTCTGCAAACACTTGATTCGTAAACTCACTATCGATATATTGTTTTACAATACCTTCAGCAGCCGTATTCGAAGTAATTTGAACAGTCGCTTTAGACTCATATTTTTTTTCAAGTACAAAAATACTCAAAAGCCCTGCAATTAGCATAGAAGCTATAATTGATACAATAATAATGTACTTACCTTTCCATACAATTTCGATGAGTTCTCTTAAATCAATCGTTTCTTCGTTCATGTTTTCTCCCCTACCAATTCTTCATTTTTGTTTACTGTATATAATATTGTGACTATTAGCAAAGGGGCAGTTGTTAATCCAATGACAGAGTCATTGAATATAGCTTGTATCAAGAAAGCACCAAATCCCATAGAGAGAGCTACAAAATATGAATTTGTTTTTGATGATTTTTTATATATTGTTTTTAGAATAGGTAGAGTAAATATAATGAGCATAATAATAAATGCTAGAAAACCTAATATCCCGGTTCCCCAAAGGATTCCTAAATACATATTATGTGGTTTATCTACTAACCCTTTTTCATCCCAAAGCTCTGCTCGCTTCTCTAGATTATTTTGGGGAAAGTGGAACAATATAGTGTCCATTCCGTATCCATATAATGGTCTTTCACTAATCAACTCTAACATTGTAGACCAAATATATATTCTTCCTGATCCTGCGGCGTAACCTCGTTCTGGTAATACTGGCAACTCCAATTTCTTATCAGCAGCATAAGTCTTGTTATCAAATAGTTCTAACGCACCCTCGATTTTTGTAAAAGGATTTGTTTTTACAAACATCCCTAAAGATTCATTCCATACTTTTGGATTTTTAGTGCTTAATATCCCAATTTGTAAAGAAGCTATCAATAAAAAGCTCATGAATAAAAGAAGTCCTCTTTTTTTGTTTCCTTTCAAAAATAATGCAACTAGCATAAGTAATGTCATCACTGCAACTGAAAGAAAACCACTTGACGACATTGAAACTAATAGAGTTGCAAAAGCTGCTAACGCAGTTAATAAATTGATAATTCTAAGTCTCATACTATCTTGAAAAATTGCCAAAGTTAAAAATATCATCACCATTATTGAAGACATACCGCTCATGTAATTCCACTGATTCAGTGTTCCGGTTAATATCGATCTTTCGTCAAAAGTTACACCTGATTTATCAAATATTGTGAGTATTTTATGTATAGTTTCATTTAACATAATATTTTTTCCATAGAATGTCATTAGAGCTATAATTATATTAATCCATATAAATGGATATAATGCATATGTAACTATTTTTAAAGCATTTTTGGGATACTTTATATTAAGTGCTATAAGCATTAACATCGCAAAGCAAATGTATGTAATCGCACCATCATGTCGATTATGCATTCCCCAAATAGCAATTGTTTTGTACTCTGAGAAAATCACAGATACTAGTAGAAAAAAGATAAATGCATAGATAGCATAAATTACTTTGTCTTTTTTAAACTTATAATTTAAAAATAATAATTTGTATAAAAACAGGATTATTGTCGCAATTGTGAGAATTACTAAAGCAACAAATTTAAAATATGTAAATATATCTGTCTGATATGCTGTTCCACTTACACCTGATCCAGAAATATCAGGACTTACAAATAATGCCGTATGTGCGCCTATTAATAATGGAATTATAGCTATCGCCACTAAAAGGATATAAAATATAAATTTATCGATTGTTTTTATCGATTGTTCGTCTTCATTTATATCTCGAATGACATTTATCTTATTTAATGTTAAACGTGCCACTTATGATTTCACCTCTAATTTTGCTCAATTATTTCGATTAAATTTGTTAGTCTTGCCTGATAAGCTTCATCTGTTGACAGATGTTTTGCGCGATCAATAACTGTTTTCGCATTTTCAGTTTGTTCATTATTAATCAGAGCAACCGAATATTGATACATGAATTCTGGATTTTCCACTAAATATGGATTCAAGTCCATTGCACGTGCATACATTACTGTTGCTGGCTTTATTTTATCCGCACCTAAATATGTATAGCCCAACTGAAACGCAATCATATAATTTTCAGGATACTTTTTTTGGAGTTTTTCATATTGTTGTATTACAGCATCCTTATTCTCACTAAATTCTTGTTTACTTAACTGATCAAGTAAAACATAATCATTCAACAAAACTTCATCCTTTTTAGCAGACATGTTATTCATCCATACAAGTACAACAATTACTAAAATTAAGATAAAAAAGAATGTGTACTTCAAAAAATCAAATTTCTCTGATTTACTTGTAACCGCTAGTTTTTTCATACTATTTCAATCAATCCTTTCAATCTTGTAGCAGAGCAATTATATCATATTTTACTAGAATTAACTACGACATGAAAACTATACCAACTATACTTATTAGCTGTAGATTTACAAGATATGTGTGTATGTAACGAAGTAGCCACACGAAAAAAATATATTTCTACCTACTAGTTTCCTTTATTTAAATACCCTCTAAAACCAGCAAAAACTTTTAAAATTAAACTTTCCCATCAACATATTCGCTTTTTTCTAGACAATTCAAGCATAAGTTGGATAATGTCGTATTTTTTGGCCACAAATACTTATAGCCACTATCATTTGATATAAAGCCTTTACAATAGAGTTCATAAAAATACCACATCCATAAGATGTGGTATTTTTATGAACTCTATTACTCTAAAAAAAAAACTGTCCTAAAGTCGATGATATCGACTTTAGGAACAGCCTAAATTCAATACTACTAATTAATAATTAGCAATTGAATTTGTAATATTAACTTTCAAACCATACTCATTTGTAATACCAGTAACGCCATTTACAGTCAATGCGCCTGATAATTTACCATCTCCACCAGAGATTGCAGATGGAGCACCAAATTTGATTTCAAATCCAGTTGTTGTTTCAGTAATTGAAGTACCGTTCACACCATCTACATAAGTAGCTTTTGTTAAATCACCATCTAATAATACGATTGATGCTTTAGCTGCAATTTTAACATTATTTGCATCTTCAGACTTAACAGAATTAAATGGAATTACATCTCCAGATAATGCTCCGTCTCCAGAAGCTGCATTAACAGCAGTAGCTGTAAATTTACCAGCAACAACGTCTAATTGGTCACTTAAACCAGTAGCTACTGAGTAATTTGGAGCTATTTCGTTAACTGCTACTGATTGACGTGATTGGAAGCTTACTTTTTGTGTAGGATCTACTGAAACTGTAACACTCCATTTTCCATTTGATCCAACTACTGTTTGAGCTACCGGACGTTCTAAAGCAATATTGTAAACTGAAACTGTTTTACCAGCTTCACCAGTACCTGTTAATGTAATTGTATTACCTTCAACACGGAATGTATCAGTAGCTCCCATATAATCTTGATCTACTGAGAAATCAACACCAGCTACTTTATCAAGTGCTAATTTTAGAACAGATCCAGCACCTGGAATATAATTACCTGTAACGATATCACCTTTTGTTAATTTTGCTTTAAATGCATCTAGAGAAAGCACACCATTGTTAGTATCTTGATATACATTTCCAGCTGCTTTTAATACAAATTTATCATTGTTGTTATTTACAAAATAGTTATTAGCTGCATCTACATATTTTACAGTTCCAGAAGCATCAGCTAATAGAGGTGTTTCAGAATCAACTAAATGATAGAAGTTTAATGCTCCTGAGTATTTTGTTTCAGTAACAGAACCTGTAGCACCAGTTAAAGTATCAAATTTAACTTTACCACCAGTAACTTTTCCAGCTGCCGCTTTTACAGTAACAACTAATTGACCGTTAACTGGATAAACAGTATCACTAGTTAATGAAGAGTAAGGAATACCATTTACTGTATTAAATTCATAACCAGCTTGAGTGAAAGAAATTTTCACTGGACCGTTATATGTTGTTCCTTGAGCAGTTTTGAAAGAAGCTGTAACTGCAAGAGTTTGAGTATCTTCTGCATGTAATGCAGTTGCATCTACTCCGATATTTCCAGCACCAGTTGCAGGTGTTTCAAACTGAACTGAAGAACCGTTGTAAGTTACTGTATATTTAGTTGCAGCATCTAATGCTGTAGTTGTTAATGTAACTGTCTTTTTGTCAGCTGCAAGTTCAGCTTTTGTAACTACTGCGCCATTGTCAAGAACGAATTCAGAACCCGCTACTGCAACAACTGGTTTAGTTAAAGTAACAACAACAGTTTTATTGTCTACATAACTTACTGAAGAAACAGCAAGTGGTAATGCAGTTACTACATCAGTAACTGATTTTTGTAAAGATGTTTCCCATTTAAGATCATTAGCATCAAGGATTGCTTGTGCTTCAGCGATCTTTTTAGAAGCATCTGCAGTTTTACCTGCTTTAACGTCAGCAGCTGCTGCTTTTGCAAGCATGTTAACAGTTACTTCGTTTTTAACTGATGCTACTAATTTTTCTATAGCTGGTTTCACTTCGTTACGGATACCGTCACGAGTTGATTGACCATATACGCGGTCTAAAAGAGCAGCTTGTTTACGGTACTCAGCAGTTGCTTTGTGGTAAGCAGCTTCAACTTTTTCGATGTCATTAGATTTGATAGCTGCATCTAAGTTAGCTGTCAATTCTTTGATTTTTACACTTGAAGTGATTGCATCAATGTAAGCTTGAGCGCGTTTCACTTGTAATTTTGCATCAACAAGTTTAGCGTCTACTGCTAATTTTTCAGAAGTTGAAAGACTAGCTGCTGCTTTTTCCGCAGCTGCGATAGCTTTTTTAGCAGCATTGTATTGTGCCATTGGTTGTGTTTTGTAATCTGCAGTACCTTCTACTGAGATAGCCCATTTTAATACTGTACCTGCATTTTGTGCGTCTGTTACTAATTGGTTTACATTAGTTGCTGCGTCAGCTTGGTTTGCTGGTGCTGCTGCAACGAATGCTGAAGCTGCTACTGCAGTTGAAGCTGCAATTTTGATAGCTTTTTTCTTCATAAACTTGTGATCTCCCTTCGCTTGTGTGTTGCTTTTTTTTTTAGTGTGTAACACCGGTCGCTTGATCGCGTCCAATATCTTCACCCTAACTAATATATGAGTATACAAAACTCATATGCTAAAATCAACTAAAATCCTAAAAGATTACCAGTTTTTTTCGAGGATGAGGTTTTGAAAGCACCAAGGACACTATTACACATTCCATATTACAGCAATGTTTCCATTTGCGCCACCTTTTTTTCTGAATAATTCTTACTATTTTTATATTGTTCAAAATTACTTAATATTCTTTTAATAATAGTAGATTTATTTTTCTATATATTTTTTTATTTTAATTAAATTAAATGCGTGCAATTTTAAATATTTGTGTTATGATGTACAGTATAGAAGGTTACTTATAGATGTGTAACGCCGTAAACTTGTTTGTACATTCATTAGTGTGCAGCCTTCTACTTCCTTCGTTTTATCGCTCAAGAAAAGAAGCATCTGAAGATCGGATGCTTCTTTTCTTATTTCAACGCCTTCGGCTAATGCCAAAGGCGTTTTTTCTTTTTTTATATGTTGATAAAAAGATTATTTCCTATTTAATAGAAGAAAAAAGTTTTCGGGAATGCCCCCTCCTGAAACCTTTTAATTTTTTATCCATTTCCTCTTACAATTCCATCAATTTCTCCATGAGGATGTATTTCACAAACACCATGTTATGCATTTACTCTTTCTCGCCAAAGAATTTGTATGTTTTTGGTCAGCATCGTAAACCAACTACTTGACTCAATACGTAGAGGAAAAAGCTGCGAGACTCCTGCGGAAAAACGGAGCGTCCAAGACCCCGCACGAACGTAGCTAGGTGGAGGCTTGGCGATTCGTCCGCGGAAAGCGATTAGCTTTTTCCGAAATTCAATTAGTCTTCACTCTATCTTACAAAGAAAAGATTGAAGACAAAACGTAGATTCTAATTTACGAGCCTAATGACTAAATACTTTTTCATTTCTAGAAAATCGTTGAAAAAGGCGACACTCCTGCGGGAATAGCGTAAGCCGAAGACCCCGCAGCGTAGCGAGGAGGCTAAGGCAACGCCCGCGGAAAGGGAGCCATTTCAATGATTTTCTTATCTATTGGGATATTGTACAACCCCGTCTGCCAAAGCTGGTTACAAGGACTTCCTCTGTGGCCACAGCTCTGTGTGGAAGGGACTTGGTGATTCATCCACGGAAAGCGAGTGTTTTTTCTGAACTCAATAAAATTTTATTTAATAAGAAAAAAGACCATAGGTAAAACTCGAATTTATCGAGTTTGCCTACAGTCGGGAAACATTGGAATAGTTTTTAGTGGTTTAATACTTTTGATAAAAAGTCTTGTGCGCGTTTTGTGTCTGGGTTACTGAAGAATTTATCTGGTGCCGCACGTTCGACGATTTTACCTTCTGCCATGAATACGATTTCATCACAGATTTCTTTCGCGAAGCCCATTTCGTGTGTTACTACAACCATAGTCATCCCGTCTTTTGCTAGTTTACGAATCGCATCAAGCACTTCTGTTACCATTTCTGGATCGAGTGCAGATGTCGGTTCGTCAAATAACATAACTTGTGGGTCCATTGCAAGTGCGCGTGCGATCGCTACACGTTGTTGTTGTCCACCAGAAAGTCTGCTTGGGTACGAGTCAAATTTGTCTCCTAGTCCAAGAGAGGTCAATAGTTCTTTCCCTCTTTTTTCAGCAACTTCCTTCGAAAGTCCTTTTACTTTCATCGGTGAAATCGTCACATTTTCCAATGCCGTTAAGAACGGAAATAGGTTGAAGCTTTGAAATACGAAGCCGATGTTCAATCGAGCTACGTTAATATCCGTCTTTTTATCGTGAATTGACACGCCATCTACAATTATCTCACCAGTATTGATCGGCTCCAATGCATTAATTGTACGTATGAGCGTTGATTTCCCTGCTCCACTTGGTCCAATTAGTGCAACTACGTTCGATTTCGGTATTTCAAGCGAAACGTCGGTTAGGACGTGGTGGTCGCCGAAGCTTTTATTGACATTTTTAATAGATATCATTGGTTACACCCTCCTCAACGTTATGCTTCGCTCTTCAGTAATCGTTTTTCGAAGTATCGAATGATTAACGATAAGCTGAATGTCATGATGAAATAGATTAGCGCAACGAACGTCCATACTTCAATAGAACGGAATGATGTTGCTACTAAGTTTTTTGCGTTTAGCGTTAACTCGGTGGCTGCAATGACAGATACAAGAGACGAATCTTTTATTAGCATAATAAATTGTGATGCAAGTGGTGGTAATACTCGTCTAAATGCTTGCGGCAAAATAATATATGTCATTGCTTTTGCATGAGACATCCCAAGTGAACGAGCTGCTTCCATTTGCCCTTTTGGGACAGCTTGAATCCCAGAACGAACGATTTCTGCGATAAATGCACCAGCAAATATCGCAAGTCCCCAAATCGAACCCCAATAGGAACCAAGCTTCAAGAATTGTCCGAGTACAAAGAAAATCCAAATAAGTAATACGAGCAGTGGAACACCGCGAATAATCTCTACATATATAGAAGATATTAATCTAAAAAACTTGTTTTTCGAAATACGTCCCATCCCAAAAATAATACCGATTGGAATAGCGATGAGGATCGCAAGCGCTGAAATTTCCAGCGTTTTCAATGCCCCATCTATAAAGACGTCCATATTGCGAGTAATAACACTCCAGTCGTAACTATACATCGTTGCTCCTCCTCTAAGTTGCTAGAGTTATTATTCCTCTACTACTTCTGTTAACCAATCAGAAGTTTCAAACCATTTGTGGCGAGAAGCTAGTTCTGATGGGCTTCCAATATAGCTTGCTAAGAATGAGTTAACCCATTGTAGTGTTTCGAAATCATTTTTCTTAATAGCAATACCAAGGTTTTCAGAAGAAATTAAACCTTCTAATGCTCTTACTTCGCCCGCATTTTTCAAATTCCAAACTGCGATTGCTGGTTCATCATAAACAACTGCATCCGCTTTTCCTTGTGCCATTGCTGCTGCTGCAGATGGGAATTCTTCAAAGTCTAATACTTCTGCGTTTTTAAATACATCTTTCGCAAGTAATGCACCAGTTGTTCCAATACCTACAGCGATTTTGTTCCCTTTTACATCAAGTTCTTGCCAAGTTTTCGTTTTTGTATCTGATGATGGAAGCATAACAGCTTGACCTGTTTGGAAATATGGATTTGCAAAGCTTACTGCTAATGCCCGGTCACCACGAATTGTCATACCAGCGAAAACCATGTCAACTTCTCCCGTTTGAAGTGCAGGAATTAATCCGTCAAAAGTGAATTGCTTGTACTCCACTTTAATATCTTTTCCAAGAGCTGCACCAAGCGCGTTTGCGAAATCTACGTCATACCCCACGAAGTCGCCGTTTGGATCTTTCATATCAAATGGGAAATATCCTGGAGACATCCCAATGACTAATTTTTTGTCTTTCAATACTTTTTGGATTGTCGAATTTTCCGTGGAAACTCCACCACCCGAATCATTACTACAGCCTGCGATAACTAACACAGATATCATTAGTATAGCTACTAGCCATTTTTTCATTTATCATTACCCCCATTTATAATTTCTTCAGTTCCCCTTATTTATCTACTGAATTATTAGTAGTATAAGTTATTATTATTCACCTGTCTACATAAAAAATAACTCGTTATAATATTTTTATTATTGATTCTATTGGAAAAAAAGTGCAAAATATAGGATAAGGGTCTATTAATTAGAGTTTATGAGAGTCTTTGTTTTAGTATTAATAAAATATTCAGACGTTTAATTATTCTGTCAAATGAATAATTATTCATACAACGGGAGAGTGTTGCTTAATGGAGTTTCCAAAAACGGAAGTAGGAAAACGAATAAGGTATTTAAGGAAATCACAAGGGTTAACTTCTGAGGAGCTTGCGAAACTTGCAGGAATAAGTCAGAGTATGATTTCTCAAATTGAACGAGGACAGGTCTCTCCATCGCTAGAGACGCTTTGGAAATTGAGCCATAGTTTACAAGTTCCTGTTTTTTCATTTTTTGAAATGGAAGAATCTAATATCGTCAAAATTTCACGGGCAAAGGAAACAAAGGTAGTTAAACGGGTTCGCCCAAATGTTAGCTATGAGTTGTTGTCACCAAGTTCTGGAAAACAAATGAGCTTTTTCAAAATGGTCGTAGAGCCTGGTGAGGATTTAAATGCCCCGCTAATGTATCACGTTGGCGAAGAATGCGGTATTATGCTAAAGGGGAGTTTGCGAATTGAGGTAGAAGGTGAGATTCATATTATCAATGAAGGCGATAGCGTTTACTTTGACAGCTCTCTCCCTCACCGTTTCATGAATCTCGGTGAAGAAAACGCCGTGTCTATTTGGGCGATGACACATAGTTTTTAGAAGAAACACTAGTGGGAAAAGGGTAGCCCATCATAAGGTTTCTCACACCCGAGATTGAAGTAGAAAGGTATCACTTTAATGGTTTGGAGAAGCGTGCGCTAGACTCCTGCGGGATAAGCGAGACAGACGAGACCCTTCAGGAGCATAGCGACGAAGTGGCTCGGCTCTCGCCCGCGGAAAGCGAGCGGTAAGCTTCGGAAAACCAAATCTATCCTATGTAAAAATAATAAGATTGTAGCTAACTAGTTTTTTAGAGTTTGTCTAATAGGCCAAAAAGTAGAGGGGGAACTTTAACAATTCCCACACTCTACTTTTTAATTTCTAGAAAATCGTTGAAAAAGGTGACACTCCTGCGGGAATAGCGTTAGCCGAAGACCCCGCAGCGCAGCGAGGAGGCTAAGGCTCGCCCGCGGAAAGGGAGCCGTTTCAACGATTTTCTTTTATTAAGCTAATAAACTATGCAAAATACCAAGTAATGTAAATATGATTAAATGATCTCCAATTGCGATGACTAATGATTTTTTAGAAATGAGTCCAAATAATGCGTTTTTCACATAAACCATCGTAATAATGATCCCAATAATGAATCCGATTGCCGCTCCTTGCAGCACGCTATCCGAAGACGTTGCTTGAAGGAGAATCGCTACTAAAAATGAATTAATGAATGCAATAATAACAGAATAAATGTATTTGAACGGCCCATTGCTTTGATTGTCTTTTTTTCCAGATAGTAGAACAGAATAATAAATTCCACCATAAATCATATATAATAGCCCTCCAGCAAGAATGGCTATAAAGTTCATATTACTCCAATCGATTGACATGATTATGACTCCTTATTTAAGTCTTTTAATGCTTCCGTGCGAACTAGTTCCACGAATCCATTCACTACTTTTTCGTTTTGTTTTTTTGTAGCTAGCTTAGTCAAAATACGGCCCATTAAATTGATGCCTTCATTTTGGCCAGTATAGATAAATGTTGTTGTTTGATCGTCTACTTTTATTAAGGTGAATGCCGCTTGTATTTTAAACACTTTTGCTAAGGAAAACTCAATCTTGTTATGTTTCTTATTGGGCGTATTCTCGTGCTCTATGTCCGTCACGATGTAAGTTTCCGTTCTTTTTCCTTCTTTGTATGTTTGCTGATAAGTTGAGCCGACTACACCTTCTTTAATTTCTAATGGTTTGTGCTCCACGACGTTTGGCATGATACGCTGGATTTGATCTAGTTGAAATAGATTCCAAACAGTTTCTATCGGTGCTGGGATTTGTATTTCTTTGTGCCAAGTTTGCATGTATTTTACTCCTCCAATTGTCTTATGTAGGATGAGTGTACCAATAGTTTACACAAGTGGCAATGATAATTTGGAGTCAGGGTCATTTACTCTCGGATAAGTGGTGGATTCTCTCGGATAAACTGTTTATTCTCTCGCATGAGGGGCATATTCTCTCGGTTGGCATTCTTTTTCTCTCATAAAGGATTAAAAATCCATTTTAAAGTACTTTGTATTTTTTCCATTCCCGGTTTTCATTAGATTGGATCCATTTAGAATTCTAGTAGCTTCATGTAGATTGTTTAATTGGAAAAATTGTCGGCAGTCTTTATTAGTTATGAAGCCTTTATATAGAAGGAAGTATTCTCTTATCGTTTGCTCATGTGCTTTATGTTCAAATTTTCTACACTTTGGACAGTACCATGTTCTTGGGAGCTTTAACATACCGATAAAGCTACAATTTGAGCATTCTACTCCTGACTTTATTTCAGATGCTGGGATGCTGAAATAGCTACTTAATGGAAAAGGCTTAAATGGAACATCCTTCTTTAGAAGATATTCTTTCAGTTTCTCTAAGTCTGCATCGGAAAGAATAGGATTTTCCCTATTTATTTTTCTAACATAAGATGGCACTTCATTACGCAGTAAAATGGTCGTTTGATTAGTTATTGTTTTAATATAGTTTTTCGCAAAAGCAAATACGATCGCACCACGAATAGGGAGATCGATGTTATGTTCCTTAAATATTCGAGTTAGTTGGTACATGGATTCCTCTAATTGCGGTTCGGGGCTGTCGAACGTGTGGACTTCGCCGGTTTCGAGTGTTCTTTTTAACTGGGATGGATTAGTCAAGAGTTCAATAGTGCCTTTGATGTTTTTTACTTCGAGGATCATTGCAAAGTAGGGTGTGATGATGAGCAAGTCCATTTGGAATAGCGAATCACCGTAGAGAGAAATGTTGTGGAATACATAGTGCTTGCATGGCAATGTTAATGATTCAAGTTTTTTCATAACGGCTTCTTCGCCTGCATCACCTGCTGCTATTCTGTATTGTTCTTCTTTAATGGATGCATATTTTGGATGTAAACGAGGGAGTCGTTTGGATAATGCCGTTAGTGCTTCTGAATATAACGATTGCGAAAATGCTTTTACAATCAATGTTCTATCACCTCCCCGATAGATTAGCACATTCTATTTGGAAAATCTATACAAGGATAAATTCTCTCGGATAGAATGTGGATTCTCTCGGATAGCCCCAAGATTCTCTCGCATAAGGATCTGGTTCTCTCGGATAGCCCCAAGATTCTCTCGCATAAGGATCTGGTTCTCTCGGATAGCCCCAAGATTCTCTCGGAACGGATTTTATTTCCATATAAAAAAGCTGCCTTATCACATAAGACAGCTTTTAAAGGAATGAATAGCGATTCGCTGAGCGCTTTAATTCAAGTTGGATGAAGTTATATTAATATAGAAGAAAGTACATTAACTGCTTGGTCGATTTCTTCGGTTGTAACCGTTAATGGTGGCAGGAGTCTGATAACGTTTGGTCCAGCTGCTACTAGTAAAAGACCCGCTTGTTCTGCTTGCGCTATGTATGGCGCAACTTCATCTGGACAAACGATACCGAGTAGTAAGCCAGAGCCAACAATTTCATAAGCTGGTAGTGCTGTTTTTAATTTACCCATAAAGTAGGTAGATTTTTCATTCACAGCAATTAAAAATTCAGAAGTAAATACATTATTGATAACTGTTTGTGCAACGGCCACTGCTAGAGGGTTACCACCGAATGTTGATCCGTGGGTACCGGGTCCGAACGAATCATGTAACGCACTCGTACCAAGCATAGCTCCAATCGGGAACCCACCTCCAAGACCTTTCGCTAACGTCAAAATGTCAGGTTTTAGGGCGGTTTGCTCGTAGGCATAGCGTGTTCCAGTACGACCGATTCCTGTTTGCACTTCGTCAATGATAAGTAAAATGTCTTTTGAATCGCAAATGGCTGCAATTGCTTGGGCGAATTCGGGAGACACTTTGTTAACCCCACCCTCACCTTGAATGACTTCAAGCATGATTGCAGCTACTCCGTCGTCAATTAATGCTTCGAGTTGATCTACGTCATTGAATGGAATGGTTCTAAATGTGTCTAGTAATGGACCGAATCCTTGACGTACTTTTTCTTGCCCCGTTGCGGACATTGCTCCGAATGTGCGACCATGAAATGATTTTTCGAATGTGATGATGACATGTTTTCCAGTATGCTTTCGAGCTAGTTTGATAGCAGCTTCATTTGCTTCTGCTCCGCTATTACAGAAAAAGCCGCGTGCGAGATGTGTACCCTTTACGAGTGAAGCTGCGAGCTGCTCTTGCTCTGGACTTTCGAATAAATTGGATGTGTGCCACAGCTTTTCGCTTTGTTGTTGAATTGCTTGAACAATTGCAGGGTGAGCGTGCCCAAGACTTAGAACGGCAATTCCACTAGTAAAGTCAAGATAGTCTTTTCCAGTATCATCCGTAACGATTGTGCCTTTTCCTTGTATGAGATGAACTGGACGACGCGCGTAGTTTTGGAATAATGCACTCATGCGAATACCCCCTGTTTTAGAATAGTCGTACCTTCTAGTTTCTCCCCGACAATTTGTACAGATGGAATTCCAGCAGCTAAGCAATCTAGGGCAGCAGATACTTTTGGAATCATCCCCCCGTATATGTCAGCTGTTTCAATCCAACTGTTAATAGCTGAAGTAGATACTAGTTGCAGAATTTCTCCATTGATTTTTATGCCAGGTGTGTCCGTTACAAGGAGTAAGCTGTCTGCTTTCATTGCAAGAGCAACTTTACTTGCCACTGTATCACCGTTTATATTGAGTGGTGTTCCATCTTCTGCGCACCCAACACACGAAATGACCGGCGTAATTCCGCTTGCTATTAATGTGTCGAGTAGAGAGCTGTTTACTTCTTTTATTTCTCCTACAAATCCGTATGTTTCTTTATCTAGTACGTCGCAATCTAATAAGTTCGCGTCGTATCCACTGAGACCTATAGCGGTTATCCCGCTTTTATTCAGTTGGTGGACAAGAGTTGGGTTTACTTGGCCGATTAATGTTGTTTGGACAATATCGGCAGCTTCTTTTGACGTCACTCGGAAACCGTTAATGGTTGTGGAGGTTACACCGTTTTTTTCAAGTTGCTTATTTATTGCTTGGCCACCGCCATGAACAATAATAAGTTCTGTTCCTTGTTGTTGCAGTTGTTTGAAATTGGCTATATGCTCTTTATTCAACCGTTCAAGCATACTGCCACCTAGTTTAATGACGATTCGCTTAAGAGCGGTAAGTTGCGTTGATTTGGACGTAGTCATACGTTAAATCGCACCCCCATGCTATTCCTTCGCCATCCCCTTGGTGAAGCTCCACGATGATTTTCACTTCATGCTGTTTTAAATAAATAAACAAATCTTCCTCTGAAAAAGGGACAGGCTCGCCATTTTCTACAACTTTTGTTGTACCGATATATATTGTAATTGCATAAGGATCGAGCTTCGCACCACTATATCCAACTGCCGCAATGATTCTTCCCCAGTTTGCATCTGCACCAAAAATTGCTGTCTTGACTAAGGGTGAGCCAACAACTTTTTTAGCAACGATGCGTGCTTCTGCATCTGTAACTGCCCCTTGTACTTCGACTTCTATAAGTTTTGTTGAACCTTCCCCGTCTTTGGCTATCATTTTTGCTAAGTCTTGAGAAACGGCATGCAATGTTTGCACAAAGTTCGCCCAGTCTAGGTGCTCAGGTGTTAACGTGTTGTTCTCTGCTAAACCATTTGCCATGACAATGACCATGTCATTCGTGGACGTGTCTCCGTCAACTGTGATGGAGTTAAAGGTTATGTCTGTAATGGATTTGAGTGCTTCTTGCAGATGGTTTGATTCGATGTTCGCATCTGTTGAAATAAAACCAAGCATCGTCGCCATATTCGGCTCGATCATCCCGGATCCTTTTGCCGTCCCTGCAATGATTACTTCTTTGCCGTCGATGATTGTTTTGTACGACGTGTTTTTCGTTACCGTATCTGTCGTCATAATCGCTTGAGCGAACCCGATTGCTCCTTCTAACTCGTCGATCGGGTTTAACTTTTGGATGCCCGCTATGAGTGAATCCATTTTCATCATTTCCCCGATAACCCCAGTTGATGCGACACCGACTAAATTTGGCTCAATCCCTAGTTTTTCAGCAGTTTTTTCTTGCATCGTATAAGCGTCAATTATCCCTTGTTTACCCGTACAGGAATTTGCAATTCCCGAATTGATGATAATTGCTTGCATTTTTCCTGTCTTCTGCACAACTTCTTTTGTCACGATAAGTGGAGCACCTTGTATGGCGTTCGTTGTAAATACACCGGCTACGCTTGCTGGTACTTCGCTAACTAGTAGTGCTAGATCTTTTTTCTTGTGCTTAATACCACAGTGGATGCCTGTCGCTTTAAACCCTTTTGGCGAAGCGATGTTTTTATATGAAATCGACTTCATCGTTGTCATTGTTGTCAAATGGACTCCTCCTAATATCAAATTCACCTTGGCTTTTTAGGTGCAGCGCAAGCTCATTGGTGCGCCGCCAAGATTTTGAATTACACTTATGTTTAAATGAAAAGCGGGACTTGCTGGAGTCCTGTTATTTGATCGAAACCGAACTGAACGTTCATGTTTTGAATCGCCTGCCCGGCTGCTCCTTTTACTAAGTTATCGATTACTGAAACGATTGTTGCTCGATTCGTACGCGGGTCGACTTTTACGTGAATATCACAGAAGTTAGAACCGTATACTTGGTTTGTTCCGAACTTATTTGTTTCTTTGATTATTCGCACGAATGGGTGATTTTTATATGTTTCTTGCAATGACTCGATTAACTGTTTTTCGGTCGTTCCTTCGTTTAAGGGTGCATAGCTTGTTGCTAAAATGCCCCTTGTCATCGGAACGAGATGTGTTGTAAATGTAATCGGCGATGAATGATCGGCAAAGCGGTTGATTGCTTGCTCAATTTCCGGTATATGCTGGTGCTGATGTAATTTATAGATGGCGGTATTTTCATTCGTTTCACTAAAATGCGTCATTTGACTCGGCTTGTTGCCTGCTCCTGAAATTCCACTTTTCGCATCGATGACAATTTGTGTCGCGTCGATTAGGTTTTCCTTTAATAGTGGAAGTAAAGATAGCAGGACCGCAGTTGGATAGCATCCCGGGTTAGCAATGAGTGGTGCATGCTGGATTGCTGTTTCATTCCATTCCGTTAAGCCGTATACACTTTTCTCGATAGCGTGTATGGGGGCAGGCTTTTTCTTATACCATTGTTCGTATTGCGACGGATCTTTTAGACGGAAATCTCCAGATAAATCGATGAGCTTTGGACCTCTTCCTATTAAAGGAGGAAGTAACTCGCTTGTTACACCTGACGGAGTACTCGCAAACACAACATCGAAATCTGCCAGCCTATCATTCTCTATTTTAAGAAGAGGCTCGTCATGAATATTTAGTAAGTGTGTATATTTATGCGAAAAGATAATTCCTTCTTCTGAGGACGTGAATAGATCTATCGTCTCTACTTCAGTATGGTTGTGTAGTAGACGTATTAGTTCCAGACCGCCATATCCTGATGCACCAATAATACCTACTTTCATGCGAATCACCTCAACTTTAAGATAGAAATAATTATATTACTGCATATTTATAAAGTCAACTGTATTTTTATATATAAAAATATGTTTTAAACACACGAATTATGAAAGTATTGTCACTGGTGCCTGGGATTGTTACTGGTGCCAGGCACCAGTAACAATCCTGTCATATAAAAAAGAGCGACGCTGGTGGCTGTCGCTCTTTTTAGGAATTCTTTATTCATTTCTAATCTTGATTATCTTCGTTATCGTTGTCTTTATCATCATGGTCATCGTTTTCTTCATGTTCATTTTTTCTTTCCCATTTATCTCTGTTCTTCTTTTCTTCCTCTTCTTCTTTTGCTTCTTTAGCTTGTTGTTTTTCATCTTGTTTTTGTTTCTGTTTTTCCCATTTTTCCTGTTCTTTTTCTTCTTGCTTCTGTTGCTTTGTTTTAGGTTGTTTTTCTTCTTTTGGTGTGTCATTTGTTTCTTTAGGTGGTGTTTGTTTCTCTTTATTGTTGTGCTCTTTTTCCAAGTTGTTTTCTTGTTTGTTTGATTCATTTTGGTGATCAGATTGATTTGTTGGAGTTGGAGTTGGCTTTATTGGCTCCTTCTCTTCCTCTTTCACTGGTGCTTTTTCAGTTTGTCTAAGTTGTTGGATAGTTTGGTTGTTTTTATTTGCTTTATCTCTTTCTTCTACTGTGCTCTCGGACACATGCCAAGATCGGTCCGTATGCTCCTTTTGAACGGTACGGACTGCTTCTTCAATAAGTTTTTTCGTATCTAGTTGCTCGTTACTTTTATACACTGTTATTAATTCAAGTTTAGCTGACTCAGGACCCATTTGTCTTACAGCTTTATCAAGCACCGTGACTAAGGAAAGTCCTTCCCACTCGTCTATATTCAGCAATGAATATTCATCTAAAGACCGGAGAGACACTACATTGCCTTTCTGATTTACTCCCAATTCTAGTGCGGTTTCTCCTTCTAATTGAACATAAGCTAATGCACTATTGGTGTTAGGAAATAATGATGTCACTATAAATACAAGTAGCACTGCAGCGATTAGAGCAGGAGCGATGAAAAAAGGTTTTAATCGTTTTTGACGAGGGCTTGCTGCTGATACGACATGAAATTCTGCTTCCTCACCCACATTAGGGCTACCAAGGGGAATACCACGTAGAAACTCGCCTTCCTTCGTCAGAAAAACCATATATTTATTTTTCTTTTCGCAAACAATGCCTCTATATGTGCGCATCATATGATTTCTCCCTTGACATAATCTTTTATATAAACGAGGTCACTGTTTAAGAGTAATACAACAGCAATCATATACTTACGATGCCGTTCCAGCGTTTTTCGCGATACCTCAACTAGTGCCTCAATTTCTTTCATAGGTAATCTTTTATTCTTTAGTAAATAATCATAGAATTCTTCCGAATCTGCAATAATTTGAGCTATTTGAAAAGCAGTTTTTCTCGCATCTGCATGTTTTGGAGCCGCCTTTGTCAGCTCTTCAAATGATAAATTATACACGACTAATATTTCACTGAATCGTATAAGTTCCTCTCGTCTCGCAGCCGTTTGTTGGTTTTCTGTATATGTTGTAATTGATTGTTTATCTAATAAATAATGTTGCTCTGATATGTATTCTTCTTCACTCGCTGATTGCATTAAAAAAACTTTTTCTTTTCTAGCACTCTCTTTCCGAATATAATCGACCATTCGTCTTTTTATTATGAGATGCGCAAATGTCTGTAAAGAGGCACTTTCTGTATGATCAAAAGCCATCACTGCTTCATGAAATCCATTCATTGCTATACTAAACTCTTCATCATGCTCGTCTATTGGTCTTTTACAAATAAAGGAGGCAGTTTTTTTCATAAATGGTGTAAAGGCAAAAAGGAGGTCACTAAGAACCTCCTCATCGCCTGCTTTTGCCTTTTGAGCAAGCTCGCTCATTGTTTGTTTTGTTTTTGTTTTGAATATCCCTTGAATAATGGACAAAAGCATATATACCCCCCGTTCTCACTTTATCCGCTCGCCTATCATTGTAATAGGGTTAGCAGAAAATGAAAAGCGGTTATTCTACGAAATGATTAATCTTCGTTTTCATTATCATCTTCGTCGTCTTCATTGTCATCGTCGTTTTTGTTCTTTTTGTTTTCGTGTTTTTCAGCTTTTTGTTCTTCTTTTAAAGCTTTACGTTCTTCTTTTTGTTTTTCTTTTATTTCTTTATGATTCTCAACTGCTTCTTTTTGTTCATCGTTATCGTTGTCGTCATCGTAATCATCGTCGTCATCATCATTGTCTTCTTTTAATGCTTTGCGCTCTTCTTTTTGTTTCGCTTGTAGCGCTTTACGTTCTTCCTTTTGCTTTTCATGAAGTTCTTTACGTTCCTCTTTTACAGCAGCTTTTTCTTCTTTTTTTGTAGTATCTTCAGCGTCTACTTGTTGTTCTGTTGTGTTCTCCACTTCTTTTATAGAAGCTTCATATTTAGCAATAGCACTTTCGATATTACGTTTAATAGCGGCTTTAGCAGTAGGACTTCCCGCATTTTCATATGCTTTATACAGTGCTTCTAGGTTTCCGGCAGTGTATCCCTCAGGAATTTCAGGAAGATCACTTTCTTTAACAGCTGCTTCTGCTGTTGTAGGCTTTACTGTGTTTTCAGGAATCGTTACAACAGCATTTACGGAATTCCCTTTTGTTTCTTCTGGATTTTTTGAGTTTAATTTACTTAAGTCTACAGTATCGAATAAGTTTTCATTTGCCCATGCATATCCAGCACCTGTTAATGTCATTCCAGCTACTAATAGCGCTGCTCCAGTTTTCTTCCATTTCATCTGCATTATCGATTCACCTCGGATAAGTTTTCGTCCGTATTCTTGTTCGGACACTCTATTATTCGTATAGGCATTTCTTTTTTGGGGGGTCAAATTGAAAATAATATATTACAGATATATTACTGGTGCCTGGCACCAGTAATGTATCTGTAACATAGTGTCCTGACAAAAAGAGAGCTACCTTTTATAAGTTAGCTCTCTTTGGTATTCAAGTTTGTTAGTTGGTTATTTTGTTATTGTGCATAGTCTCCTGTGTAGTTGACTAGTGAGCATTCTATGACACCATTTATGTTGTTAATGGTTGTCATAAATGCGGTATTGTCGTCACGTAGGTTTATTTCTACGGTTAGTTCTGTGAAATTATTTCGGATTGATTTGGATTTTAGTTTTGTATTTAGTTTTCTTAGTTGGACTCTTAATTCGTCTGTTGCTTCATCTGTATGACGAATGATCATTAGATAAGCTTCATGCTTCGTTTTCTTTTTAGACAACCAAGCTAGTGTTGCACCAAGCGCTAGAGAACCGATTAATGCTAGTGGATACATTTTCGCACCCGTGGCAATTCCTGCTGCTATTGCCCAAAACATATAAACAATGTCTAAGGGATCTTTCACAGCGGTTCTAAATCGCACAATACTTAACGCCCCTACCATCCCTAGTGATAGGATGATATTTGTACTAATAGTCATAATGATTAATGTAGTAATCATCGTCATTAATACAAAAGAAACATTGTAATTGTAACTATATACAACTCCACGGAAATATTTTTTATATACCCAGTAGATAAACATACCAATTGCAAATGAACATGCTAGTCCTAGAAATATGTCAATATAGGACACACTTCGAAATGCTTCAAGATGTAGTACACTTTTTTTTATCACATCTTGAAAATTTATTGTATCATTCATCATTATACCCCTCTATGAACCTATTATTTAAAACGTTTTATATTTACTTCTCTACAAATCACGTATTTAGATATTGCAGAACGAACAAATCTTTCTGGTTGTACAAGCTGACGTATGTTATCTGGCAAATATTGATCGAACTTGACCTCTAAAATCGTCTGCTCTGGTTTTAAAGGTTCTTCAAAAATTAAGTTTGAATCAAATAAATCCACATTGCTTACTCCAGCTGATAATCTTTTATCAAATGTAATACGCACATTTCCAGGTTCATAAATATACGCTTCTCGGACATAATCGACAATAACAGATGGAAGAAAGTTTCGGTATTTTAGTGCAGCATAGAAATCAACTAATAATGGATGATCCTTTTGGGACAAAACATCTATATCTCTATTTAGAATTGCCTCATATTCAGCGCGAGTAATAGGGGCTGCTTCTTTGCAAACATAATCTCCATACTTACTCTTTCTTTCTAAACTTATTTTTTGATCACTGCCATTATAAATACGAATACGATATTTCTCTCTATTAAAAACGCCATTGTTTTTATCATAAATAGAATGGTTGTGTATACCATCAAAATACAAACTACGTATTCCATATCCTTCTTCATTTAGCGAATTTTTATCTAACGTCAGAACAGCCGAAACCTTTTGTCGAAGTGAGAGGTAATCAAAAACATGTAGATAATATTTCATTTCATGCCTAAACTTTTTATTGTGTATCACATTACTTCACCTCAAAGTCTCTGATTCCAAAGAACTCATTACCTTCCTCGTCAATGTGCATATCAAACGATGTTTGTTCGTTCCCTTTACTATCTACTACAGTGACTTTCCAGTAATACTGTCCATTTGGAGGTTTTTTCATTGTAAATTCATTTTCACGAATATCTTTTTTCACTTCTAAAACCTCTGTAAACAATGGATCCCGAGCAACAGTTACAGTATAAAAGAGGTCATCTTGTTGAATATCAAATGAAATTTGCCAAGTGAACAATAGCTCCGTGTCTGTTACGATGACATCGTCCGTAAAAAAAGGTTTAGGCTTCTCAATGTCTTCATAAAATCTTTGTTTTGCTCGTTCGGGTGTATCCTTTATCTGTTGCAAGTTTTCTTCAAATGAAGTGTTCAATTCAGGTAAAAACTTCATATCCGGTTCTCTAAATAGAAAGGGTTTAACTATTTCTGCATACTTATTTATTTGTGCACCAACAGTATCTGCATTAATTGTTCGAGAGAGTTCTTCCACTTTATCGATAAGTTGTTGCACATTTTTTTCATTGCGGAAATAACGATTATGCAAAGTACTTCCCCAAAAGTTACTTATACCAGCTTGATAAGTCCTTATTGAATTTTCGCTTCTTTGTAATTCCCATGCCCCGTCATAGTCCCAAGGTAAAATAAACCATTTATCTGAATTTAACGGTGAATAAAGGTAGAAATTATTAGCGTCAGTATCCATGTTGTCCATCAGAATATTCATAGCAGTCCATGTTAAAAAGTTATCTAAATCAAAATGCTTCTCCATTACTTCCTCAATCGGTATCTCCATATTATTAAGGTCGTCCAACATTGCGATTAATTTGTCATGTTCTTCCCTTCCCTTTATCTCGAGAATTGTTTCGAACATTTTTTTATCATAAGTTGGATCTGTTTGTGATTTGATTTCGTTTGGATAGCGTTGAAATTCAAAAAAATTGACTTTGTATAAGTATCCACCTGGATCTAACCAATGATTTTTTAAAAACATTTCGTTTGGTTGTTCGACCTGTGTATACAATCCATAATCTTCATACGTTGTTTTATCACCATTTGTCTTATCTTTCACATATAAATGAACAAACTGCGTACGAAGACTCGTTATATTAGACATATTTTCCATCAAATCAAAACTTAACTTATTACGAATTCGGCTTAAATCCCCGATGTGTTTGTTTAAATTTATTGTTCGCTGATTTTGCCATAGGCCCGCATTATCAAATAATTTAATTTTGTATGATTTCTGAGCTGCGTAACGTGCAGTATTACCCCTTAGACTAATTTTAGCATTCGCATCTACTGCTCCATAACCAAACATTCCTTCTTTTGGTCCTGTACCGTCCTCGGTACCTTCTGAAAAAATAATATCCATTTTTTCTTCGCTATATCTATCCGTTATTCTATTTAAGGAATACCAATCTAAATTATCTTCATCAGGTAAAATAGTGATATATAATGATTTTATTGAGCTGTCCTCATCCCGCTCATATAGTCTTTTATCCTCTACTAATTTTTCATTACTGGAACTTTCTTCTACTACTACATTTTGTTTTTCTTGTTCTGGATCTTCTGTTTTTACTTCATTGGTGCAGCCAGACATAATAATGCTAGAAGCTATAATGATAGCTAGCATCGTAACAGGCTTTGAAAAAGAAAAATATGATTTTTTCTGTTTTTTCCTCGAGTACATTGGTTGCGAACAAAACGTATAATAATCAATGTTAGACAAAACATACAATAGTCTTCCTATTGTTATTAACAATACTATGAACGAAGCGATGAACATTCCTAATCCATTTATCCCTAGTTTCATCGTTATAAAAGTTAGAATACCATTTAAACCAAAAAACAATGCGCTAATAAATATCACGCCTTTCCGATCATCAAAATACATTAGCGCATGAATTATTACAAACATAATTATGAAGAAAAAATAAGCTAGACATAATAAAATAAACAAATCTAATTGCTCCATTGAAAATCCAATCTTCGGTAAAAAGATAATTCCTATCGCGATAGCTAAAGCAGTAAATAGAAGCTGAACTTCTACTAAAAAACCGATACGATGAAGCAATACTTTTTGCATTTTTTGCTTTGCAATATTCATACTTTTATATGTACCACCATCTACTACATTCTTATAATAATTTAAAAAACGCTCATAAAAATCGGTTTCTACTATTACTACAAACATGACAAGCGAAGGTACAACAGAAATATAAGCATAAAAGACTGGTAAGTCATAAAAAGGCATTAATCGGAATCTCTCTGATACGATTAAACGATCTTCCGAAAAAAACCAATAGATCAAGTTATGAACATATACACCTGAGTAAACAAAAAAACCACTGAAGAATACAGTTGGATATTTTCGGAAGTAATGTACAAAAGAAAAATAATTTCTTTTTTCATTACGAGGAAATACTTGTTCAAAATGGTACATAGACATCCCGACAATAATAGCAAAACCTACATCCATCCCAATTAAAGCAATAGTAGTTGGGCTAATGGTAGTTAAATGGAATAATAAATAGCTCATAATAATAGATACTAATACCCCAACTAAAAAGCCACGTACAATCCTTTTGTAATCTTTAAGTGCTGACAAGTACACACTTTGAATCCAAATAACCACAAGCTCCATAAAAAATAAATAGGCTGCTATTTTGTACCCTATGCTCTCCTGAACACCATATAAGAAAACTCCTGTAACAAGCCCCCCAATTGGTAAAATGATAATCAAAGCTCCGTAAAACGATGAAATAATTTGTTCATATTTGTTTTGATATATCATGTCCGCTATGAATCTAGTTAAAACCATAGAGAGTCCAGAGGTCAAAATGATAGAAAAAATGAAACAATAAGTCATTGTTGATATAAATAATTCATTATCTAAAAATCTACTTCCATTAGATAGCATCATATTTTGTTGTACAAACACTAAAATTATACATAAAACCATTGGACCAATCGTTGTCAAGGAAGAGTATGCATAAGCTTTAATATTTTGAAGAATTCCTTCTTCTCTATATAATTTTCGCAGTTCAAAACCTATACCTGCCATTCTATTTTACCCCCCTACTGATTGATACAATTCTCGATAGCTTGAAATAAATTCACTTCGTTTATAATCATTTTTCACTCGACTATACCCATTTTCACCCATTTTTTCTCTTAGCTTTTTGTCCTTGCATAATTGAATTACGTAATTTGCAATTTCTTCATAATGCATAACTGGTGCAATAAAACCTGCACTGCCGTAGTCATCATCCGCACTACCATTTATCAACTCTTTACAACCACCAACATTTGTAGATACAAATGGTTTCGAACTAGCTAGACCTTCTAAAATTGCTAAAGGTTGTCCTTCACTAATACTTGTTAGCATCAGAATATCCATTTGACCTAAATAATCTTTTACTTGTACCATTCCAGTAAAAGTTATACGTTCCACTCCTAATGCTTCAACCATTTGCAAGCATTCTTCATAGTAAGCATCATCTTCTTCTGATGGTCCCATAATGTACAACTCTACATTTGGTACTTCTCTCTCTACTAAAGCAAAGCTTTGGATCATTGTTTTAATGTCTTTAATTGGAACGACTCGAACAATTGCTCCTATGCGAATTATGCCATCGTCAGGAGCTTTAGAAAGGTTGCTGTAATTTGTCACTTCTACCCCATTCGGAATAATAAGGATTTTGTCTTCTGAACATCCCAATTCTACTTCTATTTCTTTGTTTCGATTAAACAATGTTATCACCTTGTCCGAAGCATCATAAATGGAATTCGACAAAGTGTAAAAGTAGTTAATCCATAAATCCTTGAAATATCCTTTTACCCAATCCGCCTTAATAATTTCTTCTTCTCTTTCTCGAGAATAGATACCATGCTCTGTCAGTATGAGCGGTTTTTGATGTAGATTCTTCGCAAGGGTTCCTACTACTCCGGCATAACCTGTAGATACGGAATGATACACATCGGCTTTCGGAACATCGTGGCGAATCGTTAAAAATAGGGGTAATATCATTGAATTAATAGTCCAGAATAATTCTGTAAAAGGAACTTGGCTATATTCGTTTTTCCCTAAATACTCTACAAGATCAAAATAATCTTTACTTGCTAAAAACTCACCAACGTTTTCAAATTTTTTGCTCCTAATTAATTCAAATAATTCTTTCCAATTAACATCAATGCTTCCACTTACAAGAGAAACAAGGTTATCCCTTTCATTTGATGTAAGATTATATCGTTTCCCCCATTTTTTCTCTTCTAACAAATATTCATCTAAAAAGATTTCTTTTATCTCTATTAAGTTTTGAGGCAGCTCATAACGAAATTTCCCTCTTTGTTTTGTTTCGGCTCCAATAGCATACACAATGAATTCATGCTCTTTCATCTCTGTAATGAGACTATGAATCCAGCTTGATACCCCTCCAGTGACATAAGGATATGATCCTTCAGCTATCAAACAAATTTTCATTCTAATTTCCCCCAAATTCTATTTTGAATTTAGATGCATTTGCTGTTACTAAGTAAACATTGTCGCCTATTTTTTTAACAGTACAATTTTCTAAGCGCCCCAGTTTTCTTTTTGAACGTAAAATATAGGAAGTCTCCCCATTGTATTTGTCCATATTACCTTCAACACTATTTTCCCCGTTCTTCCAGCTTACTTGAGTATGAATATTTGTAGCCATATCTAGCGCTGCTTCAGTAGCAGGTAACGCTCGAAGCCAAGGATACGTCTTTTGCACGCGGGACATATAATCATTGAATGACTTATAGATTTTTTCCCACCCCATATTGTTGCTTCTATCACTACTTATTACATCATCTGGATGAACAAAGTGAGAAAATACACCTACCCCTGTCATCGTGTTCGCTTCTGCCCAGCGGTCGTACTCTCTCTCAAAATAACCAGAAGTAATACGGGGCATTTCAATAATTCCATCTTCCGCTACATCGAATTCTTGAACATAAGCTACTCCACTTTCATCTTCTCCATATAATGAGGAGATTACAGTTAAGTCTGGCCACACCTTTTTCATTGCTTCTCTTCCTTCTTTAGAAAGAACATTGGAGGGAGGCACATAAGATGTAACTGTATATCCAGGAAATGCACTTTTCGTATAGGTAAGAAGCTCATCAATTGACTCGGACATGTCTTCTTCTTTTCTCCATTCTTTATAACCAAATTGGGAAGATACCTCTTTATCAAGTACTAAAGATTGATGGTTATAACCATGAAAGCCCAATTCCCCTCCACTTTTAATAAGCTCACGACCATATGAGATAAGATAATGACTATCCTTATCTTCTGTATAATTAAAAGGAGGCTCCACACGATCGTTGTATGACTCAATAATTGCACCGGTATATTTCATATCATATTTTTTGGAAGTTTTCAGCATATTTGGCCACCATACTTCTTGGTAGAAAGCAGATATATCTCTCTTGTACTCTTTATAAATAATCGGATTAGTTCCTTTTGCAATGGGCGAAGGGAAATCATCAATGAAAAATACCTTCAAATTAAAAATAGAATATATAAAATTGGGTTCCAATAAACTTAATGCACCAGCAAAAAAGCCTCGATTTATTTTTTCTTGTAGCATAGTACCGTTAAAATTCATAAATGCGCCTTTGCCATATTCATTTTTCCATAATAGTGGTATTCCATTTGCACTTTCAGCAAGTAACTCTGTTCCATCATCAAGCCCAACACTTATGGAAGAATTATGGATAAAATCATCGTCAATAAAAAGATCTTTTTCACCAATTAATACATCTGAGGTTAAATGAATTCCTTTTGCATCTACTGATTTATCGAAAGAGGTAATACCAAATTTACGATATAGTATTTGATAATCTGTATCTATGTCTAACACAGACATAAAAAAAATATATCCTCCTTGAAACACATATTGCTCAATTTCCTCTGTATTACCAATATCTTTTAACTGATCAGTAGTGAGAAGAATTACATCACAACTCTTAAAATCAACCTTTGTTTCATTCACTTTAACTTCTGTTGACTTTTTTTTCATATATTCAAGCGTTTTAATCGCATTTCCCTTTAATTTTTCGCTGTATTCATCTGTAGGATTATATAGTATGCAGTAATTACTTCCACTCGGTTCTACTATATTCTCTTTAGAAATATCCGCTAAAATTTCATCTCTCTTTTCAATTAAACTTTGATTTTGTTGAAATTTTAATATAAATTGCGAACGCGAAAACTCCAATAAAATACCAAATAGTAGAACGAAAAGGATTATAATGTATATTTCTTTAGAGAAGTTCCCTTTTACCTTCATATCCAGTTCCTCCCGACCAATACCTAACAATAGTAAGCGCTTGATTGGAAAGTTTAATCGTTGATCTTTTTAATTCATCCAATGTACTTTGCATTTTTATTGTAGATTTAGTAGTGTAATATAATTTCAATAAACAAATATAAGGTTTTTCTGAATTTGGATATTTCCTTAAATATTCTAGGCAAGTATTTTCTGCAGTGGAATATTCACTCAACTCCATTTCAGTTGTCACCTTTTCTTCAAAAGTTTCCCCATCTCCATCATCATTTTGAATAAGTTGATTTAATACATGAATATAAGTAAATTTGTATTTTCGAATAGTTTGATCGTCCAAAAATCCACTATCCATGTACTCCTTCAAAACTTGTGCGTACGCGCGAGCTATGTGAGTATCACTATTATTCTGATCAAATTTAACAGAAAGCTCTTGCAGTGAAATAGATAGTTTTCTTTTTATCTCCATCACTGCTGTAACAGCATAATGAGAAGTTTCTGTATCTTCGTTTAGTACCGCTGTTTTAATTACGTCCATGTATTGCAATGTATCCTCTTTTAATACATCAATCATTACTTTTCTTCTTGCGGAGTAATCACTCACTACTAAAGCTTCTTCAATCGGAACAATATTCAGCTCTTTTTCTTTTTCTATTTTTTCTTGAATAGCTAATAACTCTACAGAAATATCCTCGTTTTGTTTGTTTATATACTTACCAAACATATCACCTTTATTTTTTATAAACTTCTTTGCCCATATAACAGGCAAAAACCATCCAATTATCGGCAAAAATGATACTACCGTCATTTTTAATAGCCACTCTTTTAAATTTTTGTTCGAAATGAATAAAAGGACACATGCAGATAAAATAATATACAGCATATACATGTACATCATTTTATATCTCTCCTTCTAACAACTTGAAATTAATTCCTTTTTCTTTAAATCTAGATAAAACAACTTCTCCATCATTTCTTGTTGTGTTGGATAAGAGAACTAAGATGTTGTCTTTTTTACTTTGTCCTATATAATCCGTTTCTCGCAAAAGTCCTGAAATCACTCTAGAATATTCAGCAATCGATTTCCCTTCAAAAAGGCCTTCTAATAATAAGAAAGGAGTTTTATGCATTTCTTTCGCTTCTTTTTTACTAGATAGAATTTCTTCAAACACGCTGTACTTCAGAATATTGGTGTTTGGAATATATCGATTCATTTCAGTTGCTTCAATATAACTGAATGCTCTTCCTAAAGCAGACTCAACTAAATCTGCTGTTACTTTAAAAAGATTTTCATGATAAAGTGAAAATTTCTCAAAATCAAGGTCGTTTATTGTAATAATTGCTGCAACTTTATTATCATGATAAATTGGGGCTGCCATTAAAGGTATATCGGAAAGTAATTGTTTATTAACAAATACTTTTCCATCTTTTAATATATTTTGAACATATTTCACTTCATCAACTTTAAGTGAGTTGATACTAGACATGTCTGGTTTATTTGAATTAGCTATTAACCTTAAAAATGAGTTATTTTTATTTAAAATATAAATGGAGACGTTTTTTACATTCATTATCGTTTGTACAACGTTAACTGTACTTGTAAATACTTTTTCAGGCTCTAGTCCTTCTAATTCCTTCAAGATTGAATGGATTTTTCCAAAACTATCTCCACTGTTTAGCATTCGTAACTGTAACTCTTCCTTTACTTCTCTCACTTCCGCATAGACTCCATTTAAAAAGTCATATCGTTTATCCAATTCTTCTATTTTGATCTTTTGCTCTTTAAGCATATTATTTTTTCGTTGTATTGAGTAACCTACAACTAAACCAACAAATAAAAAGAGAGCAATTTGGAAAAAGAAAGTAGTATCATATAATAAAGAAATAATTTCGCGACCTTCAAATAGTTTTTCAGCAACAAGTAACCACACGGATAATCCTACTGCAATAATTGATTGTCGATTCCCATAAATGACCCCTATTATCATGATGTAAAATATACCTACATCAATCGTATCTAACATACTTACCTGATTCGTTAATATCAGCCAGCTGATAAATGAAAATACTAATAAGTTTTCAATATAAGGTTGAATTTTTTTATAAATAACGGTGGTCTTACTCTTTGATGGAGTAATTGTAACGGCACTTTCTTTACTAGCTTGATTTGTAATTGTCCAATTATACGTACGCTCTAAACCTTCATCCAAATCATACATGGGACTCCAATCAAGCTCGTCCTTCACCTTTTGGTTACTTAATACAGATTTATAGATATCCCCTACTCTACCTGACTTGTAATTTGTTTGAATATCCCCATGAATATTTTTCATTTTATCTATAACATGATTAATACTGTACTCCGTATTGGTGGATAAATTGTAAATTCCCTCTATATTAGAATTAGAAGCTCTAAAGATAGCATCTGCAACATCTTCCACATAGATAAAATCCCTCGTTTGTTCTCCATCCCCAAACAGATCTATTGGTTCGTTGTTAATGATTCTATCCAAGAAGATAGATATTACCCCACCTTCTCCATCATTATTTTGTCTAGGTCCATATACATTGGAGAAACGAAAACATACACTCTCAAAGTCGTGTATTTCTTTCCACTTATTGCAATATTCTTCCCCTATCCATTTACTAATTCCATATGGAGAAATCGGTTTAATAATTTCATCTTCTTTTAATGGAATGACTTCATTTACACCGTAAACAGCCGCTGAGGAAGCAAAAATAAATTTCTTTACTTGATACTTCTGAGAAAGCGTTATGATGTTAACAAGGCCAACAACATTTGCTTCTATATCTTCTCTCGGATTTACGATCGATTTTGCAACACTAACTTGTGCAGCTAGATGAACGACTACATCAAAGTGATATGACTTAAAGATCTCCTCGCATTTTGGATCCTCTACTGATAGTTTGTAATTTTTATGTTTAAATGAGATATTTTCTTTTTTCCCTGTTGAAAAATTGTCTATAATAAATACTTCATAGCCTTCTTTGTAATATCTATCGGCTATATGAGATCCAATAAAACCGTACCCGCCTGTAATTAATACTCTCATTTACTTTCCCTTCCTATCCCCATCAATTTTACTATTTTCTTCTAATCGTCATCTTTTTCATTGAATATATTTTTAATTTTAGTTGTAATTCTTTTAGTAAGTGAAGGCTGCTTTTCAAATGCATAAATACTATTATTAATAAATAAATTACTATTTTCATTTGGATCATTTTGTTGAATAATATTTTTTTTATTTTTGCTGTAAATAACGTTATTAATAAATTGATTTTCTGAGGCATTCCATTGAACTGTTATTTCGCCATACCCTTCCTTTAATTGATCATTAAAGCTAAGAATATTATTTGTTACTACATTTTTATAAGCTCCACCATTTGAAACACTTGCTCCACCAATAATTATTCCCGCACCATTATTGTTGTAAACAACATTATTTTTTGCAGAGATATAGCTTGTTTGTTTTCCATAGTTTTCGCTTGCCAATTCAATCCCAAAATCATTGTTATAAATGAAATTGTTTTTAATCTCTATATTTGTTGAACCATCGGCGTATATTCCTGCTGCTGAATGACTACCCCTATATACAGGATTCTTTCCAGAGCTGTTATCGTAAACCTTGTTATAAGAAATAGTTCCATTTCTCACTTGATCAAGACAATTCGTTTCACATGCATCATAAAATCCTGCTACATCAATTCCTATATTATTGTTATGGTGTATACTGTTTCGCGAAATAGTAAAACCATCAATATTTCCGCTAAGTGTAAGTGATTCACTACTACCTAGCGTTAAGTGATGTATGTTATTATTTTCAATCTTTATATCACTCATTTTTTGTGATGAATTACCATAGAAAAGAATTCCGTGTGCATTACCTTTTTTAGACATATTTTTTATATGATGAACATGATTGTTCAGTAGCTGTATATTACTTCCACCCTCACTTACAAGGATGCCCGTTGGATATTTCTTAGAATCATCTGTACTTAGGTTTCTGATTTCAAAACCTTTAAGAATAATATAGTGAGTGTTTTCTAAATGAAATAAGGCTCTATTTCCACTCTTTATTGTAAGATTTTCGCCTTCTAGCACCGGAATTTCTCCTGGAAATGCTTTAAATGAAATATAGCCTTCCTCTTTAGAACCAGAATTTGTTATACTTACAAATTCAGCGTAAGTGCCCCCTCGAACATAAACAGTGTCCCCTGGTTTTAAACTATCCGCTGCTTTTTGGATTGTTCTCCAAGGAGCGTCTATCGTTCCATCGTAAGAATCACTTCCATTATTTGATACATAGAATATACTCTTATCTAAATTTGCTGCATCCGTATGTTGTGAAAATGCTAAAAATGCAAATGTACTAAATAGAAATGCTTTTATAACATTCTTTATATATATGTAAGACAATAAATTTCCTTTTACATTCAATTCAAGCAACCTGCTTTCATATGTTTTGCTACTCTTACAATTGAAAAATTAACCATTGATATTATTTGTCGGTATTAAAATGATAATTTCATTTTTTTTGCCAATACATTATCAAGGACTTTTTACACATAAATAGTTATCCAATCAACTATATTATTATTATAATGATACTTAAGTCATTATAACATTGAAGAATGTTAATGGTTTATATAAAATAATTATATACTTTTTCCAAATAATAGTCTTTAAATAGTATTTTGTATATATAAATTTTTCACTCAATTCGAAAAATGCGCAAGCATCCTCTAAGTGCATCTTCTCTTCATCGTTTCTAGCATGCTTTGGACAGTATGTCGGCCATCTTATTACCGGATAAGTTTTAAGAGGGACAGGAAGTAGCAAGCCACTTCCTGTCCCTCTTTTTCGGTAATCCTATAGCTGTCGTTTGTCCTTCGCCCGCTTGAAACGGTTATAGTCAGGTGACTTTTGCTTTAGGTTAATGAAAGAATAGATACTATCTACATGGAGAGCAGCGCCCGAAGATACAATTTCGTGCGCTCTTCGCTTCTCAATTTTAGTTGCTGCTTTTTTTTCAACTATTAATGCCATAAAACATATGAACAAAAACGAGGATGGTATGAAATTAGTACTTTGATAGGAACTATTTACGGCATCCTTTTTTATATAAGAGAATTTAGCGTGGCGTATGAGACTACTGCGGGAAAGCGAGGAGGGCACTAATAAAGTCCTTCTAATCAGCTTTGTCAGATGGAGTTGTACAATACCTCAGTAGATTAGAAAATCGTTGAAACGGCTCCCTTTCCGCGGGCGTTGCCTTAGCCTCCTCGCTCGCTGCGGGGCCTTCGGCTAACGCTATTCCCGCAGGAGTGTCGCCTTTTTCAACGATTTTCTAGAAATGAAAAGACTGTAAAATTCAATTAATGAATTTTACAGTCGTATATTATTGTTTGATTCCTAAGATATCTTGGACTTTTGTCTTTTTTTCCACATGTCTTCTGCTGCTCCTGAACCAAGTATTACGCCAGCTACAATAAGGAATAGGCCGATGAAGTGACGGATGTTCAGAATCTCACTTAAGAAAATAGCAGAAAGAAGCATCGAGAATAATGGATTTAAGTTCATAAATATTGCTGCTTTTGTTGCTCCCGCTTTGCCTACTGCGTAATTATACATAAGGTGACCAATCGCTGTACAAATGATGGCTGATGCTAAAAATAGCCCCCAAAAGTATGGCGTTGTTTCCCCAAACTTAGAAAATCCTCCTGGCTCTTGTACAAAACTGATCGCAATTAGCACAGGTGCACCTACTAGCATCATGTATGCTGTTAGAAGTCTTGGATCGAGCGTTTTTGCTGCTTTACTGACGACCATATAACTTAGTACTTGCGCTAGAATAGCGAGTAATACATAGAAATCACCAATATTTGCTCCATTAGATTCTCCACCACCTACTAAGATGGACACGCTCACTCCCGCAAGACCTAGTAATAATCCAAGCCACTGGATTCGCGTTGGAAAGTATTTTAATATAATGGCCGCAGAAATCGCCGTTAGCATTGGCCCTGTTCCTAAAATGAGTCCTCCATGTGTCCCACTAGTAATAGAAAGTCCGATATTTAGAAAATAGTGATGTGCCACCACATTGGTAAGCGCTCCTAATAATATGTATTTCCATTCCTGCTTTGTTGGCTTCCGAAGTAGTTTCATTTGCCATAATATCAACAGTACAACAAAGCCAGATGAGAGAACTCGAAATGCAGTGAGTGTAACTGGGGGAACGATGGTAACTAAATATTTTAGTATGGGTAGGTTGGCTCCCCAAACGAACATGACGAACACAAGCATTAAGTAAATATTCCATTGTTTCATCCGAGGAACTCCTTTATTAAAATACGTATTTTGTTTTTTTGATTAATAAACTAAATGCTACATATGCAAAAAGAGATAAAATGACTGGCACAACTACAGTGTGCACGCCGAATAGATTACCATATGATTGGTTATAAAAGTGTAACGCAATATAGGAAATAATTCCAGTAAACATTGATGCAATTGCACCGTATTTATTGCCATAAGACCAGTACAGACCTAACACAACAGGCCAAATAAATGCAGCTTCTAATCCTCCAAATGCAAATAAATTTAAGAAAATTAGTAAGTCAGGAGGATTTAATGCTAATAAAAAGACAATCGATCCTAGAAGAGTTGTTACTCCAAAACTCATCCGTTTCACTGTTTTCTCGCTTGCATTCGGTTTCATATAATTGATATACACGTCCTTCACGATGGAAGAGCTGACTAAAATAAGTAATGAATCCACTGTCGACATAATTGCCGCAAGTGGTGCAGCCAAAACAATTCCTGCTAGCCAAGCCGGTAGAACCTTTAGTGCAACTAGAGGAATAACTGTGTCCGCGACTTCCACACCTGGTAAGATAGGACGAGCAAATATACCAATGAGATGCATATTTAGCATAATAAAACCTGTAACAATCGTTCCGATTACAAGCGCTCGGTGCATAGATCGAGTATTCTTATACGACATTGCACGCACCGCCATTTGCGGAAGCCCGACAACCCCTACCCCAACAAGTATCCAAAAAGATGAGACATATGCTGCGGATAAATTTCCTTCATTGCCGTATGGCGTCACAAGCTTTGGATTTTCAGCAAGCAAATCTTGCATAATATTCGGTACGCCACCACCTGCAATAATAACCGCGATCAGTAATATGAGGGTCCCAACAACCATGACCCCACCTTGTACAGCATCTGTCACCGCAACTGCACGGAATCCACCAATTACTACATAAACAAGAACTGATACAGCAAAAATAAATAATGCAGTAGTATATTTCATACCGGTTAATGATTCGATTAAACGGCCACCACCAACCCACTGAGCCGTCATAGCAGAAAATAAGAAGATAATCATACTAATAGCGGCTAGCAATACAACCGCTGTGCTGTTATATCGCACTTTCAAGAAGTCAATTAACGTAATGGCGTTGTAGCGACGAGCTAAAATAGCAAACTTCTTTCCTAAAATAAGGAGTACAAAATAACCTGTAACGACTTGCGTCATCGCAAGCAGAACCCAACCGAATCCCATCGTATAAGCAGTTCCAGGTCCTCCTAGAAAACTTGATGCACTTCCATACGTAGCCACCATCGTCATCGCAAGTACAAAACCACCAAGTTCTCGTCCACCTAAAAAATACTCTTGTAGGAATCCACCTGTGGACGTCTCTAGCTTTTTACTCGACCAAAAGCCGATAAAAAAGATGATCCCAAGAAAGATAATCATTGGGATGATAACTTGAATATTCATACCTCATCCCCCTCATCTTCAAAAGAAACATCCTTTAATATAAATTTGGCCAGTATAATAACCGTAACTGCCACTAAAATAAATCCAACAATACAGCTATAGAAAAACCAGGAAGGGAAACCGAGTATATACGTATATTCCTCTACTGGTCGAGAGCCAAGTCCATACGCAAATCCGAACCACCAAAGAAAGTGAACGACTGCAAGTCCAACACCAATAAGTGCCTCCCGATGAGCGATTTTAAATCTAGGATCCATATGCATCCTCCCCTGCACTAAATAATTATTCACTTCAGTATAACAAAGTTAAAATCATTACAGAAGTGTTACTGGTGCCTGGCACCCAAACAAACACGAAAAACGTGAAAAACGTGTTAAACATGAAATTCATGAAAAACATGAAAAATAAAACAATCGTGAAAGTTTTAGTTTTCACGATTGTTTGAATTGACATGAATGTTTGGGTGCCAGGCACCAGATAGAGAATATTTCATATAGTCTTTCCAACTAACTGCTTTGATGCTGTTCCATGTTGGGAGATCTAACGGGAATGGCAGGAACGCAAGTGAATTGTCTTTTTTAGGTTCGGCATTTAGTACGACACTTTCCTGTTTTATTCCTTCTGACAAAATGGCGTATTGATTCAATTCGAACGGAACCGTAATCGGTGCGCGAACGATTCGTCCCTCATTCGTTAGTGTGTATACTTCTGCTTGCTGTTCATTTCGTTCAAGTAGCCATTTCGATTTTACGCGTACAGCATTTTCTACTTCATTCGTCGTAATGACCGAATTTGTATTTGCTGCATACGGCAGTTTTTCTAGTTGATCGTCTAATTGAATACGAACTTCGTATAAAGGTACTTGCTCATCATTTCCAAAATGTTTGTACGCTTTTAGCCAATCCGTTTCGTTCGCTGGCACTTCCGTTTTCGTCGAGACGGTTCCTTCAGCAACACCTTTTTGATGAGTTGAATAGTTCTTTACTTTTTGACCTTCTTTTAACTCATGCCATTCAACTTCATTTGCGAAAGTGACGACTGATTTTTCATTCGAATAAAGTTGAATGAAATATTTACCGTTTCGTTCCTCAATGTTCGCCACATTTCCATCAATTGGACTTAGTAAAGCTAAGGCTCTTGTTTCTTGACCAAGTTGCGTGCTTACGATTTGTAATTTTCGTTCCACTTCCGCTAGTTTTTGCTCAGCTTCGGCAATAGCTTGAGCATAATTTCCATCCTGAGCAACATTTACATCTACTTGAACATTGACGTCGATGACATCATCTGTAGTGTTTCCTGTAGTGGAACCACTACTAGATGAAGTAGATTCCGCTCCTGCACGCTCCGATTGGAGTGAACCGATAATTTGCTGTAGCTGGGATTGTTCCTGCGAGTACGCTTGTTGCTCAGCTTCCCAAAGTTCACGCTGTTTATCGGCAGCATCAGATTTTAATTGGGCAAGTTCTATTCCTTTTTGCACGGTATCTCCAGGCACAATATTAAACTCACTCACTGCCTCTACATCAATCGTTACAATCATTTCTTGTGAGGGGACAACGACTGATTCTTTCTCAAGCTGTTGTGCATACGTGTTTTCAAAAACACGGTCGTATTCATTCACATAATACGATCTAGTAATGATACTTTTATTTGTGAACAATAGAATTGAGTTTATTGCAATAAATGTCGATATGACAATAGAAATACAAATTGTTAGCCATTTATTCATGCCGGTTGTCCCCCTTCAAACCATGTTTCTAATGGGAGTACATACATTCCTGCTGTTATTAGTGCGAGAATGATTTGAATTGCTATTAATAGGCTTAGTAGCTTACCCGTTGACATCGTTGTAAATGTACGCAGGAATTGAAATTGAATTGCAATGATTAGTCCCGTTACGATTGTTAATTGATTAAAGAAATAAATAATAAATTCATTGTTTAAGTAAGTTGCTGCAAGTGGACCAAACGATAAAATTGAAAAATCAGTCGCATAGCCCACAATTGCATACATGAAAAAGATAAGTGCTTTTTCCATTAATAGTAACGCAACAACAAATAATTGCAGAACTGCTACTTTGGACAGTTCCACGTTAATAATTTTATGTAAAAGAAAGGCAATTCCAAAAAAATGAAACGCCATATATAGTATGGATGCAATAACTGCTCCTATTAATGAAGTGATTCTTGCCACCGTATACGTGTCTTCAAAGCCATTTACAAATATGGATGTGAGTGCTTCCGTATGCATCCCCCAAATATCTCGAAGTGCAAAAAGAAGTACTCCCAAAAATGCTACGATGACGACTCTCTTTTCAAAACCCCGCATCGTAGCTTCCTTCAATGAATCCATTAAGTTACCTTGGTGAAAAAGGTATTTCCAAAATCGAAAATCAAAAAACATTTTAGTGTTCCCCCTCTATGGTTGAACAGTTACTTCCACATAAGCACCGTTTTTCATCATCATTCCATTTTGTGATTGGAAAGTTGGATGAATGAGTAGTAAATAGGCTGCTTCTTTTTCTAAAGGTGCATTTGGTGTAACTACGAATTGCTTCTGCGATTTTTGTTTGATAGTAACAGGAATGCTGTTCGTTTCGCCTAGCTTTACTAATTCAACCTTTTGCTGCTTATTGTCTACTACGGCATTTGAAAATGTAACTGTAAATTCCTTGGTTGTTGGCACATTTTGTAGTGCGGACAATTTTTGATATTTATTCGTTCCGACAATTGTATCTAAATGTGCTTTAGTCAGTTCCTCGCCTATTTCTGTCACTACGTTTGGCTTGACCCCTGTTTTATTGATTATTGTTCCTTTTGGGCCAGTAAAATTTGCAATTGTTAACTTTAAATAGGATCCATCAGACAAATTGTAGAAAGTTTGCATGGAGCCCTTTCCGTACGTTTTTTGTCCATATAAAGTCGCTGATTTTTGGTCAAGTAAAGCTGCTGCAGTCATTTCAGAAGCACTTGCACTGTAGCCATTTACGAGTATTTTTGTGTTTTTTGGAAATGAAGAAGACTGTTTTACAGACTTTACTAAACCTGATTGGTCTCTCGTTTGAAGACGATAAGCATATGGGCTATTTGGAAATAAACCAATCAGCTCTTCAGCTGTATGGACGTAACCCCCACCATTATTTCTTAAGTCAAGTATAAATGAAGTTGCCCCCTGCTTTTGAAGGTCTTCCTTTGCTGACTTAACTAAAGTCGCCCCATCTTCTGAAAATGAATTAATCGAAATATAGCCCGTGTTTCCATATAGAAGTTGTTTTGTTACAACTGGTACATGAAACTTCTTGCGTGTTAACTCGTAAGTTTCTTTCTGATTCGTTGTTTTTAATACTTCCAATTTTACAGACGTACCTTCTTTGCCTGTTATAAGGGAGGACGCTTGCTGAACGGACATGTTTTCAGTAGAGACGCCGTCTACCGAAAGAATAATATCTCCTGGTGCAATTCCAGCACTGATCGCTGCTCCGCCTTCGAACGTATTGACAATTTGAATACCATTTTTGTGTTCTTCAATCACAATGCCAATTCCAGTAGTCGTATTATCAATTGAATTTGTGTAAGCTTCAAATTCTTCTTTTGTAAAATAAGTAGAATATGGATCTAGTAGTTCAATAATCCCATCGATGGAAGTGATATTTTGCAAGTCGGCAGGAATCTCCCCTTTGTAATCCTCGCTCACAATTTTTTTCACTTCATCTAGAGTCGACCCAAATGCAGAAACTGGAACAGCAAAAATGCTAAACATCATCACCAATAAAGCTAAAACCGAAAACTTCTTCATTACAATTCCCCCTTAAAACACATATAAACCTATCATAACCGAAAAACTACCAATCTGCCGATTTTTTCATAGTGCATGTTACAGAAATGTTACTGGTGCCAGGCACCAGTAACACATTTGTAATACTATGAGATTGGCTCGAAGATAGATGCAATAAGAAAAACAATCGTGAAGTTGATGTTCACGATTGTTTTTTTATTTGTACGTATGTTTTTCAAACATCCAATTACTTCAATAGTTGTAGGATGGATTGTGCTTGTTGCATATGCATGCTTAAAACGTATTGGCTTGCTTGCATTATAATATTGGCTTTCGTAAGAGCCATCATTTCTTTTGCAATGTCCGCATCTCGTATTCGTGATTCAGCCGCAATTAAGTTTTCTTCCATGTTGACTGCATTATTGTATGCATGCTCTAGACGATTAGAATACGCACCCATTCTAGCTCGTTCACTGGATACTTTATTAATAGCTTTATCTAGTTCACCAATTGCTTTTTCTGCATCTTCTCTTGTCAAAATTGATAAACTATCTAGACCGAGTGCTGCTGATCCCATGTCACCAAAGGTTAGTTCAATAGACTGACCTGCATTTGCCCCAGCTTGAATTTTCACAGAGTTTTGGGAACCGTCTAGTAATTTTTTTGTATTGAACTCTGTATCTTTTGAGATTCGGTTGATTTCTTTTTTCAATTCTTCAAATTCTATAGTTATTAGTTTTCGATCATTGTCTGTTAATGTACCATTTGCTGCTTCTACGCTAAGCTCTCGCATGCGCTGTAAGATAGAGTGCGTTTCATTCAATGCGCCTTCCGCAGTTTGCACGAGTGATATTCCATCTTGAATATTTCGAGCAGCCTGTCCCAAACCACGAATTTGCGCACGCATCTTCTCGGAAATGGCAAGTCCTGCTGGATCATCTGCTGCACGATTGATACGATAACCTGAGGTAATTCTCTCCATTGATTTATTCGCAATAGCCCACTGTGCATTCATATTTCGAATTATGGATAAACCGGTTGAATTCCATTTTCCAAGCATCTATATCATCTCCTAGTACAGTTTTACTATTAATATCGACTTACTTTTTTATCTTTACATAAATTTGTTACAAAAGTATTACAGGTGCCTGGCACCATTTTGAATAATTTTGGGGAATTTTGCTGATACTAGATGAAACTTTTCATATACTTGTCCGACTTATTCATAAATCGTGGTATTTCCCGGGAAATTTACAAGATAGGAGTGATATAGCGCATGAAAATCGACAAGCTACTAGGATTTAATTGGGGGGATATTTTGTTTGGAGTACTTGGTTCAAGTGGCTTTATTTTATTCCTCTACTTATTTACATCTTTTTTTAACCTATAGCACGTAAAAACACCCTTCGAAATTTCTTTTCGTTAGGTGTTTTTAGTTATTAAATAATATCAAAACAGACATCCTCCATTTAAATTCTTATATTGTAGAAGCTCTTTAAATAGTGATTCATTTTTATTACACAATGCATAATCAATCATTCGTTCATAATTTACTTGTTCTAATTGGTGGATGATTTCTTCTGTTCCATCAATTAGTGATTGGGGTGAATCTTTTAATTCGGTTGTTTCAATAATCGATTGTAAATGAATATGAATATCCGAAACTAGTAAAAGCTGATAAAGAGGTAATCGAATAAACCGATTTCCTTTTTGGAAAACAAATACTTCCGCTAAATTTTCTACTTGTAATGTTTTAGCATTAACAATGATTTCTTTTCCTTCTACTGGAATAAAATGAAATAGTTCATCGTCTTTTCGAATGGAAAAATATTGATAAGCAAATACTAATTTTATCCTTCCATCTTCTTGCTTTGTATAAAATGGTTTCATTAATTGAACAAGCAACATCGCAACCCCTCCTTTTATTTTGAATTTTCTGATTAATATTATTTTATCACATTTACGAAATTTCGTGTAGTGTATACATTCAAAAAAAAAGCGAACACCTTTATGTATTCGCTTTACAAATTTATGTTATTCATCAACGTATTTTAATCTTTTGTGGTCTATTTTTGCCAGACGAATACAGAAGAAAAGCTACTTCCTTTGGACTGTATCTAACCGCAAAGGTTTGAAATACTTTCTGAAGTATGACTGATTTTGGTAGAGTACCTTTACTTTCTAAATAAAATGAAAGTGTTTTAGAACGAAAATCTAGTTGTAAATCGTGAATCGTAAAATCTTCTGCTACTATTTGATTAATATGTGTCGCTTCTTGCGTTGGATATCCAATAAAATACTTGATATTACTTGTTTTAACACCAACGATTGATACTTCTTCTAGTTTCAATATAGTATTGTAATCTACAATATCCAATAAAGAAGGTATATAAAACTGAATTTTATCTACGATAATCACTTCCTTTCTATTTTTTATTTCCTAATATTTTCATAAATGTGATAGGATGTATATTCCTATATACAACAAAGTTCGACTATATACTTAAAAATCGCTATTTTGGCGATAAAAATATTACTTATGTAGTTATTCGATATTGTTGTCACATTGATGAGGGAGGTAGTCATATGCCTTTTTATGAACATATTCGTGCATATCGAGAGCAATTAGAGATCACACAAATCGAGGCAGCGAATCGTTTGGGTATTGACCATTCTGTTTTGTCTAAATATGAGTTAGGTAAGCTTGCAATTCCACTCGATTTGCTACCAGAGATTAGAAGGGTCTATGCTATTCCTAAAGATATTTTTATTGGTATGCTAGAGGATAAGCGTATTAGAAGTAAAAATCCTGGAGCAGAGGCAAAAAAAAGCAGATCGCAATATGCTGGGGAGTTTCAAAGCGAGTACTTGTCAAATATGATTGAGTTAAAAGAATTTCGCAATTTTATTAGTTATTTATCTTCTCTAGATGAGAAAACTATGAAAAAACTCCTTGTAAATGCAACAAAAAGGAAGTAAAGCTTTTGCAATAGCAATGGCTTATTTTATATTAAAATATTGGCAAGCGACATTTGAAAGCAAACAAACATATGTTTTTTCGAAAGGTTTCGAGCTGTGCCTTTAAATCGCCACCATTTAAACGTATAATGGAAGGAAATCCTTTTTTCTTAGGAGAGATTCGTTTGAACCTTACATCTTATCAAAAACTAGCAGCGCATTATAAACAGTATATTGATCAGTCGATGCAAACGATTGAAAAGAAGTTCCACCCTGCTATTTTAGAGGATGAGGAGCTTATTCGACGTGCAGCATTTTTTGTGCGCAATGGCGCAGTATCAATAACTAATTATTATCCCCAAGAGCATCGCATTGATTTTATCGTTCGGGATGTCAGTAATATAGAAGTTTCGTACAATATTTTGACAGATACTTTCCATTGCCCTTGCCCTACGCATAAGCCGTGTCGACATATTGTTGCGACGGTTTTTTATTTGTACCAACAATATGAATCCTTATCTACTTGGATTTCAAATTGGCGCTCAACGGCGGATCAAACTCAAATGAAATTACTTAGAGATGAGCGTAGTCCAAGAAGCTGGGATATACTAATAGAAAACTTCTTCCGTAAGTTTGTTTCTAATTATCCACCTACAAGCTTTTATCTTTTAGAGTTTGCAATACATGATTTACAAACCCAAATTCGGAAATCTCGTCCGTTTGAACGTGAATGGCAACCTATTTTTGATGTGTATGTAAATTTTTCAATACTCATGAAATGTTGGCCATATTTAGAACCATTTGCAGAATCGAATATGCGGAATCGTGTGTTTCATTTTCTAGATGAATATGTTGCTGAGTTAGATGATCAGTTAGCACAACTTGCTTCCAAGCCAAGATTATTTGCCGCAGATACGTTTTATGATGAAATGATGAAACGTGTTCGACATTTCTATTTTGAAATGGAGACACTTTTAAATTATAGGAAGCAAATTTATCTATCTTTTTGGGATGCCCTTGTGACCGATAAAGCGACTCGTGAAAATGAAGTTGCCTATTTAAAAACGCTTGAGAAGACTGAAGATGATGTTCCGTTAAATATGGTGCTCCCTTATTTTTATCTCACGCTGTCTATGACAGACGAATTATTAAAAGCTGCGGACCAACTAGAAAGAGAACAGCTTTTAGAATGGATTGAAGTTTGTGAAAAAGCACTTCATTCTACTAATAAAGAAATGGTTAGTCAGCTTGCACGTAAATTATTACCCCATATTTCGTACTATTTAAATGAAGTTGCCCAAACACCATCCAGGGTAATGCTCATTCGTAGATTGGAAATGCTATTTGATACGATTCAGTTAAAATCGGAAGAGCTGGAAGAATTGTACCAATCATTTGGGCTGTATGGAATTCAGTCATACTCCCATTTATTAATAAAAGAAAAACGATATCGAGACTGGATGGCATTGCATCAGTCAGCATATTCGTCATTGGAATATGCAGAAGCTTGTGGACTTCCGATTGTAAAAGAAGAAGCACCAGAAGTTTTACTTCCGCTTTACCATCATTACGCAATGCGATTTATTCTGGAAAAAAATCGGTATAGCTATAAACAGGCAGTTCGGATTTGGAAAAAAATGAAACAGATTGCTAAAAAAACGAATGATACAGATCATTGGAATGATTACGTAGAAACTGTTCGTGAAAAATATCGACGTATGCGCGCGTTACAACAAGAAATAGAGAAAGGAAACTTGCCGTTATGACTCAACCTTTGTCTATTACAAAAGTACTTCCATTAATAATAAATAGTACAGATGCAGGAAGCTTTCGCTTAATCTCAGTTGGGACACCTGCAGAACAATGGGTGCCTAGTTTATATATAGACCACCGCGAAAGTTTTTACGGTCTGCTCGCTCAAATAGAAGAAAATGCATTAATCGCAACTCCCGTAGAAATGATGGAACTATTTTCAGGAGCTCCACATCCTTTCATTTCATTCACTGGTGCTAATATAGATTCTGAAAACTGGTTAAGTACATTTAAAGAAGCTGCTGCCGTCTGGTCTAACGCTGATTTATGGAGTCTTTTAAAACTAGACGATAACACAATTCAAGTAGATGCTCCTTTAGATGAAAACGGGAAAGCTATTGTAGCGAATGCTGTTAAACAAAAGTTATTTCAATCAGGGCTTACAATGGAAGATGCTGTTTCGCTTGTTCCATTTTTTAAACAAGGTGGATGGCCAATAAAATCTCAAGCTACTCACCCGAGTTTATTAGTCGCATTAAGGCTATCCGAACCAGAAGAATTCGAGGATACATGGTTGTTAGAAACTGTCGTTCGTGGTAAGAAAAGCAGTGTATACTGGACTCCGGCTTTCCGAAAAAAGTCTTTGCCAATAATGGAGGCATTACCAGACAAATGGAATGAATTTGGTGATTATATTACCGAAACTCAAGCGAAAATGTTCTCGCTTATTTCTTCTGTCGATCATATAAATCCCAATGCATTCTTCTCCGCTACACTAATGGATGAGGAAGTTCGAGTTTTTCTTCGGGACGACTTAGTGAAATTACAGGCGCTTGGGTTCGAAGTAGTCCTTCCCGCTTGGTTAAAAGCAGTTAAAGAAACAAAAATGCGTGTCAAAACAATTGCCCAAACGTCCAATACGTATAAAACTACTGCAGGACTTAATGAAATATTAAAGTTTGACTGGAGTTTCTCATTGAATGGGCAAGAGATATCTTCAGAAGACTTTCAACGGCTAGTAAACGAAAATCGTTCCTATATACAAGCAGGAAATGAGTGGTTCCGAATAGATGCTGCCTGGATGCATGAAATTCGAGAATTAATGAAGAAATCCGAAGATGAAAACTGGACGGTTAAGGAGCTACTTTTCAGAGAGATTCCCGAAGAAATTGCACTAGCTTTAGATGATGAAGAATCTTCCAATGAAGATCCATTATTTCAATTTGAACTTCAAAAATCACTTCAAACACTGATGGAGCAATTATCGGAGAAAAAAGGATTTCCTGCTGTGGAAGTTTCACCGAATTTATTGACATCACTGCGTCCTTATCAACAGCTAGGTCTCGAGTGGCTAGTATTTATGAGAAATGAAAAATTTGGAGCATGCTTAGCAGATGATATGGGACTTGGGAAGACAGTCCAATTAATTTCTTATTTACTACATGTACATGAAAAGGAGCCGCAGTTAACTCCATCGCTTATCATATGCCCTACTTCTGTCCTTGGAAATTGGCAAAAAGAACTAGCAAAATTCGCACCATCTTTAAAGGTACAGACGCATTATGGATCTGCTCGTACGAAAGAAATCGATCAAACTGCAGATGTTGTCATTACAACTTTCGGTACTGCAATGCAAGATATTGAATCACTGGAAGAAGTTGAGTGGTCTAGTATTACGTTAGATGAAGCTCAGAATATTAAAAATATGCATACGAAACAATCTCGTGCAATACGGAAGCTATCAGGTGCGCATCATATAGCTTTAACTGGTACTCCTGTTGAAAACAGATTATCAGAGCTATGGTCTATTTTTGATTTTATTCATAAAGGCTACCTAGGTTCATTTAATAAGTTTCAAGAGAAATATATTGTCCCGATTGAGCGTGATAACTCGGATTCTTATAAGCATAAATTGCGCATTAAGATTCAGCCTTTCTTATTGAGAAGAACAAAACAAGATCCAGAGTTACTTCTCAACTTACCAGAGAAATTAGAGCAACGTGAATACTGTGCATTGACGACTGAACAAGCTGCACTGTATGAATCGCTCATCCAAGAAACAGTAAGTAAACTTGATACACTTTCCGGATTTGAGAAAAAAGGTCTTATCTTGAAAATGCTTAGTAAGTTAAAGCAGCTTTGTAATCATCCTGCCCTCTATTTGAAAGAGCCATTTGATGATGCGGAAGATATGCTGGAGCGTTCTGAGAAACTAGCTCGTATTGTCTCACTCGCAGGTGAGATTGCCTCACGTGGAGAGCAATGCTTGATATTCACGCAATATATTGGGATGGGACATTTACTACAGCATTGTCTAACCGAAATATATGATATTGATGCTCCTTTTTTAACAGGCAGCATGCCGAAAAATCAGCGTGATCATTTAGTCGAAGCCTTCCAAGCAAAGGAGTTCCCTATTTTCCTTTTATCATTAAAGGCTGGTGGAACTGGATTAAACTTAACAGCTGCAAGTCATGTGTTGCATGCCGATCGTTGGTGGAATCCAGCGGTAGAAAACCAAGCAACAGACCGAGCATATCGAATTGGGCAAACCAACTTTGTCCATGTCCATAAATTCATCACAATTGGTACCATTGAAGAAAAAATTGATAAGTTGCTTGTCGAAAAACAAGCGTTGTCAGAGGAATTAATCCATTCTAGTCAGTGGATTACCGAAATGTCTGATACCGACATAAAGGATCTGTTAAAGTTGGAGATTTGATTGGTTATATTTGCTCTTCCGTAGTAAATAATATATAAAGAACTGGCCGTGCTTCTTCGGCCAGTTTTTCTCTTTTATCAGCGGTTTATTTTTGCGGTCTAGTAAATAATTAAACTGGTAGTTGATTTGAATGTGTTGCTGGAAATTCGAAATCTGTTTCCATTTTCTTTTCGTGTCCTTGTTGCTGTTCTTCCTCTTCCCGTTTCTTTGTTACTAAAAATCGGATATCCTCCACACCTACTTCTGTCACGAATACTCTTGTTCCATCATTTTTTTCGTAAGATCTTGTATTTAGCCTACCTGTAATCCCGACAAGTGAGCCTTTCCCACAATACTTCACGGTAGTTTCAGCGATCTTTCCCCAAATTGTGCACAGCACAAAGTCCGCTTCGTCCGTTTTATATCCTTTGTTAACTGCAACTACAAAACTTGTTTGCACTCTCCCTTCAGATAAATATTTGAGCTGTGGAGCTTTTGTCATTCGTCCGATTATCGAAACAGTGTTCACTTTTTCACCACCTTCCCTTTCATTGGCTTTATCATAAGGCCAATTTTAATTGATAGCAAAAGTCCATAATTTCATTTTGGAGCATATTTAGTATGCAAAATAAAAATTTGACTTCTGAAATTAAAGTAAACCCATCTAAATTCATGTTCCTAAAAATCCAAAATATAATTTTGGCATTTCCGCTATTAATTTTACTGTTAATAGACGCTTCCAAATTTCTAGTTATGCTATAATGATGGTGAATCAACTCCTTTAGAAGGGTGAATACAGATGAAAACTTTTAAAATGATTTCGATTGATATTATTCGTGAAGATGAGATTTATCCAATTTCTATTGAAGATGGGATTATTATAAATCAAGAAAATACTAGTCGATCTTGGATATTGGAGCTTTTTATTAAACAAAAATACGAAGACTTTTTCAAAGAATTTCAATCGACTAATGAATTAGTAAATGCCAAAGTAATTATTTCTTACCCAGAAAATGAACCCGCCCATTTTGAAGTAGCAACTTACTCCGTCAAGAAAATTGGTGAGCATATTTCCGTATTGCTTAAAGGGACTTTGAAACGTCAAAGAAGGAAGTACGCAGAGTCACTGCTTGCAGAATTGATAGAAGATGGTTTAAGTGGCGATGAACTATTGTCTAAATTCGAACATGGAATGAAAACAAGGCCTTCTTTAAAAAATGATAAAACACCACATTAAAAGAGGTTGACTCTATATCCCGAGTCAACCTCTTTCATTTAGAAAAAATTATTTTTTAATTATTACATCTTCTTTAATAATTTCTTCTTTTGTGTTCGCTGGTCCATTCATGATGTTACCATCATTGGGAACAATGTCATCTTGTACTTTCGGTTGAGCATCTTCTATACCATCATAAACACCATTGTTATCGTTGACGCCATTATTAACCCCATTGTTATCGTTAACGCCATTAAAACCATCGTTAGTATTATCGTACATACCCTCTTCATTTGTTGGCGATGGTGTATTCACTCCCGGATCCGGCATGATCTCATCTACTCCTTGACGAAGATCTTGCATTGGGGTCTCGTTATTGGAAGGAATCGTGTCATCCGTATTATTACATCCGACTAATAAAAGAGAACACAATGCCACAGTAGGAATGGCTTTTTTCCACATAAAAAAAATTCCTCCTTTCTTAGTTATCTTATCTTCATCACACTAATGTGACTTACGATAGGTTGTCCAAGAAAAGAAGGAAGTATCCTATGGCAATAATGCCTGTTTTTTCATTTGAAAAATGAATGAAGCATATTCAACTTTCTTTAAGTGAATACTACGATTATACACTCTCTACTACTGGTCCTAATGCAAAAAGAATGTCTGCTTCGCAAACAAGCTCTCCATCTACAGTAGCAATACCGTGACCTTTACCCATTGCACCACGTAACTTAACCAGTTCTACTTCCAGTCTTAATTGATCACCTGGCTTAACTTGACGTTTAAAGCGACAGTTGTCAATTCCTGTAAAGAAAGCAAGTCTTCCTTTATTTTCTGGAATTTGTAAAACTGCAACTGCTCCAACTTGTGCAAGAGCTTCTACTATCAATACTCCAGGCATTACTGGGTATCCTGGGAAATGCCCATTAAAAAAGTCTTCATTTATCGTTACATTTTTTAGCCCAACTGCTCGTTTTCCTTCTTCTAATTCTAATATACGATCAATCATTAAGAACGGATAACGATGAGGTAAAATTGCTTGTACTTGTTCTGTTGTTAACATTCATTTTCCTCCGTTCTTTTCCTATTTACCATCTTTTATATCTAAAATATGTTGATACGTTTCCCATTTGAGTGCATCTGCTGGTGTTCCATTACCGAGAACTCCATAGCCAACCATTAGTCCGCCCGCAGCTGCTCCACCAAAAAGAACAATGACTAATAGTATACGCAGCCAAATAGGGAACATACGGATTTGCACCCAATAAGTTTGCTTCGCCTCAACTTCTTTTGCTTTATCTAGTTTTCGTTGTCGTCTGCCAGAAATATTAACTTCTTCTGTCATAAACTTAACTCCTTATTGAGGAAATATTATCTAATCCCATTAATAAGACCCATCATTTGGTCTGCAATTGTAATGGATCGAGCATTGAACTGATAAGAACGTTGCGCTCCCATTAGATCAGTCATTTCCTTTGACATGTTTACATTAGATGTTTCCAGTACTTGATTTGTTAATGCAATTTGATCGCGTCCTGCACCTTGAAGGTTTGTCATAACGTCTTGTGCATTAACACCTAATTCTGCTAAATTATTTGGCAAAGCAATATACGTTTCAGATAGATGTTCCATCAGCTGTGGTTTTTGCAAAACGGAAACCGCTAATTCTCTTTGTACAGTAGATCCATCTGAATAATTTGCAGTTAATATCCCTCTTTCGTTTACAGAAAAGCTGGAAGCATTATCTGGAATCGTAATGGCTTGACCATTTGCATCAGCAACAGGGTATCCGTCGCCAGTAACTAACATAAGATTACCATTCTCCAAAGGTGAAACATAGAAAGCACCTTGACGAGTGTAAGCTGTTTTTTGCCCATTTTCACCATCTGGCATTAGAACATTAAAGTATTGTTTTGGCTCTTGAAAAGCAAAATCTAAGTCACGTCCAGTAGATTGCAAGCTTCCTTGCTTCCAGTTCATGGTTGTCTGCGCAAGAGCTGCTCCAACACCATATCGAATTCCTGTTGGAGATTGACGATCTACTTTATCTAGCTTATCGTTATTAAATTGTTGATAAAGTAACTCTTGAAACTTTACTTCTTTCGCTTTATAGCCATGTGTACCAGAGTTCGCAAGATTGTTTCCGATAATATCCAATTGGCTCTGTAGCTGCGACATTGTATTTGTTGCTGTAATCATTGTTCGTAACATTTCAGTGAACCTCCTCGCTAATCGTCACTTGCATTTCAGCTAGTTAGCGTCAGCTATTTTTATGATTAATTCACACGCGTCCTACTTCATTCACTGCCTTTTGCATGCTTTGATCGTATGCTTGTAATACTTTTTGGTTTGCTTCAAATGCACGGTAAGCTGTTAGAAGGTCGGTCATTGTTCTTGCTGAATCTACATTAGAACGTTCAATAAAACCTTGTCGCATGGAGAAGCTAACATTTCCTGCATTATACGCGGAAGGTAAGTTAGTACCATCGACTGTTTTAAATAACCCATTATCTTGTTTTATTAACGTTTCAGGCTGTGCTGAAAATGAAACACCAATTTGTGCTACAGCAGCATTATCGACATAAATTTGCCCGTTATCGGCTACTTGGAAATCATCATTTGGAAGCAAAATGCGCTGTCCATTCGAATCAAGGACGTATAACCCTTGCGGATTTGTTAAATACCCTTCCGCGTCTAATGTAAAGCTACCATTACGTGTATACGCTTCACCTTCTACTGGGTGCTGCAATCGATAAAATATTGCTCCTGTTTGTCCAGTTTGTGCATCAACAGGCAATGCACCATCGATTAAAGCAATATCAGTATTTAACTCCGTTTCTTGAAGTTGTCCTTGTTGCAATAATGGAATGGTTTCTTGCATATAAATTCCTGTCCCTAATGCTCCAACACCTGTTGCATACTTTCCATTCACAGGATCTTTCGTAGGAATACTTGATGGGCCAAGACGAGATAAAAACATTTCTGGAAATGATCTAATTACTGATTGTTCTGCTTTGTAACCAGGTGTGTTTGCATTTGCCATATTATTTGTAAGTAATTCCGTTCTACGTTGTTGTGCAATCATTCCAGATGCAACTGTATGAAATCCACGATACATAAGAAGGCCTCCACTCTCTTTTTATCCATTGATGCGGTGTCTCCCGCTTTTCTATCTGTCCAGCTGCAGTGCCTTGCTCCTGCGCACAGCTCGTCGCAGAAGAACGTTGCCCCTCGGGGTCAAATGGTTAATTTCTCCGGTGGCTGAAGAACTGCCTCCTCGAAATTCCCCATTTGCCTGTCGGGGCATACATAGGCACTTCCGCTTTTCTATTTATCTTCTTGAGATTCTATCAATGTTATCCAACATGATGCCAGTTCCAACTGCTACACAGTCCATTGGGTTTTCGGCTACCAATACTGGTACTTTCAGCTCTTCTACTAGAAGATGATCCATACCATGCAGTAGTGCTCCCCCACCTGTAATAATAACTCCACGATCAATAATATCTGCTGATAATTCTGGAGGAGTTTTTTCGAGTACATTTTTTGCAGCTTGTACAATTACGGAAACTGATTCGCGTAATGCTTTTTCTACTTCTTCCGAACGGATAGTAATAGTTCTAGGGAGACCCGTGACCATATCACGTCCACGAATATCCATTTCTTCATGACGACTTTCTGGGAACACCGTACCGATAGTAATCTTAATACTTTCTGCTGTACGTTCACCGATTAAAAGCTTATACTCTTTTTTAATATACTGAAGGATGTCATTATCAAATACATCTCCAGCAATTTTAATAGATTCTGAAGTAACAATATCACCCATAGAAAGTACTGCTACATCAGTTGTACCTCCTCCGATATCGACAACCATATTACCACTAGGTTGGAATATATCCATACCTGCCCCTATTGCTGCAACTTTTGGTTCCTCTTCTAAATACACTTTTTTGCCGCCAGACTTTTCTGCTGCTTCACGTATTGCTTTTTGCTCTACACTAGTAATGTTTGTAGGACAACAAATTAAAATTCGAGGTTTCGATAGAAATCCTTTTACGTTTAATTTGTTAATAAAATGCTTTAACATTGCTTCTGTTACATCAAAATCAGCAATAACACCATCTTTCAGAGGTCGAATTGCCACAATATTACCCGGTGTTCTACCAACCATTTGACGAGCTTCTTCTCCAACAGCAAGCACTCTATTAGTACTTTTGTCTATTGCAACAACGGAAGGTTCGTTCAAGACGATCCCTTTACCTTTTACATGAATTAATACATTTGCAGTACCTAAATCGATTCCTATATCCTTCGCAAACATTAACAGTGTTTCTCCTTCCCTGTTAAACCATTTAATATGTATTTTTTCGATATGTCTCTAACTTATAATTTTAGCATAGTTTTGTCATAAATACACTTTTTTTTAGACATTTGTAAGGTGGTTACAATTACCTAGATTAATAACTAGATTTGCTGTATTTGCATCTGCGTGGGATAAAATCCTTCTAGCATTATATGAGGCAATAAGAAAAAGCCGTGATTAGTTACAAATCACGACCTTTCCCATCTTCCTTTTTTGTTTTCCATTTTCGTTTCGTTGCTTCTCCACCTCGCAAATGCCTGACCGATTTGTGATACGCAAGTATTTCTTTGACTTCTCTTGCTAATTGCGGATCAACTAAATGGAGTCTCTCTGTCAAATCCTTATGAACAGTACTTTTAGAGTGACCGGTTGTGCTCGCGATGGCACGGACAGTTTTCTTTGTTTCAATAACCATTTCACCTAAACGTATGCATCTATGACGTATCGTTTCGTGCACTAACTCTTCCTTTCGTTAGTAAAGGAACACTTTTCATCACTTTATGCATTCGTATAAGCTTTTATGAATTTAAAACGCTAACAATGATTCCGGATTAACTAGAACGCCTTCTTTTAGTACTTCAAATTGCAAGTGAACACCAGCAGTAGGATTGTACTCATTTTCTGTTGCTGTACCAAGAGCTTGTCCTTGATCTACTTGATCTCCTGCTTTTACTAGAATGCCAGTGACAGAGCGATATTTTGTTTGCATACCATCTACGTGAGACAAGACAATTTCATCCCCCATAAATGGATCTAGATTTACTTCTTCTACTTTTCCACTCATTGCTGCTACTACTTCGAATGGTTCGCCATTCATCGACAACGATACACCAGTACTTGCTTTATATGTTTGATCAAATACAAGTAAGGATTTTTCACGTGTCGCTTCGTCAGCTTCCATGTCGTAAAAATGCTGTACAATCTCCATACTGTCTAGCAGAGTTTCCTTAAAAGGATATTTCATTGATTCTGCTTGAGCATTAGTTTCGATTGTAACCTTGTCGGGGTCTTTTCCGGCGTCGGTCCATTTCGATTCTCCAGCCGTGTCAGTGTCTACATACACATTGTACCCCCAAATCATTCCAATGAATGCTACCGAAAATCCCGCATAAATTAGTGGCCAAAACCATGGTTTTTTCGGATTTTTATTCTTCTGAGAAGGCTTGTTTGATTGTTCTTCTCTCATTTTCATCACCTCAATTGCTATTCTTTGCATTTGTAGGAGATTTTAAACATGCTGAGAAACTTTTTATTTCTGTACCTTTATAATAATGAAGTAGAATGTCATGGGCCCCTACCGAATCGTTAGCTAACACTTCAGCACCGTATTGGCTCATACCTACACCATGTCCATATCCAACTGTTTCTACTACAACCTTTTCTTCTTGAAATGAAATCTTGAAATCTGTGGAAGGTAGTCCAAGTAAAGTTCGCACTTCTCTGCCTGTCCAAGTTTTTCCTACCATTTCAATAGACTTAATTCGGTTGGAGTCTGTTTTCGTAAAACGATATGTTTTTGCTATACCTTCTGTCCATTTAAGTCCAAAAGCATTTGCCCATTCCTTTTTCGTAAATTCAAATTGTTTATTAACGTTTGGCGCATACAATTCTTCTTCTTGACTCGGAACGGAAACTAAATAGGGAATCGAATATCCACTATAATTCTTTGCGCTTTCTGTTTGCCCATTACTTGTTGAAAAAAACATTGCAGTAATAAGTTGATCTTTGTATACGACTATTTCTCCTTCTGTGGATGCTACAACTTTTTTGAGTTTTTCTTCGTATTCTGGGAAGGAAGCCCCCCACCTTTTCTTACGTTCTTCCTCACTCGCATACACTTGCTTTTGCACCGTCTTAGAAATTGCCTTGTCCCCGTAATTCGTCTCTCGCAACACATACGTCCTAGCAGCTATAGATTGTGCCTTTAAGGCCTCCTCATGGAATGAAATCGGCATCTCCGCAGCTACTACTCCTAGTACATATGTTTCGAGAGGAATACTCTTCTGTTCCCCCTTTACTTCAATTAGTATTGGACAATCTACTTCTACGTCTAATTTCAATTCGGGTGCATTTTTTGTGTCATGCTTTTCTTTGATCAATAAAAACGGTAAAAACAAGAGGCCAATGCAAATTAATAATAAGAGGATGTTTTGTTTCATAGGGGTAATATATGCGAGAAGCGGATTGATAATGAGAGATTTAGTTTCTAAGTTACAAGTAAGAGAACACATATTAATAATTTTAAACAAATACATAAATTCAATTTTATATCAATAATAGAGAGCAAAATTGAGTTTTTAAGTGCAAAATTCAATTTTGAAACTTATTAATTCATTAAAATTTTGTTTTAAGCATTTGAGTATAATTTTACAGCTATGCTAGTCTTTACTCGAGGTGATAGTATGATAGCGAAAAAATATTCCGTTTCACTTTATTTTGATGCGCTTCGAGCACTACATAAACGATTACCGAAGAACCATTCAAAATTTTTCATGATTCAAAATGAATACCGGCAAAAAGTAGCTGGCGAACTAGGTGAAGAAGCAGTTATGCAAGTCATGGGGCAAGTAAAATTGCCATACAAATTTTATGTTTTTCACAATCTATCTTTATACTCTGAATCTCTTTTTCAAATGGATGTATTAATTATCAGTCCATATTACGCTTTAATTTTTGAAGAAAAAAATATAAAAGGAGAGATTACATTCACAGAGCAACAACTCACTCGAAAACTAGATACGAACGAGTCCCATTCCTTCGATAATCCAGTCATTCAACTAGAGGAATACGAATATCAACTGAATCTACTCTTTCAAACAAGAGGTATCTCTATCCCAATTTATAGTGCCTTGGTGTTTGCTTTTGCATCAAGGTATATTAAAACACCTCCAACTCATAAAACCGTTTTGTTTCGAAAAGGAATTAAACCTTTTTTAAGGAACATCAAAACGGGCACTCCACTATTAACAGAAGAACAGCTTAATACTCTAAAAAATGATATTTTACATGCAAACGAAGATTTTAATCCATTTCCCTTATGTGAGCACTTTCAAATACAGCCAGAATCTCTTATCAAAGGTGTTGAATGCGTTCAGTGCGGCTTCATCGGAATGAAAAAAGTAAAGCATAACTGGTTCTGCCCTAGATGTAAAATCTATCATAAAAGAGCTCATGAACAATCTTTAAAAGATTATTTCTTAATCTGCAAAAGCACAATGTCTAATATGGAATGTCAGCAGTTTTTACAATTAAACAATAAGCATGAAGCAACTCGAATATTAAAAAATGAAATGCTACTTAAAACCGGTCGATCTAGAAACACAAAATATAGTGCAATTTTTTTGAAATGAAATTTGCAGTATATGGCTGTTCGAAACCAATTTAGCTACAAACGAGACCAAATCTAGTTTAACCGAGACTAATTGAACCATATTCGAGACCATTACCCGTCAATTTGAGACAGAACTACAAATCCACTCTCTAAATGCGCAAGCACCTTTCCTGCCTCCAGGAGCAAACTCTATTGCCTGCCCAGGAGCAACTCTAAAAACCGGTTGTTCTAGAAACACAAAATATAGTGCAATTTTTTTGAAATGAAATTTTACAGTATATGTCTGTTCGAGACCAATTTAGCTACAAACGAGACCAAATCTAGTTTAACCGAGACTAATTGAACCATATTCGAGACCAAGCCCCCTTAAATCGAGTCCAAACCAAAAATTCGGACAAAAAAAGCACCATGCATGTATGTTTGCATGGTGCTTTACATATATTATACAAGTTGAATTGACTTTTCTGAGCTTTCTGTACCGATACGTTCAATATCCGCACCTAGTGCTGCAAGTTTTTTATCGAAGTTCACGTATCCACGATCTAAATGATATAGTTCTGTTACGCGAGTTATACCTTCTGCTACTAGACCTGCAATAATTAACGCAGCTGCTGCACGTAAGTCCGTTGCAGCTACTTCCGCACCTTGCAAGTTAGACGGTGATTCCATAATAACAGAGCGACCTTCAATTTTCATATTACCGTTCATTCGACGGAATTCTTCCACATGCATAAAACGGTTTTCGAATACTGTTTCCGTAATGATACCTGTTCCATGAGCCGTCATCATTAACGCCATCATTTGAGATTGCATATCTGTTGGGAATCCAGGATGTGGCATCGTTTTAATGTCCACTGACTTAAGTGGACCAGTAGAACGCACACGTAGTCCTTGTTCTTCTTCCGTCACTTCTACTCCCATTTCTTGCATTTTAGAAACTAGAGCTGTCATATGTTCTGGAACTGCATTCTCAATGAGTACATCGCCTTTCGTGATTGCTGCAGCAACCATGAATGTACCAGCTTCAATACGATCAGGAATAATGTGATGTTCAGTACCGTGCAACTCGGACACACCTTCAATACGAATTGTGTCTGTACCTGCACCTTTTACCTTTCCACCCATTTCATTTATGAAGTTAGCCAAATCTACTATTTCTGGCTCTTTGGCAGCATTTTCAATTGTTGTAATACCATCAGCTAGAGCAGCAGCAGTCATAATATTTTCAGTAGCTCCAACACTTGGAACGTCTAAATAGATTTTTGCTCCTTTTAAACGACCATTTGTTTTTGCCTCCACAAAGCCATGTCCGAAAGAAATTACTGCACCCATAGCTTCGAAGCCTTTTAAATGTTGATCAATTGGACGTGAGCCAATTGCGCAACCGCCTGGAAGTGCAACACGTGCAAATCCATTACGCGCTAAAATTGGGCCCATTACAAGTATAGAAGCACGCATTTTACGCACATACTCAAATTGGGCTTCACTTGAAAGTGGCTCCTGTGAATCAATAATTACTTCATTATCTTCCGGACTATACTTAACTTTAGTATTCAAGCTTTTTAAAACTTCATTTATTGTCAAAACGTCTGCAAGTGTTGGCACGTCTTTTATAGTATTTATCCCTTTTGTGGCAAGTAAAGCAGCAGCAAGTACTGGTAGAACAGCATTTTTCGCACCCTCTACACGTACTTTTCCTTTTAAAGTTTGACCGCCTTTAACAACGATTTTATCCACTTCTTTCCCTCCGAGTTCATTATCCTCATTTGCGTATATAGATGAATTATATGTGATGTCATTATTAGGAATTCAAAACAATATACATCATACAATGAATTTCGACTATATACAAGCATCTAAAACACTATTTTTAACGGTAAATTTACCGTTTTTTGTTCCTATAGTATACGTAATACCCAGTCTTTTCGTGTAGATAATCTTAAATTACCCCAGTGTGCTTAACATAAAACCTATTCGACAGATTATTTCCTAGGAAATATGAGGAGATTCTACATGCTCATACAAACTTAACCATTATTTGCATCAGCATATAGAATCTATTTTATTCAAATAAGAATGGTAGTTGATTTGACCAGGCAGTTAGATTCAAAAAGAAACTAGCCACAGAAGATCCAATCATGATACTAGCCAATATAAAGAATAACTGAGCTTGGAAAACATGATTTTTTTTGATGAATTTTTCCACCATAATAGCTCTTAATGCATAAAAGGAAATACCTATAAAAAATACATTTGCTAAAATTGCAATAATAGCCTGTTGTCCTGTTAAAAAGCTCATTTTCAACCTCCTCACATGATAAAAAACGGGCAGAACTTGTTCTGCCCGTTGATAATCATACAAATTAAATGTTACCCTCATAAACGTTGATACGATTCATCGCACGTTTCAAAGAAAGTTCAGCACGACTAAAATCAGTCGTATCTTGCTTACCTTGAAGACGTTCTTCTGCACGTTTCATCGCTTCTTTTGCACGAGCTAAATCGATACTTGAAGCAACTTCTGATGATTGTGCTAAAATCGTTACCTTTTCAGGTCGAACTTCCACAAAACCACCGTTTACTGCTACGTACTCTGTTTTTCCATCTTTTTTCAATTTAACTGCACCGATTACAAGTGGCGCAACCATTGGAATATGGCCAGGTAAAATACCGATTTCACCGGATGCTGTTTTAGCGATAATCATGTCTACTTCAGAATCGTATACCGGGCCGTCGGGAGTGACAATATTGACTGTAAGTGTCTTCATATTTTTACCTCCTGGTCCGATTTATTATACTTCTACGCCCATGCTTTTCGCTTTTTCAACAACCTCTTCAATGCGTCCAACTAAACGGAATGCATCTTCTGGAAGGTGGTCATATTTTCCTTCAAGAATTTGTTTAAATCCTTGAACTGTTTCTTTAACTGGAACATATGAACCTTTTTGACCTGTAAATTGTTCTGCAACATGGAAGTTTTGAGATAGGTAGAACTGAATACGACGAGCACGGTTAACCGTTAGCTTGTCTTCGTCCCCTAATTCATCCATACCTAAGATTGCAATGATATCTTGAAGCTCTTTATAACGTTGTAAAGTAACCTGTACTTGACGAGCTACTTTATAATGCTCTTCTCCAACGATTTCTGGTGAAAGCGCACGAGAAGAAGAAGCTAAAGGATCTACCGCTGGGTAAATACCCATCTCAGATAATTTACGCTCTAAGTTTGTTGTCGCATCTAAGTGAGCGAAAGTTGTTGCTGGAGCTGGATCCGTATAGTCATCGGCTGGTACATAAATCGCTTGGATAGATGTAACAGAACCAGTATTAGTAGACGTGATACGCTCTTGCAATTGACCCATTTCTGTAGCAAGTGTTGGTTGGTAACCAACGGCAGATGGCATACGACCTAAAAGAGCCGATACCTCAGAACCTGCTTGTGTGAAACGGAAAATGTTATCGATGAATAAAAGTACGTCTGCACCTTGCTCATCACGGAAATATTCAGCCATTGTAAGACCAGTTAAAGCTACACGCATACGTGCACCAGGTGGCTCATTCATTTGACCGAATACCATTGCTGTTTTCTTAATAACGCCAGAATCGCTCATTTCATGGAATAAGTCGTTTCCTTCACGTGTACGCTCACCAACACCAGCGAATACCGAAATACCACCGTGTTCTTGTGCGATGTTGTTAATAAGTTCTTGGATAAGAACTGTTTTCCCTACTCCGGCACCACCGAATAGACCGATTTTACCACCTTTAATGTATGGAGCAAGAAGGTCTACTACTTTAATACCTGTTTCAAGAATTTCAACTTCTGTTGAAAGATTTTCAAATGTTGGTGCTAGACGGTGAATTGGATCACGACGGTCAGCTGTAGAAATCTCTTCTCCTAAATCAATAACCTCACCAAGTACGTTGAATACACGTCCAAGTGTAACGTCACCAACTGGAACAGAAATTGCTTTACCAGCATCTGTTACATCTGCACCACGCTTAAGGCCATCTGTTGAAGCCATTGCGATCGTACGAACAGAGTCGTCTCCTAAGTGTAAAGCTACTTCTAACGTTAACGTAGTAGGCGCTTCGTTTGGACGTTCAATCGCTACAGTTAATGCGTTATAAATAGCTGGTAATTGGCCGTTGTCAAACTTAACGTCAACAACTGGACCCATTACTTGTAATACTTGTCCTTTGTTCACTACTGTTCCCTCCTGTCTTACTTTTCTTCCAGACTATTCTAGAGCCGCTGCTCCGCCAACAATTTCCGTAATTTCTTGCGTAATTGCCGCTTGACGTGCACGGTTATAAACTAATGTTAAATTACTAATTAATTCAGACGCGTTGTCTGTCGCACTCTTCATGGCAGACATACGAGCAGCATGTTCACTTGCTTTTCCATCGAGTAAAGCACCAAAAATAAGGCTTTCCGCATACTGTGGAAGTAACACTTCTAGAATTGCTTCAGCTGAAGGCTCAAATTCATAAGAAGCAGTTGTGCCCATTTCTACTGCAATATCCGTAAGTGGCAGTACCTTTTTCTCAGTAACTTCTTGAGAAATGGCACTGACAAAGTGGTTGTAGTACATATAAAGTTCATCATATGTACCATCCGTGAACATACCAACAGCTTTCCGCGCGATTTCTTTAATGTCAGCAAAAGAAGGCTGATCTGGTAATGCAACTACAGATTCAATAACATTCGAACCACGTTTCACGAAGAAGTCGCGTCCCATACGTCCAATTGCAAAAATAACATAATCATCACTAGAAGTGTGTCGCTCGTTAATCGCATTTGTAACAGCACGTAAAACGTTACTGTTGTATGCTCCAGCTAAGCCACGATCCGAAGTGATTACAAGGTATGCAGTCTTTTTAACAGGACGTGATGTTAACATTGGATGTCCGCTATCATTTGTGCCTGTTGCGATTGCAGCAACTACTTCCTGAATTTTCCCCATATATGGAACATATGCTTTCGCATTTTCTTCCGCACGGTTCAATTTAGAAGCAGAAACCATTTGCATTGCTTTTGTAATTTGACTCGTTTTCTTTGTTGACGTAATTCTGCTTTTTATATCGCGTAATGATGCCACTGGTATTTCACCACCTTATCGTTTTATTTCACTTAGACTTTAGAATTATTCAGATTTAGCGAAAGTCTTTTTAAATGCATCAATTGCATTTGTTAAGTCTTCATCTGAAGGAAGAGCTTTAGTCGTGCGAATATGATCTAAAACGTTTGTGTGGTTTGTATCTAACCAGCTATATAACTCTGCTTCAAAGCGACTGATATCTTTAACTGGGATATCATCTAAATGGCCACGTGTTAGAGCATATAAAATCATAACTTGTTTTTCTACTTTAATTGGAGAGTTCAAGTCTTGTTTTAATACTTCTACAGTACGAACACCACGGTTAAGTTTCGCTTGAGTTGAAGCGTCAAGGTCAGAACCGAATTGAGCAAATGCTTCAAGCTCACGGAATGCAGCTAAGTCAAGACGTAGTGTACCCGCAACACTCTTCATTGCTTTAATTTGAGCTGATCCACCTACACGGGATACGGATAAACCAGCGTTGATCGCTGGACGTACACCAGAGAAGAATAAATCAGATTGTAAGAAAATTTGACCATCTGTAATCGAAATTACGTTTGTTGGAATGTAAGCAGAGATATCTCCCGCTTGTGTTTCAACGAATGGTAATGCAGTGATTGAACCTGCACCTAAAGTTTCATTTAACTTCGCAGCACGCTCAAGTAGACGGCTGTGTAAGTAGAATACATCCCCTGGATATGCTTCACGACCTGGAGGACGTTTAAGAAGTAATGAAAGTTCACGGTAAGCAGCAGCTTGTTTAGATAGATCATCATAAACAATCAGTACGTGCTTTCCTTCGAACATGAACTCTTCACCCATTGTTACACCAGTATAAGGAGCTAAGTATAATAATGGAGCTGGTTGAGATGCAGATGCAGTTACAACGATAGTGTAATCTAATGCACCTTTTTTACGAAGTGTTTCTACAACGTTACGAACAGTCGATTCTTTTTGACCGATTGCAACATAGATACAAATCATATCTTGGTCAGCTTGGTTAAGGATTGTATCGATCGCAACAGTAGTTTTACCTGTTTGACGGTCACCGATAATTAACTCACGTTGACCACGTCCGATTGGTACAAGTGCGTCAATCGCTTTAATACCTGTTTGAAGTGGTTCATGAACAGATTTACGTGCCATAACCCCTTGTGCAGGACTTTCGATTGGACGAGTTTTTGTAGTTGCGATAGGACCTAGTCCATCAACTGGTTGGCCAAGTGGATTAACAACGCGGCCAATCAATTCTTTACCAACAGGAACTTCCATAATACGGCCAGTTCGACGTACTTCATCGCCTTCTTTGATGTCTGTGTATGGTCCAAGGATAACGATACCAACGTTGTTCGCTTCCAAGTTTTGTGCCATACCTAACACACCAGTTGAGAATTCTAAAAGTTCTCCAGCCATGACGTTGTCGAGGCCATGAGCAAGAGCAATACCGTCACCAATTTTGATAACTGTACCCACGTCGCTAACTTTCATCTCAGATTCATAATTCTCAATCTGCTGTTTAATCAAGACACTGATTTCTTCAGCTTTGATGCTCATGTATGTCACCTCTCTAAATTCATAATATTAACCGATCAGATTACGTTTTAAACGATCTAATTTTGTGCTTAGACTGCTATCGTAAATGCGGTTTCCGATTTGAACACGTACTCCACCAATAATAGATGGATCTATAATGTTTTCAATACGTAAGGATTGTTTTCCTACATTTTTTGCAAACACAGTCGAAATGTTAGTACGCTCTTCTTCTGTTAATTCGCGAGTTGAATATACTTTCGCTTCTGCAACACCTTGTGCTTCGTTCGAAAGTGTCATAAATTCTTCGATGATTAATCCGACTTCGCCTAATCTTTTCTTATCAATAAGCACTAAAAGTGTATTGACGACGATTGGATTTGCGTTTGCGAAAATTTGACGAATAAGCTCTTTTTTCTTGTCTAGAGAAAGCTTTGGAGAAGTGAATAATTCCTTCAATTCCTTATTACCATTCCATACAATTTTAAGCTCACGTAAATCTTCTTCTACTGAACGAAGCTCGTTTTTTTGTTGTGCTAGTTCGAATAAAGCGATTGCGTAACGTTTTGCTGCAGTTGAATTACTCAATTAACTTCGCCTGCCTTCGCAATCGTTGCCTCGATTAGCGCACGATTATCTTCTTCCGAAACTTCTTTTTCAAGAACTTTGGACGCTGCAAGTACTGATAGTGAAACGACTTCTTCACGTACTGCTGCAATCGCTCTTTCTTTTTCTGTATCAATTTCACGGATAGCAGATTCTTTCAAACGCGCAGCTTCTGTACGAGCAGTCGTAATAATTTCTTCACGAGATACTTCGCCTTGCTTCTTCGCATTTTCTACAATCGCTAATGCTTCCGTACGAGCTTCTTTTAATAAGTCACGTTGTTCTTCAAGTAGACGCTCAGATTCTTGGCGGCTATTTTCAGCTGCTTCGATTTCGCTTGCGATCAACTCTTCACGTTGATTCATAATACCCATAAGTGGACCCCATGCTACTTTCTTCAACAATACTAAAAGTAGGACGAAGAAAAATAATGTAGCTAAGATATCCAAAATATTTAACCCATCATGGCCACTCGCGCCAAGTACAAGGTAATCAAAAAACACGATTGTTTCACTCCTTTCAAACGCTATTAAGAGAACTTGCTTCTATATTGTAAAGTTGTGTTCATTGTTTTCTAATTCATAAATAGAATGGCGGATAGAAACCCGCCATTATAGACTTATTAAGATGTTCTTATTTGTTTAATACGATGAATGCGATAACAGCTGCGATGATTGGAAGTGCCTCAACTAATGCTACCCCGATGAACATAACTGTTTGTAAAGCTCCACGTGCTTCTGGTTGACGAGCGATACCTTCTACTGTTTTTGAAACGATTAAACCGTTACCAATACCTGCACCAAGTGCACCTAAACCGATTGCTATAGCTGCTGCTAAAAGACCAACTGAACCTACCATTGTGTAATTTCCTCCTTGGAATGTTGTTTTTTATTTATTTCTGCTTAGAATTTCTAAACAGTTATATTAATGGTCTGTCGACACTTTGTGCGACATATAAACCATTGTTAACATAACGAAAATGAACGCTTGGATTCCACCGATAAATATGGAGAAACCTTGCCAAGCCATTGCTGGGATAATTGCTCCAACAAAGCCAAAAATGCTAGATGTTGCTAAACCTGCCAGTAATCCTAATAGAACCTCACCTGCATAGATGTTTCCGTAAAGACGAAGACCGAGTGTCAACGTGTTTGCAAATTCTTCAATAATTTTCAAAGGTAATAGGAATGGAAGCGGCTTTAAGTAGTCTTTTCCGTATTCTTTAATACCCTTCATTTTTATACCGTAATAGTGCGTTAATAGAAGAATCATAACTGCAAGTGTCATTGCAATCGTTGGATCTGCTGTAGGGGATTTCCACCAGAGCACACCATCGTACGATATGGAAAACGGAAGACCTAATAAGTTTGCTACTGCGATAAACATAATTAATGTAATTCCAAGAATATGGAATCTTCCACCTGTTTGCCAATCGAAGTTACTTTTGATAATCCCTTTCACGAAGTCCATAATCCACTCCATGAAATTTTGCATACCAGTTGGCTTTAGTTTCAAGTTTCTTGTCGCAATAAACGCGATCAAAAATACAATTAGTGTAGTAACAGCAAGCATTAAAATGTTTGACCAGTTACCATACATTCCTAGAAACTCAAATGTGGGATTTGCATGTTCCACGATTCATTCACCTCTCTTTCACATTCTCATAGTTGGTGTCTTGCATAATACATAATCCGTTCTACTAAAAGTAGAACATAGGGAATCATTAAACCGATAACTGTGCTTATGAGATGAAAGTACTCAGGCATGGCAAGTGCTATTGCAACAGCTGCAACACCCGAAGCAAATCGGAATGTTGTACCGAGACCTGCTCGTCCTTTTTCACCAGATAACACACGATCAAATTTCTCCATTCTACGTACTAGAATCCAGAAATTATACAGACCAAATAAAGAACCGAGGGCTAATCCTGCAAAAATTGTCGAATACGGGGTAAATCCCCAACCTAGCACACATACTGCTAGCAAAAAAAATATGTACTTTTTCTGCTTCGTATAGATACGTTGCATTTCTAGCATTGGTCTTTAGTCTCCTGAATCATATTTTCGAATGGTAGTAATCATTGCAAACACACCGACTGAAAGGCCAGTTAGTAGGCAAATTACTAAAAAAATTGGAGTGGTTCCATAAGTATCATCCATCCACATTCCTGTGAATATACCTATTAAAATAGAACCTACAAGCTGTGAGAGAATCGCAGTATACATTGCTATCCCTTGTAATGGACGTCTATTTGGACGCATAGTGAATCTCCACGTTTTTCCTTATGAAGTAAAAACTGTGAATCTAGTAGAAAGTTGATACGACAAGTGTTTCAAGCATGAAACCCCTATCATGATTATCCTTTGTAAGCATACAATAGGGGCAAAATGATGTCAATTAGTAGAAGTGAAAAACTTCACAATTAGAACACAATTGACATGTTATCGACAAATTTAAAAAACTTTCTTTTACGTGATAAGTTCGTCACTTCTAAGTTAGAAAAACGAAAACCACTTTCGCTAATGAAAGTTTCTTACTTCGTTCCGAATAAACGGTCTCCAGCATCACCTAAACCTGGCACAATATAACCATGGTCATTTAACTTTTCATCCAAAGCAGCAATGTAGATATCTACATCTGGATGTGCTTTTTGTAATGCTTCAACGCCTTCAGGAGCAGCAATTAAGCACATAAATTTAATATGTATAGCTCCGCGTTTTTTCAATGAGTTCACCGCTTCTACTGCTGAACCACCTGTTGCAAGCATTGGATCCACTAAAATAAAATCGCGCTCTGCAACATCTGCAGGAAGTTTCACATAATATTCCACTGGTTGTAAAGTTTCTGGATCACGATAAAGCCCAATATGCCCTACTTTTGCTGCTGGGATAAGCTTTAAGATTCCATCGATCATTCCAATGCCTGCACGTAAGATAGGAACAATCCCAAGTTTCTTTCCAGCTAACACTTTCGATTTTGTTAGTTGTACAGGAGTTTCCACTTCTGTTTCCTCTAATGGTAAATCACGAGTAATTTCAAAGGCCATTAAAGTCGCAACTTCATCTACAAGTTCACGAAATTCTTTTGTTCCTGTGTTTACATCGCGAATATATGTAAGTTTGTGTTGAATTAGGGGGTGATCAAATACAAATACTTTTGGCATGTTGTTTATCTCCTTCTCGATTTATTTGCAATTCTATTAATTATAACAAAAAACGTTGGTTACATACTAGTAATCCCACGTTTTTAATATTGCGTCTATTTACCCCAACGCCATCGGTTTGTAAAAAAAAAATACTTGACCTACAAGGACAATGAAAGTTTATCGCAATGTACAACTACTATATTACCCAAAAGGTAATACTCCAATTCGAAAAAATAAAAAACCACTAAAGTGTATCTTGTCTTCATCTTTTCTAGCGTGCTTTGGACAGCATGTCAGCCCGGATAAGTTTTAAGAGGGACGGGAAGTAACAAGCCACTAGTCCTTATAATCAGCTTTGTTAGACGGAGTTGTAGAATACCTCAATAGATTAGAAAATCGTTAAAACGACTCCCTTTCCGCGGGCGTTGCCTCAGACTCCTCGCCTTGCTCCGGGGTATTCGACTAACGCTGTTCCCGCAGGAGTGTCGCCTTTTTTAACGATTTTCTAGAAATGAAAAAGTCTCTATCATTCGAAGGTGCCAGATGGGCTTGTCCAATATCCTAAAAGATTAGAAAATCGTTGGAACGGCTTCCTTTCCGCGGGCGTTGCCTCACCTCCTCGCTTTGCTCCGGGGTCTTCGGCCAACGCTATTCCCGCAGGAGTGTTACCTTTTTCAACGATTTTCTAGAAATGAAAAAGCCTCTATCATTCGAAGGTGCCGGATGGGCTTGTCCAATATCCTAAAAGATTAGAAAATCGTTAAAACGGCTCCCTTTCCGGAGGTCACTGAAAAAGTCACTTTTTTTCAAAAAATAAAAACGAAATCCCATAATTCCTTCACTTTTTAGGGTGTTTATGGGGACGTCATGCCAATTTTGATACAAATATACTTCTCAAGTGGTGACTTTATTTTCTGAATTTTGGTTTTTCAGTGGCCTCCCTTTCCGCGGGCGTTGCCTCAGACTCCCCGCCTTGCTCCGGGGTCTTCGACTAACGCTGTTCCCGCAGGAGTGTCGCCTTTTTTAACGATTTTCTAGAATTGAAAAAGTCTCTATCATTCGAAGGTGCCAGATGGGCTTGTCCAATATCCTAGTAGATAAGAAAATCGTTGAAAAGGCTCCCTTTCCGCGGGCGTTGCCTCAGACTCCTCGCCTTGCTCCGGGGTATTCGACTAACGCTGTTCCCGCAGGAGTGTCGCCTTTTTTAACGATTTTCTAGAAATGAAAAAGTCTCTATCATTCGAANCCAGATGGGCTTGTCCAATATCCTAAAAGATTAGAAAATCGTTGGAACGGCTTCCTTTCCGCGGGCGTTGCCTCACCTCCTCGCTTTGCTCCGGGGTCTTCGGCCAACGCTATTCCCGCAGGAGTGTCACCTTTTTCAACGATTTTCTAGAAATGAAAAAGCCTCTATCATTCGAAGGTGCCGGATGGGCTTGTCCAATATCCTAAAAGATTAGAAAATCGTTGGAACGGCTCCCTTTCCGCGGGCGTTGCCTCAGACTCCCCGCCTTGCTCCGGGGTCTTCGGCTAACGCTATTCCCGCAGGAGTGTCACCTTTTTCAACGATTTTCTAGAAATGAAAAAGTATTTATTCTAAAAATAGACAGTTTTCCAGTTCCCTCAAGCGAATCGAAGGAGGAGGCTTGTCGCTGACCCGCGGAAAGCGAATGCTAAAGCGCTAAATTCTCGTAGCGGCTATTTGTATAGATAATTTGTTGGAATTATGAACCCTTTCAGCCCCTTACAAGTCTTTCCTAATCCTAGTAAAGTACTATAAACCCTGGGTTCATAGTACATCGATTTTATATTTTTTCTTATCTTTTTAAAAAAGCTTCCTATATAATACAACAAACTTTCCACTTGCCTTTTCTCCTCAATAGAAGTAGCTATCTAATTTCATAAAAAGAAGCTACCTTCTATAAGAAGATAGCTTCAATTCCATACTGTTCTATTAATTGTATAGTGGGAATTTATCAGTTAATGCAGCAACTCTATCTTTCGACTCTTTTAACACCGCTGCATCTTCATGGTTTTTCAATAGGTTCGCAATAATAGAAGCAATTTCTTTCATTTCTTCTTCTTTAAAACCACGAGAAGTAACTGCTGGCGTACCTATACGAACACCAGAAGTGATAAATGGACTTGCCGTATCAAATGGAATTGTATTTTTGTTCACTGTGATACCAACTTCATCCAGTACATGCTCAGCCACTTTACCAGTTAATCCTAAAACAGAAACATCTAGTAGCATTACATGGTTATCTGTACCACCAGATACAATGCGGATACCTTCAGATGTTAAACTGTCAGCTAGTGTTTTAGCATTTGCAATAACTTGTGCTTGATAATCTGTAAATTCAGGTTTTTGAGCTTCACCAAATGCAACAGCTTTAGCAGCGATAACATGCATTAATGGTCCACCTTGAATTCCTGGGAAAATTGTTTTATCAATCTTTTTCGCAAACTCTTCAGTCGTAAGGATTAATCCACCACGAGGTCCACGTAAAGTTTTATGTGTTGTAGAAGTTACAAAATGTGCATGTGGAACTGGGTTTGGATGAAGACCTGCAGCTACTAAACCAGCGATATGTGCCATATCAACAAATAAGTAAGCTCCTACTTCATCTGCTATTTCACGGAATTTAGCGAAATCAATTGTACGTGAATACGCACTAGCACCAGCTACGATCATTTTTGGTTTGTTTTCTAATGCGATAGCACGAACTGCCTCATAATCGATCATTTCTGTTTCTTTATCTACTCCATATTCAATGAAGTTGTATTGAATTCCACTAAAGTTTACTGGGGAACCATGCGTTAAATGTCCACCATGTGACAAGTTCATCCCTAAAATTGTGTCTCCTGGTTGTAAAGCTGTCATGTATACTGCCATGTTCGCTTGTGAACCAGAGTGAGGTTGTACATTTGCATGTTCAGCTCCAAAAATTTCTTTCAAACGATCACGAGCAATATCTTCTACAACGTCTACATGTTCACAACCACCATAGTAGCGTTTACCAGGGTAGCCTTCTGCATATTTGTTTGTCAGTACGGAACCTTGTGCTTCCATAACTGCTTCAGATACGAAGTTTTCTGATGCAATTAACTCAATATTTGCTTGTTGACGCTTCTTCTCCGCTAGCATAGCTTCGTATACTGCTGGATCTTGTGATAAAATTTTCTCCACTATTTGTTCCTCCTCCAATATCATCCGTAAAATGCACGTTCTCCGCCAATTAGCTTTGGACGTGTTTTCGCAATCGTAACGATCGCTCCCCCAATTTGCTTAATGGACACGCGAATTGGCACAGCTACAGGTTGTAATTGCATGCCAATAAGGGTTTGTCCTATATCAATGCCTGCATGTGCTTGGACATGCTCGACAACTACAGGGTCTTGAAATTGAGTGTACGCATAAGCAGACATCGAGCCGCCTGCGCGAACAACTGGAATAACGGCAACTTCCGGTAATCTATATAGCAGTTGCGTTTTTCTTTCTATAGTTAATGCTCGGTTTATATGTTCACAGCCTTGAAATGCCAAATGAACTTTATTTCTCTCGGCAAATGCTTTCAATGGTTCGAATAGCACTTCTGCTACTTCTAGACCACCTGCAGTTCCAATTTTCTCGCCAATAATTTCAGAGGTTGAACAACCAATGACGAATAAGTCATTCTCCTTTAAAAAAGCTTGTTGCTCTACTTCATGTAGAAGCTGTTCTATTTGGTGTTTCCACAAATTTTTTGCTTCCATCTGAAATCCCCTTCTCCTTTGAGAAATTATGCGTTTTCGATTTCTGAAATTTTTTCAACACGGCGCACGTGTCGGCCACCTTCAAAATCTTGAGCTAGCCAAGTCGCAACGATTTCTCTTGCAAGTCCTGCTCCAATTACTCGTTCCCCCATCGCAAGGATGTTGGAATCGTTATGACATCTTGTAGCTTTTGCAGAAAATACATCATGCACTAATGCACATCGGGTACCTTTTACTTTATTTGCTGCAATGGACATTCCAATACCTGTACCGCAAATTAATATTCCACGATCAAACTCTCCTGCTGCAACACCTTCTGAAACTGGCTTAGCATAATCTGGATAGTCGACTGAATCATCGTTTTTTGGACCAAAATCCTCGTAGGTATGTCCAAGCTCCTCTAGTTGCTGAATAATTTCCTTGCGAAGATTATTACCACCATGGTCGGAAGAAATAGCTATTCTCAACTCGTTCCCTCTTTTCTGTATCATACTATAATTCATCATACCATTTTTCAGATTAAAAAAATACAATTCACACGAAGTGAATTGTATTTGAAGAGACTAATTTGACGAATTTCTGTCAAATTGCGAAATAACCTTGAATAATTCTTCCGATTCTTGCTTTAATCCGAACGATAACTGCTCAATTTGCTCTATTGATCGTGCTTGTTCATCAGTAGCGCTTCGCACTTCTTCTGCTCCCGCTGAAGTTTCTTCTGCTATTGCGGCAACCTCCTGTGATTGTCGTGCAGTACTTTCAATATTAATTAATTGCTTCTCTATTAATGTTGAAATTTCTACAACGGCTTCAGCCATATCGTGGATTTTATTGGACATACCTTCGACTGCCTCATTTGTCTCCGATACACGTTTTGCTTCTCCAACCGCAAAGCTTACCTGGTTCGTCATTTGATGTACAACTGTTTGTACGTCCGTTTGAATGGCAAGAATAAGTTCCGATATACCTTGAACTGCTTTTGCACTTTCATCTGCAAGTTTACGAACTTCTTCAGCCACGACTGCAAATCCTTTTCCATGCTCTCCTGCACGAGCTGCTTCAATTGAAGCGTTTAGTGCAAGTAAATTTGTTTGTGCAGCAATATCTCCGACAAGTTGAATAATACTCTCTACTTTTCCTGCGTTGTCTTCTAGTTGATGCACGTTTCCAAGAGCAGCTTCACTTCCAGAAGCAATTTTTTGAATGCCATTAACTAGTGATTGAATGACTTCCGTAGTTTGTGCTAGCCCCTGGATCATTTCTTTCGATTGGACAGAAGAATTCTCTGCACGTTTATTTACTTCAGAAGCAAGTACTCTTACATCTTCTACTGATTCAGCAGTTTCTTGTACTGCAACAGCAGATTGTTCTGCTCCTTCTGAAATTTGTGCAATCGTATGTGCAATCGCTTCGGCTTGTTCAGAAGCTACAGACGATTCTTTCGATAATTGTTGCACGGTGATATTCGTTTTTTCGAAGTTATCTTCAATACTTTGAACCATTTCTCTTAAGTTCACAAGCATCGATTGGAATGCAATTGCGACAGACTGAATTTCGTCTTTTGACTTTGGAACATTCACGTCCACGCCAATTTTCCCTTTTGAAGCAAGCGTTGCCACTTTTTCTAAATTATATAGAGGTTTAATAATTAGTCCGCTGAAAAAATATGCAAGTATCGCTGACCAGATAATTCCTAATGCATATGTAGCGATTTCAAATTGAATTGATGCATTTACATTTTCAAAAAACACTGGAACATAATGGATAAAAATTGCACTTGATGAGTAGGTAATAATAGCTAAAACGGTGACGAATAATACAATTTTCTTTTGTAATCCGAATGAGTGTCTTTTCTTTTTTTCTTTCTCTCTCATGCCTAATCCCCCTGAAGTTTTTTCACTAGTTCATCTGTTAATGCATTTAATTCTACAAACGTGCTTTCATATGTACGTAAATCTCCACCATATGGATCTGATACATCTTGTACATTTTCTGGTGTTACAAACTCTTTGTACATATACACTTTCGATATTGCATGTGGAAATGCATGAATAATTGCTTGCTTATGGGATGCAGTCATCGTCAATATGATATCCGCCCATTCCACGTGCTGTACTTCTAAAGAAGCTGATTCATGTACAAATGGAATAAACGCATTATCTAATACTATTTGCCCATTTCTTGACATACTCCCCCCGTTTAAGGCATAAATACCTGCTGAACGAACTTCTACATTTTCTAGATTACGAGCTTTTAGAATTGCCTCTGCCATCGGACTTCTACATGTATTTCCCGTACAAACAAATAAAATTTTCATCGTTCCATTTCCCCATCTCTAGTATATATTAAAAAGTCCTATAAATGATTTAAAATTTGTTAAATATTTCGTAAAGTTATAATTCCCATTAAAAATAAGAGGACTCCTGCTAATTTCAAAATGATAACTCTATTCATTAAAGAATGATTAAATATTATTTTTTGAGCAATAAAAACTGCAAAAAAAGAAAATATGCCTGAACTTAATATAAATAAAAGTTTTTCCACTTTAAGCATACCAAACGAAATACTTACTGAAAAGGTGTCAATGCTCGCGACAATGGCTAGAAGAAAAGGAGAGAATAGCGGAACTTGTTTAGGAGATTGTGTCAGAATCATTTGCAGCCCTACTAAGGTAAGAAGAACTCCCGATAAATAAGGACTCGCATGCTCTAAGTAATTTTGCACGATTGTCCCCGCATAATATCCGATTAAAGGAAAAAGCATATGTAATACTGCCACCCAAGCAGCTAGTGTAAAGATTTGTTTTCTATATGAAACAAGTGAAAATAATATAAGAACATCTACAGACATTAATGCGCCTGCTAATATTTCACGCCACAAAAAAATCTCCCCCGTCCCATTTGCATAATTAACTATATGCAAAGAAATAAGAGAGAATACAATAATTTACTTAGACCGTTTCAAATCGCTTTCATTCTACGTTAGCCAAAAAAGCAGTGTTTGTACATTAGAAGAGTATCTGTGATATTCGTCTTCGATATTATATTCCTTAGATCTTATACCAATTTCCATTTGCCGCTTTTTCTAGACGATTCATAATTGCGGTTCCAACACCTTGTTTAGAGAAAATAGGAACTAGCACTAAATCTGCTTCTGTTTCATCACAGCTTCTAAGAGCTTCGTATAAAAGGTGAGCCGCATCTTCGAGTTGATTTTCTTTTCCTAGCGAAAAAAAGAAATCTACTTCTATCCCATCGAATTGTTCACTTGCAATTAATGCTACTTTTTCATGATTACTATGTATGCTTTTCACTGCATCTTGTACTGCTTGTATAGAGGCATCAATTAGATAAACAGGAGCATTTGGTGCATAATGTGCATATTTCATACCTGGTGCACGAGGAGCTTCTGCATTGTCTGTCGATTTGGATTCATTGACGGGCCCTATTACTTTTTCAAGCATTTCTTTTGTAACTCCACCTGGACGAAGAATTGTCGGAATTTTGGAAGTACAATCTAATACTGTCGATTCTAAACCAATCCCAGTCGCTCCACCATCGACGATGAAAGGTATTTTACCACTCAAATCATGCAAAACATGCTCAGCTTTTGTCGGACTAGGTTTTCCACTTCTGTTAGCACTCGGAGCGGCAACCGGTTGCTTTAAGCGTCTAAGCAATTCCAGTGCTACTGGATGTTCTGGCATTCGAACACCTACTGAATCTAGCCCAGCTGTAACATTTTTTGCAAGTGAATTTGGCTTTAGAGGTAAGATAATCGTTAATGGTCCTGGCCAAAAAGCATCCATACACACCTGTGCTATCTTCGGTATATTAGCCGTAAAAGCATTTAGCTCTTCTTTTTCAGCGATGTGGACGATAAGTGGGTTGTCTTGCGGTCTACCTTTTGCTCCAAAAATTTTACTTACTGCTTTTTCATTAGTAGCAACAGCCCCTAGACCATACACTGTTTCAGTTGGAAATGCTACGGTTTCTCCTGCATTTAAAAAAGCCACAGCTTGTGTATAACCCAACTCTTTTGTGGATAAGTTATCCACACTCACAATTTCTGTTTTCATGTCGTTTTTTCTCCTTTCTACCGTACTTGTCCACAGTTTGTTAGTAACTTTCTGAATTTTGTGGGTAATTATGTGTAAAACTTCTTTTTCAACCATTCCCAAACCCAAAACTTTGGTTTTTCATCTTTTTTTGGTTCTTCCTTATAACAAGCCTTCGGAAATAGTGAACACCACCAATTGTCCCCTCGACCATTTCCGATTGTAATGACAATGGAATCTATATATGATTGCGCTGTAATACCTTGATCCCATACTTTCGGTGGAAATAATGCTAGTCCTGTGGATATACTAATTTTTTCATTTAACTTTTCTGACAATTTATCCACAACCTGTTCTAATTCTACATATGTTTGCTGTGGATTGTTTTCATATTGCATTAAAATAGGCTCGATATTCTTTTTTATTTCATTCTTTATATGTTGATCTTCTATAGTATTGCTATTTGCAACTAAACGAAATCGCATACCTTCAGCTTGATCATTTTGTTGAAATAGGAAAAATAAGCAAAATTGAATAATTAACAGCATCCATACAAAGAAAATAACTGCATCTAACTGTTGCGTAAAACGTGGTACTCTTTTTATCTCGTAATCTGGTAACATGTAACATTCCTCCTTAGGAACATTGTTACCAATAGATTCATAACTTATTCAACGATTGTACAAAAAACAAAACGATTTTTTTGATTAATATCTTTCACTACTTCTACTAAAGCAGTAGGAAACGCTGTTTGAAGCATTTTTTGTACAGCCGGACCTTGTTCATATCCAATCTCAAATCCTATGAAACTAGGTGTATTCATTATAGCTGGAAGCTGTTCTGCCATTTTCCTATATAATTGTAAACCATCTTCTTCTGCAAACAGCGCAAGATGAGGTTCATAGTCAATCACTGTATCTGAAAGTGATACCGCTTCTCTTTTCCCAATATAAGGAGGGTTAGATAACAGAACATCCCATTTTTGATCGGCAATTGGTTTAAGTAAATCGCCTAATTTGAAATCTATTTCTGCATCTAATAGCTTTGCATTTTTCATTGCCACTTCAAGTGCTTTTGGTGAAATATCAGATGCTGTAACTTTAGCGGTTGGCATTTCTTTTTTGATTGTGACTGCAATTGCACCGCTTCCAGTTCCAATATCAGCGATCTGTATGATTTTATTAGTATCGAACAATCTTAATGCACGTTTTTTTACATCTTCTATTAATTCTTCTGTTTCAGGGCGAGGGATTAAGACGTTTTCGTTTACTATAAAATCTCTCCCATAAAACGTTTCCTGTCCAATAATGTATTGAAAAGGACGACCAGTTGCATGCTCCTCCACGTATGCCCAAAATGTTTGGAAGTCTTCTTGGGATATTTCTTCATACATAGCCATCATCAATTCGGAATAATTTTTCTTTAATACATGCTGCAACAAATAACGAGCCACTTCTTTTTCTCGATTATTCTCTTCTAAAAAAGAAGAAGCCCGGGTTAGGGCCTCATAAGTTGTTTTACACATTGGTATCATTCATTCTTTCTAATTTTTCTGCTTGATCCTCCAATATTAATGCATCCACTATTTCATTCAGCTTTCCTTCTAAAATCTGGTCAAGCTTTTGAATTGTTAATCCGATGCGGTGATCCGTCACACGATTTTGTGGATAATTATATGTTCGAATTCGCTCCGATCGGTCACCAGTACCTACGGCAGATTTACGAACAGCATCATATTCGGCTTGTGCTTCTTGACGGAATTTATCCGCAACTCGAGCTCGTAGAATTTTCATAGCCTTTTCTCTGTTTTTAATTTGCGATTTTTCATCTTGCATTGAAACTGTAATGCCGGTTGGTAAATGTGTCATACGAACAGCTGACATGGTCGTATTAACGGATTGTCCACCCGCTCCAGAAGATGCAAATGTATCCACACGTACATCCTTTTCATGGATATCAACATCCACTTCCTCCGCTTCCGGAAGAACAGCAACAGTTGCAGTAGATGTGTGAATACGTCCACCAGACTCTGTTTCTGGTACGCGTTGTACACGATGAGCACCGTTTTCATATTTCATTCTGGAATAGGCATTCGTTCCATTAATCATGAAAATGATCTCTTTGTATCCACCAAGTCCAGTAGGAGAGGATTCCATAATATCAATTTTCCAGCCCTGTGTTTCTGCATATCTACTATACATTCTGAATAAATTCCCTGCAAATAAAGCCGCTTCGTCTCCCCCAGCAGCTCCACGAATCTCCATAATAACGTTTTTATCATCATTCGGATCCTTTGGAATCAATAGAACTCTAAGAAGTTCTTCAAGCTCAGCAATTTGGATCTCCAAATCATTTACTTCTTCTTTTACCATATCACGCATATCCGCATCGAGCTTTTCCTCTAACATCAGCTTTGCGTCATTATATTGACTTTTTGCATCCTTGTATTCACGGTACGCATCTACTGTCGGCTGCAAATCTGATTGCTCTTTTGAATATTCTCTTAGTTTCTTTGTATCGTTGACCACATCTGGGTCACTAAGCAATTCATTTAAATTATTATAACGATCTTCTACCGATTGTAATCGATCAAACATCGAGCTCACCTCGTTCGTTTCAGTCTATATCAATTTAAAAGCGTAAGCGCCTGTCACTGTCCCGACAAGCAAATGTGGGATAGCGAGGAGGCAGTTCCCCAGCCACCACAGCTATTTCACATTTGACCTCGAGGGACAAGGCGCTGAAGTCTGGACAACTACTTTCTACTATTATAAAGAAAAATTCCACTAACCGCTACCTTTTCTATTTCAGTATTGTTACTGGTGCCTGGCACCAAAACAAACGTGAAAGTTGAAACAAACACGAATGTTTAAACATTCATGAAAGTTTCAGTGCCAGGCACCAATCACCAAAAACAAAAAAGAGCAGCTATTGCTACTCTCTTGCGTGTTGTTGTTGTAATGTTGTTGTACCAATCGGTACTTCATGGTGATGACGGCATCTTGGTTCGTAAGCTTCTGATGCTCCTACAAGAATAATTGGATCCTCGGCACCGGCAGGTTGTCCATTGATGAGTCGCTGTGTTCTGCTTGCTTCTGAACCACATACAGCGCACACTGCATGAAGTTTCGTTACTTGTTCTGCCATACATAAAATGGCAGGCATCGGACCAAATGGCTTTCCACGAAAATCTTGGTCAAGCCCCGCTACAATTACACGATAGCCATGGTCAGCAAGTTTTGCGACAACATCCACTATTCCTTCATCGAAAAATTGTGTCTCATCTACAGCAATTACATCGATTTCATCGGAAATATGGAGCCAAATTTCTTCTGATTGTTGGATTGGAATCGCAATCGTTGAGGTTCCATCATGACTTACTACTGCCTCTTCACTATACCTATTGTCAATCATCGGCTTAAACACGACAATTTTCTGTTTTGCAAATTGTACACGTCTAATACGACGAATTAGCTCTTCTGATTTACCAGAAAACATACTTCCACATATTACTTCTACCCAGCCCATTTGGGACGTAATAAACATTCAGATACTCCCTTTCAAACAATCTTTACTCATCATACCGAAAAACAAATTAAAAATCTTGTCTTTTATTTATTATGAAAATGTGCTATTGGAAACTTGTTTCCATACACTTCAAATTTTGTATAGATGTTTATGCTGTTTTTTCCTCTATCTATTTATAACATACGAATCTAACTGTCGATACTTAAAAAAATATTTTCATTTTTATGTCTGTTCTTTAGAAGCATCATTTTTCCAAATAAAAATACCTGCAAAACACAATGTGCTTTACAGGTATTTGGTACTTAGTTTTTAGCTTCTTCTTGAATACCGTATTTTTTGTTGAAGCGATCAACACGGCCATCCGCAGCTGCGAATTTTTGACGTCCAGTATAGAATGGATGACAATCGTTACAGAACTCGACTTTAATGTCTGATTTTACAGAACCTGTTTGGAATGTGTTACCACATGAACATGTTACTGTTGCTTCTTTGTAATCTGGATGAATTCCTGCTTTCATCTTTATCTCTCCTCTCGCCCTGAACCATCTGGAACAGAGTTGGTTATGAAACTGATACCTTACACGATCCGAATGATGCCAATCGTATATGTAGCAGAAATTTGTAAACTTACGAAGAACATAATACCATATATTGTTTTAATATGCAAGTTGTTTTGATATGAACTTTTCTTCTTACAGCGTAACTTTTCCGCTACGATGTGCTTTCATTTCTTCCGTAAGTTGTTCAAAAAACGCTTCGTTCGTTTTTGATTGGCGTAACTTTTTCAAGAAGCGCTCTGCAAAATCGGATGTGTCTGAAAATGTTTTGCGAATAGCCCATAGTTTATCAAGCTGCTCTTTTGGAATAAGAAGCTCTTCTTTTCTTGTACCTGAGCGACGAATGTCGATTGCAGGGAACACTCGACGTTCCGCAAGACTTCTATCTAAGTGAAGTTCAAGGTTTCCTGTTCCTTTAAACTCTTCATAAATTACTTCATCCATACGAGATCCAGTGTCAACTAATGCTGTTGCAAGAATTGTTAAGCTACCACCTTCTTCAATATTACGTGCTGCTCCAAAAAATCTTTTTGGACGGTGGAATGCAGCTGGATCAATACCACCGGAAAGTGTACGTCCACTTGGTGGAATAACTAAGTTATAAGCACGTGCTAGGCGGGTGATAGAATCCATTAAAATAATGACATCTCGCTTATGTTCTACTAAACGCATTGCTCTTTCTAAAACTAGTTCCGCAACTTTCACATGATTTTCTGGAACCTCATCAAAAGTAGAGCTGACAACATCAGCTTTAACAGAACGCTCGATGTCCGTTACTTCTTCTGGACGCTCGTCTATTAATAAAACAATAAGCTCTGCATTTGGATGATTCGTTGTAATAGCATTTGCTATTTCTTTTATTAATAATGTTTTACCCGCTTTTGGAGGGGCAACGATTAACCCACGTTGACCATATCCAACTGGTGCGACTAAGTCCATAATTCTAGTTGATAACTTTTCTGAAACAGTTTCTAGTTTAATATGGCGATCAGGATATAATGGTGTAAGTCCTGGAAAATGTACACGTTCTTTTGCAATTTCCGGATCTTCCCCATTTACTAATTCCACATGTAGAAGTCCATAGTAACGTTCACTTTCTTTTGGCGGTCTTACTTTCCCTGTTACTTTATCTCCGTTACGAAGATCAAATCTTCTAATTTGAGAAGCTGAAATATAAATATCCTCGGAACTAGGTGAATAGTTAATAGGACGTAAGAAACCAAAGCCTTCCTGCTGGATAATTTCTAAAACGCCTTCCATAAAGAAAAATCCTTCTTGTTCCGCACGTGATTTTAAAATAGCAAAAATAAGTTCTTTTTTTGAGAGTTTGCTATATGCTGCAACTTTAAACTTCCGTGCCAGAGCATAAAGTTCTTTTAGCGTCATATTTTCTAATTCATTTATTGTCGTTTGTGTCATTGGCAAAGCACCACTCTTTATAATATTTTGTTGTGAAATATTTTCTGGGTTAATTAGGGATGAAGTTTATTAAGAGGATACCCGACCAGATACAGTCGGGTATACATTAAGGAAGTTTAGTTTTATAGAACTAAATTCGGTTTTTTATTTAAGCTATGACGTCCTTCTACAAAACGAATCGTACCTGATTTTGCACGCATAACGATTGAGTGTGTAGAACCAAAAGCTCCTTTAAATTGCACACCGCGAAGTAACTCTCCGTCCGTTACACCAGTAGCAGCAAAAATAGCATCGTCGCCTTTTACCAAGTCTTCCATACGTAAGACCTTGTTTACATCTAGCCCCATTTTGATACAACGAGCTAGCTCAGCATCATCATGTGGTATAAGTTTCCCTTGAATTTCTCCACCTAAACATTTTAATCCTACAGCAGAGATAACTCCTTCAGGAGCTCCACCCATACCGAATAAAATATCTACACCTGTGTTATCGAATGCTGTATTAATAGCTCCAGCAACATCACCATCTGTGATTAACTTGATGCGAGCGCCAGCAGCTCTAATTTCATCGATTATTTTTTGGTGACGCGGACGACCTAAAATCGTTGCCACTACGTCCTCGATATCTTTATTTTTTGCTCGAGCAACTGCTCTTAAATTGTCAATAACAGGTGCGTTAATATCCACTTGGCCAACAGCTTCCGGACCTACAGCAAGTTTTTCCATGTACATATCTGGAGCATGAAGTAAATTTCCGCGATCAGCAATTGCAAGAACTGCAAGTGCATTCCATCCACCTGAAGCTACAATATTCGTACCTTCTAAAGGATCTACTGCTACGTCAACTTGAGGACCACCAGTTCCATGTCCAAGCTTTTCTCCGATATATAACATCGGTGCTTCGTCCATTTCACCTTCCCCAATTACTACGACACCTTCCATTGGAATTGTGTCAAAAACAGTTCGCATTGCAGTAGTTGCTGCATCATCTGCTTCATTTTTTAATCCGCGTCCCATCCAACGAGCAGATGCGATTGCTGCCGCTTCTGTTACACGAACTAACTCCATTGATAAACTACGTTCCATCTAATTTTGCCTCCCGTTTTACGGTTATAATTCCGCCCTGTCTTTCTTCCTGTTACATTGTAGCATATTTTATAAATAAATAATGATGGAAATTATTCATTGTTTATTTCGATTTCTTTTACTTCCACTCTTCTAATGTCAGCACCAAGTCCTTGAAGCTTTTCAATAATTGAGCTATAGCCACGTTCTATATGAAAAATATCTTGTATCTCTGTTTCTCCGTCAGCGATTAACCCTGCAATTACTAGCGCTGCCCCTGCTCGTAAGTCACTGGCACGTACTGTTGCAGCTTCCAAACTCACTGGACCAGTAATAGAAGCCGTTCTGCCGTCTACTCGTCCATTTGCATTCATCCGGCGTAATTCGTCAATTTGTTTAAATCGCGCTGAATAAATACTATCTGTAATTACGGAAGTTCCAGTAGCTTGTGTCATTAATACTGAAAATGGCTGTTGCAAATCAGTCGGAAACCCTGGATATACAAGTGTTTTCACATCTACTGCCTGTAAACTTCTAGGTTTCGGAATAAAAATCTTTTCTTCATACTCTTCTACTTCCACACCCATTTCACGAAGCTTCGCTGTTAAAGCTTCTACGTGAAATGGAATAACGTTATCGATTGTGACGCCATCCCCTGCAACTGCTGCCATAATCATGAATGTTCCTGCTTCTATTCGATCTGGAATTATCGTATGCTTCGTACCATGCAGTTCTTCCACTCCGTCAATACGAATAACATTCGTTCCGGCACCTTTAATGTTTGCTCCCATATTAGATAATAGAGTAGCAACATCAATGATTTCAGGTTCTTTCGCAGCATTTTCAATGATCGTTCTACCTTTAGCAAGTACAGCAGCAAGCATAATATTAATAGTTGCACCTACACTTACAACGTCTAAATAAATTTTAGAGCCAACCAATTCTTCTGCGCGCAAATATATAGCACCATGTTCATTTGATACATTAGCCCCTAAGGCTTCAAAACCTTTAATATGCTGATCAATTGGTCGTGGTCCTAGGTGGCATCCTCCTGGTAAACCTATAGCAGCTTTCTTAAATTTACCGAGAAGTGCTCCCATTAAGTAATACGATGCACGCAGCTTTTTTATATTGCCATTAGGAAGCGGCATATCTACAACATTTGTTGGATCGATTATCATCGTGCCATCTTTAAATGTGACTTCCGCTCCTACTTCTTCTAAAATTTCTTTCAAAGTCCATACGTCTAAAATTTCAGGTAATCCTTCGATAGTAACAGGAGAGTTCGCCAGCAAGGAAGCAGGAATAAGTGCTACTGCACTATTTTTTGCTCCACTTACTTTAATCGTACCGTGTAGACGATTTGCCCCTTTTATTTTGTAAACTTCCATACCATACGTTTCTCCTTCGTCTTGTTACTCGCTTTTACGATTGTTCCAATCCGCTAGAAATCCTTCAATTCCTTTATCCGTTAATGGATGGTGGAAAAGTTGCTTTAATACTTTAAACGGTGTTGTAGAAATATGTGCACCATTTAACGCTGCATCTGTAATATGTTGTGGGTGTCTGATAGAAGCAGCAATAATCTCTGTATCAATATGATGGATTTCAAAAATTTGAGCAATCTTCGCAATCAATTCCATACCATCATGCCCAATATCGTCCAAGCGCCCTAAAAATGGAGATACATATGTTGCACCCGCACGTGCTGCAAGTAGTGCTTGGTTTGCACTAAAAATAAGTGTTACGTTTGTTTTAATTCCTTCTGAACGAAATACGGAACATGCTTTTAATCCTTCTGGTGTCATTGGAAGCTTAACTGTAATGTTCGGTGCTATAGCAGCAAGTTCTCTTCCCTCTTTAATCATGCCTTCAGCATCTAAAGAGATTACTTCTGCACTAACTGAACCGTCTACCAATGCCGTAATTTCACGAAGACGGTCATGGAAAGAAATATTTTCTTTCGCTACTAGCGATGGATTCGTTGTCACTCCTGATAGAATGCCCCAAGCGTGCGCTTCTTTTATTTCTTCAAAATTAGCTGTATCTATAAAAAACTTCATATTAATAATATCCTCCTTGATAATGGAAAAATAGGAGAAGGTTCCAGTTAAACCGAACGCTTCTCCTGTAAATCTATTTATGTTAGTAAATTAGGCTTTGTTTGCACTTCCAAATTCACGCATTTTACCGATAACCGTTGCTTTAATCGCCTCACGTGCTGGGATTAAATATTTTCGAGGGTCATATTGCGCTGGATTTTCGTCTAAATAGGCACGAATTGCTTTTGTAGCAGAAATTTGGTTTTCTGTATTCACATTAATTTTCGCTGTTCCAAGAGAAATAGCGCGTGTAATATCATGTGTTGGAATTCCAGTACCACCATGTAACACTAATGGTAGGTCTGCTAGTTGTGATATTTCTTCCATCTCTTTAAATCCTAAGTTTGGTTCACCTTTGTATGGACCATGAACAGAACCTAATGCTGGAGCTAAGCAATCAATTGCAGTACGTTTTACTAGTTCCGCGCACTCTGCTGGATCTGCATAAATAACACCATCAGCCACTACGTCATCTTCCTGTCCGCCAACTGTACCAAGCTCTGCTTCTACAGAAACATTATGTGCATGCGCATATTCCACTACTTGTGAAGTAATTTCTACATTTTCTTCAAACGGATGATGTGAAGCGTCAATCATTACAGAAGTGAATCCTGCGTCAATTGCTGCTTTACATTTTTCAAAGCTAGAGCCATGATCTAAGTGAATTGCAACTGGAACAGACGTTTTATAGTCTTCCATTAGTCCTTTTACCATATGTACGACTGTAGTGAAGCCACCCATATATTTTGCTGCACCTTCGGAAACACCTAAAATGACTGGAGACTTTTCTTCTTCCGCAGCTTGTAAAATAGCTTGAGTAAATTCAAGATTATTTATATTGAATTGCCCTACTGCATATCCTTCTTTTTTCCCTTTTTCAAGCATTTCTTTCATCGATACTAAAGCCATTTAAATGGACCTCCTCTATTTGCTTTTACACTCATTTAAATTCTTATATCTATTTTTCTAGCTACAGACGCCGACTATTTGAACTCAAATAGCACACTTTATAGCGCCTTCCACTTTTCTTGTTTCATCATAACAAAAACAGGCGATGTTTTCCACTGCCTGCCTATATGCTATTCATTTAATAAGTTACTGACGGAATCACGGACTTCAAATATATCAAAAGGTTTCGTAAAGTACAGTGATGCTCCTAAATCTTTTGCTTCTTGGATAATATTTAATTCTCCATATGCTGTCATCATCATAACAGGTAGAGCAGGAAACTTTTCTTTTAAGTATTTTAATATTTGAATTCCATCCATTCCAGGAATTTTCATGTCTAGTAAAACACCATCAATTGATTCCTTACTTGCAATATCCAATGCTTCTTGACCATTTGAAGCCAAACTCACTTTATAACCTTCTTGTGAAAAAACTTCTTTCAAGAGCATCCTTATTCCTAGTTGATCATCTACTATTAAAATGTGTTTCATGATGTCTAAGCCCCTTTTATTAAAATTTCCCCTTCTTATACTATTCGCTACTAATTTCCACATTCCTTCAAAAGAATCTAATAATTTCCCGTTTTACGTTAACCATCCACTACTTTATAATAACAAAGAGGTGAAAATATCATGAAAATATTAACAACACAGCTTTATGGTCTACTACAAAGAATTGCAACTTCCGAAGAAGAGAATATAGAAGAAACAGCTCGATTACTTGCACAAGCTGCAGCTCGAGAAGGTACTATTTATTTTGCGACGTTCGGAGAAATGCAGAGTATCACAATTAACGCAAAATATGCTGTAGAGCCCTTTCCTAGTATGCAGGTTTTTACCGAAGATACTAAGCTTACTAGTGCGGATCGTGTTTGGATTATTACACGATCTAGCGAAAACGAAGATGCATTGGCACTTGCAGAAAAATTAAGTGATGCTTTCATTCCATTTAGTGCAACTGCCGCAGATCCTACAAGTGATGAAAATAAACTCGCAAACCTTGCATATACATATATTTCGTTGAAGCTATCAAAAGGTTTAATCCCCGCAGAAGATGGAAGCAGAGTTGTACAGCCCTATGCATTAAGTGCCATGTTCGTATATGAAGCAGTAAAAATGAAACTCGACGAAATGCTCTTCGTTGAAGAAGAATAAGAAAATGCCCAAGGAGATTCTAACTTTCTTTGGGCATTTATTTATTTGTTTAAGCTTAGTACACATTGGTCTCGGTCACCAGTCATTTAGTCGCTGTTGCGCATTTATTACGTAATATGCGCAACCTTCCTTTAAGTGCATCTTCTTTCATCGTTTCTAGCGTGCTTTGGACAGCATGTAGGCCATCTTATTACCGGATAAGTAAATACTTTATTATTTCTAGAAAATCGTTGAAAAAGGCGACACTCCTGCGGGAATAGCGTTAGCCGAAGACCCCGCAGCGAAGGAGGTCACTGAAAAACTCTATTACAGAATTTATTCATGATAAATATTTGATGTGACTATATTACGTACTATAGGATTTAGTACGGCGGCGTGAGACTCCTGTGGGAAAGCGAGACAGACGAGACCCCACACGAAGCGTAGCGCAGGAGGAGGCTCGGCGCTCGCCCACGGAAAGGGAACAGAGCCGTGCTAAATCCAATTATAAAGTCTTTTCTGCGACGAGATTTTCGCAGTAGCAAATATTTATCAGAAAAATTATGAGAACTGCACTTTTTCAGTGGCCACCAGCGAAGCGAGGAGGCTGAGGCAACGCCCGCGGAAAGGGAGCCATTTCAACGATTTTCTTATCTATGGAGTTATTGTACAACTCCGTCTGGCAAAGCTGATTAAAGGTACTTTTTCAGTGCCCTCGAAGCGAAGGACTATTTGATAGATAATTTATTGGAATGACACTCTTTCTGCGCCATTATTACTATCCCTAGTAAAAGGTTCATAGTACATCAATTTTATATACTTTTTTATTTAAAAAAGCAGTTCGACAAGTCGAACTGCTCTGCATTTATTATTTTTCTACTGCTGCTTTGATGAACTCACGGAATAATGGTTGTGGACGTTGTGGACGTGACACAAATTCCGGATGGAACTGAGAAGCTACGAAGAATGGGTGTTCTGGAAGCTCGATGATTTCGATTAATCGACCATCTGGGCTTGTACCAGAGAACACGAATCCAGCTGCTTCGAATTGCTCACGGTATTCGTTGTTGAATTCATAACGGTGACGGTGACGTTCGTACACAAGCTCTTCGCCATATGCTTCGTGTGCTTTTGAACCAACTGTCAATTTACATGGGAATAATCCAAGACGAAGTGTTCCACCTAAGTCTTCTATGTCTTTTTGTTCTGGCAATAAATCAATAATTGGATGTGCTGTATTTGGATCTAGTTCTGACGAATGAGCACCTTGTAATTCTAAAATAGAACGTGCGAATTCAACTGTTGCAAGTTGCATTCCTAAACAAATACCTAGGAAAGGAATATTGTTTTCACGAGCAAATTTTGTAGCAGAGATTTTCCCTTCTACACCACGGTCTCCAAATCCACCAGGAACAAGAATTCCGTCAACATCCGAAAGAATTCCTGCAACATTTGCGTCATTGACATGCTCTGCATTTACCCATTTCACTTCAACATCTGCATCAAATTTGTAACCAGCATGTTTCATTGCTTCTACAACTGAAATGTATGCATCTTGAAGTTCTACATATTTACCAACTAAACCAATACGTACTTTTTTCGTTAAAGATTTCACTTGATCAACTAATGCTTTCCAGTCTGTCATATCCGCTTCTTTTGTATTAAGTTGGAAATGATCCACAACGATTTGGTCTAAATGTTGTTGTTGAAGCATTAATGGAATTTCATATAACGAATCTGCATCGATACATTCAATTACTTCTTCTGGTTTAATATCACAGAAAAGAGCAATTTTATCTTTCATATCTTGAGGAACAGGCATTTCCGAACGAACAACAATGACATTTGGTTGAATACCTAGACTGCGTAGTTCTTTCACACTATGTTGAGTTGGCTTTGTTTTCATTTCACCAGCTGCTTTAATGAAAGGAACTAATGTACAGTGAACGTACATCACATTATTGCTACCTACGTCACGTTTCATTTGACGGATTGTTTCTAAGAATGGAAGTGATTCGATATCTCCAACAGTTCCACCGATTTCCGTAATAACGATATCTGCATGTGTTTCTTTTGCAGCTAAAAATAAACGTTGTTTAATTTCGTTTGTAATATGTGGAATTACTTGTACTGTTCCACCGTTATAATCACCACGACGCTCTTTTCTTAAAACAGAGGAGTACACTTTTCCTGTCGTGATGTTCGAGTACTTGTTTAAATTGATGTCGATAAAACGCTCGTAATGACCTAAGTCTAAATCCGTTTCTGCACCATCATCTGTAACGAAAACTTCTCCGTGTTGATACGGACTCATTGTTCCAGGGTCTAAGTTAATGTATGGATCAAATTTTTGAATTGTTACATTCAACCCTCTGTTTTTTAATAAACGGCCAAGTGAAGCAGCCGTAATTCCTTTTCCTAGTGAAGATACAACCCCACCAGTAACAAAAATAAATTTAGTCATTTTTTGTCCTCCTCTATTAATAATAAATTCGCCTTGGGGAATTTTGTTCCTGCACAAAGCTCGTCGCTGGAAACATATCAATTGGTTAGCCAATTGCACTTCTTGACAAAATCTGTGGAATCCGCCGGAGGCTTTATCCTTATACAGCATTCAGCAAAAGTGAAAATTCTATGCTCCTGTCGCTTCGCTTTCGTCGCAGAAAAAAATTTGCTCCTGTCGCTTCGCTTTCGTCGCAGAAAAAAATTTGCTCCTGTCGCTTCGCTTTCGTCGCAGAAAAAAATTTGCTCCTGTCGCTTCGCTTTCGTCGCAGAAAAAAATTTGCTCCTGTCGCTTCGCTTTCGTCGCAGAAAAAAATTTTGCTTCTGTCGCTTCGCTTTCGTCGCAGAAAAAAATTTTGCTTCTGTCGCTTCGCTTTCGTCGCAGAAAAAAATTTTGCTTCTGTCGCTTCGCTTTCGTCGCAGAAAAAAATTTTGCTTCTGTCGCTTCGTTTTGTCGCAGAAAGTAAATTGCTGATTAAGGTAATACAATAACAAAAAGCGCTCCGCCTGCTATTTTGGCAGGGGAGCGCATATGCACATAAGTACTGTCTCTTAAAAAGAGCCCAATAGAATTTTATAGCGTATAGATAAAGAAGTCAAGAATTATTCTTCGTCTTCCAAATCTTCGTCGTCGAGATCCTCTTCGTCATCGATAATTTCAAATTCATCTTCATCTTCATCGATTAAGTCTTCTTCAATCACTTCATCAATTTCTTCTTCAACGAAATCTAATGTTTCATCATCATCTTCTTCTTCGTCGTCTTCAATAAACTCATCGAATTCTTCCTCGAAAATGATTTCATCTTCGTCCACTTCTTCTAAATCGTCATCCTCTGTTGCTTTAGCTTTCTTTTTACGTACCTTCACAGTAGGAGCTGTCTCTTCTTCAATTTGTTCTACTGGGTACCATTCTCTTAGTCCCCATTTATTTTCAGCTGTTGCTAAAAATCGTCCATCAATATTCATATCTGTATAGAACTGAAGCTTGCGGGATTCCATGTCTTCATCCGATAAACCATTCATATTTTGTATCTCATTAAACAAATCATTTAATGTTAAGGAATTTTTCTTATCTTCTAAAATCGCGAATCCTAAGTCTATTAATGATTCTTCTTGTAGTTGTGCTTTTGTCATTTCACGAAAATTCAAATCGTGCACGTCCTTTCTATGTCCGTTTGCATACTTCCCATTATATACAAACAATTATGTAATATGCTACATTCATTTATTCTTTTTGAATAGAGAAATTTTCACCCCTGCTAACGCAAACAAATAAAATGAAAGGGAGAGCAAAGGAATTGATCCCAGTTGTTTATTATATAAGAAAATAGTAAGTAGTAGGAGTATTATAATGACCATTATGTGAATAGGTTTTTTCATGCCATTTCTCCTTTACTACATATTAGCTTTATTATACAAAAAAATAAGTAAAAAGTGTCCCGATAATACATCGAGACACTAGTTTTTTTTACATATTTCTTCTATATTGCCCTCCGACCTCATAAAGAGCGTTCGTAATTTGCCCTAGACTAGCCTTTTGAACGGTCGACATTAGCTCTTCAAAAATATTTCCACCAGTGATTGCTACTTGCTTCAGACGATCCAGCGCTTCGCTTGACTCTAACTTGTGCTTTTCATGGAAATTGCCAAGGTTAGTAATTTGCGTTTCTTTTTCTTCTATTGTTGCACGTGCAAGCTCCATATTATCAATGTCTTCTGCGGAAGGTGGATTCGGATTTAAATATGTGTTCACACCGATGATTGGAAGTTCACCTGTATGCTTTTTCATTTCATAGTACATAGATTCTTCTTGAATTTTTCCACGTTGGTACTGAGTCTCCATCGCACCAAGCACTCCACCACGGTCGTTGATTCGGTCAAATTCAGAAAGAACTGCTTCTTCTACAAGATCTGTCATTTCTTCGATAATGAAAGCACCTTGAAGTGGATTTTCATTTTTCGATAATCCATGCTCTTTTGTAATAATCATTTGGATCGCCATCGCACGACGAACAGATTCCTCTGTTGGAGTTGTGATAGCTTCATCGTACGCATTTGTATGAAGAGAATTACAGTTATCTTGTAATGCCATTAATGCTTGTAGTGTCGTTCGAATATCATTAAAGTCAATTTCTTGTGCATGTAGACTTCTACCAGAAGTTTGTACATGGTATTTTAGTTTCTGACTTCGATCATTCGCACCATATTTATCGCGCATTACTACCGACCAAATTCGACGAGCAACACGTCCGATAACTGTATACTCTGGGTCTAAACCATTTGAGAAGAAGAATGATAAGTTTGGCGCAAAATCATCTATATGCATACCACGACTCAAATAGTATTCCACATAAGTAAAGCCATTTGCAAGCGTAAATGCTAGTTGTGAAATTGGATTTGCTCCTGCTTCTGCAATATGGTATCCAGAAATAGAAACCGAATAATAATTTCGAACTTTTTGATCAATAAAGTATTGTTGTATATCGCCCATCATACGAAGTGCAAATTCTGTAGAGAAAATACAAGTATTTTGTCCTTGGTCTTCTTTTAATATATCTGCTTGCACTGTTCCTCGAACTACTTGCAATGTTGCAGCCTTCACTTGTGCAAACTCTTCTATAGTAAGTGTACGACCAAGCTCTTCCTCACGAATACGTACTTGTTGATCAATAGCAGTATTCATGAACATCGCTAAAATAATTGGAGCTGGCCCATTTATCGTCATCGATACCGAAGTTGATGGCGCACATAAATCAAAACCATCATATAGCTTTTTCATATCTTCAAGCGTACAAATACTTACACCTGATTCACCGACTTTTCCATATATATCAGGACGATGGTCTGGATCTTCTCCGTATAAAGTCACTGAGTCAAATGCAGTAGAAAGACGTTTTGCATCATCGTCTTTTGATAAATAGTGAAATCTTCGATTAGTACGTTCCGGCGTTCCTTCTCCAGCAAATTGTCGTTTTGGATCTTCCCCTTCTCGTTTAAAAGGGAATACTCCTGCTGTATATGGGAATGAGCCTGGTACATTCTCTTTGTAAACCCATTTTAATATTTCACCGTAATCGACAAATTTCGGCAGAACTACTTTTGGTATTTTCAAACCGGATAAACTTTCTGTACGAAGTAATGTACGAATTTCTTTATCACGAATTTTCGTGACGAATTCATCCCCTGCATATGCTTCTTTTAAAGTTGCCCAATTTTCTAATATACGCTTCGATTCTGCAGTTAGTTCGTCACGTATTCCGGAAGCTAGTGATTCTAATGATTGTACTAATGCGTCATTAGCCGCTTTTTCATTAACAGCTTCAATTGCTCCTTCTAATTGAAACAATCTTCTCGCAAATGCCACTTGCTCTTCTGATTTTTTATGGTACCCACGAACCGCATCTGTAATTTCGCGGAGATAATATCGTCGATCATTTGGAATGATCACGTTTTGCTTTTGTGTTTTAATAAATTGTTCGTACGATGTTTCCCAATTTGAACCCGTTTTTTCATTTAAGACTGCAACTAAAGCTGCAAATAAAGAATTTGTTCCTTTGTCATTAAACTGGCTAGCAATTGTACCGTAAACTGGCATAGTGTCTAACTCATCATGCCATAACTCACGACTACGTTGATATTGCTTTTGCACTTGGCGCAGTGCATCCTCCGAGCCTTTACGTTCAAATTTATTGATGACAATTAGATCCGCATAGTCAATCATGTCGATTTTTTCTAATTGAGAAGGTGCTCCGAACTCACTTGTCATTACATACATCGAAACATCTGATACATTTGTAATTTCAGCGTCCCCTTGTCCGATACCACTAGTTTCCACAATGATTAAATCGTATCCCGCGACCTTTACAACATCTAGAACATCCGCTATTGCACCAGATAATTCCGTGCGAGATCCTCGTGTCGCTAAACTTCGCATAAATACTCGATTATTGAAGATTGCATTCATACGAATGCGATCACCAAGCAATGCTCCACCTGTTTTTTGCTTCGTCGGATCAATGGAAAGTACAGCAATCTTTTTATCAGGCAATTCATGAAGGAATCTGCGAATTAACTCATCCGTTAGTGAACTTTTACCTGCTCCACCAGTCCCCGTAATACCTAGTACCGGTGTACCTTTAGAAAGGCTTTTTGCTTGCTCCATCATTCCTTTTGCTTCGGAATCCCCTGTTTGGTGTGCTTCCTCGGCTACTGTTATCAAATGGGCAAGAACTTCTGGATTTTCTGTAGAAACAGATGTAATTTCATCTTTTACACCAGAAGCTTTTGTAGGTACATCACATTCTATTAACATATGATTAATCATGCCTTGAAGGCCCAATTTACGACCATCTTCAGGCGAGAAAATACCGGAAATTCCGTATTCTTGTAATTCCTTAATCTCTTTAGGGATAATTACTCCGCCGCCCCCACCATAAATACGGATATGTGGTGCACCGCGTTCTACGAGTAAATCCTTCATATATTTAAAATACTCAACATGTCCTCCTTGATAGGAAGAAATTGCAATCCCTTGAACATCCTCTTGAATAGCAGCATTTACTACTTCTTCTACCGAGCGGTTATGACCTAAATGTATAACCTCTGCTCCACTCGCTTGTAAAATACGACGCATTATATTAATCGATGCATCATGGCCGTCAAATAGGCTTGATGCCGTTACAAAACGAACATGATTTTTTGGACGATATACTTCTACCGTAGACATGTTGTTCCCCCTTTGTTTTATTTAAACATTTACTGTCCAGCTATAGCGCAATGCTCTTCGCAGAAGAGCGTGCCTGCCAGGGCAGACATAGGCGCTTTCGCTTTTCTTATTTCCCCATCCCATTGAGTACGAATTCGATTTGAAGGTCTGAAAATTGTTCCATTGAAAATTCCTTGCGCAAAGCCCATCTTCTAAATGCCCACATTTGCCCTTGTACGACTAACGTATGTGCATAGAGTTTTGCTTGTGCATTTGTCAGCTTAAGCTCCCCAACTTGTGTACAGCCGACAAGAATTTTGTGAAATAATTCCACCATTTCTAGTTCTTTTTTATAAACATATTCAAGAGCACTTTTCGGTAAAGATTTGGACTCTTGATACATAACAACGAACTCATCCTGCATATCGTCAATCACCCCATAATAATGACGTATTGCAGTTTTTAAGTCCTCTATCGTGCCATTTTCCAACGTAATCTGCGATAATTTGTCGTGCACTTCATTGTAAATACTATCGCAAACTAAATAGAGCACATCTTCTTTTGTTCTAATATATTCATAGAGTGTACCTATACTAAAACCAGCTTCTTTTGCAATTTCTCTCGTTGTGGTACGGTGAAAACCTTTTTCTTTGAATAAAGTAACAGCTGCACGAATTATTTGGAGACGCCTTTTTTCGATAAGACTTTCATCCTTTACAGATGTCTGCACTTCATGCTTTTTTTCCATAGGCATCTATTACTTTGTTAACATACGAGAAATAACAAGACGTTGAATTTCTTGAGTTCCCTCGTAAATTTGAGTTATTTTTGCATCACGCATATAGCGTTCTACTGGGTAATCTTTTGTATAACCATATCCACCGAAAACTTGCACCGCTTCTGTTGTCACTTTCATCGCTGTATCACCTGCCATTAATTTAGCCATGGCAGACTCTTTACCATATGGAAGTCCATTTGACTCTAACCAAGCTGCTTGATAAGTAAGTAGTCGTGATGCTTCCGTTGCAGTTGCCATGTCTGCCAGTTTGAAAGACACCCCTTGGTTCGCAACGATTGGCTTACCAAATTGAACACGTTCTTTTGCATATCCTACTGATGCATCCAGCGCCCCTTGCGCAATCCCTACAGCTTGAGCAGCAATCCCGTTACGTCCACCATCTAATGTCTTCATTGCAATGATGAAGCCTTCTCCTTCTTCTCCAAGAAGATTTTCTTTTGGTACTCGGCAATTATCAAAAATAATTTCTGTCGTTGGTGAAGAACGAATACCTAGTTTCTTTTCTTTTTTCCCTACAGAGAATCCTTCAAATCCTGCCTCTACGATAAATGCGCTTGTACCTTTATGCTTAGATTCTGCATCCGTTACTGCAAAAACTACATAAATGTCTGCAATTCCACCATTTGTAATGAAAATTTTGGAACCATTTAATACATAGTGATCGCCGTCTAACTTAGCAGTTGTTTTCATGCCTCCTGCATCAGAACCTGAACCGGCTTCTGTTAAACCGTACCCACCAATTTTTGATCCTTCCGCCATTGGACGAAGGTATTTTTGTTTTTGCTCTTCATTCCCATATTTGAAAATTGGCCATCCAGCAAGTGAAGTGTGTGCAGAAAGTGTTACTCCTGTAGATGCACAAACGCGTGAAAGTTCCTCTACAGCGATGCAATACGCAAGATAATCAGACCCGATTCCACCGTATTCTTCTGGCCAAGGGATACCTGTTAATCCAAGCTCCGCCATTTTATCAAAAATCTCACGGTCAAAGCGCTCTTCTTCATCACGCTCTGCAGCAGTTGGTGCTACTTCATTTTCTGCAAAATCACGTACCATTTTACGAATCATTTCATGTTCTTCTGAAAGTTGAAAGTTCATTTTTTCCCCGCCCTTTTTGGTAGTAGTGTAGATTTGCTTTTGTATATATCATATTTGTATAGCCAATTACCTGGGAGTTTTAATTAGTTAAATATTTACTAATTACAATCCTCTGAATTTCACTAGTTCCTTCGTAAATCTCTGTAATTTTTGCATCTCGGAAATAACGTTCTACAGGGTAATCCTCTGTGTATCCGTATCCTCCAAACACTTGAACGGCTTCAATTGCTACATCAACTGCGGTTTTAGAAGCAAATAATTTAGCCATCGATGCTTCTTTTCCACATGGAAGTCCTTGCTCACGAAGATTAGCTGCACGGTACACTAGAAGTCTAGCAGCTTCTACCGCTGTTCCCATATCTGCAAGTTTAAAACCTACCCCTTGGTTTGCTGCAATCGGCTTACCAAATTGCACACGTTCTTTTGAATATGCTACTGCTGCTTCAAATGCTGCTTCCGCAATACCTAATGCTTGCGTAGCGATTCCGATACGCCCAGTATTTAAATTTGCCATTGCAATTTTAAATCCATCGCCTTCTTCACCAAGTCTATTCGCAACAGGTACTTTCATATCTTCAAAAGTGATTTGCACTGTTCTTGAGCCATGCAAGCCCATTTTCTCTTCATCTTTTCCGATAATAAAACCTGGTGTATCCTTCTCTACGATGAAAGCGGAGATTCCTTTTGAACCTTGTGACGAATCTGTCGACGCAAATACGATATTCACATCCGCTTCTCCACCATTCGTAATAAATACTTTTGAACCGTTAAGTACATAATGATCACCTTGCTTAACTGCTTTCGTTTTCAATGCGCCTGCATCCGATCCTGCGGATGGCTCTGTTAAGCAAAATGCACCTAAATATTCACCCGTTGCTAGCTTCGGTACGTATTTATTCTTTTGTTCTTCATTGCCAAAATAAAGAATTGGATTTGTTCCTACCGAAGTATGAACAGAAAGAATAACACCTACAACCGCACTAACTTTTGAAAGTTCATTAATCGCAATAACATAGCTAGTGAAATCCATCTCAGAGCCACCATATTGTTCTGGGACTGTTATGCCCATTAAACCGAGTTCACCCATTTTCTGAATGATCTCACGAGGAAACTCTCCTTGCTCCATCCGTTCTATAAAAGGTTCAATTTCTGTTTTAGCAAAATCTCTGACCATGTTGCGCATCATTAGTTGTTCTTCAGTAAACTTTAGCTCCATCTCATATTCCCCTTTATTCGTAAGTGTAGAAGCCTCGGCCCGATTTTTTTCCTAACCAACCAGCTTTTACGTATTTTCTAAGCAATGGGCATGGACGGTATTTACTGTCCCCAAACCCTTCATGTAATATTTCCATAATGTATAAGCATGTATCTAAACCGATGAAATCGGCTAATTGAAGTGGTCCCATAGGGTGATTCATACCTAATTTCATCACATCGTCGATTGCTTCTTTCGATGCTACTCCTTCGTAAAGCGTGTAAATTGCCTCATTTATCATCGGCATTAATATACGGTTGGAAACAAATCCTGGGAAATCGTTTACCTCTACAGGTACTTTACTAAGTTTCTTCGTCATTTCTTCAATAGCTGTATAAACCTCATCAGATGTTGCTAATCCTCTAATAATCTCTACTAGCTTCATCACTGGAACTGGGTTCATAAAATGCATTCCAATCACTTGCTCAGGTCTATTCGTTACAGCAGCAATTTCTGTAATTGGTAGTGAAGAAGTATTTGTTGCTAAAATAGTGTGCTTTGGTGTAATCGTATCTAGCTGTTTAAAAATAGATTGCTTAATTTCCATATTTTCAACGGCTGCTTCGATCACTAAATCTACATCATTTGCATCTTCGATCGATAATGATTTTGTTATATTGTTTAGTACTGATTGTTTTTCTTCCTCTGTCATTCGACCTTTTTCGACGTTTCTAGTCAAGTTTTTCGTTATTGTTTGAATGCCGCGCTCGTAAAATTGTTCTTCTCGGTCATTTAACTTTACTGCAAATCCAGCTTGTGCACATACTTGAGCAATTCCCGAACCCATTTGGCCTGCACCAATTACCATTACTTTTTGGATTGTCATTCGTTACTTCCCCCTGTTTTTGGAACTTCAATCATAATAGCGTCTCCTTGCCCTCCACCTGAACAAATGGATGCAATTCCAACTCCACCGCCACGGCGTTTCAACTCATAAGCTAGTGTTAAAATGATTCGTGCCCCAGATGCTCCAATTGGATGACCTAATGCAACTGCTCCGCCATTTACATTCACTTTTTCTTCATCTAAACCAGCGATTTTACTACTTGCAAGCGCAACCGCTGCAAATGCTTCGTTAATTTCAAATAAATCAATATCCGCTAGTGTTTTACCTGTTTTTTCTAGTAGTTTATTGATTACTAAACCAGGAGTTTGCGGAAAATTTTCCGGCTCAATTGCTACTTCTGCATGCCCAATCACGTAGGCTAAAGGTTCCTTGCCTAGCTCTTTTGCTTTATCTTCACTCGTTAAAACAATTGCGCAAGCACCATCATTTATTCCAGGTGCATTACCTGCTGTAATCGTCCCATCTTTGCCGAATGCTGGCTTTAGTTTAGCAAGCGATTCAAGTGAAGTATCACGGCGAGGCGCCTCGTCTACTTGGACGATAACGGCTTCCACTTTTCGCTGAGGAATCTCAACTGGAATAATTTCTTCTGCAAAAATTCCGTTGTCAATTGCTTTTAATGCACGGTCATGACTTCTAAATGACCATTCATCTTGCTTTTCACGAGATAATTCAAATGATTGTGCTGTTATGTTTCCGTATGTTCCCATATGCACATGTTTCGGATGAAATGAACAAGAAAGTCCGTCATAGACCATGCCGTCAACCATTTGCGCATCTCCCATTCGAAGTCCAAATCTTCCTTTTGGTAAATAATATGGAGCATTTGACATCGATTCCATTCCACCGGCTACGATGATTTCTTCATCTCCTAGGCGGATTAATTGATCTGCTAAAGTAACACTACGCATACCAGAAGCACAAACTTTATTGATCGTTTCTGTTTTTACAGACCAAGGAATTCCTGCTTTAGTAGCCGCTTGTCTAGATGGAATTTGTCCCTGTCCGGCTTGTAAAACTGTCCCCATAATTACTTCATCTACTTGCTCTGCATTTACTCCAGCACGAGTCAAAGCTTCTTTTATCGTTACTCCCCCAAGATCAGAAGCTGTTAAGCTGCTAAGTGCCCCACCGAACTTTCCAAAAGCTGTACGTGCCCCATCTAAAATTACTGTCTTCGTCAAAATAGCCACCCCTTTGTAATCGCTTTCATCACTTGTAAAATAAAAAATCCAGTTGACTGAACGCTCGCTCGATTTCATTTGTTAGAAAAAAGGGAGTGCCTCCACTCCCTCTATTGTTATTTCTAGTTTACGAAACTATTAAACTATTTGCAATATAATTTGTCGAATTATTGAACAACTTGCTCAGCATCTTCCTCTTCTACTGACGGAACATATTCTCCAAAAATAGAGCGTTCTAAAAGTTCCGCAATATCGTAAGTGCCTACAGTTTCTTCTACTTCTTTCGCTTTCGTACCATCTGACAACATAGTTAAGCAATACGGACATCCAGAAGAAATAATAGTTGGATTTACCTCTAGCGCTTGTTCTGTTCGAGCAACGTTAATACGATTTCCTACATGTTCTTCCATCCACATAAGTCCGCCACCTGCTCCACAACACATTCCAGTTTCGCGGTTACGTTGCATTTCTACTAGCTTCACACCAGGAATTGCTTTCAATACTTCACGAGGTGCATCGTACACATCATTGTATCGACCTAAATAACATGAATCATGGAATGTAATCGTTTCTTCCACAGCATATTGTGGTTTCAAGCGACCTGCTTGAACTAAATCGTATAGCATTTCTGTATGGTGAAGCACTTCACCATTCCAACCAAAATCACTATATTCATTTTTAAAGATATTATATGCATGTGGATCAATTGTTACGATTTTTGTTACGCCAGCTTTTTCAAATTCGGAGATATTTGAATTAGCTAATTCTTGGAATAAAAACTCGTTTCCTAGACGACGTGGTGTGTCTCCAGAGTTCTTTTCTTTATTTCCAAGAATCGCAAATTTTACTCCAGCTTCGTTCATCAAATGCGCAAAAGCTAATGCGATTTTTTGTGAACGATTATCAAACGATCCCATTGAACCAACCCAGAATAAGTACTCGAATTCATCTCCAGCTTTTGAAACTTCTTTCACTGTTGGAATATGAATATCTGGACGAGCATCTCTCCAGTTTTCTTTTTCTTTACGATTTAAGCCCCATGGATTTCCTTGTCGCTCAATATTCGTCATTGCGCGTTGTGCATCTGGATCCATTTTCCCTTCCGTCATTACTAAGTAACGGCGAAGGTCGATAATTTTATCTACGTGCTCATTCATTACTGGACATTGATCTTCACAGTTACGGCAAGTTGTACAAGCCCAGATTTCTTCTTCTGTGATTACATCGCCAATTAATGATGGGCTATAAATGTCCTCTATAATTGCTCCTTCTGCACCAGCAGCCATAGCAAGTTGGTTACCTTTCGTTCCTTGGAAAGCTAGTGCTGGAACCCAAGGTTTTTGTTTTGTTTCTACAGCTCCTGTGAATGTTAAGTGGTCACGAAGCTTTGTTATTAAATCCATCGGAGACAGCATTTTTCCTGTTCCTGTAGCAGGACACATATTCGTACAACGACCGCACTCTACACATGCGTAGAAATCGATCATTTGTGCTTGTGTAAATTCATGAATGTTCCCAACACCAAAAGATGGCATTACTTCTTCATCTGATTCTTCGTCTTCTTCCTCTTCAAAATTGATAGGACGTAGTTTTCCAACATTGTCTAAACGATGGAAGTAAACGTTTGCAGGACCAGTTATTAAGTGGAAATGCTTCGACTGCGGTACGTATACTAAGAACGTTAGTAAGAACAATAAATGCGCCCACCACATGATATAGAAAATGACTGCTGCAGCTGTTGGCGGTAAGAAACCGAAGATAGTTCCAATAGATGATGCAATCGGTTCTGACCAAACTGCTTCATGACCATGCCAAACCATTCCCATACCATTACCAACTAGAACTGAAACCATTAAACCACCAATGAAAATCAGTACAAGTCCACTTTTCCATCCGCGTTTTAGACGAACTAACTTTTCAATATAGCGTCGGTAGAAAGCCCACACAACTGCTATTAAAATAATAAATGTAACGATTTCTTGGAAAAACGTGAACGCTGGATACACTGGACCTAAAGGCAAGTGTGAATCAGGTGCTAATCCCTTCCAAATAAAATCAATTGCCCCAAACTGAACAAGTAAAAAACCGTAAAAGAACATGAGATGGATTGCTCCACTTTTTTTGTCTTTTAATAGCTTCTTTTGTCCGAAAACATACACCCAAATTTTGCGAAGTCTTTCTTTCACATTATCTTCGAATTCGACTTTTTTCCCCAATTTGATATAGGCATATCTAGTTTTCAACAAATATGCGAATAAACCGATAGCATACAAAGTTACTGCAAGAAACAGCACCCAGTTTGCGATTAACAATGAACTCATCTTATTCTCCCCCTCTAAGATGTAAAATGATGTTATGCATAGAATATACCACTAGGTTAATAGAATTTTAAAGAATTAATTTAATATTAAAACTGAATGAGCATTCAGTCAACAGTTATTTATTGAAAATTTACATTTGGAAGAAAACCGATGATCGAAATAAATTCATCGGTATTCAAGACCAATTTACATATAATCGAGACCAAATCAATCATGAAAGCAATCATTTCTCACAATAAAGAGCTATCTCTATGCGAGATAGCTCCCTGTAGATAAACTCCAAGAAATAGGATAGCTCAGGTTCTCCGAAGCTTTCCGCGGACGTGACTCGAGCCTCTTGGGTCGCTATGCTGGAGGGCACTGAAGAAGTGCCTATAATTCGACTTTGCCAGAAGGATTGTCCGATAGTCCAATAAATAAGAAAAAGTAAAGTAGAGTGTGGGAATTGTTGAAGTTCCCACTCAAGAGGCCGGGCTGCCAAGACCCCGCAGTGAGGTAAGGAGGACACTGAAAAAGTCCCCATAATTCGACTTTGCCAGATGGGTTGTCTAACAGTCCAATAAATAAGAAAATCGTTGATACTGCTCCCTTTCCGCGGGCGTTGCCTCAGCCTCCTCGCTTCGCTGCGGGGTCTTCGACTAACGCTATTCCCGCAGGAGTGTCGCCTTTTTCAACGATTTTCTAGAAATGATAACTAGTGTTCTGAAAAATAACCGAAGTGATGGATAGGATGACGAAGAACAAATCAATTTACGCTAACAGTAGGAAATGCTAACAATAGCCATTACGAACTTTCTATTAGAAAATCAGATGTATTATGGTTTGAAGAAGCGTCTGCTCGACTCCTGCGGGAAAAGCGAGAAAGACGAGACCCAGCAGGAGAGTAGCGACGAAGCGGCTCGGCGTTCGTCCGCGGAAAGCGAGCTGTAAGCTTCGGAAAACCTAAGCTATTCTATATAAAAATAAAAAATAAAGTAGACAACTACAATCAACTAATTATTTCAAAATACTTTCCAAAATGCAGCTTGGCTTCTTCTATTCGATTATTTGCAATGCCGAGAAGGACAGAAGTTGCTGGTCCTGCCGATTTTTCCACATCCCAGTTTTCCAATTCTCCACGTAATCCAATTCGTTTGCACTCTTCTGCTATTCCAGTTGAGCCAACTGGCCAAACTCGCTGAACTAGCCCACAATTCAATGCATCCCAGATTTTTTTCGTGTCAGCGATTTTCTCGGATTCCTCCAAAACTTCTCCGCCGACACATGGCATTCCATACACATACCATGTAAAATCTTGGTCGCTTTTTTCCTTTTTTTCACCTATCATCGTGACCGCCATTGCGGATTGTAGCATTTCCATATTCGATTCAGTACTTCCTGTTATTACTGGACAACTCTGACCTAGATCTACAAATAATTTCTCAATACCTGCCACATATTTGTTCCAGCTTTTACTTCCAGAAAAATTATGCACAATAATCGAAACTGGATGTGCGCCTGCTGCCCACTGTTCCATTAATGTTACTCTACCTGCAAAATAAGAAACTACATCATCATCTATGGAAACAACATCATCTAATTTTTCTCCAATACCTGCAGAGTTATCTGTCGTCAACACTAATCCATTTGGCAATATAACGGCATTACGCATGGGTTTTCACTCTCTCCATTACCCTCACAATAACTGGTGAGACGGTCATTGCAATTCCAGCATTCAAAATGGTTGCAATCGTAATTCCCGGTAATGCACTTGCAAAAAATGCGGGTGAAATAATCCAGTAAAACGGAAGCGTTGCAAGTACGCTGTTCGCAAAAATGAAAAACACCCATTTCAGCACATATCGTCTTGCTTGATGTAGCCTCGTATACACGAATAAAATCAAGAACATTTCCGCGGCAATGATTATATGCAGTGGTCCGAAAGGAAATCCAGCATAAAGAGAAGATGATAAGTGACCGATTAATGATGCTGCTCCTGCATAGGCTGGTGGCAAAAATGCAGCTGACACAAGTGCTGGTACTGTATCAAGTGCCGCACTCCCTATCCCTACTGGAATTTTTACGAACGCACCAATTGCCGATAGTGCCGCAAACATTGCTGCGAGCGTTAGTAAACGAAGCTTCACCCTTCTTACTCCCCCTCTTTTTTCACACTTCCTACGTTTTTAAATACTTTTGCACTGCGTACGTATTCGACATCTGAAACATTTACTCGAGCGTTAGCTACACGAGCCGCTGCGAATAAATAGTCAGATAGACGATTTAAATAGCGCTGTACAACTGCCGGAACATCTTCTTCTGCCTTCGTCAATGTCACGACTTGTCTTTCCGCGCGTCTCGTAATTGTACGTGCAATATGAAGTGTTGCAGCTGCTGGTGTTCCGCCAGGTAGGATGAAACGCTCTAACACTGGTCCCTCTTCCACTAGCACATCAATTCGTTTTTCCATAGCTTCGATTGGTTCATCCGTCATTTTATATACTCTACGATTCGATACGTTTGCAAGATCTCCACCACAATCAAATAGTTCATGTTGAATAGTTTCTAAGTCTACTAAAATATCTGCAAAAATAGCTGGGTCTAGTTCTGTTACGGCTTTTCCGATAAATGAATTTAACTCATCGATTGTACCGTACGCTTCTACACGTACATTATCCTTGTCCGTTCTTCCCCCAATTAAACCTGTTTGCCCTTTATCCCCTGTTTTTGTATAAATTTTCATCTTTACACATCTCCCTTTATCGTTTGTGAAATACCATACCAAATTCTTGTAACCCGTTCCGCTTTTGTAAAAAGTTGTTGATAAAATCTTCCTACATCATCTCGAAGCTTGCGCATCCCTGCCTCCATTGGTACGATTCCACGCCCAATTTCTGTTGCTATTACAATAATTTCTACTTTTTCTTCCCATTGCTCGATTTGTTTTAATAACATATTCAAGCCTTCCTCTGGAACATTTTCCACGCCATACACGACAATCGTTTCTGTTTTTGGAGATAAAACAGGCGTATTTACAGTGGCATCTAGCCACTCGACAGATTGTTGATGACGTTCTTGTAACATTTTTTCTACATACGTTCGTTTTCCATTAAATGCTCCACCGAAAATGACATGCACTGCTTTCCCTCCAATACGTCACTTTTATTTGCCCATTGTAGTGTGAAACTGCATCCATGTAATACATCCCAATCCCAAAAACTCTTTTCAACATTTGCAAACTTTGTTAATAAAAAACGAATTGGCCCCCCATGCGTTACAATAGTTGGAAACTTCAATTGCTCCACTACTTCATAAAATGCTAATAACACTCGGGCTTCCATTATTTCCAATGACTCTCCATTTGGAGGTGTAATTTGACGAGGGTTATTAATCCAATCCCTATAGTGCACATCTTCTTTTAATTCATTATATGTTTTTTCTTCCCAATCACCAAAGGAGCATTCTCGAAAATTTGCATTCACAGTATAGAGAGTTTCTCCGTATAATTGTTCTGCCGTTTGTTTACATCGAAGCAAATCACTACAGACAACTTGTTTCATATCTTGAGACAATTTTTTCGGTTTCATGCCAGTAATGATTGGCTCATCGGTCCAACCAATATATTTTTTCTCCTGATTCCCTTTCGTTGGAAAATGCCTTACGAGAGTAACAGTAAAAGTGTCAGCCATAGTACTACCTCCGAAACTTCTAAACTAGCTCCAAGCAAATCACCAGTAACTCCACCGAAATTTTTAAGTGACCAATTGCGAAATAAACATACAAAGAGTACTAAAATAATTGCAAATGTTAGAGAAACCGTCCAATTCGTCAGCCACCCTAAAATGATGACGCCGATTACAAAGTTGAGTACATTTGCAACTATTACATCCGATGCATTCATTTTTTGCTTAAAATAACAAGCAAGTCCACTAGCTTTTGCACTATTCGTTAGAGAAAATAACATAGCAAGTGTAGTTCGAGAGAAAAAAGGGATCAGCAAGATAAAAACCCAATGAAACGATTCTGCCAACAACACTTCGGACACAATAATAACTTTACCAACGACTAATAATACAACAGCCATTACTCCAAATGCGCCAACTCTTGGATCATCTAGTATTTCAAATCGTTTCAGTCGATCCTTATAAGAAAAAAAAGCATCTGAAGTGTCAATAAATCCATCCATATGGAGTCCCCCAGAGAATATGATTCCTAAAAGGACAATACTAAATGCAGTCATCAAATGACTCCATTCAAAATAAAGCAATAGGCAAGCAAATGCTCCAATGACAGTACCTACCCATGGAAAAATACTATACATTCCTGTAATCGAACGTCTTTCCATCGGCAAATTTTTATGCACTGGAACAATAGTAAAAAATTGAAGAGCTAACAATAGACTAGTCATTTACTCACCACATCACTATTTAAAATTGCTATGATTTTATCCCACTTTATATACTTTTTAAAATGACTAGCCCATTCATTAATATGTTCATCGGATGCATTTTCGCTACTTTTTGCTTCTCCGTCTTCTTCTTCAAATTCATTCTGAAAATAAGGAACTACTCCTATTACGTCTATCCCTGTATACTCTTCGATGAAGTCAATTCCTTCTTGAAATAATGAAATGTCTCCCCGAAACTTATTAATAATAATCCCTTTTACTCGAGCTCTCTGCGCTTCCGGTAAAAGTGCAAGCGTGCCAACAATGGACGCAAACACACCACCATATTCAATGTTTGCTACTAATAAAACCGGAACATTCGCCAAATCAGCAACTCTCATATTTACTAATTCCCGATCCCTTAAATTCACTTCTACAGGACTGCCAGCACCTTCTAGAATCAAGTATTCATAGGATGCAGAAAGAGTCTTTATACTGTTTGTAATGAGTTTTTGACCTTCCTCAAAGAACTGATCTCGATAACGCATTCCATTCAGTCTATTTTCTTTTTTTCCAAGAATAATAATGTCAGATTCCATATTTCCTGTAGGTTTTAATAATATTGGATTCATTTCTGCTAAATAAGGAGTCCTTGCAGCTCTTGCTTGCAGCGCTTGAGAAACACTTATTTCCAAACCTTCTTCTGTGCGTGTGCTTAAGCTAGACATGTTTTGTGATTTAAAAGGTGCCACTTGCTTCCCTTCATTTGAAAGAAGTCGACAAATAGCTGTACAAACTAAACTTTTCCCTACGCTAGAAGCGGTTCCTTGTACCATCAAGCCTTTCATATTACCCCTCATTTCCACTGATGACTTAAGCCGTATTCCATTTCGAAGGCATGATCTGCTCTTTCCACAAGCTTTTGATGAATTCTTCCTATCCATTTTTGATAGAGAACAACACTTTCGTATTTGGATAATGGTTCGTCCAGCACTTCATTCGAAACAATAACAACTACTTTTGCTTTTTCTAATAACTGGTCAATTGCTACATAGAGTTGTTTTTCTACTTCCTCTATTTGTCCTTCATACAGCTCATTTGCGAGCCAAGTTGTTACACAATCCCAAAGGATGCCGTCCCCTTGATTAATTTGCTGAACTACCTCTTCAAAGCGTCGCGGTTGCTCGATTGTTACCCATTCAACCGGATAATTTTCACGATCATCTCGATGCCTTTTTATGCGTTCATTCATTTCATCGTCTACTGCAACTCCAGAAGCGACATACACATTTCGTTTTGCTTGTTCATTCATTAAGTAATGTTCGGCAAAGTTACTTTTTCCACTTCTCACTCCACCTGTTATGAAGACAAGTTTTCCTCGAACCATGCGGTCATCTCCTTTTGCAAGTGCTCCATTTGCGGCTTTTGTTTCATTCCAACCCTAAACCATTTTCCGTCGAGTCCTTTAAAATTTTCCGTATGGCGAAGTACGCAACCATTTGCTAATAAATACTCAAAAAACTCTTTAGAAAGGGAGGGATTGGGCAGTTGAAAGCAAATGAAATTAGCCGTAGACGGAAGAACAATGCAGTTCCATTTTTCTAGAAACACAGTCATTTGCTCCCGCATTTCTTTAGCAAATTTTATTGCCTGCAGTCGATACTGTTCTTCTTCTAAACAATCTGCACCAATTGTTGTCGCAATTGCATTACTATTCCAATGGGGCATTCTAGAACGAATCTCGTCTACGATTGGTTCACTAGCCACTGCGTAACCAAGTCGCAAGCCTGGAATCGCATACATTTTCGTCATCGAACGTACAACAATAACGTTCGAAAAATCCTTTAAATATGGAATAAATGATTCTTTTTCGTCTATAAAGTCAAGAAACGCTTCGTCTAAAACGACTTCACACTTATATCTTTTTGCATAATCTGCGATTCGAATAATTTCTTCTAAAGGCATTAAATAGCCGGTTGGATTATTTGGTCTACAAATATAAATAACTTCTGCAAACTCTATTTCACCAAATACTTTTTCTAAAGGCAAAGCCCCAGTTGCGATTATTTCTTTTATGTAAACATTATAAGGGGCAAGTGTTGCGGCGTATTCCGAAAAAGTAGGGTGAATCAAAACTGCACGTTTATTTTCATATCGTTTTGCTAGGCTTGCGAAAATTTCAGCGGCACCATTACTCACGATTACTTTATCAGCTGACACATTGTGAAACTTTGCAACTGCTGATAAAAACGGCTCTCCATGTGGATCTGGATACTTAGTGATTAGCGGTGCATACGAGTCCCACCGCTCCTTCACAAATGCTGGAGGTCCAATTGGATTCACATTTTCACTAAAGTCAATAACCGTTTCTGGCATTTCGAGACCTAGACGTTCATATACATGATGAGCATTTGCTCCATGATTAGGTAAAGACAAACAATATCCCTCCAATCACCATCATCCAAAGCCAAAACAGAAATACTGCTGTATTCAAATGCGAGATGGCACTTAATATATGATTTGGTGTTAATGGAACCTCGCCAATCCCCATTAGCGCTCGGTTTGAAACGATACCCTTGTAAGTATTTATCCCTCCGAGTTGGATTCCGAGCTGATAAGCTGTTGCTGCTTCTAGATAGCCACTATTCGGGCTTGGATGCTTTTTCGCATCAAGCCACCAGCCCTTTATTCGTTTATTAAAAGGTAAGCTGCTCTCTTTTTTGCCCCACAACATAATGATATATCCCGTTAAACGGCTTGGTATATAGTTCACAATATCATCTAGCTTAGCTGAAGCGTATCCAAAATCCTCGTATTTCTCATTTTTGTATCCAACCATCGAATCGAGCGTATTTATTGCTTTATACACCCAAAGACCAGGTGCACCAGCAAAAACAAATGCGTAAAAAAGTGGAGCAGTAATCCCATCACTAATATTTTCGGATACTGTTTCCACAACGCCACGTGTGATTTCTTTTTCATCTAACTGTTCCGTATCTCTTCCGACAATCCACGAAAGTTTTTCTCTTGCAGCAGAAAAATCATTTGCCATCAATGGTTTGTATACGTCCATCGCTGCTTCTTTTAAACTTTTTTGAGCGAGTCCTGAAGCGATTACAATGCTTTCCACAGCAATTCCAACCCACATATGAATGGAATAAGCACTTATTAAAATAGCTAACGTAACGGAGAAAGTTATTCCAATTACTATAAAAACAAGTAGAAACCCTTTCGCTTTCCGTGCACTACCTTTATTCAACCAAATTGTTAGCTTTGAAATGAGCGAACCTATAAAACGGACTGGATGAGGCCAATTTGGTGGATCGCCAATAATCCGGTCTAGTACTAGTCCAATCGCTATTGCGATAATATGTGGACCCATTACTAATCCCAGCCTTTCGCTTTTTTGTAAATTTGAATCGCTTCGACTGTACATTCATATACGCCAAGTCCGATTTTTTTACCGATTTCCGTGATTGGTCCTGCATACGGAATATGCACTCCACGTTGTGTTGCTGCAACTAATATACTATCAGTTGATGTTCCTGTTGCAATCGTTCCAGTACGGGGATCCTTTACTTGTTCAAATGCGAGCGCTTTTGTTTTCGCTTCTGTTGCAGTAATGACGGATTGTATAAACGCTTCATCAGAAAGCTCTCCGTTTACGATAATCCATGTATTGATCGTCCCAATTGCAGGTAGCATTTCTACTTCATGCGTTCTCGATACGTCTACTGCGTTTCCTACTCCAGCAGTTACCATGATGACAACATTTCCAAATGGAGTTTTATACTCTTTAATAACTGCATCCGTAGTATTTACAGCTGTCATCATACCAACTGTATCTGCCTCGGAAAACCCTCGGTTCACTAGAAACTCTAACATTTCCTCATGTACATTATCACATGCATAATTTGCATCCACTCTTCTATTGACAAAAGTTCTATACCAACCACTACCAGCATTTGTTACTGCAGATGACCAAGTTTTTAGTTGCGTTTCTGCTTGAAAAACAACTAGTTCTCCTGTTACTTGAAAATTTTCTGTTGTAATTAGCTTATCATTGTTCTTTTCATTTACGTCCGAAAGAATCGTAATTTGAGGCTTTGGACGTTCAGGATGTGGATTTGTGCTAATACGTGCTTCGTAAACCGTTTCAATTTGATCTTTCGTTACTACTTCATGTGGTGCACCAATTACTTTTATCTCTCCTTGATCCATTAACAACAACCGATCACAGTATAAAGACGCAAGATTTATATCATGAAACACACTAACAATCGTGATTCCTTTTTCAATCGCTTGCGTTTTGATCGTATCGAGCAATTGCTTTTGATGTGCTATATCTAAATGATTTGTTGGTTCATCGAGTAGTAGTATAGGTGCTTGTTGGGCAAGTGCCTGTGCAACAAATACGCGCTGTTGCTCGCCACCGGATAAAAGGTCTAACATTTGACTCTCATATCTTTCGATAGCCGTCAGTTTCATTGCCTCCACAACCGCCGCTTCATCTTCAATTGACCAAGATGAAAACAAACCACTTTGATGAGGGTACCGACCAAGTGCAATCGTGTCCCTGACTGTATGTGAAAATGCATGACTATGTAATTGTGGAAGAACCGCCATTTTCTTGGCTAGATCTTTTGATGAATAGGATTTTAAGGGCTTTCCCTCAATGAGAACATTCCCAGACTCCATATTTAATATTCCACTTATTACCTTTAACAAAGTGGATTTCCCGCTCCCATTTGGTCCAAGAATACCAAGCATTTCACCTTTTGCAACGAAAAAGGAGACATTTTTAATAATCAATTTGTTATCGTATCCACCCGATAAACCTTCTATTTTTAACATATTAATTGCCTCCTTTTTTTCGTTGTCTGAAGAAAATATAAGCAAAAACCGGTGCTCCAACAAATGAAGTAATAACACCAATCGGTAACTCTGTTGGAGAAATAATCGTCCGGGACACTAAATCGCAAATGATTAATAATGCCGCTCCGTTAATGAAGCTAAGAGGAAGTACGTGACGATTGTCAGAGCCAAATAATAGTCTTGTCATATGCGGAACAACAAGACCAACAAACCCTATCGTTCCCGATACAGCAACCGCCGTTCCAGTAAGCATGGAACCACCAATTAATATCATCATTTTTCGCTTTTTCACATTAACGCCTAAATGCTTTGCACGTTCTTCTCCAAAAAGCATCGCATTTAGTTCTCTTCTGTTTAGCCATAATAAAAGTGTACCAATTACTACAAAAGGAAGTGCCATCTGCACAAAACTCCAACCACGCATCGACACACTACCGAGTAACCAACTAATAATTTGACGTAGCTCTTCACCAGTAAGTGCAATCATCAAAGAAATGACTGAGCCTAAAAAAGAACTAAAAATAATACCGGTTAAAATAATTGTCTCCATTTTCATCGCACGATCGACTAGCTTTGCAAAAGAAATAACAAGAAGCATTGTAACTAACGCGCCGATCATACTGAAAACTGGCAGCGTGTATATCCCTAAAAAAGGCATCGAAATACCGAAAAAGAGCGTAGCCACGGCACCTACTGAGGCACCGGACGACACTCCTAACGTATAAGGATCGGCAAGCGGGTTTTTTAATAACCCTTGAAACGCAGCACCTGCAATGGCTAGTGATGCACCAACTAGCCCTGCAAGTACTACACGCGGCATGCGAATTTTCCAAACTATATTGGTCGCGATTGCATCTGCTCCCGTGTCCCATAATGTACTGATCGGTACCTTTACGGATCCGACCGATACACCTAGCCAAATTGCTACTATAAGGGCAGCAATTGACAAGATGTAGCCGATCATGGCTTTACTCACTAAATGCCTCTGGATAAATTGCTTTCGCTACTTCTTCTAGACCTTCTGCTAGACGAGGACCTGTACGACTTGTTAAGTTTTCATCTACTTGTACAACTTCATTATTTTTCACAGCTGTAATAGTATCAAATCCATCACGAGCCTTCACGCTATCCACAATACCTTCTACATAGCTATACATAACAATAATCACATCAGGATTGCGGCTTACAATTTCTTCTGGCTCAATTTTGAACCAACCTTCTTGGTCTGCTGCAATATTTTCAGCATTCACCATATCTAAAATCTCTTGCATAAATGTTCCTTTACCAGGTGTGTAAATTTCAGGAACATCCGATGTTTCTACGAATACTGTTTTCTTCGTTTCTACTTTTGCAACTTTCTCTTTTACTTCTTCTACTTTAGCTTTCATATCTTCCACAATTTTTTGTGCTTCTGCTAATTTTCCAGTAGCACGTCCAATTTGTTCAATTGTAGTGTATGTTTCATTAAAGTCCGCTGCATTTTTTACAACGAAAACTTTCACACCAGCATCACGAATTTGTTGCAGACCAGCCTCACCCATTCCTAGGCTAGATTCATGTGCGAAAACGATATCTGGATTCATTCCAACGATTTTTTCTACGTTGAATTCCATTCCACCGATTTTTTCTTTTTCAAGTGCTTCTGCTGGATAATTATCAAAGTCATTTACACCAACAATTTCATTATTTAATCCAAGTGCAAACAAAATTTCCGTATTACTTGGCATCATTGAAACAATTGTCTTTGGAGCTTCTTCTAATGTAATCTCATTACCAACTGCATCGGTTATTGTTAACGGAAATGTAGCTTCATCCGCAGCAGTTTCCTTTACAACTTCCTCTTTTGGCTTATCCGTATTTTCGACAGGTGTCGCTTCTTTTTGGCCACACCCTACTAGCAATAGCACTGCTAATGCGGCTGTCATCCATAATTGCCATAATTTCTTCAAGTTCCATTCCCCCATTGTTCTAAAAATAAAAAACTCTCGTCCTTATGAACGAGAGATAGAATAGGTATAAATCTGCTAGGATCACACTTGCCAAGCTGACTTACACGAAACCTATCCTCGTAGGCACTAAAGTGTAACGCATAAAGGCAGGTTTTCTGACTCGTGATAAGTTCTATCACATACAGTGGCGGGACCGTGCTGGACTCGAACCAGCTTCCCTTTTAACTTACTAGTAATCTAGCAAGCACCTTTATGTTCAAAATATTCTTGATGCATCGACTTCATTATACAATAAAATAGCAAGCTGTCGACAAACTAATTTTCGTCTTATATCTTTGTGCCTTCCACTCATGTCGCTCTGTTGAACGAGCATATCCATAAAAACCTCATCAAAGGATAACTATTCTCTCGGATAACCGCCTGGTTGTCTCGGATAGTCCATCTATTCTCTCGCATAAACTCCTGTTTCTCTCGGATAACTTTTTATTCTCTCGAACCGGATTTTATTTCCAAATAAAAAAAACACTTCTTTACTAAATTTGTTCGCAGTTGCTCTCACATTAAAATGAATGAAAAAGTGGAAAGTAGCATTGTATTGGTTTGGAGAAGCGTCCGATCGACTCCTGCGGGAAAAGCGAGTCAGACGAGACCCTGAAGGAGCATAGCGACGAAGCGGCTCGGCACTCGCCCGCGGAAAGCGAGCGGTAAGCTTCGGAAAACCTGATTTTCCTTTATAAAAATAAAAAGACTGTAGATAAACTCATTTTTTGAGTTTGTCTACAGTCTGAACATCACTACCGAGATCGAAGTGTTTAAAGTAGTATTACATTTTTTCTGGAGCAGCAACACCGATTAAGCGTAGTGCGTTTGCAATTGTTTGACGAGCTGACGTTACTAGTGCAAGACGTGCTTCAGATAGTTCTACGTTTTCTGCGTCGAGTACTTTATCCGCATTGTAGAAGCTATGGAATGTTGCAGCTAGTTCTTGGATATATGTTGCTACACGGTGAGATGCACGAAGTTTTGCAGCATCTGCCACTACTTGTGGGAAGTCCCCGATTTTTTTCAATAAGTCTAACTCTTTTTCACTTTGTAATAAGTGAAGTGAATCTGTAGAAGCTTTCATCTCTTGAGTTTCAGCTGAACGTAAAATCGAACAAATACGTGCATGTGCATACTGTGCATAATACACTGGGTTTTCATTTGATTGTGAAACAGCTAAATCTAAGTCAAAGTCCATATGAGAATCGCCAGAACGCATGCCGAAGAAATAACGAACTGCATCGAGTCCAACTTCTTCAACAAGCTCACGCATCGTAACTGCTTTACCTGTACGTTTACTCATTTTCATTTTTTCTCCGTCTTTATACAGCTGAACCATTTGAATAACGGACACTTCTAACTTTTCACGTTCATAACCAAGTGCTTCTATCGCTGCTTTCATACGTGGGATATATCCGTGATGATCCGCTCCCCAAATATTGATCAACTGATCGAATCCACGAACCAATTTGTCCTCGTGGTATGCGATGTCTGGTAGTAAATACGTGAATGATCCATCACCTTTAATCAATACTCGATCTTTATCATCACCAAATGTTGTAGAACGGAACCAAGTAGCTCCTTCTTCTTCAAAAATATGTCCATTTGCTTTTAATTTATCTAATGCTACCTCGATTTTACCGTCTTCATACAATGATGTTTCGGAGAACCAATTATCAAAACCAACGCGGAAATCTGCTAAATCTTTTTGTAATTTGGCAAGTTCTACTTTTAAACCATGTGCACGGAACGCTTTATATCGCTCTTCGTCTGACATCTGAACAAATTTATCCCCATGCTCTTTTACAAGATCCGCTGCGATATCGATAATATCTTGACCACGATATCCATCTTCCGGCATTTCTTTTTCAAGACCTAATGCTTCAAAATAGCGTACTTCAATCGAAACTGCTAAATTGTGGATTTGATTACCAGCATCGTTAATATAGTATTCACGTGCTACATTGTATCCTGCGAAATCCAACACATTACATAATGAATCCCCAACAGATGCACCACGAGCATGCCCTAAGTGCAAGTCGCCAGTAGGATTAGCAGATACAAATTCTACTTGAATTTTTTCACCAGCTCCTGAATTTGTACGACCGTAGTTTTCATTTTCTGATAAAACTGCTTTCACAACTTCTTGTAAATAATCTTTACGAACAGTAATGTTCATAAAACCAGGTCCGGCGATATCGATTTTCTCCATCATTGTTCCTGCCATATCAAGATTTTCAACAATTGCATCTGCAATTTGGCGAGGTGCTTTTTTCGCTATTTTTGTTAGTTGCATTGCAACATTCGTTGCATAATCACCATTTGCTTTATCTTTCGGTGTTTCTAAATGAATAGCTGGAATTTGATCTTCCGCTACTAATTCTGCTTTTACAATCGCATTTTGCAACGCTGTTTTAATCGATTGCTGTACTTTTTCTACTGCATTCATTTATTTCGCCTCCGTATAAGTTAGTTCTAATGTATATGTACCTACAACTTCTTCATTCATTAAAAGTTCATATTCTACTCGAAAATGACCATCTTTAAAATGTAGTTGTTTCGTATTTGTTGTGATCATCATTGTGCCGTATCCGGAATCGTAACTTCCTGTTTGAAGTTCTCCTTTAAAGAAAGGCAACCGCATTTTTACGCCGCCGCTTCGAATAATTAAAGCGGATTCACTATTTAACTTCACAGTTGTTTTAATCGCTTTTTCATCCTGCACTTCTTCGTAAACTAAATAAGGTTGAGCTCCTTTTATCGTTAGCTCACCTGTCGTTTTCATATCGAAAGTTTCTGCTGCTGCATTTGGATGTTGAATCGTCGATAATAAGCGAACAATCACTGCTTTTTTTATTGGTTGAGACATTGCTTTCATCCTTAATACATTTTTAATATAACCTTTTTATTATAAAGCTAAAAGCATTATAATGCCAACTAAACATTAACTAGAAGCAAAAAACGTGATGCCCTTATGGACATCACGTTTTCTTATTATTTAACCCAACCTAAAAGCATTTCGCGTATTAACTTCGAAGCTGTATTAGCTGTTTGCTCCTGCGCAAGCTCGTCGCAGTAACACTGAATATTCACTTTCTATTTAACCCAACCTAAAATCATTTCGCGTATTAACTTACTAGCAGTGTTTGCAGTTTGCTCAGATGAATCGTAAATAGGTGCAACTTCTACTAGGTCAAAGCCGACAACGTTTACGCCTGAGTTTGCAATGGCATGAATAGAAGCAAGTAGCTCGCGACTTGTAATTCCTCCACAATCTACAGTTCCTGTACCAGGTGCATGTGCAGGGTCTAATACGTCAATGTCAATAGTGACATAGACAGGACGACCTTCAAGTGTTGGAAGTACTTCTTTTAAAGGCTCTAATACTTCAAACTTAGAAATATGCATACCATTTTCTTTTGCCCAGTCAAACTCTTCTTTCATTCCAGAACGGATACCAAAAGAATATACGTTTTTTGGACCGATATACTCTGCAATTTTTCGAATTGGTGTAGAGTGTGAAAGTGGTTCCCCCTCATATTCCACACGTAAATCCGTATGCGCATCCATATGAATAATCGCAAGGTCTTTATAGTTATCCGCCACAGTTTTCATTACTGGCCATGACACTAAATGCTCGCCACCCATTCCGACAGGAACTTTCCCGTCTTTCATGAGTTGACCAATAAATTCTGCAATTATATCCAAACTTTTCCCTGCATTTCCAAATGGAAGTGGAATATCGCCAGCATCGAAGTAATTCACATCATCTAGCTCGCGATCTAGATACGGACTGTACTCCTCTAGACCAATTGATACTTCACGAATTCGCTGCGGGCCAAAGCGTGAGCCTGGACGGTAACTTACTGTCCAGTCCATTGGCATGCCATAAATAACTGCTTGCGCTTCTTCGTAATTTTGCTTGCTTTTAATAAATACATTTCCTGAGTAAGCTTCATCAAATCGCATTGGCTTACTCTCCTGCTAAGTCTTTCACAAATTTCGGTAATACGAATGCTGCTTTGTGAAGCTCTTTTGTATAGTATTTTGTTTCGATATCATGGAACTGCTCGTCTGGAACTTGAAGTGGATCGTATTTTTTCGAACCAATCGTAAAGCACCAAAGACCACTTGGATACGTTGGAATATTCGCCAAATACATATTTGTAATCGGGAAAATTTCTTTTACGTCTTTTTGTACTTGTCGGATTAAATCCGCTTTGAACCAAGGGTTGTCCGATTGTGCAACGAATAGTCCGTCTTCTTTCAAAGCTTTCGAAATTCCAGCATAGAAACCTTTTGTAAATAAGTTTACAGCAGGTCCTACTGGTTCAGTTGAATCTACCATGATTACATCGTATTCATTTTCAGACTCTGCAATATGCATGAAACCGTCGCCTACATGTACTTCTACACGTGGGTTTTCTAATTCACACGCAATTTCCGGTAAATATTTCTTAGAGTACTCGATAACTTTTCCGTCTATATCAACAAGAGTTGCTTTTTTTACTTTCGGATGCTTCATAATTTCACGAATTACTCCGCCGTCTCCGCCTCCAACAACTAATACGTTCTCCGGATTAGGATGTGTAAATAAAGGAACATGTGCAACCATTTCATGGTACACAAATTCGTCTTTTTGCGATGTCATTACCATGCCATCTAAAAAGAGCATATTCCCCCACTCAGCAGTCTCCGCCATTTCTAATAATTGAAAATCTGTTTGTTCCGTATGAAGTGTACGATTCACCTTCATCGTAATGCCAAAATTCTCGGTTTGCTTTTCTGTAAACCAAAATCCAGCCATTTATCTATCTCCTCGCCAATATGATTTATGTGTAATGTATCAAAAAAATAAATACAAAGAAAGTATAGAGGTTTTTGAAGAAAGTGCAATAGTTTTTTCTTCCTCTGTTTAATTTGAATCTATTGTTCTCATACTAATAAAAACCTCAAAAGAACGGAGTAGATTTTTATGCGTCGCGTACAATACCGAAAAAAAGTCATTCGATCAAAACGCATGAAAAGGATTTTTCTACTAAGTATTGCTGCTGTTTGTGCTTTTCTCAGCGCTTTTTTGACCCTTCGTATTTATGCACAAATTGTTGGAGCACCTATTATCCAAGTTCCTATTTCTTCAGTCTTTTTAGATAATCAAGGAAATGTCATTGGTGATCGATTTAAGGAACAGCGACGTTACTGGGTTTCTTTGGACGAGATTTCACCTTTTGTATCCCAAGCCGCAATTGCAGTGGAAGATCAAGAGTTTTATGAGCATCACGGGTTTGATTATACTCGAATTGCTTCTGCTCTTTTAAAGGATGTTAAAGCTGGGAAAAAAGTAGAAGGTGCAAGTACGATTACTCAGCAATACGCACGAAATCTGTTTTTAACTCATGAAAAGTCATGGAATCGGAAAATTAATGAGGCGTTGTATGCATATCGTTTAGAAATTTTTTACGAAAAAGATGATTTGCTAGAAGGATATTTGAATACCGTTTATTTTGGACATGGAATGTACGGTGTGGAGGCAGCAAGCAGGTTTTATTTTGGTAAGAGTGCAAAATCTTTAACTCTTTCAGAATCTGCCTTATTAATGGCCGTACCGAAAGGGCCTACTCACTATTCCCCATTAGTGAATGAGGAAAAAGCCGTTAACCGCCAACAACTAATTTTAAAATTAATGGAAAATCAACAATTTATCACTGCAGATCAACGTAAAAATGCACTAGAGGAAAATTACGTTTTAAAAACGGAAGATTCCATTGTAACGCAAAAAATGGCACCTTACTTTTTAGAAGAAGTTTGGAAAGAAGCAAGTGAAATTGTTCAGAAAAAAGGCCATCGCATTGAAGAAGGTGGCTGGACAATTGAGACAACCTTAAATAGACAACATCAGCAAGCAGCAGAAGAAATTATCGACAAGTGGATGCCTGAGGGTGAGCTTCAAATCGGTTTTGTCAGTATGGAGCCAAGAACTGGGTTTGTAACAGCGATGGTTGGAGGACGAGATTTTGCAGAAAGTCCATTTAATCGAGTGACACAAGCGAAGAGGCAGCCTGGTTCAACTATTAAACCATTGTTGTACGCAGCAGCATTAGAAAATGGATTTTCTCCTCTCACGTATATGAAGAGTGAGCGAACTATTTTCACTTACGATAACGGACGAAGAGAATACGAACCGAAAAATGTTAACGGCGAATTTGCTGAGCATCCCATCTCGCTGGCACAGGCTCTCGCCATTTCCGATAATATTTACGCTGTAAAAACATTTGAACAAGTTGGTTATAAACCATTCCAACAACTGATTGAACGTTTTAATATTAATATGGAAGTCAAGAATACCCCAGCAACTGCACTAGGTACGTCTGAGGTATCCCTTCTTGACATGACAAAGGCATACAATACGATTTCTGCGGACGGCATTCAAAAGAAACCAACATATATTAAGAAAATTACGGATAATGACGGCAATGTACTTTACGATGTAGAAAAAGAAAAAGTAAAAGATAAAAAAGTATTAGTAGAGCAAGATGCATTTTTGTTAACACATTTACTAACTGGTATGTTCGATCCTATTTTCAATGATTACTCTCCAGCGACAGGTATTAGCATTCGCTCCAAGCAGTCACGACCATATGCTGCTAAATCAGGAACTACTATTTCCGATCAATATTTGATCGGGTTCTCCCCACAACTGACTGCAGGTGTCTGGAATGGGTACGATCAAGGAAAACAAGTAAGTGATGCAGAAGCAAAACAAGTGACAAAGCAGGTTTGGATTGAATTTATGGAAAAGGCGCATCAAGGCTTACCAGTAGAACCTTTTATAGCTCCACCTGGTGTTCGAGGAGTCATAGTAGATATTGAAACTGGTGGAATTGCTACTTCAGCTTGTGAGAAGCAAAGACTTGTCTATTTAAAGGAAAAGGACGTACCGACAAAATTATGTACTGATCCAAAATTAAAGCAACAAACGTTTGAAGTGGATTCTGAAGAGGATTCTGACCCATGGTCACTTTTCCCATTCTCATTTTTCGGAGAGTAACTAGAAAATAAATTAAAAAGCTTTCTACTACCTAACAAGAGGTAATAGAAAGCTTTTTCTTAGTGGTACATATTGCAGAAAGCTTGCAGTTATCGGAATGGGTTGTCTCAATTTCTACGAACAATTTGCATGTTCACTAAGTGTCCTAGCATTACTTTGAAGTAAGCTTTAAGTAAATTGTACTTTCTTTTCGCTTAATATTCAACCACATAAAGTGAAGCTATAAAATTGTCATTATTTATTCGAATTCACTTGTAAATCATTATGCAACTTTTCATCACTTCTATCCCATATCTCACGGTTATGCGTTTGTAGAAAGTCACGCAAAATATTTTTAGAACGATCATCCATAAAATCTACAAGAATATGGCGTTTCATGGATTTATCCATTCGATTCACATGATCTGCCAAAATTTTATACCCGCGACGTTTTTCACGATTAACAACCATTTCGCATGCTGTAACTCCAGCATAATATGGACCTTCCTGTTTTTGGTCAATTGTTACCCAAACTAACCAGTACGGTTTTCCGCCTTCGGAATCCTCCCGATTAGTCGTAAACTTAACGCCTCTCTCTGTGTCGCTTCTTGCATGCATCGCACCAATTTCTACTCTTGCAACGCCTTCCTCTATATCAATAATGACTGGTGACACATTTTCAAGAGATAGAGAACCAATCCCATATCCTTTATGTCCATCAGTCGGATCATTTTTTATAATCGTAAAGCCAATTTTTTGTTTTGGTTTTTCTTCATTTGCCATTCGAAAGTTCCCTCCGTTCTGTTATGATATCTAGTATACAGAAGATTTCACTAAAGGAGGAAATGAAATGCCATATGTAACAGTAAAAATGCTAGAAGGTCGTACAGAAGAACAAAAAAGAGCATTAGTAGAAAAAGTGACAGCTGCAGTATCTGAAACAGTAAACGCTCCAGTTGAAAATGTTGTTGTATTCATCGAGGACATGCCGAAAAATCATTACGGCGTTGCAGGTAAATTATTCAGCGATAAATAATCAGAACGATGAAATAAGGGATTCTTCTCTCAAGTTATGAGAGAACGAATACCTTTTTTTGTTGGAATCTTGGGTTTGTCTGGTCAGGTTACTAATTAGTTTGTCTCATACTTTTACTTTCATAAAAAAAAGAACTATCTTAATGGATAGCTCTTTCATTCATTAAATTCATCACAAACTCAAATGCTTCTTCAATTTCTTCTTCGGTGAAATTTAACTTTCCCTTCACGACATGCAACTTTTCGATTTGTTCTTCTTTTGGAAGATGATCAAAATATAATAAAGTTGATACTAGCTCTAAAAATCGAGAGCTTTTCTGCTTCATTTGTTCAATACATGCTATTAAAGAAGGACTTACTTCCTCCACTTGAGCCATTTGTGTGAAATGTTCACCAGCATCGGTCATTTGATATTTGTATTGAACGTACGAGCCCTTATCTTGTCTTTCTTCGTTCAAAAATCCCATATTACAAAGCTCTTCTACACGCAATGTCAGCTCTTCTGAATAAGGGCCGTAAAAATGAAATTCAAATTTTTCTTTATAAGGAAACTGTAGTTTTTTTGCAATATAAACCATTTTCTGTAGTTTTTTTCTGCCAGTAATCCCGTCAGCTACTCCGATAAATTGTATAATTTTTGCATGTTCTCCTAGCAATTCAAACCCACCTTTATTTTAACAGTTCTAAAATCTGTTTCTTCAAAGCTTTTTTCTTTCCGTCTTCTGTTAAGAAATCTTCTGGAAAATACAACTTATGATCCGTTCTACGTTTTCCGGATATTGCTTCTACTATTTCAGATTCACGTGATAGCTCTCTTATTTCGCCTGAGGGCATTAACAAATGAATCGGGATTCGTTCTCCTTCTTCCCCTGGACGGTAAAAATCGTACGGCAAGTCCGATGACGAATCAAAAACTAAATAATATTCTGGATCAATCCCTGCTCGTTTAAATAATTGCTCTAGTTCTCTCATTTTCATATAGTCTTTTGCAAGATCAAATTCAATGTACTGGAATAACTTTCGATTAACAAATCTATCACTTAAATCAGATAAAATAGGATCTTTTTCGTTGATCCAATACTGGAAATACGTCAATAACACTCCTTCATCTAATGCAAGATAATCTTTTAATGAAAAAGTTCCTTCAAAAAAGGATTTAAAATGAGTAGGCTGCTGCTCAAAATCATAGCCGCTTTCACTTAAAGCTTTTGCTCGATGTAAAATTTTCGTTAAAATAACTTCTGCACTACGAGACACTGGATGAAAATAAACTTGCCAGTACATTTGATATCTACTCATTATGTAATCTTCTACTGCATGCATTCCACTCGATTTAATAACGACTTGATCTTCCCGAGGACGCATCACACGTAAAATTCGTTCCATATCAAAATGTCCATAGCTTACTCCTGTAAAATAAGCATCACGCTGCAAATAATCCATACGGTCTGCATCTATTTGACTGGAGATTAAGCTTACAACTTGTTTGTTTGGATATGTTTTTGCAATAGCATCCGCTACTTTTTGAGGAAAATCATTACTAACTCTTTTTAATATCTCATTAACTTCGGTATCCCCAAGTAGTATCGCTCTCGTAAACTCTTCATGGTCTAAATCAAAGACATTTTCAAATGCGTGTGAAAAGGGTCCATGCCCTAAATCATGAAGAAGAGCAGCACATAATACTACTAGTCTCTCAGAAGCATCCCATTCTGGACGTCCGTTAAAACTATCATCCACTATTCGTCGAACAATTTCATATACTCCAAGAGAGTGATTAAAACGGCTATGTTCTGCACCATGAAAAACTAAATACGTAGTACCAAGCTGTTTTATACGACGGAGTCTTTGAAATTCTTTCGAACCGATAACATCCCAAATTACTTGGTCGCGAACATGAATATATCGATGAACTGGGTCTTTAAACACTTTCTCTTCTGCTAGTTTTTGCGTTGCATAGCTCATTTACCCACCTCCATTATTTATAAACGTAACACCTGTTTTTGCTGCAACGATTTACACTAGTATAAAGAAAAAAGCCGCTTATGAAAAGCGGCGAAAGTTCTGATTCAAGGACATCTATTTATAACTCTTCTAATTTAATTACTGTCTAGTCGCTTGAAGTCAAATGTCCATTTTCTGCTCCTACACAAATTGTCCCTTTGCACTCTTCTTATACTTCTAGTTTGGCGCGTACTTTTTCCATTAATTCGTCTTCTGATAATGCAGCAACCGGACGATTATTAATAAATGCGAACGTCTTTTTCCGACCTGGTCCGCAATACGATTGGCATTCTTTAATTTCAATTTCTGCTTCTGGATCAATCGCCTTTAGCTTTGGAATTAATGTTTTTAAATTCACGGCCTGACACTCATCGCAAACTCGAAAATGGTTTGCCATTTGTCCACAACCCTTTCTATGAATAGTAATAGTCTACAGGTCATTGTATCTTAAAGCTTATATTGCTATCAAGTGTATTTTACGTGAATAAAAGAGCAATAAGTTGTCCATTATGTTAATAGAACAACGAAACTATGAACATGGTAGGAGGACAAACATGGTAAAAATTAGACAAGATGCATGGATGGATGAAAATGATGAAATGTTAGCGGAAATGGTGCTTCGACACGTCCGCGAAGGGAGTACTCAGTTAAACGCATTCGAAGAAGCTGGAGACGAATTAAATCGAACTGCTGCAGCATGTGGATTTCGCTGGAATGCGGTCGTTCGCCATCAATATGAAACAGAATTAAAAGAAGCGAAAAAAGAGCGTAAAGAAAAGCTTCGTATATTAGGAAAAGATTATAGACGAAGAGGAAACGGCATTTATCTAGCAAAACCTCAGGAAAATGGAGAACGTACAGCAGCATCTGTTCCAGTCTCTGCATTATCAATTGATATTATCATTGCATATCTCGTTCGATTACAGCATAGTGATTCGGATATATCGAGATATCGACATTTAGCTTCTATATCAACAGAAAAAATTCGCAAACTAGAAAGTGAACTTGCAAAACTGGAAAAAGAAAATGCTGCGATTAAACAAGATTATGAGCAATTTGTGCAAATCATGAACCGCGCACGACGACTTGTTACATTAAACGATGAGGAAGTACCGGCTGTTCCTATTTTCCAAATGGAGAAAAATGGTAACCTTGTATCAAAAGAACCACCAACCATGTAGGGATTGGTGGTTTTTTCTTATTCCTTTGAAAGCATTCTTTTATTTCTATCTATTACCCTTTGCATATAAAACTGATAAAGATCCATCTCATCCCGCATGACAGATTGAGAAACTACTCTAGTAGATAGTATCTGTAATACTTGTTGAAGGCGAATGACAATATCTTCAACTGTAAAGGTTGCATGAAGCAATTCATTTAAAGATGCCATCACTTCAGGTTGGATTACTGGATAACTAAATTTTGTTTCCTCTCCTTGCACACCAATTTCGTAAAACTGACGAATCAAATCTGCTCGCTCACTTCCACTACCCTCTATACATAAATACACTTGAACGGCGATTCCCTGGCGAAGTCTTCGTTGAGATATACCCGCGAATTTCTTTCCGTTAATACTTAAATCATATGACCCTGGGCAATATGATCCTACAATTTCATAAGCTTCTATTTTACCTTCAGCCTCTGGAAATAAAAGCTGAACGAAAGCTAGCATGACATCATAACCAGTTGAAATATCAATCGATTCTTCTATTTCAGAAAGGACAATTGATATATTCAGTACTCCTTCATCTAATACAACTGCAAGACCACCTGAATTACGCACGATGGGAGCAAAACCTTGTGTGCGTAAGAACTCCTGCGCATCGTCTACAAATGGAAGTCGGTGATCTTGAATTCCTAATACGACTGTATTATGGTGAACCCATGTCCGAACAGTTGCTGGAGATTGCCCTTGTCCAACTAAATGGCAAAGCAAATCATCTGCTGCAAATGATTCTAATGCAGAGCGGCTTTTACCACTAAGCGATTGATCCCAAAACCGCCAAATCTCTTGCTGTAATAACATTTCTACTTGTGACATTCTACTACTCCTTAATCTCAGACTGTTGACAAACGCTTTCATTCTTCGTTGCTTGCACATCGTTGTAAGCTCATGAACTAAGTTCTATTCGCTTCCGCCTCGTACTGGCGCGCCTCGACTGACAAGCGTTTTCAAGACAGTCTGAAGTATCCACATTCGAATTTAGATTTTACCCATAGCCTTAGAATTACTCCTTAATCTAATACTTGCGCTGCTGTTATGTAGGCAAGCTTATATACATCTTCTGCTGAACAACCTCTAGATAAATCATTTACAGGAGCATTTAACCCTTGTAAAATAGGACCGATTGCTTCAAAACCACCTAGTCGTTCTGCAATTTTATACCCAATATTTCCTGCTTCAAGTGATGGGAATACAAATACATTCGCATCTCCTTGAACAATAGCCTCCGGAGCTTTTTTGGCTGCAATTGCAGGCACTATACTTGCATCGAATTGTAGTTCTCCTTCAATTGCAATATTTGGAGCCATCTCTTTAGCAAGGGCTGTTGCTTTTACTACCTTTTCAGTTTCTTCTGATTGCGCAGAACCTTTTGTAGAGAACGAAAGCATGGCTACTTTTGGTTTAATACCAAATGCTGATGCAGTTTTTGCACTTTCTACTGCTATTTCTGCCAAATCTTCACTTGTTGGGGCAATTGTAATCGCACAATCAGCAAACACATATCGAAGATTTTCTTTCACCATGATGAATGCTCCACTTGTTTTCGATATACCTGGCTTTGTTTTAATAATTTGAAGTGCCGGACGAACTGTTTCGGCAGTTGTATGTGCTGCACCACTTACTAACCCATTCGCTCTCTTTGAGTATACGAGCATCGTTCCAAAATAGTTAACGTCTTTCAAAAGTTCTTTTGCTTCTTCAGCCGTCACTTTCCCTTTTCGTCGTTCCACAAACGCTTGCACAAGCTCGTCCATTTCCTCATATTTTTCTGGATCAATCACCGTCAAATATTGAGAAAGATTATTGGCAGAGCCTATAACAATAGGTTTTATGATTCCCTCTGCTTGTAATTTTTCGGCGGCTTCTAGAATTCTCTCATCTGTTCCTTCAGGTAAAACAATGGATATATTAGCACCTTTTAATTTGTCTTTTATTTCTTGAAATAATTCTGCCATTTGCACTCCTCCTACAGAAGTTATCGATAGTTCAAGCATACACGAGATTGTCACAGATTGTCATGCGATATCGAGGACATTACGAGATATGAAACAGTTCTTATGATACACTAAAGGTGCAATTTCTTATTTAAAAGGAGTGTCTTATATAATGAATGAAGCAGCAATTACATTAGATGGTTGGTACGTTTTACATGATTTCAGACAAATGGACTGGGCGTCATGGAAACAAATTGATCCAGAACTTCGTAAACAAGCAACAGATGAATTTGTAGCATTTTTAGATGAATTACAACAAGCTGATGATGCAAAAACAGGCGCGCATGCTTTTTACACAGTCGTTGGTCAAAAGGCAGACTTCTTGTTAATGACATTACGTCCAACAATTGACGAGTTACAAGAAATAGAAGCTAAATTTAATAAACTAACAATTGCAGACTTTACGATTCCTGCATATTCGTATGTGTCAGTTGTTGAATTGTCTAACTACTTAGCTGGTGAATCAACGGATGATCCATACCAAAACCCACATGTGCGTGCTCGTTTATATCCAGAGCTTCAACGTTCTCAATACATTTGCTTCTATCCAATGGATAAACGTCGCAATGGCAATGATAACTGGTACATGCTTTCTATGGATGACCGCCGTGCTCTTATGGCAAGCCATGGAAAAATTGGACGAAGCTACGCTGGTAAAGTAAAACAAATCATTTCAGGTTCTGTTGGATTTGACGATTTCGAATGGGGCGTAACATTATTCTCAGATGATGTTCTACAATTCAAAAAATTAGTATATGAAATGCGATTTGACGAAGTAAGTGCTCGCTATGCAGAATTCGGTTCCTTCTTCATTGGTACAATTCTTGAAGATGAAAAACGAGAAAAATTCTTTCATATTTAATTAACATGAAAAAGGCGATTTTCCGTTCTTAGTGGACTGAAGATTGCCTTTTCTTTTTCTCTGGCTACTCCTACTATTTTTCCAACTAAATCCTCCGAAATTCCAACTAAAATCATTTCTCATAAGTCACAGGTATTAATGAATCATTTGTCATTTACAAACATAGTGTAGGTATAGGAGGTGATGCCTTGGCAGTAGTTCAATCCACGTCAAAGCAACTAGATTTACTAGCAAAGCTAATGCGTGCAGAAGCAGAGGGTGATGGTCAACTGGGCATGCTGATGGTAGGAAATGTTGGCGTGAATCGAGTTCTTGCTAATTGCTTAGATTTCAAAGATATCCGTAATCTTGAAGAGATGGTTTTCCAATCACCAGGTGGTTTTGAAGCAACAACGAAATCATATTTTTATCAGTCAGCTCGCGAGGTCGACAGAAAACTAGCAAGACGTACGATAAACGGTGAGCGGTTTCATCCAGCAACGCGTTCTCTTTGGTTTTTCGAACCTTCGGGAGAGTGCCCCGCTCAGTGGTATAACCAATGGAACTCTGGACGCTACAAATCACATTGTTTTTACTCCCCATCAACTGAAGATTGTCCAAATATTTAAGTAAAGAAAGGATGTATGAATGGTTCAATATTACTGGTACCCTGGTGGTTATCCACAGCAAATGCCACAGCAGCAACAACAAATGACCCCTCCCGCTCAACCACCAACCCCACCAGGCCGACAAGAAGAATCCTATATCGAGAACATCTTAAGGCTGAATAAAGGGAAGCTTGGTACATTTTATTTTACTTTTGAGAACAATAAAGAATGGAATGCCCTAATCGTTAAAGGTTATATAGAAGCAGCAGGTCGCGACCACGTCATTATTAGTGACCCAAATGGAAAAAGATACTTAATGCTTATGATTTACTTAAACTACGTTACATTTGATGAGGAAATTAATTATTTTTAATGACAGAAAAGAAGCTTTCCTAGTTTAGGGGGATGCTTCTTTTTTGTTGATCTCAACTTTTGGGTTTTGGTTTTTTACCACTAGCGAATTAGTCTCGATGGAAGAAGATTTGGTCTCAATTCCAAATAAGGAAAGCGCAGAGCGCCATTTAAGTACATCTTGTCTTCACTGTTTCTAGCGTACTTTGGACAGCATGTCGGCCATCTTATTACCGGATAAGTTTTAAGAGGGGGGAAGTGGCAAGCCGAAGCGTGGGTACTGAAAAAGTCCCTATAATTCGACTTTGCCAGATAGGTTGTCCAATAGTCCAATTAATAAGAAAATCGTTGAAACGGCTCCCTTTCCGGAGGCCACTGAAAAAGTCACTTTTTTTCAAAAAATAAAAACGAAATCCCATAATTCCTTCACTTTTTAGGGTGTTTATGGGGACGTCATGCCAATTTTGATACAAATATACTTCTCAAGTGGTGACTTTATTTTCTGAATTTTGGTTTTTCAGTGGCCTCCCTTTCCGCGGGCGTTGCCTCAGCCTCCTCGCGCAGCACGGGGGTCTTCGACTAACGCTATTCCCGCAGGAGTGTCGCCTTTTTCAACAATTTTCTAGAAATAATACCTTAACCCGAGGAAAGTGAATGTCAAAGCGCTAAATTTTCCTAGCGGCTATTTGATAAATAATTTATTGGAATGACACTCTTTCAGCGCCCCTACAAGTCTTTACTAATCCTAGTAAAAGTACTATGGGTTCATAGTACATCAATTTTATATACTTTCTTATCTAAAAAAAAACCAGATCTATTTAGATCTGGTCTCAGCTTGTCGACAAATGCATTTTTATGAATCAAAATTGTGCCTTTCCTGTAGCAATCGCTCCAGGCGGCGCTTTCCGCGGGCTCGCGCCAAGCCTCCTCGGCTTTGCCTGCGGGGTCTTGGACTGTCTCGCTGTCCCGCAGGAGTCGCCGCCTTCCGCTTATTTTTAACTTCAATAAACAGAAAAGTGGACAATTAAAGCCTTTTCACTTGATGAAATAGGATAGTCAATCCGTTATTTTATCAGATATTCCGAGAAACATTGATTGATCACAGCATCTTCAGATTTCCACTTTCAACTTTTGAAAAATAGGCAGGGCCCGCCACGGAGACTCCTGTGGGAATAGCTTGAGCTGAAGACCCCGCAGGAAAGACATTGGCCGAACTTTATTTGGCCAGTGTCTTTGCGACGAGTAACCGCAGGAGCACATGTTTTTCCAGTGACGAGGAGGCTGAAGCCAAGCCCACGGAAAGCGAAGTGGCTGGCCCCTCTGATTCTCTTATACATCTCTATTCATTGTAAAACGAATTTGTCTACAGTCTGAAACCAGATCCATTTAGATCTGGTCTTCTCATTAATTTGCAAATTTCATTGCAGCAACAATTAGCATAATCCATCCTACTAAAAATGCTACTCCTCCAATTGGAGTGATGGCACCTAAAACGCCTATTCCTGTTAAACTTAATACATATAGGCTTCCTGAGAATAAAACGATTCCAACTAACATTAAATAACCAGCTGTATTTAAAGACGTTACTGGACCAAGTAATTTACTACTCATCAAAATTCCGATAGCCACTAGTGCTAAGGCATGGAACATTTGATATTGAACAGCTGTTTCCCAAATAGCTAAATATTTTTCAGAAAGTCTTTCTTTCAAAGCATGTGCACCAAATGCACCTAGTGCTACAGATAAAAATCCATTGATTGCCCCTGCGATAATAAAGAATTTCACAAAAGTCTCCTACTTTCTATTAAAAATCGAATAATGATTCTCCGTTTGCATCGTCTTCTTTTACGGCAGTCGATTGAGTGGACATAACTTGGTTCGTTTGAACAAAACTAGATGAAGGTGTTACAGGTGTGGAAGAATCTAATGCCACTTCGCATAATGCTCGTATTGCTGCAAACGCCTCTCTTGTAGTTTGTTCATTTGTTTCCAACTTAGCCTTATGTAATTGCTTCTCTATTTGAATAACAATTTGATTATAAGAAATCATTGTTTGTGTCCCTCCCCTTGCTTTCGTTCGAATTTTAAGCACTCAATGCCAGAGGTTCGCTTTACTAATGCTGATGGGAGCTCTTTCGTTTTAAACCCATAGGCTCTACAACCACGGGGATGATTAGCATCCCATGTAGTAAAAAAGTGTCGGCATTTAAAACAATTTACAGCCAATTCACTCCCCCACTTTCATTCCATATAGTAGCATAATTACAAACAAAAATCGATTGGCTTTTCACCCCAAGCTTGTAGTTGTTTATTTATCTTGGAATATGGCTTGCTTCCAAAGAAACCTCTATGTGCACTTAGCGGACTAGGATGAGGAGCTTCTAAAATAGTATGTTTACTTAAATCAATTAGCTTCTTTTTCGCTTGTGCAGGTCTTCCCCACAAAACAAAAATTATTGGTTCTTCTCGTTTCGATAGTTTCTGAATTACTGTATCTGTGAAAGCTTCCCAGCCCATCCCTTTATGCGAATTTGCTTCTCCAGCACGAACGGTTAATACTGTATTTAACAATAAAACACCTTGCTGCGCCCATTTCCCCAAATATCCTTCCATTGGAATAGGACACCCAATATCTTCAGAAAGCTCCTTAAACATATTTCGCAAACTCGGAGGAATCGCTACTCCTGATTTTACGGAAAAACTCATCCCATGTGCTTGTCCAGCACCATGGTAAGGATCCTGCCCTAATATAACAACTTTTACATCTTCAAATGCTGTTACTTGAAATGCACTTCCAATGTCATCTCTAGAAGGATAAATCGTATATTCTGCATATTCCTTGTCCAAGAAATTCTGTAGCTGTACAAAATATGGTTTCTCCAATTCTTCTGCTAAAACTTCTTTCCAGCTAGTCATTATACGTCACTCCTTAAATTCTACTTGCACGTCATAATCTACTAATTGGAACATTTCTTTTACAGACTTTGCAGCGTTATCTTCGGCCAGCTGTAGTAACCCTTGTCCTGTTGTTTCTTCAATCATCATCTCTTTAGCAGTTTCAGCAAGTTCATATGCTTCTTTAATATCTGCTTTTTCTCGGAATAGTCCCTCGTATGAAAATACTTCGACTTGATCGAATAAAATCTCAGGTCCACCTAAAAATTGTGGCTTTGGTAGTGTGAGTGTTGCTGTTTTATTATTTTCATCTAATTTAATATCAGACTCTGTAACTTGTGAAAAATCAACTCCAGCTTTTACTGAACCAGGAACTACAACGAGCAGTTGTCTTTTTGTACCGGGTAAATCGATACCAATTTCTTTTCCAAATAATGCATTATCTTGTCGTTCAATAATTACTTTTGTAAAAGCTTGCGCAGTGGATAATTCATTTAAGGCTTGTACTTGCTCCACAAACGATCCTTTTTTTTCTGTAAATGTACTTCCTTTAATTGCCCAAAAAGCAACAAATGGTAATGCCGCTATTAATAGAAAAACAATTATCGCAATAGCAAGGAATGATTTAGAGCCGAGTCTGGCTATAACTTTTGGTACTTTCCAAAACCTGAATCCCCGTCTAGAAGGATATTCAGCAATCGTAGCAGCAGTTTCATTTTGCGCTTTTAGTTCCTCTAATAGTTTCTCCATCTCACGGATCTTTTTATCATTTTTCATGTCATCCCTCTTTTCCTCTCATTCTATTACGTTAACAGTACCTAAAAGTTTCTCTATTAACAACTATTCCATACGTGTTACGATGAAAAAAAGGAGATATGCAGATGGCAGATTTACATTTTCGCGAAAAGTTGAAAACAATTGAGAGAGCTGCAACAACGTCTAATGAAGTTCCTGAAAAGGCTAAAAATATTGGTATGGGTTGCTTTACTTTGGGAACCATTGTATTTATAGCTTTTCTTCTCTTTTTAGCTTTTTCATTATTCACAAATGGCATAATGGTTGGATCAATTATTACATTTCTCGTTGCGATTATTTCTATTTTTGTCTTAATTAAATTATGGACAGCACCTAAACTTCCTTAATTTAAATGTTCCCTCCAATCTGATACAATAAAATAATATTAAAAGGTTTTTGAAAAAGGAGAAAATTGTCATGTCTATTAAAAAAACATTAACAATCGCAGGCTCTGATACTTCAGGAGGAGCTGGAATACAAGCCGATTTAAAAACTTTCCAAGAACATGGTACATACGGTATGAACGTTCTAACAGTTGTCGCTACAATGGATCCAGACAATGGTTGGAGCCACGGCGTATTTTCTCTTCCAGTCGACGAGATTAAACGACAAGCTAAAACGGCATTATCTACAAACGTAGACGCTATCAAAACAGGAATGTTAAGTACAGAAGAAATTATCGAAACCGCAGGTAATATTATTGGGGAATCAGGAGTTAAAAGTGTCGTTATTGACCCAGTAATGGTTTGTAAAGGAGAAGATGAAGTATTAAATCCAGGTACAGTGGATGCGATGATCACACACTTACTTCCACGTGCTTTAGTTGTGACACCTAATCTTTTCGAAGCTGGACAACTTTCAGGATTAGGAGCATTAAAAACAATTGAAGACATGAAAGCTGCTGCTGAAAAAATTCATGCACTTGGCGCAAAAAATGTAGTCATCAAAGGCGGTAAGCAATTAGCACATGAAAAAGCAGTAGATTTATTCTACGATGGACAAACACATACACTTCTGGAAACAGAAAAAACAGATACAACTTACAACCATGGTGCTGGTTGCACGTTCGCTGCTGCTGTTACTGCTAACTTAGCAAATGGTTTTACAGTTGCGGATTCAGTTTTTGAAGCTAAAGAATTTGTTTCTGCTGCTATCGCACACGGTTGGAAGCTAAACCATTACGTTGGTCCGGTTCTACACGGCGCAAAAGGAAAATTTGGTGCACCAGAAGTTACAAAAACTACAGTATAAATAGTTGAAAAACCATTCAAGATTCTTTTTCTTGAGTGGTTTTTTATTGTCCAAGTTTTAGTGGAGATTGTCCAAACTTCGGTATTTATTGTCCAACTTTTACTAAAGATTGTCCAAACTTCAATGTTTATTGTCCAACTTACACTAAAGATTGTCCAAACTAGCCAATCACAGGAAACTTCTTCACTTAAAGTCATGCTTTAAGTGTTTTTTGTTTAACTCGAGAATCCTTCCCTTTTTTCTTAAGGGCACTGAAAAAGTCCCTATAATTCTACTTTGCCAGAAGGGTTGTCCAATTAATAAGAAAATCGTTGAAACGGCCCCCTTTCCGGAGGCCACTGAAAAACCAAAATTCAGAAAATAAAGTCACCACTTGAGAAGTATATTTGTATCAAAATTGGCATGACGTCCCCATAAACACCCTAAAAAGTGAAGGAATTATGGGATTTCGTTTTTATTTTTTGAAAAAAAGTGACTTTTTCAGTGGCCCCCCTTTCCGCTGGCGTTGCCTCAGCCTCCTCGCTTCGCTGTGGGATCTTCAACTAACTATATTCCCGCAGGAGTGTCGCTTTTTCAACGATTTTCTAGAAATAAAAAAAGTATTTACCTTAAAAAATTGACTGTTTTTCAGTACCCTATTTTTCTTTTCGTGTAGTTCAATCATTCGCTTCCAAAACTATTTTTCATTATACTAATGAAAGACAGTATGTTAGGAGGCAATATATAGATGGAACTTGTTAATGTTGAGCAATTACAAGAGCTTTTGAATAACTTTGCAAACGAAGATGTATATATACATTTAGAAACTACAAATGGTGCTTATGCATCCCATTTTAACGAGAATGTGTTTAACGCTGGTGCATTTATTCGCAATGTTATGCTTCGTTATGAACTTGGAAAAGTAGTTGGTGAAGCACCACATCGAATTGGACTAAAACTTCCACACGGATGGGTGTATGCACAAGGAATTACGCATTTCGAATTAGACGAGCATGGTCGCTTACTAATGGCGGGCCACGATCAGAGTGGAAAACTTGCAGTTGCACTACAAATCAGCAGAACCCCATTCACTTATTAAGGAGGAAAAATAAATGACTTTACCAATGGAACGACATGTATTAGTCGTATTCCCTCACCCAGATGACGAGGCTTTCGGTGTTTCCGGTACGATTGCCACTTATATTAAACAAGGAATTCCTGTTACTTATGCATGCTTAACTTTAGGAGAGATGGGACGTAACTTAGGCAATCCTCCTTTTGCAACACGCGAAACATTACCACATATTCGAAAAGAAGAGTTACTCGCATCTGCAAAAGCTATGGGAGTGACCGATCTTCGTATGATGGGACTTCGTGATAAAACAATCGAATTTGAAGACGATGAAAAAATGGTCGGAATGATGGAAAACCTAATTGCTGATACGAATCCTTCTCTTGTCATAACGTTTTACCCGAACTACGCTGTTCACCCTGACCATGATGCGACTGGTCGTGCTATGATTCGTGCAATACGTCGCATGCCAGAATCATCAAGACCAAAAATTTATGCACTTGCATTTTCGAACGATTCAAAAGGTGTTTTAGGAGAGCCCGATGTTGTGCATAATATTAAAGAATCTAAAGAAGAAAAAATGGGTGCAATGCGAGCACATATTTCCCAAACTGCATGGATGCTTGAAGAAATGGATAAACGATTAGCAGATGGTGAACCAGAAGCGGAAAACTGGTTACATTTTGAACGCTTTTATACGTATGATTTCAGCAAAGATTTTGAATAATAGAACATAAAGTAATACTATAGACTTAACTCTGTAAAAGAATTATTATGTAAAAACAATAAAGATTTTGCATAATTATTCAAACATAGAAAGTTGGTCATATACTTGAAAAAGTTTTCTCTATCTACATGGATTTTATTTCTATTACCATCCATAGTAGGTGTTATTTTATTCATGATTCCACTACCTACTTCGGACGGTTTTAAGATTCCGATTGCGTTATTTTCTAATATCTTATCCACTGCTATCTCTCCATACGTTCAATGGATAGCACTAACAATGATATGGATCGCAGCAATTGGATCGGTTGTGTTTGTGTTTGTCCCTAAAAAGGACACGTTTGTAAACCAATTATTTAAAGTATCTTTATTTTGGACAGCTACTCGTGTAGTTGGTGCTATTTTTGCTGTATTAATTATTTTCCAAGTGGGACCTGAAGCGGTTTGGAATGAGAATACTGGCGGAATGCTACTTAGCCCAGACGGTTTAGTGTCCTTCCTATTCACTATTTTCTTATTCGCAGGCTTATTATTGCCATTTTTATTAAACTTCGGATTGCTGGAGTTTTTCGGAACGATGATGGTAAAAGTTATGCGACCGCTTTTCAAGCTTCCTGGACGTTCTGCAGTAGACGCACTTACTTCTTGGGTCGGTGACGGAACTATCGGAGTTTTACTTACAGCTAGACAATACGAAGAAGGATACTATACGAAGAAGGAAGCAGCTATTATCGGATCAACTTTTTCCGTTGTATCCATCACGTTTTGTATTGTAGTACTTGATGAAGTTGGGCTTTCCAATTATTTCGTTCCATTTTATTTTACTGTTTTGCTTTGTGGACTTGTTTTAGCATTCATTATGCCACGTATTTACCCACTGAAAGGTAAACCAGAGGAGCATATTGATGGTCGTCCACTTGATTTGAAAGCGGAGGATTTTCCTGAAGGCTATAATGCTTTCACACATGGTTTAGAAAATGCATTGATGAAAGCGGACAATAACCGTTCAATCAAGAAATTTTTCTCAGATGGATTTAAAAACGTAATCGACTTGTACATTGGTGTTGCGCCAGTTGTACTAGCTTTTGGTACGACCGCGTTAATGCTTGCAGAATTCACACCTATCTTCACTATTTTAGGAAAACCGTTTGAACCATTATTAATGTTATTCGGTATTCCAGAAGCTGCTGAAGCTGCTCAAACAATGGTTGTAGGATTTGCGGATATGTTTCTTCCGACACTACTAAGCAGCGGCATTGAATCAGAGGTTACTCTTTTCTTTATCGCAGCAATGTCTGTTACTCAGCTTATCTATATGTCTGAGGTTGGTGGACTGCTACTTGGTTCGAAAATTCCGGTTAATTTCAAGGATTTAGTCGTGATTTTCTTATTGCGTACACTTATTGCTTTTCCAATCATCGCAGCAGCAGCACATCTTTTATTTTAAACAATTAAAAACAGCTGACACTTTTTATAAGAGTGTCAGCTGTTTTTATATTAGATAAAAATAGGGTGTCCAATATTCCAATAAATAAGAAAATCGTTGAAACGGCTCCCTTTCCGGAGGCCACTGAAAAAGTCCATATAGTTTCACTTTTAATGAAGTTCCCCCGTAGTTTTCCGAAGCTTACCGCTCGCTTTCCACGGGCG
>NZ_VDGI01000019.1 GCF_006861825.1 Psychrobacillus vulpis | reverse complement strand
TAGGTCTGTTTTAATAACGGATTCAAGATCCCAAAAAGACTTCGACCTATTCTTCACTTTTACTATATAAAAAATAGTAGTACGAACCAATGCCTTGGTCTGCACTACTAATCTTAGTATGTTTTATTTAAAATGAAATAATGATGGAAATCTGTGATTTCCGCTGCGCGCGAACGCTTTCCGCGGGCGTGGCTTGAGCCTCTTCAGTCGCTATGCTCCTTGCAGGGTCTCAAGACTCACGCTATTCCCGCAGGAGTCGTCGCCCTCCGCTCCAATCAACGTTCTCTGAAAAATAACCGAGGTGATGGATAGAATTTTCGGAAATCCTAATCTATCCTATATAAAAATAAAAAGACTGTAGTCAACTTTTTAGAGTTGTCTACAGTCTGAAGCATTCATAGTTAATTATTCTCTTTTAAACTATTTGCAAAGCTTATCATAGATCTGCTAGACATTGGGCCTTTGATAAGCAAAACAGCGCGATTGTCGAGCATTGGTTTTAGGATATCCATCACACCATTGACGTCTTTAAAAGAATAGACATTCGCCTTTGTCCCATCTTTTTTTGCTTGAATTGCTATATCTTCTGCCTTACTTCCAATTGTAATGAGTGTATGAATGTCTCTTTGCGCAACCATACTTCCAATCTCACGGTGATATTTCTTTTCAAAATTTCCTAATCTTTTAATATCGCCAAGTACAAGTATGACATTTTTGCCCTTTCCAATAGAATCTAGCACCTTTAATGCAGCCTCAACTGACGTAGGATTATTTGTCCACGTATCATCTATAATTGTACTTCCTCCCATTCCACTTGAAAATTCAAGGTGTCTGGCCATATTTTTATAGGTTGTTAAACGTGAGATTGCTTCACTTATATCCATGCCCATTTCGTTTACTGCAGCAAGTGCAGCAAGTGCGTTATACACTTGATGTTCACCATATCCCGGTATAAATGCTTTATATTTTTTATCCGAAAAATGAACCTGGAAGTCCATTCCATTCTTTGTAAATCTAATATTGGAAGCCCTAATATGTGACTTCTCATTTACCCCAAAATAGATGATCTTTCCTTTAAATGAATGTAAAGGGACTTTTTTTATATTCGTATCATCCGCATTTAATATTAGTGTACCGTCTTGCTTTATCCCATCCACTATTTCGGACTTCGCTTTTATATATCCTTCCAAATTTCCACAACCATCTAAATGATGAACACCAATAGTTGTAATAATTCCAATCGTAGGCTGATAAATCATACACTGATGTTTAATATTTCCTGTATTTCCTAATCCAAGTTCAAAAACAGCTGCTTCTGTATTTCCATCAATTCCAGTCAAGTAAGGAAAGGATTGACGCGGTTCATTTTTACTACTAAAGGATGCCTGGACATTCCAGTCTTTACTTAAAATGTGTTTGATCATTTCTTTCGTAGTTGTTTTACCACATGTACCTGTTATAGCCACTACTGGGATTTTAAAAAGGTTTCGATAATAATCTAAAAATTTCCAATATGCCTGTACTAGGCTTCTAACTTTAATGACAGTAGTATCCGACAGTGCATTTTTCAATTCAGAGGAAGGCTTATCAGAAATCACAAGAGAAGGTCCCTTATTATTAATTTCATGCCAGTTAATAGAATCACTTCTACTAACAAACATGAGCGAATTTCGTTTTGTAAGCTCATGCCGATTATAATAAATAGCATCACTTACACTCCAATTTTCGGAACCACTTATTATTTCACCTTGAAGTAAGTTCCGGATGTCTTTCACACGTAAAGGTTTCAACATTACCCCTCCTTCCCCTTGTATAGTATGAAAAGCAATTTCTTGATGATTGGGTTTATGATGTGAACATACATCAAAATCATTATTAAAATAGTAAGAAACTGTATTTTTTTTTTGGGAAATATTAAAGGGGCACAGTGTTTGTCCATCTCAACTTCCCAATTTAACCTTATAATCTTGTTCATCGGGGACTATTTCTTCTTCCGCAATTTTGAAGCTAATTCAATTATGGGTTGACTATACATATCTCCTTTAATGAGGACAATGGTATTGGAGTCTAATATTTTACTTAGTAGATTTAAAACGAGGACTTCATTCCTGAATTTATAAACTGGGGAGCTAAAACCGAGCTTCACCGCGTGATCAGCCATTATACTTGCATGTTCACCTACGGTAATGAGTACATCCACTCCTATCCGATAAATTAACTCACCTGCTTGTTCATGAATAGTGTATCCCCAAGATCCCAAATCCGTAATTGTCCCTAAAATTGCAACCTTCTTTTTCTCTTTACCAATTTCATTTAATACTTTTAAAGCAGCTTCCAATGAAGTCGTTGTAATACTCCATGTATCATCGATAATCACAGAGTCATTTATGCCATCTACTACTTGAAGTTGCTTATTATATTTTCGAAATGTTTTTAACTGAACTGCAGCTTCTGGAATAGTTACCCCCATTTCGTAAACAGCCGCTATTGCAGCAAGTGCGTTATAGACTTGATGCTCTCCAAATCCTGGTACAAACATTTGATAATTCCGCCTCTTATGCTTGACACTAAACTGCATACCATCTTGATGGTATTTAATATTACAAGCTCTGAAATGGCAAGACCAATGAGTTCCAACCTTTATGACCCTACCTGCAAAACTTTTAACATCAATCTTACTTGTATTAATATCCTCTGCATTAATAATTAGTACACCTTTCGGGTCAATGATTTTAACCATTTCTCCTTTTGCCTGAATATAGCCCTCTAACGTATTGCAATAATTAAGGTGATGCGCTCCAATATTCGTAATAATTCCGATGGTAGGTTTAAAATATTCTCCTGCTTTTAATACATCTCCGGGCGAACCAACAGCTGTTTCGAAAATCGCCGCTTCGGTATCCTCCTCTATACTCAAAAGATATTGCAGTGAGGCTGTCCTAGAATTACTTGTAAGAATGGTTGAAGTTACTTTTTTATCTGTCGAAAGAATATGCTTGATCATTTCTTTTGTTGTTGTTTTTCCAGCAGTCCCTGTGATAGCAACAACTGGTAGATTAAATTGACTTCGGTAGTAGTGCACAAATTTCCAATAGGCTTCTTCTAAATTTGGTACATGTATAATCGTCAGATTCTCTGGTATTTCTGACTTACTATACTTCCAATCAGTTGCAAGCACTAAAGGAAAATATTTCATTAAGCTTTTCCAATTTACAATTCGCTTATCTGTAAAAAGAATTGTATTTTGATTCTTAATTTGTTTTAGACGGTATGCACCATAGTGGACTTCCACTTCATCTGAACCTTGCATCAACTCACCAGATATGATCGTTCTTATATCGCCGACCGTATGGGGTTTCATAGTTTTTTTCACACTCCTCTCTCTTTCTATAATATGTGATTTTAGTAAAGTTGATTGTATAAACTGCCTTTAATTGCGTGATACATAACTAGGTCAAAGTAAGTGCCCGTCATACATATAGAAAGAGTCGTAAATAGGAGCTTACTGTAGGGAGTGAAACGTTTGAAAGCAATTATTTTCATTAGTACAAATAAATCCGGATCCAGCAGAGAAGCTATTAAAGCAGCTGAGGAGTTGGGGTACTTCACTATTCTTTTCACTAATAATGAAAAGCAAATACAACAAAGGGAAGAGTACAAAGATGTTCATAAAATGATTTTTGTGAATACACATAATCTGGAAAAAATGAGAGAGGAAGTTGCAAAGTTACAATCCAAAGGAATGGAAATAAAAAATATTATTAGTTTTACTGATCCGTATGTTCATCTTGCATCCATTCTTTGTGATGAATTCTGTCATAATTATACTTTGTCAAAAGCCATTGAAATAATGGAAAACAAAGAAGAAACTCGATTATCACTAAAAGATAAACCTTATACGCCTAAATTTTTCTCGATTAAACCAAATGAATCGATTCCTACTAAAACAATATATGAACAGTTGGATTTTCCGATTATTGTAAAATCGCCAATATCAACGGGCTCTAAAGACGTATTTTTGGCAAGGGGAAAAGAGCAACTAATAAAACAATTTGAAAATTTACGTAAAAAAAATCCAGATGAATCGATTATGATAGAAGAATATATAGTAGGAAAACAATATTTAGTAGAGGCACTTGTTATTAATCATAAAGCCAGTATTGCAGGAATTATGGAACAAGAAATAACAAGGGGCAGGAGATTTATCATTACTGGATATGGAGTACTCGCAAAAGTTCCGGAAAGAATTAGAAAAGGAATTGAAGAAGTACTAAATTCAATCATCCAAGAGTTTGGAATTGAAACTGGAGCACTACACCTTGAGATTCGTTTATCTAAAAATGGTTGGAAGCTTATCGAGATTAACCCTAGAATTTCTGGAGGTGCTATGAATAAAATGATACAAGCTGCTTTTGGATTTAGTTTAGTGGAAGAAACACTTAAGTTATTTTTAGGGAAGAGTCCTTCCATTACACCTAAACATAAAAAGTATGTTTTTACGAAATACGTTATAGCTACTAAGAAGGGAATTTTAGAAAAAGTGACCGGAAAAGCCAGGGCAAAAAAATTACCTGGCGTTATTGATGTATACGTGAAGCCTAAAAAAGGAACTCTACTAACCCCCCCATTATCAATGGGGCATAGATACGCTTATGTAATTGCTGAGGGAAGTACTCTAGAAGAAGCTAAACAACGTGCAAATGCTGCTGCAAAAGAAATTATATTTCATTTAAAAGAGGAATAAACTGGAGACACCTTACTTTGTAGGTGCTCTTTTTTTATCCCTTTTCCGAAAAATTTAGTATTTTTGTAGGAACTATTTGCTGTATTTATTTTAGATAATTTAGCGCGACGCATGAGACTCCTGCGGTAAAGCGAGACAGACGAGACCCCGCACGAAGGAGGAGGCTCGTCGCTCGCCCGCTGAAAGCGAATGCCAAAGCGATAAATTCTCTTAACAACTATTTGATAGAAAATTTATTAGAATAACACTTTTTCAGCGGCCTCATAGCGGTGAGACTGAGACAACGCCAGCGGAAAGCGTCCGCTTGTAACGGAATCCTTTGAAAAAGGCCATGATTCCTGTGTTCATTACATACCAAGTTTTTATACTTTCTTATTTATAAATAAAACCTGAATAATAGATCTAGTTACGATCTGTTATTCAGGTCTTTGTTGAATTATTCTTTAAATGTATCATCTAAATACTTAACCGTATCAAACATATTGGTTTTACTTGCTCCTTTGACTAAAATTGTATCGTTTTTCTTCACAATCTTATCCAATAATTCATGTAATTCTTCTTTTTGGATAAAATGATAAATATTTTTAGGAGGAAATCCTTTTACTTTTGCTTGAGCACCAATTTCTTCTGTCCGAAATCCGTAGGTGATTAAAATATCAATATTTTTTTCATGAACATACTCTCCAACTTTACGGTATTCTTCCTCCCTTAAATTTCCCAACTCTCTCATCTGTCCAATAATAGCTATTGTTCGATGTTTTCCTATATTAGATAGAACATCAAGTGCTGCACGCACTCCTTGAGGATGCGAATGAACAGTATCATCAATTACGGTAATATTGTCTCGACAGTTGTAAATAGTTAATCTTCTTGGTGGCTTTTTAAAAATAAGTCCGGCCTTTATTTCCATTGGTGTAAAGCCTAAGTAATCAGCAATAGCAATTGCATTTAACGCATTATAAACATGATGCTCCCCTAAAATAGGTATAAACAACTCAATTTCTTGTCGTTGTAGCTTCATCTTGAAGCTCATACCATTCTCTTTATACTTAACGTCATATGCCCTATAATTAGCTGAAGATTTTATACCAACTGTCATTATTTTTCCTTTGAATTGTTCCGTCTCCAAATACTTAGAGTTTTCATCATCCTTGTTTAATACGAGAACACCTTCCTGATCCATACCATGGATTAGTTCTGATTTGGCATGTGCAACTCCTTTAATATCACTGTCAAAGTTTCCAACATGCGCGAGTCCTATGTTCGTTACAATACTAAGTGTAGGCTGAATGATGCTACAATGTTCTTTAATGACACCTGGATAGGCCATCCCATACTCTAGTACAACCGCTTCATGAGTGTCATTAATCTCGTCTGCATGTTTTTTCGTATGTTCTGTCGTATTCCAATAATCTTTTGACTCAAATACATTCCACTTTTTTGATAAAATTGATGCAAGAAAAGCCTTTGATGTTGTTTTACCAGCACTCCCTGTTATTGCAATTATTGGTATTTTTCCTTTTTTCTCAATATTTTTCCTCTTTAATGTGCCTATTTCTCTTTTGATTTTAGCTTGGTTTTCTGCTATAAATTTTGCATATTGGATAGTATGAATTACTACGTCTAATTCTAGGTAAAATGCAGGTGGACATCCTGGGCGCCAGTTAACTTCATATATCCAAATTTTCAGGTGCTCATCTAACCCAATGTCAATTCCGATTTCGTCAATAACTTCTCCGTATTTTACCATTTGGATATTATCTAAGTGATTAGCTAAGGACAAAGAAAAATGCTCCAACATACGTTTAATATTAAACGCTTCTTTTTTAAACTCCTGCTGTAAAAATGGATCTAAGTAGTTCGTGTAGCCGCCATTATTAATATTTGGTATGATGGATCCCTTAGGAGCAATCCGCGGAAAAATCGTTGTAATTACCCACTTACCTTCCCCGTTTTTTTGGACATGAAGCCTAAAATCATATACATGCCCAGATTTTGTGACAGATTGAATATATGGTTGAATAATAAAAGTTCCGGTTGAAAGCTTCTCTTCCAAAAACTCTATTAGCTGTTGTTTAGAATAGAATTCATTGTTGGAATCCTTCCTAACTTCATACCCATTTTTCACACTAGAAATGAAGTAAATACCTTTCCCCTTTCTTCCATCTATGGGCTTAAAAACTACTTTATGAAAAGATGCAACAAATTTAAAGAAAGTTTCCACATTCTTTACAACTTCAGAAGGGATTAAGTAATTCGAAAATTCCTTTGCTTCCTTTAGTCGTTCATTTATATTCCATTTGTTACCTATCGAGTTAGTAGTAAACGGAATTTCCTTTTTCAACTTTTCAATAATTGGTTTCGATTTTGCTAGTTTTTCAGGACTACCCGCATTGTAAATAACATCTGGAAAAGGCATAACTCTCTCTTGCCAGCTACCATTTTCATATACTTGGCCTCTAATGGATCGGTTTACGAAATTCACTGTTCCCGGTGAAAAGTAGAAAAATTTTAGCCCCTCCGCCTGGGCAACTGCAGCATAGGCATAAGACTTAATGACGGTTTTGGGGTCTCTACGATGATGTAACATTCCTATTAATGTCATTTTATATTCTCCTTTATACTGTGCATTGATATATTTATTAAATTCAGTCTTCCTATTCTGCATAAGGGCGAACGTTCAGTTTTATAAAATTCTAGTAAAAATAATAGATGTGGTGAGTAACTGGAATTATCCAGAAAAAAATTATTATTGTATATTTCGATGAAAAAGTTTATTTAAGCACGTTTTCGGATTACTTAAGCAAGGATGGCTACTATTCCATTACCGAGATATCGTAAAAAGTACTTTAATGGAATAAATCACCTAATAAAAACAGTGTAAAAATAAAAAATACCCTAAGAATATCTTAGGGGGAGGTTAACCTTTACCATTTTGGTTCAATTATTATTTTTCTTCTTAACAATTCGGTATCAAGAAGTTGGATAGCACAAATACATGTTAGATCGACTTCTTTACAAGTAGACGTTTTCTCTAATCTAACAACATCACAAATAGAATTAGAAATGCGACCTTCAATATCTAGGGGACGCAATAATGAAATTGTTGTACAGCACTTTTCCGGATCAACAGATTCGATTCGGAAGTAGCTTGTTTCAAAACACTCCTTTGTGTCGTTAAAACTTAAAGGGTCTCCTTTTTTGGTTATTAAGAAGAAGGGAATTGTATCTGTATTTACAATTTCGGCTAGCAAATGACCATAAAATTTAGTATGGGAATGTTTTAAAAAATCCTGAAATAGCTTTAATTCAAAGAGTGCATCGCATATACAATTGCTACTTTTTCTTTCGCTGCTCAAATTTTTTTCAACTCCCTCCTACCCTTTTGTAAATATCATATTAAGATATAAAAAGTTTGTACGGGTTAAAAGCTTGTCAGAAACAGCCTAAATTGACGCTCAAAGTGGTTCTAGATAAAACTTTATTTCCCTTGAAGCTCCTAATGCAATCGCTTCTGCTTGTTCGGCTGACTCTGAGACAGCTATAACGCATGCATACCGATCACCCATCGAATACGGATTAGTTAGGATTTTCCCTTCAAGAGCCTTAACATGAACATATTTAACTCCTTTGTGCTTTATAGCCAGTTCTTCACCGGTGACTTTAAGCAGCTTCCCTCTCGATCTTACCGTTAAATATTTGGCGTACACATGTTGTTTTTTTGTTTCTACGAAAGCAGGCTCTTCTCTTAAATACAATTTCAAAATTTCTTTTATGAGATTAATTCCAGTACCTTCTTCTATAATCCTATTCATTACTCCACCTGACATTCTCGGATTGATTTCAATTAGTTTCCATTCTCCTTGAACAAGCTTCATCTCAAAATGACATGAGCCATTCGAAAGGCCAAGTGTTTCGACTATATTTACGATAGTCGAATAGAGGCTATCGCTTTCTTTCTGTCCTAAAATTGCGGGAAACTTATAACCATTAACGACAAACCGTCCGTTGTATATAACTTCCTGCTCCACTACACCTAAATATCTTATTTCATTGTTGTACACTAAAGTTTCAATGAGATACTGTTGTCCTCTTAAAAATTCTTCTATTAGCAATTGACTATCTGGATGATTTTTTTGTACAAAATTTAATGCATTTGCAAGCTTCTTTGTCGTTTCAACAAACAAAACGTCCTTTGAACCGTTTGAAATAGGGGGTTTAATAATGATGGGAAAAAGGGATTGAAACTCCTCTTCCAACTCTTTGTAAGAATCACTTGGATGAAATATGGAGTAATAAGGGGTCATTGGAAGATTGTTAAGTTTTTCTCTTACTTTTATTTTGTTCTCCATTATACGTAGTGAGTCTACGGAGATTTCTGCAAGCTCTAAATGCTTGCAGAGTTGAGCTGCAAAAGAAACATACGGGTCAATCATACTAACACATGCACAAATTTGTTTTCCATTTTCCTTTAACTTTATTATTCCGTCCAACATCTGCTGTTCATCAAGCATATTTTTTACAAAAATAAATTGATCAACGTCCGGGAATTCAACATTACTTGTCATGTACTTCGGAATATCTGTAAATAACACTACATGATATCCCATTTCTTTTGCAGTTGTCAGGGCCTCTTTACTTGTCCCAAACTTGTAACATCCTATAAAAACAATTGTTTTCATTATTTATCCACCTATTCATCCCTACATAAATCTCTATAATGTATGGGGAAAAGACCGGTCTACCCATTATTATTGCCTATATGATAGAAATAATCGTGCGAAAAAAATACGTGCAACTATTAGGAAGGCGACGGACGGATGACGGCCATACTATTACCGAAATGCTTGGGATGGTGACGTAGTCGTGTCCCATGCATTTTGAAATCTAGGTAATGGTACAGTAGTCTTCCAGTCTAGAGCAATCCGAAAATGTTCTTAAACAAACTTTTCATCGAAATATAAACTTTACTGGATAATTATAGTCAATAGACACGTCTGTTTTTACTTTTATCAATTCTATGATATTCAGATATTTGAATTACTCGAACATCTCTTGTATTGAGCTCATGATAAATCCCTCTACTATCTCGAAAGGAGATGTATTGATCACGCTCACTTTGAATGAGTTCTTCTGCACTTTCTTGGGATTCTAGATGGATAAATCTTCTTATGTAATGTTCCTCATCAAAAAAATAAGTGACTTTAAATTCTTTCATTATATTAACTCCTAACATGTTTTCTTAAGGTATTCTTTATCATATCCAAAAAGTCATGTTTTAAGCTATTCATGCTCTAGTTGAAGGGAAATCCAAGGTATTATGATAAAATAAATGTACTTAAGTTGAAAGGATGATAATAAAAATGAAATCACCATTTACATATAAACATACAGCACCCGAAGCAACTGGAGAAAAACTACCTGCAATTTTCTTATTACATGGAATGGGGAGTAATGAAGAGGACTTGCCACAACTTATAAAAAGTTTTGAGAAGACTCACCATATTTTTAGTTTACGCGGCCCGATTGTTCACAATCCAGGGTATGCATTTTTTACGATAGCAGAAGTCGGCAAACCCGATCGTGATGTGTTTGATCAAATAATAACGTTTATCCAAGCATTTATCCATGAAGCAATCGAGGAATATGAGCTTAATCCAGACAAAATCTTTGTTGTAGGATTTAGCCAAGGAGCAGTGCTTGCTCAAACTTTGGCATTAACAATGGGCAATGTTATTAGTGGTGTGGTGGCATTGAGTGGCTATATACCTGACTTTGTTAAAGGAGAATATAGTAATCGTTCTGTTGACCATTTGAATATATTTATATCGCATGGTGACTATGACTACGTTATTCCATCGCAATGGGGTGCGGAAAGTAAGGATTACTTCGAGGCACAAGGAGCGAAAGTTACGTTTAAAACTTACAATGATGGGCATGGTGTAACACCCGAAAATCATAAAGATTTGATCACTTTTTTGAATGGAAATTAATATTAAAAAAGAACTTATTGAACGAACGTCAATTTCGTAAATCAAACAAATGTTCAACCCATCCTAGGAAGGATGGGTTATTTTTAGTGAACTGTCCACATTTTATTTCAGATTTCGACTCTATTCATTTCAAAACGTACTCTGCGAGAACACTTTGCACTTTATAAATATTTAAAGACTTATTAAATTTCTTTTGAACAGGTGCCGCACTTCCTGAAAGCCATATTTTCAACTCTGCATCTAAATCAAATGTTCCAGCCGTTTCGATTGAGAAATGTACAACGCTCTTATAAGGAATTGAGTGGTACTCTACTTTTTTCCCTGTCACTCCCTGTTTATCGATTAACAATAACCGCTTATCCGTAAAAACGAAAAGATCCCGGATAAGCTTGTACGCATGCTCGACTTTCTCAGAAGTGCTAAGCAAATCCTTTAGTTCATTCTCCACTTTATCTAATTCTATTTCTGATGCATTTCCCATTAATCCATCTAAAAATCCCATTGTTTTCCTCCTATGTTCATTCTGTTCTAAGCCCTAAGTTAACATCTCATTAAGTAACAATTATCCAATCATTGTTAGATTCATATTTTTTTAGAACTATATATTCATAATAACTGAAATACTTTGATAATTCACTGAATAATTGAACTTTTAAATGTATATTGACAATTATTTTTTCACTTGGTAAGCTTTAAAACAAATCCAAATTCGTTGAAGAGAATAAGTACGAATGGTTCCTTAATCCAAAGAGAGTCGACGTTTGCTGAAAGTCGATGTTTAAGTCCTTTTCCGAAATCATCTCTGAGAAGCAAAATTGAACTTTTTGTAAATTTTGCCGGTTTATCCTCCGTTATCTTGGGATCACGTATGATAGTACGTTGGCTGAGTGCTGGAATTTTTGTGATAGACAAATTTCCGGAATTAGGGTGGTATCGCGAGTAATCTCGTCCCTTTTACAGGGGCGAGTTTTTTTTGTGCCTATTTTTCACTGAATATGGATTATTCGATTGAAGGAGTGAATGAAATGAGTAAATCTAGAATTTTATTTGTAGGATTAATGTTATTTTCCATGTTTTTTGGGGCTGGAAATCTAATTTTCCCTCCATTTTTAGGTGCAAATGCTGGAACAAACTTTCCACTCGCTATTACTGGATTTGTCGTTACTGCAGTTGGACTGCCATTACTTGTATTAACAGCATTATCTTTTGTGGAAGGTGGCGCACGCACTTTAGCTAGCAGAGTTCACCCTATATTTGGATTAGTATTTACGATTATCGTTTACTTATCGATTGGACCATTTCTAGGGATTCCACGTAATGCGACGCTTGCTTATGAAATGGGACTAAAACCGTTTATACCTGATTCTTCTTTTGCTTTATTCGGTTTTACAGCATTGTTTTTCCTTCTTGTATTTCTAGTAAGTTTAAATCAAAGCAAAATGGTTGATCTTATGGGAAAAATCATTACACCACTTTTATTGCTAAGTATGGTCGTATTAGTTGTGACTGGTTTTGTTCAATTAAAAAGTGGGGCATTAAATCCTACAACTCCCGCATATGTACAATCTCCTTTCCTAAAAGGTTTTTTGGAAGGCTACAATACAATGGATGCACTTGCTGCGCTTGCGTTCGGAATTGTTATTTTGACTACGTTAAAGCGACAAGGTGTTTCGGAAGGTAAAATGATGCGAAGAGAAATGCTAAAAGCAGGTCTTCTTGCAGGAGTATTACTAGCGATTGTATATTGTTCACTTGGTTATATTGGAGTGAAAATGGCTGGAATGGGTTCATTTGAAAATGGCAGTGTACTTCTTTCTTCTGCCTCCTTTTTACTGTTCGGCCGATGGGGAAATTTACTTTTAGGCATTATCTTTGTTCTCGCTTGTTTCACTACTTGTGTTGGCCTTGTTTCCGCTTGTGGAAACTACTTTCATTCGTTACTTCCAAAAGTTAGTTATAAAAAAATTGCTTTGTTTTTTGTACTAATTAGTTTTGGATTTGCTAATTTCGGACTAGACACGATTTTATCCATGAGTGTTCCGTTTTTAGTTGCTACTTACTCTTTAACTATCGTATTAGTTGTTCTATCTTTTTTTCACCCGTTATTTGGAGGTTCTTCCTATGTTTATATTGGAGCAATGACACTTACAGGAATTGTCGCTTTATATGATGGCTTAAAAGCATTTGGATTCACTTTTGGAATAGTAGATTCTTATATGAGCTATCTACCATTTGCAGATTTAGGGTTAGGGTGGGTTATTCTTTCGTTTGTAGGTACTGCAATTGGTTATGGTTTGTATTTAATAAAAAGAAATTCAGTAATTGCCGCCACTAAACACTCTTTGGAGAAATAATATCAAAACTAGACATTGGTACTATTTCAATGTCTAGTCATTTTACAAGTATATTAACGCTTTGAACATTACGCGAATACCTTTTCTCCCATATCCAAAATGATTTAAAGAATCGATTAAATATATATCCTTTTCTGGATGATAAAACAGAAACGAACCTGCTGAACCTTAATTACCAACTCTATACTAATATGCCATTCAATCCTTTCATTTCTTCAAGCATCAAAATATACATTTTACTTTATTCATCTTTCAACCGTTTAATCTCATCACCTAAATATACTGTGGATAACTTTACTTCTTTTTCTTTTTCCACACGATATCCACTTGCTTGTGGACGAGAACTTACCACCTTTTGTAATTGTTCATCCACAAAATGCAAAGCCACACCATCGTCAGCAGCGTATCCAGCATTTATAGCATTCTCTTGAATTAGTCTCTGATATGTAGGACGACGCATCTCTTCCCCATCATAATGTGGACAATTGCTTCCACTAATAAGACCTAGGCAAGAAATAGGTTCAAGCTCATCTCCATAAGAATCCGTCACACCATCTTCAAACCAGCAAAGGGAGCCTGCACTAATTCCTGACAAGACTGTTCCATTATCATAAGCATGGCGGATAGCTATATCTAGCCCCCACTCTCTCCAAAGTGCTATCAAGTTCTTTGTATTGCCTCCACCTACGTACAATATATCTTGTTCCATTATAAATTTCTTAATGTCACGCGTTTGTGGTTTGAATAAAGACAAATGCGAAGGATCACAATCTTCCTTTCTGAAAAAATCATAAAACCGCTCTATATAACTATCCGCATCTCCACTAGCAGTTCCAATAAAACATATCTTCGGTCTTTTTTTGGATGATTGCTCTAAAATATATCGATCTAATAACGGGTTTTCAGGTTCCATTGAGAAACCTCCGCCTCCCATTGCAATAATCTGTCTCATCTCTTTATCCCCCTATGTATTTTTCATTTTTTTAGTATAGTTGATAGAAGCTCCTCGACAGACCCTGTACAAATTTTCACTTCAGATAAGTGATAAAACGTACTTGTTGTCTCCATATCCAACGCTTCGCCATGAGGCGAGTAAAGAAAAATCTGTTTCTTTAACGCGATGGCCATTCCTAATTCGATATGACTTCCTTTTCCACCTGGCAATATAATAATGACATAATCGGCATCCTCAATTGCTTCTTCCAAATACAATTGCAGGAAGTATTAACGTCGCAAACCCATGCCAGCTGGAGAACTGATGGACCTCTCCAACAGCTTTACTTTGAATAACAATCATCCAAATAGAAGATGTTAAGACTATTAAGGAAGAAACAAAAAACCAAATTATTGCCCCTGGAGTGACTTCCCAAGGTAAATTCATTACAAAAATATTATTACGAACAAAAATAGCAGATAAAACCCAATATGGAGTCAACCAAATACTCGGAATCATTATGACCCCCATTACTTGAGCCATCTCTTTAAATGTTCCCTGCCCACCAAACCATTTGCCTACCCATGTGTAGATTACCGTTCCAATTCCTAACCCTACTAATCCCAAAATAGGACCAAGCACAAGAATCCCAACTAAAAGCAACCACAACTGAATGCTAAAAAATTTACTCCACTCATTTCCTGCACTTATCGCGTTAGGTATTCCCGCTATGGCGGCTAAAATAAGGGAGTATTTTAAATCTTTGTGATTCAATACATAGCGTACTGTTTTCCTAGTGGATAGCCAAATTGAAAAAAACGGATTTAGTTTTTCAATTTCTTCATATTTCATTTCTTCTGTCACATAAATCCCTCCAACCTAATACTAGTCTATTTTTAAATTCCAAAAATATGTATTTTTTTAATCGTTTTTTACACTACAATCATTCATTCGACATGAAATACCTTTCCCCTCTAGAATAGAGAGTATATTTACAATTACTAAAAATAACCATTTTTAATTTTAGGGTGGTCAGACAGTTAATAAACTCAAATTTGCCTACTGTCTTTTTTTCAAATTAAATCCGAAAAAAACCACTCGCTTTAATCTGTGAGCACTAAAATCCTATTATGTTTAATATTTCAATAAATAAGAAAATCGTTGAAACGGTTCCCTTTCCGGAGGCCACTGAAAAACCAAAATTCAGAAAATAAAGTCACCACTTGAGAAGTATATTTGTATCAAAATTGGCATGACGTCCCCATAAACACCCTAAAAAGTGAAGGAATTATGGGATTTCGTTTTTATTTTTTGAAAAAAAAGTGACTTTTTCAGTGGCCTCCCTTTCCGCGGGCGTTGCCTCAGCCTCCTCGCTTCGCTGTGGGGTCTTCAACTAACGCTATTCCCGCAGGAGTGTCACCTTTTCAACGATTTTCTAGAAATGAAAAAGTCTCTATCATTCGAAGGTGCCAGATGGGCTTGTCTAATATCCTAATAAATAAGAAAATCGTTGAAACGGCTCCCTTTCCGGAGGCCACTGAAAAACCAAAATTCAGAAAAAATAAAGTCACCACTTGAGAAGTATATTTGTATCAAAATTGGCATGACGTCCCCATAAACACCCTAAAAAGTGAAGGAATTATGGGATTTCGTTTTTATTTTTTGAAAAAAAGTGACTTTTTCAGTGACCTCCCTTTCCGCAGGCGTTGCCTCAGCCTCCTCGCTTCGCTGTGGGGTCTTCGACTAACGCTTTTCCCGTAGGAGTGTCGCCTTTTTCAACGATTTTCTAAAATGAAAAATTATTAATCTAAAAGATAGACAGTTTTTCAATATCCTCCCCAAAATATGGATTACATTTATATACCCTTCTCTTACCTGCTTGAAAATACCATCCCCCAAAACAGAGGGCACTGAAATAGTACTTATAATTCGACTTTGTTAGGTTGTTCAATATTCCAATAAATAAGAAAATCGTTGAAACGGGCTCCCTTTCCGGAGGCCACTGAAAAACCAAAATTCAGAAAATAAAGTCACCACTTGAGAAGTATATTTGTATCAAAATTGGCATGACGTCCCCATAAACACCCTAAAAAGTGAAGGAATTATGGGATTTCGTCTTTATTTTTTGAAAAAAAGTGACTTTTTCAGTGACCTCCCCTTTCCGCGGGCGTTGCCTCAGCCTCCTCGCTTCGCGCAGGAGTGTCGCCTTTTCAACGATTTTCTAGAATTAGAAGTGTGCTGGATTTTCTTTTGTTTATCCGTTTGGGTAGCGTTAGACTGTAGAATTGCTTAAACTTTATAAAAAAACAAAAGGGGTTCGGAAATAAACAATACCGAAACCCTTTTGCATTGTATCTATTTATTTTTGATCATTAGTACCTTTTTTCTGTTTCATTTTTTCTACGTTGATTTGGAGTCATCGGTTCTTGCTTAGGCATTAGATTACCGAGTTCAGCTAACTCCAGAGAAATTTCTTCTTTCGCGTTTTTCGATCTTGCGTTAGGATTTTTTTGCAATTGAGGTAAAGAATTAGGATGATTATCTGCTCCTTTGTCACTTTCTCTTCCCATATTAACACCCTCTCCTTTGAAGAAATTTTGTTCCTCTTTAATATGGTTTAGAAATTTCGTTTAATTCGTTCTGAAAAAGAACTATGTTTATAACAATTAAGAAAAAGGAGCGTAGAGTGTGGGAATAGTTGAAGTTCCCCATCTACTTTTTTTGCTTATCAATATTTACTAAAATCATCCTTATAATTTTTGCTCGAACAATTGCTTGTAATGGTAGTTTATCTGTTCATTATTTATTCCCATACCAATTAATATTATGATTGGTTTTTTATTTAAATTAGCTGGAACGGGAGTAAAATTAGCTTTTTTTGAAGCATACTGAAAACTGTAAAGCTGATGAGATTTTTCAAATTTCACAAAGCCTTTCCCTCGCAAAACATTGTTCGGAAGCTGATTAAGCCATTTTTCAAAAGTTTTTTGTGGAAGTGCAGGGAAATCCTCTACCTTAATTGCTTGTACGGTAGAGTGGTGATGGTGATAATCTATATTCGAACGCTGTTGATTAACCGAAATGGATTGAAATTTTCTTTCAAAAAGTTTTTCAGTTCCAATTCGTCCATACACACACTTTACTATTTCCTTTTCTGGTCCAACTATTTTAGTGATTTTAAGTATTACTTTATCCAGCTGATCCTGTCGTATAAGATCCGTTTTATTTAACAACAATAGACTTCCACAAACCATTTGTTCCTTCATCAGTTTCCGAACTTCTGCTGAACTTGAAAATACACTCTGATATTCTAAGTATTGACTAGCATCTAAAACGGTAATAATAGACATTATTTCAAACTGGTCAATATATGGCTTACTCAAGAGTGCTTCTTGTATTTCTAACGGATTTGCCACTCCTGTACCTTCAATGAATAAAATATCGATAGGCGATTTATCCATTTCTGCAATTAACTCATCCATTGTTTCTTTTAAATCATCTTGAATCGTACAACAAATACAACCATTTAGTAGCTCCACTACCTTTTCATCTTTAAACAAATGTCCTTCTACATTTTCTTCACCTAACTCATTTAAAATAATCCCTGGTTGTTGCCCTTTATTCTTACAATGCTCAAGCATGTTCAATAAAATAGTAGTCTTACCACTTCCAAGAAATCCACTTAACACATATACAGGTATTTTTTGTTTGTTATCCATAGTATCTCTCTTTTCAAGTTTAATAACTTCTGTAAACATATGGCTCTTCCGGTTCTGCTATTTTTTTAAATTTTTCCACTTTCAAAATGGGAATTGTTTTTTTAAATGGTTGGTAGTACATGGAGTCCATCGTACCCTCTACTTCAATCCATTCATCATTATGGAAAGTTGTGTCTTCCGGAAGTTCTAGTAGCATACCGAATACGCCAGAATCTGCGACACAATGAATTAATCCAAAGCGAAATAAAAAAACACTTCCTGTTTCCTTATCAACGTAAGTAAAACCTTTAAAACCGATTGTTTTACCTGTAAAGTATCCAGGATTTTTGTATATCGTTTCCATTCCATAAAGGAAATCTTGATCGTTTAAAATCACTCTGTCCTTGTTAGAATACTTTCCTAGTGCTTCTTCCATTATCTCTTCATAGCCATCTTGCCCATAAAATATGCTTGTATCAGGCTCAAGGAATTGATGGAAACCATAAGGATCTTTATCGTTATACACTTCAAAGTTAAATCCCTTTGCTGCAACAATATTAGAATCTAAAGTGGCAATAGGAAGAAAAAAAGCTGTTAAAATGGGAAAGATGAAAATAGGATAACTGATCCATTCCTTCCACGACTTCCCCTCTTTAGAATGATCTATTCCACAATCGCATATATCGGTCAATTCATCTTCATTTCCGTCTTTTTTCAAAGTGAAATACATTTGGATTAGCATAAAGAAAAACAGTACAAAAATAGCGAGAAAGGAAAAAGATGAATATTTCAAATTGATGTATTTAGAAATATTTCCCGATGCATGTAAATGCAAAAAGAGAAATGACAACCCTAGCAAAATCCAGCAACGAAACATTATGAAACTACTCCTTTTCTATAAGTTCGTAATTAACAGAGATCCAAGAAATACTAGAATTGCTGTATAAATGAATAAGAAAAAAACGAACTTTGTTTTGAACACACCTAGCATCATTAATGTGTTTTTTATATCAAACTTTGCACCAAAAACGAGAAACGCAATTAATGCTCCAGTTGAAAATGTACTTCTAAACGAAGCAGCTACAAATGCATCAGCAGATGAACACAGTGACATAATAAACGCTAAGCCCATCATGACAAGTGAAGAAGAGTATTCCCCATGTCCAATGGATGTTAGTATGGATGTTTTCATGTATGTTTGCACAGCTGCAGCAACCATAGCGCCGAATATCAAATACTTCCCAACAGTGAAAAACTCATCCACCATATGTTTTAAAGTTCCAAGCACTTTTCCTTTCACTGTTATATGTTTAGGGGAAACTTGATGTATGAACGTATGCTTCAACTGGGATTCCTTAAATTGATAAGAAAGAATTAGTCCTACTATAAAGGCCACAACAAATGAAAGACCACCTCGATAGAGCACCATTTTCCAACTGTTCCCAAAAGCCACATATGTGGAGAATAAAACAACTGGATTTATAATTGGTCCCGTAAGCATGAATGCAATAGCTGCATGGAGTGGGACTCCCTTCGCCATTAATCGGCGAGCGATAGGAATAATCCCACATTCACATGCAGGAAAAATCGCACCGAGCGCACTAGCGGATAAAACAGAAAGGAATCTATTTTTAGGAATAATTTTAGTAAGCATTTCATCTGTCACAAATACTTGAATCAAAGCCGAAACAATTACCGCTAATAAGATAAAAGGCAAAGATTCAATTAATATACTAATAAAAATTGTATTAAACTGTAAAAATAATTGACTATTCATTTTCTTGACTCCTACTGAAAAACTTGAATATAGATAGATTAATATACCTTGATTTTTTTTACAAACAGCTATCATTGTAAGAACTTACAATGCATTCCATGTCCGAATTTTTGCTTAAAAATAAATTCAAAAATAGCATATAAACACTTTAAAAACATAACAAAATGGCGAAGGAATAAAAGTGTAAGAAGTATCACTTATCTAAGAAAAATATCCCATTCTATAAGTTTGTGTTAATTAACAGAATAATCTAACTCCACTATTTATATTGACAACTTTATTTTCACTTGGTAAGCTGTGAAACAAATCCAAATTCGTTGAAGAGAATAAGTACGGATGGTCACTTAATCTAAAGAGAGTCGACGCTTGCTGAAAGTCGATGGTTAAGCCTGTTTCGGAAGTAATCTCGGAGAAGCAAAGTTGAACCTTTAGTAGATTTTGCCGGTTTATCCCCCGTTACCATGGGATCACGTATGATTGTACGTTGGCTGAGTGCTGGAATATTTGTGATAGACAAATTTTCAGAATTAGGGTGGTATCGCGAGTAATCTCGTCCCTTTTAAGGGGCGAGTTTTTTTGTGCCTATTTTTCACTGAATATGGATTATTTGAATTGAAGGAGTGAATGGAATGAGTAAGTCAACAACTTTATTTTTAGGACTAATGTTATTCTCCATGTTTTTTGGGGCTGGGAATCTTATTTTCCCACCATCTTTAGGCGCAAATGCTGGAACAAACTTCCCACTTGCTATTACTGGATTTATCTTTACTGCAGTGGGTCTTCCTTTACTTGTATTAACAGCATTATCGTTTGTGGAAGGTGGCGTTCGTACGCTAGCTAGTCGAGTTCATCCTATTTTCGGTTTTGTTTTCACAATGATTGTTTATCTATCACTAGGTCCGTTTCTAGCCATCCCCCGTAATGCAACACTTGCTTATGAAATGGGGTTAAAACCTTTTATCCCCAATTCTCCTTTTGCATTAGTTAGTTTTATAGCGGTGTTTTTCTTGCTTGTATTTTTAGTTAGCTTAAACCAAAACAAAATGGTAGATCTCATGGGAAAAATCATTACTCCTCTTTTATTACTAAGTATGGTCGTTTTAGTAGTGGCCGGTTTTATTCAATTAAAAAATGGCGCAATAGAACCCGCAACTCCTGAATATGTACAATCTCCTTTCCTAAAAGGATTTTTGGAAGGCTACAATACAATGGATGCACTAGCCGCGCTTGCGTTCGGAATTGTTATTTTAACGACTTTGAAGCAAAAAGGAGTTACGGAAGTAAAAATGATGCGACGAGAAATGATGAAAGCAGGTCTTCTTGCAGGAGTATTACTCGCTGTTGTATATTTTTCGCTTGGTTATATAGGAGTAAAAATGGCTGGAATGGGATCATTTGAAAATGGCAGTGTCCTTCTATCTTCTGCATCCTTATTACTATTTGGTCAATGGGGTAATTTACTATTAGGCTTTATCTTTGTTCTAGCTTGTTTCACTACTTGTGTAGGGTTAATCTCTGCTTGTGGAAACTATTTTCATTCTTTGTTTCCGAAAATTAGCTATAAGAAAATTGCTCTATTTTTTACGTTGATTAGTTTCGGATTTGCAAACTTCGGACTAAATTCGATTTTATCATTGAGTGTACCTTTTTTAATAGCTACATACTCCTTAACAATTGTATTAGTTGTGCTATCTTTTTTTCACCCGTTATTTGCCGGCTCTACTTACGTGTACGTTGGAGCAATGTCCCTTACAGGAGTAGTTGCTTTATACGATGGCTTAAAAGCATTTGGATTCACCTTTGGAATAGTCGATACTTATATGGGTTACCTTCCGCTTGCAGAGCTAGGGTTTGGGTGGGTTACACTAGCATTAACAGGTACTATCGTTGGATATGGAATATATCTCATAAAGAGAAATTCGCTCATTACAACTAAACAATCTTTGGAAAAATAAAAAGTTCTTTGTAGATGCATACGCTTCTTCAAACTACTAAAGGCTATCTACTACTGACTCAGTGCTAGAATAATTTTACAATGATAACGACTAACGTTAGGTACCAGACTTTTCGCCTGGTACCTTTTCTTTTTCCCAAAGAGATTTTTTAATATATAATTGAAAAGAAAGAAATTTATACCAGTATTTTTAAAGGAGATTTAGTATGTTAAAGATACATTCTATAAAACAAGAAGTAAAAAAGACGTTAATAAAAGAATTAGAAAATCACCAATCTACCAATGATTTAGATAAGCAGATTGAATCGATGTCCAAAATAGAATTAATGGATAGATACATTTACTCTTTCGAAGAACAGATCTCTTCATCAGAAATTTGTAAATTCGTAGATACCGTTTTCGGAATTAATTTAGAATCAGTACTTGTATTAGATAAGAAGTCATTACAAGCTCCTTCTTCCAATAACATGGATCAATCTACAATGTCTCCGTCCAGAACAGTAATAGATAGTTACTTAGATTTAGCAAAACATAAAATGACCGGTATGGAAATTCGTAAAATGTTAAACCAAATCTTCGGTATTAATTTAGATGGAATTTCTGCTTTAGAAAAAGAAAGAATTTCTTTATTTTCAAAAGGGCAGTGGGTTGTTCAAAATGCAAAAGACTTATTCATTATACATACAGGAATTGAAGACGTAGATGTAACGGTGCTACCATCCATATACTTTATGGAACATTCTGGATTAGAAGGATTACCTAGTGAATTGCAAAATTCGTTATCTCATCTTGGGTACAATCACGATAAGAAAATACGAGGCTACTATTTTTCAAATCCAAGCGGAATGGCAGTTACAGACCAATTTAAAGGTCAAACAATTGGAGCAATCATTGAAGTCATCCGCAAATCGTATTCAGATTTATAAAAACTAAAGTCGTACTTAGTCATTCAACTAATTAGATGAGTACGACTGTTTTTCCAACTAACCCCTTCATCATTAATAGAAGAAAAGACGCTGTCCAATAAGCAAGAAAATCGTTGAAACGGCTCCCTTTCCGGAGGCCACTGAAAAACCAAAATTCAGAAAATAAAGTCACCACTTGAGAAGTATATTTGTATCAAAATTGGCATGACGTCCCCATAAACACCCTAAAAAGTGAAGGAATTATGGGATTTCGTTTTTATTTTTTGAAAAAAAGTGACTTTTTCAGTGGCCTCCCTTTCCGCGGGCGTTGCTTCAGCCTCCTCACTTCGCTTCGGGGTCTTCTGCTAACGCTATTCCCGCAGGAGTGTCACCTTTTTCAACGATTTTCTAGAAAAAAGTAGAGTAAAAAATCCCCTCTACTTTTTAGCTTTTTAGAAAAGTCATCAGACTGTAGACAAACTCATAAAGCGAGTTATCTATAGTCTTTTTATTTTTAATAGGATAGATAAGGTTTTCCGAAGCTTTCCGCGGGCGAGAGTCGAGCAGCTTCCTCGCTCTGCTGAAGGCACTGACATTCGACTTTGCCAGATGGGGTTGTTCATTTAGTCCAATTAATAAGAAAATCGTTGAAACGGCTCCCTTTCCGGAGGCCACTGAAAAACCAAAATTCAGAAAATAAAGTCACCACTTGAGAAGTATATTTGTATCAAAATTGGCATGACGTCCCCATAAACACCCTAAAAAGTGAAGGAATTATGGGATTTCGTTTTTATTTTTTGAAAAAAAGTGACTTTTTCAGTGGCCTCCCTTTCCGCGGGCGTTGCTTCAGACTCCTCGCTTCGCTGCGGGGTCTTCTGCTAACGCTATTCCCACAGGAGTGTCACCTTTTTCAACGATTTTCTAGAAATGAAAAAGTAAAGTGTGGAATAGTTCTGAAGTTCCTACTCTACTTTTTAATTTTAGACAATACCATCGGGAACTGAAAAACTCGAATTAATATTATTGTAGGAACTATTTGTTTTATTTCATTTAAGAGAATTTAGCGCGACGCATGAGACTCCTGCGGGAAAGCGAGACAGGCGAGACCCCGCACGAAGCGTAGCGGAGGAGGAGGCTCGTCGCTCGCCCGCGGAAAGCGAATGCCAAAGCGCTAAATTCTTTTAGCGACTATTTGATAGAAAATTTAATAGAATGACCTTTTTCAGTGTCCTCCCTTTCCGCAGGTGTTACCTCAGCCGCTTCGCTATAGGGTCTTCGATTAACGTTATTCCCGCTGGAGTGTCACCTTTTTCAAAGATTTTCTGATTGATTTCAACTTCTCGTGTTAATGATAGAGTTTATTGATCAAAATTAAGAAAAATTTTAAAGGCAGATGGAATGAGTTATGAGTTCATTCCATCTGCCTTTGTCTTCGATTTGAGGCTGTCTCTAAAATAGAGACAACCTTTCTTAAATAGGTTTATTTCCCAAAAGACGACAAAAATTTAACACGATCGCCCATAGGTGGGACATTGTTATCAACTAAAGCTACTTCTAAAATAGCTGGTCCATTTAACTGAGTTAAATTATTTATGACATCTTGATTTAAATCTTCCATGCTATCAATTCTGAAACTTGGTATGTCCATAGCGGCAGCCATTGCAGCAATATTGGTTGGTTCCTGCTCAAAAGATGGATGGCTGCGTTTGTATTGTAATGAATGACCGTGATAGACCATTCCAAGGCGAGCATTATTCATTATTACAAATAAAACAGGTATGTTAAATTCTTTTGCTGTTAATATTTCCATTCCATGCATGAAGAAGCATCCGTCACCTGTAATAGCTACGGAAGGTCGCTCTGGTTCAGCAAGTTTCGATCCTATAGCCGCTCCAATACCGCCTCCCATAGCACCAAAATGTACATTAATGTCAAACGTATCAGTATCTAAAACCTTCATATGATGAATAACGTATGCCATAAACTCCCCTATATCAATGGAGTATCTAGTCGAAGAAGGTAAATATTCCTGTAACTTTAAGAGTACATTTCTCGTATTGTATTCCTCGATATTTTTTATCTCATTATTCTTTTCAAGTCGCTTTGTACTCTCTCTCGTTAATCCTAAAGCTTTTAATTCTTCTATTAAATACAACAAGCTTACATTTATTTCACCTAAAACAGGAATATCAATCTCATACTTCCGGTTGAATACAGTTGAATCAAAGTCCATTTGTACAGTGAAGCGATTTTTTGTAAGGTTTGCATTATAATTGTTTGTGGCTGTTTCCCCTAGGCTTGTACCGATTATTAATAATGATTGAACATCACCTTCATTTATTAATGTCGATGCATAGTCATGTCCAGCAAAACCAAAAACTCCAGCTAGAAGAGGGTGATCATCTCGGATAAGCCCTTTTGCTTGAGGTGTTGTGATAATCGGCCAATCTAACATTTCTGCTAATTCTATTATTTGCTCAGTAGAATTTCTTATTCCCTGCCCTACAAAAATATAACCGCTCTCTCTTTGCGTTAGTTCTTTAGCTACTTTTTGTATCGTTTCAAGGTCAGGAGTTAGATCTTGTTTCTTATGTAATATTGGTATTTCAGTATTTCCACCTTCACCATGTTGCACATCGATTGGCATGGCAATATGAACAGGCCCTGGCACTCCAGAAATCGCTATTTCAGTTGCTTTTACAACTTCATTCAGTAAATCCTTTGAATCTGTCACAGTTACACTATACTTTGTAACTGACTTAAAAATCGGGTCAGCATCCAATTCTTGAGAAGCATTTAGCCCCATCGTATTAACAGGTACTGCACCCGTTATAAATAAAACAGGTAAATGCTCTCTCATTGCATTTGCTGCACCTGTTACTAAATTGGTTCCACCCGGCCCACTACTTCCTATACATACACTCATTTGTTTCGTATACTTCGCATAAGAAGCTGCAATATAGGAAGCTGCCCCTTCATGCTTTGTGACTATTGGAGTTATTTCAGGCATATCATAAAGTTCATTGAAAAATGCATTTACGGAACCTGCTGGAATACCAAAAATATGCTTTACTCCAATACCTTGTAAATATTCTAATACTGAACGTACAGCTTTCATAAAAATCCCCCCGAATTTTTAATATTAACTTAAATATTTTTTTGTTATTCCCTCAGCGTTTAGTGGCTTACTAAAGTAAAATCCTTGCATGATATAACAGTTTTTAGATAGTAGAAAGTCTAATTGCTCTTTTGTCTCGACACCTTCAGCAATAACATTTAGATTCAAATTTTGAGCTAAAGTAATAATTGTATTTGTAATTGCAGCATTATTATCATCATCTTTTACTAAGTCTTGAATAAACGATTTATCGATTTTTAATGCATCAATCGGAAAGTTTTTTAAATAACCTAATGATGAATAACCAGTACCGAAATCATCTATCGCTATATTTACTCCTAGACTTTTTAATTGTTTCATTTTTTTGATCGTATTCTCAGTGTTTTTAATAATTTGATTTTCGGTAAGTTCTAAATGTAAAAATTCAGGTGCGAGATCTAATGTCTCTAAAATTTCTTTTACTATAGAAACTAAATTGTCCTCTTCAAACTGACATCCTGATAAATTCACAGACACACTCATGGACGAATGTCCCTGCCCCTGCCATTCCTTCAATTGTTTACATGCAGTAAAAAGTACCCATCTTCCAATCGGAACAATTAACCCCGTTTCTTCCGCAATCGGAATAAATTCAGCAGGTGATATCATACCTTCTGTAGGATGATTCCATCTTAGTAAAGCCTCTGCTCCAATAATAGTATTCGTCCTACTGTCAATTTGGGGTTGATAATATAAATCTAGCTCATTTTGATCTAACGCTTTATATAAAGCATTTTCTAGTTTAATACTTGCAAGCGTTCTATTATTCATTTCACTTTTAAAGAAGTGGTAATAGGTACCTGATTTCTCTTTTGACTTGTACATTGCTGCATCTGCATTCTTTATTAAAACTTCAGAAGAGTCACCGTCTTCTGGAAAGAGACTAATACCGATACTCGTTTTAATATACACTTCATTTCCTTTTAAATTAAAAGGCTTGGAAAAAGAATCAGTCACTCGTTCAACAACCTTTAAAACATCTTTTTTACTTTTAAAATTTGATAGAATGATTGTGAATTCGTCTCCACCTTGCCGAGATACGATAGCATCTTTTGGAATACTAGTTCTTAATCGATCTGCAACCTCCCGTAGCAAAAGATCCCCATAACTATGACCTAAACTATCGTTGATCAATTTGAAACGATCTAAATCTAAGTAAAGCACTGCAATTTTTTGCTCTTTCTCTTGCGCTTCTGCTAATCTTTGATTTAATGTGTCATTTAACAAAACTCTATTAGGTAAATCTGTTAAACTATCGAAGTAAGCTAGATATTTAATTTCTTCCTCCAGTTGTTTCCGTTCTGTTATGTCCTTAAATGTAACCACTTCGCCAAGAATGACGTCTCCTTCTTTTATGGAGGAGATAACATATTCCACAAAGAAACTGGAATTGTCCTTTTTATAAAATTTTTGATTTCTGACGGAATGGAGTGATGGATGACTTTGTGTATTATTTCTATTAAAAATAATATCGCAGGACTTACCTATAAGTTCACCTGTTTCATAGCCCAACATAGATTCGCTAGCTGGATTACAAAAAGTTATTTTCCCTTCGAGATCTAAGCCAAAGATTCCTTCTCCTGCTGAGTTTAAGATTAATTCCTTTTCGCGACTTAAATTCTCTAGCTCTGAAACAACTCTTTCAAGCTCATTATTTTTTACTCTAATTTCTGAAGTTCTCTCTTCAATAATCACCTCTTGCTTTTCCATATATAATAAGTTTGATAGCGTAGAGGCAGCAGCATCTGCAATGGATTGTGCTAGCTGTATATCCGACTCCGGAAAAAATAGGACTTTTTCCTCGAGTTCAACAACTGCTAAAGCACCTAATACCTCTCCCATCGCCACTAATGGTAGCATAAACATACCTTTTATACCAAAATTTAGACAAACATCGTGATTTGGTCTTTCATCTATAAAAACATTTGGAATAAGAAGTGGTTCTTTTGTCCGAAGAACCTCTTTAAACACAGCATCATTCGTTTGATCAATATGAACTTTATTGTGAGTCCTCATCCAGTCCTCTTCTGTCCAATCACTATCTCTACTTAAACTTGCTGGTTTTATTCTTTTCTCTGCCAAAGGGTCTAGTAAGTGCACCCCAATATTGTAGTTTTTCAACACTTTTCCTACATAGTAAAAACATCTATCTAGAACTTCTTGCATCGACTCACACATTGATAATTCACGTGTAAGATCCAATAACAATTGCTTTTCTGCTATGAGATTCTCTTTCCTCGTTAGATTTGTTGCATTCCGAATAGCAACACCAGCCATATTCACATAAGCTTCTACAGTCTGTATTTCTTCCTCTGTTAAATTCATAGGAATCCCATAATCAAATAAAAAAACAAGTCCGAACAATTCATTCTCGTAAGAAATAGGAGAAGCTAACAATGATTTAATCTTAAACCCTGCAACTGCTCTAGGGTCAGGACGACTATCCTCTGCTGTATTGGGAATGTAGATTGTTTGTTGTGTCTCAATCACTTCTTTTGCGAGTAAATCATATTCAGTATCGATGACGTGCATATCTATCGTCATTCCATTTATGACTTCCGGTTTTCCAACATACCCCCTGAACTTCCCATCTTCCTGAGGCAAATAAATACCAACAGAGTCGCATTGAACGATTTCTTCGGAAATAGCTGTAATTACTTGTTCCAACACTTCTCGTAATTCGAGCTTCGTATTTATTAACTTTGTAATATTTGCAAGACGAGAGTATCTCGTTTGTTCTTTTACCATAACGTCCGCTCTCCATTTCTATTTTTAAATAAGTTTTCATCTATCATTGTGTTTTACATTTAATTTCAGTTATTATTTAATATTAACACCTTAGGGGTATCGATTATAAATTTTTTCCTAATTCAAAATAAAAATCCTTATAAGAAATGTGCAAGGCCCAGTGCATCTTCTCTTCATCGTTTCTAGCGTGCTTTGGACAGCATGTCGGCCATCTTATTACCGGATAATTTTTAAAAGGGACGGGAAGTGGTAAGCCACTTCCCGTCCCTCTTTTTCGGTAATCCTATGGCTGTCGTTTACCCGTCGCCAGCTTGAACGGTTGGAGTCAGGTGGCTTTTGCTTTAGGTTAATGAAAGAATAGATACTATCCACCTAGAGAGTGGCGCCCGAAGATACAATTTCGGACGCTCTTCGCTTCTCAATTTTAGAGATGCTGATTATTTTTTCAACTATTAATGCCATAAAACATATGAACAAAAACGAGGGAGGTGAAAAACTTGAAACATTAGTACTTTTATAGGAACTATTTACTGTATCCTTTTTTGATATAGGAGAATTTATCGCGGCGGTATGAGACACCTGCGGGAATAGCGTTAGTCGAAGACCCCACAGCGAAGCGAGGAGGCTGAGGCAACGCCGCGAAAAGCGAATGCCAAAGCGCTAAATTCTCGTAGCGGCTATTTGATAGATAATTTAATTTATTGGAATGACACTCTTTCAGCGCCCTTACAAGTCTTTACTAATCCTAGTAAAAGCACTATAAACAATGGGTTCATAGTACATCAATTTTATATACTTTCTTATCTTTTAAAAAAGACCGTTTGATGTTAGCACATCAAACGGACACATCTTACTTATTATTCTCATGTTTTTTATATAAACATTCCTGCAATTGCTGCACTTAATAAGGAAGCTAGCATCCCTGCAATAACTGCTCTAACTCCTAGGCGTGCAATATCAGGACGACGACTTGGTGCCATTGATCCTAAACCACCTAACAAAATCGCCAATGAACTTAAGTTTGCAAATCCACATAATGCAAAGCTAACGACAATGACTGTTTTAGGAGATAAATCTGGAATAACTGGTGCAAAAGAAGAATAAGCAACGAATTCATTTACGACTAGTTTTTGCCCTATAAAGGAACCAGCTGTTACTGCTTCTGACCATGGGACACCTATTGCAAATGCCAACGGAGAAAATACTACCCCTAAAATGCCTTCTAATGATAATCCATCGTAACCAAAGAAACTTCCGATTCCACCAAGAATACCATTAAGCAATGCGATAATTGCAATAAACGCTAATAGCATTGCTCCAACATTCAAAGCGAGCTTCAATCCATCACTTGCGCCACGTGCTGCTGCATCAATTACATTGGCAGATGCATCATCCTTTTCAAGTGCGAAGTTTTCTGTGTTCACCTCTTCTGTTTCTGGAATTATTATTTTTGCTAAAATTAATCCTGCTGGTGCAGCCATAAAGCTTGCTGCAAGCAAATATTCTAATGGAACACCTAATAATGCATAACCTACTAAAACAGAACCAGCAACAGAAGCGAGTCCCCCTGTCATCACGGCAAAAAGTTCAGATTTTGTCATTTTCTCTAGAAACGGTCGAATAACAAGCGGTGCCTCTGTTTGACCAACAAAAATATTTGCAGCAGCTGAAACAGACTCTGCCTTACTTGTCCCAAGAAGCTTCGAAAGTCCTCCACCAATAATCTTAATAAAAAATTGCATTATTCCTAAATAGTAAAGAACCGAAATTAATGCTGAAAAGAAAATGATTACTGTGAGCACTTGAAATGCAAAGACGAACCCAAACTTTTCAGTATCCGCTGCAGGTCCAAATAAGAAGGATATTCCCTCACTCGAATACGATATTAGATTTTGCACTCCATTAGAAAAAGCAACTAGTACTTCCCGTCCCGTTTCCCATTTTAAAACAATAAAAGCAAACAGAATCTGAATTGCTAATCCTGCTAAAATCGTACGCAATTTAATCGATTTTTTTGCACTTGATAATATAAAAGCTATACCTAATACGACGATTATACCGCCTATTCCCCATAGCACGTTCATTATAGACACCTTCTTAAATATGTATTATTTAGTGGATTGCAAAATTATTCAAAAAATTACCATTATAAGACATCTGACAACGGATGACCCTATCGCATATTACCAAAAAGCTAGAAGGATGTAAAATGTAAGGCTATTCACATTCTTCAACCATATTTTTTGGCGTCATTATTATTGAAAATTACCATTTTATCCATCTGTAAAAGCAAATTTCACTCCCCTTTATCTATTCCCTCACAAGGTACATATAACCATTTGAATTGAAATTTCGGTAGCAAACAAAAAACACGAAGAATTTCTTCTCCGTGTCAATAAACAATATAAATTTCATAAATATTCCTTAATACTATATTAATAATAAGTTATTACCTAAATCAATTTCATAAATCACATTTTTCAAAACCCTAGACTAAGCATATTTTAAAAAATGGCGTTTTTTAAAATCTGACTCTTTTAAACAATACTGTTGATTTCCATTGTACGCGTACGCTTTCCAAGGCAAGCAACAAGCCTACTCCTAAACTAAAGGGAACTGATTTGACTTTGCCGGAAGGGTTATCCAATAGTCCTATTAATAAGAAAATCGTTGAATCGGCTCCCTTTCCGCGGGCGTCGCCTCAGCCTCCTCGCTTCGCTGCGGGGTCTTCGACTAACGCTGTTCCCGCAGGAGTGTCTCCTTTTTCAACGATTTTCTAGATATAAAAAAGTAGAGTGTGGATTGTTCGTACCCTCTTAGTTTTTGAGACAACATTTTGCTGACTTTGCCGGAAGGGATTGTCTAATTGTCCTATTAATAAGAAAATCGTTGAATCGGCTCCCTTTCCGCGGGCGTCGCCTCAGCCTCCTCGCTTCGCTGTGGGGTCTTCGACTAACGTTATTCCCGCAGGAGTGTTGCCTTTTTCAACGATTTTCTAGATATAAAAAAATAGAGTGTGGATTGTTCATCCCCTACTACTTCTTTAGTTTTTGAGACAAATCCATGTTGCTCTGTTCATTAATAATTTAATCAACATATCTGTTACTTCTTTTTAGATTGCTCCAAAAACTCTTCTAGTATACGAGTATATATTTCAGGCTGTTCCTCATGCACTAGATGTGCAGCAAATGGAATAATGGCAATATGCACATTTTTATTTTCTTTAGGATATATCGATGCACCGATAGTTTCGTGCTGATTTCCTTCCCCAACGATGAAAAGAACTGGAAAATTACATTCATTTAGCGTTTTCATATCTTCAAAAGGATACCAATCTTCATCTCTTCCCAAATAAATGAACTGTCTCCAATCGGATACATGCAATTGATCAAAATAGCTTGTGAATTCCTCGTTCTCAAGCAGTTTCCCTTGAAATTCTACATCTTCCGAATGGAGTACGGACCAGTTTTCTGGTTTTACAGGTGTAATTCCAGAAATAGTTAACGTATTTATCCGCTCCGGATACAATTGAGCAAACTTCATCGCTACTATTGCTCCTAAGGAACAACCTACGAGATGGATTGTTTCTAGATGGTAATGATCTATTGTTTCCAATAAATCTAACGCCGAATCTTCAAAAAAATTTTGAATATCATTTGTTTTAGATTGTCCATGACCTCTTAAATCTGGAGCGATTACTTTGTAGGATTTGGTGAAATATTCTCTTTGAAAGGTATAGTCCGTCAATCCTGTTTGTAATCCAGTATGCAAAAATACAATTGGCTCCCCAACCCCTGTAATGCTTGTTTGAAGTAACAAATATTCCACCCCTTTAAATTCATTAATATACCCCACTTATTTTAACACATTATGGAAATAAGTATTTTAATATTTTTTGAGTATTAAAAAAGTTCTAATATCTATCGATAGATACTAGAACCTTCCTATTTAATATTGAAATTTTACTCGAACATCTGCACTAATAGTGATTTGTCCTTGTTCGATTGGCGTAGCTAGTGACTGATCAGCCATTGCAACAGATTTGTATAGTACAGGTGGCTCGTTACTTTCTTCTACAACTTCTATCGGCTGCGGGTGCAAAGATAATTTCATTGTTTCGGCTATTGTCTTTGCTTTCATTTGTGCATTTTGAAGCGCTAAGCGGAGAGCTTGTTGATAATAAGCATCTGCATCTTCCACTCTAAACTGAATGCCCGAAACATGATTTGCACCATTCTTTACTGCGGTGTCAATAACTGTACCCACTTGACTTACATCTCTTTCTTTTACAGTAATAGCATTTGTAACCTCATAACCTCGGAATACTTGTTTTCCTTCTATATAATCATAGGTCGGTAAAATATTGTACGCTGCAGTTTGAATATCTTCTCTTGGAATATTTAGAGCTAATATAGACTGAATAACACGATTCATGATGATTGCATTTTCTTGTTGAGCTTCACTTAAATCTTTTCCTACAGTTGTTACTTCTAATCGGATTTGAACATAATTCGGTTGAGCAGCTACTTTCCCATTCCCAGTTACGGTGATGACACGTAAAGGAGGGCATGTCAGTAGATGAGCGCTTGAATAATACATCGGATTCCGCCTTCCGTATTGTACATACTAATTATCCTATGCTCCCTGTCTTGAAAACTTGTCAATTACACCAATTGATATTGCTAGAAAACTATTTCACTGCTACTCTTTCACCACCAAATTTAAAAACAATAATACCACCGATAATAATTAGTACTCCTAATAATTTCTGCAGCGAAAAAGGGACCTGTTCAAGCCCTAACCAGCCTAGCGAATCCCATAATAGGGCAAAACAAAGTTGTGAAGTAAGTACAATGGAAATAGCATATGTAGGTCCAAGTAACTTGATGCCCTGGATCAAACAAGTAACGACGCCTACTCCGATAAATCCACTAAACCAATACCAAGTTTTCATGTTTTGAAAGACTAGTAAATCTCCACCTTCCACTATGAATCCTATTATTAAGGAAGCAATGAATCCCATACCTAATATCAGTGTTGTTGCAGCCCAAGAACCTGTATGTTCATTTACTTTAGTATTAAATATATTTTGCAAGCTTAAAAAAGAACCTGCAATAAGTGCCATTGATAGCCCTACAAGCATAATCTCTACTCCTCTATGTGAATATTTTAGTCCCAATCATTCATAAATATTATGATTTGCAAGGGTACTTAACCGTTTGGAGTCTTTTACGAGTATATACTCTTTCGTACGTTCAATAAGACCCTCTTCGCATAACTGATTAATAACTCGATTTAGATGTCTATAACTTGTTCCAATCAAACCAGCTGCATCTTTCAAATTATTAATGCTAAGCCTCCCTTTAAAATCAGCATTGGATTCATCAAAGGAAATAGATAGCAAATAGCTTGCAAGACGTACTTCCACTGGATACATTAAATTAAAAATAAAAGAATCATTCTTGATGCGAAATTTTCTTGTAATAATTTTAAGTAAAAATTGCAGGAGCGGGGGATAATCACTTCCATATTTGTTCAACCAATTATAGTGAACACCAATCATGTGAACAGGAGTGACAGCCTCAACTGTATTCATCATTTCAATATCTTGAATGAATTCAATATCACCTACAATTTCAAGTGGAGACTTAAAAGCAATAATCAACTTACTCCCTTCCGAAGAAGTAGTAAAAATTTTTATCTTGCCTTTCACAAGTATATATAGATGGCTTCGGGGATCACCTTGCTCACATATAATTTCTCCTTCATCAAACTTATATAACGATAAATGGGGTAGTAATGCCTCGTTAAATACAGATTCTATTTGATGAACATGCAAATAGTAATTGAGTTGCTCTCGATCCTCCGTTTTCTTCATGAATCTTTCCCTCCTAGAAGTTTGCACTAAAATTTAAAGTCCTAATATTACAACACCAGCTACCATCATTCCCATCCCGATAAACTGTGGTAGCTTCATCTGCTTTTTCACTACACCAAACCATCCATTTATATCAATCATAAAGGTGAAGCTAAGTTGCGCGATAAGAATTGCTGATATAGTAAGCGTAACTCCTATTTGATGGATAGCTGTAATATTACCAAAAATTATAACAGCAGCAAATGCCCCTCCAGTCAAATACAACGGTTTCACTTGTTTAAACTTTTGCCATTTTCCATCACGTACGATCAGTACTATAAGTAATGCCACCATAAAACCCGTAAATTGTGTTACCGTTGCCGTCTGCCATGTACCAATGTCTTGACTAATCTGTGCATTTGCTACTCCTTGCAACGTGATAAAAGCTCCACCTATTATTGCAAACAAAATTCCCTTCATACTTCACTCCTCCATTCCAAACGTTCTCTCTATTAAAAAATAGATGAACACATTTTGGAAAGGACATATGTCCCTACGTCATTAAAATGCAGGCACTAAAACAGTTTGAATTGTTTTAGTGCCTGCAGAAATTTTATTTACGATTTCTCTTACTTAATATTTTTTAAAAACTTATCATGTAATTTCGAAAAAAAGATTAACGCCAGGATAGAACCCACTAACGCTAAGGACATGTCCCATTGCGCATCCCATTTATCTCCTTGCATTCCTAAAAAGTCTTTAGACACTCTACCTCCTGTGGATACTTTAGTACTCAACCATTCGATAATTTCATACAACGCTGCGATTGCAAGCGTAATACTCGTAGTGATACTAAACAACCAAGCCCCTTTAGATAATGGCGTCATACGTATTAAAATTTCTCTTACTACAATCGCAGCCAAACCTTTTAGAAAATGGCCAAATCGGTCATAATTATTTCGCTGTAAATGAAACTCCTCTTTTATCCAATTAAAAAGAGGAACTTCTGAGTATGTATAATGTCCACCGATAAACGTTAATATAGATAAAATGGCAATAATTAAATATGAAAGTGTCGTAAGTCGAAATTTATGATAAGTTGCTATGAGTATGATTATTACAACAACTGCAGGAATAACTTCAGCTAGCCAAGACAAATATTCTGCCGGTTTAATGACTGACCATATAAATACTATAGTAACAACAATAAGGAGAGAAAAATTTACCTTGGAACGTTTACCTTTACCCACTTTGTTCATCCCTTCTTTATAACCCCAAATTCACATAAGTATATATATACAGTCTTTCCCGCAAATTCTTAAATAATACGAGATTACATAGTATGAATCTTCATCATCCATAACTAATACATAAATTACAAAAATGACATCTGGTAAGGGCGCAGCTATGGTCAATGATAACCTCCTGTTTTTACTTTCACCGGATTATGAAACAATTGTCATTAAATCAAAAAAGACTGCAGACAAGCTCGATTTTTCGAGTTTGACTACAGTCTATGATGAGATCTAGAACCCATATTTTCTTATATTCGTTAATCTAAAATTTTTACTTTCACCGTTTTACGACCCCATTGAAGGGCTTCTTCTTTAGAAGGGATAAAAATATCTATTTTATTTCCTTTAATTGATCCTCCAGTGTCCCCAGCAATTGCTTCGCCATACCCTTCAACCCAAACACGTGAGCCTAGTGGAATAACTGTTGGATCTACAGAAATGACTTTTTGATTTGGATTTGAACGCAAATCAATACCTGTCGATGTTACTCCAGAGCATCCCTCACATGAAGCAGTATAAGCTGTGGAAGTAACCGTCAACTCTTTCGCTTCAGAAGTTGCTGCTGGTGCTGCTGGTGCTGCCGGTGCTGGAGTTACTGGTGCTGGAGTTTTAGCAGTTGTTTGAGACACATTAGTAGCAGGAAGTGAAGCTGTACTTACCTTAGTAGGTGCCACTTTCGTACCTTCAAGTACTAATTTATCTCCCGGAAAAATTAAGTCACTAGTAAGCTGGTTACGCTTCATTAACTCATCTACCGATTGACCATGTTTTTTTGCAATATCAAAAAGTGTATCTCCTAAAACCACGACGTACGTCTCAGATGCTTCTTCTACTTTTAACTGTTGTGATGGGTATATAACTGTTGAATCAAGCCCGTTCCATTGTTGTAAATCTTCTACGCTCACGTTCATCTCTTGTGAGATAGCCCAAAGCGTATCTCCTTTTTCTACCGTATGAACAGTTGATGCCGACGCTTGTCCCGCTGCCCCTACTGATAGTGCTGCAATTGTGGTTAGTGCAATAATTTGTTTTTTCATAAGATGAATTTCCTCCTTTTCACTAACGACACTTAGTGTAACATCTGAAGATGTCAGTTCCATTGCAGAATAATGAATAAGAGTTATCAATTAAATGACAAAATTCATCGCGTTGATATAATTGTAATATTTTCTTTTATATTAGAAATTCTCTACATAATATTAATTCTTTAGTTTTTCTGAAATGAAATCTACCTTTTCACTTAAATTATCTTTATCATTTCCTCTTGAGTTAGACGTTATACTCCATCCAGATAAAACACTGAGAAAAATCAATAGGGACCCATGCACTATCGCTATGGTGAATACCTTCCTAAAGTTAATTTTTGTAGAGTCAAAGTTACTATCTTCAGGGGAGAAAGCCAAGGTCCATTTTGTTTTAGCTCATATTATGTAGCATGTACTTAAACTAACAATTGATCGACTCACTAATCTTTCAAACAACTATAGTCTGATTTTACATGTTTTTTAACAACACACATTATCAAACCGATCAAGTTACAAAAAGTATTATAAATCCCTAATAAAGCTGAGGTGAAAAATTTGAATGAAAATGTATTAGTAATTGCGGCACATCCTGACGATGAGCTCCTTGGAAGCGGTGGAACTTTAAAGAAATTAATTGATCATGGATATAAAGTGATTACCGTTATTTTTGCTAAGGGGCGTAAGGAAGAGGAGAACCAAATGAAAGAGGCCATGTTAAACGCAAATAAACACTTAGGAATAGAAGAGATTATTTTTTTGGAATACCCAAATCTATTATTAGAAACTTTTCCTTTACATGTTATCAATAAAGAGATTGAAGGATTAATGGAAAAATATGAACCTTCTATAGTTTTTACTCATCATTATGGAGACATTAACAAGGACCATCAAATTCTGTTTCAAGCCGTATTAACGGCAGCCCGCCCGTTACCCGGAAAAAAACCTTTTGAACTCCTTTGTTTCGAAACAGTTTCTTCTAGTGAATGGAGTCAACAGACAAATGATAAAACCTTTAAGCCTAATTATTATGTCGATATTACTGACACAATTGACATAAAACTAGAATCTCTTAAGTTCTATGACGTAGAGATGAGACCATTTCCTCATCCACGATCATATAAAGGAGTACAACATTTAGCCCAAGTACGCGGTATGACTATTGGAGTTGAGTATGCTGAAGCTTTTGAAATCATAAGGAGGGTATGGAAATGAAAGATAAGCAAATGAACGATTCTTCTTCACAAGTCCCATATCCTTATTTGGTCTCCGCAACAGACCAATACTATGGTGTGAATATTACTCCCACGGAAGATAATCAGACAATAATGAAGAAGAGAAAAAAGGAAAAGAAAAAAGATTCCCTTGATAGGAAAAAACGTAAAAATCTACGGATTTTAATTGCGACATATTGGGATTATCCAGCTATCGGGGGACTACAAAAGTATATAACTACTCTTAAAGATGGCATGGAGAAATTGGGACATTATGTTGATGTTATTGCTCCCAACCATTTTCCAAATAAGATTAAGGATCTAAACAAAAAAATAGTTACAGAAACTAAACAGTTTTATATCAATCGCTACGGTAGTTACAGTGACAAGATAGTAAAGGAAAACCGACGTCTCGCTAGTTACGAAATAATGTTAAGGAACATGAGTTTAGAGAAATACGATATCTTTCATGCACAAGATCGATTTACAGCCAATATATTAGGTAGACTTAACGAAGATTATCAAAAACCACTATTTTTTACTCCTCATGGGTTCATGACTCAACGTCGACTTAATTTTAATTTGATTGAACAAGGTTCTTTAGAAGAAGCTTACTTTTTATCATTGGATCAAAAAGCAGTTGAAAGTTCGGACCATGTAATTACCCTATGTGATACATTTCATCCCATGCTTGAAAAGTTAGGTGCGAAGGAAAGTAAAATAACAACAGTCTATACAGGGATCGACTTTAAATCAATGAACCCCAGGAGGGCGAGAAAAAAGTTAGAAGATAAAACGATTGTTACTTGTATTACTCGTCTTCGCCCACGCAAAGGCCATAAATACTTGTTTGAAGCTCTTTCTTTATTAAAGAGTACTTTAAAAAATGTTGATGTTTGGATTGTTGGCGATGGAGAAATGAGAGAAGAGCTTGAGAATCAGGTACAAGATTTACAATTAAACAATGTCTTCTTTCTAGGTGAAAGAAACGATATACCTAGATTGTTAAGCCAATCCGATATTTTTGTACTGCCAACTACGAGTGACACTTTACCAATTGCCATCATCGAGGCGATGTTTGCCCAAAAAGCGATTATTACAACGAATTGTGGTGGGATACCGGAAATCATTCAAGATAATCATTCAGGTTTAATTGCTGAGCCAGGGAATTCACTCCAACTAGCTGAAAAATTATCACTTCTACTATCTGACTCAGCATTAAGGGAAACTTTAGCACAAAATGCAAAAGCTTTTGCAGATAAGCATTTAACAAGTACGAATATGATCAAAAAAATAGAAGAAATTTATCAATCCTTTCATAGGCAAGGAGAAAATGAAAATGCGACATGATATTTCTGCTGTTGTGTTGGATTTAAGTGCTACAGGGATTGGTATCGTTCGAAGTTTGAGAAAAAAAGGAATTAAAGTGTATGCATTTGATATAAAAGGAAAATACGAAATCGGTAAAACCCGTCACGCAACTTGTGGAATTTGCCCTAACCCCATATCTGAGGAAGAGGATTTACTTCGATTTCTTACCACCTTAGGAAAGGATTTTGTCGAGAAAGCAGTTCTCTATTCGGGTTCTGATGACTTTGTTCAGTTTATTTCCAAACATAGAACCGAGTTATTTCTATACTATCGTTTTCTTTTACCAGAAAACTCGTTAGTCGAGGCTGTTTTAGATAAAAGATTAACATATGAATTGGCCGTAAAACATAATGTTCCATGTCCTAAAGTCTTCGCTATACACGATGATCAACAGCTTGAACAAATTACCAATGAAGTTACGTTCCCTTGTATATTAAAACCTGTCTATTCTTCAGATTTTCGTAAACGAATCGGCCACCGGTTGTACAAAAAAGCAATCATGGTAGAAGGGGCATCCCAATTACGAGAAAAGTATCTCTTTTATCGGCAATTCGGGGAACTAATGCTCCAAGAAATCATTCCCGGAGACGAGACTTGCATTTATTCGGTTAAAACATTTTTTGATGATCAAATGAATTTGATCGGAATCTATATGAACCAAAAAATACATCAATTCCCTCCGGATTTTGGCTCCTCTTCAATGGTTCTAAGCAAAAAAGATGAAGAAGTTATTCAAAATGCAATAGCTCTCATTACAAAGCTACAATTTAAAGGTTTGGCCATTACTGAATTTAAAAGAGACCAAAGGGATGGACAGTTAAAGTTTATTGAAATTAATTCGAGGATTGGGTTAACACAAAGATTATCAATTGCATGTGGTGTTGATTTAGCCTACTTGTACTATTTATCGCTAACTGGTCAAAGTCCATCGCCAGTAACGACTCAACAAGAAGGAATTAAATGGGTTTATTTTGTCCGTGATTATATTTCATTTCTTCATAAAAGAAGAAATGGTGAAATGACATTCTCTGAATGGATTAAGGGTTTATCAGGAAAAAAAGTAGAAGCTCTATTTGCTTGGGATGACCCCCTTCCATTTATTCGAAGTTTTATTTCGCATGTAAAAAATTTGTGGGTAAAGAAACAAAAAGTATAGAGGAAAGGAGGAAATTTACCCTTGAGTAGTAAAGATGAAATTGTAAAACAGTGGAATCACTTTAAATGGAAAGACAAGTTTAAAAAAGTTCTTGGTAAAAAAGTTGAACTTCTAGAGAACGAGATAGAATGTCTTAAAAGTTCACGCGAAAAGACGAGCATTTGGAAAATAATGATGACAGATGGAATAGAAACAATTCCGGTTGTGTTGAAAATATACAAAATGCCGTTAAAAGAAAATCATTTAGTAGAAATGAATATGTACCAAAAGGCCAACCAAGCTCTGCGTGAATTTATGCCTCAAGTATATTGGATTGAGTCAAATGTAAATAAAAAGGAAATTTGGTTGTTTATTGAATATGTGAAACCATTACGCGGACAAATTAAGCTAGTCCCTCAACACTTTGATTCCATTATTCCGACCGTGGCGAAATTCCATGCTTCAACATTCGAGAAACGAACATTGAAGCATGAAGATGTTTTTGGTTCTTGGCTTCCACATTATGATTCAAAGTCGATGGCTTCAGATAGAAGTAAACATCTTGAAAAAACAAAGGAATACCTTGATTTGGCTATGAAGGATACGAATTTAAGAGAGTTAGTAGAACCTAGCTATCATGCCATTCAAAGCATGTTAAAAAAGGGACCTATCTATTTCCCTGAATTAATGGAAAGCGGGCAAAGTCTCATACATGGAGATCTCCATGTTCATAATATTAGTTGTCATAATGCAAGCGAAGATGAAGACTGGAAAATTAAATTGGTAGACTGGGAGTCTGCAAAATACGCTCCTGGATGGTTTGACCTTGTCGTTCTAATAGAAATATTAATCGATTTCCGCAGTGATTGGCATCATGATGCGGAAGACATTCGAAAACATTGTGTAGCTCTATACAGTGAGGAAATGAAAAAACATGGGATTACATTCCAGACGGATCCTCTGCAGCTCTTTAAAATGGCGTATTTACAGAGAACATTAGAAAAAAGACTGTTAAATCACTTACGGAGAGTGTTAAGAGGAGAAAAAAGTGCACTACTAAAAAGGTACTTGGAAAAAACGATGATCTGGGGAAAAGAGCTAGGGTTATATTAATGAATGCGAAAAATATAGAATTTAAGTTTAATCAATTATTCAAATGGAGAATTCAAGAGGTGGTGATGAACAAATGAAAATACTAGTTACAGGGGGAGCCGGATTTATCGGTTCCCATGTTGTCGAGTTACTAATCCAATCTGGACATGAAACGATTATCGTTGATAATTTTAATTCAAGTAAAAAAGAGGATGTTCCCTCCAAAGTCCATCTCATCGAAATGGACATTAATGCGCCACAACTGGAAGGAATATTTGCACAGGAAAAGCCTGATATCGTTATCCATATGGCAGCGCAAGTGGATGTGGCCATATCGATTCAAAATCCTGAACACGATGCCGAACAAAATATCTTGGGTACGATTCGTTTAATAAACTACTGCAAAAAGTACAACGTTCAAAAAATAATATTTTCTTCCTCTTGTGCTGTTTACGGAGAAACCGCAGATTGCAGTATAACGGAGTCATTTCCTATCAAGCCTCTATCCTACTATGGCCTCTCTAAATATACTTCGGAAATGTACATTCAACTTTTCTCTAGCCTCAACCAAATACCTTTTACCATTTTAAGATATGCCAATGTGTATGGTCCAAAACAAACTTCTAAAGGCGAAGGAGGGGTTATTTCAACTTTCTTCAGAAAAATCCTAAATAATGAAGCTCCAATTATATATGGAGATGGAGAACAGACTAGGGATTTTGTGTATGTAAAAGATGTAGCTATGGCGAATGTACTAGCGATAAGCAAAGGAACGAATGAAATCTTCAACATAGGAAGTAATACAAAGACAAGTGTAAACGAGCTGCTCAAAATAATGAAGTCACTTGCATCAGTTGATATTACACCTATTTCCAAGCCGGAACGTGATGGAGATATTCAACATAGCCAATTAGATAACACGAAGGCAGCAACAATCTTAGGGTGGAACCCATCGTATGATTTATTGAACGGCTTAAATGATACTTTTAATTATTATAAATCGAAAAAAATATAAAAGGAGTGTTTCCGTAATGGAAGAATTTTGGGCGAAAATAGCCAATAATAAAGGGACAATTACGCTTAAAGATTTAAATGAGTATAAACTGATTGGGAAAGGAGCTGATGGATCAGTCTTTCAATTAACACCTGATCGTTGTGTGAAAATTTTCGAAAAAGAACAAACAAAAGCATTAGAACTGAAAGCGCTACAAGTGGGACAATCATCTCGAGTGATTCCACGGCTGTATGAGGATGGACCAAACTATATCATCATGGAGTATGTGAAAGGAATATCTCTTCCACAATTTTTAAAAAAGGAGAAGCAACTACCTGAGTCAATAGTAGAAAAGATTCTAGCTATGCTAGTTGAATTGAAAAAAGTAGGATTTGACAGAATTGATACAGAGGTTCGTCATATTTTATTTGACGAAGAGATGGAAATTAGAGTGATTGATCTTAAAAGAGCATTTGGATCCGTTAGAGAGAATCCCACAAAATTTTTAGAGGGAATTAAAAAGAAAGGGTATTTAGAAGAATTCATGAAACATGTGAACACACTTAATCCAACACTTTATAAGGAATGGAAAAGCATTATTCGTTGACTTCAGAAAGAAAAATATTTAATCTCATCGAATTCTCCCCACTCACAAAAGATGAACTTCCCTGTAAATTTCTATAGGAAGAGCAGTTCGTCTCCCTCTATGTAATCCTCAATGATTGGTACCAGGTTCAAGAATAATTTCGAATTGTATTTATAACCTGGTACCCTTCATTAAAACAAAAAATGCTCATTTCTATATTTCCCTCAATAGTTGAGCTAGCCTATTGTATGAATCTTTAACCCCTTCCTCCATAAAAGTTCTGGATCCGCAAATGCTTAGTTCTCGGGGTGCATCTTGTATTATTGTCCAACTTATAATGAAGATTGTCCAAACTTCAACGTTTATTGTCCAACTTTTACTACTGATCGTCCAAACTTCGACGTTTATTGTCCAACTTATTTAAAAGATTGTCCAAACTAACCAAAAATCGTTGAAGCATAAGAAAAACGCAAGCGCCATTAAGTGTAACTTATCTTGACTATTCCTGATTCGTGCCCAAAGATACAATTTCGGGTGCTCTTTGCTTCGTTATAAATATATAATCCTTATTTTTTCTAGCATCCCCTTCTAAAATAATAAGTTACTTTCTACAAATTACTTTTTTCGAAAGAATTTCAGCAGTCCCACTAATCCAATATAAATTCCATGAATATGGATTCACGGCATTCTTATTTTATATACTTTCTTATCTTTAAAAAAAAGACCGTATGATGTAGTTAACATCAAACGGTCAGATTTTTTATAGACTATAGTGAATCATTTTCTACTGGTTTTCGGTCTTTCATTTTTAACATGAAATAACTCGCTGCAACAATAGCTAAGAAGACAACCCCAACAATTAGAGATATACGAGTATCATCGTTAAACCACATACCAACTAGTACCACCAGTAAAAACAATATAGTTGCGTAGTTACTAAAAGGTGCTAAAGGCATTTTGAAAGGATGACTTTTCATTTCAGCAGCTCTTACTTTTCTGAATTTTAGTTCACTAATAAGCAGAGCAAACCATGGAATCATCCCTGGAAGTACGCTCGCACTGTATACATATAAAAATAATTTTGGTGGAGCAAAATAATTTAATACAACACCAATTGCTAAACCTATAAGCACAGCAATTGTACAGTATAGCGGAACTCCATTTCTAGATACTTTTGTAAAAATTTTCGGCGCTTGGCCATTCATCGCCAATGTATAAAGCATACGGCCTGCACTGAAAATTCCACTGTTACAACCTGACATAGCAGCTGTGATTACAACAAAGTTAATGAGTCCAGCGGCTACTGTAATACCGACTTTTGCAAAGGTCGAAACGAACGGGCTACCTAATGCATCTAGCTGATCCCACGGATACACAGTGACGATTACAAAAATAGCACCAATATAGAATATTAGTATACGCCAGATAATAGTTCGAATTGCTTTTGTTAGTGTTTTGGTTGGATCTTTCGCTTCACCAGCTGTTATACCAATAAGCTCAACCCCTTGATAAGATGCAATTACAAGAGACAGCGCAAAGAAGAAACCTTTCCAGCCACCTGTGAAGAAGCCTCCATGTGCCCAAAGATTCGATAATCCTATCGCTTGTCCGCCATTTCCTAATCCAAAGAAAATTAGACCAAATCCTGCAATAATCATTAGTACAATTGTAACTATTTTTATTAAAGAAAACCAAAATTCAAATTCCCCAAACGATTTAACCGAAACTAAATTTGCTGCACCAAGAATTACCATTGCGATAACTCCTGGTACCCAAGCAGGTAAATCTGGGAACCAATACTGCATATATACCCCAACTGCAATAATTTCTGACATACCAACAATTACCCACTGAAACCAGTTACTCCATGCCGTCATATAACCCGCTAAAGGATGCATGTACTTATGTGCAAAGGTCGCAAATGAGCCTGTAGTAGGTTCTAAATAAAGCATCTCTCCCATAGAGCGCATAATAAAAAATATAAAAATACCTGCGATTGCATAGGCAAGCATAACAGATGGGCCTGTCCATTTAATTGAACTCGCAGAACCCATAAACAATCCAACACCAATCGTACCTCCCAAAGCAATCATTTGAATATGACGTGCCTCAAGCCCTCTCTTTAATTCTTTGTTTGACATGATGAACCCTCCCAATGCAATATTAGCGGCTTTAGTTAGAATACATATTCTTACTTACAAGTCTCTAATAGAATCTCTATGAAGTATGAAAACTCATAGGAGTTATTTTATTTGTTTTATAATAATAAATATGTGCAATGAACACAAATGTATTTTTAGGAAAAACACTGTAATTTTCACAATTCTAAGAGCAAAGTAGATGAAAATAAAATGATTTTTTAATATTTTTAAAAAACAATAAACTAAATCTAATTCTTATAACAACAGGCTTCCAACATCATCTACTTGGAAGGTATTGTCATTTTTATCACTGAAACTCTCTTTATAAAAAAATATTACAAAATGCAAACATTTTTAAAAATATTATATATAATATTCGTTTATTGTATATACTACTCATTTATTTTGCTCTATAATATCGAATATAATTTCTAAATACGAACATTGAGGTGTAATTAATGACAAAATATGCACGAATTTTCCAAGGGACTGCTTTTACAAGTAAGACACAGAAAGAAGTAGAAATCCTACATAATTATCTTTTCTGTATTAACGCTAGTGGAATCATCGAAAAAATAGTTTCACCGGAAGATGTAGATTATCACACTTTATTAGAAGCTTATGAAGGAGAAGAAAACTTTCATCGTTTAGATGATGGCCAATATTTCTTACCTGGCTTTATCGATTTGCATGTTCACGCTCCTCAATGGGCTCAAGCCGGAACAGCATTAGACATTCCACTCTATGATTGGTTGAATACTTATACATTCCCAATAGAGTCTAAATTTTCGGATTTAGAATTTGCGGAAAATGTATACGAAGATGTAGTAAACACTCTGCTAGCTAACGGAACAACTACAGCGCTTTACTTTGCGACTGTTCATAAAGAAGCAAGTTTATTACTAGCTGAAATTTGTGCAAACAAAGGGCAGCGAGGGCTAGTTGGGAAAGTGGTAATGGATAATCCTGAACAAAACCCAACATTTTATCGTGATGCTACTACGCAAACAGCATTAGCAGATACAGAAGAATTTATTATTGCTGTGAAAGAATTAGCTAAAACAACTAAACAAGGCGTGTACCCAGTAGTTACACCGCGCTTTATACCAAGCTGTACAGATGATGCATTAAAAGGTTTAGGTGAATTGGCTGCTAAATATGATACCCACATTCAGTCGCATTGCAGCGAAAGTGATTGGGAGCATGGTTATGTACAAGACCGTTTCCAAAAGAACGATGCCTTTGCCTTACATGATTTTGGGCTGTTAAGTAAAAAGTCCGTAATGGCTCATTGTAATTTCTTAAATGATGACGACGCAGATTTATTTGCTAAAACGGGAACCGCGGTCTGCCATTGCCCAATCTCCAATGCTTATTTTGCTAATAGCGTCATTCCAATTGCTCATCTGCACTCTAAAGGTGTTGAGATTGGTTTAGGATCCGATATCTCTGGAGGTTTTTCACCTAGTCTTTTTGACAATGCGAGACAAGCTGTGATGTCGTCCAGAATGTTAGAAGACGGTGTTAATCCGTCTCTCCCTGCTGAGGAACGCGGTGTTCCAGCATCACGCATTACGATTAACGAAGCTTTCTACCTTGCAACTGCTGGTGGTGGAGAAAGTTTAAGCTTGCCAATCGGTAGGTTAGCTGAAAACTATGCATGGGATGCACAAATCATCGATACGAAACTGGCTACTGCAAAGCTACCGATTTTTGATGAGAGCGAAGATTTAAATGATGTTTTCCAAAAAATTATGTATCTAGTTCGACCAGAAAACATTCGCGAAGTTTGGATCCAAGGTGAAAGAGTTCATTCACGTAAGTAAGAAAAATTAAAATTTTGAGGTGTTCATTACCAATGGAAATACCAACACATAAACAAGCTGTAAAGGATATTCCACAACTAACTGTTGGACCTGATGAAAAAGTTTCGACAGGTCAATCCATATTACTTGGTTTACAACATGTACTATCTATGGACGTTTATGTCGTCCCTTTCATTATTGCTATGCTAATCTCACTACAGGCTGATCAATCAACAGCTTTAATACAATCTACATTTATCGCTGCTGGAATTGCCACAATCGTGCAAACTTATTTCTGCATGAAATTACCTGTTGCCCAAGGACCTTCTTTTATCCCAATTGGTGCGATCGTAGGTATATATGCTGCCAGTGGCGGTGGTACAGATGGTTGGAGCACTGTTTTAGGTGCTAGTTTAATTGCCTCTGTTTTAGTAATTATTTTAGGTTTTACTGGTATTTTCAATAAAATGATCAAATCATTAGTCCCTCCCATTGTCGGTGGTACAATCATTTTCGTAGTTGGTCTCTCGTTAATGCCAGTTGCCTTGAACTCAAATATTTATAACGCTTCTGGCGCTACTGTTGGACAAAATGTCATTTTGGCACTAATTACAGGAACGGTGCTAATTCTATGTGTTATGTTAGGTTCATTGTTCCGTAAAAAGGGCCGCGTCTTCCGTGTTGCTTCTGTTATTATTGCTTTAATCATTGGATGTATTGCTGCAAATTTTATGGGAGTATTAGATTTATCGGCGGTTGCAAAAGCGAAATGGTTTAGTTTACCACAAATCCCTTTTGTCGATTTTGGCTTCACGTTCAATCCTTCTGCAATTATTACAATGATTATTATCTATGTTGTATTGATGGCTGAAACAACCGGTACATGGTTTGCAGTAAGTAATGTAATTAATAAACCATTAACGGACAAAAATATTAACCGGGGTGTTATCGGAGAAGGTATTGGCTGCTTTGTTGCATCATTATTAGGCACAACTCCTGTTACTGGCTACTCAACGAATGCAGGTATTATTTCTATCACGGGTGTCGCAAGTCGAATCGTCTTTATCGTTGCTGGTGCTTGGTTTGTGTTATTTGGTTTTTCAAGTAAATTATCTGCTTTAATATCTGCAATTCCATCAGCAGTTATTGGGGGAGTTTTCGTAATTATATGTGGAGTCATCGCAATTAGTGGGCTTCGAGTTATGAAAAACGAAAAAATCGGAGAAAAAGAAATGTATGTTATTGCAGTGCCAATGATTTTAACTTTAGCTTTAACACTTATACCTAAAGATTTCTTATATTCTTTACCTAGCACATTACAATACTTATTCAACTCGCCTGTTGCTACAGCTGCAATAGCGGCAATTTTATTGAATAAAATATTACCAAATGTAAGGTAACAATTAATATTATGGTGGACGGATTCTTCTGTCCCCTTTTTTTATTCCGTAATTCGTCGTCTCATCTGAAAGCCAATTAGAATCCATTTGATTGAAATGTGCAGAAACGGGAAAATTGGCACTAAGGAGGCGATAGTATATGCCAAGTAAGAAAATCATTGAAACGGCTCCCTTTCCGAAGGGCACTGAAAAAGTATTATACTAATATATTTTCTATCAAATAGTCCTAGGAGAATTTTGCGCTTTGGCATTCGCTTTCCGCGGGCGAGCGACGAGCCTCCTCCTTCGCTCTGCTTCGTGCGGGGTCTCGTCTGTCTCGCTTTCCCACAGGAGTCTCATGCGTCGCGCTAAATTCTCTTAAATAAATACAGCAAATTGTTCCTACAAAAATACTAATTCGAGTTTTTCAGCGCCCTCCCTTTCCGCGGGCTTTGCCTCAGCCTCCTCGCTACGCTGTGGGGTCTTCTACTAACGCTATTCCCGCAGGAGTGTCGCGCCTTTTTCAACGATTTTCTAAAAATGAAAAAGTAGAGTATGGGAATTGTCGAAGTTCCCACTCTACTTTTTTAGTTTTTTAGATAACCCCATTTTACAATGCAAAAATTACTGAGGTCTTTTATCTAAATATATTATGTTTGTATAAGTAATCATAGGAAATATCAATAAACAAATATTCATTTCCATTAACGGGAATAGAAAAGGTACGTGTCATTTCTCCAGTGTCGATATCGCTGTATATATCAGAAAACACACCACTCTGATCATTGCGCATTGTAATGATCGTTTTTAAGAAATAAGGACGCCAGCTCCAATTTTTATTCACAGCTTCCTCTTGAATATGCCACTGTTTACCTAGACGCATAATATTAGGTGATGTTTGAAAGCCTTCTTCATCGCAAATATAAAGTCGAAAAGAATACCCATCTAGTTCTTTTGCAAGTGCAAGTAGTTGCTCCGTATTATCGCTTGCAGGTTTCAAACGGTGAACGGACTTCTCTAAAGAATTTTGTAAAATCTTCAATTCTCGATAGTTTTCTTCCAACAAACGCTTCTCGGCTGTAATAAACTGCTGACATCTCTCTTTAAAGCTTTGCTTCAATTGATCACGTTGAATTGTTGTAATATGTGCATCAGCCAAATACTTCCCTTGATAATAGCGCCCACCATTTTTCCAAGCAAATTGAAGTTGATGTACACTATCAATACCTTCAAATAACATATTTGCTCCAATTTTACGCGCCAATGTACCGAGTGAGGTGAACAAATCATTTTGCACACCCCAAGATTCATAACTCAATTGCTCAATATTCAACTTCAAAATATTTGGAGACAGCATCTTAATATGATCTAAATGACTTTCAGATCCAACCTGATTAATGGCGATTTTTATTCTGTACGTTTGAAAATAACGTAGTATTTTATGAAGTTGGTCTAATTCTCCTTTAAAATCATGCTCTGATATCATCAATACAATTCTTCCTAGCTCTGCCTCAGGAATATATTTTTTTATAATATCGAAATAACTTTCCCCGTAGTCAAGCATTAGTAAGTTTGCATTGCAAGGTAAATAAATATCGAAATCCTTTCCTTCCTCCTCTAGTTGAGAAAGGGCTAAATGTAATATTTTATGCTCTACATCTACTCGATACTCTTCTGGAATATCCTCATCGTAAGCAAATGAATTCAAACTTATAAGCCTTTCATCGTTCATAAGCTTACCAGAGATTTCATATGCAACAACCACATGCTCATCTGCACTAAAAATAGGCTGAAAATAAGCCTTGAGACGTTCTAAATTCGTTAGTACTTCAATTGCATCCAACTTCGGAACCCCCCTAAAACGATTGAACATTGGACCATAATAGTTCCATGTAACGTCTATCATTTTTATAATTACTCTCTCTTTTAATGATAAGCCGATAAAGATGAATATACAAACGAACTATATGTATATTTTTTAAGAATAATATTTATGAATGAATGCTGTGCATTTAGACAAGAAATTTTATTCTACTCAACATAGCCTATGCAGCAAGTTATTAATTCTTGTAAAAAAACTATAGACAATTATTAGCAACTTAAGGTATATTCTTTAGTATTCGAACAAAATTAAATTGACATAAAATGCTATCAACTAATAATAAATAACTTTTTTCAAAAAAGTATTGCATTTGTCATGAAAAATGTTTTATAATATATCTTGTCCTTAATATTTCGGAGGAATACCCAAGTCTGGCTGAAGGGATCGGTCTTGAAAACCGACAGGCGGGTCATACCGCGCGGGGGTTCGAATCCCTCTTCCTCCTCCATTTTTTAAAAACTATTAGCAAATCGCTTTACGAAGAAAGCGATTAACGTCGACGCAAGCGAAGCGTGGAAGACGTAAAACTCACTTAAATGCGTAGTAGATTTAAAATCTAAAAATATTATTGTCGCGGGGTGGAGCAGTTCGGTAGCTCGTCGGGCTCATAACCCGAAGGTCACAGGTTCAAATCCTGTCCCCGCAACCAAATGGTCCCGTGGTGTAGCGGTTAACATGCCTGCCTGTCACGCAGGAGATCGCCGGTTCGATCCCGGTCGGGACCGCCATTTTTTTTAATTTGATTGAGATTTAGGATAAGCAAGCAGGTCGAGGAAGCAATCGAGCGAAAGAAGGAGCGTACCCAAGTACGTGACTGATAGAGCGAGTGCAGCTGACAAAGAAATGCGCCGCTTAGCGTAAATCGAAGAGGCTCAGTAGCTCAGTCGGTAGAGCAAAGGACTGAAAATCCTTGTGTCGGCGGTTCGATTCCGTCCTGAGCCACCATTTTATGCGGGTGTAGTTTAGTGGTAAAACCTCAGCCTTCCAAGCTGATGATGAGAGTTCGATTCTCTTCACCCGCTTCATTTTTAGACCTACAGCTTAGCTGTGGTCGATGGTTCGAAGTTATACCTTAGAGCCTATGGGGAAGTACTCAAGTGGCTGAAGAGGCGCCCCTGCTAAGGGTGTAGGTCGGGTAACCGGCGCGAGGGTTCAAATCCCTCCTTCTCCGCCATTATATATTGGCCCCTTGGTCAAGCGGTTAAGACACCGCCCTTTCACGGCGGTAACACGGGTTCGAATCCCGTAGGGGTCATCATTAATAAAAGCTCGAGAATCTATTTTTGGATTCTCGGGCTTTTTTGTTTGTATCATTGGCGTTGCCTCAGCCTCCTCGCGTAGGAGGGCACTGAAAAAATCCTCCAAGAGATTTCATAGAGAGTATGGTGAATGACAAGTTGTTCACATACTCTCTTTTTATCGGGATATCGTTGATTTCCGTTCCAGGCGGACGCTTTCCGCCGGCATGGCTTCAGCCGCTTCCCTCGCTACGCTCAGTCCAGGGTCTTCAGCTCATGCTATTCCGGCTGGAGTCGCCGCCTTCCCCTGACAACCCCTACATATTTTTCCGATTCACTCTTTATAACAAGTGGTCTTCTGCATGTCTTTTGAATTATTTCTTTTATTATTGAACAAAAAAAGCGTTCATCTAAGGTTAAATAACCTTAATCGAACGCTGTATTATTTGCTTAATTTCATCAACAAAATTCATTTCAAATAAAATATTCCCCCACTTATAATTTCAATTTTAATTCTTGACTCATATTGTTCTTTCAATGCTTTTTTCTCCATCTCGTAACATTCTGGTCTGTTTTCTATTCCGACATAAAAGTGTTCTAATACTTCTAAATCTCTTTGCCATCTTCTATTTGCTTCTTCTGCCCATGTGTGATCATCATGTTGTATAATATTTTCAATTACCGAGTCTAATCGCTCTAAAGCGCGGATAGGCTTAATAATATAAGGTAAGTGAAATACATTTTCGGACATAACTGATCCAAAATCCACTTCCCTTAGTGATTCCTGAAAATCCTCTACAACATTACCAGTCATTAAATTAATTCCAAAAGAATGGAGTATTTCTTTCGTTTGATCACTGTAATACGACACTTTATAATTCACTCCTAACCAAGGAGTTAAAAAAGGTCTTGATTCAAACTTATCTACTACCTTCTCATACATTTGCACAAATGCCCCTAGCTCTTTTGTCGCTTGAAACAGTTGATTGAGCCTTGGAGAACCGAAGTGCACGACTTCACCTTTTATGTCTTTTTCTAGCTTATTTTGATTTGTAATGAATGTTAATTGAGCAGGACATGGCACACCATTTGTACTTTCTAAGTATTTCCAATAATAAGGGCGATTCATAATTTTTTTATCCATATCAATCGTTAGTTGAACTGTGATGTAATGATTATTATCACTTAATATTTGGCAATTGTTCTCTCTAAAAAATGTTTGTAAATAACTGTGAACTTGTTGTGGATACATGCACATCCTCCTTCGAATGCCACTGCTACATTAAATAGATTTTTTAAACGCAGATAAAATATCGTCTAACTCACCCACTACTTTTTCAAAAACATCAATTTTCATATTAAGCAAATGCAATATATCTTCTTCAATCGTGTCATGGATAGCTAAATTATAAATATGAACATCATGTTCTTGCCCTAATCGGTGGACACGTCCAATCCGTTGCTCTAATTTCATTGGGTTCCAAGGAAGATCATAGTTTATGACATGGTGGCAAAATTGCAGGTTAATTCCCTCGCCTCCAGATTCAGTCGCAATTAGAACCTGCGCCTGTTCCTTAAAAAGTCGCTTCATCCACTCTCGTTTGTTTTTATTGAATTGTCCGTTAAACAGAACGCTCGTAATTCCTTTTGAATTTAAATACCATTGCAAATAGGCTTGACTCGCACGATATTCTGTAAAAATAATCACCTTATCATTAGCTTCAGAAACAATTTCATAAGCCTTTTCGGCTTTCGAATTTGTTTCCAATGCCATCAATTTTTGAATGATCTGCTCTACAAATTCGGCCTCATCTGCTTCAACGCAATTTTGTCGCATTTTGTTTAATGTTAAGTAGGTAGCTTCCTTGCTACTGCACATTTCCTTTTGTAGCGTAATCATAGAGAAGGCACCTGAAAAAACAGGAGAAACATTTTTAAGCTCTAAAATCATATCGTAAACTTCTTTTTCTTCTGGAGTAAAATGAATAGGTACTATTTGAACTTTACGATTCGTCCATTCAATTCCAGTGTCCTGCCTTCTATTTCTGACCATCACTTGATTGACCAATTCTCTCAAATATTCATCGTGTTCCAAACTATGTTTACTAGCAGAAAATGAGGTTTGGAACGTCTCAAAATTACCTAGATGTCCTGGCTTTAGTAAGGATATAAGATAAAATAATTCAAACACATCATTTTGAATAGGCGTGGCAGTTAATAACAAACAAAACTTTTTCTTTAAACTTTGAACAAACTCGTAGATTTTCGTCTTATGGTTTTTAAGTTTGTGGGCTTCATCTATAATAATCATGTCATAATCTTGCGCATATATGAGTTCTCGATGTGGGCTTTTCTTTGCAGTATCCATACTCATCACTACTACATCATAGTGGTCTAGTGAGTAACTTTTTTTATAAGCAATAGCGGGGATGTAGAATTTATAATTCAATTCTTCGATCCATTGGTTGATAAGAGAAGCTGGAGCTAAGATTAAAGCCTTTTTTACAAGCCCACGAATAAGATATTCTTTTAAAATTAAGCCAGCTTCAATCGTTTTACCGAGACCAACTTCATCCGCAAGAATTGCTTTTCCATTCATCCTCTCGATAACTGTTTCAGCTACTTCCAACTGATGGCTAAGAGGTGTGAGCGCGGGTAAATATTTTGGAGATTGAAGACCACGGAACTCTGTAATCAGGTTATTTTTTTCTACTTCGTAACTCATATTGTATAATGACCAATTACTCCATGGCTCCAGATTTTCTAGTCTCTTTATAAAGCCTTCTTTCCATTCCGACGACCTTTCTATTATCATGAACTTCACCTCATGCAACTTTTTTATAACTTAGGTTGTCCCAAAAAGAAGTAGGTATGTTTATTTACATAAAATAAAAATAATAGGGGTTCTTAAGGACTCTTCAAAATGAAAAAAGATGGAGAGAAATTCTCCATCTTTTGAAAGACTGATTATTGATTTTCAGAATATCCGTTTTTCCTTGCTGCAGCTTCATCTAAAATCTCTTGTCGAAAACCTCCAATACTCTTTTCACGGCGTTCATTTTTTTGTCTAAGTGCTTCTCGTTCACTCTCATTTGAATAAGCCATTAATTCTTCAGCCGCTTCCATATTTTCCTTTGTGTTTTTCACCATATCTTTGAGTTTTTCTACATTATCTGACCGATCATCCGGCTTTGGAGTGTTTTTACCCATTGTTGTTCCTCCTTCATTTTAATAAAGTCATACAACAAATATCGTCCCCAATCTAACAAAAACTATTCGGTATAATAAATGGCATTTTCGTTCAATGATAAGATGATACTGTTTTAGTAATCATCGACTCATAAAAATAAACAATCCTTTTGAGAAACAGTGCTCAATGAATCCTTAAATTCTGTTAAAATGAAGGTTAGTCATTTTAATAAAACAGAACTGGAATGGTGAATAAACGTTGAAAACATTCAAAAAGATGTATATCGAAATTACAAGTGTGTGTAATCTTGCTTGTAGCTTCTGTCCTCCACCGAGTCGAAAAGCGAATATTATCAAACTAGATGCGTTTAATAACATACTAGATCAGATCAAACCGCATACGAAATATATTTATCTTCATGTCAAAGGAGAGCCTCTTCTCCATCCAAGAATCGATCAATTGTTGGATGCTAGCCACGCCAAAGGATTTAAGGTAAATATAACAACAAATGGGACACTCATTAAGAAAAATAGGCATAAACTACTCGGAAAGCCGGCGCTACGCCAAATGAACTTCTCGCTTCATAGTTTTGACGGTCATGAAGGATCGACAAATCGAGAACAATACCTATCTACCATTCTGGATTTTGCCAAAGAAGCGGCGGAACAAGGTGTCATTATTTCATTTCGATTATGGAATCTTCAAAGAGAAGATGCAACGAATGAAGATATAAGAAGAAACCAAGAAACCTTAGAAATTTTGGAAAAAGAATTTAACCTGGATTACAAGATTGAAGAGAAAGTAGTACCAGGAAGCGGGATTAAAATTGCAGATCGAATCTATATTAACCAGGACCATGAATTTCAATGGCCAAGTTTACAGGCACCAGAGGATGATGGTAAAGGATTTTGTCATGCACTTCGTAGTCAAGCTGCTATTCTAGTCGATGGAACTGTAGTACCATGTTGTCTTGATGGTGATGGTGTGATTAATTTAGGTAATATCAATAAAACCCCATTCTCTGAAATTGTAGAGGGAGAACGAGCAAATAACCTCTATGATGGATTTACTAGAAGAGAAGCTGTGGAAGAGATGTGTAGGAAGTGCGGATATCGACAGAGATTTGGGGTTTAGATTATTTTCAAAAATAAAGTAATCAGGATAAATGCCCGGAAATCGATCCCTTAGAATGAGATTCGATTTCCGGGCTTATTTGAACTACTGGATTTAAATGGGGTTAACGAATTATTTCTTATCGGTAAGATAATTTGCATAGTCTTCTGATAATTGATTAACTGGACCGAATACCTTTTCCAACGCCTTAGTTGTTCTCTCTGACAGTATTTGAAGTTTATGTTCGCTTCTACTATCAATATAAGGGTCATTTGCCAAATCTTTTACCATCGAAAAAAATGTGTCGAAACCTTGCGTTGTTATTAAGTAATCGGCAAGTAAAAAACCGAATGAAGAAATTTCAAACGATTGGGTGTAGTCTAGTTTGTTCATATCAGAGATTGGTAAAAAGACCAACTCTTCGTTTTCTAACAACCGTTGTTCCACCTCCGCTAGATTGTTTAAATTAATGGTGGGTTTATCTGTCTCATCCTTTTCGACTACACTTTGAAGAAAAGAGGCGACGCCCTCTTGAAGGTATAGAGAAAGATTATCGTTAGAGAAATCAGAGAGCATCTTATGGCTTAACTCATGAGCAAGAATGTTAAAGCTATTGTTTGGAACCATTGATGGAATCATGAGTTTAAGTGATTCGCCTGTCTCATTCCAACCAGCTAATCCAGTCCAAGGCACAGTGGCAGATACTTGCTCCATTGAATCATAGAGTTTTATCGTTATTTCCTTTGGTTCCCAATCAAATTCTCTACTGTAGAGTTCTATAATATCACTGGCCTCATTCAGAACCATCTGGGCTTGTTCTTCTAAATCAGTTACATAAAGTACAGCAATATTGCCCTTGGTAATTTTCTCAAAGGGTACATCGTCTATTTTCCAAATGTTATTTAATTTTAGAATTGAATAGGTAACCTTGTTATTGGATTCGGTGTCTTGATATTTCATATTAACAGACAACTCGATTGTTCCTTTTTCCAGAGAAATGAGATTTACCTTACGAAGATGCACGGTAATATTATATCCCTGATTTTTCTTGAAAATGGCTTCTTCAATCCACCTCTCTTGTTCTTTATAAAACAAGGAATTTGACTTATTTTGAAACTTTAAAAACCCTTCCTCATCATTATTTTCTATAGCTTCAACCATTTGAGAGAAGTATGATTTGACGAGGTTAATTTCTCCAACTATTTCTTCTTGTTTATCGATTGCCGCTTGTTCTTCTTTAGTTATGGAAGTCTTTTCTTCTATCGTAGTAGGTTCAGTAGCACAACCACAAAGAATGATGATGAGGAAACCTATTAGCAGCATTAATTTTTTCATTTTAGATCCCCCTTTCCTACGAGTGAATTCGATTAATTTTTTCACACATTTTCTTTTAATACGTTATAGGGATTTGTTCGCAAGGCTTTGATTGTGGGAAAGAATGCACCTAGAATGCCAACCAACACCGGGAGACAAATTGTCAATGAAAGAATCGTTAATGAATCCCAAGGAAAGACTTTATACATAAGGCCAATGTATGAAATAGAAAGAACCAAACCGACTATTCCGGCCAATAAACCCAAAAAAGCTCCTTCAATAATAATAGAATGCGTAACCGTCTTATCTTTCCAACCAATCGATTTAAACAGTGCTAGTTCGCCTTCTCTTTCCACAATATTTTGCCACATCATCTCAGCTGTAGTAAGTGCACCAATAATTAGAGCTGCGCCCATAATCAAGTAGTGAGATTTGTTTACCTCAACTGCAACAAACTCTCCTAACCAAGATGTATATAAAACTCCCTCTAGACGGAATGATACGTATAAATAAAAGGATAGTAATGTAGAAGGTAATGCAATGGCTAAAATAGACAAAAGGTTTCTTCCAGGTCTTTGCGATACTTGGTTCATAACAAACCCGATCATCGATTGATTACTAAAAATCCTTTTAGACTTTTTGGTTATTTCTCCTGATTTAATTCCCTGATATGGTTCCAATCGTCCGACTTGTATAAGAGGTAAAATTATACCTAAACCATAAATAACGAGCGATGTACCGAATACTAAAGCAATATTGCTAAAGTTGAACGTGCTTCCATTTAGCATAAAAATCACTTCTAAAATAATGGCTATTAGAGTGATTAGGAGTACGTAAAAGAATGCTTCTCCTAGCACCATTTTCCGAAGAATACTCGTTCGCCATCCAAGTGCTAGAAATATACTATATTCTTTCTTGCGAGTTAAATAAGAGACATAAGTTGTTGCAAACACATACATCGTACCAATCAGAAGGATGGTAACTAGAATACTCGTATACCCTAAGGATGTTTCTCTTAAAATGGTGATTGCTGCACCTATATGGATCCAGGGTTGTTCAATCCATCCAAGCGTTTTATCGTGTTCGACCACTTGGGTGATAGTTGGTTGAGGGGACGAGCCTCTTGTAATAATTACTTGAAGTCCAGTCGAATGCTCAATATCGTTTTTGACTTGTTCCATTTTTTCTTGCGCTACATTTCCAATATCATCGATGCCTTTTACTTTAATGCGAATGGAGGATATGCTGTTTCCTCCCGTAATGATTTCCGCTGCCTTCACAGTGGTTAATATGTTAGGTGGATTTGTAAGCAGGCCTGTTGGCACACCGGATCCTTTCATCGTCCTAGAAGGATTTAACGGTTCATTGTCTGGCCCAAGGACTATCCCCGCCTGTGCAGGACGGTATGTCTCAAGTGGTAGTTCAGTGAAAGGGTCTTTACTAATATTTAATTTATCAGAAGAGAAGCTACCAACAATATTCAATCTCAATACTGGTAAAAGTGGTACTCCGTCTTCAGACAATTTATGATCTAACAATTCTGCTTTTCTGAAACCTGAATCTGGTAAGATATCTTTAAAAATGCCACTCACTTCGATAGGCTTGCTTGAAACTTGGTAACTATATGACCATCTCTCTGGAAAAGGACTTTCTATTTTTTGATAATTAAGAATACTGGATTTAAAAACTAATTGAGTTCCATGAACTGATAAAGAAGGATTGTCATTTGGGTTAGACAAAGCTTTAAAAATCATGGATTCCAATTCTTCACCAGTTAACTCAAAACTGTCTACTTTCTCTGTCTCCAGCCCATTAAAATAGTCCCGTCCATTTCCTTTTTTTATTAATTCAGTAGCTTGTTGCCTTTCAGCCTCAGTATTAAAAGGGATAGCTAATTTTTCTTGAGATACCTGAAACAGGCTATTAGAAAAGCTTTTACTATTTATTAAAACAGGAATTTCAAATAATCGGTCCACTGCCTCATCGTAAATAGCATCTTCATTTGGCTCTAGGTATCGACTCGTATCAGATATATGAACAGCCTCATCCAATCCTACAAGCTTCGCTTCTTCTACCGGATCAATACCAACCAATAATTGATATTGACTCAAACTTATCTCGCCTTGATCATCTCCCCAAAAACCTAACTCCTCACTGGAACCACTCCAATTAGTAGCTCGGTATATTTCTGTATCTTGTATAGTTTTTTGGGATAAACCATCATTAAATGTCTCTATGATCTTATACTTATAGATACCATTGTCCGTTGTTTTAAATTTTTCCTTCATAGTTATTCCTAAAGTGGTATAGCCCAAAACTGAAACTGGTGCTGCAACAGCTACATCGTTCATTGATTTGATTGCTTCGTATTGATCGTAGCTGATGCCTCCACTAATTCCATTCAAGTGATTTGGTTCCATCAGGTTTTCTTCATTGAAAATCGACCCTGGTGGAGTGACAACAAGATCATAGGCGCTTTCCCATTTCTGTTGTAGTTGATTATTAATCGTTCCTTTTGTTGTTTCCGTTAAACTGAACAGATAAATGAGCACACTGCTAATTAACACCACTCCAATCACGGAAAGAATGAGTCGATCTTTATTGCGTACCAGCTGCTTCATCATAAATGTCATCATACTGGTTGCCTCTGACATACGGAGACAATTTCTCCGTCTCGCATTTCCACTTTTGTATTTGCCCGATCTGCAAGAATAGAGTCATGTGTAACCAAAATCACTCCACATTGCTTACTTTTATTTAAGGAGGTTAACAATTCATATACCGTTTCACCTGTATCAGTATCTAAATTCCCTGTCGGTTCATCTGCTAATAACCACTTTGGTTTATGAACTAAAGCTCTAGCAATAGCAACTCTCTGTTGCTGTCCCCCTGAGAGTTGGGAAGGCAGAGAATTCATTTTGTCTTTAAGTCCAACTTGTTCCAAAACTTGTATAGCTCGTTCTTTTTTATTGTATGTTACTTTTCTTCCAAAAAGAGGGGACATGACATTCTCTAATGCCGTCATAGTTGGAATCAAATGAAACTGTTGAAAAATGAATCCAATGTTCTCAAAGCGAAAATCTGCGATTTCATTATTACTCATTTGATGAACAGTCTTATCCCCATAAAGAATTTCTCCACTTGAAGGTACATCAAGTGTTCCAATAATGCTTAATAACGTCGATTTCCCCGAACCTGATGGTCCAATAATTGAAACAAAGTCCCCTTCGTTTAATAAAAGATTTATTTTTTTTAAAGCATATGTTTCAATGCCATCCCCTTTAAAAACTTTATCTATATCTCGGAATTCGATCGATTTATTCAAAATAATCCCCCTATTTGAATAATTTACTAATTTTAGTATATCAGAATTATTAAAATTATTGTATTATTATTTAGTAAAGAGAGTGGCTTTCTAATATAAGAATTAAATATGAGTATTTATTTATAATTATTAAAACGATTTGCTCTTATGGTTTTTTATAATTTGAAATAATGGATAATGCTTTATCTCTAATCCCTCTCAAAAGGAATTAAGGTAAATATATCGATAAGAGACGAAACCAAGAAACGTTAGAAATCTTGGAGAAGGAATTTAATCTAGATTTCAAAATCGAAGAGAAAGTAGTACCAGGAAGCGGGATTAAAATTGCAGAGCGAATCTATATTAACCAGGACCATGAATTTCAATGGCCAAGTTTAAAGGCACCAGAGGATGATGGTAAAGGATTTTGTCATGCACTTCGTAGTCAAGCTGCTATTCTAGTCGATGGAACTGTAGTACCATGTTGTCTTGATGGTGATGGTGTGATTAATTTAGGTAATATCAATAAAACCCCATTCTCTGAAATTGTAGAGGGAGAACGAGCAAATAACCTCTATGATGGATTTACTCGAAGAGAAGCTGTGGAAGAGATGTGTAGGAAGTGCGGATATCGACAGAGATTTGGGGTTTAGATCTTTTTCAAAAATAAAGTAATCAGGATAAATGCCCGGAAATCGATCCCTTAGAATGAGATTTGCTTAAATTTCAAACCTTTGATTGTAGTCTAGCTTGTTTAGCTCACTTATCTTTAAAAAGATTAACTCTTCATCCTGAAACAACTGTTCTCTGCACCTGCTAAATTATTTAAGTTAAGTGATGGTTTATCGGTTTCATCTATTTCGACCACATTTTGGAGAAAATTTGCGAAACCTAAATCCGAAAGCATCTTATGGACCAATTCATGTACAAGAATATTCAAAAATAAATCGACAACTTACTTAAACGATGCAATAAGAGCCTCCTGAAATTTGGAGGCTCTTACTTTATCTAATAATCGTGGTTAACTAGGATTTCTAGTATCACTAAACAGCTCTTTTAAGTCCTCGATTATATAATCTGGAGTAATGTTGGTTCTCTCAATATCCTTTTTACTAGACACACCTGTCAATACAAGGCAGGTCTGAATATTGTTTGTTTTCCCCATCATAATGTCTGTTTCAAGTCTATCTCCAACAATTAAGCATTTGTCGCTTGATGTTGATAATTTTTCCCGAATTTTATTTGCGTAATATGACGATGGTTTTCCAATGACCTGATCAATGCTTTTGTCAGAGGCCACTTCAATTGCTTTAGCTATAGCAAGTGTATCAGCCATGTATCCTCCTGGAACTGGACAAGATGGATCTGGATTAGTCACAATTAGTTGAGCTCCATTACGAATAGCATTCATGGCCGAATTCAGCTTCTCATAAGTGAAGGAACGATCTAATCCTACAAGCACATGAGTAGCTTCTAAAGGGTCTTCTGTTATGTTTAATGAATTGCGAGTGAATTCTTGTTTAATCGCTCTTTCCCCCACGATGTATATGATTGCATGAGGGAAGTTTTCTAAGAAATAGGTAGCAGATAGAGAAGAAGCCGTAATGACTTCATCTAGCTCCGCTGACACTCCTAATGAACAAAGTAGTTGATGGCAATCTTCTCTCGTATGTGTAGGGGCATTGGTGATAAAAAGGATCTTTTTATGGTTCCTTCTTATAATATCAATCGTTTCTTTTACACCCGGTAAAAGCTGATTCCCCACATAGATGGTTCCATCTAAATCAAAACAATAGGCTTCAAAATCGTCTATATGTAACATTTTATACTCCCAGTTGGTTAGTTTGAATCTCTTTCTGAAGAAGAGCCTTTCCTTCATGCAATTTTTCTAAAGGTGTATTAGGTGCATATTCTAGAATGAACTCGCAGTTCGGTGCATATTCATTTATTGCAGCAAAGATTTCTTCCCACTCGATTGTTCCTTCACCAATTGGCAAGTGATGGTCTCCCGTACCGTCATTATCATGAATGTGTAAGACAAGAAGACGATCCTTTGTGTCTTTGATTAATTGTCGAATATTCCAGTTGTTTAAATGGGCATGACCTGTATCAATTAAAAAACCGGCCGTTTCATCTACATTATTTAAGAAATTCGTATACTCATTTTGGGTGAAAATAGAGCTTCCGTTATACCCTACATTTTCAATAGCCAATTTAACGCCTAACTCTTTCGCTATTTTGCATAATTCGTTTATATATTCTGTTGCGCGTTGTTGAGCTGTTTGCTTATTAAACACTGGAGAAAAGCAGAATCCCGGGTGAATTACCACATGACTCGCCCCAATCATACCGGCAAATTGAATGGACTTTTTGTATTCAGAAAAAGCAGTTTCTCTAGTCGCTAGGTTTTCACTTGTCAGATTAATATCCCATGCTGGAGGATGAATAGTATAAGTAACAGGAAAGGATTGTAGTTGTGATGCAAGTTCCTGAAATCTCCCCTCCATTTCATTCCACTCTTGTCCATCCATTAATAACTCGATTTTATCTGCTCCGTGTTGTATTAAATCTTTCACGTTTTCTATAATATCTTTTGACAAAAGTACTAAATCGGAATAACTAATGCTTTTTTTCATGATGATTCAATCCTCCATTATTTATCTAATTGATGTTGGGTATCCAATAGAATTGGTTGTCTGTTTATCGAAAACATGCATTTTATCTAATCTCGGTTCTACATAAATAGCTTCCTTTGGAGGCCATTTATTTGATTCGCTCATGGCGATGATTTCATTTCCTTCTAAATCGATATAAACTCCATAACTGCTCCCGTGGTTTTCTACATACTTTACAAAGCCCTTTAACCCATTCTTCAGCTGGGTTTTAGAAAGCGTAATGTGTTCAGGTCGAATGCCAAAAGCCAGTTCTTTGACTCCCGTCTGACGTATATAATTACGCCATTCCTCTTGTAGCGGTATCTCTTGGCCAGCAAGGTAGGCACTGTCATTACTATTATCAAATGCCATGTCTATCACATTCATAGGAGGAGAACCAATAAATTTTGCTGTGAATATATTAGCTGGTCGGTTGTATACATTTTCAGGTGTATCGACCATTTGCAGATGACCTTGGTACATTAATGCAATGCGGTCGCCAACGGTCATCGCTTCTACTTGATCATGGGTAACATAAACGAATGTTTGTTTATACAATTCATGTATCTTAACTAATTCTTTTCGAGCTGACACTCGTAATTGAGCGTCTAGGTTGGACAATGGTTCATCTAGTAAGAAGTAATCACTTTGTTTGACTACTGCTCTTGCTAAGGCGACTCTTTGTCTTTGTCCTCCAGATAAATCTTTTGGTAATCGGTTTTCGTACCCTTTTAGCTGGAGCATGCCTAAGGCAGCATCTGTCCTTAGATTAATCTCATCCTTTGGAAACTTTTGAACCTTTAGCCCGTATGTAATATTTTGAATTACATTCATATGAGGGTATAAAGCGTAGTTTTGAAAAACCATGCCCACATTTCTTTTTCCACTTGGAAGTTCATTGACTCTTTTGTCCCCCATATATAATGATCCTGATGTAATATCTTCTAGACCAGCAATCATGCGCAACGTTGTAGATTTTCCGCATCCTGATGGACCTAGTAGAATTAGGCGCTCGCCTTCTTTTATCGTTAAATTTAAATTTTTGACTACTTCTGTTTTCCCATATGACTTGCAAACATTTTCAAATCGAATTTCCTTCACAATATCCCGCCTTTACTTAATTCCTGAAGAAGTAAATGTCCCAATGATATATTTTTGGAACATTAAATATAATGTTAAGGGTATGATCATCGTGATCACGGCTACTGCCATGGCGACAGTGAAATTTGTTCCGCCTTCTGAACTGATATACATTTGTAAAGCTAAAGGCAGTGTGTAATTGTCGACAGTTTTCAAAATGAGTACAGGCCATACATATTCATTCCAAGATAAAATAAAGAACCAAATACCAGTTGACGTGATAGCAGGTTTAACAAGCGGGAGCACTATGTCCTTCATAATTCGTGCATGCCCCAAATTGTCTAATCTCGCTACTTCAATTAAAGAAGTAGGAATGGTTTTCATAGACTGTCTAAGTAAAAATATTCCTACAGCGTCTGCAAGCTGCGGTAAAATGACTCCCCATATACTATCTGACAATCCAAGGTCGGATATGACTAAATAATTTGGAATCATCGTGATCGAGAATGGGATGAAAATCATGCTGATTAAAAGAAAATACAAAGTGTTTTTCCCTTTAAATTCCAAGAACACAAATGCATATGCTGCTAAAAAAGAAGTAATTACTTTAAAAAAGGTAACAACAGATGCAATGATAAACGTATTCGAGGTAATCTTTAACACATCCATACTATCGAAAAATGTTAAATAATTTTCTAAGGTAGGATGTATTGGGAGAAAATTTATTGTGTTATTATACGCATCTTCTAAGGGTTTAAAGGACATGCCAATTGCAAAGATAATTGGAAAAATAAGAATCACGATTGTTACCATAAAAACAATATGCCAAGGTATCGATTTGAAACGACTAGTTTTCATAATGAACACCTCTTTCCACAAACTTGAATTCAAGAATGAGTAAAGTTATAAAAATAGCCATTGTCAAAATGGATAAGGCTGCTGAATGTCCTGTTCGATACAGCACAAATGCCTCATGATAAGCGTGATAGATAGCATTTGCACTGGCATAGTTAGGCCCACCTTGTGTGATGACTTTGATCGGTGTAAATACATATTGAAGTCCTTGTACGATAGTGATAATCAGGACATATATACCTGTGGCTCCACTCATAGGCAATACGATATGAAAAAATATCTTCCATAACGGAACACGGTCCAATTTGGCTGCTTCTATAATTTCTCGTGAAATACCATTGATGGAAGCATAGAGAACAATAAAGTTATAACCAAATACTTTCCATGACGTGATTAAACTTAAAACGACGATGACCCAGCCATCCATCTTACTCCAAATAGGCATTTCCACACCAAACCAATCCAGAATAATAGCCACTGGACCTGATACTGGATTTAATATCCATGTAAATAGTATCGATCCTACTACTAATGAAATAACGGACGGTAAAAACATCGCGCCTTTATAAAAGTTTTTATATCTTTTCAAAACCAAATCAAGGATAAATGCGAAAACGTAAGGGATGGAACAATTTATTATCAATAGTAAAACGATATATAAGAATGTATTCCCAAATACTTTATATGTATTTGGATCAGATAGAACATCTATGTAGTTTTGAAAACCTACAAATTCTTTCGTAGGCTTCACCATATTCCAATCAAAAAAACTTAAATAGATTGTATATACAAAAGGCCAAAACATGAACAACGCGAAAATAAGCAAGGTGGGAATAAGTAATCCATAAGCTAACCACTGTTCTTTCGACATTCTTTTGTTTGTTGCTTTTACAGCATGCATTTTTTACTTTCCCCCCGTGTTGATTCATTGGAGCTTACTCATCATGGTTTTTGGTAAGCTCCAATGAAGTTGATACTACTTTAATAATTGATTGATTTCTTCTTCTGTGGATTTCAACCCTTCGTCTACACTTACTTTTCCGCCAAGGATTTCATCTCGCGTGTCTAATAATAATTGCTCCGCTTGTAAGCCTGCATCACCTGGGAAGGAAGTCCATGGAACAACACCATCCATTTGCTCTACAGCTGCTTTCATCATTTCGTTTTCTTCCAAATATGCTTTAAGACCATTTTCTGCTTCTGCAACGTCTTTGCGTGGAGGAACGTAACCTGTTCCTTCTGTCCATTTCGCCATGGATTCAACGCTGTATAGATATTTCATGAATTCCCATGCAGACTTCTGTTGTTTTTCTTCTTGAGCAGTAATCGCCAACATCGCACCACCAGCTGGTAATCTCACTTCTTTTCCTTCCCAAGCAGGTGATTTAACTGCAGCTACATCGAATTTTACATTTTGTTGAATTTGGGAACGTCTTGCAATTGTTGTGTATGCCATAGCAACATTACCATCTATAAAACTTTGCACACCTTGATCCCATGGAAGGTGAAGAGCTGTTTTATCTTTATTAATCATATCCGCCAATAACTGATAGGCTTCAATCCCATCTTTTGAAGCGAAAGTTGCTTTACCATCTGTCAGCATTCGTGCACCGTTACTTTCTAATAAAGCTTGTGTCGCCCAGTTATCTGCAGGCTCTTGCATATAAAAACCATGTTTTCCTGTTTTCTCTTTAATGACTTTTGAAAATTCTTGTACTTCTTGCCAAGTTTGAGGTCCATTTTCATTTAACCCAGCTTCTTTTAATAGACTTCTGTTAATATATAGAACTGGCGTGCTCAATGAATAAGGAATTCCTACTTGTGTACCTTCTGAGTTTTTAGCTAAATCCATAACATTCTCTAAGAAATTATCTTTAATAAACGTGCTGTCGTCTTTAAAATGCTGATCTATTACTTCTTGAGGAGATATATAGCTGAAATTATTGGAGAAATAATCCAAAAACGACCATCCAACCTGCACCACAGCTGGACTTTTTCCAGCAGCAGCTTCCGCTTGTAAATTCTGCATTAGTCCTTTATACATATCCGGATTATACTTCGCTACCACTTCCGTTGTTTCACTTTGCTCATTGAAGGCCTTTACTAATTCTTCTACCGTTTTTCCACCTTGAGTTTCTGCGTTTACATGCCAGTATTCTATTACTGTTTTTTCACCTTTGGATGAAGAGTCCTTGTCTGTTGAATCACTTGAATTGCCACATGCCGTCAACACAAAAGCTAGTGAAATTAAGCTAAATAATTTTAAAAATGATTTCATTTAATTTTTCTCCTTCATAAATTAGTAGTGTGTTTTCTTTAAAAACTCTCTTTTTTCATTCGGTTTAAATATGAATGAAACTCAAAATAGTCAACGGTAAATATAATAATGAGTTTGTACTCACCTCCCTGAGCGAAAAAATAGAGACCTCAAATGAAGTGTATATTTATATACACTTCATTTGAGGTCTCTCTGTTCGCACCGTTTATGTATTCACTTTATGTTTATACAATAACGAGTAATTATTATCTTAGTATTAATGGAATGTAAATTCTTGGTTTACATTTCAATAAAATTCATTTTCCATATTTCAGGATTTGATGTTGTGATAGCTAGAGCCCCATTTTCTAATGCTTGTATAGCATGTTCAGGTGAATTTAAAAGCCCACCGGTTATAGTAGGTACTGGTGAAATTTCTGATATTTTTTTTAGAAAGTCCGGAGCTCGGCACGGCATAATCTCAATGACATCTGATTGAATATGCTTAATTTCTTTAACTAGGTTTGTATAAACCTCCGTATCAATCAAGAAAAATCGTTGAATAACAAATAGTCCGCTAGATTTTGCTTTTTTGATAATTCCATTTCTTGTTGTAACTATTGCGTGCGGTTGCACATTTCTTTTGATAAACTCTATCCCGTCCCGATCCATCTCTAATCCACCTATTTTTTCAACATGCAAGATAACAGGAATACCCTTAGACTGGATGTAATCTACATATCTTTTTACAGTTAATATGGTTCCTGTCATCAACAAAATGGCACTTATATTTTCTTTATAACTAATAGCTTGTTCAATATACTTAGGCTCTTTAACGGCGGCAACCATTTTATACTTTTTTAGTCTTTCTTGTAGAATCTGTACATCATTATCTTTTTTCATATTTCTTTTCCTTCCTATGACATACTTTTTATTGATATGCAAAGCCTTTACAGATGGTATCCTTCCCTACTATAGAGCATACAGGTGATTTTTTGTATATTCTTCCACAAAATTCCCCTAACAAAAATGGTTTCACTTCTTTTTTTATCAGTTAAAGTAATGGTAGAATCGACAGAAAAGAGGGTACCTGTGCAATTAAATGAACAAGCAATTCAAGCACTTAAAGGGGCAGTTTAGCAATAAGTGGCGTTTAGAAACATTAAGGGGGATTTTTTTGTGTCTAAGGTTAAATTAACAAATATGTGTATGGTTTATGATAAAGAAAATAATAAAGTTCTAGTTCAAGATAGAATTAAATCTTGGAAAGGCATTTCATTTCCTGGAGGACACGTGGAGGATGGGGAAATTCTAATCGATTCCACTATCAGAGAAGTAAAAGAGGAAACAGGATTAACGATTTCTAATTTAGAACCATGTGGAGTTATTCATTGGTTTAATAATGAAACTGGTGAAAAATTTTTTGTTTTTAATTATAGAACAGAAGTGTTTAGCGGAGAATTGCTAGATAAAACTGATGAAGGTAGTATATTTTGGGTAAAAAAAGAGGAGTTATCGAGACTTAATCTTGCAAAGGGAATGATAGAAAGATTACCAATGTTTCTAGATAAAAAGCATTCAGAAGGATTCGGTGTTTGGAATGAACATACCCCTGGTCAATTAAAATGGCAATAACTTAGAAAATTGGTCATGATTTAAAGGTAATAGATATTTTAATACTTTTTAATTGTGTGTGTAAGAATATTATGGGGTTATATGATTGGGCATAATCTAAAAGGATTATCTAAATTTAATTTCGAAACTTATCATAACTACTAATACTTCGAAAAAGTTATAGCAACATTTCCTTCCTCCTTCCATATTAGCTCATATGGATAGTAACTCAGAATGGAAATGCTGCCCCCCTTTCATAGAATTATTCTGAAATAAGGCGTTTTTCCTTCATTAGACGAGCTTGATTCAAAATCAGGGCACCGAACATTTGAATGATAGTTTTCACGATAATTTGTCCTATAATAGCGAATGGTACAGCTTCCCAAGGTAGAAAATTGGCACCAAGTGGACTCAAGCCAATTACAACGAAAATAACAGAATCTAGAAATCCTCCAACAATTCCGCTGTAAAATACACGCCAAGCCATTGGGAGTTTCAATCTAGTATAGATTTCTGTATCAGCTGTTTCAGCGACAACAAATGAAAGAGCCGATGCCACCACTATCAACAGCGTATCCCCAAGCATGAATGAAACGAATGCGGATAAGGCTAAAGCTGTAATAATAAATAAATATGTCTTTGCTCTTCCGTATTTATTTTGCACAAGATCTCGGAAAATAAAGGTCGCTCCGATCAGAAAAGTTCCCATAGGAACGATAAACATTCCAAGCTGTAATGGTGCAAATGCTGCCGTTACCACGTTAGCGGTGACAATAGATAATAAATAGAATAATATTCTCATGTTGTTACTCCTCAAGTAAATTTAGATTTAGTTTTGTGGTTGCCCACTATACACCTCTTTTATTTCCCCAAACCAGGGCATGTAGCTGTGGCAAAACTTTGACATCTCTTAATTCATCATCCGCAATCACCTTGTCGATTAGGGCTTCGTACTTTTCCAATAAATGATGGATCAGCCGCGGATTGTCAGTCGTCGTGATGTCATCATTACCTACCTGGAGATAAAAAGGAATCGTCGGGTATCGAAGGTGAACTTGCTTGGCATACTCATAATCCTCTTGATTGAAAACGACTATTTTGAGAGATGTATGCTGCTCGCTGTTTCGATTATTAAGTTTTTCGAAGATATTAGTGAGCACCGAAAAGTCAGTGGTCATTCCGGAACTCGGAGGCTTTGGTGATATTGTCAGTTCATCGATATCATACAGCCATTCCTGCCATTTGCTCCCCTGTGTCTCCACTCCGATTTTTATCTCATTTTCTTTTAAAATTGCAATGAGTGCTTCCAAATTTCGAAGGAGTACCGGATTTCCACCCGAAATCGTGACAAATGAAAAACCATTACCTCCAAGACGTTTCAACTCAGACCAAATCTCTTCTGCAGTCATTTGGACAATCAGATGCTTGCCGCTTCCATCCCATGTAAAAGATGAATCACACCAGGTACAGGAATAGTCACAGCCTGCAGTCCGTACAAACATTGTTTTCTGGCCCACTACCATTCCCTCACCTTGAATCGTCGGTCCAAAAATCTCCATAACAGGTACTTTACTCAACTTCCATCCACTCCCGTCTTGCTTCGGCATAGCTTGTCGGAGTTTCATACAGCCTGATAAATTCTACACGCGCCCCATTATATTGTTGTTCATCAATCAAGGCTTCAGCCAACTTTTCGTAAATCCAGACTACAATGTTCTCTGCAGTCGTATTCATCGATGGAAGCGTTTCATTTAAATAACGATGGTCTAAATAAATCTCTATTTCTTGTTTCCAAATTTCTTTTATATCGCCAAAATCAATCATCAAACCGCGTTCATCCGTGTATCCACTCACCCCTAATACGGCACGATACGTATGACCATGCAGATTTTTACATTTCCCCTCATAATTATGTAAATGATGGGCAGCATCGAAGGTAAATTCCTTGCTCACGAGAACACGCTTTGAATGATACTTTAATTGACTGCTTTGAATATCTTCATCTATTTTTTGGAGCTTATCAACAATTCTAAAATCAGACATGTCTTAGGACTCCTTCTTGAAACTTAAATACTCATCAAGCCCTTTTTTTCGAAGCTTACACGCCGGGCATTCACCACAGCCATCTGCAATTACACCGTTATAGCAGGTCAACGTTCTTTCCCGAACAAACTCAAGTGCGCCGAGTTGATCAGCAAGCTCCCATGTTTGTGCCTTGTTTAGCCACATCAGCGGTGTATCAATGACAAAGGTATCGTCCATTGATAAGTTCAGCGTTACGTTCAAAGATTTAACAAAAATATCTCGGCAATCTGGATATCCGCTAAAATCTGTTTCACAAACTCCAGTCACGATATGCTTGGCTCCTACTTGGCTCGCTAAAACTCCAGCAAATGAAAGAAAGAGCAGATTCCGGCCAGGCACAAAAGTCGACGGCAGCTCGCCTTCTTCTCCTTCTTCCACCTCTATGTCATCTCGAGTCAATGCATTAGGTGCAAGCTGATTCAGAAGGGACATATCCAGAATGTGATGCTTAATACCGAGCTCCTCTGTTATCTCTTTCGCACATTCAATTTCAAGACTATGCCTTTGACCATAATCAAAAGTAACTGCCTCAATCTCTTTAAAACGTTCTTTTGCCCAGAACAGACAGGTGGTGCTGTCCTGACCTCCGCTAAACACAATGATTGCTTTTTCCTGCTTCATCTGTAAAAACTCCCTTATTACGAGAAAACAGCACCCTAAAAAGAATGCTGTGTTCTTCTTAGTTTTTTTAAGAGGGTAGCTAAAAACCTCTTCCTTCATAATGCAGACTATTCAATTCTTTGTTTATCGATTATCTATTTTCTCTGGGTAAAGATCATGGTTCATCAAACGATAGTTTGCAATCTCTTCGTATTTAGTACCTGGTCTACCATAGTTACACCATGGATCAATGGAAATTCCGCCACGTGGTGTGAATTTTCCCCAAACTTCAATATATCTTGGATCAAGTAATTTGATTAAATCGTTCATAATGATGTTGACGCAATCTTCATGGAAATCACCATGATTTCTAAAACTGAATAAATATAATTTTAGTGATTTACTCTCTACAATTTTTTTATCCGGTATGTACGATATATACATCGTTGCAAAATCAGGCTGTTGTGTAATTGGGCACAAACTAGTGAACTCCGGACAATTAAATTTTACGAAATAATCTCGATTGGTATGAAGACTATCTACCGACTCCAATACCTCTGGTGCATACTCAAATGAGTATTGAGTCCCCTGATTACCTAACAATGTCAAATCCTTTAAACCTTCTTCTTGGCTTCTTCCAGACATAATAAAAACCTCCTAATAAAATGTTTCCCAACACTTTTCTAAAGAGGCAACTCCAACCATTCTATTGCAAACATATAGGATAAAAACAAAAAAGCCACGTCCAAATATGGACATGGCGAAAAGTCATGTATCCATAGTTTTTTATAGAGGGTATTAGCTATGAACCTCTCCCGATTATGTTCGGGTACTTATACATGATATAGAATACTTTCGAAAACGTCAAATAGACATTATCCACTGCTATTTTTCTGACTAATGCAAAACTTTTATTTTATAGTTTCTAATGAGGTTCTTAATTTTGCTGAAATTCCTTTATTAAGATCATTTGCAAGGACAATCTGAACAGCATCTGATCTAGTTTCTTGAATAACCAATAAAGGAAAGTAGTGTATATTCATAGTCTTCGGATGACGGATTATTAATTGTCCTTATAATTTGTTCTGGTCGTTCCATAGTTCATTTGTTTTTGTATTAAATTGTATTCCAAAACCCTTAATGTAGTTCAAAAAAAGTCTTTTCGTGGTTTTCTTTACACTCCCAAGTAGGTCTATTTCGGTTACTCGAAAAAGTCAGAATCGCATCATAGATCGGTACCCTTCATCCTTCTCTATTGACTCCTTATTTCACACTATAACTTGGATATATCAACTCAATCATACGCTTAAAAATATACGATTCATTTTCTCGAATCAACGCCATCTGCATGATTTCTTTAAAATCGTCACCGGTAAACCAAAGTTCCCCTAAGTTAGGGTGAATTTCCAATACAAATTTTTCAAATGTAAAAGATACTATCTTGTTCGCTTGATCTACATATTCATGATCCAAATTCACTTGAACATTATTTGAAATACGATTGACTATTTTCCAAAGAGTAAATTCTTCTTCTGATTTTGAATGTAAATCTACCAGCGTATTGGCTTGGAAAAAATAATTGGTATAGAATGTCGCATGATTATTGATTTGATAACCGTTACCTGCAATCGCTTTTGGTTGCCAACTACTTACTTTGAAGTGAATATAATCACCCTCAATATCAACCCTCACGACCTCAGCAAAGTAGCTTATTTGCCATTTTAGCTCTTCGTAAATAGCGATAAATCGAATACGTTGCCATCCCGCTTGTACATCAGCAATTCGCATTTTATATATCCGCTCCATTAATAGCGATTGCATCTGTTCATCTTCATTCACAACACAATTCAGTACATAGTCAGTTGAATACAAATCGATAGGTTCCATTGCACCTTTAGGTAATATACCCTCTTGTTGGAGCTGCTCAGGGCTTTTATTCAATAAACTATCGATGAACTGATCTACTAGAGTAGTCGCATTCGGTAAAAATGGTAAGGCTCCTATATTGACACTTTCTATACTACGATAGAGTGGATGCTGCTCATATTCTCTCTCCTCATGCCAAGGGAATAACACATAAGCACCGAATGCTGTGCGTTCATAGCGACCTTCCGAATTTACTACAATAGAATCCCGGTAACGATGCATCGTATTAATATCATCTTGCATCGGTCCTGGCACACTGTATGTTTCAAGGTCTAGTCGATATTTGGCATCAAAAATATACTGGTATTGATAGTCTTTACCGTTCTTTCCAATACTCAGCATCGAGTCTGGTTTTTGTTGTACAGTAGGCACTCGATTACTCGTTGTATCAAATTGATATTTCAGGGTAATTTCTTCTCCTGTAACAGGATGAACATACTTTCGTTCGGCTGTTCGTGACTTATCTAAATTAACAAATAACCCTTCTGTATTCACCTTTACAATGTCTTGACTCACTTGTCTACACTTCTTGGCTAATAGTTGACCTAACTTCAAAAATGTCCAGTATTCATATAACGTCGCAATATCCTTAATAGACATTTTATAAATCTCGCCTTGCAACACAATACTTTTGCTAATCGTTGTGTACACTTGTAGCACGTCTCGATAACCTGGTGCCATTTGCAATACAAGACTCATCACAGAACGATCCAGCTTCCCTATTTCTCGCCAAAATACATTCTTCTGTCGTTTTTCAGTTTGTTCAATCATCGATTCTAACTTACCTTGTAGCTCGTTATCTACTTTGCTATAGCCCCATGTATAAGAACTTTCTATCACCCGCTTCAAATCTTTCAAGCGTGTCACAATACGTAGCATTGTCCATTTCACATAGCGATTTTCATGGGTATCAGCCGTATGTTCTTTTTTCATTAGCAATCCTTTAGTGGGCATAACTGTTCTACTACCTATTGATATACCATTCGGAACATCAACAAACTTCACCGCATTCTTTCGCATGTATGCTAAAGACTTTTGATCTTGTCTTCTTAATTGATTGCCTCGCACTTCAACGTAGCTCTTAATCAATTGATGATGTGAAACTTTCTCCACTCGATCTAACGCCCTCATATACTGCTCAAAATGAAGATCAATCAATCTATAAAACTCCGCTAGCGAGGGCTCTTTATAAATCTTGGCACTCCCTTGCAAATACGTTCGCTTAATAAAATGATAGGCTAAATTATAAATCTCTTCATTCACTTCATCCAACAATACTTTGTAATCTCTTTTATAATCTAGCTTCGTCGGAAAAATTTCTAACACAACATCTACTAACCGACGATTATGATTCCCTCGAATCTCAAAAGAAGTTAACCCTACTTCATTTCGAAAATGCAATGTACCTGTTAAAATGTCTCTTCTTGAGATTTTACTAACCGCTTCACGGAATTCCGGATATTCATGATAAAATGTTAGCTGCTCATCTGTCTTAGGTAGAATAATGACTTCATAACATCCATTTTCAAAGAATATAGGGACAAATTGTTGTTCTGCATAGGGCAACATCTTCCCCGTCAACACATCATATACGTGTACATCCTCTATATTCTCTGCACGACACCGAAATTGCATATAGTCTTCTACTTTGAAAGACATATGTTGTTGCAGCTTATTATATTGGGGATGCTCAGCAGATCCCTTTATAATACATGTTAAATCAGCCGTTTCGATGACCACCAACTCTTTGTCTTTAGGAAATCCAGAAAGACGTGAAGCCATCCGTATGATACCTCCTTAACATTTCTGCAACTTTTTTTGCACTACGAGGGTATTCTCTAGATTCTTGAACACTGTCAGCATCGTATGGTACACCTGTCATATAGGTAAATAAATTCTCTAACAATTGATCAATTCGCCCATCACTACCTGTAATTCGCGGTAAAATCTTTTGCATCACACAAAAATCAAATGCTTCGTGTTCCTCTAATAATTCCGCATTTTCGTTATGTACCATATAAAAGCAAATCTCATCCCGCACACGATAACCAACGTGCGCATTAATCGATTCTAAATATTTATTAATATCCGCTAATTTTTGCGACACTTTTTCCACTAAAGGTTTTTGCTTCATCCAAACATCTTTTAGTGAAATAAAACTTGGCTCTAGCTGCTCATTTGAAATCCGTTGCGCTTCCACCTCTTCATGACTCTCTAAGAAATCAAAACGATCTAGATAAATGTCATTAAACTCAATCGTATTTGCACGGTCCAGCACCTTTTTACTAAAAGGATGCGTTGTTTCATCCATATTCACCGTACCAATAATATAAAGATTTTCAGGCAACTTTATCTCACGACCCGTATACTTCCCATCTAAGAGTAGCGAAGAAGTTATCTTGTCGCCATCTCTTTTACGACTTTCCATCACACTTAATACATCACTAAAATAATATTCTACCCGTGCTAAATTCATCTCATCTAGAAGAACGAAATGTGGCAGATTTGGATGATCCATCGCATGCTCAACCATCTCTGTCAGTGGACCTCTCTGAAATTCACCCTTCAAATCCACATAGCCTAATAATTCCGAACTATCACTCCAGTCCGGCCTCACAGGTATCAACTTAAACTGCCCATTGTCCTCTGTCGCCTCAATACTCTCAGCAAACAACTGCGCAATCTTGGTCTTCCCTGTACCAGAAATGCCTGAGATAATAACGAATGGTTTACTACGTAGGGATAGGTAGAGATTTTTGATATTGGAAAGGGAGTAGTTGAAACCTTTGGATGTTATGAAGGAATAGATGTGATCAATTAAATCAACGTCACCCAACGTTTCTATCAATACTACTTCATCTTCTGAAGGAATCTCTACGTATTCTTTTATATCTAATAGAGTCTTTAAACTTGTATATTTTATAGGATTTCCACTTCCTTTATGTAAATCTCCTACATCTAAACTGACTAATTTACTTCTTAACTCCTCTGATGTTACCCGCCCTTGTAAAATATATCGTGGTGGTTCTCTTCTCGGCATTTCTTCTTCATATCCTAAGAAATCATATACTTCAATAATCTTATTCTGATAGACTGGACAATAATACTTTAAATCTCTTGTTTCAGTCTTTTTAAAGCTAGCAACCCAGCTAACACTTGTCGCATGATAAAGCTCTTCTGGAGTCATGTTTTCTTTATAAGTTTTATTGATTTTGATTAGAACTACATCTTCAATATTATTTACAGTCACTGTACTTTCTCCCTCACTTACATCTGTAGCTAAAAACTGTTTATAATGATTCAATGCTGCACTATACATCTGATTACCTCGTCGATTTTTCTCAATAAAACCAATTGATGACATCACTTTATCGATAAACTCAGGATCATTAAGTGAATATATATCTACTTTATCCAGACCCCAATCTGACATCTCATTAGATACTATATTTATAGCATCAAAATATTTTTTTCGTGTTATTTCTTTACAATTTAAATTATCATCCATCCAATTTTTAAACTTTTCTCTGTTCATTTTAAAACACCTCGTTTCAAATATTTTTTTAACTATGTTCCATGAAAAAGATTAGTCATATATCGCTAATCTCTTCGCAATCCATTTCTTTGATACCCATAGATATAGTAATAATTTATTTAGCGAAACTAACATAACTATAATCATAGGAGAATGTATCTCAATAATCATCATCTATTAGTCAGTGATGACCTGTCTTTACCGCGGGTATAATCGGCTTTTTTTCATAAATGGTTTCATCAACAAAATATATTAGCTCTTGTATCTGAATTAGGCAGTTGACTTACTTCTATAATTGAATGGGCTATCCATTCATCCCAGTTTTAGATAGAATTATTTTCCCTTTTTTTAAATTAAAATATTGATCTAATAGCGCTTCTTTAGATGGCTTTCAAAACTCCACCCTATACTCACAAGCCAATTTCATAGATGACCAGCCATGATCTTGTCCCTTACTAAACTTTACTCGAAGTGACAGTTCTTCTTGTTTTTCATTCCAACGTAGAGTTGTTTGAATCGTTGATGGTGTTTTCGGGTATACCTCTACCACTCCCTTAATTACGTCATGTTCCAATATAAGACTATTATCTTTTACATAATCAGTGATAATAGTTGTGGCTGTTCCACGTATTGCTGCAAGACCTTTTCTTAGTTTCTCTTGCTTAGCTGCTTGCAAACTTTCACCCAATGCCGCTGATATCATTTCTAAGCATTGTTGATGCGTGAGTAGTTTTTTATTGAATTTGACTTTCGCTTCATCCGTTACAAGTGTAAGGGATCCGGTATCAAAATATAATGGACCTAATATCGTTCCTGCTCCTGGGTTTTTGACAGTAATTTTAGCACTGCTTTTAGATATGGCTTTTAATGACAGATTTTCTTCTACATATCGCTTTTCTACTTTTATAATTATTTTCATATCGCTTGTGTCCAAACGATCCTTTAGATAGTTATCCGGTACTAATTGAATGCTTTCTATTTGATAAACTTGGTATTTCCCTTTTAAATATTCATCTATTTTCTCTACTGCTTTTTTAGAAGATTGTTGGATATCTAATAAAGTTTTACTTGATATATAAGGAGAGTATGATTCCAACATTACTTGAAAATCCTTTTCGTCTACTTGATGGATTTTTGGATCTGTTACTAAAACTCTATAATAAACCATTGCTTCATTACATTTACCAACTGCATTGCTATCATTTGATTTGTTTAGTTGCTTATGCCTTTCAAGCAAGCCCTCAAATACTTTAATAGACTGCAAATTCTTATGTACTACTCCGTCTTCTGCTGGGAAACACTCATAACTAGTTGCCAATTTTACAGATGATGTTGGACCACTCTCAAATTTAAATCTAATTGTAAGTGCCTCTGTGCCAGATCGAATACCAATTGTGTCGTTCCCTTTTTTATAGATTTGTATTTCTTGTTCTATGTTTATATTTGATTTCCATTCCTCAACACCGAAACATTTGTTCTCTCCAGTGTATCTTGTTATAATATTAGTAGTATCTAACATCATTAATTCTTTAAAAGCATTTTCAATCCCTGTAGTACCATTATTAAATTCGTCTTTCATTAATTGAAAACAATATTCTCTTAAACTAAAAAGGAAACTTCTACGAAATGGATTAATCTCAGCTTCAAACTTAGGATAGCAAGCCAGAACTTTCTTCTTTAATTCTGGTATTCTGTCATAGACATTTCGATACCCTCTAAATTCCATGATACTTTGCAAATAAAGTTCGTACTCTTTGCTAAAATACGCATTGAATTTTTCTTGCAATTCCTGTGACATAAAGTAATTTTCCAGAAAACTCTTTGCACCTAAATTTTTGGGTTGTATTGCTGCGTTACGTTTTATATTAAATAAATTTAATTTTTCCTCTTCTTTATTATGTAAGGTTAGAATGAGATCTGGATTAAAATCAGGTTTGTCTGTCTCGAATTTATTTCTAACAGATTGGATATCAGGATACAACTCAGCTATGTACTTCACCGTTTCTTGGACAGGTTCAATATAACTTTCCATTGAATCAGAATTTAAGTAATGTCTCAATGCATTACACACATCCAATACATGTCTCTTGCCTAATTCATTTGGTTTACTCATATTACTCCCTCCTATTACCTATTATTCTATCGTAGTTGTTAGAAATATTATACAAATTGTTTGTGTGGCCTTTTCTTATTAAAAGTGTTAAAATAAACATTAAACATCGGAGGTGCTAACTTATGAAGATTGCAGAACGGGGCAGAGCTAAGTTTCGTCCTCTAAAAGAGTATGATGAAAAACAAGTAAAAAACTTATTACTAGATAAAATTCAACAAGAACAACTCAGTGCTCAGCTACTATCTAAAGATTACTTAGAAGTATTCGACAGAAAAACATATAAACTAAATTTAGTCAGTTTGTTTTCAGGCTGTGGTGGATTGGATCTAGGATTTGAGTTGGCAGGTCTTGACGCTATATTTGGAAGAGAAAAAACAAATGAATTATTGGAAACACGAGATGGTTTCTTGAATAGTAGACATGAAAGTATTTTTCATACCATTTATTCCATTGATATGTTTAAGGAAGCCAACCAATCCTATAGATTAAACTTCCCCGAAACAATCGTACAACATGAAAAAGATATTAGAAAAATAAAGGATTTCCCAAATTGCGATATCGTATTAGGTGGTTTTCCATGCCCTGGTTTTAGCGAAGCAGGTCCACGCTTAATTGATGATGAGCGAAATTTTCTTTATATCCATTTTATACGCGCACTTCTTAATACCAAACCAAGCTTCTTCATTGCAGAAAACGTCAAGGGTATGCTTACCCTAGGCAAAGGGGAGGTCATTAAACAAATTATTCAAGATTTTGAGTCAGCTGGTTATAAGGTAAAATATAAACTCGTCAACGCACGCGATTACGGTATTCCCCAAATTCGTGAACGTGTGTTCATCGTAGGTGTTCGCGAAGACATTGATTTTGACTATCAATTCCCTGCTCCTACACATGGGGGTGGAAAGGGCGAGCAACCTTTTGTCACATTGCATGATGCCATCCGTGATCTAGAAACTAATCCTGGTGAATGTTATGAAGGTAGCTTTTCACCTATCTACCTTTCTCGAAATCGTAAAAAAACTTGGGGCGAGCAAAGTTTTACCATTCAAGCATCAGGTAGACAAGCACCCTTACATCCTAGTGGTGAAGCCATGAAAAAAACAGGTCCAGATCAATGGGTATTACCTGGCGGCGAGAGTATGCATAGACGCCTTTCCGTTAAAGAAATTGCCCGTATTCAAACATTCCCAGACTGGTTCCTATTTTCTGAAGGCAACAATTTAAGTATTAGTAAAAATGGTAGACTTGATAAAATATACAAACAAATTGGCAATGCCGTTCCCGTCGAACTAGCTCGATCTATTGCTTCTCCCATTGCACAATGGAGTGCAAAAAACCTAGATAAAATTATTAATAATCGTAGTACGTCCCAACAATTAAGTCTGTTTGATGAGATTGAGATTTAATAATAGAAAAGATAGAGGGAGGTTCATTTAAGAATCCTTACTCTATCTTTTTTTGATTAATAATTTTTCTAATCTAACTACTCCCCATCAACCAGTCAATCCCCTCACTCAATCATCAAAATCTCCCGAATATCTTCCTCAGTCATAGTAGCCATTCCATCTCCATCCGAATGTATAACTTCATCAATAAGACTTTTCTTCTTCTGCTGCAGTTCATTTATCTTCTCTTCAATCGTTCCTTTTGCCACCAAACGAATGACGTGCACTTCATTTTCCTGTCCCATTCGGTGGGCGCGATCGGCTGCTTGTTGCTCGACTGCTGGATTCCACCATAGATCATACAGTACGACAGTATCTGCTCCCGTCAAATTTAAGCCGGTGCCACCTGCTTTTAAAGATATGAGGAATAAATCTCCTTCCCCTTGATTAAAACGATGGCACAATTCGACGCGATCGGCAGGTGGAGTTTGGCCGTCTAGGTAAAAGTAAGGTGTGCCCTGACGTATAAGTTGCCTTCTGATAATGCCAAGCATTTGAGTGAACTGTGAAAAGACGAGCACTCGTCTTCCTGAGTTCCGGCATTCTTCTATGATTTCCATCAATTGCTCATATTTTGCGGAGCTTCCTGTGTAGCCCTCCACAAATAGACCGGGATGGCAACATAATTGTCGAAGTCTTGTTAGTCCGGCTAAAATTTTTATTCGATTCCTTTTTAAATCCCCTTTCTTTAAATGCTTTAAAGTGTCGTGTTTCAGTTCGGCCAAATAAGCAGCATATAATTTTTTCTGCTCAACTTGTAGCTCGGAGAATTGAATTGTTTCAGTTTTATTCGGCAACTCTTTCAGAACATCTTTTTTCATGCGGCGTAAAATAAATGGACGTACACGTTTTGCAATATTTTCTCGTCTTAATTCGCTAAAGGCTCTTCTGTCTGGCAATAGGCCGGGAAACACAACATGGAAAATGGACCAAAGTTCATCTAACGAGTTCTCTATTGGCGTTCCTGTGAGTGCAAATCGGTATTCGGCTTGAATCATTTTTACCGCCTTTGCCGTTTTAGTTATTGGATTTTTGAAAGCTTGAGCTTCATCCAAAAACACTGTATGAAAGAGTTGCTTGCGGTAAAGGTCTGTATCCATCCGTAATGACGGATAAGAAGTGATAATCACATCCATTCCCGAAGATGCCTTCCATAATGTACTTCTTTCTACTTTGTTCCCGTCTATAATTTGCGCGTTTATATGCGAAGTGAATTTTTCTAATTCGTTCTTCCAGTTATAAATGAGTGAGGCTGGAGATACGATTAATACTGGCAATTTTCGCTCTCGTACATCTGGAAGCACCGATTCGATGAACGCAATGCTTTGCAGCGTTTTACCGAGTCCCATATCATCCGCTAGAATTCCCCCGAATTTGTACTTAGATAGTAGCTTGAACCATCTGAAACCTACCTTTTGATAATCTCGAAGTATAGATGTTAGAGGTATAGGAACATTTAAATCCAAGCTTTCAGGATTATTTAGATCCTTCATTAGCTTTGCAAAGTTTTCTCCGGGATCTACTAAATCTCCTTGTTCCAAAGAATCGACTAATTGCATCCCACGAATTAACGGAACTCGTATTTCTTCTCCGATATTATCGCTAGATAGCCCCATATCATTTATGAAATTGGCTAGTGCCAAAAATTCTGGTGTTTCCAACGATACTAAATTACCATTCGGAATTCGGTAAAACTTTCGCTTTTCTTCAATTGATGCCATCAGGTTTTGGATTTCCTTTTCTGGAATTCCATTTAGATCGAAACGGAACTCCAACCACTCCATCCGTTCCTTCACTTCCACTTTTATCATTGGCCCCGTATATACTTTCTGAACACGCATTTTCACAGCTGTCGAAGCATAAATCTGAACCCATTTTTCCATCCCTGCAAGTACATGATACAAAAAATGATATTCTGCATCCTCATCGTATAAGTAAAATCCACCAGGTGTTTGTGTAAATGAGTTTTCTAGGAGTACATTAATGATTTGCAGTTCCTTCTTACGCTGACGTCTAATCCCAGGATAATGCGAGAATGTCTCCTCTGTTTCTTCACAAGGATTGATGATTAGGTGACCGTAATGGAACTCCAAACCTGCTAGTAATCGGTGTTTTACCCGGTCTAGAAACAACTTGACTCGAAGTGGAGTTTCCCCCATTCTTTTCAAAACGGATTCTGCAATATTCACTTGCCCAAGCTTCATCAAGCCTGGTATAACCTTTTCCATAAAATGATCTATTTGGTTCTCCGTGATGACAAGCTTGTGCTTCCCAGACTGCTCAAGCATTTCTTTCAACTCTGCCAGTCTGCTGCATTCTTCTGGAGATAACTTGTACAATTTACCATCTGAAAATGCGTAACCGTAAGCTTTGAAAACAATTATTTGGTCAAGTCCTTTAACATTCAGTTGATAGTCAGCCGTATTTACTTCATCAAATTCAAAACTTAACGACAGTTCTTTACCAAACTGAATTCCTTCATAAATTAATCTATTCTGCATGAATCTTACCAACGGTGCCTGAGCTAATAAAGGAAGGAGCTGCTCCCAATCGGATGCGGAAATTAGCAGCAAATCTTCTTGAGAGAGATCTTTAATATTCACACGCTGACTTTTCATTAGGAATTGCAGGACTTCATCTGTTTCTCTTGGAAAACTGTAAAGCTCCGGTGCATACAACAAACCTGGTGCATATTCGAACGGTTCTCTTTGCCCTATTCCATCGAGAAATTTCGTTATACACGCGATTTCATTCAATGCATTAGTACCAGCCCTCATTTGTATTCCGAACACATACTCCCCTTCTCCAAGAAATACTGATTGGCATGCAAATTCCACATGTAGCGTCTGTCTCTTGTCAAAATGCAGTTGCTTTCCAGTAGGATGTAAAGATCTATTTTCAAATAAATCAAGCATTCTAGCAGCCAGATGTTTTTCCACTTGGTGCTTTTCTTCAATAGCGAACAGGACAGCTGCAATATGTTGACAGTATGTATTCACAAACCCAATCGGTGGGCAAGTACAAACAGCTGTGACTTTCCCATCTGAACCAGCTTTCACCGTGACATCAAAATCATCGCCAGCCTTCACACTTGCTTCAATCTCTAAACTATCTTGTTGATAGGAGTGAAGATTTACCTTTCCCGTCTGATAATAAGTTTTCCCTTTATTAGAGGCAGTAACACCACATAACTTCTTAATCTTCGTTTCGCTCATCGAAAAATTCATTTTCTAATCCTTTCTCGATTACAATCGTTAGTCTCTTATTTGGTTATATCTTAGCACGTTTGAACAGGAATGAGGGATTTACTCATAATAAGGTAGAACCATTTACTTAAATTAGATAGTTAAGTAATAGAGTAACTATCTAATGTAGTTAGTGTACCTCTATGTGAACGGAGATTATAACCACTTTCCTTTTTTCTATAATTATAAGTGATAATCTCTTTTTGAAGAGACTATCAACTTTTTTTATATTATCTTCTTAATTTATGTATAAAATCGAAATAGATTGCTTATATTGTTAATAGAATAAAAGATTCGAGGAGGAATAGAAATGAAAAATCCAATAAGTTTACCAGAACAATTACCAGAAACATTAGAAGAGTTATTGACGCTGCTATTACAAACAATTGTCGCATAGGAGAGATTATAGATTTATACTGAAACTTGGAAACATAGAAAAGTAGATATTTCTACTTGTGTCAGGTAGAGATATCTACTTATTTATTTTACCCCAACCTCACTCTCTCACACGAACGGTACTACTAATTAAAGCTGCAAGCATTATTGTACAAGATTATGTTTTACAAATTCTTCATCAAACTTTCATTATGATGCACATTTAATAGTTTTGTAAACTCCTATAGTGACAGTTTCAAATTTCATTTCCTTTGGTGCCAATACATATTATACATCTCGTATTAATAACGAACTTATAAGGACTGTGCCTTAAAAAGTTTAGTACATATAGATATTTATGTAGTTTTCTTTACAATAGTTATTCTCTCCATTAAACTCTTATTGATAATATGCTTTTGTGTAGTTAGCTTTTGTATTATTTTTTGTACTACACTTAAACGTAACGTTTCAAGGAGGAATTATTGATGCACAACATCCAAGATATTTTAGAAACTAGAGATTTCATTATGAGTAAGACTGACCATCGTCCTGTCATTGGAATGATACTAGGATCAGGCTTAGGAAGTCTTGCTGATGAAATTAAGAACCCAGTTAAAATCCCATATAGCTCAATTCCTCACTTTGCAAAATCTGAAGCAATTGGTCATGCGAACGAACTTGTTATTGGAGAATTAAATGGCAAGATCGTAGTAGCTATGAAAGGTCGTTTCCATTATTACGAAGGTTTTTCTTTGGATGAAGTAACCTTTCCAGTACGTGTAATGAAAGCGTTAGGTATAGAGAGTGTAATCATTACGAACGCTTGCGGAGCCGTTAATACAAGCTTTAACCCAGGTGATTTAATGTTAATCACGGACCATATTAATTTAGTTGGAACTAACCCATTAATTGGACCAAATAATGATGAATTGGGAACTCGTTTCCCTGATCTATCACAAGTCTATAACGTGGAACTCCGTAATACCGCAAGCAAAGTAGCGAAAGATCTAAATATTTCATTACAGCAAGGTGTTTATGCTTGGTGGAGTGGACCTACATATGAAACGCCAGCAGAAATCCGTATGATCCGCACACTAGGTGCTGACGCTGTAGGTATGTCAACAGTACCAGAAGCTATTGTAGCCACTCATGGAGGTATGAAAGTACTTGGTATTTCTTGCTTAACTAATATGGCTTGTGGAATATTAGACCAACCATTAAATCATGATGAAGTGGTATGTCAACACTAAATCAAACAACTTTTTTAAGGGAAGCGAATTTGTACTCTACCGGACTTAGGTAGCCTAGTGTGCTGTGCGTACGAATGTTATTGTACCAATTGACGTAATCGAACAGTTCAAGAGACAGCTGTTCAAGGGTAGGGTAGTGCGATCCGTTGATAAGTTCTATTTTTAATATCTTAAATGTCGCCTCTGCCACCGCATTATCATAAGGGTTACCCTTTTGGCTAAGTGATCGTTTAATCTTGTATTTACTTAACAGCTCATCAATTCCAACGTTCTTGAACTCAGATCCACGATCTGTATGAAAGACTTTTACCTGACCAAGTGGATACTTAACTGATGCAAAGGCACGTTGAACTAGAGCTGCGTCTTTTTTCTCTCCGACGCTATACCCAACGATTTCTCGATTATATAAATCTATTAAAAAACAGATATAATTCCAACGATTGCTGACTTTCACATAGGTTATATCACTTACTAAAACGGACATCTCTTTATCTACTTGAAATTCTCTATTTAACACATTACAAACAGACTCCTCATTTGGTTGAGTAGACATTGGTTTATAAGAAGCTTGCGTGTATTTAGATACAATTCCAAGCTCTTTCATGAAACGACCAAGACGTCGTCTTGAAACAGTTCGATTAGCTTTTTCTNCTGATGCAAAGGCACGTTGAACTAGAGCTGCGTCTTTTTTCTCTCCGACGCTATACCCAACGATTTCTCGATTATATAAATCTATTAAAAAACAGATATAATTCCAACGATTGCTGACTTTCACATAGGTTATATCACTTACTAAAACGGACATCTCTTTATCTACTTGAAATTCTCTATTTAACACATTACAAACAGACTCCTCATTTGGTTGAGTAGACATTGGTTTATAAGAAGCTTGCGTGTATTTAGATACAATTCCAAGCTCTTTCATGAAACGACCAAGACGTCGTCTTGAAACAGTTTGATTAGCTTTTTCTAATGCATCTTTTATTCGTCTGGTTCCGTATACTTTCCGATTTTCCTGGAAAATCACCAGCACTTTCTCTTTTAATTCTTGCTCTTCTTCTAACTTTTCTTGTTCTTTTTGAACTGCTATTCCTGTGTCATAATAAAAAGTACTACGAGCTATTTGAAGGACTTCACACATTGCTGATACCGAATATTTGTGTCGATTTTGTTCGATCACATTTATTTTCGTCCCATTATCAGCGCGGCTTGCTTTAAAATATCCACTTCCATTTCAAGCTGTTTATTTCTTTTTCGTAAGTCCATTAATTCTTGCTCTTCCGGAGATCGGTTATCTTTTTCTGAAAAAGAACCAGACTGTTGGAATTGCATAATCCATCTATCTAATGCAGAGGCAGTTAATTCATATTCTCGGACAATTTCTTGACGACTTTTCCCATTTTCATATAGAGCTACAACTTGCTTTTTAAATTCTGTAGAAAACGTTCTTCTTTTTTGGGGCATAGTAGATTCTCCTCACTTATTGTGTATTATTCTACTTGCCCTTAATTTGATTGTCCAACTAAGTGTAGACTATCCAGGTGCTATAGTTAAAGAATATGGGGTTGCTTATGCAGCTCTTTTTCTTATTTAACTAAAGGGGCAGGATAAGGTAAAAAATATAGAAGGAATTGGGTACATATAAGAAAAACGCACATATTAGATAAGTCTATTATGTGCGATTTATTTATTCTAATATGGATTTTATGGTATCTAATTATTGTGCAATTTTTACAATTGGTTTAATTGTTATTCCTGTTTTTGAATCTTCAAATGTTTGATTAATGTCTTCAAAGTCATTATTAATATTTTAAAAAGGACGTTTCTAAAATAGGAGCATATGATAGTACATAAATCTGTGAAGGGATTGAAGAAAGTGTATTATACTCCTTATGGGTATCTAAATCAAAGCCCTTATTATGGAAATATGTCATGTAATTATGGTGGAAACCCGAATTACTGGACTTATCCTTATGGGACAATTCATGCAAATCCACTTGATTCCTATCGTGTTTCTAATGGTAATGGAAGAGGAATGTTAAAAGATTTTGGAGCTAACCCATTTGTCATTAATATTAATGAAGCGACAAAACAAAACAATACTTATCGTACTGCGATATGGACTGGAAATCATTTGCAGGTTACATTAATGAGTCTAAATCCCGGAGAAGATATTGGACTAGAAATGCATCCTGATGTTGACCAATTTTTACGTATTGAACAGGGTCAGGGTATTACCCAAATGGGCAAGAGTAAAGATAATTTAAATTTTAGAAGAAATGTATATGATGATTCTGCAATCATGATACCTGCTGGAACATGGCATAATCTAACAAATACAGGTAACATTCCAATAAAGCTTTATTCGATATATGCTCCGCCTAACCACCCATTCGGAACTGTTCATCCTACGAAAGCAGATGCGATGGCTGCTGAACAAGAAAACAGTCATAGCGATGGAAAGACAGTTATTTCTGGTAAGAGTCCAGATGAATGGGTACGGTACACTGAATTTTTGGTAAATGAAGGATTGGAGGATGTTACAAGAGGAATAAATGCTACTCATATTCTTCAAGAATTTATTCTAATGGGGGTTCTTGTAGGAAAAGGATTTTCTCCTAAAAAAGCATATGAGACTGTGGAAGGATGGGAAAGGACAGGGAAATCTAAACTTCTTCAACAAAGTAAAAATATGTAGAATAATGTAATAGATAAACTAATGGATGGATTTAAAAAGTTTCTCATAACGGTAACGTTTTGTCAGTTTGGCGAACCCCCTCTAACTATAGAATAGATTGTGAAAGAATGTACTAAACTACTGGCACTTTTGATATCTTTACTTACGTGAAATACGGTAGAAAAATCTACAGTAGATAAAGAGGCTTTAGGGAAAGAAGAAATAATTGATTTTATGATAGAGATCATATTAGTTATTCAATTAAAGGGTGCTATTCTGAAACATAGATAAGCGCCCATTTTCATATTAGGGCATATAATTGAAAAACGCCTTTAAAGTAATCTGTATATTAATGTTAAAATTTAGGTGAGTTTGTGAAGGATTGTACTTAAACTCCCATGAAAATTAAAAAATGCTCAAAATCTATAAACTTGCATAACAAAAGAGACTCAGAAAAAGCTTTTTTTAAAAAAAGGCTGAGCCTTCAGAATGATTATATTGAGTTAAAAAGTAAATCAGGAACCAACTCCATTCTTCTTAGAATAAAGGCATGGCTGGTGCAATAACCAGAGTAGGATTAATCTCCCATGAGTGCTACTCGTATAGAGTGCGACTGTCTGTGATGCACCGTGGTCGTTGGAGTCAGACTAACGGATGGGCTCTATGGCACCATAGTTCATCGACCTTCTTTGCCAGCCATACTAATCTATACCCGTTCTGAAATAATTTTCATCCTCTGTGGTGCAGCGTTTTTTTTGCTGCATGGATGGCTAACGGGTGCTTTAGTTACAGAACATTGAGCTGCTAAGACGGCTCTTTTTTGTTATTGAACTAACGGAGCAGGTTAGTTGAAGAAGAGAAAGAATGCCATTGTCGATTTGCTACTATTTCGAGCAAAGGGCAGGTTAAAATAAGAATATTGTTTATGGAGTTGTAATTATTATTGTAGTCTTTGCAATATTTTTACTTATGAAGGTAGAGGCGACAAAGACTAAAATAAATATTTGTCATTTCTTTTTCTTAGTTTAGGAGTGAATGTCCTCCCCTTCCATTTTCTGTATTTATAGGAGGAATGGCAATAGACTCCCCTGACAGTAATAATTTTGATTTCCTTAGAGGTTTTTTATTTGTTCAAACAATATCATTTATTATGCTCTTTATTAGTATATTGAAAATATTTATGAACAAGAGACCATTAAAAGAAAGTAGTTACATATATCCTTTTTCTTTCAGACTTAAGAACGTACTTGGTGTCACAATGATATGGTCAAGTATTTCGATTCCTAGTAGTATACCGGCTTCTTGTATGCGTTTTGTGATTTCAATATCCTCGTTACTTGGCGAACAATTATATCAATAGTAAAGTAAAAAAAATATTATAAGAACAGTCACTCTACTTTAACTACATGTCTTGTCTTCAAAGTCGTTTTGATTCGGTGAAATGGAATGTTAAGAATATGTAAATTTCCTTATTTAGTCTAGGTAAATAAGGAATAAGATGCTAAGTTGTTAATATCGAAAATCAATATTGATATTAAATATTGGCATTCATCATCTAGGAGGTTACAAATTGGAAGACAAAGTACTGCGAAAGCTTTTTCTTGGTTTTATTCACATTCACATATTACACCATGCAAAAGAACACCCCATATTCGGCGTATGGATGTTAGAAGAGCTTAGGGAACACGGTTATAGTATCAGTTCTGGTACTCTTTATCCTATATTACATTCAATGGAGTCAGATGGACTGCTAATAAGAGAAGATAGAAACGTGGATGGGAAAATCAGAAAGTATTACACAACAACTGAAAAAGGAGATCTAGTCCTTATTGAAGCCAGGAAAAAGGCATATGAACTCTTCAAAGAAATCAAAGACTAACAAAAAGGAGTCAACAATGAATAAAACTAACCGCAATAGGGGATTTAAATCACTATTGGAGATATTTTTAGTTTCAACACGACTTGGGTTTACATCTTTTGGTGGACCAACAGCTCATTTAGGGTATTTTCATGAAGAATATGTACGAAGAAGAAAATGGATGGATGAAAAAAGTTATGCGGATTTAGTTGCTTTATCTCAGTTCTTACCTGGTCCGGCCAGTAGCCAAGTGGGGATCGGTATAGGCGTTATGCGGGCAGGTGTATTAGGTGGAATTACATCTTTTATTGGGTTTACGCTACCTTCAGTTATTGCACTTATCCTTTTTGCTTTACTGCTCACTGGATTTGATATCGGAAATGCTGGATGGATACACGGATTAAAAATTGTGGCAGTAGCGGTAGTTGCACATGCTATTATCGGTATGGCCAAAAACTTGACGCCTGATTTGAAAAGAAAAGCCATCGCTATATTTGCACTAATAGGTACACTTCTTTGGCAATCAGCTTTTACTCAAGTAGGTGTCATTTTAATCGCTGCATTCTTTGGGTTTCTTTTATTTAAACAACACGATGAAGTCGAAGAAGCTAGATTGAACTTCCCAATTGCTAAAAGGGTTTCGGTGATTTGTCTACTGTTATTTTTCAGTTTGTTATTTCTTTTACCGGTTATCAAAGAAGTAACTGGATCCTATTGGGTAGCTATGTTCGATAGCTTTTATCGTTCAGGTTCTTTAGTTTTCGGTGGGGGTCATGTCGTTTTGCCTTTATTAGAACAGGAACTTGTACCAACTGGATGGATAAGCGAAGAGTCATTCTTAGCAGGTTATGGTGCTACACAAGCAGTACCTGGTCCCCTATTTACATTTGCAGCCTATTTGGGAACCGTTATGAAAGGTTGGCAGGGTGGTTTAGTCGCAACGCTTGCAGTTTTCTTACCTGCTTTCCTTCTTATTCTTGGTGCGTTACCATTTTGGGATAGTTTACGTAACAATCCTAAAATTAAAGGTGCAATAATGGGCGTAAATGCAGCAGTTATCGGAATTTTAATCTCTGCTTTCTATTTTCCGATTTGGACAAGTTCAATCTTGGCACCTGTTGATTTTGCTCTAGCTACAATTTTATTTAGCATGCTTGCCTATTGGAAACTTCCACCTTGGATTATTGTGGTTTCTGGAGCTATAGGTGGAGCACTAATGACACTCATTTAATTTTATTCATACGAAAATTATATATTCTTAAATCTTAAAAACAAACGGAAAAAGTTTTTATTATTTCCGTTTGTTTTTTATTTGTAAATAATCCAACTTGAATAACATACATTAGCAGTAAACTAAGATGTTTAAATGGAAGGAGAAGATTGCTTGAATAGATCATTACTTGATTCCCTTAGAAAAGGAGGATTTATATTCTATTCAAGGCATGGAGAAGCAAACGTTGGAAGAGATTTATCTAATTTAAATTTTCAAAACTGTTTAACCCAAAGAAATCTTTCTGAAAAGGGACGTAGGGAAGCTATTTACTATGGAGATATTCTCCGATATTTACGAATTCCGATTAAATACCCTGTTGCTTCAAGTCCTTTTTGTAGGACCATTGAAACAGCACAGTTAGCATTTGGGAGTGGGAATGTTCAAGTTGATCCCTTTTGGGTTGATGTATATAGGTTGACTGGAAATTTACCAAGTGGAGACAAACAAAGAATACTGAATGGTCTTCAGTCAGTGCTGGAATTAAAGCCAGAAGAGGGAAGAAATAATATTATAATTGCTCATAGTTTTCCAAAAGGAATAGGTTTAGGTCAAATACCAAATATGGGGACAGTTATTGTAAAACCTAGTGGAATAGGAAACGGTTATGAAGTATTTGGTCAATTATTTTTATCGGATTTAAGTAAATTAGGGTGTTAGATATATCTGTTCAAACTTAATTACCACCTTATTTAAAAAAGTATGTGAAGAATTTTACTTAAACTAACGGGTGCTTGTGCGGCCGAGCTTAGGTCGTATCATATAGCGGGTGGGATTCCCGCCGAGAAAGAACTAGCCATTCACTCGTAGCGAGTCTTGGAGGGCTACTGGTAACATTAGCCTTTAAGCGTAGACAG
>NZ_VDGI01000018.1 GCF_006861825.1 Psychrobacillus vulpis | reverse complement strand
TAGGTCTGTTTTAATAACGGATTCAAGATCCCAAAAAGACTTCGACCTATTCTTCACTTTTACTATATAAAAAATAGTAGTACGAACCAATGCCTTGGTCTGCACTACTAATCTTAGTATGTTTTATAAAATAAAATTAAGACAAATTAAGTCCGGAAAAAACCACTCGCTATCCGCAGACGAAGCGCCAAGCCTCCTCCTCGCAAGCTCGTGCGGGATATTGGATCATCTCCGCAGGAGTCTCGCAGCTAATGATGGGAGAAGCGTCTGATAGACTCAGTGGGAAAAGTGAGATTCTCTATTTTTTAGCTACTATATTCTTTTCTAGAAAATCGTTGGAAAAGGCGACACTCCTGCGGGAATAGCGTTAGTCGAAGACCCCGGAGCGAAGCGAGGAGGCTGAGGCAACGCCCACGGAAAGGGAGGCCACTGAAAAAGTCACTTTTTTTCAAAAAATAAAAACGAAATCCCATAATTCCTTCACTTTTTAGGGTGTTTATGGGGACGTCATGCCAATTTTGATACAAATATACTTCTCAAGTGGTGACTTTATTTTCTGAATTTTGGTTTTTCAGTGGCCTCCGGAAAGGGAGCCGTTTCAACGATTTTCTTATTTATTGGTTTTTTGAACAACCCCATTTGGCAAAAATTTTCTCCATAACCCGTGGCACGGTAGCACACCACACATAATGTGGGTTTCAACTCCTTCATGACCAACATCGTGTTTGCCCAAGCGCTCACCCGCGGAAAGCTTCGGAAAACCTGATCTACCCTATTTAAAAATAAAATACTATAGACAACTCGTTTTTTGAGTTTATCTAAAGTCTGAGACCGACATCTATTTAGGCGCTCTGTTTGGTTCTAATTGCTATCAGTCGTTTTCTACTACATATTTAAGAATAGAAAGTTTGTTATTCCAAAATTGTTCATAGTAAGAAAGCCAGTCTTTTAATTCTTTTAGAGACTCTGGTTGTAGTCGATACCTTTTTTCTCTACCCACTTTTTTCCCACACACTAGTTCAGCTTCGGAAAGTATATGAAGATGTTTGGCGATAGCAGTTCGACTCATTGGAAAATGAGAAGAGATTTCTGAGATAGGCAGCTCTTTCTCCGCAAGTAATCTCAAAACTTCTCTTCGAGTAGGATCAGCTATTGCTTGAAATACATCATACTTTTGCGCTAAAGAAGACACTTAGTTTTCAACAACCTTTCGAAGACGGTCTTGTACAATACCTTCCCATCCGTATCCCAAGTAAATGAAAGTTGATTTGGAGGATTTACTTCTGTCACTTTACAAGGAGATGGGCCAAAAGGTGATTGTACGTGGAATTCATATCCAACTTCTAATTGGAAATCATTTGGCATGAACCAAGTAGCAATGCCTTCTGAAGTTGATACAGTTTCCCAAACTTTTTGTACTGGGGCATTTAAAACAACTGTTTGCTTAATATCTTGTAGCATATTTTCCATTTAAAAATTCCTTCTTTCTAAAAAATAAAACCAAATGGTTTCGTAAATTAATGATAATACGAAACCATTTGGTTTTATGTCAAGTGTGATCGGCTTTCTAACTTTGCAGTCATTTCTTGCTTGAACTAAAGATACTTATCTCTTTGCTGAATAGTTAAGTGTTGTAAATAATTCTTTTTTTTCTAATTCGGTTAATTCTCTCCACTCTCCGATAGCCAAGCCTTCAAGAGTAATGTTCATTATACGAATGCGTTGAAGTCTTTTTACGGTGAAACCAAGTGCTGAACACATTCTTCTTATTTGTCTGTTTAATCCTTGGGTAAGAATAATATTAAATGTGTTTGGACCTAATTTCTTTACCTTACATGGAAGTGTTTTAATTCCTAATATTTTCACGCCAGCGGCCATTTTTTCTAGAAAAGAATCAGTTATTTTTTCATTAACGGTAACAATATATTCTTTTTCGTGTTTATTTTCTGCACGTAATATTTCATTTACAATATCACCGTCATTCGTCAATAGTATTAAACCATCGGAGTCTTTATCAAGTCGTCCAATGTGAAAAATTCGAAGGGGATGATTGACAAAATCTACAATATTTCCTTTGACATGACGTTCAGTTGTGCTTGTTATTCCGACAGGTTTGTTTAGCACAAGATATACTAATGGTTGTTCTACAACAATTGGTTTACCATCTACCTGAACATCATCACCTGCCTCCACTTTGCTTCCAAGCTCAGCAATTTTACCATTAATGGTTACTCTTCCATCCGTGACCCACTTATCTGCTCCACGTCTAGAAATGATTCCAGCTTCACTTAAAAATTTGTTTATACGCATAATTGTCACCTACTTTTCTTATAAAATAAGTATAACAAAAAGTGAAACTATTTCAGAGTAAACAGCGTAAAAAAAGAAAAGGAGTGGGCGGATATGACGATTAATCAAAAAATAGAAAATACATTTAAAGAGTTAAAAAAAGTTGTAGGATGGAGTGTAGATAAACGAGTAACTTTATCGCTTGCAGGTTTCTATGTAACACTAGGTAAAGAGTTTGATGAAGGAAGATTTAGGGAAATAGAAGGATATATAAAGAAAAAGGCGGGTATTTTTTCTCCTTTAAGATCTCATTTACATCCACTTTTCGTTGCAACATTAGATACAAGTGGTCTAGAACCAATACAAGCAGTAGATATATTGCTTGAGAAAGTAGAGGCTTTAAAAAAGGCTTCATTTAAAGTCAATAGCTATACCTATTTAGCAGCTTTACTAATGTCCAATGAAAAGGAAACATGGCCAAATGAAATGGAACGAGCGAGACAACTAATGGCTGATATGAAAAAGCATCATCGGTTTTTAACTTCAGCCGACGACTATCCCTATGCGATGTTTTTAGGAAAACTAGAAGGAGACACTGCAGTTCGTGCAGAAACAATGAATAGATACTATCAAGATTTAAAGCAGCATAAGTTTTATGTAGGTAACGAGTTACAATGGATGTCCCAAGTACTAACATATACAAATCCTAACTATGAAGAAGATTTAGTATCGCGAGCAGTCGTTATTCGCGATGGACTAAAAAGTGTAAAAATCAAAACTTCGATGCCACAATATCCAATGATTGGATTTATGGCCGTTTTAAAAATGAATGAAGACCAATTAAATGCAATCGTTACAACTTATGAGTCACTAGCTAATATGAAGTTATTTGCTTGGTATAAAGAAAGTGCATTACCTATAGCGCTAGGTTGGGAAATGAGAGCTTCAAAAGAAGCATACGCAACAGCAGCAATTTCAATGGCAACATCACTTGAAATGCTCCTTCAAGCACAACAAGCCATGATGATTTCAACAATGGCAGCAACGAGTGTTGCAGTATCATCTAACTCTAACTAACCGTCGTGATATACTAACCTAAAATGGAGGTGCAGGATAAATGATGGATGGGCATATTTGGATAAATGGAGCATGGGAGAAAACAACTAATTTTACCGAGTTAATAGCTCCTTACACTGGAAAAGTAATAGGGAACGTAGCAAAAGCAACAAAAGAGGATGTCCAAAGGGCAATTGAAGGTGCAGAGATTGCTTTTTCTTCTTTTAAAAAATGGACGGCGTACGATCGGGCAGAGTTATTATACAAAGTGGTGGAAATTCTTCGAGAAAGAAAAGAAGAGCTTGCACGTATTTTATCAGAAGAAGCTGGGAAGCCTTTGAAGGCAGCCAGGGCAGAATATGATCGCACAATTGCTACGTATCAATTTTCAGCAGAAGCAGCTAAGCAAATTCAAGGTGAAACTATTCCTATGGATGCCGCACCTGGAGCAGGAGGCAGAATAGGTTGGACGAGAAGAGAAGCAATTGGAGTAGTATCTGCTATCTCGCCATTCAATTTTCCAGCCAATTTAATTGCACATAAGCTAGGACCAGCTTTTGCGGTAGGAAATACGGTTGTGTTGAAGCCTTCTTCAGCAACACCAAGAAGTGCCCTAGTTCTCGCTGAAATTTTTAAACAAGCAGGTCTTCCTGATGGTGCACTCCAAATTGTAACAGGAAGTGGTAGTGAACTAAGTGAAGTATTAACAACACATCCAGCAGTTAAGAAAGTTACATTTACAGGAAGTGTACCTGTGGGATTATCTATTAAAGAAAAAATTGGTCTACGTAAAATTACACTAGAACTTGGAAGTAATTCAGCTCTTATTGTAGAGCCTGGAGTACCTCTGAATAAAATTATTAAAAGATGTGTAGATGGTGCGTTTGGATTTGCTGGTCAAGTATGTATTTCATTACAAAGAATTTACGTGCAAGAATCTATTTATACAGAATTTGTTCAGTTATTTACAGAAGAAACTAGAAACCTAATTGTTGGAGATCCTTTGAATGAAACAACAGATATTAGTGCTATGATCAATCCAAAGGAAGTTAGTAGAATCCGTGAATGGATAGAGGAAGCAATCGAACAAGGTGCGAATGTAGCCACAGGTGGAGATTTTACAGAACGTACAATGTCCCCCACTGTGCTTACGAATGTTACAAAAGAGATGTCTGTTGTTTGCAAAGAAGTTTTTGCACCAATTGTTTCCGTTTTGCCGTATAAAAACTTAAATGAAGCTATTGATCTTGTAAATGATTCCGACTTTGGATTAAACGCAGGTATATTTACGCCAAATATAATGGATGCTATGCATGCGACGAACGAAATTCAAGCAGGAGCAGTTATTATTAATGATATTCCAACTTTTCGTATTGACAATATGCCGTATGGTGGGGTAAAAATGAGTGGGTACGGCCGTGAAGGCGTGAAGTATGCAGTAGAAGAAATGACGGAATTAAAGTTAATTTCGATGAAAACATCATTTGATTAACCGAAAAAACATACAATAAAGGGAGCAATACATCATGAACACAAATCCAATGAGTCAATCTAGAACAATACAAACCCATTTAATCCTTCCACCAGATACTAATCATCACCAAACAATTTTCGGTGGAAAAGTATTGGCCTACATTGATGAAATTGCAGCTATTTCGTCTATGAAACATGCAAAAGGAGCTGTAGTAACAGCTTCTATTGACTCTGTTGACTTTCTTTCTTCCGCAAAAGTTGGGGATGTACTTGAGTTAGAGGCAGTCGTTTCTTCTACAGGTCGTTCGTCTATGGAAGTCTATGTTCGAGTGACCTCCACGAACCTAATAACTGGAGCAGAAAAACTAACTACAGAGTCTTTTGTGACAATGGTTGCTGTGGATGACAACGGGAATCCAGTACCTGTACCTGGAATCCATCCGGAAACGGAAGAAGAGACTCGCTTATTTGAAACAGGTCCTGCTAGACGTGCACATCGTAGACAAAGACTAGATATGAAATATTAAAATTATAGGATGTGACTACGTGCTGAAGCAAATAGACGAATTTTATAAGTATATTATGATTGTACTGCTTGCCTTATATATTATAAATTCTGTGTATTTTAGTGAATTAATTGTAACGTTTACGATAATAGGACTTGCTATCATTTTGGAAGTCATTAGAAATCGAAGTCACATAAGAAAGCTCACATACGTACAACTCTCCATAATAGGAGTTGTAATACTAGCAGGCATCGCAGGTACAATTTATCTACTCGTATTATTTCGTATATTCTTGCAACCATTTAGTCTATCATCAACTTTAGAATTAATATTATTAATTGTTTTTGTATTAGTTTGTTTATACGTGCTAGCCTATTTCTTAAAAAAAATGTTTGGTCGAGCAATCGAGTAAAAAATACCTTTGAGGGGTTGTCTAATAACTTCTCAAAGGTATTTTTTATTGCTACTACTTCTATCGTGAACTTATGAAACTATTTCTAACTTTCATTCGTATTCATAAGGGAGGAAGGGGTATTGAACATGAAGCATATATATGAACGAACCGCAAAGTATACAAAGCTTGGATCGTTACTTACTTTAGCTATTTATTTAGTGTTGATAATTATCTTTCGAGATGTAATGTGGAATGACTTTGAGACGAATTTTATAACGGGATTTACACTATTAATTTTATTCGGTACTTCTTTTTTCTTTCAAAATGCAGCAGATAAATTGCCAAATGAGGAGAAAGTAGACACTCGATTTTATTCAGTTGACTTCCCAGTTAAAGAACTTAACTTTCAGCGAGACGTATCGATAATTCCTCAAAGTTACTTAGTTTCGAGTACAGGAGAACGACTTTACAAGATTTCACCTTCTGAAGATTTTCCATTAATACGCAAGTTATCTGTGTTTGCAATATTAAAGGGAGGCATGTTCTTTCCTATTACATACGACTTGAAATCAATGGACGGGAAACTAGTATGTCAATTTACAATAAAAAACAAACTTCGGTTTATGCAAATAAAAGTGAATGATCACACAAAATCACATAAATCCACTATCGTTCTACCAACGGTCTCAGTGAAGAACAGAGCAATTATTTTCGATGCAAACAATGAAAAAACGCATCAAATGGAAGCAAAGAGTATGTATGGAGATATTGATATCAATGATATAAACGGAAAACGCCTCGCAACGTACCGTTTTGGAATGTTCCCATATGCTACACACCCGGCATTTGAAGTACAGGCGATGAATGTTCACGTATCGCTCGCACAGGATTTATCGCAAACAGAAAAATTGTCTTTTGTTGCTTTGTTTTACTATTGGACGTCCAATCAATAAGGAGCTGACAAAATTAGCTATTTCAATGAAAATGACGCTCATAAATTCCTAGAAACTAACGAAAAGCCATGTTGATTTCAATTTCTTGTAACGTTTGACGCATGGAGAGAATTCCAAATTTTTTTATTTCTAGAAAATCATTGAAAAAGGCGACACTCCTGCGGGAATAGCGTTGGTCGGAGACCCCACAGCGAAGCGAGGAGACTGAGGCAACGCCCGCGGAAAGGGAGCATTTCAACGATTTTCTTATTGATTGGACTAATGGACAACCACATCTGTAAAAGTTGAATAATAGGGACTTTTTCAGTGCCCAAATACGCTCGTGATGGGTCTTGCCACTCCGTTTTTCCGCAGAAGTCTCAGGGTTTTTCTTCTTCGAATTGAATCATTGTACGAAGTTATCCAAAAGAGGGGATCCAACTGTGCCCACTCTACTTTTTTATTTCTAGAAAATCATTGAAAAAGGCGACACTCCTGCGGGAATAGCGTTAGTCGAAGACCCCACAGCGAAGCGAGGAGGGCACTGAAAAACTCGAATCAGTATTTTTGTAGGAACTATTTGCTGTATTTATTTAAGAGAATTTAGCGCGACGCATGAGACTCCTGCGGGAAAGCGAGACAGACGAGACCCCGCACGAAGCGAAGCGTAGGAGGAGGCTCGTCTCTCGCCCGCGGAAAGCAAATGCCAAAGCGATAAATTCTCTTAACGACTATTTGATAAAAAATTTATTAGAAACCACTTTTTCAGTGCCCTCGAAGCGAGGAGACTGAGGCAACGCCCGCGGAAAGGGAGCCGTTTCAACGATTTTCTTATTGATTTATCCTATTTAAATAAAAAAAACTGTAGACAACTCGTTTTTTGTTGTCTGCAGTCTGAAGGAGCTTTGTTTAGTAAGCGGATGTCAGTTTTTAAATAACTTAAACCACCCTTTAAATGTAAACCAAGCAAACATAGAAATCGCAATAAAAACCATGAAACCTAAGACTATGAAATATCCATAATGCCATTTAAGTTCAGGCATATTTTCAAAGTTCATCCCGTACACACCAGCGATGAATGTTAAAGGAATAAAGACGGTCGATACTATTGTTAAAATCATCATAATTCGGTTCATATGACTAGAGTTGATGGACATATGGCTATCTCGAATATCCGCCGTCAACTCTCTGTTAGACTCCACCATGTCTGTTAGTTTTAATAAATGATCGTAAATATCTCCGAAATAGGCTCGTTCTGTTTGTTGCAAATTTACCCGTTCAGAGTTTATGATTCTGTATAGTAAATCTCGCATTGGTAATATGGTTCGACGTAAACGGAGCAAATCGCTACGTAAGTCAAACATCTGATTCAACGATAAATGACGCATACTAGCTGAAAGCTCATCTTCCATCTCATTTAAATAATCTTCAATTTTATAGATAATCGGAAAATAAGCATCGACTACTTTATCTACAATATTATACATAGCATGCATAGCACCGCGGTCCCAACCCTTTGGATTACGAATGATTCGATCTCGTGCTTGTTCTAACTCATGCATAGGAGGAAAATGAAAGGATACGATAAACTCCTTACCGACAAACAAGTTCAGCTCTTCCGCTTCAAGTGTTTCTTCGTTAAATGTATGCAAAACAAAAAACGCATGCTCATCATAATAATCTACTTTTGGACGTTGAAGTCGGAGTAAGCAGTCTTCAATGGCAAGTGGATGGAAATGAAAGAAGGAACTAAGGAGGATTTCCTCTTCTTTCGTAGGTTCTCCTATGTCTACCCAATACCATTCAAACGTATTATTCTTTATATCTTCAAGCTGAAAATCATTTACAATTTCATAATCAGCTGTTATACCAAGCGTTCGAATCATACTAATACCTCACTCCCACAGGATATATCTTCCTCTATTATCTCATAATCTACACTCTTCATTCAAAAAGTTCCTGTTATAATGAAAATAAAACGAGAAGGTAGGATGCCTAATGGAGAAAAACTATGAATCACTGATTCCAAATCGTATTTTCGTTGGTGGAGTAGATGGAGTACAGCACCTATTAGAAAACGAAAAAATTGATATCATCTTTGACTTGAGAGCTGAAAAAAAGGATCATCCGGCAGAAGAGTTAAGTGTTCATCAACCGATCATGGATGATGCTCCACATCAAGATGCTTCTATAAAAAAAGCAGTAGATGAAGTAACAAAAGCTTATCACGAAGGAAAAAACGTATACTTCCACTGTGGAACTGGTAGAGGAAGAGCGGGTACCATTGCAGTAGCCACATTAATGGAATTAGGGTTAGCTGATAACGTCGATGAAGCAGAGAACAAAGTAAAAATAATACGTTCCAAAATTAATGTTAAGCCAGATCAAAAAGCAGCTCTTGAAAGAATCTATAGCAATTAACAAGTGAAAATACCAGGGGAGTATTGATTATCCCTTGGTATTTTCGTCTGTCATTAACACGTGTTATATAATTTATTTTTTTATTTTCATAAGTTTCACTTCACTTTTTAGAGCCATGATTAAAGATGCAACCATTAACAGCATTACAAATGAGAATGGTAATGCTGCGATGATGATAGTATTTTGCAACGCATCGAGGCCATTAACTGAAAGCAAAATAACTGCAATGACAGATAAGGTAATTCCCCAAGCAAGTTTTACTTTATTTGGAGGTGTCGGAGAACCCTTTGTCGAAAGCATACCGAGAACAAATGTTGCTGAGTCAGCTGATGTAATGAAAAACGAAGCGATAAGCATTACTGCAAAAATTGAAATTATAGACGATAACGGCATCGAATGGAACATTTCGAATATAGTTAACTCTGTAGAAGCTTGTGCTAAATCCGCAACGCCACTTTTTTGCATATCAATAGCAGTAGTACCAAAAGCCGAAAACCAAATTGCTCCAAGTAGTGTAGGTGCAACAAGGACACCAGTAACGAATTCTCGAATCGTACGGCCCTTTGAGACTCGAGCAATGAACATGCTTACAAATGGCGCCCATGAAATCCACCATGCCCAATAGAAAATTGTCCAATCATTAAGCCATTCGCGATTGCTAGCATTCAGTGGTGCTGTACGAAAACTCATTTGAACGATATTAGACAAATAACCCCCAAAAGAATCCGTGAATATATCAAAAATAAGCAATGTTGGACCAAGGATAATGACAAAGCCAAGTAGTGCAAGAGCTAGGACTAGATTTGTATTGGATAAATATTTTATACCCTTACTTAGCCCAGACCATGCAGAAGCAACAAAAAGAACGGTTACAATAGCAATAATGATAATCTGAGGAATAATTCCAATTGTCACACCAAAAAGGTAGTTTAAGCCTGCGTTAATTTGAATAGCACCAATGCCGAGCGAGGTAGAGACACCAAAAGCTGTTGCAAAAACAGCTAGTACATCGACAAGAATACCAAACGGTCCTTTCATTCTTTCTCCAAAAATTGGCTTCAATGTGGATGAGATTAGACCTGGTTCCCCTTTACGGAACTGAAAGAAAGCAAGTGACAGTGCAATAACTCCGTACATAGCCCAAACATGAAATCCCCAATGGAAGAAAGATTGACGGAAGGCTTCTTTAAAAGCTGCGTCCGTATTTGGTTCTGCTGTTGCAGGATTGATTGCATAATGGGATAAAGGTTCAGCAGCTCCGTAAAATACAAGCCCAATACCCATGCCTGCGGAAAACAGCATAGAGATCCATGTAATGGTAGAAAACTGAGGACGATCTGCGTCCTTCCCAAGTCTGATTTTTCCATAAGGGCTCAAGATAAAAAACACACTGAGCGCTAACATAAACGTCATAAGTAGCATATAGTACCAACCAAAAGTCGATGCAACAAAACTTTTAATGGTTGTGGTAATTGTTTCAAAACTCTCGGGTGCTAAGGCTCCATACCCGACGGCCAAAATGATTAAGACCATTGTAAGATAAAATACTATGGATAGTTTCTTCATATTTCCCCCTCAAAGGTATATTTAGTTTAAATGCCTTACTATACTAATATACTGACATGAAATCAAATGATATACTGTTTCTGTTTATTCAGAGTTATCTCCAAAACCTGTAATATTAAAACTAATTGTACGTAGATTTGCTAAAATTGGAGAAGTAAATTAATGATTATATAATAATTAACTTATAATTCTACCACTAGAAAAGTCATCTATTAGCCCGCAATTTGTATTAGATTCCATATCATAGCAACAAACAGAAGAGCAGCAATGGGAAAAACTTAAATACATCGTGGATATTTCTAAAGAAATTTGGAGTTAAAGTTATGATAAACGCCCATCCGAAAAAAGGGTATAGCTAGTAAGAATCTAGATGTAATAAACATCACACACAAATATTAATGTTAGGAATAGGAAAAGTATAAAAACTTGGCTCTTACTATAGTTATCATAGCAGTATTGCCTAAATGTTCATTTCGTCTAACAGAACGTCTTTTATAGAGAGACGCTCCCTTTTTATTTGTAGTGTATTGAGGTGTTTGTCTATCTGAAACACTGTTTTTTGCATTTACTAGTATAAGGTAAGAAGGAGGTGAATTTAGTATGGACCCATATCGTAAACATTGTAACTCATGCCAACAAGTACCGTGGCAGCAACCAGCTGCTCAGCCAGTTGTATGCCCTCCACAATATAGAGTGCGCGATTCATTTTTACCGAGAATGCAACCTGTCATTCATCCGATTGTAAATGTTAATCGAGAACATACTGTCAATGTGCCACAACATTTTTATACAGTAACCAATCGGAATGTAGTCGTAAATCCACCACAACAAGCATACCCTTTTATGAATCAGTATCCACAAGGGGGATTTCCGCAACAAGGATTCCCACAAGGAGGATTCCCACAAGGGGGATATCCACAATAACAATTTTACCCTAGCCGACCTCGATAACATATGAAGCTAACTGCTATGAGCAAGCAAATGCCTTTATTTCAAAGTGCATTTGCTTTTTTTGATGAAAAAGTAAAGTTAATCTCATAAAAATTAATATTTAAATATTTTGATATATTGTAATTGTCGGTATATTTTGATAAAGTGATATTTATTCCACCTTTGGAAATGTTTTATAATAACAGATTAAGGATATGGGGGACGCGTTATGAAGCTTTTTCTTTCGATAGATATGGAAGGTATTACAGGATTACCGGACTATACATTTGTGGATTCTAATAAGCATAATTACGAGCGTGCACGACGTATAATGACTCAAGAAGCAAATGCGATTGTGGAAGGTGCTTTATCCAAGGGAGTAAATGAAATTCTAGTAAATGATAGTCATTCTAAGATGAATAATATTTTAGTAGAAGAATTACACCCAGAAGCTTCTTTAATAACGGGTGACGTGAAACCTTATTCAATGGTGCAATCGTTGGATGCATCATACATAGGCGCAGTGTTTGCTGGCTACCATTCAAGGGCGGGACAACCAGGGGTAATGAGTCATTCAATGATATTCGGAGTAAGAAATATGTATATAAACGATGTAGAAATTGGTGAGCTGGGATTAAATGCATATGTAGCAGGCCATTTTGGTGTACCAGTTATTATGGTTGCAGGAGATGATGGAGCGTGTAGGGAAGCAGAGGCACTGATTCCTGGAGTTGTCACTGCAGTTGTGAAAGAATCTATCTCTAGATCTGCTGTTAAAACATTGCATCCGAAAAAAGCACATGCATTATTGAGAGAAAAGGTTATGGAGGCCATTAGTAACCGTGATCAAATAAAACCTCTCATACCACCTAAAACTCCTACGTTACGAATTGAGTTTGTTAACTATGGTCAAGCAGAATGGGCAGCCCTTATGCCAGGATGCGAAATTATAGAAGGAACTACAATAGTTAAGTTCGAGGCGAAAGATATATTAGAAGCATACCGTGCAATGCTTGTAATGGTAGAGCTAGCTATGCAAACGAAATTTTGTTAAGGGGGGAACTTGCTGATGACGAAGTACATTATTAAACGTTTTCTCATGATGATAGCAACTATTTTCATCATTGCTACTTTAACCTTCGTATTAATGCACTCAATTCCAGGTTCTCCGTTCGATGACGAACGGACTTCTAACCCTACTATTCAAGCAAATTTAGAAAAATTTTATAAACTAGATGAACCTATGCATATTCAATATTTATATTATTTGAAGTCTATTGTGACATTTGATTTTGGGCCTTCTATAAAAAAGCCGAACGAATCGGTAAATGAATTACTTGCAAGAGGATTTCCAATTTCCTTTGAGCTTGGAATGGTCACGATATTAGTCGCTTTATTGTCAGGAATAATTCTTGGGACACTGGCTGCCCTCCGACATAATGGAATTATAGATTACTTAGCGATGACCTTTGCAGTCGTTGGAATCTCTGTACCGAACTTTGTATTAGCCACCCTGCTAATTCAACAAGTTGCAGTAAATTTAGAGTGGCTTCCTGCTGCCACGTGGAGCAGTCCACTACATATGATATTACCTACACTCGCACTTGCAACTGGACCAACCGCTATAATTGCCCGATTAACGAGATCAAGTATGCTCGAAGTATTAACTCAGGACTACATAAAGATGGCCAGAGCAAAAGGGCTTTCACCTATAAGAATTGTTATTCGTCACGCTTTAAGAAATGCACTAATGCCTGTTGTAACAATTATGGGAACAATGCTTGCAGGTATTTTAACTGGAACTTTTGTCATTGAGAAAATTTTTGCTATTCCTGGAATGGGGAAATATTTTGTGGAAAGCATTAATAATCGTGATTACCCCGTAATAATGGGATCTACAGTGTTTTATAGCGCGTTTCTAGTGTTCATGTTGTTCCTTGTAGATATTATATATGGATTATTAGATCCACGAATAAAATTACATCGGAAAGAGGGGGATGCATAATGACGAATTCACAAAATGTGGTATCCCCGCAAAATGTACAAGACGAATGGTTTCGACCTAAACAGAAAGAGGAAGGGAAAGCAGAAGCCGTAGTAAGACCTTCCTTATCTTATTGGAAAGACGCTTGGAGGAGATTGAGGAAAAATAAGTTAGCAATGGCGGGACTTGTTTTCCTTATAATTCTTGCATTTCTCGCAATTTGTGGACCTATTTTTTCTCCTTATTCTGTAGATGGAACAGATTTACCAAATCAAAATAAAGCTCCCTCGGCAACGCATTGGTTCGGTACAGATGAACTTGGTAGGGATGTGTTTACTAGAACTTGGTATGGTGCACGCATTTCCTTATTTGTTGGGGTGATGGCTGCATTGATTGATTTTTTTATAGGAATTATTTATGGAGGCGTCAGTGGATATAAAGGTGGCCGAACAGATGCAGTAATGATGCGTATTATTGAGGTACTCTATGGGTTGCCGCATTTGTTAGTTGTTATTTTACTTATGGTTGTAATGGGGCCAAGCCTAACTACAATTATCGTTGCACTGACCGTCACTGGGTGGGTAGGTATGGCGCGAATAGTTCGAGGTCAAGTATTGCAGATTAAAAACTATGAATTTGTAACGGCTTCAAAATCTTTTGGTGCTAAAACTTCAAGGATTATTAGGAAAAATTTACTGCCGAATACGATGGGACCTATTATCGTACAGATGACACTCACTGTTCCAAGTGCTATTTTTGCGGAAGCGTTTCTTAGCTTTTTAGGTTTAGGAATCCAAGCACCTTTTGCAAGCTGGGGTGTAATGGCGAATGATGCATTACCAGTTATACTTTCTGGCCACTGGTGGCGTTTATTCTTCCCTGCATTTTTTATCTCACTAACGATGTTTGCTTTTAACGTCCTAGGAGACGGCTTACAAGACGCACTCGACCCGAAGCTTAGGAGGTAAGAATTAGTGAATGAACGTAAGAAAAAAGAAAAGAAAATGATAACGGATGAAAAAGTATTACAAGTGAATAATTTACAAGTTTCTTTTAGAACATACGGTGGTGAAGTGGAGGCTGTTAGAGGAGTTGACTTTGACTTATATAAAGGAGAAACACTTGCAATCGTAGGTGAATCTGGCTGCGGTAAAAGCGTAACATCTAACGCAATTATGGGATTAATACCCCAACCATCTGGAATTATTAAAAACGGAAATATTTTATTTAAAGGAAAAGATTTAACAAAGATGTCTAAGTCGCAGCTAAGGAAAATACAAGGAGTAGACATTTCGATGATTTTTCAAGACCCAATGACTGCGCTAAATCCAACACTATCGATTGGGGAGCAGTTGATGGAAGGGCTCCTTACTCACAAAAAAATAGGGAAACAAGAAGCAAAGAAGAAAGCAATTGAGATGTTAAAACTTGTAGGAATTTCAAATCCAGAAGAGCGTTTAAAACAATTCCCACACCAATTTTCAGGTGGTATGCGTCAACGTATTGTAATTGCAATTGCGCTTATTTGTGATCCTGAATTACTTATTGCGGATGAACCTACAACTGCATTAGATGTTACAATTCAAGCACAGATTTTAGAATTGTTCGAGGAGATTCAACAAAGAAAAGAAATATCTATTATATTGATCACGCATGATCTAGGGGTAGTAGCCAAAATTGCAGATAGAATTGCAGTAATGTATGCGGGAAAAATAGTGGAAATCGGAAATAAAAGAGAAATTTTTTATACTCCAGAACATCCTTATACAAAAGGCTTACTGAACTCTGTTCCAAGACTCGACTTAATGGAAGAAGAATTACAGCCAATCGAAGGAACACCACCGGATTTGTTCTCACCTCCGAAAGGGTGTCCATTCACTGCACGATGTGATTATGCAATGGAAGTTTGTGACCATGTATACCCATCTACAACCAAATTATCCGAAGCACATGGAGTAAATTGCTGGTTACAAGATGATCGTGCAAAGGTTTTGCTAGAGGAAATGACATTTGGAAAGGAAGGCATTCTAAGTTCGTCACTTCCGGCAGCAACTGATGTGTAACAAAGTTTCTATTGGTCAGGAGCTAGGAAATGGAGATGTACGTCCATTCAGTTGCTATTATTTGTGAACAGATCAAGGTCGGATGAGCGCGCGTGAGTGCATTCACATATACAATACAAAGGGGGAACTAGGATGAAGAAGTGGTTAATATTCTTTGTAGTAGCGATTTTTGCACTTGTGTTAAGTGCTTGTACTGCTACAAAAGACGCTGGTAAAGAAAAGCCGACAGAAACAGGTGGAGAAAAAGAAGAAGCAAAAACAGAAACAGAAACACAAATAGAAAAAGTACTCTATTTAAATAACGGAAATGAACCAACCTCGTTCGATCCATCTGTAGGGTTTGATGCAGTATCTTGGAATGCATTAAATAACATTATGGAGGGGTTAGTAAGACTTTCAAAAGACCATTTAGCAGAGCCAGCTACTGCTGAGAAAGTGGATGTATCAGATGATGGTTTAACATATACGTTTACTATTCGTGATGATGCAAAATGGTCCAATGGAGACCCTGTTTTAGCTAGTGATTTTGTATATGGATGGATGCACATGTTGGATCCAGAAACTGCATCTCCAGCAGCATTTCTTGCCTATTTCATTGAAGGGGCGGAAGCTTACAATAGTGGAACGGGTACTGCAGAAGCAGTAGCCATTAAAGCGGTAGAAGAAAAAGTATTTGAAGTAAAACTAAATACACCAACAGAAGCATTTTTAAATATTATTACGAATCCAAGTTTCTTCCCGGTTAATGAAAAAGTAGCAACAGGAAATCCTACTTGGTTTGCTGAGGCAGCAACTTTCGTAGGAAATGGTCCATTTAAATTAGTAGATTGGAAACATGATGTAAGTTTTACATTTGCGAAAAACGAAAACTACTGGGATACATCTACTGTAAAGTTAGATAAAGTAGAGTGGGCAATGATAAACGACTCCAACACAGAATACCAAATGTATCAAACAGGTGAGCTGGATACATCTGGGGTACCATCTGAACTTGCTGAAAGTCTAATGAAAGATCCAGAATTGAAGAATGAGGATCAGGCAGGACTATACTTCTATCGTTTTAATACATCGATGGAGCCTTTTACAAACAAAAAAATTCGTCAAGCTTTTGGGTTAGCGGTTAATCAGCAAGAAATGGTGGAATTTGTAACGAAAAATGGTGAAAAGCCAGCTGAAGGATTTGTACCTTATGGATTCATAGGCCCTGATGGTAAAGAATTTAGAGACACTGCTGGAAAACTTGTCGGATTCGACGCAGATAAAGCTAAAGCATTGTTAGCAGAAGGGATGGCAGAAGAAGGATACAAAGAGCTTCCAGCAGTAACACTCACTTATTCTACAAGTGACTCTCATAAGAAAATTGCAGAAGCACTTCAAAGTAAATTTAAAGAAGTATTAGGTGTAGAAGTAACTCTACAAAATATTGAAGCAAGTGTGTTTGCAGCAGAGCAAAAAGAATTCAAATATCAACTATCACGTTCTTCTTTCTTATTTGACTATGCAGATCCAGTGAATGCATTAGAAAGCTTTATTACTGGTTCTTCGATGAACCGTACAACTTGGTCAGATGCAAAATATGATAAATTAATTACGGATATTAAAAACGAAACAGATGAGTCAAAACGTTGGGAAATGTTAATAGAGGCAGATGCATACCTAATGGAAGAAATGCCGGTATTCCCGCTCTACTATTACAACCAAGTAACGCTTGAAAAATCAACGGTATCCGGTATTGTTAGACATCCGGTAGGTTATATGGACTTAAAATGGGCTGACAAAAATTAAAAAAGCGGCTAGCACCTAAAATCAGGATAATAACTAAGTAAAACAATTTCTAAGAAAGATGCGGCGCCTTTTTAGGTGCCGCCACTTTTGTCTTTAAACAAAGGAGAAAATAAATATGAAAATACATCCGAAACGGTTACAAAAAGGAGATACGATTGGAATAATTGCACCTTCCAGTCCACCAAACTTGGAACAGTTAAAACGCTCTTTAACTTTTTTAGAGGAACTAGGATTGTCTTATAAAATAGGAAAAAGCGTAGAAAATGTATACGGCTATTTAGCGGGCACGGATGAAGAACGTTTGGAAGATCTACACGAAATGTTTGCAAATCCAGAAATAACAGGAATTATTTGTGCGGGCGGAGGATACGGTTCTGCTAGGTACACGGATAAAATAGATTTTCAATTGATGAATGAAAACCCAAAAATTTTCTGGGGGTATTCAGATATCACATTTTTACATACGGGCATGAACGTTTATTCTGATATCGTTACTTTTCACGGTCCAATGTTAGCTTCCGATGTCGGAAAGGATACTTTTTCTGATTTGTCGAAGAAGATGTTTCAGCAGTTATTTGAACCAATGGAACTTCACTACACGGAAGCAATTTCTCCTCTCGAACGACTGTCAGAAGGAGTGGTGACAGGTGAATTAACAGGAGGGAATTTATCTCTTCTGGCAAGTGGAATAGGAACGAAGTATGAAGTAGATACAAGAGGGAAGCTATTGTTGATAGAAGACACTGGTGAAGAGCCTTATCGAGTAGACGGGATGCTTAACCAGCTTCGTCAAGCTGGAAAACTGGATGAAGCAGCTGGTTTTGTAATTGGAGACTTTAAAGATGCAGAGCCAAAGAAACGTCAGATTTCTTTGTCGTTAGATGAAGTGTTAGATCATTATTTAGGCAATTTAGGAAAACCAGCAGTGAAGGGATTTAAGATAGGGCATTGCGAACCGCATTTTGCTGTTCCACTTGGAGCAAAAGCTAAGCTAGATGCAGATAATTTGACACTTGTCATTTTGCCAGGTGTTGAATAAGGGAGGACAATCTAATGATTATTCAATCCATTGAAACGTTTGACGTAGCCATTCCGCTTACTAAGCCTTTTAAAACTGCGCTTCGAACAGTGACTACTGCTTACTCAGTTTATGTGAAAATTACAAGTAGTGGAGGAGTTGTTGGATACGGAGAAGCACCTCCTACCCATGTAATTACAGGTGAGTCGATTGCTAGTATAAAGTATGCGATTAATGAAATCATAGCGCCTCAGTTAATTGGACTTCAACTTTCCGATAGTGAACGTATTTTTCAAAAGCTAAATACGTCTCTCGTAAGAAATACAAGTGCAAAAGCAGCAATCGATATGGCAGTTCATGATTTAATCGCACGTCAATCTGGTATTCCTTTGTATCAATATCTTGGAGGATACCGCAATACACTTGAAACTGATTTCACAGTAAGTGTGAATACTCCAGTTGAAATGGCTGATGACGCAGAGAGGTATATAAATGAAGGGTTCCGTGTACTGAAAGTAAAAGTTGGTATAGGCGATATGCAAGATGATATTGCACGCTTACATGCAATAAGAGACCGGATTGGGAAAGTGCCAAAGCTAAGGCTGGATGCAAACCAAGGCTGGAATGCAAAGGAAGCAGTTAGAGCTATACGAACAATGGAGGATGCTGGACTTGAAATTGAATTAGTCGAGCAACCTGTTCTTGCGCACGATATAGAAGGATTAAAATATGTTACAGATCATACAGATACACCTATTATGGCCGATGAAAGTGTTTTTTCTGTAAATGATGCTAAAAGAGTATTAGAAATGAGAGCAGCGGATTTGATTAATATTAAATTAATGAAATCTGGCGGTATTTATAATGCTAAAAAGATTAATATTCTGGCAGAGGCAAATGGAATTGTGTGTATGGTAGGGAGTATGATTGAAACAAAAATAGGGATTACGGCTGCTGCTCATTTCGCTGCTAGTCAGCCAAATATTCAATACTTCGATTTTGATGCACCACTTATGCTCGCGAAAGATCTTGTTGTTGGTGGCGTTATATACGAGGGAAGTAAGATGACATTTACAAAAGATCCTGGACTAGGTATTTCACGTGTAGATATGGAATAGGGGGCTTTTAGATGACTATAGAAGAGAATGTATGGATTTGTTCAGTAAAAGTAGCAACTGTCTGGACAGAACCAACTTCAGTAAGAGACCTGGATGCACCAGGACTTTCAAATCCGGTATTATTAGTAGAATGGCTAGAAGTATTACAGTATACAGAGCGACTCTCGCTTTGTAATGACAATCGGGTGCAAACTCAATTGCTTTACGGGGAACCTGTAATTGTAGAAAAGGTTGAAGGGGAATGGGCAAAAATAATTGCCGTTTGGCAACCTTCTAAAAAAGATGTTCGCGGATATCCTGGATGGATTCCAGTAACACAATTACAGAAATTCGAACAAGTAGAGAAAATTGGAGTAGCACGTGTATCCTCCGTTAAAGCCCAGTTATGGGATATGGAAAATAAGCCTCTACTTGTCGTACCTTTCAATACAACACTCTTTGTTCTTTCAGAAGAAGTATCCTATTATAAAGTTCAAACCCCTCACGGGAAGGCAAAACTGCAAAAAAAGGACGCCGAGTTTGCTAATTCTATGGGACAATTTCCAAAACGAACAGCAGAAGAAGCTGTAGTTTTAGGTGAGCAGTACTTAGATTTGCCTTATTTATGGGGAGGAATGTCTCCATATGGCTATGATTGCTCTGGATTTTCGTACAATATACTGAAGGCTTGTGGCTATTTAATCCCACGTGATGCTAGTGACCAAGCCCGCAGTGGAGAAGAAATTTCAATACATGATCAGTCCTCTTGGAAAAAAGGAGATTTAATATTTTTTGCAAATGATGAAGGAACAGGTCCAGTGCGCCACGTTGGGTTTTATTATGGAGATGGGCAATTATTGCACTCGCCTTCAACGGGGAAAACAGTTGAAATTACGGAGTTAAAAGGATCAAAACTTGAGAATGAAGTTTGTGCAGTGAGAAGATATACCGTTTAGGGGGGATTTACATGACAGAGAAGGTATTATTGTCCGTCCAAGATTTGAAGCGCCATTTTGAAATAGGACAAGGTGAAACTTTAAAAGCCGTAGATGGGGTAAGTTTCGATATCGTGAAAGGCGAAACATTTGGTCTCGTTGGAGAGTCTGGTTGTGGAAAATCAACTGCTGGGCGAACGATACTAGGTTTGTACAATAAAACAGACGGAAACGTTCTGTTTGAAGAAAAAAACGTTCATAAGATGAGTGACAGAGAGCGAAGAGAATATTTGAAAAAGGTGCAAATGATATTCCAGGACCCTTATGCATCGCTAAACCCTCGTTCTACAGTGCTCGAAATAATTGCGGAACCAATAGAAGTACATAAACTTTATAAATCTAAAGAAGAAGTAAAAAGTAGAGTATATGAGTTACTAGAAGATGTAGGGCTTAATAGGGACCATGCAAATCGCTACCCTCATGAATTTTCTGGTGGACAAAGACAGCGTATTGGGATAGCCCGAGCTTTAGCACTAGATCCTGAATTTATCATTGCAGATGAGCCAATTTCAGCTCTAGATGTTTCCGTTCAAGCGCAGGTAGTGAAGCTTTTACAACGATTACAAAAAGAAAAAGGATTAACGTATTTATTTATTGCCCATGATTTATCTATGGTGAAATATATTTCTGATAGGATTGGCGTAATGTATTTAGGCCATATGGTAGAGCTTACGACGAGTAATCAATTGTATGATAATCCGTTACATCCATATACACAGGCGTTATTGTCGGCAATACCAATTCCTGATCCGGATATTGAAGAATCGAGGGAACGAATACTACTAGAAGGAGAACTTCCTAGTCCTATAAAACCTCCATCCGGATGTGTATTTAGAACTCGCTGTCCTCAAGCAATGTCTATTTGTGCGGAGAAAAAGCCAGTTTGGAAGGAACAAGAAGCTGGACATTTTGTTGCTTGTCATTTGTTTAATTAAACTTAAAGCGTTTGCGGCGCAAACGCTTTTTTAAAGAATAAGAAAGTATAAAAGTTTATAGGATGGATTCCGTTCCAAGCGGACGCTTTCCGCGGGGCGAGCGACGAGCCTCCTCCTTCGCTTCGCTTCGTTTCACTTCGCTTCGCTTCGTTTCACTTCGCTTCGTGCGGGGTCTCGTCTGTCTCGCCAATCCCGCAGGAGTCGCCGCTTTTCACTGCATCCATCCATTCTACAAAAAAAGTAATCAAGTGCTTTCTATTCATTGTTTGAATGGAGTACTTGCTACTGCATTATAAAGTGAAGATTTGTAGACAGTTATTGATCAATCCAATCTCCTAAAACAAGCCGTTCACTTTTTGGAAATAGAGAAAAAGAAGTAGTTGTGCTATTCCTACTATTCTTTATCAGTTTCGCTCATTCTATTAATAAACAGCTGCAATGATGAATAGCTACATACTAGTTGATTGGAGCGCAGGCGACGACTCCAGCCGGAATAGCATGAGCTGAAGACCCTGGACTGAGCGTAGCGAAATTAATTTTTGCGACGAGCTTGCGCAGGAGCAAGGGAAGCGGCTGAAGCCATGCCGGCGGAAAGCGTTCGCAGGAGCGGAAATCAACCGTACTTCTGCGGCTACTTGTTTTAAAAGGACCGGGCGTCTTTTTGCCCTGTTTTTTTCATATTCCTATTCTTTATGACAAATCCAACCGCCAAAAAGTGTTGTAGAGAAAAATTTTGCAATGCGTACAAATCCAGCCTCTTGTAGCAATTGTACGATTGTCTCCTCAGGTAGAAAAGAAAGAGAAAGAATGCTTTCTTCCATTTCATTCACTTCTTCAGACGTTAGTTTAGTTGTATCGAGCCAGTAGTTTTTCCAAAGATTTAATCTCTCTTGAAACTCATCACTGTTAGGATCTCCGTATTTACTAACCATAACAAATGGTGCCCCTGGCTTTAATCTTCCGTGAATATTTTTCAAAACCTCTAATTTCCCTACATACGTTTCGATAAAATGGAGTACTAAAATGCATGTTGCAGCATCATATAAATTTTCATTTGGAAGAGTATCTATAGTACCTTCATGTAAAAAAACACGTTCCGAAATTCCAGCTTCTAAACACTTCTCTTGAGCTACAGATAGCATCGTTTCTGATGGGTCCACACCAGTAAATGTCCAATTTTGGTTTCTTGTACCAAAAGTAGTGAGTTCTGTTCCACCACCGGCTCCAACAATTAATACATCTGCAACCTCCGATACGTTTGCTCGTAAAAATGCTTGAATCATTCGAAACATGGCATCGTATGTAGGCAAAGAACGTCTAATTCCTCTATCGTATTGTTTTGAAACCTCTGCATCAAATTCCATTTTTATCCCTCCCTAAAAGCACTTTACCATAAGTTGAAAATGACTAATAGAATCGATCAAAAAGATTTTTTTAAAGTGTATGAAACTTTTTTTAACGATTTACGTAATACTAAGCGGTGAGTATTTGGAAATAAAAAATAAAGATAGTAGGATATGGATAAATATCCGAAATGGGAGGGTGAATAAATGGATACTAAACCGATTGTTAAGCTTCAAAATATAACAAAGGTAATCGGCAAAAAGAAAATCATTGATGATCTCAGTTTAGATTTATTTGCAGGTCAAATCACGGGATTCTTAGGGCCAAATGGAGCTGGAAAAACAACGACGATTCGAATGATGACAGGACTCATGAGGCCGACGTCAGGAGAGGTATTTATCGACGGTCAGGCTATTTCCACTAATTTTGAGGAATCCATGAGTAAAGTGGGAGTAATTGTAGAAAATCCCGAAATGTATAAGTTTATGAGTGGTTATAAAAACTTATTACATTTTGCACGGATGAATAAAAACGTGACAAAGGATCGAATAGACGAAGTCATTGCTCAAGTAGGATTGCAAAATCGAATTCATGAAAAGGTTTCCACATACTCACTAGGAATGCGGCAACGTCTAGGATTGGCTCAAGCACTTTTACATCGACCAAAATTTTTAATATTAGATGAGCCAACAAACGGACTAGATCCAGCTGGAATTCGTGAATTCCGAATGTACCTACGTAAAATAGCTACGGAAGAAGGAGTTTCTATTTTTGTATCTAGTCACTTATTGGCAGAAATAGAGTTAATGTGTGATAGAATCGCTGTTATTCAAAATGGGAAATTAATTTCTATAAAAGAAGTAAATGGAGAGCAAGAATCTTATTATTATGCAGAGGTGTCTCCTAAAGAACAGGCACATGCTTTCTTCGAATCTAAAGATATGAAAGTAGAAAACTTCGAAAAAGGTTTTGTAATTCCTTTAGAAACAGAGGCGGTTCCAGCCTTGATTACTGAAATGGTTACGAGCAATTTACAAATTTTTTCATTCAGTCTACATAAAAAGACACTAGAAGATCAATTTTTAGAAATGACAGGAGGTGGGCAAATTGCTGAATCTCATAAGAAATGAATGGTTAAAGCTTTGGAGTAAAAAAGCTACATGGGTCATGTTAGTGATTACTGCTCTCTTAATGATTGGTTTGGGAGGTATTTTTAAATGGATCCAAAGCCAAACTGATCAAGTAGATGATTGGAAACAGAGTTCACAAGCACAAATTACTTCTTTGGAAGAGCAATTAGCGATTCCTAATTTGTCTGATGATGAGTTAAAGAGTTTTGAAGACGCACTATTAATTGAAAAATATCGATTAGATCATAACATTGCGCCAATAAGTTCAGAAAGTGTGAAAGGATTTATTAACGAAATTCCAGGCATTCTATCTATTATTACATTATTCACTGTAGTTGTTGCTGCCGGAATTGTTGCTTCTGAGTTTTCACAAGGGACTATTAAAATGTTATTAACAAGACCAGTAAAAAGATGGAAGATTTTGACTTCTAAACTTATAACAGTAGGGATTTTTGCGATTGTGATGTCCGCAGTTTTATTACTGTTTGGTGTAATTACTGGATATATTTTCTTTGATCAAATACCTGGTAGAAGTTTAGAAGTAGTGAATGGAAATGTGGTAGACGTTTCATTTTGGGGTAGACTACTACTTTTAATTGGTCTATCGCTTATAAATGTATTTGTTATTGGAACACTTGCGTTTATGATCGGTTCTGTATTCCGTTCAAGTTCACTAGCAATAGGTATATCTATTTTCCTTATGTTTATGGGGGTAAATATAGTATTAATATTGTCTAGATTTGAGTTTGTGAAGTACATCTTATTCGCAAATACGAATTTAACCCAATATATAGGAAATAACCAGCCGATGATTGAAGGACTAACAATGCCGTTTTCTATAGCAGTAATTTCGGTATATGTCCTTGTATTTTTAGTTATTAGTTACTGGTCGTTTATAAGAAGAGACGTAGCTGCATAAATTTGTATTGACGTCATTTTGAATTTGTTGTATTCTGAAAATAACTTAAGGAAAGGAGTGAGGCATTATGGCTAATTTAATTTGTAAACCACGAATCAGTAAGTTCATGATGTCCCACTCTATATGTTTCTAATTGTAAAACGAATATGCTTTTCATTTACTTGTAACTGACATGTAAATGTATTTCGTTATACTTTTTAACATACTTCTTTACTATTGTCCGGGGACCATGGCTGCTGATTTGTGCAGTCATGGTTTTTTTATATGGAAAATTAGGAGGAAGTAAATTTGAATTTAATCGAACAATATGGTTGGAATAATAATTGGCAAGAAAAACTGATAGGTAGTAGTGTAGCAGGTCGCGTCTTATTGGAGCATAAAAATTTATATCGTGTTATGACAAATGAAGGGGAATGGCTATGTTCACTTTCTGGGAAATTTAAATTTGACCACGATAGGGAAGCATTTCCGGCAGTTGGAGACTGGGTTGTTCTTGAACAAATGCCTGGTGAGGAAAAAGGAATCATTCAAGAAGTGCTTCCTAGAAGCTCTCAGTTTTCGAGGAAAGCGGCTGGAATGACAACAGAAATACAGCTAATCGCTGTTAACGTTGATTTCGTTTTTCTCGTGATGTCCCTTAATCATGATTTCAATGTGCGTAGATTGGAGCGATATTTATTAGCTGCGTGGGATTCGGGTGCAACACCTGTTGTTGTATTGACGAAAAAAGATGCTTGTGATGATTTGTCTTACTATATAAGTGAAGTAGAGTCGGTTGCATTTGGTGTTGATGTATTTGCAGTAAGTAGCTTGACTGGTGAAGGAATAGATAATCTTGAGAGGCTCTTATCAGCTGGGAAAACTGGTGCGCTTTTAGGGTCTTCAGGTGTTGGTAAATCATCTCTTATTAACGCTCTATCAGGGGTAGAGGTCATGGCTGTTAGTGATATTCGGGAAGACGATAGTAAAGGACGTCACACAACTACGCATAGAGAGCTTACATTGTTACCGAGTGGGGGATTATTAATCGACACCCCAGGGATGAGAGAATTTCAACTTTGGGATACAAGTGAAGGAGTAAGTGCGAGTTTCAAAGATATAGAGGAGTTAGGAGAAGAGTGCCGATTCCGAGACTGTAAGCATGAAAAAGAACCAGGGTGTGCGATTCAAGAAGCTATCTATACTGGAGTTCTAAAAGAAGAGCGGTATAAAAGTTACGTAAAATTAATGAGAGAGCTTGCTCATATCGAGAGAAAAAATGACGTAGCAGCTCGAAAAGTAGAACGGGATAAATGGAAACAAATCACAAAAGTGCAGAGAAGTAATTATAAAAAGAAAAAATAATTGGTCTATTAAAGGAGTTTAAGATGATACGATTACTTGATCATAAAGAAGAGTCGACAGCTGAGAAAATGCTGGCGGTTCAAATACCTGCATATAAAATTGAGGCAGAATGGATTGGATTTGATGGAATTCCTCAGCTTCGAGATACGATTCATGACATAATCATCTCAGAGGAAGTCTTTATCGGAAATTATGAAGGAACGCAATTGGCCGGCTTTGTATCGTTTACAAAGACAGATGAGCTCTTGGACATTTGTAGACTCGTTGTGCATCCTTATTATTTTCGTAAAGGAATTGCTACTGCGCTATTAAAGCATGTATTATCCTTGAAATTAGAAAATCAGCAAGTTTTAGTTTCGACTGGAGCGAAAAATACTCCAGCAATCCAACTCTACGAAAACTTTGGATTTAAGAAATCAAAGGATATCGAAGTTGAGCCAAACTTTTTTATTACACAATTAATTTACCGATGAAAAATAACTGAAATTTTATATAAATGGTTATACTTTAAGGGACTGCCTCGTTGTCGGAGGCAGTCTCTTTTGTATCATCTAAATGAACTAGTATTTTCAGTTGTTAGGTCAAAGTAGACAACAGTACATCATCTTTTTTAGCGAAGCGTATCAATTGCACAACTAAATTTTACTCGCTATAATATAGTCAAAGTTAGTCAAAGTCAGTTTGCGAGAAGAGGTGAGAAGATGAAAAATATATCTGATATTATTGAAGGTTATTTGAAGTCTATTATAGAAGAAGAAAGTAAGGGGCAGATTGAAATAAAAAGAAGTGAAATTGCTGAAAAGTTTCAATGTGTACCATCTCAGATAAACTACGTGATAAATACTCGTTTTACCCAAGAACGCGGTTACTTAGTGGAAAGTAAGCGTGGTGGTGGTGGATATATTCGAATCCTCCGCGTCCGTGCGCATACGAAAGCTGATTTGATTGAGCATATAATACAAAGCTTAGAACGTGGAGCATCCGAATCGATGACGGAAGATATTGTGTTCAGACTAATTGATGAGGACGTCATTTCTAAACGAGAAGCAAAGCTCATTTTAGCGGCCCTAAACCGAACAACACTTGCTATTCCACTACCAGCAAGAGATGAGCTACGTTCGCGCATATTATGTGCAATGTTGCTAACATTAAAATATGAAAAAAAGTGAAATTAAACGGGGTGTTGAAAAGTGATTTGTGAAAATTGTAAGCAAAGACCTGCTAAAGTAACGGTTACACAAGTGCATAACGGTGAACACTTTGAACGACATTATTGTGAGGTCTGTGCAAATAGTCTCCACCCGTTTTATGTAGAGTATAAACATGATCCTTTATCTCTCCACCAGCTATTATCTAACTGGTTCAATCATGCAGATCAACCGGTCCATCAAAAACAAAATAGACCTCAGCTAGTTTGCGATGAATGTGGCTGGTCAATTCAAAGGTTTTTAGATGAAGGGAAATTTGGTTGCGCCTCGTGTTATACCAGCTTCCGAAAGCAATTGCCAAATGTGCTTAAACGGTTGCATAACGGAAATACGTCACATGTTGGTAAAGCGCCTGGTGCATTCGGAGAGAAATTAAAATTAAAAAAACAAATTGAAGCCGTTCGTTTGCAATTGAAAGAAGCGATAGAAGTCGAACGGTTCGAGGAAGCCGCAAAGTTAAGAGATGAGGCAAGAGAGCTTGAGAGTAAGCTCGCTGCGGGAGGTGACGAAACACATGTCGATTGAACGCTTTTTAGATAACTCGCCTTCTAGTTGGATGGCTGGAATTGGAGAACATTCAGATATTGTCATGAGTACAAGGATTCGACTTGCGAGGAACTTGAATGGATATCGATTTCCACTAGCATTTACGGAAGACGAAGCGCATAAAATTGACCAATCTGTTTCGGCAACACTTTTGGACGCCAATGAAGACTTACACAAGCATTTCTCCTCTATACAAATAAAGGACTTATCCGAATTAAGTCGGCAAGTGTTAGTTGAAAAACATTTGATAAGTCCGAAACTTGCCAATTCACCGATGACTGGATCGGTATTATTGTCTGATGATGAATCAGTTAGTGTAATGGTCAATGAAGAAGATCATATCCGAATCCAATGCTTATTTCCTGGTCTTCAAATTCAAGAAGCATATACACAAGCAGATGCAATTGATGGGTTGTTGGAGAAAGAATTACCATACGCATTCGATGAGCAATTCGGGTATTTAACAAGCTGCCCAACAAATACAGGCACTGGTTTAAGAGCGTCAGTTATGATGCATTTACCAGCATTAACAATGACAAAACAAATGAACCGAATCGTTACAATTATTTCGAGATTGGGAATGGTTGTGAGAGGAATTTATGGTGAAGGTAGTGAAGCTCTAGGTAATGTTTACCAAGTTTCAAATCAAACAACGCTTGGTAAACCTGAGGAAGATATACTTGCTGATCTTCAAAGTATTACGGAACAAATTATTCAAAAAGAACGGGAAGCAAGAAATGCACTTTTAAAGCATTCTTCCAATACATTAGAAGACCGGCTATATCGTTCATTAGGAACCTTGTCATACGCTCGTATTATGACGACAGATGAAGCTGCAACATGTTTATCAGATGTCCGCTTAGGAATAGATATAGGACTCATAAAAGACGTAGATGTAACCATTTTGAATGAATGTATGGTGTTTATGCAACCGGGGTTTTTACAACAGTATGCAGGAACTACTTTAAATGCTTCGGAAAGAGATATGTTTCGAGCGAAGTTATTAAGGGAACGGTTGCAAATGGGAGTAACGCCGAAAACAAAAGGAGAGGAACTTACATGATGTTTAATCGATTTACGCAAAGGTCACAAAAAGTATTACAACTAGCGCAAGAAGAAGCTATTCGTTTAAAGCATGAGTCTATTGGAACTGAACATATATTACTTGGGCTTATTCGAGAAGGTAGTGGAATCGCAGCAAAAGCGCTAGAAGCGATTGAAGTAGATCCTAAAGTTATTGAAGCAGGGGTGGAAGAGTTAGTAGGGACTGGTGCTGAAGACGTTGGTCCAATCGTTCATTACACACCTCGTGCGAAAAAAGTCATTGAACTTTCTGTAGATGAGTCCCGCAAGTTAGGGCATTCATATATTGGAACAGAGCATTTATTACTTGCATTAATCCGTGAAGGAGAAGGGGTTGCGGCAAGGGTTTTAAATAATGCAGGCGTCAGCTTAAATAAAGCACGTCAACAAGTGCTTCAATTGTTAGGTAGCACGGATCAAGCTCATGGGAACGGCAATAATAGTGCGGCAACTGCTAGCACTCCAACATTAGATGGTTTGGCTCGCGATTTAACACAAATCGCGAGAGATGGCTCATTAGATCCTGTTATAGGACGAAGTAAAGAAATTACACGTGTTATTGAAATTTTGGCTCGTCGTACTAAAAACAATCCGGTGCTAATTGGTGAACCAGGTGTTGGTAAAACGGCGATTGCAGAAGGGCTTGCACAGCAAATTGTACAAAATGAAGTGCCGGAAATCTTACGCGACAAACGAGTGATGACGCTTGACATGGGTACGGTTGTTGCAGGTACGAAATATCGTGGTGAATTTGAAGATCGCTTGAAGAAGGTGATGGACGAAATTCGCCAAGCAGGTAATGTTATCTTATTCATCGATGAGTTGCATACATTAATCGGTGCTGGTGGAGCAGAAGGTGCAATTGATGCGTCTAATATTTTGAAACCAGCATTGGCACGGGGAGAAATTCAATGTATTGGTGCGACAACATTAGATGAGTACCGCAAATATATTGAAAAAGATGCAGCACTTGAGCGTCGTTTTCAACCGATTCAAGTAGATGAGCCATCTGTGGATGAAGCAGTTCAAATAATATATGGTCTACGCGATCGTTATGAAGCTCATCACCGTGTGAAAATTACGGATGAAGCGGTGGAAGCAGCTGTTAAAATGTCGGATCGTTACATTTCAGATCGCTTTTTACCAGATAAAGCAATCGACTTAATCGATGAAGCTGGTTCAAAGGTTCGCCTGCGATCATACACAACACCTCCAAATTTAAAGGAATTAGAAGCGAAATTAGAAGCTATTCGTTCGGAGAAAAATGCTGCTGTTCAAAGCCAAGAGTTTGAAAAAGCTGCGTCTTTCCGCGATAAAGAACAGAAGCTAAAAGATGAGCTAGAAAAAATGAAAAACACATGGAAAGAAAAACAAGGAAAAGAAGAATCTGAAGTGACAGTGGAAGATATCGCTGCGGTTGTTTCAATGTGGACCGGGGTTCCTGTTTCAAAACTAGCACAAACAGAATCTGAAAAATTATTAAATTTGGAAGATAAACTACATGAAAGAGTAATTGGGCAATCGGAAGCTGTAGATGCAATTTCTCGTGCTATTCGCCGAGCTCGTGCAGGCTTGAAAGATCCGAAACGTCCAATTGGATCCTTTATTTTCCTTGGACCTACTGGTGTTGGTAAAACGGAGCTTGCTCGTGCTTTAGCAGAAGTAATGTTCGGTGACGAGGATGCTATGATTCGAGTGGATATGTCTGAGTATATGGAAAAACACTCTACTTCTCGTTTAGTTGGTTCTCCTCCAGGATACGTTGGATTTGACGACGGAGGTCAATTAACAGAAAAAGTACGTCGAAAACCTTACTCTGTTATCTTATTAGACGAAATTGAGAAAGCACATCCAGATGTGTTTAATATACTTCTACAAGTTTTAGAAGATGGTCGACTAACAGACTCTAAAGGACGTACAGTCGATTTCCGTAATACAGTTGTTATTATGACATCAAACGTTGGAGCAGATGCACTTAAATTCAATAAATATGTTGGATTTAATCTACAAGAAGGCGGGAAAACGGATTATAAAGATATGAAAGGCAAAATGCTAGAAGAATTGAAAAAAGCATTCCGTCCTGAATTCTTGAACCGTCTAGATGAAATGATTGTATTCCACTCTTTAGAAAAAGAGCATTTAAAACAAATCGTTACACTTATGACGCAACAGCTAGCGAAACGCTTAAAAGAGCAAGGTATTGAGTTAGAGTTAACAGAAGCTGCTCAAGATAAAATTACAACAGAGGGATTCGATCCTGCATATGGTGCACGTCCATTGCGTCGAGCATTACAAAAACATGTGGAAGATCGACTTTCTGAAGAGCTGCTAAAAGGGGAAGTATTAACTGGTCAACATGTTGTGTTCGATGTGGAAAACGATGAATTTGTTGTTCGTATTAAAACTGCAGTAACAGAAAATTAATATTGCGGGCATTCCGAACCTTGAGTACGGAATGCCCTTTTTACATTTTAGCGATAGCGCCATGGTCATTCTGTTTTGTGCCTTTTGGTTAACAGGCGCTTACGCTTTTCGTACATAGGAGGAGCAAATGGCAAAACGCAAAACAAAATTTATGTGTAATTCATGTGGATATGAGTCTGCAAAATGGATGGGAAGATGTCCTGGATGCGGTGAATGGAATACTATGGTAGAAGAAATGGAAGTTGTTTCGAAAGGGCCGAAAAGATCTTTTCAACATTCTACAGGTGTAGCACAAAAAGCTACGCCAATTATTGCTGTTGAAACTATAGAGGAGCCAAGAGTTGATACGAATTTAATGGAACTAAACCGAGTGCTTGGAGGGGGTATTGTCCCTGGCTCGCTCGTATTAATCGGTGGAGATCCAGGTATCGGAAAGTCAACATTACTTTTACAAGTCTCTGCCTTGTTGGCCAATAAAGGAGAGCGAGTCTTATATATTTCGGGTGAGGAATCGATTAGACAAACAAAACTTCGTGCAGAGCGGCTAGGTGTTACTTCTGCAGAACTTTATATATATTCCGAAACAAATTTGGAATTAATCAATGAAACAATCGACAGTGTTGAACCTCGCTTTGTTATCGTCGACTCTATTCAAACTGTTCATCATCCAGAAGTGACTAGTGCTCCAGGAAGTGTATCCCAAGTTCGAGAATGTACAGCTGAACTAATGCGTATTGCAAAAACAAAGAATGTAGCAATCTTTTTAGTAGGTCATGTAACGAAAGAGGGGCAAATTGCTGGACCTCGATTACTAGAGCATATGGTTGATACCGTTTTGTATTTTGAGGGAGAGCGTCATCATACGTACCGCATTTTACGATCTCAAAAAAATCGTTTTGGATCCACAAATGAGATTGCTATTTTTGAAATGGTACAACAGGGTTTAAAGGAAGTATTGAATCCTTCTGAATTATTTTTACAAGAACGATCACACGGAGCAGCTGGGTCTGCCATAGTTGCTTCTATGGAAGGAACGAGACCAATTTTAGTTGAAATTCAAGCACTTGTTACGCAATCTAGCTTTAATTATCCAAAAAGAATGGCAACCGGGATCGATCAAAATAGAGTTTCTTTACTCATGGCAGTATTAGAAAAACGTATGGGATTACTACTTCAAACACAAGATGCATATATAAAAGTTGCTGGTGGAGTTAAATTAGACGAACCTGCAATCGATTTAGCCGTCCTAGTAAGTATAGTATCAAGTTTCAGAGATACGGGTGTAACACCTACTGATTGTTTTATCGGAGAAGTTGGGTTAACTGGCGAAGTCAGAAGAGTATCGCGAATTGAACAACGTGTTCAAGAGGCAGTGAAACTGGGATTTCAACGGGCGGTAGTTCCAGCATCAAATTTAGGTGGTTGGGATTATCCGAAAGGAATTCAAGTTATCGGTGTTGAAACTGTCAATGATGCGATGAAGGAAGCATTTCAGTAACTCAATTCCAACAGTGGGAATTCTCGAGTGCGTAGATGTAAAAGAACAGGGGTAGTATTTGCTCCTGTTCTACTTAATAGACGTACTACGAAAGTTGGCAGTATAATAAAATAAATGGAGGTGGGATGTTTGTTGAAATGGATTATTCAAATTGCATTCATTTTAATAGGTGGTACATTAGGGTTATTATTTTTACCGCACTTATACGAATTTATTAATTTATCCGAAAACCCTTGGATTCACAATCCGTATGTATCTGTTATTATTGGTGCAATCATACTGTATATTGCAGCTCTTTTTTTAACAGACTACTTGATTGAATTTATTCGTTGGATGGAAGAACGGCTCTTAAGGGCGCCCATAGGCGATTTGCTTTTTGGTACATTGGGGTTAGTTATCGGATTAATCGTTGCATTTTTACTTGGATCTGCTATAAATAATATTGCGATTCCAGGTATAGATTCGGTTGTTCCTGTACTCTTATCTATTGTACTTGGATATTTAGGTTTTCAAGTAGGGTTTAAAAAACGAGATGAATTACTTCAAGTTTTTACACCTTCCAAACAGCAAATAAATAAAAAGAAAAGTACAGAGGACGAAAGCCTAGGTCAGCATTTAGAGACATACAAACTTCTTGATACAAGTGTGATTATTGATGGTCGTATTGCCGATATATCACAGACGGGTTTTATGGAAGGAATACTTGTAGTTCCTCAGTTTGTTTTGACAGAGCTACAGCATATTGCAGATTCTTCCGATACATTAAAAAGAACTAGAGGACGTCGTGGTTTGGACGTATTAAAAACGTTGCAAGCGGAGCGAGCTTCTGCAGTGTTAATCGTGGAAGAAGACTTTGATGACATCCAAGAAGTAGACTTAAAGCTCGTGCGACTCGCAAAGAAAATGAATGGAATTGTCGTAACGAATGATTTTAATTTAAATAAAGTATGTGAGCTTCATCAAGTACGTGTTCTTAATATTAATGATCTCGCAAATGCAGTAAAACCGGTAGTTATTCCCGGGGAAATAATGCATGTTGTTGTGATAAAAGATGGAAAAGAGCAAAATCAAGGTGTAGCATATTTGGATGATGGAACAATGATTGTAGTCGAAGGTGGAAAAGCATATATTGGACAGGCGATAAATGTAGAAGTAACAAGTGTACTTCAAACTTCTGCAGGTCGAATGATTTTTGCGAAGCCGCAAGACTCAAAATAGTGGAGAGGGGTTGTTTCCTAGATATCAATAGGAAAACCCTCTTTTTCTATTGTTTACAGGAGGAGAAATAAAGTGAAGTATACAGTGTTGTTACCTGCTGCGGGAAGTGGAAAACGAATGGGTGCAGGTCAAAACAAATTGTTTTTAGAACTGAGGAATATTCCTATTTTAGTACATACTTTGCGCGTTTTTGAACAAGACTCGAAGTGTAAACATATTGTGTTAGCAGTGAAAAAAGAGGAACAAGCATTTATTGAACAATTACTAGAAAAGCATAATATTACAAAAGTGGCAGCTATAACTGAAGGTGGAGCAGAACGACAGCAAAGCGTATATGCCTGTCTAAAGGCTTCACCAAAAGAAGAAGTTGTACTTGTGCATGATGCAGCAAGACCTTTTATTAAACAGGAAGTGATTCATCAGCTTGTCAAAAAAGCTTCAAAATTAGGGGCAGCAGTAGCGGCAGTTCGTGCAAAGGATACGATGAAAAAAGTTGAAAATGGTATAATTCAAGAAACGGTCGATAGGGAGTGTTTGTGGATTATTCAAACTCCACAAGCTTTTCAGTTTTCATTGTTAGAAAAGGCAGAACGTCTTGCAGACGATGCTAGATTTTTAGGTACAGACGAAGCAATGCTTGTAGAACGTCTAGGTGAAGATGTACACATCGTGGAAAGTACATATGATAATGTAAAAATGACGACGCAAGAAGACCTCCTTTTTGGAGAATTTATATTAAAAAGTCGTGAGCTGGAGGAATTATAAAATGATACGAATTGGTCAAGGGTTTGATGTACATGAATTTGCGGATAATCGTCCGTTAATTATTGGAGGAGTAACAATTCCTTATGAAAGAGGGCTAATCGGGCATTCTGATGCAGATGTACTGCTTCATACAGTTACGGATGCAGCGTTAGGGGCGATTGGAGAAGGAGATATTGGGAGACATTTCCCAGATACGGATCCTGATTTTAAGGATGCAGATTCAGCAAAATTACTCGAGCATATTTGGAAGCTAGTAGACGCTCGTGGTTACAAATTAGGAAACATTGACTGTACTATAATTGCACAAAAGCCAAAAATGGCGCCACACATAGAAACAATTCGCGCACGTGTAGCAGAATTACTTCAAGCTGATACATCACAAGTAAACGTAAAAGCAACAACGACGGAAAGGCTTGGATTTACTGGTCGTGAAGAGGGAATTGCATCCATGGCAACTATATTACTGGTGAAAAAAGACTAACTTTAAAAAACACGATAGCAGTGGTAGAATAAATAAAGTTTATATGCACGAAAACTAGGAGGATCAACCATGACACAAGAAGTTCGCGTACGCTACGCACCAAGTCCTACAGGACATTTACATATTGGAGGAGCACGTACAGCATTATTTAACTATTTGTTTGCACGTCATCATAATGGGAAGTTTATTGTTCGTATCGAGGATACAGATATTGAGCGTAATATTGAAGGCGGCGAATTATCACAGCTTGAAAATTTAAAGTGGTTAGGAATCGACTATGATGAATCTGTTGATATTGGTGGTCCTTATGCACCGTATCGTCAAATGGAGCGTCTAGATGTTTATACGAAGCATGCTGAAGAAATGTTAGAAAAAGGTCATGCCTATAAATGCTTCTGTACTTCTGAGGAATTAGAAGCAGATCGTGAAGTACAAAAAGCAAATGGAGTAGCTGCTCCAATGTACAATGGTAAATGTCGTCATTTATCAGCAGAGGAAGTACAAGTAAAAGAAGATGAAGGCTTGCAATATACAATTCGTATGCGTGTTCCAGAAAATGTAACGTATTCATTTGAAGATTTAGTACGTGGAACGGTTACATTCGAGTCCAAAGATGTTGGTGATTGGGTACTTGTGAAAGCAAACGGAATCCCAACGTATAACTATGCTGTTGTACTAGATGATCATTTTATGAAAATTTCACACGTGTTCCGTGGGGAAGAGCATTTATCAAACACTCCAAAACAATTAATGGTGTTTGATGTATTTGGATGGGAATATCCAGAGTATGGTCATATGACGCTAATTATCAATGAAAGTCGCAAAAAGCTTTCAAAACGTGATGAGTCTATTATTCAGTTTGTAACGCAGTATAAAGATCTTGGGTATTTGCCTGAAGCAATGTTCAATTTCTTTGCGTTATTAGGGTGGTCACCTGAAGGGGAAGATGAAATTTTCTCAAAAGAAGAATTCATCAAAATCTTTGATGTAAATCGCTTGTCTAAATCACCATCTATGTTTGATAAACAAAAGCTAACGTGGATGAACAATCAATACATTAAGCAATTACCACTTGAAAAAGTAGTAGAGCTTGCATTGCCACATTTACAAAAAGCTGAACTACTTCCTGCTGAATTGTCAGAAGAGCAGCTTCAATGGGCAACTAGTTTAATCGCTTTATATCATGAGCAAATGAGCTTTGGTGCAGAAATTGTACAATTATCGTCATTGTTCTTTAATGATGAGCTTGAATATACTGAAGAAGCAACAGAAGTATTAGCTGGTGAGCAAGTACCGGAAGTAATGGCTGCGTTCAAAACGCAACTGGAGTCTTTAGAAACATTTGAAGCAGATGAAATAAAAGCAGCGATTAAAGCGGTACAAAAAGAAACTGGTCATAAAGGAAAAAATTTATTTATGCCAATCCGTGTAGTGACTACTGGTCAAACACATGGCCCTGAACTACCTAATGCAATAAGCTTAATTGGTAAAGAGAAAGTAATTGAGCGTGTTGCAAAATACGCCAAACAATAAGATTGACTTTCTCTTTATTAGGTGTGAAAATGAGGATACAAATTCCGAACGGAAGCTATAGAAAGCTAGGAAGAGGAGAAGTAAGTAACACACGTTCTTTAGAGAGGACCATCACCGGCTGAAAGTGGTCTGAACCAATGAGTTACTGAAATGCACCTCAGAGCGCCATGCCGAACATGTGAGTAGGCTGGACGTAACATCTGCGTTAAAGATGCGAAGTGGAAAGGGTGTTGTATTTGCCTTTTCAATCAGAGTGGAACCGCGCCTAATGCGTCTCTGTCTATTTATAGACAGAGGCGTTTTTTTTATTTCTTAGGTAATTATAAAATCTGGATTTGTAGATAACTTTCTACAAGCGCCTCTACGTTCAGGCTCCAGCGTTTTCGCATTTGTTATTTAAAGGAGGATTAATAATGTTAGAGCGTATGAAAGAAGACGTTGCAGTAGTGTTTGAGCAAGATCCGGCAGCGACAAGTATGCTTGAAGTTGTTTTAACGTATGCCGGCTTACATGCAATCTGGAGTCATCGGCTTGCTCATGCTTTCTATAAAAAGAAATTATTTTTTCTTGCTCGTGTCATTTCGCAAATAAGTAGATTTTTCACGGGAATCGAAATTCACCCAGGCGCAACAATTGGAAGACGTTTTTTTATAGATCACGGAATGGGTGTTGTCATTGGTGAGACTTGTGAAATCGGCGATGATTGTACTATTTACCAAGGAGTTACACTTGGTGGTACTGGGAAAGAAAAAGGAAAAAGACATCCTACACTAGAAAACAATGTACTTGTTGCAACTGGAGCAAAAGTATTAGGATCTATTACTATTGGAGAAAATAGTAAGGTTGGAGCAGGTTCAGTTGTGTTGAAGGATGTTCCGACAAACTCAACAGTTGTAGGAATTCCTGGTGTTATCGTTATCCAGGATGGGGTAAAGGTGAAACGTAATTTAGATCATCAAGATTTACCTGATCCATTTACTGATAGATGTAGGAAGATGGAAAGTGAAATTACGGATTTAAAAGAAGAAATAGAACGACTGACAAGTAAAAAATAAATAGGAATAGGAGACAATGAGATATGGTAATTCAAATATTTAACACATTAAAACGTGAAAAAGAACCCTTTGTACCAATGGAAGAGGGCAAGGTTAAAATGTATGTATGTGGACCAACTGTATACAACTACATTCATATAGGGAATTCTCGTCCTGTTATCATTTACGATACGGTAAGGAAGTATTTGCAATATCGCGGGTATGAAGTAACTTTTGTATCGAATTTCACAGATGTAGATGACAAAATCATTAAAGCTGCAAATGAACTTGGAGAAGATGTCTCAGAGCTAACTGAACGTTTTATTAATGCTTATTTTGCTGATGTAGAAGCACTAGGTTGCAGTAAAGCAGATGCACACCCTCGTGTAACTGATCATATGAATGAAATTATTGATTTTATTAAAGTGCTTGAAGAAAAAGGGTATGCGTATGAATCTCAGGGAGATGTATATTACCGTACGAGAAAGTTTGAAGGATACGGTAAGCTTTCGCACCAGTCAGTAGACGATTTAAAAGTAGGAGCGCGTATTGAAACGGGTGAAAAGAAAGAAGATGCTCTAGATTTTGCGCTTTGGAAAGCGGCGAAACCAGGTGAAATTTTCTGGGAAAGTCCATGGGGGCAAGGTCGCCCAGGTTGGCATATCGAATGTTCAGTTATGGCGCGTGAAATACTAGGTGATACTATTGATATTCATGCAGGTGGGCAAGATTTAACATTCCCTCATCACGAAAATGAAATTGCGCAATCAGAAGCGATGACTGGAAAAACCTTTGCACGATATTGGATGCATAATGGTTATATTAATATCGATAATGAAAAAATGTCGAAATCACTTGGTAATTTTATATTAGTAAATGATATTCGTCAGCAAATCGATCCACAAGTTTTAAGATTTTTTATGTTGAGTGTGCAGTATCGTCATCCGATTAACTATTCAATAGATTTAGTGGAACAAGCGGAAGCAGGTCTTGAACGAATTCGTACTTCATATGCAAATGTGATGCATCGTTTGAACGCAACTGCGGATTTAGGTGATCAACATGATATTTGGTTACACAAAATCGAGGAAGTGAAAGGGCAATTTACGACCGCAATGGACGATGATTTTAACACTGCTAATGGTATAGCGGCAGTTTTCGAACTTTCGAAGCTTGCGAATACGTATTTACTTGAAAAACAAACAGCTGAACAAGTGTTGAAACAGTTCTTAACAATATTCGATGAGCTGATGGGTGTATTAGGAATTTCCCTTCAACAAGAAAAAGAAATATTAGATGAAGAAATCGATGCGTTAATCGAAGAACGTAATCAAGCGAGAAAAAATCGCGACTTTGCTCGAGCAGATGAAATAAGAGATCAATTAAAAGATATGAATATTATTTTGGAAGATACTGCGCAAGGTATTCGATGGAGAAGAGGATAAACTTGTGGGAAATTTTAAAATATCAGATGTAAAACAATTAAATTCTTTAGCCCTAGCGTATATGGGAGATGCTGTATTCGAACAAGTTGTTCGAGAGCATCTCATCCGTTCTGGGCGTGTAAAGCCAAACATTTTGCATAGAGAAGCTACCAAATACGTATCTGCAAAAGCGCAGGCAATGATTGTTCGAGAGTTAATAAACACAGATTTTTTAACAGAAGAAGAATTAGCGATATTAAAAAGAGGTAGAAATGCAAAATCGGGAACGGTTCCTAAAAATACAGATGTCCAAACATATCATTATAGTACGGCATTTGAAGCGGTCGTTGGAAGTTTGTACTTGAGTGAACAAAAAGATCGCTTGGACGAATTACTTCATTTTGCAGTTCAATTTATTGATGATCAGAAAGGGGAGAAAAAATAAATGACAGAGCAAACAGGAGAAATTATTGCAGGTAAAAATCCTGTAGTAGAAGCATTACGTTCTGGAAGAGATATGAATAAAGTATGGATTGCAGAAGGTGTACAAAAAAGTGGCGTTTCTGAAATTATCCAGTTAGCAAAAGAAGCAGGAATTATCGTTCAATTTGTTCCGAAGAAGAAGCTAGATAATTTAACAGATGCGAATCATCAAGGTATTGTAGCTTCAGTTGCCGCGTATCGTTATGCGGAGCTAGATGAATTGTTTGACCTAGCTGCAAGTAAACAAGAGGATCCGCTTTTTATTATATTAGATGAAATTGAAGACCCACATAATCTTGGATCCATTATGCGATCAGCAGATGCGGTTGGGGCGCATGGTATTATTATTCCGAAAAGACGTGCAGTCGGGCTAACAGCAGTTGTTGCAAAGGCCTCAACTGGTGCTATTGAACACATTCCGGTTTATCGTGCGGGTAATTTAGCGCAAACAGTGGATGAATTAAAATCACGTGGTGTTTGGATAGCGGGCACGGATGCATCGAAGTCTACTGATTATCGAAACATGGATGCAACACTTCCTTTAGCAATCATTATAGGAAGTGAAGGAAAGGGTATGAGTCGCTTATTAAAAGATAAGTGTGATTTCCTTTACCATTTGCCAATGGTAGGTCATGTTACAAGCTTAAATGCGTCTGTTGCAACGGCTATACTATTGTACGAAGTACTGCGTGTAAGACGTCCGCTTAAAGGATAAATAGATGCAAATATTACTTGTCGATGGATATAATATCATCGGCGCATGGAATGAGTTAAAAAAGTTAAAAAAAGAAAAATTAGTAGACGCTAGAGACCGACTGATCGAGCTAATGGCAGAATATAAAGCATTTACTGGTATTCGAGTGATTGTAGTTTTTGATGCACATCTAATGCCAGGAATAGAAAACAAGAAGAAACAAAATGACGTAGAAATAATTTACACGCGAGAAAACGAAACTGCTGATGAACGAATTGAGAAGCTTACACAGGAGTTAAGTGGTCGGAGGATTCAAATTCATGTAGCAACTTCCGATTTGACGGAGCAAAGAGTTATTTTTGGACAAGGGGCATTAAGAAAATCTGCTCGAGAATTTGAAATCGAAATGGTTGCTATTTCATCGAATATTACAAAAAAAGTGAGACATATCCAAGAGAATAAGCCAACTTCGAAAATACCTTTGTCGGATGAAGTTGCAGAAATTTTCGAAAAATGGCGAAGAGGATTAAAATGATTCATTGACGCTGTAAATTTTCTTCCTGTATACTTATGGTAACTATTCCTATATTGCCGAGGTGACTTCATTGGAAAAGACAGAACAGAATCTACAACAATTGGATAGTTTACAAGACGAAGAGCTTGTAGAGATGGTTCATCAAGGAAACACTGAAGCGCTAGATTATTTAATAACCAAGTATCGTTCTTTCGTTCGTATGAAAGGCAGATCCTACTTTTTAATTGGGGCAGATAAAGAAGATATTCTCCAAGAAGGAATGATTGGATTGTATAAAGCAATACGTGATTTTAGAGAAGAGAAGCTAGCTTCTTTCCGTGCTTTTGCCGAGTTATGTATTACGCGACAAATTATCACAGCTATTAAAACAGCAACTCGTCAAAAGCATATACCACTAAATTCATATGTTTCATTAGACAAGCCTATATACGACGAAGAATCAGATCGAACTCTTATGGATATGATTGCTGGCTCAGTCATCGACGATCCAGAGGAGCTAATTATTAATCGGGAAGACTATGATTATATGGAAGGGAAGATGGCGGAAATATTAAGTGAGTTAGAGCAGCAGGTGCTTGCTTTATACTTAGATGGTCAATCTTACCAGGAAATATCAGAAGAATTAAATAGACATGTAAAATCAATTGACAATGCACTTCAACGAGTGAAACGTAAATTAGAGCGTTATATGGAGATTGGTAGTAATTATGCATGAACACTGGCATTTTGTTGACACCGTTTATGTAAAATGATAATCTTGAAAAAGACTTATACGCCAAAAAGGTGAGAAAATGACAAAGAAAATTGTCTTAAGTTGTGTGCAATGTGGCCACCGAAATTATACGGTTCCTACATCGAAAGAGAGCGCATCTATACGTATAGAACGAAAAAAATATTGTACGCATTGTAACGCACATACGCTTCATAAGCAAACGATATGAGCGTGAAAATGAGATAGATTTTCCGTGTGGAGGTTTAGCTAGAATGGCTAATGTTGGAGGATTTTTTAAAAATGTAATGTCTGAAATGAGAAAAGTAAGCTGGCCTAGAAAAAAAGAGCTTACAAGATATACAGTAATCGTTCTTGCGACTGTTGCAATTATGGCTGTATTTTTTGCTTTAGTAGATTTAGGGATTTCAGAATTTTTCCGTTGGTATTTAGATTTATAAAATGCAACATGTAAATATTTTTTAAAAATAGCCCGTCTTAGTAAACGAACGGGTTTTTTCATTTGTCTGAGAATAGGAGGGAAGGACGATTAGTCCTGTATTTATGGAGAAAAATTGGTATGTCGTTCATACTTACTCTGGGTATGAAAATAAAGTAAAAGCAAACTTAGAAAAACGTGTAGAAACAATGGGGATGTCAGATAAAATTTTCCGAGTATTCATTCCCGAGCAAGAAGAAACAGATTTTAAAGATGGGAAAAAACGTGTAGTTTCACGAAAAACTTTCCCGGGATATGTATTTGTAGAACTAGTTATGACAGACGATGCATGGTATGTTGTTCGAAACACACCAGGGGTAACTGGATTTCTAGGTTCTTCAGGTGGAGGAACAAAACCAACGCCTTTAGCCCCAGAAGAAGTGCAATCTATGTTAAAACAAATGGGTACAGATGATCGTAAAGTAGAGGTAGATTTCACAATTGGAGAATTACTGGAAGTACTTGAAGGTCCATTTGCCCACTTCCAAGGGAAAGTGGAAACAATAGATGCAGATAAAGGAAAAGTAACTGTATCAGTAGATATGTTTGGTCGAGAAACAAACATGGAGTTAGACTTCGATCAAGTGCGTAAAATATAATTTTAGTTAGTCACTTGCTAAAGAGTAAGAAAAGTGGTATCATTTCAAAGGTCAGACTAAAAATAAGTCTGCATTAATTTTTATAATGTTATCAGCGATATGCTGAGAGACAGATATTTGAGTGGGAGGGGCAACCCAATTACCACATCACGGACTTAAGGAGGTGTGTCTCGTGGCTAAAAAAGTGATTAAAGTTGTAAAATTACAAATTCCTGCTGGTAAAGCAAATCCAGCACCACCGGTTGGTCCTGCATTAGGTCAAGCAGGTGTTAATATCATGGGATTCTGTAAGGAGTTCAACGCTCGTACTGCGGATCAAGCAGGTCTAATCATTCCGGTTGAAATTTCTGTATTTGAAGATCGTTCTTTTACATTCATTACAAAAACTCCGCCGGCAGCAGTTCTACTTAAAGTAGCAGCTGGTATTCAATCTGGATCAGGTCAACCAAACCGCGTTAAAGTGGCTGTGGTGAAACGTGATAAAGTTCGCGAAATCGCAGAACAAAAAATGCCAGATTTAAATGCAGCATCTGTTGAAGCAGCTATGTTGATGGTTGAAGGTACTGCACGTAGCATGGGTATTACGATCGAAGACTAATATTCCCTGCGCAGTTTTATAAGACGCATTCGTTTTTTGGAAGGTTGTGGTTGTTCGCTAAGGATAACTGCAACCTTTACACGTGGGAGGTTTATTCCGCTAAAACCACTATCAAGGAGGATATTTTAAATGGCTAACAAAGGTAAAAAATTACAAGAAGCTTCAAAGTTAGTTGATCGTAATGCAGTATACTCAGCTAAAGAAGCAATTGAACTTGCTAAAAAAACAAGCACAGTTAATTTTGATGCAACTGTAGAGGTTGCTTTCCGTTTAGGAATCGATACTCGTAAAAATGACCAACAAATCCGTGGAGCAGTTGTGCTTCCAAACGGAACTGGTAAAACACAACGCGTATTAGTATTTGCTAAAGGCGAAAAATTAAAAGAAGCAGAAGCTGCTGGTGCAGACTATGCAGGTGATGTAGAATACATCAACAAAATCCAACAAGGATGGTTCGATTTCGATGTAATCGTAGCGACTCCAGACATGATGGGTGAAGTTGGTAAAATCGGTCGTGTACTTGGACCAAAAGGCTTAATGCCAAACCCAAAAACAGGTACAGTTACATTTGACGTAACAAAAGCTATCGAAGAAATCAAAGCTGGTAAAGTAGAATACCGTGCTGACAAAGCTGGTATCATTCACGCTCCAATCGGTAAAGTTTCTTTCGAAGACGACAAATTAGTGGAAAACTTCTTAGCGGTATTTGAAGTAGTACAAAAAGCTAAACCAGCTGCTGCTAAAGGTATTTATATGAAGTCTGTAAATGTTACAACTACTATGGGTCCAGCTGTAAAAATTGATACTCAATCAGTAAAATAATAATTGACAATTACAAGTCTATCTGATAAGATGACTTTTGTTGTGAAATATACATTTGTACCGAAGACAGTAGGAGTGACTTGTCACTTAATATCCTACCGAGGACAAGCAAATTCAGATTCTTTTAGATGATGACTTTCTGCCTCTGTGTCTATCCGTAGATCAGAGGCTTTTCTTTTGTCGGTATAAATGGCCAATTCTTATAGGAGGTGCCAAGATGAGCAATGCAATTGAAACGAAAAAAGTGCAAGTTCAAGAAATTGCAGAAAAGTTTAAAGCTGCTGCTTCTGTAGTAGTAGTTGACTACCGTGGTTTAAACGTTTCGCAAGTAACTGAATTACGTAAACAACTTCGTGAAGCTGGTGTGGAATTTAAAGTTTACAAAAATTCACTTACACGCCGTGCTACTGAAATCGCTGGAGTTGACGGGGTTAACGAATACCTTGTTGGTCCAAACGCAGTTGCATTTTCTAACGAAGATGTAGTTGCACCTGCAAAAATCATCAATGATTTTGCTAAAAAGAACGAAAAGCTTGAAATTAAAGCTGGAATCATCGAAGGAGCTGTAGCATCTGCTGAAGATGTGAAAGCATTAGCGGAACTTCCATCACGCGAAGGACTTCTTTCTATGCTTCTTTCAGTACTTCAAGCTCCAATGCGCAACTTTGCGCTTGCAACAAAAGCTGTTGCAGAACAAAAAGAAGAACAAGGCGCATAATTTATTACGCGGCTTAACAAGTAAAACACGGCAAATAGCCTAAAAATTATCCAATTATAGGAGGAAAATAAAATGAACAATGAGCAAATCTTAGAAGCTATCAAATCAATGACAGTTCTTGAGTTAAACGACTTAGTAAAAGCAATCGAAGAAGAATTCGGTGTAACAGCTGCTGCTCCAGTAGCAGTAGTTGCAGGTGGCGGTGCTGCTGCAGCTGAAGAAAAAACTGAATTTGACGTAATCCTTGCTTCTGCAGGAGACCAAAAAATCAAAGTAATCAAAGTTGTTCGTGAAATCACTGGTCTTGGCTTGAAAGAAGCTAAAGAATTAGTAGATAACGCTCCAAAACCACTTAAAGAAGGCGTATCTAAAGAAGATGCTGAAGCTATCAAAGCTCAACTTGAAGAAGTAGGCGCTAACGTAGAAGTTAAGTAATTTTTGTGCATTTCGATGAAAAAGCTCGTCAGTTAACGACGGGCTTTTCTTCGTATGTATTATGGAGGGTTATTCAGTGTCTGATCACTATTACTCTAGAAAACCTCAAACGGAAAGTAAACCGCGGCATTGGAATTTCACATTGCTTGGTCATAATTTTCGGTTTGAAACAGATGCTGGTGTATTTAGTAAGAGCGAAGTAGATTTTGGCTCCCGTGTATTAATCAATGCTTTTGAAATGCCTAAACTAGAAGGAGACATTTTAGATGTAGGTTGTGGATATGGTCCAATCGGCCTTTCCATTGCAAAAGCAAATGAAGAGAGAACAGTTCATTTAGTAGATGTTAACACACGTGCAATCCAACTTGCAGAAAAAAATGCTGCTGCTAACGGGATACAAAATGTACGAATCTATGAAAGTGATGGGTTGTCAGCAGTTAAAACTGTAAACTTTGCGGCTATATTAACTAATCCACCGATTCGCGCTGGGAAAGAGACTATTTTTCGTTTTTACAAGGAATCCTATGAAAAGTTGGTTTCAGGGGGAGAATTGTGGGTTGTGATTCAAAAGAAACAAGGGGCACCATCTACTTTTAGTCATTTGGAAGAGATTTTTGGTCAAGTAGAGGTAGTAGACAAAGAAAAAGGCTACTGGATTTTAAAAGCTACAAAGATTGACTTGACAAAATCGCTATGATATTATAATAAAATGCAAAAATATTATTTTGAGGACGTATGCCCTTTTGCCTTTTGAATAAAATTTGTAAATAAGGGTATACTGGCCGAGAAAAAGTTTGGTTAATCGAAAATGAGCTCTTACATTAGAACTCGTTTTCTTTTTGTCTTTCGATATCATACACTAAATTGTTCATATCGAAAAGACCTATTATCGCTTTATTGAGGGGTGAATGAGTTGACAGGTCAACTAGTTCAGTACGGACAACACCGCCAGCGCAGAAGTTTTGCGCGTATTAGTGAGGTGCTTGAACTTCCGAATCTAATCGAAATTCAAACAGCATCTTACGAATGGTTCCTTGAAGAAGGTTTACGCGAAATGTTCAAAGACATTTCACCTATCGAGGATTTTACAGGCAATCTATCACTTGAATTTGTCGACTATAGTTTAAATGAACCGAAATATTCCGTCGACGAATCAAAAGAACGTGACGCAACTTACGCTGCACCTTTGCGCGTAAAAGTACGTCTCCACAACAAAGAAACGGATGAAGTGAAAGAACAAGACGTCTTCATGGGGGATTTCCCATTAATGACGGAAACAGGTACTTTCGTAATCAATGGTGCTGAGCGCGTTATCGTATCTCAGTTAGTCCGTTCACCAAGTGTTTACTTCCACGACAAAACAGACAAAAACGGTAAAAAAGGCTTTGGAGCTACAGTTATTCCAAACCGCGGTGCATGGTTAGAATATGAAATCGATGCAAAAGACGTAGTATACGTTCGTATCGATCGCACTCGTAAATTACCAGTTACTGTTTTACTTCGAGCTTTAGGCTTTGGATCAGATCAAGAAATCATCGATTTAATTGGTGATAATGAATATTTACGTAACACGCTTGAAAAAGATAACACAGAAACGTCTGAGAAAGCGTTACTTGAAATCTATGAGCGTCTACGCCCAGGTGAACCACCAACAGTTGAAAGTGCGAAAAGCTTGTTATATTCTCGCTTCTTTGACCCAAAACGCTATGACTTAGCGAATGTTGGTCGTTACAAAATGAATAAAAAATTGCATATAAAAAATCGCTTGTTTAATCAAACAGTAGCTGAAACGCTAGTGGATCCAGAGACGGGTGAGATATTAGTAGAGGCTGGTACGCTTATTGATAGACGAGTACTAGATCGACTGATTCCTCATTTAGAAAATGGAATTGGCTTCAAAACATTATCACAAGTTGGTGGCGTTTTAGAAGACGATATTACAATTCAATCGATTAAAATTTATGCACCTAATGACGAAGACCAAAAAGAAATTAATGTAATTAGCAACGCGTATGTAGAAAACGAAGTTAAAAACATTACGCCTGCGGATATTGTATCTTCTATTGGCTACTTCTTTAACTTGTTATTTAACGTTGGGAACACAGATGACATCGATCATCTAGGTAACCGTCGTTTACGTTCAGTTGGGGAATTACTTCAAAACCAATTCCGTATTGGTCTTTCTCGTATGGAACGTGTAGTTCGTGAACGTATGTCTATTAACGATACACAATCAATTGTTCCTCAACAATTAATTAATATCCGTCCAGTTATTGCATCTATTAAAGAATTCTTTGGTAGTTCGCAATTATCTCAGTTCATGGACCAAACAAATCCACTTGCTGAACTAACGCATAAGCGTCGTCTTTCAGCGCTTGGGCCAGGTGGTTTAACGCGTGAACGTGCTGGATTTGAAGTACGTGACGTTCACTATTCTCACTATGGTCGTATGTGTCCGATTGAAACACCAGAGGGACCAAACATTGGGCTTATTAACTCACTTTCAAGCTTTGCAAAAGTGAATAAATTTGGTTTTATCGAAACACCTTACCGACGTGTTGATCCTGAAACGGGTCGTGTAACTTCACGCATCGACTATTTAACGGCTGATGAAGAGGATAACTATGTAGTTGCTCAAGCCAATTCTCCGTTATCTGATGACGGTGCATTCTTACGAGAAGAAGTAGTAGGACGTTTCCGTGGAGATAACACAGTATTTAGAAGTGAACAAATCGATTACATGGACGTTTCGCCGAAACAGGTAGTTTCTGCAGCGACAGCATGTATTCCTTTCTTAGAAAACGATGACTCGAACCGTGCGTTAATGGGAGCGAACATGCAACGACAAGCTGTTCCTTTATTAAACCCAGAAGCTCCATTTGTTGGAACTGGAATGGAACACGTCAACGCTCGTGACTCAGGTGCTGCAGTAATTGCAAAATACGCTGGTATTGTTGAGCATGTAGAAGCAAAAGAAATTCGTGTTCGTCGTATCGAAGAAGTAGACGGTAAAGAAGTTAAAGGTGATTTAACTTCTTATAAAGTACACAAATTCGAACGTTCTAATCACGGAACATCTATAAACCAACGACCAATTGTAAAAGTTGGCGATCATGTAAAACCTTTGGATATTCTTGCAGATGGTCCTTCTATGGAACAAGGAGAGTTAGCTTTAGGGCGTAACGTTTTAGTTGCCTTCATGACATGGGACGGATTCAACTATGAGGATGCTGTAATTATGAGTGAACGTCTTGTGAAAGATGATGTATATACTTCAGTGCATATTGAAGAATACGAATCAGAATCACGTGACACAAAACTCGGGCCAGAAGAAATTACGAGAGACATTCCGAACGTTGGAGAAGATGCATTACGCAACTTAGACGACCGTGGAATTATCCGTATTGGTGCTGAAGTTCGCGATGGTGACATTTTAGTTGGTAAAGTAACTCCAAAAGGAGTTACGGAATTAACTGCAGAGGAACGTTTACTTCACGCTATTTTCGGTGAAAAAGCACGTGAAGTTCGTGACACATCACTACGTGTACCTCATGGAGCTGGTGGAATTGTTTTAGATGTAAAAGTATTTAATCGTGAAGATGGCGATGAGTTATCTCCAGGTGTTAACCAATTAGTTCGTGCATATATCGTTCAAAAACGTAAAATCTCTGTTGGGGATAAAATGGCCGGACGTCATGGTAACAAAGGGGTTATCTCACGTATTCTTCCTGAAGAAGACATGCCATTCCTTCCAGACGGAACACCAGTTGATATCATGTTAAATCCACTAGGTGTACCTTCTCGTATGAACATAGGGCAAGTTTTAGAGCTACACTTAGGTATGGCTTCAAGACTACTAGGTGTTCATATGGCTTCACCAGTATTTGATGGTGCCAACGAAGAAGATGTGTGGAGTACAATGGAAGAAGCTGGACTAAACCGTGACGGTAAAACGATTCTATATGACGGACGTTCAGGTGAACCATTTGATAACAGAGTTTCTGTTGGGATCATGTACATGATTAAACTTGCCCACATGGTTGATGATAAGCTACATGCTCGATCTACTGGACCTTACTCACTTGTTACTCAGCAACCTCTTGGAGGGAAAGCGCAATTTGGTGGACAACGCTTCGGAGAGATGGAAGTATGGGCACTAGAAGCATACGGTGCAGCTTATACATTACAAGAAATATTAACTGTTAAATCAGATGACGTTGTTGGACGTGTTAAAACGTATGAGGCAATCGTTAAAGGTGAGAGTGTACCAGAACCAGGCGTTCCAGAATCATTCAAAGTATTGATCAAGGAATTACAAAGCTTAGGTATGGACGTTAAAATGTTAACGATTGACGAAGAAGAAATTGAACTTCGTGATTTAGATGAAGACGACGATATTCCTGCAGCTGACGCACTTGGAATTTTGCCTTTAGCAAATGAAGAAGAGCCAGTCGGGTCTGTGGAATAAAAAAAGCGAAGGACGCCTGTTTGGCTTCGATAATAAATGATGTTCTACTAGGAGGCAGTTTCTTAGCTATTGGAGTAAACATCATTTGACCTCGAGCTTACGGTGCCGAAGCTTGGGCAGTAACTATTTAAAAAAGTTTATACTTTTTTATCTTACTTAATAGAAATCGGACAGGTGAACCCTGTCCGAGTTTCCATATAAAATTGCATAATGCAGAGCTACTTGGAAAGTCTTTCAAAAGACACAAGACTAAAGGGAGGTAGGCTCCTTGATAGATGTTAATAATTTTGAGTATATGAAAATTGGTTTAGCTTCACCTGATAAAATCCGTTCATGGTCTTACGGGGAAGTAAAAAAACCTGAAACGATTAATTACCGAACGTTGAAACCAGAAAAAGATGGTTTGTTCTGTGAACGTATTTTTGGTCCTACAAAGGATTGGGAATGTCACTGTGGTAAATATAAACGAGTTCGTTATAAAGGTGTCGTATGTGATCGATGTGGAGTGGAAGTAACGCGTGCAAAAGTCCGTCGTGAACGCATGGGACACATCGAATTAGCTGCACCAGTTTCACATATTTGGTATTTCAAAGGTATTCCAAGTCGTATGGGTCTAATTTTGGATATGTCTCCAAGATCACTTGAAGAAGTAATTTATTTTGCTTCTTATGTAGTAATTGAACCTGCGGACACGCCACTTGAAAAGAAACAATTACTTTCTGAAAAAGAGTATCGCGCATACCGAGATAAGTTTGGTACTAAATTCCAAGCAGCTATGGGTGCGGAAGCGATTAAACGTCTACTTCAAGAAATTGATTTAGAAAAAGAAACAGAAAGTTTAAAAGAAGAGTTAAAAACTGCACAAGGTCAACGTCGTACACGTGCGATTAAACGTCTAGAGGTAGTAGAATCTTTCCGTAACTCAGGAAACAGACCAGAGTGGATGATTTTAGACGTTCTTCCGGTAATTCCACCAGAATTACGTCCGATGGTTCAATTAGATGGTGGACGATTTGCTACTTCTGATTTAAATGATTTATACCGTCGTGTTATTAACCGTAACAACCGTTTAAAACGTTTACTTGACTTAGGTGCTCCAAGTATCATTGTTCAGAACGAAAAACGTATGTTACAAGAAGCAGTAGATGCTTTAATTGATAATGGTCGTCGTGGCCGTCCTGTAACAGGACCAGGTAACCGTCCTTTGAAATCACTTTCACATATGCTGAAAGGGAAACAAGGTCGTTTCCGTCAAAACTTACTTGGTAAACGTGTAGACTATTCTGGTCGATCGGTTATCGTAGTAGGACCAAACTTAAAAATGTATCAATGTGGTCTTCCAAAAGAAATGGCAATTGAATTATTCAAACCATTTGTTATGAAAGAACTTGTTGAACGTGGTTTAGCACACAATATTAAAAGTGCAAAACGTAAAATTGAACGTATGCATGCAGAAGTTTGGGATGTATTAGAAGATGTTATTAAGGAGCATCCGGTTTTACTAAACCGCGCACCTACTCTTCACCGTCTAGGAATTCAAGCATTTGAGCCGACATTAGTTGAAGGTCGTGCAATTCGTCTTCACCCATTAGTATGTACAGCTTATAACGCTGACTTCGATGGTGACCAAATGGCTGTTCACGTACCACTATCAGCGGAAGCACAAGCAGAAGCTCGTTTACTAATGCTTGCAGCTCAAAACATTTTGAACCCGAAAGATGGAAAACCAGTTGTTACTCCATCTCAAGATATGGTTTTAGGAAACTATTACTTAACTCTTGAGCGTAAAGGTGCAACAGGGGAAGGTACAACTTTCTATGGTCCAGAAGAGGTATTGATTGCATATAACACTGGTCATGTACATTTGCATACTCGTATTGCAATTGCTGCATCATCATTAAAAAACCAAACATTTACGGACGAACAAAACAAAATGTTATTACTAACAACTGTAGGTAAAGTCATTTTCAATGAAATACTTCCAGAAACGTTCCCGTATATTAATGAGCCAACGGATTTCAATCTACAAATTGAAACTCCTGAAAAATACTTTGTTTCTACATCTACTGATGTGAAGAAACATATCGATTCTATGGATCTTGTTCAGCCATTCAAGAAGAAAATTCTTGGAAATATCATTGCGGAAGTATTTAAACGTTTCCATATTACAGAAACGTCTAAGATGCTTGACCGTATGAAATCTCTAGGATTTAAATACTCAACTAAAGCAGGTATTACAATCGGTATTTCTGATATCGTGGTACTTCCTGATAAAGGTGAAATTCTTGAAGAAGCACAAGGAAAAGTAGATAAAGTGATGAAACAATTCCGTCGTGGTCTAATCACGGAAGACGAGCGTTATGCTAGTGTAATCGGACATTGGAGTAAAGCGAAAGAAGTAATTCAAGATAAACTGATGAAATCTCTAGATAACATGAACCCAATCTTCATGATGAGTGACTCTGGTGCCCGTGGTAACGCATCCAACTTTACTCAGCTTGCAGGTATGCGTGGACTGATGGCCAACCCGGCTGGTCGAATTATCGAACTTCCGATCAAGTCTTCGTTCCGTGAAGGGTTAACAGTACTTGAATACTTCATCTCAACACACGGTGCTCGTAAAGGTCTTGCTGATACTGCACTTAAAACGGCCGATTCCGGTTACTTAACTCGTCGTCTTGTTGACGTGGCACAAGATGTTATCGTACGTGAAGATGATTGTGGAACAGACCGTGGTTTGCTAATTGGTTCACTTATGGAAGGTACGGAAGTAATTGAAGAGTTTGGTGAGCGTATTGTTGGTCGCCATACAAAGAAAACAATTTTCCATCCTACTACAAATGAAGTTATCTTAGAAAAAGACGGACTTATTACACAAGACGTTGCTCGTGTTATTGAAGAAGCAGGTATCGGAGAGATAACGATTCGTTCCGCATTCACATGTAACACAAAACACGGTGTATGTAAAAAATGTTACGGTCTTAACTTAGCAACTGGTGATACTGTAGAGGTTGGAGAAGCAGTTGGTATTATTGCTGCTCAATCAATCGGAGAACCAGGTACACAGTTAACGATGCGTACATTCCATACAGGTGGGGTTGCTGGAGACGATATTACTCAAGGTCTTCCACGTATCCAAGAAATTTTCGAAGCTCGTAATCCAAAAGGGCAAGCAGTTATTTCAGAAATTACAGGGATTGTCACTGAAATTGATGAAATTAGAGAAGGTCAAAAAGAAATTACAATTCAAGGTAGCGTAGAAACCCGTAAGTACTTAGCACCTTATAATGCTCGTCTAAAAGTTCAAGTAAACGATGTTATTAATCGTGGTCAAGTATTAACAGAAGGTTCTGTGGATCCTAAAGAATTGTTAAAAGTAAAAGATGTTTCGACGGTTCAAGTGTACTTATTAAAAGAAGTACAGAAAGTTTACCGTATGCAAGGGGTAGAAATTGGTGATAAGCACATCGAAGTAATGGTTCGCCAAATGCTTCGTAAAATTCGTGTTATTGAAGCTGGTGAAACGGAATTACTTCCAGGATCACTGCTTGATATTCATCAATTTGCTGAAGCGAATAAAGATGCAGTTCTTCAAGGTAAGATACCTGCAACTTGTCGCCCAGTAATTCTTGGTATTACAAAAGCTTCACTTGAAACGGAATCATTCCTATCTGCAGCATCATTCCAAGAAACGACTCGTGTCTTAACAGATGCAGCGATTAAAGGAAAACGTGATGAATTACTAGGATTGAAAGAAAACGTAATTATCGGTAAACTAGTTCCGGCTGGTACAGGTATGCAACGTTATCGTCAAATTCAAATTATCGGTAATAAAGATACGGAAAAAGAAGCAGTAAGCGCTGAATAATATTTGAATATTAGGGAGAAAATTTAACTTGATTCAGTGGGGTTTAAGATCCCACTGAACTAAGTCAAATAAGAATCTGGTACTGTTCTCCCTAATATTTTTTATAATTAGTGTTGACACCTTTTTCTAGGAATGATAATATATTTAAGGTTGATAGTTATCTGACTTGTAGCTTTGGAGGATATGAAAATGTCTTATGAAAAAGTGAAGCAAGCAAAAAATACAATCATCGGTACAAAGCAAGCAGTAAAAGCAATGAAAAAAGGGCTTGTCAAAGAAGTTTATATTGCGCTTGATGTAGAAAAGAAAATCATTGAACTTGCAAGTCAAACAGCACTTGAAAACAATGTTTTTGTTCACTATGTTGAGTCTAAAGTAGATCTTGGTAAAGCTTGTGGATTGCGTTTAGGCGCGTCGGTAGTAGCTATTACTGTGTAACAGTTTTTGTGTGAAACACAAAGACTTTGTTTTTACCCCAAAAATGAACCACCTGGATGTGTGGTATTAACAAGAACAAATGAAGGGAGGAATAATCGATGCCTACAATTAACCAATTGGTACGTAAGCCTCGTAAATCCAATATCACGAAATCAAAGTCTCCAGCATTAGGAAAAGGCTATAACAGCTTTAAAAAATCAGCTACAAATCTTAACTCGCCACAAAAGCGTGGGGTTTGTACTCGTGTTGGTACTATGACGCCGAAAAAACCAAACTCAGCACTTCGTAAATATGCGCGTGTACGTTTAACAAATACGTTAGAGGTTACTGCTTATATTCCAGGAGAAGGACACAACCTACAAGAACATAGTGTTGTACTTATCCGCGGAGGACGTGTAAAAGACTTACCAGGGGTACGTTATCATATCGTACGTGGTGCTCTTGATACAGCTGGTGTTAATGGTCGTATGCAAAGCCGTTCTTTATACGGTGCAAAACGCCCGAAAGAAAAGAAAAACTAATTTTTAGTAATCAATAATTTGACATTCGTCGAAAGGAGGAAAACACATGCCTCGTAAAGGTCCTGTTTCCAAACGTGACGTGTTACCAGATCCAATTTATAATTCAAAACTAGTAACTCGTTTAATTAACAAAATGATGATTGATGGTAAAAGAGGTACTTCTCAAAAAATTCTATACGGAGCGTTTGATCTTGTAAAAGAACGTTCTGGTAAAGACGCTTTAGAAGTATTCGAAGCTGCACTAAACAATGTAATGCCAGTTCTTGAAGTACGTGCTCGTCGTGTTGGTGGTGCAAACTACCAAGTACCAGTTGAAGTACGTCCTGACCGTCGTTCAACACTAGGTCTTCGCTACTTAGTAAACTATTCACGTCTTCGTGGAGAAAAAACGATGGAAGAGCGTTTAGCTAACGAAATTCTTGACGCATCAAACAACACAGGTGCATCAGTTAAGAAACGTGAAGATATGCACAAAATGGCGGAAGCTAACAAAGCATTCGCACACTATCGTTGGTAAGATTCATTTAAAAATCATACTCTAATCCGAATTGGAAGGAGAAATACAATATGGCTAGAGAGTTCTCCTTAGAAAAAACACGTAATATCGGTATCATGGCTCACATCGATGCTGGTAAAACGACTACTACGGAGCGTATTCTATATTACACTGGTAAAATCCACAAAATTGGTGAAACGCATGAAGGTGCATCACAAATGGACTGGATGGAACAAGAACAAGAACGTGGTATTACAATCACTTCTGCTGCAACGACAGCTGCTTGGGATAACCACCGTGTAAATATCATTGATACACCTGGACACGTAGACTTCACAGTTGAAGTTGAACGTTCACTTCGTGTACTTGATGGTGCAGTTACAGTACTAGATGCTCAATCTGGTGTTGAACCTCAAACTGAAACAGTATGGCGTCAAGCTACAACTTATGGCGTACCACGTATTGTATTCGTAAACAAAATGGATAAAACAGGTGCGGACTTCCTATATTCTGTAGGAACACTTCGTGACCGTTTACAAGCTAACGCTCATCCTATTCAGTTACCAATTGGTTCTGAAGACCAATTCAGTGGAATTATCGACTTAGTAACGATGAAAGCTACTGTATATGGTAATGATTTAGGAACTGATATCCAAGAAGTAGAAATTCCAGAAGAATACAAAGCACAAGCTGAAGAATACCGTGAAAAATTAGTTGAAGCGGTAGCTGAACTTGACGAAGATTTGATGGAAAAATATCTTGGTGGAGAAGAAGTTACGAACGAAGAATTAGTTAATGGTATTCGTAAAGGTACTCTAAACATACAATTCTATCCAGTAGTATGTGGTACTGCATTTAAAAACAAAGGTGTTCAAAAAGTTTTGGACGCAGTTGTTGCATACCTTCCATCACCACTTGATATTCCTGCTATGAAAGGGATCGACCCAGATAGCGAAGAAGAAATTGAACGTCATTCAGATGACTCAGAACCATTCTCTGCATTAGCGTTTAAAGTAATGACTGACCCTTATGTTGGTAAGTTAACATTCTTCCGTGTGTATTCTGGTACTCTTCAAGCAGGTTCATACGTACAAAACTCTACAAAAGGTAAGCGTGAGCGTGTAGGCCGTATTCTACAAATGCATGCTAACTCTCGTGAAGAGATTTCTCAAGTTTACGCTGGAGATATCGCTGCCGCTGTAGGTCTAAAAGATACAACTACTGGTGATACACTATGTGATGAAAAAGCTCTAGTAATTCTTGAGTCTATGGAATTCCCAGAACCAGTTATTTCGTTATCTGTTGAGCCTAAAACTAAAGCAGACCAAGATAAAATGGGTCAAGCTCTACAAAAACTTTCTGAAGAAGATCCAACATTCCGCGTTCATACTGACCAAGAAACTGGTCAAGTAATTATCGCTGGTATGGGTGAACTTCACCTTGATATTCTAGTTGACCGTATGCGTCGTGAATTTAAGGTTGAAGCTAACGTAGGTGCTCCACAAGTATCTTACCGTGAAACTTTCCGTTCTTCGGCACAAGTTGAAGGTAAATTCGTACGCCAATCTGGTGGACGTGGTCAGTTCGGACACGTTTGGATTGAGTTCTCTCCAAACGAAGAAGGAAAAGGCTTTGAATTTGAGAACGCAATCGTTGGTGGGGTTGTTCCACGTGAATATATTCCAGCTGTAGAAGCGGGTCTTCGTGACTCTCTTGACAATGGTGTACTTGCTGGTTTCCCATTAATCGATATTAAAGCTAAATTATTCGACGGATCATACCATGATGTTGACTCGAATGAGATGGCATTTAAAATTGCTGCATCTATGGCATTGAAAAATGCTGTATCTAAAGTAAACCCAGTACTTCTTGAGCCAATCATGAAAGTAGAAGTTGTTATTCCTGAAGAATATTTAGGAGACATCATGGGTGATATCACGTCTCGTCGTGGTCGCGTTGAAGGTATGGATGCTCGTGGAAACGCACAAGTTGTTCGTGCAATGGTTCCACTTGCTGAAATGTTCGGATATGCAACGTCTTTACGTTCTAATACGCAAGGACGTGGAGTATTCTCTATGGTGTTTGATCACTATGAAGATGTTCCAAAATCAATTTCGGAAGAAATTATTAAAAAACATAAAGGTGAATAATTGAAATTTCACCAAAATTAAAGTATAACTAATTTGTAGTGTATAAAAGATAGGGGGACGTACGCCCTCTACCTTTTATCATAAAAAATCATACAATTACTGAGGAGGATTTCTCTAATGGCTAAAGAAAAATTTGACCGTTCAAAAACGCATGCTAATATTGGTACAATCGGACACGTTGACCATGGTAAAACAACTTTAACTGCTGCTATCGCAACAGTTCTTTCTAAAAAAATGGGTGGTACAGCTAAATCATACGCTGACATCGACAACGCACCAGAAGAAAAAGAACGTGGAATCACAATCAATACTTCACACGTTGAGTATGAAACTGCAAGTCGTCACTATGCACACGTAGACTGCCCAGGACATGCTGACTATGTTAAAAACATGATCACAGGTGCAGCTCAAATGGACGGCGGTATTCTAGTAGTATCTGCTGCTGATGGCCCAATGCCACAAACTCGTGAGCATATTCTTCTTTCACGTCAAGTAGGTGTTCCTTACCTAGTTGTATTCATGAACAAATGTGACATGGTAGACGACGAAGAACTTCTTGAATTAGTTGAAATGGAAATTCGTGACCTTCTTTCTGAATACGATTTCCCAGGCGACGACATTCCAGTAATTAAAGGTTCTGCTCTTAAAGCTCTTGAAGGCGAAGCAGATTGGGAAGAAAAAATTGTTGAGTTAATGGACGCTGTTGATAGCTATATCCCAACTCCAGAACGTCAAACTGACAAACCATTCATGATGCCAATCGAGGATGTATTCTCAATCACAGGTCGTGGTACAGTTGCTACAGGACGTGTTGAACGTGGCCAAGTTAAAGTTGGAGACGTTGTAGACATCATCGGTATCGTTGAAGATGCAAAATCAACTACTGTTACAGGTGTTGAAATGTTCCGTAAACTTCTTGACTATGCAGAAGCTGGTGACAACATCGGTGCTCTTCTTCGTGGGGTTGCTCGTGAAGATATCCAACGTGGTCAAGTATTAGCTAAACCAGGTACAATCACACCACACACAGACTTCAAAGCTGAAGTTTATGTTCTTTCAAAAGAAGAGGGTGGACGTCATACTCCATTCTTCTCTAACTACCGTCCACAGTTCTACTTCCGTACAACGGACGTAACTGGCGTTTGTAACCTTCCAGAAGGCGTAGAAATGGTTATGCCTGGAGACAACATCGAAATGACAGTTTCTTTGATCGCTCCAATCGCTCTTGAAGAAGGTACTAAGTTCTCTATCCGTGAGGGTGGACGTACTGTAGGCGCTGGTGTAGTTGCTACTATTACTAAGTAATTTCTAAATTACAAGTTAAAATCCATCTCGTGACGACGAGATGGATTTTTTTTATGCGAAAAAATAGTGTAAACTAATTGGTAAGAGGTGAGTGTAGTGAACGCTAAAATATTGGTAATAGAAGACGACTATTCCATTTTTGAAATGATTAAAGAGAGATTTGTCCAATGGTCATTTGATGTAATCCGACCGAATGACTTTCAAAAAGTAATACAGATTTTTGTAGAAGAAAAGCCGCAATTAGTAATTATAGACATTCAGCTTCCTGCATTTGATGGATTCCATTGGTGTAGAGAGATTCGCCATATTTCAAAGGTACCGATAATCTTCTTGTCGTCACGTGATCATCCAATGGATATGGTAATGGCTATGCAAATGGGGGCAGATGATTTCGTTCAAAAACCGTTTAATATGGATGTACTTCTTGCCAAAGTTCAGGCTACATTTCGTAGAACATATGATTATTTAGATGAGAAAGTAGACATTAATAGTTGGAATGGCTCAATTATTGATTATTCAAGAAGTAGCATTACATGTAATGATCAAACGAGCGAACTAACAAAGAACGAGCTCTTTATATTGCGTGTATTATTACAATCGGTAGATAAAATTGTTTCTCGTGACGAACTTATGCGGAAATTATGGGATGATGAAAGGTTCGTCAATGACAATACACTTTCAGTTAATGTTAATAGACTACGTATTAAACTTGAGGAAATTGGCTTAAATGATGTTATTGTAACGAAAAAAGGTCTAGGTTATATGGCGATAACAAAGGAGGTATAGTCTGTTGTGTTGCTATTATTTTTGAAAGAAAGAAAAGCGTGGATTCTTTTTTTTATTGTTATGCAAATTTGGTTAAATTTTATTCTAGCATTAGATGTTGCATTTGTTCATACATCTACAATTTATATTAATAGCGTGAATATAATCTTGTTTATTCTGTTTTTAGCATGGCGTTTTTTTATTGAAACACGATATTTGAGAAAGTTGAATGTCATGATTCAACTGGAAAAACAGCTTGATTTTGATACTCTTCTTGCTTTGTTTCCTGATGGGTGTACTCCTTTTGAACATCTCTTTGCTGAAGCGATAGAAGAAGTAGTCTTAAAAAGTAGAGAAGAGTTAAATGCCGTCAAGGTAGACTTTTCCGAGGAAAATGATCGTACTCTTATATGGATTCACGAAATGAAGACGCCTATAACTGCTATAAGATTAATGATAGATTCAATAGAGAATCCTATTTTACAGAAAAAAATGGAGCTAGAATGGCTCCGTATTCACTTGCTATTAGACCAACAATTGCACAATACAAGACTACCTTCTATTGGAATAGATAATATGATGGAGACTATTGTACTTCAGAAAATTATACATAAAGAAATTCGTGAACTACTTGCCTGGTGTATGGAAAAAGGAATAGGCTTTGACCTAGTGGATTTAGAGGTAGAAGTGCTGACGGATCAAAAATGGTTCTCATTCATTGTTCGGCAGTTATTAACTAATGCAGTGAAATATAGCGATGAAAACACAGAAATTAGGGTTTTTGTAACTAGAGACCAAACCGGTCATGTATTATTGCATATACAAGACGAGGGGATTGGGATTAGTAAAGCAGATTTGCCTAGAATTTTTGACAAATCATTTACTGGATCAACAGGGCGTCTTACTACAGCATCCACAGGTATGGGCCTATACTTAGCTAAAAATGCAGCTGAAAAACTAGGAATAGTAGTATTGGTGCAATCGGAGCTAGGTGTTGGTACTACATTTTCTTTATGTTTTCCTTTAAAGAATCAATTTCTTCAAATTTCTAGTAGGTGACAAAACTGTCATCTACTCTTTTTATTTGTCATCTAAATCAAACGATAAATGCAAATTGAAGCAGTACAATGGAGTTACTAAGTGGTGGGAGGAAAAAAATGAAGATATTAAGTGGACGTAAAATAAAAAAAGTGTATGGCAAGAAGTTAAATGCACAAGAAGTACTAAAAGGTATAGATATGGAAGTAAACGTTGGTGAATTTGTAGGGATTATGGGGCCTTCAGGTTCTGGGAAGACGACATTATTAAATGTTCTTTGTTCCATTGACTTTGCAACAGAAGGTGTTATTGAAATAAACGGAAAAAATTTAAGAATGATGAAAGAGCGCGAATTATCTAGTTTTCGTAGAGAACAATTAGGATTCATCTTTCAAGATTATAATTTGTTAGACACTCTAACAGTGAAAGAAAATATATTATTGCCCTTATCAATGAGTAAAGTATCGAAAACTGAAGCAGAGCAGCGTTTTAATGAGATCACGAATTTATTGGGAATAAAAGAATTAGCACCTAAATATCCAAATGAAATTTCTGGTGGGCAAAAGCAAAGAACATCTGCCGCAAGAGCATTAATAACGAATCCGTCTATTGTTTTTGCAGACGAACCAACTGGAGCGCTCGATTCAAAAGCTGCAACAGCTCTATTGAGTAATTTAGAGAAGATTAATTTTGAAAAGAAAGTAACGATTATGATGGTTACCCATGATCCAGTAGCTGCTAGCTTCTGTAGTCGAGTGTTATTTTTAAAAGATGGACAACTTTACACAGAGCTATATAAAGGGGAAAAGAATCGCAAAGCATTTTTCCAAGAGATAATGAATACGCAAGGTGTGCTTGGTGGTGATGGTTATGACGCTTAGTCAATTAGTTTTAAGAAGTATGAAAAAGAACATCAAACATTACTATTTATATTTCTTTGCTCTTATCTTTAGTGTGACATTGTACTTCTCTTTTATCACGTTGCAATATAATCCAAGTGTAGAAAACATTTCAGGCAGTGTTAAAGTTGCTGCATCATTAAAAACGGCACAATATCTATTGTTATTTATCGTTGTATTTTTTGTTCTGTATGCAAACCATCTATTCATGAGAAGACGGAGTAAAGAAATCGGTCTGTATCAATTAATCGGAATGTCTAAAGGACTTGTTACTCGATTAATAGCATTAGAAAACGTAATATTGTGGTCTGGTGCCATTGCCATAGGGGTAGGGGTAGGATTTTTAACATCTCGTTTATTCACGATGATTCTTTTGCGTATATTAGAAAAAGAAGCGTTAGTTTCAATCTCATTTTCCATACAAGCATTTCAAATGACTTTGTTTGTATTTGCGATTTTATTAATAATCGTGTTAATCCAAACGTCATTTATGATTCGTAGGACTTCTTTACTTAGCTTATTTAATGCAAGTAAGGATGCGGATACAAGAGTGAAACGGTTTAGTGCATTTCAAATGTTTCTTGGTTTCATCGGTCTAGTGTCCATCGTGTATGGTTATTACTTATCGACAAAGTTGTTTGAGGGGGATAGTGCGAGTGTAAATATTTTATTTATTAGAATGATGCTAATTTTAGGAGCTACAATTGGGGGGACATTTTTTGTTTTTCGCTTTTCCGTTGCATTTTTGATGAACATAATTAGAAAACAAAAAAGAGGGCGTCTGTCTATTGTAGATGTCTTGTCCCTGACTCCAATTATGCATCGTATGAAAGGAAATGCGAAGTCGCTCACGCTCATTACAGTATTGTCGGCCATTGCGTTAGCGATTTTGTCTCTATCATACATTTCTTACTATTCAGCATCGGCAACGGCACAGAGAAGTGTTCCATATGATTTCATCTTATTTAATGATCAAGGTCAATCCTTTACTGAACGTTTGCATGAAGAAAAAATAGAATATAAGCAAGTTGACTTCTCGTTACTTTCAGCAAAGCATGACATGTCAGAGCTTCTTGAGAATGAATTACCTGAAGGGATGATGATTGATCCTAAATCAACCGAAACGATAATCATGAAGCATAGTGAGGTTCATAAGGTAATGCCAAACTTCAAGTTGAAAGAAGGGGAAGGTTACTTAGTAGGTTATTCTGGAATGTTAGCCGAATTTATGCCCTTTCAGGTCAATAAACCAGTCCACATAATGACAAGTTCAGGTGAAGTTACTGTGCAAATCAAAAAACTAGATGAGGAGCCTTTAATAAGTTATAGAGCTACTTATAGTAGTCCAGCCCTGGTAGTAACGGATGAACTGTTTGAGTTACTTGCAAATGATCCAGTTGTACAAAAACAAACAGTTTGGACTAATCAAACGGGAATTGACTTAGTAGATAGAACAAAAATAAAAGAAGTACAATCACTATATGAAGAAACAACTAATGATGGATCTTTCGAATTCGTGAATGTTGAAGGTCATAAAGAAGTTGTGTCACTTGATTCACAAGAGTCATTTAGACAATCTAATCTTGAAGTATTTGGTCTTGTTATTTTCATCACTGGATTCCTTGGGTTAGCATTTTTAATGACCACGGGAAGTATTTTGTACTTTAAACAAATGACAGAGGCTGAAGAGGAACGCGCTTCCTACACGATACTTCGAAAAATTGGGTTTTCCAAGAAAGATTTGATGAAAGGTATTTATATGAAACAGTTGTTTAACTTTGGTGTACCATTAGTAATTGGACTTGCGCATAGTTATTTTGCAGTTAAGTCAGGTTGGATGTTCTTTGGAACAGAACTTGTTGCTCCGTTACTTATTACGATGAGTATTTATGTGGTTTTATATTCTGCCTTTGCTTTTCTATCTATTGGATATTATAAAAGAGTTGTAAATGAATCACTTTAAAATGTTTTGGACCCTTTGTTTTTATAGCAAAGGGTTTTTGTGTTTTAGAATTTATATTTCTCTAAGACAGACGCTCTGCACTTTTGTTATTGATAGAGATAAGTGCCGCTGCGGGCACTGAAAAACTCGAATCAGTATTTTTGTAGGAACTATTTGCTGTATTTATTTAAGAGAATTTAGCGCGACGCATGATACTCCTGCGGGAAAAGCGAGACAGACGAGACCCCGCACGAAGCAAAGCGAAGGAGGAGGCTCGTCCCTCGCCCGCGGAAAGCGAATGCCAAAGCGATAAATTCTCTTAACGACTATTTGATAAAAAATTATTAGAATAACACTTTTTCAGTGCCCTCGTACCGCTGCGGCGGGGTCTTGGAGAGAAAATACAATATGCTTCAGGCGAGCGAAACTTAATTTCCGTTGAGCAAGTAAATCCAAATTACTCGCAGTATTTCCTCCTTCATTTACTTGAGAGCAGTGAGAATTGGCTTTGTAGTCGTATAGCATATGTTTTGTCCAAGGAACGCAGGAAATAGTGAATAACAACCAGAGTGTATAGGTTGCCTTGCGCTTTTCTCCTTGACTTTTATACTAAATCACTTTAAACTCTATCGTATTAGCAATCTAGTGCGTGAAAGTGAGTGTTGTTTATGAATGCTGTATTAATAGCGGTTGGTGTAATGGTAGTTTTGAGTTTACTTCGTATTAATGTTGTATTTTCATTGATAATGGGTGCCCTTGTAGGAGGCCTTACAGCTGGTTTAAGCGTCTCAGCAACAATCGATGCGTTTACGGGTGGATTAGGTGCTGGAGCGACTATTGCGTTAAGTTATGGGCTACTAGGGGGCTTCGCTGTTGCAATTTCGAAAACGGGTATACCGGATCTGTTAGTCGTAGCCATTTTGAAGCTTGTGAAAAGAGAAGGTAATTCTCAACGGGCAGGGTTAGCGAAAGTACTAGTCTTTTTATTGTTGATAATGATGGCTGTTTTTTCACAAAATCTAATCCCAATTCATATTGCATTTATTCCATTGTTAGTTCCACCGATTTTGAAAATCTTAAACATGTTAGAAGTGGATCGCCGTTTAATTGCATGTATATTGGCTTTTGGTTTAATTACACCGTATATGTTTCTGCCATACGGCTTTGGTGCGATTTATCAGCAAATCGTAGCAACACAAATGGAACTGGCTGGACTTAAAATTGCATTAGAAGATATTCCACGTGCAATGGCAGTACCGGCATTAGGGATGGTATTTGGCTTAGTAATAGCTTTTGTTCTATATCGCAAGCCTAGGAACTACAAGCAAGGTGATATTGAAATAGAAAGCTTAAAAGTCGATGTGAAGAAAAGTAATATTGTTTTTACTGTCGTTGCATTATTGGCAGCCTTATACGTTCAGATTCAAACAGACTCAATGATTGCAGGAGCACTGTCCGGTATTGCTGTACTTTACGTGACAGGTGCACTAAAGTGGCAAGAAGCCGACCGCTTATTAACAGAAGGAATGCGCATGATGGCGTTTGTAGGCTTCGTAATGATAACTGCAAATGGTTTTGCTGCAGTAATTACGGCGACAGGGCATGTTGAGAGTTTAGTAGAAGCCTCTGCCGAACTACTTGCAGGTAACGTAAGCTTGGCAGTATTAATCATGTTGATAATCGGTTTATTTGTAACAATGGGAATTGGTTCTTCTTTTGCTACAATTCCAATTATAGCGGCCATCTTTGTACCACTTGCTTTAGAGCTTGGTTTAAGCCCTTTAGCAACCATAACGTTGATTGGAACAGCAGGAGCATTAGGAGATGCTGGTTCACCAGCCTCAGATTCAACACTTGGACCTACAGCAGGACTAAACGTAGACGGGCAACACAATCATATATGGGATACATGTGTCCCAACGTTTCTTTGTTACAATGTCCCTTTAATTGTTTTTGGTTGGGTTGCAATTATGTTTTTTTCATAAATACAATAAGTTCTTATAGTAGAGAAAGGGCGATCTTTAACGAGGTTGTCCTTTTTCTATTATAAAATTACTACTATACGAATGTATTCAATGAATTACCATATCATTTGATTCTACGTTTAAAGTTTCTTATACTAAAACCTGGCTTAAAAAGCATGTTTATAAACTGAGAGGAACGTATTTAAAACAAATAAAAAGAATTTCAGAAAAACACTTGATTAATCTTTTTTTATTGTATATAATGTTGAATGTTGGTCTTTGACTGCGATGAAGCGAGAGGTTACCGACACACCCGGCCGCTTTGCCATGGCGAGTGTTTGGAAAATTTTCGTGGAGAATGTCTAGAAAATAGGCGAAAAGGAGGGAAAGTAATGGCAAAACAAAAAATTCGTATCCGTTTAAAAGCGTATGATCACAGAATTCTTGATCAATCTGCTGAGAAAATTGTTGAAACTGCTAAACGTTCAGGTGCAAGTGTATCGGGTCCGATTCCACTTCCGACTGAAAGATCTGTTTATACGATTCTTCGTGCTGTTCATAAGTATAAAGATTCTCGTGAACAATTCGAAATGCGTACGCATAAACGTCTTATCGATATCGTTAACCCAACACCACAAACTGTTGATGCGTTAATGAAGCTTGATTTACCATCTGGCGTTGATATTGAAATCAAACTTTAATGGTAAAAGATAAAAAAACATTAATTATTATAGGAGGTGTGACGGATGACCAAAGGAATCTTAGGTAGAAAAATCGGTATGACGCAAGTATTTGCTGAGAACGGTGACTTAATCCCTGTAACTGTTATTGAAGCTTCTCCAAACGTAGTGCTTCAAAAGAAAACAGTTGAAACAGACGGTTACGAAGCTATTCAGTTAGGTTTTGAAGATAAGCGTGAAAAGCTTTCTAACAAACCTGCTAAAGGGCACGTAGCTAAGGCAAGCACTGCTCCTAAGCGCTTCATCCGCGAATTCCGCGGCTTGGATACAGCTAATTACGAGGTTGGTCAAGAAGTCAAGGTAGAAAGTTTTACAGAAGGCGATGTAATTGATGTAACAGGTGTTACTAAAGGTAAAGGTTTCCAAGGTGTTATTAAACGCCACGGACAATCTCGTGGACCAATGGCCCATGGATCTCGTTATCACCGTCGTCCAGGTTCAATGGGGCCAGTTGCTCCGAACCGCGTATTCAAACAAAAGAAATTACCTGGTCAAATGGGTGGGCACACAGTAACAATCCAAAACTTAGAAATCGTAAGAGTGGATGCTGAGCGTAACCTACTACTTGTAAAAGGTAATGTTCCTGGTTCTCGTAAATCATTAGTAGTTGTAAAAGCTGCTATTAAATCGAAATAGTCTCTGAAGAAAGGAGGAAACAGGAATGGCAAAAGTATCTTTATTCAATCAAACAGGATCTTCTGTTGGTGAAATCGAGTTAAACGATAAAGTTTTCGGTATTGAGCCAAACGAAGCTGTTTTATTTGAAGCTATCATTGCTCAACGTGCATCACTTCGTCAAGGTAATCACAAAGTGAAGAACCGTTCTGAAGTTGCAGGTGGTGGTCGTAAACCATGGAAGCAAAAAGGAACAGGTCGTGCTCGTCAAGGTTCGATTCGCTCTCCACAATGGCGTGGCGGTGGTATCGTGTTCGGTCCAACTCCACGTAGCTATAGCTATAAATTACCTAAAAAAGTACGTCGTCTAGCTCTTCTTTCAGCTCTTTCATCGAAAGTGCGTGAAGAAAGCATCGTAGTACTTGAAGGTTTAGCTTTTGATGCACCAAAAACAAAAGAATTCGTGAAGGTATTGTCTAATCTTTCACTTAACAAAAAAGCGTTATTCGTAACTGCTGATTTAGATGAGAACGTAGCATTAGCTGCTCGTAACATCCCTGGAATCACAGTTGTGTCAGCAACAGGCATTAACGTATTAGATTTAGTTGGTCACGATAAATTAGTGATGACTAAAGCTGCAGTAGAAAAAGTTGAGGAGGTGCTTGGATAATGGAAGCACGTGATATTATTAAACGTCCGGTCATTACCGAGCGTTCTTCTGAAGTTATGGCAGATAAAAAGTACACTTTCGAAGTGGACACTCGCGCTAACAAAACTCAAGTAAAATATGCTGTTGAAGAAATCTTTGGAGTAGATGTTGAGAAAGTGAACATCATGAACTATAAAGGTAAATTCAAACGTGTAGGTAAATTCGGTGGATATACTAACAAACGTCGTAAAGCGATTGTTACACTAACTGCTGAAAGTAAAGAAATCGAGTTATTCGAAATCTAATCCTTGTATAAGGAATTAATGCTCAAAAAGGAGGGAAAAAAATGGCGATTAAAAAGTATAAACCAACGACTAACGGACGTCGTAACATGACTTCATTAGATTACGCTGAAATCACAACGAACAAACCTGAGAAATCACTTCTTGCTCCTGTGAAACGTAAAGGCGGCCGTAACAATCAAGGTAAAATTACTGTTCGTCATCATGGTGGTGGACACAAACGTCAATACCGTATCATTGATTTCAAACGAAACAAAGACGGCATTCCAGGACGTGTTGCTACTATTGAATATGATCCAAACCGCTCTGCGAACATCGCATTGATCAATTATGTGGATGGGGAAAAACGCTATATCCTAGCTCCTAAAGGCTTAGAAGTTGGAATGACAATCGTGTCAGGTCCAGAAGCTGATATCAAGGTAGGAAACGCTCTTCCATTACAAAACATCCCAATGGGTACTACTATCCATAATATCGAAATGAAACCTGGTAAAGGTGGTCAGTTAGTACGTTCAGCTGGTACATCTGCTCAATTACTTGGTAAAGAAGGTAAATACGTTATCGTACGTTTACAATCTGGTGAAGTTCGCCTAATCCTTTCTGTTTGCCGTGCTACTATCGGTGAAGTAGGAAACGAACAACATGAACTTGTAAACATTGGTAAAGCGGGTCGTAATCGTTGGTTAGGTAAACGCCCAACTGTACGTGGATCTGTAATGAACCCGAACGATCACCCACACGGTGGTGGTGAAGGACGTACGCCAATCGGTCGTAAGTCACCTATGTCTCCATGGGGTAAACCAACTCTTGGATACAAAACTCGTAGCAAGAAAAACAAATCCGACAAACTTATCATTCGTCGTCGTAAAAAATAAAGTGGTTTTACTACGGTTCAAAGAACGAGCCGTGGTGCAATCACAGAGGGAGGTTTCAGCATGGGTCGTAGCTTGAAAAAAGGACCTTTCGCAGACGATCATTTATTAAAAAAGGTCGATGCACAGAAGGACTCTGAGAAAAAACAAGTGATTAAGACTTGGTCTCGCCGTTCAACAATTTTCCCTACTTTTATCGGGTTAACAATCGCGGTATATGACGGACGCAAACATGTTCCTGTATACGTGACTGAAGACATGGTAGGTCATAAATTAGGTGAGTTCGCACCAACACGCGCTTATAAAAGTCATGGTGCAGATGATAAGAAAACAAGACGCTAATTTGAGAGGAGGTCATTCAAATGTCACAAGCAAAAGCTATTGCTAAAACAGTGCGCATTGCTCCTCGTAAAGTGAGATTAGTCGTTGATTTAATCAGAGGTAAGCAAATCGGTGAAGCTATTGCGATTTTACAACTTACTCCTAAAGCAGCATCACCTGTTGTTGAGAAAGTATTAAAATCGGCAGTTGCAAACGCTGAGCACAATTATGATTTAGATGTTAACAACCTTGTTGTTTCTGAAGTCTTCGTTGACGAAGGTCCAACATTGAAGCGTTTCCGTCCACGTGCTATGGGACGTGCAAGTGCTATAAACAAACGTACAAGCCACATCACAGTAGTGGTATCTGAGAAGAAGGAGGGATAATCCGTGGGTCAAAAAGTACATCCAATAGGATTACGAGTAGGTATTATTCGTGACTGGGAGTCAAAATGGTACGCTGGAAAAGACTATGCAACTCTACTTCACGAAGACTTGAAAATTCGTAAGCACATTGAAACTCGTTTAAAAGACGCATCAGTTTCTAAAGTTGAAATTGAACGTGCTGCTAAGCGTGTAAATATTACAATTCACACTGCGAAACCAGGTATGGTAATCGGTAAAGGTGGTACTGAAGTTGAAGCACTTCGTAAACACTTAAACGACACTACTGGCAAGCGTGTACACATCAACATCGTAGAAATTAAAAGAGCAGACTTGGATGCTAAATTAGTAGCAGAAAGTATCGCACGTCAATTAGAAGGCCGCATATCTTTCCGTCGTGCTCAAAAACAAGCAATTCAACGCACAATGCGTGCAGGCGCTAAAGGTATTAAAACTCAAGTATCTGGTCGTCTTGGCGGCGCTGACATCGCGCGTGCTGAACACTATAGTGAAGGTACTGTACCACTTCATACATTACGTGCTGACATTGATTATGCACATGCTGAAGCTGACACAACTTATGGTAAGCTAGGCGTTAAAGTATGGATCTATCGTGGTGAAGTCCTTCCAGTGAAGAAGAACTCTGAGGAAGGAGGCAAATAATATGTTAATGCCTAAACGCGTTAAATATCGTCGTGAACACCGCGGAAAAATGCGTGGTGAAGCGAAAGGCGGTAAAGAAGTATCATTCGGTGAATTCGGTTTACAAGCAACTGAAGCAAGCTGGATTACAAGCCGTCAAATCGAATCAGCTCGTATTGCAATGACACGTTACATGAAACGTGGCGGTAAAGTTTGGATTAAAATTTTCCCACATAAACCTTACACGAAAAAGCCTCTTGAGGTTCGTATGGGTTCCGGTAAAGGTGCTCCTGAAGGTTGGGTAGCTGTAGTAAAACCAGGAAAAGTTATGTTTGAAATTGCTGGTGTATCTGAAGAGATCGCTCGTGAAGCGCTACGCTTAGCATCACATAAGCTTCCTGTTAAATGTAAAGTAGTTAAACGTCAAGAAATTGGTGGTGAATCTAATGAAAGCTAATGACATCCGTGAACTTACTACTGCAGAAATCGAACAAAAAGTAAAATCACTGAAAGAAGAGCTTTTCAACCTGCGCTTCCAATTGGCGACTGGTCAATTAGAAAACACAGCTCGCATTCGTGAAGTACGTAAAGCGATTGCGCGTATGAAAACTGTGATTCGCGAAAGAGAAATCAGTGCAAACAACTGATAAAGGAGGTTTTCAGGCATGACTGAGCGTAATCAACGCAAAGTATACACTGGCCGTGTAGTTTCTGATAAAATGGATAAAACAATCACTGTTTTAGTTGAAACTCATAAAAAACACAAATTATACGGTAAACGTGTTAAGTATTCTAAGAAATTTAAGGCTCATGATGAGCAAAACGAAGCGCAAATCGGCGATATCGTACGCATCATGGAAACTCGTCCGCTGTCAGCTACAAAACGTTTCCGTCTCGTGGAAGTTGTAGAAAAAGCGGTTATTATCTAATAATAAAATTCGGAACTTATTAATTCCGAAGGGAGGTAACCTAAGTGATCCAACAAGAAACTCGTATGAAAGTTGCAGACAACTCAGGTGCACGTGAAGTTTTAACTATTAAAGTACTTGGTGGTACTGGACGTAAAACTGCTAATATCGGCGATATCGTCGTATGTACAGTTAAGAAAGCAACACCAGGTGGCGTTGTCAAGAAAGGTGACGTCGTTAAAGCTGTAATCGTTCGCACTAAAAGCGGCGTACGCCGTAAAGACGGTACTTATATCAAATTCGATGAGAACGCATGCGTTATCATTAAAGATGATAAAGGACCGCGTGGAACTCGTATTTTCGGACCTGTCGCGCGTGAACTACGTGACAGCAACTTCATGAAAATCGTATCTTTAGCTCCAGAAGTTCTTTAATTTACATGAAAGTGCCAATCAAGGAGGTGCGACAGAATGCATGTTAAAAAAGGCGACAAAGTAAAGGTAATCTCAGGTAAAGATAAAGGGAAAACAGGTGTTATCCTTTCTGCTTTTCCTAAGAAAGACCGTGTGTTAGTTGAAGGTGTAAACATCGTCAAAAAACATATGAAGCCAAACCAAGCTAATCCGCAAGGCGGAATTGTAAGTCAAGAGGCTGCAATTCACGTTTCGAATGTTATGTTAATCGACCCAAAAACTGGCGAGCCGACTCGCGTAGGTTATAAAGTAGAAGATGGCAAAAAAGTTCGTGTTGCGAAAAAATCTGGTGAAATTATTAAATAAGTAAAAAGAAGGGAGGTACACACATGAACCGCCTAAAAGAAAAATATCTTAAGGAAGTTTCTCCGGCTCTTATGAGCAAGTTTGAATATAAATCAGTAATGCAAGTACCTAAAGTTGATAAAATCGTTATCAATATGGGTGTGGGTGATGCTGTTTCCAATTCAAAAGCACTTGACGCTGCTGTTGAAGAATTACAAATTATCTCAGGTCAAAAACCTGTAGTTACGAAAGCTAAAAAATCGATCGCTGGTTTCCGTCTTCGTGAAGGAATGCCTATCGGTGCAAAAGTTACTCTACGCGGTGAGCGTATGTATGACTTTTTGGATAAATTAATCGCTATTTCTCTTCCTCGTGTACGTGACTTCCGTGGTGTTTCTAAAAAAGCATTTGACGGTCGCGGTAACTACACTCTTGGAGTTAAAGAACAATTAATCTTCCCTGAAATCGATTATGATAAAGTTTCGAAAGTACGCGGTATGGACATCGTAATTGTAACAACTGCGAACTCTGACGAAGAAGCTCGTGAGTTATTAACACAATTCGGTATGCCATTCCAAAAGTAAAATAAGGGAGGCGAAAACGTGGCTAAAAAATCAATGATCGTTAAACAACAACGTACGCCAAAGTTCAAAGTGCAAGAATACACACGCTGTGAGCGCTGTGGACGTCCGCACTCTGTATATCGTAAATTTAAGCTTTGCCGTATTTGTTTCCGTGAACTTGCATACAAGGGACAAATTCCTGGCGTTAAAAAAGCAAGCTGGTAATCCCCTATAACTGGGAAGGAGGTAAATGTAATGACAATGTCAGATCCAATTGCAGATATGCTTACACGCATTCGTAATGCTAACATGGTTCGTCACGAGAAATTAGAAGTTCCTGCTTCAAACCTGAAAAAGGAAATCGCTGAAATTTTAAAACGCGAAGGTTTCGTACGTGATGTTGAGTATGTAGAAGATAGCAAACAAGGAATCATTCGCATCTTCTTAAAATATGGTCAAAACGACGAACGCGTTATTACTGGTTTGAAACGTATTTCAAAACCTGGTTTACGTGTTTATGCTAAAACAAATGAAGTGCCTAAAGTATTGAATGGTTTAGGAATCGCTTTAGTTTCTACTTCAAATGGTTTATTAACAGATAAAGAAGCTCGCGCTAAACAAGTTGGCGGAGAAATCGTAGCTTACGTTTGGTAATAATCAACAAACGAATGGAGGTGCAACAAAATGTCTCGAGTAGGTAAAAAACCAATTGAGGTTCCTGCAGATGTTGCTGTAACAGTTAACGCTGACAATACAGTAGTAGTTAAAGGACCAAAAGGTGAATTAACAAGATCTTTTAATCAAGATATTAAAATTGAACAAGAAGGTAATGTCATTACTTTAGTACGTCCTTCAGAGTCTAAAGAACACCGTACAATCCATGGAACAACACGTGCTTTATTAGCAAACATGGTACTAGGTGTGTCTAAAGGATTTGAACGTGGACTTGAGTTAGTTGGGGTTGGTTACCGTGCGCAACTACAAGGTAAGAAACTTGTACTTAACGTAGGGTATTCACATCCAGTTGAGTTCACTCCTGAAGATGGAATTGAAGTTGAAGTTCCTTCTAATACAAAGATTATCGTTCGCGGTATTAGCAAAGAACGCGTTGGTGCTTTAGCATCTAACATTCGTCAAGTACGTCCACCAGAGCCTTACAAAGGTAAAGGTATTCGTTATGAAGGCGAAGTTGTACGCCGCAAAGAAGGTAAAACAGGTAAATAATGCATTTCGCATTAGAAAGGAGTGACCACTGTGATTACGAAACAAGACAAAAATCAAGTTCGTAAAAAACGTCATGCACGTGTACGTACAAAAATCACGGGTACTACTGAACGTCCTCGTTTAAATGTATTCCGTTCTAATAAACATATTTACGCACAACTTATCGATGATTCACAAGGTGTAACAATCGTTAGTGCGTCTACTATGGATAAAGATTTCAATGGTACAGCAGGTAACGTTGAAGCTGCTGCTACAATCGGTGAAACAATCGCAAAACGCGCTGTTGAAAAGAACATCAAATCTGTTGTATTCGACCGTGGCGGTTACTTATATCATGGACGTGTTAAAGCGTTAGCTGAAGCTGCACGTGAAAACGGCTTAGAATTTTAAGAAGAAGGAGGGACATATTTCATGCGTGGTATTGACCCAAACAAACTTGAACTTGAAGAACGCGTAGTTACGATTAACCGTGTTGCTAAAGTTGTAAAAGGTGGACGTCGTTTCCGTTTTACTGCATTAGTAGTTGTCGGTGACAAGAATGGACATGTAGGATTTGGTACTGGTAAAGCACAAGAGGTTCCAGATGCAATCCGTAAAGCAGTTGAAGATGCGAAGAAGAACTTAATCGAAGTACCTAGAGTTGGCGGAACTACTCCTCACCAAGTAATTGGTCGCTTTGGAGCTGGATCTATTCTAGTTAAACCTGCTGCACCTGGTACAGGGGTTATCGCTGGTGGTCCAGTGCGTGCCGTACTAGAGTTAGCTGGTATTACAGATATTCTTTCTAAATCACTTGGATCTAACACACCTATCAACATGGTTCGTGCTACAGTACAAGGATTAACTGAACTAAAACGTGCTGAGGACGTTGCTAAATTACGTGGTAAATCAGTAGAAGAACTGTTAGGATAAGGGGGGAAATTACAATGGCAACTAAATTAGAAATTACCCTTACTAAAAGCCTGATTGGTACTAAACCAAATCAACGCAAAACAGCAGAAGCTCTTGGATTACGTAAATTACACCAAACAGTTGAGCATCAAGACAACGCAGCTATCCGCGGGATGGTTGGCAAAGTAGCTCACTTAGTAACTTTGAAAGAAATTTAAGGTTTATTTTAAGAATAAGGAGGTGCCACCATATGAAACTACATGAGTTAAAACCATCAGAAGGATCTCGTTCTACACGTAATCGCGTAGGTCGCGGTATCGGTTCTGGTAATGGTAAAACTGCAGGTAAAGGTCATAAAGGTCAAAACGCTCGTTCTGGAGGAGGGGTTCGTCCTGGATTTGAGGGCGGTCAAAACCCATTATTCCGTCGTTTGCCAAAACGTGGATTTACGAACATTAATCGTAAAGAATTTGCAATTGTGAACCTTGACACATTAAATCGTTTCGAAGAAGGCACAGAAGTAACACCTGCATTATTAATTGAAACAGGTGTAGTGAGTAGTGAAAAATCAGGTATCAAGATTCTAGGTAATGGAACACTTGACAAGAAATTAACTGTAAAAGCTCACAAATTCTCTGCTTCAGCTAAAGAAGCAATTGAGAATGCTGGCGGACAAACAGAGGTGGTTTAATGTTTCAGACAATCTCCAACTTTATGCGTGTGAGAGATATTCGAAATAAAATCATTTTTACTTTATTAATGTTAATCGTCTTTCGTATCGGAACTTTTATACCAGTACCGAATGTCGATGCAAATGTTTTAAAACAAACGGATCAATTAGGTTTGATCGGATTTTTAAATACATTTGGCGGTGGAGCTTTAAAGAACTTCTCCATTCTAGCAATGGGAATTATGCCATACATTACTGCATCCATTATCGTGCAATTATTGCAAATGGACGTAGTACCGAAGTTTACAGAGTGGTCTAAACAAGGGGAAGTCGGAAGACGTAAACTTGCTCAGTTCACTCGTTACTTCACAATCGTTTTAGCTTTTATTCAAGCATTTGCTATGTCATATGGTTTTAACCGTATGTATAGCGGTACTTTAATAAATGACGAAGGCATCATGACATATCTTGTTATTGCAATTGTGTTAACTGCAGGTACTGCATTTTTAATGTGGTTAGGTGAGCAGATTACTGCAAAAGGTGTTGGTAATGGTATTTCTATTATTATCTTCGCTGGTATCGCAGCTGCTATTCCGAGTGCAGTAAACCAAGTGTATGCGCAAAAAATTCAAGATGCTGGAGAAGCGTTATTTATCAATATTATTGTGTTAGCTTTACTATTATTGGCTATTATCGCTGTTACGGTTGGAGTTATTTATGTACAACAAGCGTTGCGTAAAATTCCTATCCAATATGCGAAACGTGTTGCTGGTACTGCTCAAACGGGTGGTCAACAAACACACTTACCTTTAAAAGTAAATGCTGCGGGAGTTATCCCGGTAATTTTTGCATCTGCTTTCCTGATGGCTCCACAATCTATTGTGTTGTTTTTTGGTCAAAATAAGGTCACTGACTTTATTACGCATGCATTAGATTACACACAGCCTATTGGTATGACAATTTACGTTGCTTTAATCCTTGCGTTTACTTACTTCTATGCATTCATTCAGGTGAATCCAGAGAATGTAGCAGACAATTTGAAAAAGCAAGGTGCGTATATTCCAGGGATTCGTCCGGGAATAAACACACAGAACTACTTGACTAGCGTATTATACCGTTTGACTTTTGTTGGTTCTATATTCCTTGCGATTATAGCAATCATGCCATTATTGTTTGTTAAATTTGCGGGACTTCCGCAATCAGCACAAATTGGCGGAACAAGTTTACTAATCATTGTGGGTGTTGCCCTTGAGACGATGAAAACACTTGAATCACAATTAGTTAAACGTCACTATAAAGGTTTTATGAAATAATGTTGGTTTTTAGGAACGATATAGTTCCTAAAAATCTACAAAATAGTCCTGAGGGGGCATTTCCGTATGAATATCGTTTTAATGGGTCTGCCAGGTGCCGGTAAAGGTACACAAGCAGATAAAATTGTTGAGAAGTACGCAATCCCTCATATTTCTACAGGCGATATGTTTCGTGCAGCAATAAAAGATGGTACGGAACTTGGTTTAAAAGCAAAATCGTTTATGGATCAAGGTGCTTTAGTGCCAGATGAAGTAACGATTGGTATTGTCCGTGAAAGATTGAGTAAACCAGATTGTGAAAATGGATTCTTACTTGACGGTTTTCCACGTACAGTTCCTCAAGCAGAAGCACTTGATGCTTTACTTTCGGATCTAGGGAAATCACTTGAACATGTGTTGAACATTCAAGTAGTGCAAGAAGAATTGATTAAACGTCTAACTGGTCGTCGCATCTGTAAAGAATGTGGCACTGCTTACCATCTAGTTTTTAACCCACCAATAAAAGATGGGGTATGTGACAAAGATGGTGGAGAGCTTTATCAAAGAGCGGATGATAATCCGGAAACGGTGACAAACCGTCTGGAAGTAAATATGAAGCAAACTCAACCTTTGCTTGATTATTATGAGAACAAAGGTATTTTAGCTAATATTAATGGACAGCAAGAAATTACAAAAGTTTTTGCTGATCTAGATGCTCTGTTACAGGGCAACCGCATCTAATAGCCCGGTGCCTGTCGCAGATCGACTGAATACCCGGGCAGTATGCAAAGAACGAAAACGTTTTTTTTCGAGAGCTGCAAAAGCATATTGCGCCCGGTATACGAACGGACGAGAAGAAATGTATAAAAGCGAGGACCCCCTAGTCCACGTGCATTTCACTTTCTGAAGGGGTATAATGGGTTTCGTGGAAGCATCTATGTAACGAACGGGTACATTGGGACTCATCCAACACTTTCGTACGAACATGTTGACATGAGGGAGACAGGTTTCTACCAGTCAGTCTACTCCGTGGATTGCTAAAAGCGAAACCTTACGAGTGTCTTTCGAACATCTCTCATGATTTCCAAACATATGCTTGAAACGAATAGTTTCGTTCTATTAGAGGCTATACTAACAGCAAATTACGTTTGAATATTGATGAGAACCTGATTTGTATATAGAAGGGAGACAGGGTTGATGGCGAAAGATGATGTAATTGAAGTCGAAGGAACAGTTGTTGAGACTTTGCCAAACGCGATGTTTAAGGTAGAATTAGAAAACGGTCATACGATACTTGCGCATGTATCGGGTAAAATTCGTATGCACTTCATTCGTATTTTACCTGGAGATAAAGTCACAATTGAACTATCTCCTTACGATTTAACTCGCGGTCGTATCACGTACCGTTTTAAATAATCTTTTGCACTCCGGACTACTAAGGAGGTTAGGTTAGATGAAAGTGAGACCATCTGTGAAACCGATCTGCGAAAAATGTAAGGTAATTCGCCGACGCGGTAAAGTAATGGTAATCTGTGAAAATCCTAAACACAAACAAAGACAAGGCTAATTAGAAGGAGGTGCACGACACATATGGCACGTATTGCTGGTGTTGACATTCCACGCGATAAACGCGTTGTTATTTCATTAACATATATTTACGGAATTGGTAAAACAACTGCACAAAAAGTACTTGTAGGAGCTGGTATTTCTGAAGAAACTCGCGTACGCGATCTTACAGAAGACGAGTTAAACAAAATCCGTGAACAAATTGGTGCATTTAAAGTAGAAGGTGACCTTCGTCGTGAAGTATCACTTAACATTAAACGCTTGATGGAAATCGGATCATTCCGTGGTATCCGTCACCGTCGCGGTTTACCTGTGCGCGGACAAAATACGAAGAACAATGCTCGTACTCGTAAAGGTCCTCGTAAGACAGTTGCGAACAAGAAAAAATAATCGGTAAAGGAGGTTTCTTCTTAACATGGCACGTAAACAACAAACACGTAAGCGTCGTGTGAAAAAGAATATCGAATCCGGTATTGCTCACATCCGCTCAACATTTAATAACACAATTGTGACTATTACAGACATGCAAGGTAATGCACTTTCTTGGTCTAGTGCTGGAGCTCTTGGATTCAGAGGTTCTCGTAAATCTACACCATTCGCTGCACAAATGGCTGCTGAAACTGCTGCAAAAACTTCCATGGAACATGGTCTAAAAACATTAGAAGTAACAGTTAAAGGTCCTGGTGCTGGTCGTGAAGCGGCTATCCGTGCACTTCAAGCTGCAGGTCTAGAAGTTACAGCTATTAAAGACGTAACACCAGTACCACATAATGGTTGCCGTCCACCAAAACGTCGTCGCGTATAATAGGTGAAACTTAATTGTTTGAGAACATCATTTATTGTACAGACTGTGGTTGTGCGAACAGCAATCAGTTAAACGATCGAATTCATGATGGAAAGAACCTATACATTCGATGTTTTGAGGGAGGGTAAATTGGAATGATCGAAATTGAAAAACCAAAGATTGAAAGTGTAGAAGTCAGCGAAAATGCCAAATTTGGTAAATTTGTTGTAGAACCGCTAGAACGTGGCTATGGAAATACTTTGGGCAATTCTTTACGTCGTATCCTTCTGTCTTCTTTACCAGGAGCTGCAGTTACTTCTATTCAAATTGATGGCGTATTACATGAGTTTTCAACTATTGAAGGCGTAGTGGAAGATGTTGCATCTATTATTATGAATGTGAAGAAACTAGCTTTGAAAATCTACTCTGATGAAGAAAAAGTCATTGAGATTGATGTAAAAGGAGAGGGGACCGTTACAGCAGCTGACATTACACATGACAGTGATGTTGAGATTTTGAACCCAGAACTCTATATTGCAACAATCGGCAAAAATGGTCATTTCCGTATGCGTATGTACGCTGGTCGAGGCCGTGGCTACACTCCTGCTGATCAAAACAAACGTGAGGATCTTCCTATCGGCGTAATCCCGATCGACTCTATTTACACTCCAGTTTCACGCGTTAATTTTCAAGTGGAAAATACTCGTGTTGGCCAATTATCCAACTACGATAAATTAACTCTTGATGTGTGGACAGATGGCAGCACCGGTCCAAAAGAGGCGATTTCGCTTGGAGCGAAAATTTTAACGGAGCATTTGAATATTTTTGTAGGGATGACAGATGAGGCACAAACTGCTGAAATCATGGTTGAAAAAGAAGAAGACCAAAAAGAAAAAGTATTAGAGATGACTATCGAAGAACTTGATCTTTCTGTTCGTTCTTATAATTGCTTGAAACGCGCTGGTATTAATACAGTATTAGAGCTTGCAAGCAAATCAGAAGATGACATGATGAAAGTAAGAAACCTAGGACGTAAATCTCTAGAAGAAGTAAAAGCGAAGTTAGATGAGCTTGGCTTAGGATTACGTAAAGAAGACTAAGCGATTTTGATATAGCAAGATTTGAACTATTCACCAAAGGAGGGAAACATCCATGGGTTACAGAAAACTTGGACGTACAAGTTCTCAACGTAAAGCGATGTTACGTGACTTAACAACTGATTTAATCATTCATGAGCGCCTTCAAACTACTGAAGCACGTGCAAAAGAATTACGTTCAGTTGTTGAAAAAATGATCACTTTAGGTAAACGCGGAGATTTGCATGCACGTCGTCAAGCTGCTGCTTACATTCGTCGTGAAGTAGCAACTTCTACTGATGAAGAAGGTAACGAATCAACAGTTTTTGCATTACAAAAATTGTTTGATGATGTAGCACCACGCTATGCAGATCGTCAAGGCGGTTACACTCGTATTATGAAAGTTGGACCTCGTCGCGGAGACGGAGCACCAGTTGTAGTAATTGAGTTAGTTTAATCATAAAATCTGAAGAGGGCAATTGGTGTTTCTACCACCCTCTTCTTTTTTCAAACTTATTTATTAGATTTATACGACAATATAAAAGCTGAGTGTTATGATGAGCGGACTCATTTACGCCAAGGCGTAATTGATAAGTAGCGTCTCGTCTAGCTCTACGCACCTCATTTTCCTGATTGGTCTTGAGCAGCCAATCTTGAAGCAGTTATAGAAGAGCGCATTTCTCAAAATGAGGTGCGCGCTTTTTTATTTTATCGTAGAATGGTTAAGTAGAGTTTAGTACAGCTGAGATGAGCTAGAGGAGGTAAAGGATGAAACGCGAAATTATTTCTTTACAAGATGTAACTTTTACATATGCAACAGATGATAGTAATGTACGTCCTGCATTAAATAATGTATCGTATACAATTTACGAAAGCCAATGGGTTGCGATTGTTGGACATAATGGTTCCGGTAAATCGACACTTGCACGATTAATGAATGGTCTTCTATTTCCTCAGACGGGAACGGTACGTGTTTTTGGGGAAACTTTAAATGAACAAAATTTATGGGAAACCCGTTCTCAAATGGGTATGGTATTTCAAAATCCAGACAATCAATTTGTAGGAGCAACTGTCCAGGATGATGTAGCTTTTGCATTAGAAAACAATGGTATCCCTTTTGAGGAAATGGTAGAGCGAGTAGAAGCATCTTTAGCAAAAGTGAACATGAGTGAATTCATGAATAGTGAGCCTCATCATTTATCGGGCGGACAAAAACAACGTGTAGCAATTGCTGGTGCTATTGCATTAAAGCCAAAGATATTGTTGTTAGATGAAGCTACTTCTATGTTAGATCCACAAGGTAGAGAAGAGGTACTTGCTACAGTACGTCAACTAAAAGAAGAAACAGACTTAACTGTAATATCTATTACCCATGACTTAGAAGAAGCACTACTTGCAGATAGAGTAATTATGATGAATCAAGGGGAGAAATATGTAGAAGGTACACCAGAAGAGATATTCCAAAAAGGGCAGGAATTAGTTGACCTCGGTTTGGATTTACCTTTTGCCATGAATATTTCTCGTTTATTACGAGCGCAAGGAATCCCGTTAGTTGCAGATCATATGTCAGAAGAAGAGTTGGTGAATGATTTATGGACATCACACTTCAACAAGTAAGCTATGCTTATGCGAAAAATACACCATTTGAAAAACGTGCACTATTTGATGTGGACTTGCATATTGCGTCAGGTTCGTATCAAGCTATTATTGGTCACACAGGTTCCGGTAAATCGACAATATTACAACATTTAAATGCATTACTAAAACCTACAGATGGTTCTATAAATATCGGTGATGTAGAAGTAAAAGCAGATAAAAAAAACAAGCAATTAAGAGAAGTAAGACAAAAAGTAGGAATTGTTTTTCAATTTCCAGAACATCAATTGTTTGATGAAACTGTTTTGAAGGATATTATGTTCGGACCTATGAATTTCGGTGTTCCAGAAGTAGAAGCAAAACGTCGCGCTATCGAGTTAACCCAATTATTAGGCTTGCCAGAGGAAGTATTAGAGAAATCACCTTTTGACTTATCAGGTGGGCAAATGCGAAGAGTGGCAATTGCTGGTGTACTTGCGATGAATCCAAAAGTACTTGTATTAGACGAGCCCACTGCTGGTCTTGACCCAAGAGGTCGGAAGGAAATAATGGATTTATTCTATACACTTCACAAAGAAAAAGGTTTAACTACCGTTCTAGTAACTCATAGTATGGAAGATGCAGCGAGATATGCAGACCAAATTGCGATAATGCATAACGGTAAATGTGTATTAGAGGGTACTCCTCAAGAAATTTTTGCACATGAAGAGCGTCTTACGGAATTCCGACTAGAGTTGCCTCAAAGTGTTCGATTTCAAAAAAAGATAGAACAAATGATAGGGAAAAAACTACCTACAATTTGCTTAACAGAAGAGTCTCTAGCAGAAGAGCTTGCGCAACTGATTAAAAAGGAGCGTGAGGAGTAATGCTAGAAAAAATGATATTTGGACGTTACATTCCTGGCGATTCATTTATTCACCGATTAGATGCACGTGCAAAATTGATATTTGTATTTTTATTTATAGCTATCGTATTTATCGCTAATAACTGGATTACATATGGAGTTTTGGTTGTATTTACATTTTTAATTATTCGTATGTCTAAAATAAGACTGTATTTCCTAATAAACGGATTGAAGCCTGTCGTAATATTAATCATCTTTACATTTTTATTGCATTTAATATTTACACGAGAAGGCGACGTCATTTACCATTGGAAATTTATTACGATTTACGAAGAGGGTTTACGACAAGGGATATTCATATCCATTCGTTTTTTTGTACTTGTCATTTTAACATCTATTTTAACGCTCACTACGACCCCTATTTCGATTACAGATGCATTAGAGACATTATTAAACCCATTGAAGAAATGGAAGCTTCCTGTGCACGAATTAGCACTAATGATGTCAATTTCGTTAAGGTTTATCCCAACATTGATGGATGAAACCGATAAAATAATGAAAGCGCAAATGGCTAGAGGGTCTGATATGACAACAGGTAGTTTGAAAGAGAGAATGAACGCCATTGTTCCACTTCTTATTCCACTATTTGTGAGTGCTTTCAAGCGTGCAGAAGATTTAGCAACAGCCATGGAAGTAAGAGGATATAAAGGTGGAGAAGGAAGAACAAGATATCGTAAGCTTGAGTGGGAATTACGAGATACGATTACTATGTTTTCACTGGTTGTATTAGCAGGGGTACTTGTATTTTTAAGGCAATAGAATGAGGTGTGAGTGTTGAGGTTAAAAGCAATCTTTAGTTATGATGGGAGTGAGTTTTCTGGTTATCAGGTGCAACCAGGGAAAAGAACTGTTCAATTAGAATTAGAGCGGGTACTTCAAACCATGCATAAAGGAGAAAGTGTGAAGGTTGTTGCTAGCGGAAGAACGGATGCAGGTGTGCATGCAACGGGCCAAGTCATCCATTTTGATAGTACGCTCACACTACCTAATGATAGATGGAAAACGGCGTTAAATGTACAACTTCCAAGAGATATTCGCATATTATCGGTAGAACAAGTACGAGATGATTTTCATGCACGTTTTGATGCTAAAGGGAAAACGTATCGTTATATTTGGTCGTTAAATGAAATACATAGTCCATTTGAGCGAAATTTTACTGTTCATGCAGATCGTTATAAGCCGAATATCGAATTAATGAAACAAGCATCTTGTTATTTACTTGGAACACATGACTTTTCAAGTTTTTGTGCTTCTAATACAAGCGTGAAAGATTTTGTTAGAACGGTTCATTCGATCAAACTGGAAGTCCAAAAAGGGTCAAACCAATTGCATATGGTTATTAACGGAAACGGTTTTTTATATAATATGGTTCGAATAATTGCGGGTACTTTATGGGAAATTGCAATCGGAAAAAAAAGTGTAGAAGAGATAAGAGATATTCTGGAATCTTGTGATCGAAAGAAGGCGGGAAAAACCGCGCCAGCACACGGTTTATACTTGGAGAATGTGGAGTATTTCGAATGAAGCAACTTTTCCAGGTGTTTTTTGAAAAATACTTGACTAAATCACCTATTCACGGTATGATGATGTATGGTATTTTCATTAACCCCACAATATAAGCCCCGAAACTTATTGGTATGAGGATATAGAAAATTATAGATCGATTATGATTGAATTAGGAGGACAAAATACATGCGTACAACATTCATGGCTAAAGGTCACGAAGTAGAACGTAAATGGTTAGTAGTTGACGCTGAAGGCCAAACTCTTGGTCGTCTAGCTTCAGAAGTTGCAGCTATTTTACGTGGTAAAAACAAACCAACATTCACACCTAACGTTGATACAGGTGATCATGTGATCATTATCAACGCTGACAAAATTCATTTAACTGGGAACAAGTTAAATGACAAAATTTACTACCGTCACACTCAATTCTCTGGTGGACTTAAACAACGTACAGCTTTAGAAATGCGTACTAAGTACCCAACGAAAATGATCGAATTAGCTATCAAAGGTATGCTTCCTAAAAACTCTTTAGGACGTCAAATGTTTACTAAACTAAACGTTTACGCTGGAGCAGAGCATCCACATGCGGCACAACAACCAGAAGCATACGAGCTTCGCGGATAATAATTAAGAGGAGGACATACACTTGGCACAAGTTCAATATATCGGCACTGGTCGCCGTAAAAGTTCAGTAGCACGCGTACGTTTAGTACCAGGCGAAGGAAAAATCATTATCAACAAACGTGACGTAGAAGATTACGTACCATTCGAAACTTTACGTGAAATCATTAAACAACCATTAGTAACTACTCAAACTCTAGGTAGCTACGATATCCACGTAAATGTTAATGGTGGTGGATTCACAGGTCAAGCAGGAGCAATCCGTCACGGTATTGCACGTGCACTACTTACAGTAGATCCTGATTTCCGTCCAGCATTGAAATCTGCAGGATTCTTAACACGTGACCCACGTATGAAAGAACGTAAAAAACCAGGACTTAAAGGCGCTCGTCGTGCACCTCAGTTCTCAAAACGTTAATTTCAAATTTTCAAAAGGCTCTCAACCAATTTGGTTGGGGGTCTTTTTTTATTAGAAAAAATCTTATTAGCTATAGAAAAGAATAGTATTTTTATCGTTATTGAAAACAACAGAAGTATTACTGGTGCCAGGCACCAGTAATAATTCTGTAACTTATGTCTAGATTTTTATTTGGAAAAGTGATTGTATCCGTTTTTTTTGAGGTGTATATTAAGAGATATTTAGGAAATAGAAATAATTTATTGGATTGGAGGTGGAGGGAATGAAATTTACGTCAGAGAGGCTAACATATCGACTGTATGATCAAGCGGATTTTGATTTTTTGTATTCCATTTTATCTGATCCTGAAATGGTTCGATATATAGGAAATGGCAATACACGTGATGTGCAAGAAACACAATTGTTTTTAGACTGGATTCTAAGCCATTACAAGTCAAATGAAGAATATGGGTTAAAGCTAATTGTTCGAAAAGAAGATAATATACCAATTGGCCACGCTGGAATTGTTCCACAAACTATAAATGGTAAGCAACAATTAGAAATAGGTTATTGGATTGCTCGAGAATATTGGGGAAAAGGTTATGCTTCTGAAGCGGCGAAAACATTTCTTAATCGAGGAATAAAACAATTAGGAATAACTAGATTTATTTCACTCATTCAACCAGATAATCAAGCTTCCAGAAAAGTAGCGATTAAAAATGGAATGAAGCTAGAAGAAGAGATTGTTTTGAAAGGGAAAGATGTATGTATTTATTCTTTTATGTCTTAGGAAGGTAATTTTGTGAGAAAAAGAGGTACCATATGAAAAGTAAATTTAATGTAGTAATATCTACAATTCTAATTAGTATTTTTATTGCAAGATTTGGAACGTTTTTAGTATTGCCGTACTTAACTTTGTTTTTATTAGATGAATTTGATTACTCTGGTGTTCAAATAGGTACGATCATTTCCACCCTTGCCTTATCAAAATTGATTGTCAGTTTCTTTATAGGTCCATACATAGATAAATATCCTAAAGATAAGGTTATATTTGCTGGGTTAGTTGGCTATTTTATTAGTTATATGTATTTCCCATTTATCGATCAATATGTTGGATTCATTATATTTGCAGCTATTCTTGGGGTCAGTCAAGCGATTGTAGAACCAACCTACCGGGTATTATTAAGTCTTTACACAGAACCGGAAAACAGAAGATTCATCTTTAACATTCGCTATTTTTTAATCAATATATCCGCTGCAATTGCCCCGCTTACATCTGTTTATTTTCAAAAGTTTGGGACAGATACACTGTTTTTCACAGTAGGTTTTATTTTTCTAGTCAATATCATTACATTTGCACTGTTATTTAAAAAGTATCCTATTAAACAAGAAACAACGAATTCAAAAAAAGTATCTATATTTCAGTCTTTCTACGTATTCAAGAAAGATTATGGATTCACCCTTTTTATAGTAGCTTTAATATTCATCAGCTTTGGTTATAGCCAGTTCGATTCTACACTAAGTCAATATTTAGGGATTACGTTTAACCATGAGCTTGCATTGAAATATTTTGCTTGGCTCATTACAACAAATGCGATTACTGTACTAGTAATTCAGTATTTTGTTTATAAACTCGGTGAAGTAATTAGTACAACTGCATGTCTAATCATTGGAAGTACATGTCTTTCTGTCGGGTTATTATTATTTGGTCAAAGTGAACATATTCTTTTTCTAATATTTGCAATGGTGATCTTTACAGCGGGAGAGGTACTCGTGTTTACAATGACCGATGTACATATTGACGAAATTTGTGAGGATCACGAAAAAGGGACTTACTTTGCTTTATCAGGAGTTAGTTCGATTGGTAAAATTGCCGGGCCAAGTTTAGGAGGCTTTCTGTTAGATGTTTTAAACGGAGGATCCATAGTATTTATTATTATAGGTGTCATTACTGTGCTAGCATTACCGTCCTTCTATTTAAGTGATAAAGTGATGAAGAACAGGACTTAATAGGAAGTCGTTAGATAAACTTACTAGGGGTTTGTCTAACGTTTTTTTATTTTCTATCATGGAATGAAAAGAACGATATAGATGGAGGAATTTGTATGAATTTATTCAATATAATTAAAAATAAAAAAGCATTTTGGCTAGTCGATCAAGTAAAGATTAAAGGCAATTCTGAAGAAGATTATAAAGAAGCTTTGACAAAAATACTGATGGAGTATAAGAAAGGTGAAATTGAATATGTATCTTTATTAATGGAAGAAGCATTTGAAAACTGGTTACTGGATAATGGGTTTCGAAAAATTTCGGTCATTCATGAATATGTAAAAACATTAGATGAAACATATCACGTAGAAACTAATCTAACTTTCCATTCTTTATCAGAAGGATTGATGACTGATTTGGAGTTTGCAGAAGCATATGACTTATGCCGAACAGGAACAGCAAATAAAAATATCCCTCAGCCAATGGAACAAGTGATGACCTCCTTAAGTAGTGAACTAGGAGAAGCGTGGAGAAGCAATTGCTATTACTTTTTAAAAGAAAACGAATTAGTTGGGGTAAGTATTCCTCATATTGAAAATGGAACGAAAGATGAAGGAAGAATGTTCTACTTCGGAATTGTTCCAGAAATGAGAGGGAGAGGTTTTGGATTAGAGATTCATAAGATTACGCTAGAACTGATGAAAAAGATCCAAGCTCATTATTATGTTGGAAGTACAGATGAAAGTAATGAGCATATGATAAGTATTTTCGTAAAAAATGGTTGTAGATTAAGAGATAAAAAAGGAATATATCGGATTGGGAAATGAATAAATAAGTTGTTCAATAAAGCTAACATACTCTTTGTCCCTCATACGTATAATGAGTGAAAAAGGAGCGATAGATCTGAAAAAGTGGCTTGTTATCTTAGTATTGTTTTTGATTTCTCTGCTTGCTGTATTTTATGGAACGAAAGCAAGCGATTTAAGTTTCTTCTTACCAGAACCATTAAGTGGAGTGAAAATTGTGATTGACCCCGGGCATGGAGGTATAGACGGAGGGGCAAGCCACGGAGAAACGGTGGAGAGAGATATTACTCTGGCGATGTCTCTAAAGTTAGAGAAAGAACTAAAAGCAAAAGGAGCAACTGTAGTAATGACACGGAGTAAAGAAGGGGACGCGATCGCCGAGCATACTCCAGATGAGAGCTATAATACAACTCGCGCTAGAAAGCGTGCGGATTTACTCCTTCGAGAAGAAATAATGAATAATTCCGAAGCGGATATTGTGTTAAGTCTACATGTAAATGCAGTTCCAGAAGAGAGATGGAGAGGAGCGCAAGTATTTTATCATGCAGAAGGACACGAGGGTGGCGAACTATTAGCAAAATCTATTCAAGGTGCAATTCGTGAAGATATAGGAAATACAGAAAGAGAAGCACTTGCGATTAAACAAGTATATATTTTAAAGAAAGCAAAGGCTCCAGCTGTACTAGTTGAAACAGGATTTTTGAGTAATAATGAGGAAAGAGAATTATTAAAATCTGAAAAGTATCAAAAGAAAATGGTAGAAGCAATCGCAAAAGGTGTAAGTCGCTTTGTAGAAGATAATATTTACTAAGAGCAATGTAGGGTTTGTAGGCACTCGTGTATGGTATACTATAATGCGAATAGTTAACTAAAAGGGGAGTGTCTACAAATGATTAATGAACAACAGGTTCGTGAGTTACTTGGAGAATTAAATGATCCATTTTTACATAGAACTCTGGAAGAAACGAACGGAATTTCAGATGTTTCCATAAAAGAAGAAAAAAATCATGTAAGTGTGAAACTAGCAATTGCAAAAATTAACTCTGGTGAGCAAATGCAACTGCAAGGGAAAGTTGTAGAAGTTCTAAAAAATGCGGGAGCAGCAACTGTCGGCATCCGATTCGAAGAGCTACCAAAAGAAGTGTTAGAACAATTCCGCGGTCAAGCAAAAGGCAGCGACAATGAAAGTATTCTTTCTCCGAATAGTAAAGTGAAAATCATTTCTATCGCATCAGGTAAAGGTGGGGTTGGTAAATCAACGGTTTCTGTAAACTTGGCAGTAGCTCTAGCGCGTTTAGGGAAAAAAGTTGGTTTAGTAGATGCAGATATCTACGGCTTCAGTGTTCCAGACATGATGGGTGTAAAAGATACTCCACAAATAAAAGAAGATCGAATTATTCCTGTAGAGCGTAAAGGTGTAAAAGTCATTTCTATGGGATTCTTCGTGGAAAATAATACACCAGTTGTATGGCGTGGACCAATGCTTGGAAAAGTTTTAGATCAATTTTTTAAAGATGTAGAGTGGGGAGAGTTAGACTTTCTACTACTAGACTTGCCGCCAGGTACAGGTGATGTTGCTTTAGATATTCACCAAATGTTACCTGCATCTAAAGAAATCGTCGTAACGACACCTCACCCAACAGCTGCATTTGTTGCTGCAAGAGCTGGCGCAATGGCTCTGCAAACAGATCATGAAATATTAGGTGTTATTGAAAATATGTCGTGGTATGAATCCAAATCAACAGGTGAACGAGAGATGGTATTTGGTAAAGGTGGCGGTCCAAAACTTGCAGAGGAATTACGCACTGAGTTGCTAGGACAAATTCCACTTGGTCAACCTGATTGGAACGACATTGACTTTGCACCGTCAGTATATGCAGAAACACATGAAACAGGTAAAATTTATTTAGATATTGCTCAAAAAGTAATTGAAAAAGCATAAGAAAAAGGCCGTTTCCCAACAAGGATCGGCCTTATTTTTGTGTTTCATCTTGTTTCTCTTTATCCTGAGAGGATTCTGAACCTTTATCGGAAGACTCGCCTCCACCTCCACCTTTTTGTGAACCAGAGCCAGCTTCTTCAACTAGTTTTTGCCACTTCGTTTGTAATAGAGGACTTTGAATCGTTTCTTCCACAACTTTTTCCATTTCTTTTCGCATGTCACTAGACTGTAGTATTTTTCCTAATTCCTTTTTCATATCAGCTGAACCAAAAAAGCTTTCTAAATCTTTTAAGTACGTCGGATCTTTCATTAGAGACTTCATTAGTTCTTCTTGTTGCTTCAACATACTTTTCGCCATTGTTTCGGAAAATTTGGGGTCTTGGTAAACTTCTTTCCAAAACTCTTCTGCATCCTTTGATAACATCGTTTGTTCAACGGATTTCTTCACTTGTTCGCTGTCAATTACTAAAAGGCCTTGAAATTCAGGGTCATCTAAAAGTTTTCGTATTGATTTTTTCCCTTCCTCTGTTTGTAATGCATCAATCATCATTTTTTTCATCTCCTCATAGGAAGGAGCAGATGAGGTGGGATTATTACAACCCGCTAACAGGCCAATAGTTAATAAAACGAGGGCAAGATACTTCAAGTCAGTCACCATCCTTTCGATTATTGTTCACATTTTTCATTTAATTATGTATAGATGTAAGGAACAAATAGATTTTTTCGTTAATGGTTGTTACAATCTATAAAGGAAGTTTTAAAATATGGAGGATTTTTTGCCGTGACAATTCGAAACTGGTTTAAATTTTTTCTAAACGCAATGTGGATAGGCGGACTAATCACAGGTGTGTTAGGTTTATTTATACGTTGGAACGATGCTTTTGCAAAGTATTTTGAAGCAGGGCAATGGAGCGAATTTTTTGCTGCATTCGCTTTTATGGTTATTATGGGATTCACAGTAAGTGTCATTACCCAAATGGGCTATTTTGCTTACTTAACGATTCATCAAATGGGTGTAAATATTTTCAGAACACTTACTTTATGGAATTGGGTTCAATTATTAATCATTGCAATTGTAATTTTGGATTTAATATTTTTCCGCTTCAAACCGAATGCTGAAACAACAGGTCAAATATGGTTATATGTTGGTTTATTGGCGGTTTTAATAATTACAGCAGTTATTGTAGCTATTGTAAAAGCGAATATGACAAAAAAACATACATTAATTTCAGCATTGTTTTTTATGATTGTTGTATCAACTTTAGAATGGTTGCCAGTATTGATGGTTCGTGCAGACAACGTAGATAGTTGGGTGACGTTATTATTGTTCCCAATTCTCGGAGTTAATGCATATCAATTATTAGCTTTGCCAAAGTACAATGCAAAATCGGAGGAAGACCGATTGAAATTAGAAGCACGTAGAAAAGCAAGAAAAGAAGCTGCTGTTTTAAAGACAAAATAAAAACTGCTCTGACATATAGTCAGAGCAGTTTTTTTGCGAAGAACTTGGGCATGAACAATTTGTTGTTATTCTGGTATTGCTTTACTTTTAGTTGTTAGACCGAATATATTTTGTTCAATAGATAGAAAAGAATCTGATTTTAGTAATTGATTTAATTGTTTCATATCCATTCGTTCCTCTTGATGGAGCGGAACGCTAAGGATATCACCTTTTTGTAACTTTGGATTCGGTTCTCCTTCAACCCAATACATGCTTGAGCTTAGTAAATTTACTTCGTATTCCCAAGCAGTCTTTTGCAATTCCACTGGAAACTCATAGTCCTTCGTGCGGAACCAAAGAGGAATTTCACCAACTAACTTTTCAAATTGATCTATTTCCTTTTTGAATAATGTAGGGTCTTCAATATATTTAGCACCTTCTTGCCCTAAGAGACTAATCGGAATATTTTTTTCCTTCATAACTTTTATGAGAGTAGGTGAACGTTTTATCCAATCCTCGCTTATAAAAAAATGTGGATAGGGTGCTTCGAGGTTTTTTAAAAAAGTTTCCATATCCTCTTTTCCAAAAGTTAAATCGATAGTTACTGTTTTGCCGTGTGCTCCTTTGGACACGACAGTTGGTTTTTCAATCAATTGAAAAACAGGAAGAATAGAAGAATAATTATTTGGGATAATAAAAAATAGAGAAAAAAAGAATACCATTGCAACAACTAATAAAAGCTTTGTTTTCATTGTGAGCTCGCACCTTTCCAATCATTCTAATAAATTTTATGATTTAGTGTTGACATTCATGTTTAAAAGATGTTAAGATACAAAGGTCGCTGTAACAAGACGACAATATAAACACATGAACATTGAAAACTGAACATGCAAAACGTTAAGACATATAGCTTGAACGACTAACTTTGTTAGTCCGAGAGCAAACAATTTTGACATCATTTAATGATGATGCCAGCAAAACAAAATGAGCTTTTTAAGTTCTCTATTATGGAGAGTTTGATCCTGGCTCAGGACGAACGCTGGCGGCGTGCCTAATACATGCAAG
>NZ_VDGI01000017.1 GCF_006861825.1 Psychrobacillus vulpis | reverse complement strand
AGATGAGATTTCCCATTACGCAAGTAAGTAAGATCCCTCAAAGACGATGAGGTAGATAGGTTCGGGGTGGAAGCGTGGCGACACGTGCAGCTGACGAATACTAATCGATCGAGGACTTAACCAAATATGAATTTGATTGTCAATGTCTCGTTTATCTAGTTTTGAAAGAACATGAAAAATATTTTAATTAAACACTTGAAAAAGTTATTAAATTATGATATAATAAATATTGTCTTTCAAATTAATATGTCTAGTGATGAAGGCGAAGAGGTCACACCCGTTTCCATACCGAACACGGAAGTTAAGCTCTTCAGCGCCGATGGTAGTTGGGGGTTTCCCCCTGTGAGAGTAGGACGTCGCTAGGCATAATAATATTCCGAAGTAGCTCAGTGGTAGAGCAATCGGCTGTTAACCGATTGGTCGTAGGTTCGAGTCCTACCTTCGGAGCCATTTTTGGAGAGCTGTCCGAGTGGCCGAAGGAGCACGATTGGAAATCGTGTAGGCGGGTAACACTGTCTCAAGGGTTCAAATCCCTTGCTCTCCGCCAGAATATATTCTCACTTACATAATGGCCCCTTGGTCAAGCGGTTAAGACACCGCCCTTTCACGGCGGTAACACGGGTTCGAATCCCGTAGGGGTCACCATTTAAAGTATAAACCAGTGTTTTATTGGAGGATTAGCTCAGCTGGGAGAGCATCTGCCTTACAAGCAGAGGGTCGGCGGTTCGAGCCCGTCATCCTCCACCATATAAAGTGAAATTACAATTATATTATTGTCGCGGGGTGGAGCAGTTCGGTAGCTCGTCGGGCTCATAACCCGAAGGTCACAGGTTCAAATCCTGTCCCCGCAACCAAATGGTCCCGTGGTGTAGCGGTTAACATGCCTGCCTGTCACGCAGGAGATCGCCGGTTCGATCCCGGTCGGGACCGCCATTTTTCTTAAAAATACATATGTGGCTCAGTAGCTCAGTCGGTAGAGCAAAGGACTGAAAATCCTTGTGTCGGCGGTTCGATTCCGTCCTGAGCCACCATATTTTTCTTAACGCCGGAGTAGCTCAACTGGTAGAGCAACTGACTTGTAATCAGTAGGTTGAGGGTTCAAGTCCTTTCTCCGGCACCACTTGGAGGGGTAGCGAAGTGGCTAAACGCGGCGGACTGTAAATCCGCTCCTTAGGGTTCGGCGGTTCGAATCCGTCCCCCTCCACCAGTTTTTAGGGGCATAGTTTAACGGTAGAATAGAGGTCTCCAAAACCTTTGATGTGGGTTCGATTCCTACTGCCCCTGCCAATTTATAAGTTAACTTGAATAATGGCGGTTGTGGCGAAGTGGTTAACGCATCGGATTGTGATTCCGACATTCGTGGGTTCAATTCCCATCAGTCGCCCCATATTCCTTTTGAGTTAGCTCTTTTTTTATTTAATAATGGCGATTGTGGCGAAGTGGTTAACGCACCGGATTGTGATTCCGGCATTCGTGGGTTCAATTCCCATCAGTCGCCCCATTGGGGTATAGCCAAGCGGTAAGGCAACGGATTTTGATTCCGTCATGCCCTGGTTCGAATCCAGGTACCCCAGTTTTTTTGCGGAAGTAGTTCAGTGGTAGAACACCACCTTGCCAAGGTGGGGGTCGCGAGTTCGAACCTCGTCTTCCGCTCCATTATTTCTTAAGGCGGCATAGCCAAGTGGTAAGGCACAGGTCTGCAACACCTTTATCACCGGTTCAAATCCGGTTGCCGCCTCCAATTTTAATATTATAACTTTAAACACTTTTACTTTGCCGGTGTGGCGGAATTGGCAGACGCGCGGGACTCAAAATCCCGTTCCGTGAGGAGTGTCGGTTCGACCCCGACCACCGGTATCAATGTAGTAAAATGATTTAGACAGGCTAGCTTAGCCTGTCTTTTTTTATTTACTTCGAAATTTTAAAAATACCAGCAAACCTTATAGGACTTTTATAAAAATGCTATTGTTCAATTGAGGGTATGCATAATGATGTCATTGAAGAACAAATAGAATAATATAATATTACTTAGAGAAGAATGAAACCAGATTGTATTAACTGCGAGTATTTGGTATATTATAAGTAATATACAGTCTTTGAAGTGATCAAGTAAATGAGAATTGTGAAACAGAAAATATAGCAACTTGCTGAGAGCTATATCACCGCTTCTTGTTGAAACCTACCACAGAGATGTTATGCAAACATAACCGAGTCGTTCTCGTTATCAAACGTTTAGAGGGCTAAAAACTATTTTTTAGCTAAACTAAGGTGGTACCACGTCTATTCAGCACAAAGACGTCCTTTCATAAGGACAGCTTTGTGCTTTTTATATTTTATCTAGTTGAAGCGACTCATCGTTGAAGAACAGTAGAGCGAGGCGCTTCCGCTATTAATACTAGGAGGAATTATGTAATGACAAATCAACAACAAAACGATTTTACAAAATGGTACATTGAAACAATTCAAAAAGCAGATTTAATGGATTATACTCCTGTTCGTGGATGTATTGCGTTTAAACCAGATGGCTTTGAGATTTGGGAGCATATTCAAGCAGAAATGGATCGACGTTTTAAAGAGACAGGACATCGTAATGCTTATTTCCCAATGCTTATTCCTGAATCTTTCTTCCAAAAAGAAAAGGATCATATCGAAGGATTTTCTCCTGAGCTTCCATGGGTAACAGAAGCTGCTGGTGAGAAATTAGAAGAGCGTCTAGCACTTCGCCCAACTTCTGAAACGATGATTGGTCATTTGTATTCTGACTGGATTAAAAGCTACCGAGATCTACCAGTATTAATAAACCAATGGGCAAATGTATTCCGTTGGGAAAAGAAAACATTGCCGTTTATCCGTACTTCTGAATTTTTATGGCAAGAAGGACATACTGCTCATATTGATGAAGAAGAAGCTCGTAAAGAAACTATGCAAATGTTAAACATTTATAAGGAAGTAGTAGAAGAACTGCTTGCTATTCCGGTATATGATGGTCAAAAAACACCATCAGAGCGTTTTGCTGGAGCTGTAGATACGTATTCGATTGAAGCAATGATGAAGGACGGGAAAGCTGTTCAAGCAGGTACATCACATTACTTAGGAACAAAATTCGCTGAAGCATTCGATATTAAATACTTAAACAAAGAAAACAAACACCAACATGTGCATACAACTTCATGGGGAACGTCTACACGTTTAATCGGTTCTGTTATTATGGTCCATGGTGACGAACAAGGTCTTGTTTTACCACCACGTGTAGCGCCAACTCAAGTTGTATTAATTCCAGTTGGACCTTGGAAGAAGAACCCTGCTATTATGGAGAAATTAGATGAAGTCTATGCAGACTTAAAGGCAAAGGGTATTCGAGTACGTCTAGATGATTCGGATCAATCTCCTGGCTATAAATTTAATGAGTGGGAGCTAAAAGGTGTTCCAGTTCGAGTGGAATTAGGACCACGTGATTTAGAAAATAACCAAGCTTTAATGAAAGCACGTGATGAATCGGATAAAGTATCCGTAGACATCCCTAATTTAGTGGAGGCTATCGAAGCAGAATTAAAAACAATGCAATCACGCTTGTTAGAAAAAGCACGTGCATTCCGTGAAAAGCACTCTCATACACATGTTGATTCATTGGAACAGTTATCAAAACATATTACAGACTCAACGGACAATGAGGAAATTCCAGGCTGGATTCTTGCAGGTTGGTGTGGAGATGATGCTTGTGAAGAAAATGTAAAAGCAGAAACAAAATTCACAACTCGTAATATTCCATTCAACCCACCGGCTACAAAATCTACATGTATCAACTGTGGTAAAGAATCGAAGCATACTGTTTGGTTCGGTCGTGCGTATTAATTAAATACTAGTAAGTCTAAAAGATCAACCATCGCTTTTCGGATGGTTGATTTTTTTATTTTACTTAAAGAATTTTCAAAAAACATGTAAGATAAATGAAATGAAATCGTCTAATAAATAGAGAAAGGGGGGATCCCTTGGAAAGAGATAGGATTGAAAAATGGTTCGATCTATATGAAAGAGATATTACTAGTTTTTTAATTTACTACACTGGAACTATGGATGTTGAAGATTTAGTACAAGAAACTTTCCTTAGAGCACTGAACAAAATTACAAAATTTAACGAGAACTCACACCCAAAAACTTGGTTAATATCTATCGCTAGAAACATGGTAATAGATCACTACCGGAAAAATAAAGTATGGAACAAAGTAAAGGATTTGTTTTTACAAGAACGAAGCTTCTCCATTGATACGGAACAGACCGTCATAATGAACCAGGAAAGTATTAATTTGTATAAAGCAATTAACAAGCTTCCAAAGCAGTATAAAGAAGTAATTATTTTAAGAGGGATCATGGATATATCCTCGAAAGAAGTTAGTAAAGTGATGAAAAGTAAAGAGAATTATGTAAATGTGATGTATTACCGCTCCTTAAAAAAGCTGAAGATTCTAATGGAGAAGGAGGGGTATGAATATGGAGGATTTTAATAACTTGGAAAAGAAGCTGAATAAGCTTCCAAAGTATTCATTAAAGAAAGAACAAAAAGAGAGAATATTAAATAGCATTAGATCGAAGCAAACTTCTTCTAAGAAATTAGTGTTCGCTCCACCAATAATTACTCTCATAGGAATTTGCACAGTGCTATTATTTCTTTTTTTAACGAAAGAGGATTATAACAAATTGAGTGCACAGTCTGGTGCAGTTTTTACACTACCAGATAGAAACCAAGCGGTCCTTGGAGTAGAAGGGAAGTTAGGAATTCTTGCTTCTAACGAACAATTTGTCGCAGAAGATAGGAGAAGAGGAGCAAAGGTAATGCTTTACTTCTGGGGAGATGCGAATGAGCTTGTTGGAAAGAGTTATCGTGTAGAAGCGGAGAATACTAAAGGGAAAAAAGTTGAGTTGTCACAAGGGATGCTTTCAAGTGGTCTCTATAGTGAGGATGCCCATTCATTAACTAGCTTTGTTCCATTTCCAACAGAGGGGAAATGGCAGTTATCGTTTTATGTGGAAGATGAACTATTCGAAGCATTTACTATTAACGTATTCCCGCCATTTCCTAAAACTGAGCATTACACGATGTTTGACTCTCCTAAGGAAATTCCACTTGGTGAAGCATATGAAGTTTCTTTAGAAAGCACAATTGGAGAAAAAGAAAAAATAGAAGTGAAGCTGGTAGATAAAAATGGGAATGTGGTAGAAAGCGTAACTTTTAATCGAACAGGAAATGCAATAGATGCTTCGGCATTACAAAGTATCTATTATTATTCTGGTAAACTTACGTTCCATAAGCAGGGAACCTGGTGGCTTATGATTGATGGAGAGAAAACAGGATTATTTGAGAATTAATAAATGAAATGGACTGTCCAATAAGTAAGAAAAATTGTTGTAGCTGCTCTTTTCCATAGGAATTGCATCAACGATTCTTTATTTTTCATTTTTAATTAAGATTCAATAAAACCCTCGATATTCATTATTTGGAGAAGCATATGGGAGACTCCTACGGAAAAACGGGCTGCCAAGACACCGCAATCAGGTTCGGAGGGCACTGAAAAACTGTCTATTTTATTTTTTAAGGAAAATACTTTTGTATTTCTAGAAAATCGTTGAAAAAGGCGACACTCCTGCGGGAAAAGCGTTAGTCGAAGACCCCACAGCGAAGCGAGGAGTCTGAGGCAACGCCCGCGGAAAGGGAGGCCACTGAAAAACCAATATTCAGAAAATAAAGTCACCACTTGAGAAGTATATTTGTATCAAAATTGACATGACGTCCCCATAAACACCCTAAAAAGTGAAGAAATTATGGGATTTCGTTTTTATTTTTTGAAAAAAAGTGACTTTTTCAGTGGCCTCCGGAAAGGGAGCCGTTTCAACGATTTTCTTATTAATTGGACAACCCATCTGGCTAAGTCGAATTATAGAGACTTTTTCAGTGTCCTCGAGGTACGAACGATAAGGCTTGACTAGTTCGTCCGCGGAAAGCGAGTGCATGCTTCGGAAAACAGGAGGATAACTAACAGGGAATGGGCTATCCTCAAAAGTCACTTTTGGGACAAACCCTTTAGAATGTTTATGTAGAAACTTCAACTTACAAGCAGTGGCGATTTTATTCTATTCATTTTTAAGAGAGATTCCATAAACTCGTTCAGTTTCTATTGTTTGGAGAAGCATGAGCGAGACTCCTGCGGAAAAACGGACTGGCAAGACCCCACAGTGAGGTACGAGCGAGGAGGCTTGATAGTTCGTCCGCGGAAAGCGAGCGCATGCTTGGCAAAACAACAGGATGATTACTAACATAGAAAGAGGCTATCCTCAAAAGTCACTTTTGGGACAGCCTCTTTCATCAATTTGTAGCATGCTCTCTATCTATGACAAAATAGGATACTACAACTATAATTAAAGCACTTATAGGGATTACAGTTAAAATTCGAGCTAATATTTCAGTCGTCATTTCAAGTACAGAGAAAACAAGCGCACCGTGGACGAGAATAAAAAGAGTACCGAAAAATAAACTAATCATTAAAATCATATTTAAAGCATTATTATTATTTATAAAAATACCTAATACGATAGGCACAGCACAAAATAGAAATAGAAGTAAATAATTTATATCCATTAATCCGTCGACCATTAAATATTTCCCAAACAATAATCCGTATAAAATAGAAGTTCCGTATACAAGTATTAATAAGCCGGCTATGCTTCTTAAAGATAAAGATAGTTTTGAATAAGCCAATATAACATCCTTTCTATTTGAAATTTAATTGAATAATAAAATGTAAGCTTTAAAATCTTTGAGATAACTTATTTTATGCAGTTGCATACCTCTTTTATTATTAATATATTTAAAGTGTTACGTAAGGCTATTAATAAAGCAAAGCATGTCTTTAAAAGCATTCTGTGCGGAGTCTTCGTTATATTTCAATGAGTTAGGATCACTAAACCCATGCTGCCCTTGTAATTTATGTACCTCGATTTGCTTATTAGTTAATATCTCTATAAGCCCATCCACATGAAATGATTTTTCTTCTTCTGGAAAAAATAATAACGCAGCACATCTTGGAGATAAATCTACATAATTTCTAATGCGAGATCCATAGTATCCGACAATTCCATCTACACTACACTCCTCACTGCATAGCCATGCAATAGTTGCACCTACACTAAAACCAACGATAAAAACTTTTTTATATGTCTTTTTGGCCTCTATTAAAACATCCTTTATTTTGTTGGATGCTTTTGTAAAACCTATCGTTTCCATAAAGTAGTCGTAAGCAAATGCTTCTTCCGAATAGTCGAACGGCTTTTTATCTAATAAATTTGGACAAAAAACATCAAATCCATGAAGTGAGAGCATCTCACAAACCGTTTTCATATGTTTGTTTATTCCGTATATTTCATGTACTACTATAATCGCAGTGTCATTCTTGTTCTGTATGCTGAGCATTTTTCAGTCCTCCATGAAAATTTTAAAAAAACGCTCCTCCCAAAAGGGGAAAGAGCGTTTCTCATAGTAGAAAATCGAAAAGTACACTAATTGGGTATCGTTTGCATTTGCAAATGGGTAGTCATTAGTCATTGGTCACAAAGTAAATAGTAAGAGGTCATTGGTTTGCCTACTATTAATTTGAGAGTGATTTCCTAACTATGCCTTGATAAGGAGTCTCACCTTATCAAGGTTATGCATATTTTGCATCATCAAAATCAATGGAAATGGTATAGTTTTTTGCATTAATGATGTTAGATAACTTGTTTGCATCTTTTTCATATTGTAATGCATTCATGCGATATTCTTCCGGATTAAATAAGGCAATTTGTACATAAGTAGTACCATCCCCATATCCGTATTGAACTCTTTGTTTTTCAGCTGCACCTAATTGTTTATAAATTTTTGCTTGGGCACGCATTTGTGTAGCTAGTTCGATTGCTTCTACAATCGTATATGCTTTTTCTTTAAACATTACTTTATTAGTTACATTCGCTTCATAAATTAGTCGATCTAATGTCCGAATATCTTTTCGTGTTTCGGTAAGTTCGTTATCTACTACAGCTACTGTACGAGGGCCTATTTCTGGAGCAATATCTTTCTCCACGATCGTAAATGCAACTCGCATAATTTCTTCTTCCAGTTCATGTACCCTTTTCAATAATATACTTTTTAACTTTACCCCTTCAGCTAATGAAATATGTGGCATAGTTCAAATCCTCCATTCTTTATTGTCAACGTTTAGTATAGTGGAGAGCGCCTCTCCTCCGTGGATTTGTGTGAACATCGTACCAATTGAAGCAAGTAATTTTTGTCCTTCCTCTATTTCCATGGAAGGTCGAAGGAAGACAATTTGAATTGCATCTGTAGTTTCTTCTGTTGTAGAAGTTCGAACCGAGTCAACAAATGGACTACCAAAAGCTCCAACAGTATCGTGAAGTGAAAGTATGTTATGTAATTTGTTTTCACGACCATTTAAGCCTGTATAAGTCGTCTCTTCATTGCCAATAGAGATGGTAATATCTCCTTGTATCTTTTCTAAATCGTATATTCCCATAGGAATTTCATATTGCATAGAGAAGAAATTATTTAGATCAACAGCTGAATGTAAAGGTGTGATATAATTTTGTTTTGCAATTCTTCGATATAATGCTTCAGCAGAATGGCGATACCGATTAGGGTCTGCTCCAAACTTTTTCCATAGAGCTCGCCACTCTTTTATTCCATCGAATTCTGTAACGGCTTTATCTTCCATTTCAAAAAAAAGCTGCTCTTGGAATAATTGGAGTCTTCCTTTAAGCATTTGAGGGGAAGAGGAAACGACAATTTTGTTATAATGAAGAATGCCTAATTTAAAATTGGGTTCCATTTGAAATAAAGAATCATCTAGTTTTATTATCATACCGACCATCCTTACACATTTTTCTATAGTGTAGCATAAGAAAGGAGATCATTTGTGAATATCAATCAGTTTCAACAGCAACTAATAGAATATGCAGCCACCATTGGAATTGATAAAATTGGATTTACTTCTGCCTCTCCATTTCGTGAATTAAAAAATAGATTAATTCGTCAGCAAGAGCTTGGATATGCTTCTGGTTTTGAAGAGTCGGACATTAACAAAAGAACACATCCTGAGCTTTTACTTTCGGAAGCAGAAAGTATTATTGCCATTGCCATTGCCTACCCTTCGAAAATGAAGGACGCACCGCAAAGTGTTAAAGGCGCAAGGCGTGGAATTTTTGCCAGAGCTTCATGGGGCACTGATTATCATACTGTTTTGCGAGAAAAACTTGCACTTTTAGAGTTATTTATATTAACGCATATACCAGATGCAAGGTTGCGTTCGATGGTTGACACGGGTGAACTTTCTGATCGAGCAGTTGCAGAACGAGCTGGTATTGGCTGGAGTGCGAAAAACTGTTCGATTATTACACCTGAATTTGGTTCGTATGTGTATTTAGGTGAGATGATTACTTCGATTCCATTTGCTCCGAGTGAACAGATGGAAGATCAATGTGGGGATTGTACACTCTGTTTAGATATTTGTCCTACGGGAGCTTTAATACAGGGCGGGCAGTTAGATGCGCAAAGATGTATCGCATTTGTAACTCAAACGAAAACGATCGTTCCAGATGAATTCCGAACAAAAATAGGAAACCGAATTTATGGATGTGACACATGCCAAACAATTTGTCCGAAAAATAAAGGAAAAGCAAACATGCATCAATCAGCATTTAAGCCAGACCCAGAGCTTGTCAAACCATTGCTAGTTCCTTTATTAAGTATGACAAATCGTTCGTTCAAAGAAACATACGGCCATATGTCTGGAGCATGGAGAGGTAAGAATCCCATTCAACGGAATGCCATACTTGCTCTTGCACATTTTAAAGAAGTGTCAGCAGTTCCAGTTCTTATCCAGTTATTGGAGAATGATCCACGCCCAGTTATTAGGGGAACAGCCGCATGGGCAATTGGTAAAATTAACTCTGAAGAAGGATTAACAGCATTAAAAAAAGCGGAACAAACGGAAGTAGTGGAGGAAGTTCTAAAAGAGATTAATAAAGGACTTCAATTTTATAAAATTGAGAAATAGGAAGTGGAAATTTTGGGTATTCATATCGTATTATATCAACCAGAAATCCCAGCGAACACAGGGAATATCGCTAGAACATGTGCAGGAACAGGGGCGAAATTACATTTAATAAGACCACTTGGTTTTTCAACAGATGATAAAATGTTAAAGCGTGCAGGGCTAGATTATTGGGAGCATGTAGATATTACGTATTACGATGGATTAGAGGAATTTTTTGCAGCACATCCAAAAGGCGAGTTTTATTACTTAACGAAGTTTGGTTCAAAGCCTCATACAACTTATAATTATAGTGATAAAGAGAAAGATCATTTTTTCGTTTTTGGAAGAGAAACAAAAGGACTTCCAAGAGATTTGATTGACGCTAACCAAGATCGTGCTTTGAGAATCCCGATGAACGATAATATACGTTCATTAAACTTATCAAATACAGCAGCAATTCTTATTTACGAAGCATTAAGACAGCAGGATTACCCTAACTTGCACTAAAAATGAGGCTGTATAGTGATGAAAAAAACGGACGTAGTCAATTGGGACTCGTCCGTTTTTATATCGTTTATTTTTTTGATGCACCTGGTTTGTCTTCGTATCCTGCTTTGAAAATCGCTGCAAGGAATGTCACACAAACGCCAAGCATAATGATTAATTTCATCTTGAGCGCCTCCTCTAGTATATTCTGAACTAAGTATACCCTAATTTGTTCTAAAAAGAAATAATGGGTAAAATTGAAATTATGTCGAAAATCGTTCTTTTCAAAGTTGCATCCACCGAATTATTCTACTAGGATATAGAAAAGGAGTGATTTTTTAAATGAGTAATTTGAAAAATGGTCCAGAAAACGGTTCGATGGCAACAAATATGGAAGAGGTTAAGCTGTTAGGAAAGCAAATGGAGAAGCTGAGAGATCAAAATGAGCTAAAGAAAGATCATCGAGCAGCTGATCCAGCACAGTTTGAAGGTGCTCCTACTGTAAAACAGAGAGAGAACGATTAACACTAAAATCTTAACTCTCAAAGTAGTATTTTCTTCACGAAAGGATGAACGAAATGGATTTACATATGAATTCTACAAAAAGACTAACAAACGGTGTGGAAATGCCACGAATTGGTTTAGGTGTGTATAAAATGACGGAACCTGATATAGCCCTTCAAGCAATATCAACAGCCTTGGATAGTGGCTACCGTCATATAGACACTGCTTCCCTCTATAATAATGAAAAAGAGGTAGGAGAGGCAGTTAGAAATTCAAATGTAAACCGAGATGAGATTTTCATTACGACAAAAGTATGGAATGAAGATCAAGGATATGATCAAACACTGAAAGCGTTTGAAAAGTCATTAAAACTTTTAGGGATGGATTATGTAGACCTATATTTAACACATTGGCCAGTAGCAGAGACTTTCGTAGACACGTATCGCGCAATCGAGCGTTTGTATGAAGAAAAACTAATACGTGCAACTGGTGTATCTAATCATCATCAACACCATTTAGAAGCGATCGCTTCCAAAGCAAATGTCGCTCCTATGGTCAACCAAATCGAATGCCACCCAAGACTAACACAATTTGATCTTCGAGAATATTGTGCCGAAAATGGCATCGCAGTTACGTCCTGGTCACCACTTGCTAGAGGTGGCTTACTAAACGAACCTACACTTAAAAGAATAAGTGGAAAGTATGATAAGTCTCCGGCTCAAATTATTGTTCGATGGCACTTACAACATGATCTAATTGTTATCCCAAAATCTGTTACTCCTAATAGAATCATAGAAAACTTAGACGTTTTCGATTTTGAACTATCATTTGAAGATATGAAAAATATTGATGCTCTTAATTTGAATGAACGCACGGGAGCAGACCCGGATAATTTTAGTTTTAAATTTTGACTATTACAAATAATAGTTGTTCATGTATCACAAGAAACAGGTGTTTAAATTAATCAGAGACAAATAGTCCTGATACTGTCAGACTGTAGACAAATTCGTTTTACAATGAATAGAGTTGTATAAGAGAATCAGCAGGGCCCGCCACTTCGCTTTCCGTGGCGGGCCCTGCCTATTTTTCAAAAGTTGAAAGTGAAAATCTGAAGATGCTGTGATCAATCAACGTTTCTCTGAATATCTGATAAAAATAACGGATTGACTATCCCATCTCATCAAGTGAAAAGGCTTTAATTGTCCTTATTTTGTTTATTGAAGTAAAAAGTAAGCGGAAGGCGGCGACTCCTGCGGGACAGCGAGACAGTCCAAGACCCCGTAGGCAAAGCCGAGGAGGCTTGGCGCGAGCCCGCGGAAAGCGCCCGCCTGGAGCGATTGCTACAGGAAAAGCACAATAATCACTATGTTCTTAATACATTTTAATTCATAAAAATCATTTGTCGACAAGCTGACAGTATCAGAGACAAATAGTACTGATACTGTTTTTTTACGAATTACTTCTTTTATTTTGACTTCCCTTTAGCCAGTATCTAATTCCTTTCAAAGACATTTTCACGATGTTCAATCGGAATTATTAGGCCAGAACCAACTAAAACTTCTTGTGGTATTTGGACAAACATACATTTTTCATTTTTTAATACAATTTGTTGTTCCTTCAGAACTTCGAGATTACATAATGGGCAAACTTCCATTTCATTAATCCCCCTCATATTTCCTTGTAGAATCTATCTTTTATCCTCTACTACAATCATTTCGCCTGTGATTGGATGAGCGAATTGGACACGAAATGCATGTAGTTCATACATTTTTGTCGGTGTTTTTTTGGCTCCATATAATTCATCTCCCACAATTGGATGACCCAAATGGGCAAAATGTACACGGATTTGGTGAGTGCGTCCTGTTTCTAAAATAGCATGAACTTTCGTAAATTCAGGATGTCTGCCGACTACTTCAAAATGTGTAATAGCAAGTTGACCAGATGGAGAAACGCGTCTTCTCGTAGGGTGATGACGGTCATTTCCTATGGCTGCACGTATAGTACCATGCTGATTTTTAACTTGTCCTTCCACAATTGCTTCATATGTACGAATAATTGTTTTTGTCTCTAGCATTCGATCTAGCATACTTTTCACAATTGGATTTTTGGCAATGACTACTAATCCTTTTGTTCCTTCATCAATTCGATGGACATGCTCCCCATAATTTTGTCCTTTTCCTTTTAAATAGTTCATAACAAAATTCATCAAAGTGTGATTTTGACCAGTCTCGTTTGGATGAGTAGTGACTCCACGTGGTTTGGAAGCAATTAATAGGTACTCGTCTTCATATGCAATATACAACGGAAGTTGATCGGAAGAAATATAATTAGATGATTCGCCTTCCCATGAAAATAATAATACATCGCCTTTTTTATTAGGTAATTTCCATTGCAGAAGTTCTCCATTTTTGTTAGTTACAGCTTTTTGCATTCGTAAGTCATGAATAAGCTTTTTACCAAGCTTCCATTTTTGTTGTAGGATGGCTTCAATTGTTAGTCCATCTTCTGGCACTGTATAAGTTAATGTATGTAACATTCATTACTCTCCTTTAAAAAAAAGCCATGCCCAGTAGACATGACCTTTCCAATTATTTTAAAACTACTTGGTCAAAAAATGCTAGAATATTATCATCTGGTTGAGAACCAACTGTTCTAGCTACTTCTTTTCCATCTTTATAATGAATCAATGTTGGAGTAGCTTCGATTAAATAATCATCCCAACCTTGTTCATATTCAAGTATATTGTATTTTACAATATTTACACCTTTTTCTTCTGCAAGTGGTACTAATCTTGGAGTCATTTCTTTACAATGAACACATTCAGGGCTAAAGAAATATACAGTAACAGGTTTGCCACTCGAAATTTCCGTTTTTAACTTATCTGGAAGGATAATGTTTTGATAGTTTGGATCTTTTATTAGATCTATAGTAGACTGTCTTAAGTTGTCTTTGTCATAAGGGTTGTCCGCTAATGAATCTTTATTTTTTTGGCTATTTAATACAATAATTAATACGAAAATAGCAATAATAATTCCACCAAATATGGCTAGTTTCTTCATGCTCATTTTTCCCCCTTAATACTTTTTAAAACTAAGATACTACTAATAATGATGAGAATAAATGCGACTAAAGCTAAAAATGGAATTGTAATAAATCCTAAATAGTTAATATACTCACCTGTACAAGAAACTCTACCACAAGTTGGCGCAGATTCTTGCATAAAGCTTAGTTTTTGAATGCTATAGTGGTATGCTGAAATACAAGCCCCAATAATTGAGAAAGTAAGAGATGTGACTGCTATCTTCGCATTCTTTTGTGCATATGCAACTCCTAAAATTATGACGAGAGGATACATTAGAATACGTTGGTACCAACATAATTCACAAGGCTCGTACTGTCGGACTTCTGAAAAATATAGGGACCCAAGTGTTGCAGTAAAAGCCACTGTCCACATAAACAACATTAAATTTTCCACTTTTTTTGTCATAGGTTTCTCCTTTTATTTCATTGAACTCCACTCAAAGTATAAGCGTTCTTTGAAAACATGTAAATTATTTTATCTGTGTACAAAAGAGTTATATAATAAATATCAGTGATCAATTGAGGAGTGAATATTATGTCAGAAGAATTTGATTTATCTCAATTTGAAAAAAGCATGATTATTAGACAAACTACTTTTTCCGATATTGAGTCCATTTTAGAAATCCAACGACTTTGTTTTCCAGGAATGGATCCTTGGGAGGTGGCGCATTTACGCAGTCACTTAACGATATTTCCAGAAGGGCAATTAGTAGCTGAATTAGATGGAAAAGTGATTGGATCTTGTTCAAGTTTAATCATAAATTTTGATGAGTACGATGATCGTCATTCATGGTCTGATGTAACAGATTCCGGGTATATTACGAACCATAATCCAGAAGGATACAATTTATACGGGATTGAAGTGATGGTACATCCTGATTATAGAAGAATGAAGGTCGGTCAGCGGTTATACGAGGGAAGAAAAGATATTGCTAGACAATTCAATTTAAAATCAATTATTATTGGTGGTCGTATTCCGAACTATCATAAACATGCAAAAGAGATGTCGCCTAGGGAATATGTAACGGCTGTATCTCGCCATAAAATATACGACCCTGTATTAACATTCCAGTTGATGAATGGGTTCACATTAATGCGTATCAACCCTAACTACTTACCAGATGATAGAGCATCAGCTAAATATGCTACATTGATGGAATGGAATAATATAGACTACATCCCTCTATCGAAGCGTCATTTTAAAACTAGTTATCCGGTTCGAATATGTGCTGTGCAATATATGATGCGCAAAATTAATTCCTTTGAAGAATTTGCACATCAATGTGAGTATTTTGTTGATGTGGCTTCGGATGCACAATCAGACTTTGTTGTGTTTCCAGAAATATTTACAACACAGTTAATGTCATTCCTAGATGAACCTTCACCTAGTCAAGCAGTACGTAAATTAACGGAATACACGCCGCAATACATGGAATTATTTGCGGATTTAGCTGTACGATACAACATTAATATTATTGCTGGCTCTCATTTTGTAGAAGAAGAAAATGAAGAAATATATAATATCGCGTATTTATTCCATCGTGATGGTGCGATTGACAAGCAATATAAAATCCACATTACTCCAAACGAACGTAAATGGTGGGGCATTAGTGCAGGGGATTCCGTACAAGTATTTGACACAGACTGCGGAAAAATTGCTATTCAAATTTGTTATGATATTGAATTTCCTGAGCTTGCAAGAATTGCTACAGATATGGGGGCAAACATCATTTTCTCTCCGTTTTGTACAGAGGATCGTCAAGGATATCTACGAGTTCGGTATTGTGCACAAGCTAGAGCAATTGAAAATCAAATTTATACAGTCATCTCAGGTACAGTTGGAAACTTACCTCAAACGGAAAACATGGACATCCAATACGCACAATCAGCTATTTTTGCACCTTCTGATTTTGAATTTGCACGAGATGGTATCGTAGGAGAAACCGAACCTAATGTGGAGATGGTGTTAATAGGAGATGTCGATTTAGAAATTTTAAGACGACAACGTCAAGATGGAACAGTTAAACATTTAAAAGACCGTCGACACGATGTATATAATATTGATTATAAAAAATGAAGAATGGGAGTTTCACTAAATGTCGTTTAAACAATTATTCGAACAATGGAATAGCTATGATGAAATAGAGTCTGTTTGGAAGGAAGATCTGCAGCAATTAGCAAGAGATGAAAAAAGAATGGAGGACGCATTTTACCGAGATTTAGAATTTGGTACGGGTGGAATGCGAGGAGAGATAGGAGCAGGTACGAATCGTATGAATACTTATACGATTCGTAAAGCTACTACAGGACTAGCTTCTTATATAAAGGCTGCAGGATCAGATGCGATGAGTCGTGGAGTAGTAATTGCTTATGATAGTCGCAGACATTCACCTGAATTTGCACGTGAGGCAGCACATACGTTAGCTTCAAATGGTGTAAAGGCTTATTTATATAGTGAACCTAGAACGACACCACAGCTTTCCTATTCAGTTCGACAGCTACATGCATATATGGGTATTGTAATTACGGCAAGTCATAATCCACCTGAATACAATGGATACAAAGTATATGGAGAAGACGGAGCACAACTAAATCTTCATGATGCAGATGCTGTCATTCAATATGTCAACCAAGCTGGAGATGCTTTACATATAAAAAGAAACGATGTGGATGAAAATCTAGTTGTTCATTTAGATGAAGAAATCGATAAAGCATATATCGAACAATTAAAAACAGTCCAAGAAAATCCAATGTTAGCTTCAAACACTGATTTGAAAGTAGTCGTTACACCACTTCACGGAGCTTCTGGTAAAACTGTTAAACGAATTTTAAGTGAAACTGGGTATAAGCATATTTATTACGTAGAAGAACAAATGGAACCGAATGGTGAATTTCCAACTTTAATATCTCCAAATCCAGAAGAACAAAGTGCTTTTGAATATGCAGTTCAGTATGGAAACAAATATGATGCAGATATTCTTGTTGCAGTAGATCCTGATGGGGACCGCGTTGGACTAGCAGTTAAAACAGACGGAGGCTATAAGCTGTTAACTGGCAATCAAACAGGTGCTATTTTAATCGAATATCTATTAACACAAAAGAAAGAAAAAGGTGAAATGCCAGCAAAAGGTCGTATTTTTAAGACGATTGTAACTTCTGATTTTGGTCGAGTTATTGCAGAGTACCATGGGGCAAGTACAGAAGATGTATTGACTGGCTTTAAATTTATTGGTGAAAAGATTAAACAATACGAAGAGACAAAGGAATATCAGTTTTTATTTGGCTATGAAGAAAGCTATGGCTATCTAGTAAAAAGCTTTGCTCGCGATAAAGATGCAATACAAAGTGTATTAGCAATTGTAGAAGCAGCTGCTTATTATAAAAAACAAGGTATGACATTAGTGGATTTATTACATGTATTATATGAAAGACATGGCTATTACCTAGAAGGTCTAGTATCTGTAACGAAAAAAGGTGTTAGTGGAGCAAATACGATCAAAAATTTACTCGAACAAGTTCGTATAAATAAACTATCAGATGTTGCAGGAGTAACAATACAATCGCAAGAGGATTACTACATCCAACAAAGAACTTTTACGGACGGTAGAGAAGCGGAGCAGCTTTTATTACCAAAATCGAATGTGATTAAGTATTTCCTTGCTGATGGTTCGTGGGTATGTGTAAGGCCAAGTGGAACGGAACCGAAGATAAAATATTATTTCGGCGTGACAAGCGAATCAGAACAGGAAAGCATCGAGAAGCTAGAAGCTTTGAAGACATCATTTACTGCTACTATGAATATATATTTAGAAGACTAAACAGAAAATGAAGGCGAAGATTAGTGAAAAAGCTAATTCTTCGCCTTTTTTTCAGTCAAAAGTATGATGATTTGTTTTCGCAAGTAGGTAACAATAAATGTTAAGATAGAATATAAGTGGATTATATACATGGAGGAGTTTACATGCAGTCAAATGAACTCTCAAATATAGAATTATTAAAAGAAATTGCAGAGTTTTTAAATGAAGAAACCGAAATGGAAAATATGCTGCAAGGAGCACTCCAAAAGCTACTGGAAGGTACTATTTTTGAGACCGGATGGATTTTCTTTATCGATGAAAAAGGAAAACAACAGCTTATCTCTCACGAAAATTTGCCGAAAGCACTTAAACAAAATGATTGCAGGCATTTGCAAAAGGGTGGATGTTGGTGTGTATCAAGATTTCGAAATGGTGAGCTAAAAAAAGCTTCTAATATTATTGAGTGTAAGCGGATTGTTAATGCAAGAAAGACGAACGATGAAGACAATGACGGAATCACACATCATGCAACAGTTCCATTACAATCGGGACAGGAGAGATTTGGTCTTTTAAATGTAGCCACGCCCAATACGATTCGCTTCTCTGAAGGGGAGCTTGCGCTACTAGAGTCTGTCGCATTTCAAATTGGGTCTGCGATAAAACGAATATTTTTGACAAAGCAGGAGCAGCAAGTTGCATTAGTTCAAGAAAGAAATCGTCTAGCACGGGATTTGCATGATTCGGTAAATCAATTGCTATTTTCGGTTACATTAACGGCTCGCGGTGGGATAGAAATGACCGAGCATCAAGAAATAAAAAACACATTTAAAGAAATTCAATATTTAACACAAGATGCCCTAACAGAAATGCGGGCACTTATATGGCAGCTTCGTCCGAAAGGTTTGGAATCTGGGATAATAGAAGGGTTGAAAGGTTACGGGGAGATTTTAGGATTAACACTAACGGTCAATGTAAAAGGTGTCATTAATCTACCTGCAAGTATTGAGGAGACACTATTTCGCATTGCACAAGAAGCATTAAACAATATTCGAAAGCATTCAGGTGTCTTAAGAGCAGAACTATATTTAACAATTACGTCTACAGATGTACTTCTAGTTGTTAAAGATGAAGGATGTGGATTCCACATGAGTGAATCCAAAAATCTACCTTCCATTGGATTACAGAGCATGAGAGACAGAGCACATTCCGTTGGAGGAACTGTGGATTGGGTGACGGAATGGAATAAAGGAACAGAAATTTTAGTACGTTTACCATATTAGGGGGGATACGCATGATACGAGTATTAATCGCAGACGACCATCATGTAGTAAGAAGAGGTTTAATGTTCTTCTTAAAAACACAAAAGGATATGGATATCGTTGGAGAAGCAACGAATGGTAGAGAAGCTGTAGAAATGACAACTTCTTTGAAGCCAGACGTAGTTTTAATGGATCTTGTCATGCCAGAAATGGATGGCATTCAAGCAACAAAACGAATAAAAGCAAAATATCCACAAATTCAAATTTTAATGCTTACAAGCTTTTCAGATAGAGATCACGTTATCCCAGCATTGAAAGCAGGAGCAGCTGGGTATCAATTAAAAGACATTGAACCAGATGAACTGGCAGAAGCTATTCGCAAATTAATGCGAGGAGAAAATACATTACATCCTGAAGCAACAACGCAACTTCAGAAGGAATATGAGCCAGTAAAATTAAGCCCACATGAGGAACATCCTTTAACACCGAGAGAACAAGATGTTTTATCAGAGTTAACTAAGGGAAAGAGCAATCGAGAAATTGCTTCGTCCTTATTTGTCACCGAAAAAACAGTTAAAACACATATATCGAATATATTCGCGAAGCTTCAAGTCCAAGATCGTACACAGGCTGCATTATATGCAGTGAAGCACGGACTTACAGAGCCAAGTGGGTTGTAAAAAACACGGTGAGAGACTTTGAACTCACCGTGTTATGGAAAAGCGGGAATCGATCAATCTATCGTGATAATCGATCAATCTACCGCAATAATCGATCAATCTTGTGAGAGAATCGATCAATCATTTTCCATATGTGGCTCTATATGAACATGAACGACTGAAAAAGGTTTAACCTTCATAATTTTTTGTTCAATTTCTTCTGTTATTCGGTGACTGTCAATGACATTAAGAGTTGGATCGACCGTAACTGTTAAATCGATAAACATAAGATTACCATGCATTCTTCCTTTGAAATTTTTTACAGTTTCTACGCCTATCACATGCTTTACTATTGTAGATAACGATTCAGCTTCTTCCACATTGAACCCATCGGATAATGTGTATGCCGCTTCGTGAAAAATATTGTAAGCCGTAATCATAATAATGATCCCAACAATTAATGCTGTGATGCCATCTAAAATTGGAAATCCAATGATAGAACCAATAATACCTATAGTCGCTCCCAAACTTACAAATGCATCGGAGCGATTATCATATGCAGCCGCTTTTACTGCAGGACTGTTAATACGTGTGCCTAATCTTAAATTGTATCGGTATACTGCGTACATCACAATCGCACTGATGAAAGCAACAATAGCGGTTAGAAATGAAGGCTGTTGCTCAATAGGGTTTATCAAATGAGTAATGGCTTGAATGATTACTTGAATACCAATGGAAGCCATGATAAATGCCGCTACCAAGGAGGCAATCGTTTCTGCACGCAAATGTCCATATTGATGATGATCATCTGGTGGCTTCTGTGATATTCGCAGCCCAATCAAGATGGCTATGGAAGCAATTATATCTGTGAAGTTGTTTAAACCATCTGCTTTTAAAGCCTCTGAAGAGCCAATATAACCAGCACTTAGTTTGAAGATACTAAGAGATATATAAATGCAAATACTAATCCAAGCACCTTTTTCCCCTTCACGTAAATTTGTATATAGTTCCAAAGTTTTTCCTCTTTTCAACATTTTTAGGCATACGAAAACGACCCCCATATAGAGAGTCGTTTCCAATTATTGTTCTGTTAATAAGTTATTTTCTAAAGCTTCTTCTTCAGGAGCTATTTTCATGATTTCTAAATATTGAATATGATGACCATCAATATCTTTTACCATAAATTCATAGCCTTGTTCTAGCATTTTTTCGCCTTTTACTGCATCGAAGCTTTTTGTCATAAACCAACCGCCAATTGTATCGATATCATCTTCATCAATATCAATGGAAAGTAAATCATTTACGTTCTCGATTAGCATTTTGGCGTCTACAATATAATGATTGTCACCCATTTTTTGAACCTCTGGAATTTCGTCCGTATCGAATTCGTCGCGAATATCTCCAACAATTTCTTCGATAATGTCTTCAATCGTTACTAATCCAGACGTACCACCATATTCGTCCATCAAAATAGCCATATGAATTCTTTCACGCTGAATTTTAAGTAATAAATCAGCAATTGGCATTGTTTCAATAACACGAATAATCGGTTGCATATAATCAATAACTGGGGTAGATCCGTTTTCCGGATTTTTTATATAAGCAGTTAATAAATTTTTCATATTTACAAGTCCAATAATATGGTCTTTGTCGCCATCTGTTACTGGATACCTTGTATATTGTTCTACACCTATTAACTCGAATACTTCATTTAATGTTAGATCTTTATCAATCGAAATAATTTCTGTTCGTGGAACCATTATTTCTTTTGCAATACGATCGTCAAATTCAAAAATCTTATTTACATATTTATATTCCGCTTGGTTAATTTCTCCGCTTTTTAAGCTGTCAGATAGAATCATACGAAGCTCTTCTTCTGAATGGGCTACTTCTGATTCTGAAACTGATTTTAAACCAAATACTCGAACAGCTAAGAAACGTGCGGAACCATTCATCCCTCTAATAACTGGATACATAAGGTAATCAAAAAGAATCAAAGGTTTTGCAACAGCTAAAGTAATTGCTTCTGCTCTTTGAATTGCAAAAGTTTTTGGTGTTAATTCACCTACAACTACGTGTATGAACGTTACAAGAGAAAATGCAATGATAAATGAAAGTACGGAGGAAACACTCTCCGGAAGGGCGAAATATTCAAAAGCTGGATGTAATAATGCTTCTACAGTCGGTTCTCCAAGCCACCCTAAACCTAAAGCAGTAATGGTAATACCGAGCTGACAGGCAGATAAATATTCATCCAAATTCGAGACGAGCTTTTTCGCATTTATCGCCTTTTTGTTTCCTTCAGCAATAAGCTGATCAATTCTTGTCGTTCTTACTTTTACGATTGCAAATTCACTCGCAACGAAAAATGCAGTGAACGCGATTAAGACAGCAAATGCTGTCAATCGTATGGCTATGTCCAAATAATTACTTTGTCCCTAACCCGAATGAGGGGTAGAACAAAGTGTACACCTCCTGTTTTCTAAAAAATAGTTTCTATATTTAATAATAAAATAATGTAAAGTAAAATACAAATCTTTCTTCTTGGAACGGAATGATTAATCATCTCTCCTGGTAGTTTCGTCACTATAAGAATTTACATAAACTTATTAAACGAAAAGTTAATTTTATATGATAATAGTAACTGAACAATCATGGGGGGAGATAAATGAAAAACAAATATACAGAAATTTTAAAGGCTGCAACAAAGTTAGGTTTAACATCATTTGGAGGACCAACTGCACATATTGGTTATTTTCGTGAAGAATATGTACAGAAACGTAAATGGCTAGATGATAAATTATTTGCAGATATCGTTGCGTTATGTCAATTTTTACCTGGCCCCGCTTCTTCTCAAGTAGGAATTTCGATAGGATTATTAAGAGGGGGATTATTAGGCGGAATCATTTCTTGGTTAGGTTTCACATTGCCATCTGTAATTATACTTATGCTATTTGCAACGTTTGTAACATCAACAGGTACATTTGATAGTGGTTGGATAAAAGGACTAAAAATAGTTGCTGTAGCAGTAGTGGCGCATGCTGTACTTGGTATGCAAAAATCACTTGCTCCAGACAAAACTAGAATTTCTATTGGAATAGCTTGTGCTATCTTAACATTACTTATTCCTACTGCAATTGGACAAATTGGTATTATTATAGCAGCGGGCCTTTTCGGATTTTTTTATTATAAAAAGGAAGTAGTGATAGCTGCGCCAAAAATGCAGCTTACTTTTGGTAAAAAGACAGGTTTAATCAGTTGGATGTTGTTTTTTACATTATTAATTTTTTTACCGATTATTAAGCCTTTTACTCAATCTATATATTTTTCAATTTTCGATACATATTATCGTGTTGGTTCTATTGTCTTTGGCGGTGGTCATGTCGTTCTACCGATGCTACAACGGGAAGTAGATGTTTCATCTGATTTATTTCTTGCTGGTTATGGAGCAGCACAAGCGGTTCCGGGTCCGCTATTCACATTAGCTGGTTACTTAGGACAAGTTACTGCAGGAACTTTTGGAGCAATTGTTGCAGTAGTTGCCATGTTTTTACCTTCCTTTTTTCTAGTACTTGGAACATTACCGTTTTGGTCTATTATCCGCTCGAAAAGAGGAGTTCAAGCTACGCTAAAAGGTGTAAATGCAGCAGTTGTAGGAATTCTTCTCGCTGCTTTATATGATCCAGTTTTTACAAGTGCTGTAAACAGTTCAATGGACTTTGTACTAGTGTTAATCACTTTTACTTTACTCGTAGTGTATAAATGGGCACCGATTAAAGTAGTATTATTAAGTGTAATAATTGGCGCAGTTGTTCATATTGTTTAATTAGTCATTTTTTTCAAAAAGTATTGACAATGGAAATTTCTATGTGCTAATGTTAAGGGACACTAAATATTAAAGAAATGGAGGTATGAAAAATGAATCGTTTAAAAGATACTACAAACAATTTAATAATTTGTTCATACCTGCCATCAGACGAAAATTTGATTTATTAATAGACAACTCGGATTTATAGTATTGTCTATTTTTGAAGCACATTACCGTACTATTGGTAATGTGCTTTTTTGCGTCTAATCACTTCCATATTTTGGTGTCAAATGAATGAAAAGGAGTGTTGAATATGCTTATTCAACGAACAAAACAAATTTTGTTAAAGGAATCACTTGAAGGCGGGTAGCCGAACATGAATAAAGAGAGAAAAGAAATGAGGGGTTAAAAAATGTTCTCAGTATTATTTAAATTAAAATGGTTTTTTAAAGACCATTGGAAGCGATATACGATAGCTGTAAGCTTACTTATTGTAGCTAGTGCTTTTGAAGTCTTGCCACCATGGTTAGTCGGAAAGGCAATCGATTCGATTACATTGGGGAAAATGACATCTGATTTGTTAATGCAATATGTATTGTACTTTGTTGGTATGATAATTGTCGGATATAGTTTGAACTTTGTTTGGCAATATCAATTATTTGGTGGATCTATTTCAATCGAACGTATATTACGAACAAAGTTAAATCGAAAGTTTTTAAGTATGACCCCGACTTTTTATGAAAAAAATCGTACGGGAGATTTAATGGCTCGTGCAACGAATGACTTAAATGCTGTTGCTACAACAGCTGGCTTTGGAATTATGACATTGATCGATTCTACGATGTATATGGCTGCACTCATCCTCGCAATGGGTTTCATTATTTCATGGAAGCTTACATTTTTTGCACTTTTACCTATTCCGATTTTAGCTTTTATTATGAAATATTTAGGGAAAATCATTCATGAAAAATACACGACAGCACAAGATGCTTTCGGAGATTTGAATGACCGTGTGCTAGAGTCTATTGCAGGTGTTCGAGTTATTCGAGCATACGTTCAAGAACGTGCAGATGAAAAAAAGTTCGCTGATATGAGTGAAGAGGTATATGAAAAAAACATGGTAGTAGAGCGAATTGATGCATTGTTCGGACCAATTACAAAAGTCGGAACAGGTATCAGTTATGTTGTTGCTTTAGGTTACGGAGCTTATCTCGTATCCAAAGGTGAAATGTCCGTAGGGAACTTAATCACCTTTAACGTTTACTTAGGTATGGCAATTTGGCCAATGTTCGCAATTGGAGAATTAATCAATGTCATGCAAAGAGGAAACGCTTCTCTTGATCGTGTCCATGAAACATTAGATTATGAGAAGGACGTAAAAGATCCGACAGTACCAGTTCCATTAAAAGATGTGAAGTCAATAGGATTTGAAGATGTAGGATTCCAATATCCATTATCTCAAGTAAAAAATCTTCAAAGTATTCGAGTGAACCTTCAAAAAGGTCAAACACTTGGAATTGTCGGGAAAACTGGTGCAGGAAAAACAACCTTTATGAAACAATTATTAAAGGAATATCCGATTGGATCCGGTCAACTGACGATAGGAGAGACAGCTATTTCTGAGCAAACGAAGGACCAAGTTTTAGAATGGATCGGGTATGTTCCTCAAGATCATGTTTTATTTTCTAGAACAATCCGTCAAAACATTCTTTTTGGGAAAGAAGATGCTACGGAAGAAGAGTTAGAAGATGCATTACGCTTAGCACATTTTCAACAAGATTTGATGAATTTACCAATGGGTCTAGAAACATTAGTTGGAGAAAAAGGTGTTTCATTATCTGGTGGTCAAAAACAGCGTGTGTCTATAGCGCGTGCACTTATCAAAAATCCAGAAATATTATTATTAGATGATTCGCTATCTGCAGTAGATGCAAAAACAGAAGCGAAAATTATTGAAAATATACAAAACGAACGTAGTGGGAAGACAACAATTATTACGACGCATCGATTGTCAGGTATTCAGCATGCAGACCATATTATCGTTTTAGATGAAGGGTTAATTGTTGAAGAAGGGACCCATGAGGAACTTCTTGAACAAAATGGCTGGTATAAAGAACAATACGATCGTCAACAGCTTGAGGGGGTGTCGTCATGAGTACTGGAAAACGACTCTACCATTATGCGTTATTTTATAAAAGACCAATAATCCTTGGACTAATCTTTTTAACAATTGCAGTGTTTGCCGATTTATCAGGTCCTTTCATTGCTAAAAGAATAATTGATGAGCATATTACTGACGGCTCTATTGATATTCAGCCAATTTTAATGCTATTGGTTCTATTCTTCAGTTTAACAATAGTAACAGCCGTTTTTAGATATTTTATGTTTATTAATCTACAAGTTGGTGCAAATCGAGTAGTACAGAAGCTGCGTAATGATGTATTTCAACATATCCAAACATTGCCAATCCAATACTTTGATAATTTGCCAGCAGGTAAAGTGGTTGCACGTGTAACAAATGATACAGAAGCAATTCGTAACTTATATGTGCAAGTGTTATCTCAGTTTGCAACTAGTATTATTTCTATTACTGGTGTTTATGTAGCACTTTTCATCTTAGATGCGAAGATGGCTGCAATGGCGCTATTTGTTGTTCCAATCGTGTATGTTTGGATGATTGGATATCGAAAATATGCTTCCAAATATAATCATATTGTGCGAACAAAGATTGCCGATTTAAATGCAATGCTCAATGAATCGATTCAAGGAATGTCCATTATTCAAGCATTTAAAAGAGAAAAACAAATGGATCGTGAATTTGAAGAAATGAACGAGGAACATTATCTCTATCAGAAGAAACTACTAGTACTCGATTCGGCTACAGCGTTTAACTTAGTAAGCGTACTACGCTCGATTATGTTCATTATGTTTATCGCTTATTTTGGATTTCAATCGATGGATCCAAATACAATCGTTTCAGCTGGTATGCTTTATGCGTTCGTGGATTATACGACAAGATTATTCAACCCAATTACAGGTATCGTAAATCAGTTCTCACAATTAGAACGATCACTTGTGGCTGGAAATCGTGTATTTAAATTACTTGATCAGCCAGGAGAGAAAGTGGAAGATCAACGAATAGAGCGTTACGAAGGGAATGTTGAGTTTCAAAATGTTTTCTTTGCATACAAAGAAGAAGAGTATGTCTTGAAGAACTTAAACTTTATTGCAAATAAAGGAGAAACGGTAGCGCTTGTTGGTCATACAGGGTCAGGTAAAAGTTCTATTATGAACTTATTGTTCCGATTCTATGATCCGTCTAAAGGGAAGATTCTTATTGATGGAGTAGATATAACAACGTTACCAAGACAAACAATTCGTGAGCATATGGGAATTGTATTGCAAGATCCGTATTTATTCTCTGGAACAATTGAGTCGAACGTAAGTCTAAACGATCCACGAATTTCTCGTGAGAAAGTGGAGGCAGCATTAGATGCAGTTGGTGGAGAGCGAGTGTTGAAAAATCTTGAAAAAGGTTTGGATGAACCCGTAATTGAGAAGGGTAGCACATTATCTTCTGGTCAAAGACAGTTAGTCTCTTTTGCGAGAGCACTTGCATTTGATCCTGCTATTCTTATTTTAGATGAAGCAACTTCTAATATTGATACGGAAACAGAAGAAATAATTCAGCATGCGATGGATGTACTGAAAAAAGGAAGAACGACTTTTATCATTGCACATCGACTTTCTACTATTAAAAATGCAGACCGTATTTTAGTACTTGATCGTGGTGAAATTGTGGAAAGTGGAACACATGAAGAGTTACTACAACTACAAGGTCGATATGAACAAATGTATAAATTACAAGCAGGAGTATCTCAGCACGTGTAAAAACGTGCAGGGATATTCCCTTTTTCGTTGCTTGGAAAACTATAAAATTTTGACGTGTGGATAAATTTCAACACGAGTTTCTACATCCAGACTCCAGGGTCATACCCTTTGGGGTCAAATGTAAAAGTAGTTGTGTCTGTGTCGTTGCCTGCTTGGCCCGCACGATAGTGAGCACTGAAAATGTCCATATCCGGCGTGGTACATTAACCGAATAGATAAGAAAATCGTTGAAAAGGCTCCCTTTCCGCGGACGTTGCCTTAGCCTCCTCGCTCCGCTGCGGGGTCTTCGGCTAACGCTGTTCCCGCAGGAGTGTCGCCTTTTTCAACGATTTTCTATAAAAAAATAGTGTTTATCTGAGAAGTCCTAATAAATGACGTTGCCAGATGTGGTTGCCTAATATTCCAATAGATAAGAAATTCGTTGAAATGGCTCCCTTTTCGCGGGCGTTGCCTCAGTCTCTTCGTTCGCTGCGGGGTCTTCGACTAACGTTGTTCCCGCAGGAGTGTCGCCTTTTTCAACGAGTTTCTATAAATAAATAGTGTTTATCTGAGAAGTCCTAATAAATGACGTTGCCAGATGTGGTTGCCTAATATTCCAATAGATAAGAAAATCGTTGAAAAGGCTCCCTTTCCGCGGACGTTGCCTTAGCCTCCTCGTTTCGCTGTGGGGTCTTCGGCTAACGTTGTTCCGGCAGGAGTGTCGCCTTATTCAACGATTTTCTAGAAATGAAAACGTCTCTATCATTCCAAGGTGCCAGATGGGCTTGTCCAATATCCTAATAGATAAGAAAATCGTTGAAAAGGCTCCCTTTCCGCGGGCGTTGCCTTAGCCTCCTCGCTCCGCTGTGGGGTCTTCGGCTAACGATGTTCCCGCAGGAGTTTCGCCTTTTTCAACGATTTTCTAGAAATGAAAAAGTCTCTATCATTTGAAGGTTCCAGATGGGCTTGTCCAATATCCTAATAGATAAGAAAATCGTTGAAAAGGCTCCCTTTCCGCGGACGTTGCCTTAGCCTCCTCGTTTCGCTGTGGGGTCTTCGGCTAACGATGTTCCCGCAGGAGTTCGCCTTTTTCAACGATTTTCTAGAAATGAAAACGTCTCTATCATTCGAAGGTGCCAGATGGGCTTGTCCAATATCCTAATAGATAAGAAAATCGTTGAAAAGGCTCCCTTTCCACGGGCGTTGCCTTAGCCTCCTCGCTCCGCTGCGGGGTCTTCGGCTAACGCTGCTCCCGCAGGAGTGTCGCCTTTTTCAACGATTTTCTAGAAATATAAAAGTATTTACCAAAAAAAATAGACAGTTTTTTAGTGCCCTGGCTTCGAATCTAAAATCGCGTATGTAATCTAATGTTTGCTATTGAACTTTTTTACCGGTAGTCGTATATTTAGAGAAACGAAATAAATAAAAAAGAGGTCCTGTATGATTAAGTGGATGCAAGATTGGAAAATGAAGATATCTTCTTTTAATAAAAATATACGATTGTTCATGCTTGCAAATATACTCATCCAAATTGGAATGGGAGTATTTTCAGTAATGTACAATCTATATGTAAAAGAACTAGGTTTTCCAGAGACAGTAAGCGGTAAAGTGATCTCCATGACCTCGCTTGCAACGGCTATTATGCTTATTCCAGCAGGTTTTTTAAGTGATCGTTTTGGACGTAAATGGATTATTGTTATAGGAACTACTATAACGGCTTTCACTCTCTTTTACCGAAGTGTTTCAGAAGGGGAGCAGTCTATCGTCTATGCAGCTTTTTTTACGGGTCTTTTTATGGCACTTGTTCAAGTTTCTGGTGTACCTTTTTTAGCTGAGAACTCAAAAGCTAGTGAACGAATGCATTTGTTTAGTATTCACTTTTCTTTGGTGACGATTGCAAGTGTAATTGGAAGCTTAGGGGGAGGAGTACTAGCGGACGTGCTACATATGTATGCTAGTATGTCTGTTCAAGAATCTATAGAGTGGGCATTGATAGTGGGAGCAGTTATTTTCACATTCGGACTTTTTCCATTATTCGGGTTAAAACCGAGTGAGAATATAGTGGAAAAAGAGAAAGCTACAAACTTAATAGAGAAAGAGTTACCTAGTAATTTTAAGCGAAATATTAAGATTATTGTGCTGTTTGGATTTGCTAATTTGCTTATAGGAACAGGCTCTGGATTAGTTATTCCTTATTTAAATTTATATTTCTCTAATCGATTTGACGCATCGAATGCTTATATTGGGCTAGTTTTGTCACTTGGATCTGCTATGACAGCTGTTGCGATGTTGTTAGGTCCTGCACTTGTGAAACAGGTTGGTCAAGTTCGCGCATTAGTGATATTCCAGCTACTTTCTATTCCTTTTTTATTTATCACAGGATATACAAATTCACTTGCAGTTGCATCTGTTGGTTTTTTGCTTCGTCAAGCACTGATGAATGCTGGAAATCCGATACAAAGTGCGATTGCGATGGATCTAGTTCACGATAAATACAAAGGGCTTGCAAACTCGGTAAACCAAATGGTATTTAATATCGGTTGGGCTAGCACAGGAGCAATATCTACTGGGCTAGTAATGGCATATGGATTCTATTGGGGCTATGCTTATACATTTTCGATTACAGGTATTTTATATATAATTGCAGCAACGTATTTTTATATTTTATTTGGAAGAAAGAAAATGGGGTCTTCATAAGAAAAGCGCTAGGGAAAATAGTATCCCCAGCGCTTTTCTTAATCATATACATGAAACAACATTAGCTCATGAATCATTTTTTTAACAGTTTCTTCTTCCGTAGGTATTTCCCCTATCCATTTAATCGTGCCATCTGCATCGTATTCTCCAGTATATCTGGTTTGTTTATAGAAAAATGAAATAGACCAACCTGGTAATTGTTTGTTTTCAAAAAGCGGTTTAAAGCTAAAATGCTGTAACATACATATCAACCTTTCATGTGACATAATTTGCTCGCATACACTAGTAGAAATGACTAGCGAAGGAGCATCAAATTGTTTGTAGAAAATTTACAAAAAGCGATACAAAATGAATATGCAGATTATCATTATTACAAAAGTATGTATAATTTAACGAGCGATCCATATTGGCAAGGATTTATTCAACATATGTATGAGGATGAAAAAAGCCATTATGAAATGTTCCAACAACTCTATTATATGCTGACAGGGACTTTTGTACAAAACTTGCAAAAACGCGCTTCCTGCATAAATTTAAAGGCATGTGCAAAAAGTGCAGTTAAAGATGAGCTAGAGGCTGCAGAAATGTATAAAGAAATGTTACTACAAATACCAATTCAACAAGCGTATGCACCATTATTTGTGGCGATGCATGACGAGACAGAGCATGCGATCCGTTTATCAATGATGTACAATGCGTTGTAAATAATTTCAGAGTTTACCATTCCTCTGCTATAATAAGTGTGAAGTTAGAGGAAAAAGGTGAAATAGATGGGGTTAATATGGACGATTGTATTTATGGCAGCAGTCGGAGCAGCTATTGGGGCAGTAACGAATCACTATGCTATTAAAATGTTATTTAGACCACATGAAGCAAAATATATTGGATCATGGCGGGTTCCATTCACACCAGGGTTAATACCAAAAAGACGTGACGAACTTGCAAAACAATTAGGAAACACAGTGATTAATCACTTACTAACTCCTGACATCTTTAAAAGAAAATATTTTAATGATGAAATGCAAGAGAAAACGACAAAAATAATTGTTCAACAATTAAATGAGAAGATTCTTCTTTCAGATAAAACTATCGGAGATTGGTTAATGTTTGGCGGTATTGAGAATGTTGCATCAATGGCAAATGAAAAAATTAATGAGCAAGTGGACATTCAATTTAACCGTTTAAAAACTCGATTTGAGCATGAAACGATCCGTCAGCTTGCTCCAGTAGATTGGCAACTGAAAGCGGATAGTAAAGTAGCAGAAATAGTAGGGTATATCCTTCTAAAAGGTGAAGAATTTTTCGTCTCGGAAGAAGGGAAAATGACCGTAAAAAATTTAATTGATGATTTTCTTTCAACAAAAGGAACACTTGGAAGCATGATTCAAATGTTCGTTGGGGAATCTTCCTCTCTTGCTGGTAAGGTACAGCCAGAGATATTAAAGTTTTTAAGAGCACCCGGAACAAAAAATATGTTGGAGAAAATCGTAAAAAATGAATGGGAAAAGCTTAAAGATCGACCTGTTATAGAAATAATGGATGGATTCGATTTTGAACCAGTCATTGCTAATGTGAAAGGATATTTGACTAAACAATTGGCAATAGAAGAGAGACTGAACCATAGTTTAGTTCATTATTTCCCAGAAGCAACAGAATGGGCACAAACAAAGCTTGTTCCAAAATTAATTTCATATGCTTTTATAGAAGCAGAAGCAAAGCTAGAGGAAATATTACGCAAAATGAAATTAGAAGAAATGGTTAAAGAACAAGTTGATTCTTTCCCAGTTGCGCGTTTAGAAGAAATTGTACTTGGCATATCGAAAAAAGAGTTTAAAATGATAACAGTACTAGGTGGGGTTCTTGGTGGTCTTATTGGGATAATCCAAGGATTAATTGTATTTTTTACAAGTTAAATCAAAGGAGCAAAATAAAAATGATTAATATCTATGATGACATTAACAAATTAGAAGCAACACTTCGTAAAACAGATGAGTTCTCCAATGTAAAAGCAGCTGTCGAGTCTGTGAAAGAAGATCCAGAGGCACTTGCCTTGTTTAAAAGCTTCCGCAAAATTCAATTGTCTCTTCAGGAGAAACAAATGAAGGGTGAAGAAATTTCTGGTGAGGAATTAGAATACGCACAAAAAACGGCACAACTTGCACAAGGAAATGAGAAAATTTTTCATATGCTACAAGCTGAAATGGGATTAAGCCAATTAATTGAAGAAGTTAATCGTGTATTAATAAAACCTGTACAAGAGTTATACGAAGGCATTTAAATTTTATAGAATCTTCCACAAAAAATGTGGGAGATTCTTTTTTTGTTCTTATAAGTATTTCATGAATAGAAGAAGGAATTATGTAGAGATTGTCGAAATAGTAATTAATGAATGACTATTCACTTATAAAGGGGAAAGAGTTATGTATAAAACATTGTTATTAGAAAAAGAAGGGCGAATTGCAACTTTAATATTGAATCGACCGGATGCAATGAATTCGATGAATGGTGTAATGATGAAAGAACTTGCAGAATGTCTCGAGTCCATTAAACAAGATACTTCCGTTCAAGTGCTTCTATTAAAGGGAGAAGGACGTGCATTTTCTGCAGGTGGAGATATTAAAGCAATGTTAGATACAGACAATCCATTTAATATAGAAGAAGCGATGTCATATGTTTCACGTATTGCAATGGCTTTATATACTTCGCCACAAATTACAATAGCTTCTGTCCACGGAGCAGCAGCGGGGCTTGGTCTTAGTATGGTACTAGCATGCGATATTATTATCGCAGAAGAAAATAGTAAACTGGCGATGAATTTTATAGGTATAGGACTAATACCAGATGGCGGAGGCCATTTCTTCTTAAAAGAGAGAGTAGGAATCCCAAGAGCAAAACAGCTTATGTGGAGTGGTCAAATATTTAAAGGAAAAGAAGCAAAAGAAATAGGACTTGTCGATGAAGTAGCGTCAGAAGGCTTGGGGTGGGCAACTGCAATGTCCTATGCACAAAAGCTAATGAAATCTCCATTAGCTGCAATGATCGCTTCCAAAGAAATTTTACATGCCAATCAAATAAAAGAATTAGAATTAATACTCGAAAAAGAAGCGAAGAATCAATCCGCCATGCGTAAAACAGTAGATCATTTAGAAGGCATACAAGCATTTGTTCAAAAACGTCAACCGGAGTTTAAAGGAAAGTAAATTAAATTGTAGTTGCAGATCATCCCATGGAAATCTGCAACTCTTTTTATGTCAAAATTTCCTTTTCCAACTAACGATACGATTATTCCAACTAAATCATTCAAAATTTCAACTAAAATCATTTCTAAAGAAAAACTTCCTAAAAAGGGACTAAAACCAATACGGTTTTAGTCCCTTAAAATCACACGTGGAATAATACAAGCTTCCCTGCGCTATTAACTAAACGATGAGTAGTTTCTAGGAGTCCTTTTTCTTCGATTGCTGCTTCCCCTTTTTTCTTTGCTTCGTCATCATTCTCGAAAGTCCATGTCTCTTCTACGATTAGCTTCCCTGTTGGTTCAAATGCAGTAAATTTATACGATTTCATGAAACAACACCCCTTTATTATACTTACATATTATTATACATAAAAAATGTTAAAAGGAAATGTAAAGTGAGCTTGACAATGGTTTTGCAAGTAAAGTATACTTTACGTAAAGTTAGCTTTACAAAGAAGGTGGTTATACACATGGAAAATTTAGTAAGAGAAAAGCGGATTGCTTTAGGAATGACACAAGATGAGCTATCAGCCTTGCTGGATGTTTCCAGACAAACGATTATATCGTTAGAAAAAGGACGGTATAATCCTTCCATTACATTAGCTTTTAAGCTCTCGAAATTGTTCCAATGTGCGATAGAGGAAATATTCATATACGAGGAGGAATAGGTATGTATGAGGATTTTGATTTATTATCATTTTTGGTAGGTTTACCTCTTGCGATTGTAGTGATGGTGATTGTGTTTTTAATCATGAGAAGAATAGGGAAGAAGAGGAGATGGTTTGATGAGCGTTATATTAGAATACATGAAAAAGCCCGCTCCTTATCTTGGTTAGTTACGACAATAACAATTTTAATTGTATGGATGATTATTATTGTTATGGAAGGGCCAAGTTTTGCTTTTTTCTTGTTAACGGGGATATGGGTAGTTCATATGAGTTCTTACGGAATTGGTGCAATTATTGCTAATAAATCGAACTAAATTTACTAAAAGGATATTGATAAATTCTAGCTTTTTCAGTTTAAGGAGGTAATTAATATGAAAAATAATACTAAATGGGCATTATTCGTTTCGCTATTTGTATTAATTGGATTTCCAATAATATTTTTGTTTATTTCATTATTTACCGAGCAATGGAAATATCTAATTTATAGTGTGCCTTGTTCCTTTACTGCTGGTTTTACTGGATTGATCGTAACAATTCAACAGATAAAAAAAGAGCGAAGAATGCTTAATTAACCAATTCATTTAAGCTGTTCAATGATCTATTTATTTAATAGGATATATTTACTTAAAAGATTGCACACATTTAATTGTATGCAATCTTTTCCTTATGGTAAAATAAGAACAAATATTCTATTTTGAATTTATTTAGCAGAAGTCTTCTACTTCTATAAGTAGTGAGAAGAATGTCAAAACTTCCTCCCATTCAGGGAGCTGAATAAGGTTAAAGCCACTGGCGGATGTCACAGATATTTCATCGAATTAGTTCGATGGAAAATGTGGAAGCGAATACGCCAAGGACAAATTGATGAGGGGTGTACTAAATGGCAGAAATTCGTTTTCTTCATATAGCAGATTTGCATTTGGATAGTCCTTTTAAAGGTATTTCATCCATTCCGCAAAGTAGATGGAAAGATATATGCGAGAGTACATTTCATGCTTTTACTAGAATTATCGAGTATGCGTTAGAAAATAAGCCAGATTTTGTACTAATTGTTGGAGATATTTACGATGGAGAAAATAGAAGCTTACGTGCGCAGCATATATTTCAAAAAGGGATGGAATCTCTCCAGTCGGAGGGAATTCCTGTTTTTCTATGCTATGGCAACCATGATCATTTAAGTGGGAAATGGGTGAGATTTCAGCTGCCAGATAATGTACAAGTATTTGGTGAAGAAGTAGAAACGAAAATGATTGAGGTAAGAGGGAAAAAAGTTCATGTAACTGGTTTTAGTTATAAGGAACGTCATATTAATGAAGCGATGCATCGTTATTATCCATCAGTGAAAGATGCTAGTGAATACCATATAGGAATGCTTCATGGTAGTGTGGAAGGAAATGAAGAACATGATGTTTATGCTCCTTTTCGTAAAAGCGATTTAATAGGGAAGGGCTACGATTATTGGGCTCTTGGTCATATTCACAAAAGACAAGTTCTTCATAATGATCCTCCAATCGTATATCCTGGAAATACGCAAAGCAGGCATCGAAATGAAAAAGGAATGAAGGGATTCTATGATGTCTCTTTATCAAAAGGGAATTCAGTCCTTCATTTTATCCCCTCGTCTTCTTTTATTTATGATGAAATAGAAGTATCTTGTGAAGGTGTCGTCCATGCAAACGATTTAATAGCTCGCATTGAAGAAAAGCTGACTTCATATAGCGCATCAAATGGTAATTCAATTGTAGATTTAATACTTACTAATATATTGGAAGATACGGAAGATCTGCTCCAATCAACGACTAAAGAAGAATGGCTTTCCGTGATTCAAGAGTGCATGGACGAAAAAAATCCTTTTATTATCGTACAACAGCTTAAACTTGAAATGTCAAAAGATACATTAAAAGAATCTGCTATGCTATTGCAATTGATACAACAATGGAACACTTTCGATTGGAAGTATACTTTAAAGGAACTGTATCAGCATCCAAAAGGAAGTAGATATCTTGTCCCAATCGAAACAGACTTAACGAAAGAAATCATAGAAGAGGTAGAACAGCTATTGTCTAAAGTTGTTGCACAGAGGAGTGAATAAACGATGAAAATAGAAAAACTCCATATTTACGGCTTTGGAAAACATGAGAATGTACAAATAGATTTAAATGCAGGAATGAACATCTTTTATGGTGAAAATGAAGCAGGGAAATCTACAATTCAGCAATTTATATTGCATATACTTTTTGGGTTCCCACAAAAAAATGCACAAGTATTAAGATACGAACCAAAAAGTGGAGCTACCTACGGAGGTAAGATTCAATTATTGGATGAACAACAAGGTCGAGTTGTAATAGAACGTGTAAAAGGGAAAGCGAGTGGGGATGTTACTCTTTACTTTGAAAATGGAACACGAGGTGGAGAAAAAGAACTAACTAGCTTGCTACATTCCTATAATCGTTCAGATTTCGAAGCGATATTTTCATTTTCAATGCTTCAATTACAAGGGTTTGAAAAAATGACGGAGGAAGAGTTAACTCGAACTTTACTTTCTTCTGGAACGACCGGCATGGATACTTTATCGATTTTAGAAGCGCAGTTTGTTAAAGAAATGGGAGAACTGTTTAAGCCAAGTGGAAAAAAACCGGTTATCAATCAAAAAATAGAGGAAATAAGATCGATAGAAGCAGAATGGAAATTGCATCTAGAGGAAGTAGATAAATACGAACCTTCTATTAAACGTTTAAAAGAAATTGAACAGCAAATAGTAGAGTGTAGCGAACTAGAAAAAACAGTAACAACGGAGTTAAAACGATTTATACAATGGAAGCAATTAAAGCCAATTAAAGAAAAACAAATAGAACTAGTAAATGCACTAGAAAAAGTAAAGCACCAAAACTTCCCTATAGATGGAATTCGACGTTATGAAATCCTAAGAGAAAAAGAAGTGAATGTAAAAATTGCAATAGAACAATTAAGTGAAAATCTTAAGGATTTAAAGAAGAACAACGAAATAATGACGGTAAATCAATTAGAGTCATTACAATCTTTTCTAGCATATGAAACAGAATGGCATCAGTTGAAAGCTAAACGGATTCAAATAGAAGAAGAACACAATAGGACATTGCAAAACCAAATGCAACAGTTAGCATTAGTAGGAATAGACTGGGAAAAGAACTTAACGGATATCGTAAAGGCAGACGTATCCATTCAACAAGAAGAAAAGCTCGTATCGTTATTAAAAAAACATGAACAACTTGAAGTTGAATTGAAACAAGAGAATCGATTCCTTCAAGTCAAATCTGAAGATCTTCGAAAGCAACAAGCCCGTATTCAAGAGTGGAAGCACAGTAATAAAGCTACTTCCTTGGAAAATAACAAAACTAATGGATTTTCAATAGTGTATAGTAGTGCCATTATATTAATGGGAGTCCTCCTAGGTTTTCTACTGTCGAATTGGATGTTTACGCTAATAGCTGTAATTATAAGCTTTTTTGTGTTTGCAGCGTTTTATTTTATACCAAAAACGATGAAGCAATCAACTGACGTAAAAATGTATGAAAGTATTTTGAAGAAAGAAGAACTATCCTTAAAAGAGCAAGTTGGGCAGTTAGAGAATACAATACATGTATTGGAAAGTGAAAAGCAAAAGAATCATCAAGATGTGCAAATTTTTTTGGAGAACTACCATTTAAGTAGTAAGCTCTCATCGAACTTATTAAAAGAACTATTTAATAGACTTCGAATTATACAAGAGCTACAAATACAACTAGATCAAATGGAAATTACTTTATATGAAGTAAGAGAGAGAATGCAAGAATTAATACAACAAGCCAAAAGAGTAGCGAATCTATCCTTAATAGAAGATATGTTATTCCATCAGCTTCGAGAGCATTATTTGTCTGAAAAGAAAAAGGTAGAGGAGCATGAATCCATTAATAGTAAGATAAAGGAGATTACTATTAAGCAAAAAGAAAATACAACCTTGCTTGAAGCGTACGAACAAAGTATTCAAGAGCTATTCTATGAGGCAGAAGTGAAATCTGCAAATGATTATTATTTAGCGCATACTTTGTTTGAACAAAGAGTATCATTTGAAAAAGAATTACACCATATTCAGATGCAGCTAGGAAGTATAGATATTGGATTAGATGAATTTGATGATTCTTTTGAAAAAGAAAGCAATGATAAACTACAAATACTTCAAACTCGAAGAAATGAATTAGTTGAAGAAAAAGCATCTTTACAATACAAAACAAATAAACTATTAAATGAAGAGCAACATAGTGAGATTTTGCAAAAGCTTGAACAGAAAAAAGCAGAACTTCATGAATACGTAAAGAAATGGTCTTCTTATAAAGCGGTAGTAGAAGCTATTAAACAAATGATGATGCAGTTAAAGGAAGAACGTCTGCCAGAAGTATTAGAATTAGCTCAAAATTATTTTAAAATGCTTACGGGTAGTTCATATGAACATCTTGTGCTCACACCGGATGGAACCTTTGAAGCAATCAAATCAAATGGTCAGCGTTTTCGGATTGCTGAACTTAGTCAAGCAACAAAAGAGCAAGCCTACATTTCACTTCGGATGTCACTTGCTATATCATTGAAAAACGAAGCTCCTTTTCCAATAATTATGGATGATCCATTTGTACATTTCGATCGTTTCCGAGTACAACAAGTGGTACAATTAATGTCAGATATACAAAATGATTATCAACTACTGTATTTTACATGTCATGAAAATATGCGGTATGTCTGGAAGGAAGCTCATATCGTACAAGTAGCGACTTTATTAGCCGGAAGTGGAGGGATTGTAAAATGAAAGGTATTACACAACTACGAGTAGGGGATCCAGTAGATCATTTCTTACTAATAAAACAATCAACGAAAGGCGTAACTACGGTTGGAAAGCCTTTTATGTCTCTTGTTTTGCAAGATAAAAGTGGTGACATCGAAGCAAAGCTATGGGATACGAACGAAGAGCATGAAAAATTATTTGCTGCAAGTCAAATTGTTCGGGTAGGTGGGGAAATCCAAGACTATCGAGGGAAATTTCAGCTTCGCGTGAAAAGTATTCGACCAGCTAAATCGGATGAATCCATAACGGTTAATGATCTTGTACCATCTGCTGAGAAGTCGAAAGAAGAACTGTTGGAAGAATTATTACAATATTTCTTTGAAATGAAAAATCCATTAATACAACGAATTACTCGACACTTATTGAAAAAACATCAACCAGCGTTTATGACTTTCCCAGCTGCAACGAAAAATCATCATGATTATGCTTCAGGATTAATTGATCATGTTGTTTCGATGTTAAAACTAGGGAAAGCATTATGTGTGTTGTATCCAACACTAAATAAAGACCTTCTGTATGCAGGGATTATTTTGCATGACATAGGAAAAGTATTAGAACTTTCTGGACCTGTTGCAACAACCTATACGATTGAAGGGAACTTGCTTGGTCATATTACGATTATGGTAAATGAAATTTCCAAAGCGGCAGAAGAGTTACAAATTGAAGGTGAAGAGGTAATGCTTCTTCAACATATGGTACTTTCTCATCATGGAAAAGAAGAGTGGGGAAGTCCGAAGCGTCCAATGGTTCGAGAAGCGGAAATCTTGCATTATATTGATAACATTGATGCGAAAATGAATATGCTGAATCGTGCGTTAGATAAAACAAATCCAGGTGAATTTACGGAGCGTTTATTTCCACTTGAAAATCGTTCTTTCTATAAGCCGACATTTGAATAACAAAAAAGCGTAAAAGCTCATTAGAGGGCTTTTACGCTTCTTTTATAGTTAGATATTATTTCTCGCTCTTAGTTGTATCTGATTCTTCCGTTGCATTTGTTTCTTCTTTTGGAGCATCAGCAGCAGCTAAAAATTCATCAAGTGCAGTCTCTAAGTCTTTGTCTTTGATTTTAATGTCTGCATCTTTCATCATTTTTGCTACTTTTGGTAATAATGTAGAAGTGTCAGCTTTCTCAAGTTTTAATTTTTTCTCAAGTTCTGCCTTTTTATCTTCATATGATTCTTTGATCGTACGTTTATCAGTTACTTCGATTACATGGAAACCATGTTGTGTTTTAACTGGATCACTAATAACGTTTTTCTCTAATTTGAATGCAGCATCTTCAAATTCCGCTACCATTTGTCCTTTTCCAAACCAACCTAGTTCTCCACCAGTATTTTGCGCAGCAGGTTCTGTAGAATATTCTTTTGCAACTTCTGCAAAGTCTTTACCAGATTCAAGTTCAGCTTTTACTTTTTTCGCTGTTTCTTCATCTGCTACTAGAACGTGACGAGCATTTATTTCATTTTTAATATTTTCATATTCTGCTTTAACTTCTTCTTCAGTTACTTTTACATCTTCAGTTAAAGCTTTTTCTTGCAATAAATTAAGTTCTAAATATTTTTTATAAGATTCTTCTGTATAGCCTTGTTGTCCAATTATCGCTTCAAAGTTTTCACCAAATTGCTCCTTGTCCGCTTTTAACTGGTCATTTACTTCATCTTCCGTAACTTTATACTTAGATGATAGTACTTTTTCGATCATTAGAAGTTGAAATGCTTGATCGCCAATTGATGATTTCATTTCTTCATATAATTCGCTTTGTGTGACATTTCCAACCTTTGATGTGGCAATTACTTCACTGCTGTTTGCAGAATCATTGCTACATGCTCCTAGTGCAAGAACAGATGCTGCAAGTGTTAATGACAATACTGTTTTTTTCATGAAATTCTCTCCTAACTTCTTCATGCTGCAGTTGTTACTATAACATAAACGAAATAAAAACGAAAATGGTTCCCTATCATTTGCCTACCGAATATTTGAAGTATCGCATAGGATACATGGAATGGGAGGTGTTTAAAATGAGTGGACATTCTAATTCCAGCTCCGGATTTGCACTGATTGTTGTACTGTTTATTTTGTTAATCATTGTGGGAGCAGCGTTTCTTTACTAAAGAAGGGATGGACTAAGATCGTGTAAGACGATCTTGGTTCCTCTTTTCATTCCTATTATATCAAAAGAAATGACCCAGCATCATTAAATGATTGGGTCAACTTTTTTTTATCCTTAAACTGTATAAACTAATTCCACGTAGAAGGAAACAAGAAGAATCGTGATTAGTATGTTAATCGTACGGAAGATCTTCGTATGTTTTTCTTCAGGAATTTCTCTCGACATTATTAGTGCATATGTCATTCGATTAATTTGTAGCAAATAAAATGCTGAGAATAGAACTAACGTAAATATAATCATGTCTAGACTCCCTTCATATACTAGTAAGCATATCAAAGAAGGAACATAGTTTACAAGTAGTAGTTATTGTTAAGTATGGACGGTAGCTATTAATATTTCATAACCTGCATCTGTTTCTTCGATAAGTGCCTTCTTCGGTGATTTAAGTAAATTTTTCACATATATTAAATCGATCAAACACATACCACAATGATAAGCTAACAAAATTGTAAAGTAATGTGCGAATATAGGTAAAAGTAATGCTGCAGTAAGAAGAGCTAAATTGATAAAAATAAATGGTGCTAATAACGAAAAAACGAATATATTTTTATTAATAGGCTCAAAAATACGAATAGAAACTATCGGCAAAAAGCCAAATTGTTTTTTTATAGAAAATCTCACTTTATCTCTGAAACGAAATAGTGGAATATAGTGAAATAATTTATGAGTTGGATAAATGCTAAAAAAAGCAAGCACAAATATCCAAAAGTAATCATCTGATTTAGATGTATCGTTTATAATTCCTAACAGAACATATGCGAAAGAAAAAACGGTTATTACTAGAAGAGAAGACAGTAGAAATAGTCGGTCCAAACCATATTGTTTTTTCACATTAATTGTTTTCCAACAGTGCAAATTGTATGCATCTCCTAAATATTGATGGATATCTTTCAGATACATACAATACGATGTTTACTTGTAAAAAGCAATACAAAAATTATTAAAAATTTTAGAGCGCTTACAACGGTTGGTGTTACTCAGTTTGTTTAAAGGTATTATCAATATTTTTAATAGAGCGCTCAAAAATTTCCATAAAGTCATCTCCGTAAATATTTCGTATTACCGCCATAACATCTAAAAATTCTGGAAACTTCCCGTACAGATCCTTCATTGGTAACGAACCATCTATAACGGAGTGAGGCGTATCATGATAGTTTTCATACATTTCTTCAAGTAATGTTTTTCCTTCTGGCGTCACATCTACATATGTATTGCGCTTATCGGTATCTCTTTTAGAAAAAGCGAGTAGTCCGCGCTCCTCTAATTTCTTCGAAAAATTAAATGCTGTGGAAACATGCATAACTCCAAACTTAGCTACATCCGAAATAGTAGCACCTTCTAAATGATAAGATATCCATAAAATATGATGTTCATTAATATTCAAATCATAAGGTTTTATCCATGCTTGCCAATCTTTTTCAACTGCTTTCCATAGTGCTTTTGAAAGTTGTGCAATACGCTGACTATAGAGCATTGCTTCTTTCATCGTATAATCCTGTCCTGTCATTTCAATCACTACTCTCCCGATTATTTTCTTTCGAATATTATAGCAAGAAAGTAAGTAAGTTGAAACAAAATAAATAAATATTATGAATAAAATAATAAGTGATAGAAAAAGAGGTAATGCGTTTAATCATCATTAGTGACTAAATGCATACCTCTTTTTTTATTCTGTAAATGTTTTTTGGGGTTTTGGAAGCGTTCGCTCTAATTCTTCCACTGCTTGTTGAATCGAAGTGATTTCTGCTTGAAGCTGCTCTTGAATTGGAGCAGTTTCATTTTGCCATTGGGCAACGCTCGATTTTAGTTCATCAATAGTTTGAGGAATCACTTCTTTAGATTCTTTACCTAATAGTGTAATCGAGTTTTTAAGTTGTTGAAGCTGCTGCTTCACATCTGATACTTTGTCACGAACATCAAGTGAAGTAGATTTCAAAGTAGAACGAAACTCGCCACCGGATTGTGGAGTGGAAAGAAGGACGGTAGATGCTCCAACAACTGCACCAGTTAGAATCCCTAATATAAAATGTGTTGTTTTCATTTGACTCCCCCTTTGCTTATAAATATTATTCCTTTCCTTGACATAATTAAAACATAATATTGTAAGCAAGAAAAGAGATTGGTGATTCTTACGAAATACTAGAGCTAGTTGGATAGAACGAAATCGGTAAAATAGATATATCGATTGAAAAGCAATAAAAAAAGCTTTCCTTAAAAAGGAAAGCGAATATTTTAAACTGATATTGCTGTTTCGAATTTTGACCGTTTAATTAGTTTTCCGACAATCGGATAGATAACAAAGAATGCAACTGCATTGATGACGATTGCAGGAAGTACGACTAAAACAAATAATTCTTTAAATAGTGCATCTGCATCAAATACGAAAATAGCACTAGATAAAAATATAGTTCCAGATACTAGCGTTCCTACACATGTAAGAACAATTGCAGCAGGAATTTTTTTAGCGTATTTACCAAGTAAAAGGACTAATCCCAAGAAAACAAATGCAGTTACGGTTTTATCAATGACATTCGGAACAAATCCTCCTGGAAATGTAGAAAACAAACCAGAAATAATTCCTGTTGAAATACCAAGTAAAAATACACTTTTTACTTCAGGGAACAATAGAATGCCAATAAACATCATCGTTAACATGAAATCTGGCTTCATCCCACCATTAAATCCGGGGATAATAATATACAGAACTGCACCGACCGCTATCAATAGGGCCATTAATACTAAATTTTTTGTATTCAATTCTCATCTCTCCTCAGCTTTTCTAAGCTCTAATTTGTAAGCTTCCTCTAACGTATCCTCTTGATCGTTAGCAAGAAACTTACCTATGATTGTAAGGCTTTTTTACTTTGATTGCAATAACTAGTTCTTTAACTTCTCGAATAATTCTTTTGCCAAATCTTGAATAATTTCAGGTGTATATGTTTTTTCTTTTGTATTCCATGTAGCACGGAAACCATCTGTTTGATCGTAGCGTGGGATAAAATGTAAGTGAAAATGGAAAACACTTTGTCCAGCAGGTGCCCCATTATTATTTAGTAGATTCATGCCAACAGGACCGAATGTTTCTTTTAACACTGTCGCGATTTTTGGGACAACTTTAAACAAATTACTTGCTTCTTCTTCAGATAAATCATAGACATTTTCTTTATGGTTTTTAGGAATAACAAGGGCGTGTCCTTTTGTCAGTGGCATTATATCCATAAATGCATATACATGCTCGTCCTCATAAATTTTTGCACTAGGAATGGAACCGTCAATTATTTTACAAAAAATACATTCACTCATGTAAAAACCTCCTATTCATTGTTACGATGAGTTTACCATATAATGAAACAGACTGTTGAAAAAATTATGTAATTTAGTTTTAGGAAAGATAGATGTATCGTAACATCTTCTAGTTTATGTGCAGAATCTAGTTTAGAAGAAGGACAAGCAATTTTTCAAGGTGGTTTTTGTAACAGTATCGATCCAGCTCCAGCGCCTTGCCCCTCGGGGTCAAATGTGAAAAAGCTGTGGTGGCTGAGGAGCTGCCTCCTCGCTTTTCCCCATTTGCCTGTCGGGGCAGACATAGGCGCTTGCGCATTTCTAATTAGAAATGATTTTTCGTTTTAGCTTTGGTAAACTATTTAGTAGAGATGAGGTGCAAAAATGACAGTATTAGAAGTAAATAATGTGACAGGTGGATATACGAGAAAGCCTGTATTACACAATCTAAATTTTTCAATAGGTAAAGGAGAGTTAGTTGGATTAATTGGATTGAATGGAGCAGGGAAAAGTACAACAATTAAACATATTATTGGGACGATGAACGCAGCAGAGGGAGACATTCGGTTAAATGGAAAAACGATGATAGAGGACCCAGCATTATATAGATCTTCTTTTTCATATATTCCAGAAACTCCTGTTTTATATGATGAATTGACGTTAAATGAGCATCTGCAGTTGACTGCAATGGCATATAACTTAGACCAATCTGTATTTGAAGCGAGAAAAGACTCTCTATTAAAAGAGTTTAGAATGGAGAAGAGGCTAAACTGGTTCCCAACGCATTTTTCAAAAGGAATGCGCCAAAAAGTTATGATTATGTGTGCCTTTTTAGTAAGCCCTTCTTTATATATTATCGATGAACCATTTGTAGGTTTAGATCCACTTGGAATACAGTCACTGCTCGATCAAATGCAAGCTAGAAAAGAAGATGGGGCATCTGTTCTAATGTCTACACATATATTATCTACTGCAGAAAGATATTGTGATCGAATTCTACTTTTACACAACGGGAAAATTAGAGCACAAGGAACGATGGATGATTTGCGAGCTGTTTTTAAAATGCCACATGCAACGTTAGATGACCTATATATCGAAATGACAAAGGAACAACAAGATGAACAACTTGCGTGATGTATGGAATAAACGATTCGTATTTTATATAAATGAGTTGCAAAAATACTTAAAGTATATCTTTTCTGGTCATATTGCAATTGTGCTTGTTTTTGTAATAGGAGCAGCGGGGTATGCTTATAGTGAATGGCTAAAAACAGCACCTACAAATTTTCCAGCTTTTTTACTTGTTGCTTTCATCTTAAGCCTGGTATTCATGATTAGTCCTCCCGTGACACTAATGAAACAAGCTGATAGTGTTTATTTTCTACCTTTGGAAACAAAGTTAAATGATTATTTAAAACTAGCTTTGAGATGGACATATTTTTCTAGTGTCTTTATTGCTATCGCTTCATTTATTGTCTCCATACCACTGCTTACAAAAGTAGGTGGGGTATCGAAAAATGAGGTTTTTGTTCTTTTTATACTTGTCTTAATCATTAAAAGTTGGAGTATGCTTGTTGAATTTAATTATCGATGTGCTTCAAATGGTAAGTATGTGTGGGTAGATCGTTTTGTGAGATTTCTTTTAATGTTTTCAGCATTATATTTCATCTTAAATGCAAACTTTATTGTCGCATTGGGGATAGTAATTATTTGTGTGATATATCTTGTTGCTTGGCAAAAAAAGAAAAAAGAGATGTCATTTCCATTCGACCATTTCATCGAAGTGGAACAATCTCGCATGATGCGTTTTTACCGATTTGCTAATTATTTTACAGATGTTCCCCATATTCGAGGAAAGATAAAGAGAAGAAAATGGTTAAATAGTTTTTATAAGATTGTTCCAAATGGGCAAAAGAATGCGCAGCTTTACTTAGTAATGCGAACGTTAATTCGAACAGACGATTATTTTTATTTATGGGTTCGATTAACTTTTTTATCGGTTCTAGGGACTGTTTTCATACCATTTCCAATAGTAGCGATTGTTTTCTCCAGTGCACTTGCATTTGCAACAGTTATTCAGCTAAAACATGCACTGCTATCTGGTCATGAATTCCGAATGGATTTGCTATTCCCTATTAATCCGGATGCTAGAAAGGCAGCTGTAAATAAATTGCTTCGTATGATTCAATTGGTACAAGCAATATTTGTATTACTAGGAGTACTTATTCAAGGGAATTATTCGTTACTTATGTTGCTGGTTCCGATTGCAGTATACGTTATATCGGAACTAACGGTTCGAATGAGTAAAAAATAAGAAAAGGGCTGTCGGTAAATCATAGCCTACAGACTGTAGACAAACACTAAAACAAGTTTGTCACAGTCTTTTTTATTTTTATATAGAATTGATTAGGTTTTCCATAGTCTAACCGATCGCTTTCCGTGGGCGAGCGCCGAGCCTTTCCCGCAGGAGTCGAGCGGACGCTTCTCCAGACCAATAAAAAGCTAAGTGCAACTTTTCTATTTTACTCATTCATTTATTAATTGAAATAGACAGAAAAAATGAGTTTTCTATATAGGATTGATTAGATTTTCCGAAGCTAACCGCTCGCTTTCCGCGGACGAGCTCCGAGCCTCCTCCTTCGCTTTGCTTCGTGCGGGGTCTCGTCTGCCTCGCTTTTCCCGCAGGAGTCGAGCGGACGCTTCTCCAAACTATTGTTACCTTTCTATTTTAATCTTGAGTTGATGTGAAATGGTGACAAGAAGCCGAAATCATAAACTCAATCAAATAGAAATGATAACAATCGTTTAATTAGTTTTCGGCAAGCCCATCTAGTACATAGTTGGAAGCTGTAATCGGTTACCTTTTGAAAAATTTGAAAAGGTGGAATTAAAGAAATTAAATATACTGCTCCATTGTTAGCATTTTCAGCTGTTAACGTTGATTGATTTGTTTTCGTCATTATACCCATTTTTCATAGAACTTGTTGATTTGGAACGGGGAGTGAAGACTCCTGTGGGAATGCATGAGTCTTAAGAGCCTGCAGGGTGTATAGCGAGGGCACTGCAAAATAGTATGATTTTTAGTATAAATACTTTTTCATTTCTAGAAAATCGTTGAAAAAGGCGACACTCCTGCGGGAATAGCGTTAGCCGAAGACCCCGCAGCGCAGCGAGGAGGCTAAGGCAACGCCCGCGGAAAGGGAGGCCACTGAAAAAGTCATTTTTTTTCAAAAAATAAAAACGAAATCCCATAATTCCTTCACTTTTTAGGGTGTTTATGGGGACGTCATGCCAATTTTGATACAAATATACTTCTCAAGTGGTGACTTTATTTTCTGAATTTTGGTTTTTCAGTGGCCTCCGGAAAGGGAGCCGTTTCAACGATTTTCATATTTATAGGAATATTGGACACCCATCTGGTAAAGCAGAATTATAGTAACTTTTTCAGTTCCCTCCCTACGCTTGAAGCACTGAAAAGCTGTCAATTATTTAAGAAAATACTAGAAAATCGTTGAAAAAGGCGACACTCCTGCGGGAATAGTGTAGCCGAAGACCCCGCAGCGAAGCGAGGAGACTGAGGCAACGCCCGCGGAAAGGGAGCCGCTTCAACGATTTTCTTATTTATTGGAATATTGGACTACCTCATCTGGCAAAGTCGAATTATAGGGACTTTTTCAGTGCCCATGAGCATAGTGAACGTAGAGGCTCAAAATTACTGGAGTGCGACGGATACAACATCCTCTACACGATTACCAAAAAAGAGAACCGAGGAAATGACTGTGTCACTTCCTCGGTTCGTATTAATAGTGTAGTAGAGAAATAATCCAAACTAAAGTAATCCAGATTATGGTTGATTCTAATAAACTATCAAATTAGATTTGAGATTTCTTTATTCCTCGTTTTGATATTGAATAGCAGCTAAACCTAGTGTTTTTGCAGCAAGGAGCATTGCTCGTTCATCAAAATCAAATTTCGGGCTATGATGTGGGAAAACCTCTCCTTGAGGCATTGCGCCTGTAAAGAAAAATGTTCCTGGAATTTCTTCTAAATAATAGCCGAAGTCTTCACCTATCATATGAAGAATAGATTCCTGCACATTTTCTACCCCAGGGACTTCACTTGCAACTTTTTCTAGAAATTCAGTTTCTAGTTTGTGATTAATAACTGGTGGGTATCCTCGGTCATATTTGAATGAATATGTACAATCATTTGCAATACAAGTACCTTCTATAACACGTTTTAACTCATTTTCCATTAAATCACGAACTTCTGGATTAAAGGTACGCACTGTACCAGCAAGTTTTGCTGAATCTGCAATAATATTAAATGCATTTTCCGCTACAAATGAACCGACTGAAAGTACAGCAGATTCCGTAGGGTTTACTCGTCTAGATACAAGTTGCTGTAAGTTGACAACAAGTTGAGAAGCTGCAACAATTGCATCCTTTGCTTGGTGGGGATTTGCACCATGCCCGCCTCTACCTTGCACTGTAATTTCAAAACGATCGGCTGCAGCCATAATAGGACCCGATTTGTACTCAATAGTCCCAAAAGGAATTAATGACCATAGATGAGTACCAAAAATAACGTCTACTCCATCTAAACAACCAGCTTCAATCATCGGTTTTGCTCCACCAGGTGCATACTCCTCTGCATGCTGATGGACAAATACATATTCACCAGTTAGCTGTTCTTTTAATTGATTCATTGTTCGTGCAAGAATAAGTAATGCAGCTGTATGTCCGTCATGTCCACATGCATGCATTACACCATCAACTGTAGATTTATAAGGTACATCTTTTTCATCTTGAATTGGAAGAGCGTCAAAGTCTGCTCGAAGCGCTACTGTTTTACCAGGTTTAGCACCTTTCACTCTTGCTACAACTCCATTGCCTCCTACATTTGCTTGAAACGGAATACCTAAATCTGCGTAAAAATCTTGAATATACTGGGCAGTTTTCGTTTCTTTAAATGAAACCTCTGGATGCATATGTAAGTAACGGCGAATAACTACCATATCTTCAAAAGCGCAATCTAGCTTTTCTACTAATTCCATGTTCATTTTCTTAACCCTCCATTTAATATATTGCTTACATTATAGCAGAAAAAAGAAGCCTTTATTAGGCTTCCTCGTTTTTAATGGACTTATAGGTGGAGATGTATGGTGCACTCGTAAACAATTTTTGTTTATCTGCAATTTTATCGAAGTCAAATGCTACTGATTTCTGCCATACATCAAAACTGTTTGAACCAGTCCACTGAGTTAATATAATATACGTGTCCGATTTAATCGGTTTTAAAACACGAAGTGCGATGAATCCAGGTTCTCTTTCTATAGTACTTGTTAAATGTGTGTACTTATATTCAAAAATGGGACGACCTTCCTCCGAGACGGGTACATGCTGTAAAACGAAATATCCTTTCTCGGACAATTGACCTAAAGTTTCCATTACCTCAAATTTTCTTGGAGCTTGAAAAAAGGATTTTCCAGAGGTTTCATGTATTAATACGGAGTTTCCTAATCCATGAAGATGATACATGTCTTCCTTTGCGTATTTTGCTTTTAGTGATTCCATAAATTCAGGTGTTCCAGATGTCATATAAAAATTCATACTAAGTCCTCCAATTTAATATTTCTATTACTTTTCCCATTTATGAATGTTTAAAAACTCTTTGTCCAAATAAAGACTGGAAATACAGGACAAATTTATGACAATTACACTATATATATATACAATAAAGGAGAGAAAGGCTATAGTGGAAACGTATATTTGAATAGATAACAAGTAACCTTATAAAGCAAATGTTTGGTGATATGAAAGCGAAGCATTAGTTGTAGCAGTCATGCAGTTCTAAAAATGGTGTGAAGATTTAGAAAAAATTATCCATTTTAGTAGTGTGCCCTATTGCCTGTTGAATTAGGTTAATCCCCTGGCTGATGGCACAGATTTTATAAAGAAATACATCGAGAAAGCTGATGAACTGTTTCTACGACGAGCTTGCGCAGGAGTAAAATAAGCCAAAGTAAATTTGATATGAGAAGAAAGGTAGGAAAAAATGGAATGACAACTTTTAACGATACACTACTTCGTGCTGCACGAGGAGAACAAGTTACGCACACCCCAGTTTGGTATATGAGGCAAGCGGGAAGATCTCAACCGGAATATAGAAAAATAAAAGAAAAGTACTCATTAGAGCAAATTACGCATGAGCCAGAGCTATGTGCATATGTTACACGTCTACCAGTTGAAAATTACAACGTAGATGCTGCAATTTTGTATAAAGATATTGTAACACCTCTTCCAGGTATTGGTGTAGATGTAAAAATAAAAGCTGGTGTTGGTCCAGTCATTTCTAATCCAATTCGTACCGTACAAGATGTGCACAATCTTGGTGATTTATCTCCAGAAGATGATGTGCCTTTTGTATTAAAAACGATTAAATTGTTAACAACTGAACAGTTAAATGTTCCATTAATCGGTTTTGCAGGAGCGCCTTTTACTTTAGCAAGTTATATGATTGAAGGCGGCCCATCTAAAAGCTATAACAAAACAAAAGCATTTATGGTATCTGAACCAGAAGCATGGTTCACTTTAATGGACAAGCTTGCGGATATGATTATTGTTTATATAAAAGCTCAAGTAAAAGCTGGAGCAAAAGCGATTCAAATTTTCGACTCATGGGTAGGAGCTTTAAATGTAGAAGATTATCGAATCTTTATTAAACCTATTATGACACGTATTTTCTCAGAACTTCGTGAAACTGGTGTACCACTTATCACTTTTGGAGTTGGAGCGAGTCATTTAGCAATGGAATGGCATGATCTACCTGTTGACGTAGTAGGGTTAGATTGGCGTTTATCAATTGAGGAAGCTCGTGCAAAAGGAATGACGAAGCCTCTTCAAGGTAACTTAGATCCATCCTTCTTAATAGCTGATTGGGCAGAAATTGAAAAACGAGCAAAAGTAATTATTGAACAAGGTGTTGCTCAACCGGGACATATTTTTAATATTGGACACGGTGTTTTCCCAGAAGTAAACCCTGATACATTAAAACGTTTAACAACTTTTATTCATGAATATAGTAAAGAACTTATTGCAGCAAAATCTAACTAAACTTTTTAGAGGTGACAATCATGAAAAAAACAATGGGACTATTAGTAATGGCATATGGGACACCATACGAAGAAGCAGATATTGAACGCTACTATACGCATATTAGACATGGTCGTAAACCAAGCGAGGAAGCGTTAGAAGATTTAACAAATCGTTATAAAGCTATTGGAGGAATTTCTCCGTTAGCGAAAATTACGCAAAACCAAGCAGAAGGTCTGTGTAAACGATTGAATGAAGTGCAAGATGAAATTGAATTCAAAGTGTACATTGGTTTAAAGCATATTGAACCTTTCTTGGAAGATGCTGTGGAACAAATGCATAAGGATGGAATTACAGAAGCCGTTTCTATTGTGTTAGCGCCTCACTTCTCAACGTTCTCTATTAAATCGTATAACGGTCGTATTAAAGAAGAAGCAGAGAAACTTGGTAACCTAAAAATTACTTCAGTAGAAAGCTGGTATGACGAACCGAAGTTTATCCAATATTGGAGCGAGAAAGTAAGTGAAGCATTTGCTTCATTGAAGGAAGAGCAACGTGACAAAGCTTGTTTAATCGTTTCAGCACATTCTTTACCAGAAAAAATTCTTGCGATGGGTGACCCATACGCAGACCAATTGAACGAAACTGCAGATTTAATCGCAAAAGCTTCAAGTGTGAAGAACTATGCAGTTGGATGGCAAAGTGCGGGACAAACACCAGAACCTTGGATTGGTCCAGACGTACAAGATTTAACACGTGAATTGCATGAAGAAAAAGGATTTACAACTTTTGTTTACACTCCAGTTGGTTTCGTTGCAGAACACTTAGAAGTACTTTACGATAACGACTATGAATGTAAAGTTGTTTGTGATGAAATCGGTGCTACATATATTCGACCAGCAATGCCTAATGATCAAGCTTTATTCATCGATGCAATGGCAGATGTAGTATTAAAACAACTTCGTGCTTAATCATCATTGAGACAGTAATCTAATATTAATTTTCAGTAAGTTGTCTTAAAAGTCGATGTAATATTGGCTTTTGGGACAATTTTTTTACGCTTTAGGAAATTATAAAATATTGTACATTTGGATAATTTTCTACAAGTGTTTTTACGTCGAGGCTCCATCGCTCAGCTGACAACTCTCAAATACAGATGAGTGTCCACGAGAATCTGTTTTTAAACGTAAAAAATCTTTCGTTTGTATTTCAAACTTTTTTCACACATCTTCGATAGAATAGGAAGAAAGGAGGGCGAATTTTTGAGAAAAATATTAGACTTATTATTTTTAAGCTGGATTCTTGTAGCTTGTTCAGATAACTCATATAATTCCATTGATTCGTCCACTGATTTTGTTGCGAGTTTAAACACATTAGATTCATCTATTGATTTTATATCAAAAGATCAAGAAGTAATCGAGACATGGAAATTGGATGCCGCATACACGGGCTTCACACTTGTTTTAAATGATTATATTTTTCTCTATGGCTACTCTTTAGATAGAGCAGAACTCATCCAGTTATCTACAGGTAAAAAAATCACTTCATTTCCAGTTCATGAAGGAACTACGTTTGCATATGCAGTAGAAGATACTATTTATGTAGCAAATGGAAAAGAGAATACTGTTACTTCATTTGATATAAAGGGAAATGAAATTGCGAAAGCCGATGCAGGAAGATATCCAATGTCCATGATTGCAGATGAACAGTATTTGTACGTTGTAAATTTCAAAGATACGCTTATGTCTGTTTTTTCATTAGGAGATTTAAAATTAGATCGAACATGGAATATACCAACCTCTTCCCATGGTCTTTATTTGAATGGAGATGAGCTATGGCTTGGTGGACACGGTGCAGGTAGTCAGCCAAACAAGGTCATTCGAAAGTATAATTTGGTTAGTGGTGAACTGCAAGGTGAAATAGAAGCACCAATGATGCCAATAGATTTCACAGATACTTCCGATGGAAATATTTTTACTGTTAGTCATGGTAGTAACAATGTATCTGAGTTTTCAAAGGATGGAGAGCTCCTTTCGTCTATTAAAGTTGGTGCGAATCCTTTTTCGATTAAAGCTTTTGAAGATTGCATCGTTGTCGCAGGATATGATGATCATCAAGTATACTTTTTACAAAATGGAAAAATAATAGAAAAACTTAAAGTTGGAAAGGGTCCATTTCAGCTAGTTACAAGGGAGGTGAGCAAATGACGACTATATTAGTAGTAGATGATGAACGGGATATGCGAAGATTAATCGAAATGCATTTGCAAAAAGATGGACTTCAAGTAGTTCAGGCAGAAGATGGGGATGATGCAATTCAAATTGTTCAAAAAAGGGATATAGATCTTGTTCTTTTGGACGTTATGATGCCAAAAAAAGATGGTTTTACTGTGTGCAAAGAAATTAGAAGATTTTCGCAGGTACCCATTATTTTCTTAACTGCGCTCGATGCAAAAAGTGATTTAGTAAAAGGCCTTGAGCTTGGCGGGGACGATTACATTGTAAAACCTTTTACTGCAATAGAACTAACTGCGAGAATCAATGCACTTCTAAGAAGAACTGGAATTTCAACAAATAGCGACGTCTTAACCAAAGGGATAATTGAAATTGACACAGTCGCAAGACAAGTAAAAAGTGAAGATAGAAAGCTTGTTCTTACATTAAAAGAATATGAACTCATGCTTCTTTTTATGGAGAACGAAGGAAAGGTCTTTTCTCGGGATCAACTACTAGAACTGCTTTGGGGAATAGGCTATGAAGGTGGGACTCGAACAGTAGATACGCATATTAAAACATTGCGTTTAAAATTAGGGAAGGTTGCTTCGAAATACATCGAAACTGTTTGGGGAATAGGCTATCGTTTTGAGGTAAATGGATGAAAAAGTTATCCTTTAAGATTTGGATGCTTTTACTTGTGTTTATCGCAACTACCATTGTTTTTTTAGTCATATTTACTAATTTCTTATATGAAGAACTTTATGTACAGGACACGGAGAATTCTATGAAAGAAGTTGCAAAAAATCTTCAAAGTACATATAAGGGTGGAGTTGTAACAGACGACTTTATTAAACAAACAGAGGAATTTAATCGGTTTTCTAACATTGAAGTTTTCACTGTTCGAAATCCACGAGAACTAAGTGCTTGTTTGCCTTTTGAAATAGATTATGACAGCTTAATAGGGGCGGAAGAGCGAGCAGAGCTAATTGCCGGAAACTCTGTTACAAAGCGTGGCTTTGAAAGTAGATTTGATCGTGATGTAGTTTCTGTTATTTTCCCACTTGTTGATGAAAATCGATTAGAAGGAATCATTTATGTATATGTACCACTAACTAAAATTACGGAATTGGCTTCTAAAGATATACTTTTTTTAGTTATTAGTGTTTCATTATTATTAATTGCAATGGCATATATTAGCTTCAAAAGTTTGCAAAAGGTTTTGACCCCATTAGCCAAACTGAAAGAAGCTTCCATTTCGATGGCTGCTGGAAATTACAGTACTCGAGTGGAAGTGAAATCTCAGGATGAAGTTGGGGAACTGGCGCTCACCTTTAACAAAATGGCAGCATCGATCCAAGAAGAAGATAAAAAAAAGCGAGACTTCCTTTCTGTTGTATCGCATGAACTAAGAACCCCAATTAGTTATATTAAAGGGTACGGTGAAGCATTCGAACAACATCTTATACAAGAAGAGAAGAAGGCAGAAATTTATACTCTCATCGTACGTGAAGCGAATCGAATGCAAAAGTTAACGAATGATTTACTTACTGTTGCTAGATCAGAAAATGTAGATGAGGTAGAAATTGGTCCAATTATATTAGCAGAAGCTATACGAGAAGTACTTCAGCTTGTTAAACCAATTGCAGATGAAAAAGAAATCACATTTAAAGTGAAATTAGACGAAGAAACAATACTTTCGGCAGATGAACAAAAGACAAAACAAATTTTTATAAACATTTTGGAAAATGCTATCCGATATTCTCCAAATCAGTCTACTATTCGGATTGAAAATGAAACGACAAAAAAAGATACGACTATAAAGATTAAAGATGAAGGCTGTGGAATGGAAGCTGAACATCTGCCGCATATTACAGAACGTTTTTATAGAGTAAATAAAGCAAGAAGTCGTTTTGATGGTGGAACTGGATTAGGTCTATCAATAGCTTTACAATTAGTTACCGTACAAAGAGGAAAGCTAGCATTTACAAGTGAAATAGGAAAAGGAACTACTGTGTACTTAACGTTACCAATTTGGGAGGATACATTCTTATGAAAAAAGTATTGACTGTGATTGCATTAACAACATTAGCATTAGTAGGTTGTTCCAATAACGAGGCAACAACTAATGGAGGTTCACACAATGAGGGGACACTGGAAGAGATTGTTGTAGTTATTCAAACGCCTGAGACATTACCAGTAGGAGAAGATATTAAGCTTTCTGCAAAAGTAACACAAGGCGACAAAGTAGTGGATGATGCAGATAAAGTAGAATTCGAAGTATGGGAATCAGGTATGCGTGAACACGGTACAATGTTAGATGGAAAGTTAACGAAAGATGGAGTCTATGAAGTGAACTATACATTTGATCATGACGGGATTTACTACATGTTTGCTCATACAACAGCACGTGGGCTACATGTAATGCCAAAGCAAGAATTAAAAGTAGGAAATCCTGATATGAGCAAAGTAATGCCTGATGATAGTGATAATTCAATGGGTGAAGGGCATAAACATTAAAAAAAGCTTGCAATGTATATAAGATCGGAGTAATATAATGACTAGATGACCGAAATGGTTTTCTAGTCATTTTTGTTAGGAGAGAAAACAAATGGACCGTAAGCAGGAAATCATAACAGCTGCAACGAGATCTTTTTCGCTTTTCGGATATAAGGCTACTACAATGGATCAAATAGCAAAAATAGCAAATGTTGGAAAGGGTACTATTTATACATTTTTTGAAAATAAGGAAGTCCTTTTTCAAGAGATTGTCCTGCGAATGATTGCCGAAATGAAGCAGGAAGCAACAAATGTGATAAAAGAGGATCGTACATTCCAAGAAAACGCACATCTTGCGCTGATGAAAATGTTGGAGTTTCGTGAAACTCATCAGTTGTTTGCAAAAATTGTAGATGAGGAAAAAGATTTGAGAACTCCCACTGTTCAACAAGTTTTAAAACAAGTGGAGTATGCAATAGTCTCATTTGTGAAAGTAAAGATTGACAAGTATATTGAAAAAGGTGAAATTCGACAAGTAAATAGTGAGTTGGTAGCATATTTATTGTTGAAGGCTTATTTAGCTTTTGTAAATGATTGGAACATAACACATGACCAATCACTGTCAGAAGAGGAGATTTCACATATTATTCAAGATACTATTTTCCGTAGTCTCTTAATTTGAGACTCATTTTTTTGAAGTAAAATGACCATTTGGACATTTTGGTCACAAAGTTCTAGGAGGGTATATTATGATAAAAGCAGAATGGAAAGCGATTTTTTCGAATCGAAAACTATTGGTTCCAATAATTGCGGTTTTATTTATTCCTGTCTTGTACGCGGGGATGTTTTTGTGGGCTTTTTGGGATCCATATGCAAATTTAAAAGATTTACCGGTAGCAATCGTTAACTCTGACGAAGGTGCCGAAATTAATGGTGAAAAACTTGTTGCTGGTGATGACTTGACTGATAATTTAATTGATAGTAAGGAGTTCAATTTCCAGTCGGTTTCAAAAGAAGAGGCAGAACAAGGTTTATTAGACGAAGATTATTATTTATTAATTGAAATTCCTGAAAATTTTTCTCAGCATGCAACAACATTACTAGATGAGACACCTCAAAAAATGGTTATTACGTATAAAGCGAATGAAGGGTATAACTTCCTTTCATCTCAAATTGGAGAATCGGCTATGAATCAAATTCGTGCGGAAGTGAATAAAGAAGTTTCTTCTACTTACGCAGAGCAGCTTTTCTCTTCGATTACAAAACTTGGTGATGGTTTTACTGAGGCATCAGAAGGTGCTGGTAAATTAAAAGATGGTGCTTCGGAAATTAATAATGGAGCAAGTGACTTAAAAGGTTATTTAGAACAGTTAGCAAGTAGTACAATTGAGCTTCGTGATGGAACTAGTACAGTTGCAGAAGGAATACAATCAGCTGCAAATGGTTCTAAGCAATTAAACGAAGGACTTTCTCAATTATCTGATGGTTCCATCCAATTAAAGGACGGTACAGTGAAAACAGCAACAGGTGCAGAAGCATTACAAAATGGAATTACGGAGTATACTGCTGGAGTTGCTAAGCTGAATGAAAGTTACCAATTACTAAGCGAAAAAGAAAAAGAGTTATTAACATCCTTAGCAAAACTACAAAGTAGCTCTACTACATTGAATGAAAGTACTAACCAATTGACACAAGGTTCATCGAAGGTAACAGCGGGTATTCAAGCACTTTCAGGGCAGTTAGAACAAATAAGTGCTACACTTCCAGCTGAGCAGGCTACAGCATTAAAAGAATCTCTTAAACAATTAGAGTCTGGAAGTTCAACTGTAACAGCTGGTCTGGAAAAACTAGCTGATGGAACAACTGCATTATCAAATGGTACAACTCAGGTGCACAATGGAGCAACGCAATTAAGTGGTGCGTATACACAAGCTGGTCAAGGCGTTGCCAAACTAAATGAATCATCAGCAAAATTAGTAGAAGGAACTTCAAATTTGGCAGTAGGAACAAATACAATAGCTGAAAAAATGAAAGAATTTACTACTGGAGTTCAAAAAGCATATTCGGGTTCCTCCAACCTAGTTAGTGGTTTAGATCAGCTAGCAATTGGTTCAACGAAACTTCAAGAAGGAACAGGAACACTTGCAGACAGTTCTGGAGAGCTTGCAGAAGGATCTACAAAACTAGCAGACGGAACGAAAGAATTAGCTGATGGAACAAATACACTGCAATCTAGTTTACAAGGTGCAAGTGACGAAGTTGGAGAAGTTAGCGCAAATGATTCAACTTATGATATGGTCGCTTCTCCTGTAGATGTGAAAGTGGAAGAAGTCAATGCAGTACCAAACTACGGTACAGGATTTACTCCTTATTTCTTGTCACTCGGTTTATTTGTTGGGGCATTACTAATTTCAATCGTATTCCCATTCGTACAACCAGCTATTAAGCCGACAAATGGAGCTTCATGGTTTACAAGTAAAGTAACAGTACTAGCGGTTGTTGGAATAATACAGTCCCTAATTGTAGTGGCAATAGCATTATTCGCCCTAAAATTAGAGACACAAAACGTGGGTATGTTCATACTTACTGCGATTATTACAAGCTTTACATTCTTAGCGATGATCCAATTATTTGTTTCCGTTTTAAGTGATTCTGGACGATTTGTAGCGATACTTGTGTTAATTCTTCAATTAACTACAAGTGCAGGAACATTCCCATTAGAAATGATTCCTCAGCCATTACAAATATTCAATAAGTTTTTACCGATGACTTATTCAGTTCAAAGCTTTAAAGCGGCTATCTCGACAGGAGATATGAGTCATTTCTGGTTTAGCAGTGGTGTACTAATTGGGTTTATGGTCGTATGTTTAGCATTAACATTTGGCTATTTCATGTTAGTGTTCAAAAAACGCTATTCTAGACAAACAGCCGAAGCATAATCGAAAACGTCTATCTCTTGAAATCTAGAGATAGGCGTTTTTATTTGTTTAAATTATTGTTCGTGAGAAAATTTGTTTTGCTAAGTTATTTCTACTTTCAATAGAGAACGTTTTAAAGAAGAAATTAAAAAAAGCCAGCTGGAAGGGGATAATCCGGCTGGCTTAATTTTTCAAATTATAGGGTGTTGCATTTATCACAGTGATTTCCATAGCACTCATGTTGCTCTTCTATCGGTTCACCACATTTATCGCATTTTTTCTTTGGTAGGTTACGGAAAAATTCAATTACGTTTTCTAACATAGTTGTTCCACCTCCATCTGTTATATAACTGTTTAAGTTATTTAGATTGTAATATAACACAAAAACGTTTGTCAACACATTAACGGATCTTTCGGTTAAAATATAAATAAAGGAGAGATGATGATGTATTTTATAGATAACAAAGGTATAACAGATCCACGTATTAACCTTGCAATTGAAGAGTATGCTTTAAAAACAATGGATGTAGATAAAGATTCTTTTCTTTTGTTTTACATAAATGAACCTTCTATTATTATTGGAAGAAACCAAAATACAATAGAAGAAATTAATACAGAGTTTGTGGAAAAGAACGGTATTATTCCGGTGCGTAGACTTTCTGGTGGTGGAGCTGTTTACCATGATTTAGGGAACTTGAATTTTAGTTTTTTAACGAAAGATGATGGCGACAGCTTCCGTAATTTTAAAAAGTTCACGCAACCAGTTGTGGACGCTTTACATAAAATGGGCGTAAATGCTGAGTTGTCTGGGCGAAATGATATTTTAGCTGAAGGTAAAAAAATCTCTGGAAATGCACAATTTTCTACTAAGGGAAGAATGTTTAGCCACGGGACTTTGATGTTTGATACAGAGATTGATGCGGTCGTTTCTGCTTTAAAAGTTAGTAAAGAAAAAATTGAATCTAAAGGTATTAAATCCATTCGAAGCCGTGTGACAAACATCGCGGAACTATTAAAAGAACCAATGACGATTGAACAATTTCGTTCTGAAATCCTATCTTCGATATTCGGTGGATCAGAAAATATTCAATATTGGGAGCTTACGGAAGAAGATTGGGCTAACATCCATGCGCTTTCGAAAGAACGCTATCAACAATGGGATTGGAACTATGGAAAATCCCCTAAATTTAATATGAAGCATTCACATCGATTCCCAACAGGTGGGGTGGATGTACGATTAGAAGTAAATAAAGGGATTATCGAAGAAGTAAAAATTTATGGTGATTTCTTTGGTGTAGGCGATATGGATGAAGTAGAAAAATTATTAACTGGAATTCCGTATAGTAAACAAGCAATTGATGAAGCACTTGAGCTAATTGATGTACCAAAATATTTTGGTGGTATTAGTAAAGAGGAATTAGTACAACTTATTTATTAAGATACAATGTAGAGTCTAACGTATGTTAGGCTCTTTTTTTTGTTATGATAGAGAGAGATTGTTTGTTGAGGAGGATTCAAGTGACGGTACATCGTGTTTTAGTAGTAGAAGATGATCGGAAAATTGCTGCATTACTTGCAGATACTTTACGTAAATATCATTATGAAGTGCATACTATTCAAGATTTCGAAAACATTATAGAGGAGTTCCAAGCTTTTGACCCTCATTTAGTATTATTAGATGTAAATTTACCATCGTACGATGGCTATTATTGGTGCCGTCAGCTTCGCCAACATACGACTTGCCCAATTATTTTTGTTTCTGCTAGATCTGGTGAGATGGATCAAGTTTTTGCTTTAGAAAATGGTGGGGATGATTTTATTACGAAACCTTTTCATTATGAAATCGTCCTTGCGAAAATAAGAAGTCATTTGAGAAGAACTTATGGTGAATATGCAGCAAAACAAGAAGAACGTATAGTAAAAGTTGGGAAGCTGCAGTTATTTTTAGAAAGAATGGAATTGCACACACCTTCTGAGGAAATACCTTTACAAAAGAAAGAGTGTACTATTTTAGAACTTCTTATGAGAAATCACCCAAAGCTTGTATCTAGAGAGCAGTTGCTTGAAGATCTTTGGGATGATCAGTCATTTGTAGATGAAAATACGTTAAATGTAAATATGACCCGCGTTCGAAAAAAACTTGCAGATTACAATGTTACTTCTACGATTGAAACTGTCCGAGGAGCGGGCTATCGTTTGATATTAAGTTCGGAGGAATCTTAATATGTTCCGATTGTTTATACGAGAACATTTAATCTTTCTTATCTTTCACATAATATTAGTTATGTTTATTATGCTCTTATATTGGCTAGATGGTTTTCGAAACGTAGATACAGCAATTTATTCAATCGTTATTAGTAGTATATTAACGGTTACTTTTTTAGGGGCAGTATTTGTACAAAAATTTTCATTTTATAAAAAAATTCTTTCTGTACCAACAAAAATAGAAGTAGTTTTACAACGAGAAGCACAGTCCCCAGAGATTAAACAAGTAGAAACGTATTTACAACATATTTACCGACTGTATCAGAAAGAAGTGCAATTACTGTATGCAAGGCAAAACAGACATTTACAATTCATGAACAGTTGGGTTCACCAGATGAAAACCCCCATTTCCGTTATAGAGCTAATGACACAAGAACATGAGTATGTTGACTCTAGAAGTGTGTCTGAGGAAATGGATCGATTAAAAAGAGGTCTAGATGCTGTATTAATGAATGCTAGACTTGATACATTCGAAGAGGATATGCAAATAGAACAAGTAAATTTAAAGCAACTAGTGAGAGAAGTTGTCACTTCAAATAAGCGCTTATTTATAGGGAGTCATGTGTTCCCTGTTATTTCAATTGAAGAAAACTGTATTATTACAACTGATACAAAATGGATCCGTTTTGTCATTGCACAATTTTTAACTAATGCAGTGAAGTATACTTTTGAGGAAAATAAAAAGGTGTTTTTTGAAACAAATATACATGATGATGTTGCCGTTTTTTCTGTACGAGATGAAGGAATTGGAATTCCTGCTTCGGATTTAAAAAGAGTGACAAAAGCATTTTTCACTGGAGAAAATGGTAGAAAAACAGGTGAATCCACTGGTATGGGATTGTACTTAGCTCAAGAAATCTGCAATCGCTTAGGACACGAAATGAGGATAAACTCTAAAACCGGAGAAGGAACGACTGTCTCCATTATATTTAAACAGCAAGAACAGGAAGAACGGAGTGATCAAGATGTCGATATTAGTACTCGAAGAAGTGACGAAAGTATACGAGGGGAAGGTAGCTCATCTTGCAATAAATCAACTTAGTTTGGAAGTTGAAAAAGGAGAGTTTATAGCAGTAATGGGCCCATCTGGTAGTGGGAAAACGACATTACTAAATATTATTTCTACAATCGATATTCCGACCTCTGGAGATATACTTATTAATGGGACGAATCCTCTTCACCTTGCCAAAAATGATTTATCCCTTTTTAGAAGAAGACAGCTTGGTTTTGTTTTTCAAGATTTCAATTTGCTCCCTGCATTAACAGTTGAAGAAAACATGGTGCTACCTCTAACCCTTGATGGGCAACCAGTGGAATTAATGAAAGAAAAGGTGAGGGAAATTGCAGAGCATTTGGATTTGACAGCTATTTTGGAAAAAAGGCCTTCCGAAATTTCAGGTGGGCAAGCACAAAGAACAGCAATTGGTCGTGCTTTAATACATGAACCAGCTATTATACTTGCAGATGAACCAACTGGAAATTTGGATTCAAAAGCAGCAAAAGATGTACTAGAAATATTGACGCGAGTGAATCAAGTCAGCCAAACAACCATTATTATGGTAACACATGATCCAATTGCAGCGAGTTACTGTGATCGAGTGCTCTTTATAAAAGATGGTGAATTTTTTAATGAAATTTATAAAGATGATCGAAGACAAACATTTTTTCAACGTATCTTAAATGTATTGTCTTTATTAGGTGGAAACGTAAATGACCTTTCAACAATTCGCTTATCATAATGTAATTCGAAATAGTAGAGTATACGCTGCATTTTTTATGGCGAGTATTTTTTCTGTGATGGTTTTCTTTGTATATTCGATGTTAATGTTTCACCCTAATATCGAAGATCAATTTTTAAGAGATATTGCATTTGGCGGGATGCTAATTGCTGAAATTATTCTTATCATTTTTACTTTGTTTTTTTTATTCTATTCCATGAGTGCTTTTTTACAAGCAAGATCTAAAGAGTTTGGTTTGCTATTAAATTTAGGAATGGAAAAGACGCAGTTAAATCGATTGATTTTTTTAGAGACGATGATTATTGGAGCCATATCGATTACAGTAGGTATTTTTTGGGGGTTTGCATTCTCTAAGTTTTTCTTTATGGTCATTCGAGAATTATTTTTGTTGGACAATTTGCCACTTTATTTATCATGGAAGCCATTTGCTTTAACGATTGTTGTTTTTTTAACATTATTTATTATTATCTCCATTAGTAGTGTTGTTTTCATTCGAAAAAATGAAATTGTCCAATTATTAAAAGGTTATTGGAAGCATAATGGACAAGTCGAATATATTCGTTGGAAAGCAATTTTAGGTATAGTTTTACTTTTCACAGCTTATAGTTTGGTATTGATTTCGCTAATCCAAATAAACGTCTTTCTTACTTTCATTATAATTTTATTAGCAACTATAGGTACATACTTCTTTTTTTCAGATAGCATATTATTTCTAATAAGTCAGATTCGAAAACGAAAAAATCTGTATTGGCATCCATTCCGTTTATTAGCATTTGCAGAAGGTTCTATTAAGGTAAGAGAAAATGCACGTATGTTCTTTGTTGTCACGATTGTGTCGACGCTTGCATTTTTGTCCGTAGGAGTTGTCACGTCCTTTACTTCGTTTACTTCGCAATATCGAGAATTAAACCCAGTCAGTATTTTTTATTCGAGTGAATGGGATAATCCATTTGAGGAAGCACATATCATGCAGCTATCTCATGAATTGCAAAGAGAAAATTTATCCTATGAGCTGATCAAGTTTCAAGTGAAAAAGCAGACGTCCTCCAGTTCACAAGAAGTAGTAAATTTAATTAAAGAATCTGAATTCAATAGTTTAGCTATTCCTTTAAAAACTCCACTTATAGATTTGGAGCAAGGAGAAGCAATACTAGTACCGAGTACACAAGAAGATTTTAGAACGCTAAGTCAACAAGAAGAACAAACGGTATTGGAAGAAAGTAGTGTACCTATTCAAATTGTTGGGCAATATAAACATTTCGTATTTCCGTCGTTAGGGATTAAAAATAGAACGATTATTATAAACGACGAAGATTATCGATTAGTGACTGAACCTTTATTTGGTTATGGATTAAAAGAATCAACTTCAACGTTTTATGCATTTCATGTTCCAGAATGGTTACGAACAAAAGATGTAGGGGTAGACTTGGACAAGATAATGATTAACACAATGGGTACCTCTAATATAAATCCCAATCCGTTTTATTTTGTTAATCCAGGATTAAACTATTCCATTATTCGTGCTACATTCTCTTTGTTGCTCTTTACTGGATTGCTCGTTGCTGCAGTTCTATTGCTAGCTGCAGGAAGCTTCGTTTACTTCAAGCTATATACCGATTTAGAACGTGACAAAAAACAGTATGACGTTCTTCGAAGAATGGGTGTAACAGATCAAGAACTTGTGAAAATAGTCAATCGACAGTTGATTCCCCAATTCTTTTTACCTTGGGGACTTGCCATGGTGCATAGTACATTTTCATTTATTTTCTTACAAGCTGTATGGGTGGATTTAGCAGCCGTTTCTATTGCTATGGAAATGTTACTTGTTTTAATAGCATTCACGGTTATTCAAGTTTCTTACTTTTATCTAATTCGTTGGAGATATATTGCACATATACAAGCATCATGAGAAATCATGGTGCTTTTTTGTATTTAAATTTATTCGATATAGACAAAAGCAAATTTGTATTTATTTTTTTGAAATATCATAAAGTATATAAACACTAGGGGAGGGAGGTTATACAAATGAAACATTCTAAACACCGATCGTTGCTCTTTATTGTTTTCATACTAGTCTTATTAAGTGGATGTAACAAAACAATTATAAATAATTTGTCAGAGGAAAAGTTAAAGGAAGAGATTTCGTATTGGTCATCTGAAAAATTTCAAGGGAGACAAACTGGAACGAAAGGAAATAACCTCGCGAGAGATGAAATAGCAAAACAATTTAAACAATTGGAGCTAGTGCCAGTAAAAAAGAAAGATTACTTAATGCCATTTGAAATGTATTTTTTCAATCCTGTAAAAATACAAAGCCATCTGGTCGTCAACCTTCAAGACGGACAAAAGAAAGATTTCTCCTATGGTACTGATTGGATGGAAAAATATACGGATTTCGATGTCAACTTAGAATTACCAATAAGTTTTTCTGAAAGTAAAGGAAAGATTCTCATAACAGATGAGCTGCAGGATGAAAGTGAAAATGTTGCAATACAATTTGTTAGAACAGAGACATTTCGCAAAACCTCCATGCATGCTGTTCTTGGAGGTTCTGTATTTCAAATAACAGATTCATTCTATACTTATTTAAAATCCAATGAAGAAAAGATTAAAAATATTGAGCTCAATTATTCGGGCCCGTTTGAACAAATTACTGCGCATAATGTAGTTGGGAAAATTTCAAGTAGTAGAAGCAATAAGAAACAAGCGATTGTAATTTCTGCTCATTTCGACCATATGGGTACTGCTGGAGACACTACTTTCTTAGGAAGTGTGGATAACGCGACAGGAATAACTGCGTTAATGAATTTAGCATCTATTTTAAAAGACGATTCGAAGAAACAAGCATTTGCATCTGATATTATTTTTGTTGCATTTAATGCTGAAGAAAGTGGTTTAGTAGGAAGTACAGAATTTGTTGAAGAAATCTCTTCTCAATATCAGTCTATTTTAAATATCAATTTAGATTGTATAGGTGTGAAAGATGGTGGGGAAATTACCTTTTTCGGGGAAGAGCCCGCAAGTAATCTTTTGAGTGAAAAACTTACTGCAATTGCCAAAGAGATGAACATAACTAGTAATGAACATATTGAGAAAGTGGCTACTTCTTATAGTGATCACGTACCTTTTATGAGGTCTAATTATCAAGCTATAACTATTTCCCAAGAAAGATTTGATAAAATTCATACACCTGAGGATAATATTGAATATACCGATAGCAAACCTCTTAAAGATGCTATAGAAATTGTACAAAATTTTGTATTAGAAAATCATAATATTAAATTTGAAAAGATTAATAGATAGTATATCTCTACTTAATTAAGAGCAATAATAAGGGAGGAATTGATTGTCTGCTTGGAAGGTTTTCTTTCTAGTAACTTTTGGTGATAGATTATCAATATTTTGTTTTTATTGAATTATCAAAACTTTTCTTATATAATAAATTAGGGGTAATGAATGAATATTCATTCAAATTAGGGATGGGAGACGAGAATATGAGTTTAGTTTCACGTGTTCAGCAAATTGCTAGGGAGCATCCAGAAAAAGTAGCGTATCATTTTATGGGGAAAGATACGAGTTATGCAGAATTTGAACAATCGGTAGAAAAATTCGCAACTGCACTGAAATCAATTGGAATTGAAAAGGGCGACCATGTAGGATTTTTACTTGGAAATTCTCCACATTTTCTAATTTCTTTATATGCAACTATGCGTTTAGGGGCAACCGCAGTTCCAATCAATCCAATTTATACACCAGATGAGATAAGTTATATAGTAAAAAATAGTGATGCGAAAGCAATTATTGCGTTAGATGCATTACTCCCATTAGTAGAAAAGGCAGCAGGGGTGTTTACATCTGTCGAAAATTATATCATTTGTGAAACTCAACCTGATACAGCAGATAAATTACGTGCATTGCCTGATGCTTTAAAAACAAAAGTGAAATCGTTTACATTATTACTTTCTGATACTTCACCAGATTCTGCACCTGTGGAAGTTTCAGAAGATGATAATGCAGTAATTTTGTACACATCTGGGACAACTGGTCAGCCAAAAGGCGCGATGCTTACATATAGTAATATTTATTCTAATGCACGTGACGTTGCGGAGTATTTGAGTATTAATACTAATGATCGTGTCATTACTGCTTTACCAGTATTTCATGTATTTGCACTTACTGTAGTTGTCAACGCTCCTTTATTAGTTGGGGCAACATTATTACTAGTTCCTAGATTTAGTCCACAAGATGTTTTTGACATTGCGAAAGAACATAAAGCTACAGTATTTGCTGGTGTACCGACAATGTATAACTTTTTATATCAATATCCAAATGGAAATGTAGAAGACTTCTCAACACTTCGTTTAGCGATTTCAGGTGGCTCTTCATTGCCAGTGGCATTACTTCATAATTTTGAAGAGAAATTTAAAGTACGTATTTCAGAAGGATATGGATTATCGGAAGCATCTCCAGTTACATGCTTTAACCCACTAGATCGTGATCGTAAACCAGGTTCCATTGGAACGAACATTGTGAACGTGGAAAATAAAGTTGTCAACGAGCTAGGGGAAGAGGTTCCGATTGGAAAGGTTGGGGAATTAGTTGTTCGAGGTCCTAATGTGATGAAGGGGTATTATAAAATGCCAGAGGAAACGGAATACGCTATCCGTAACGGCTGGTTGTATACTGGGGACCTTGCAAGACAAGATGAGGAAGGCTACTTCTATATTGTTGATCGTAAGAAAGACATGATTATCGTTGGAGGTTACAATGTGTATCCACGTGAAGTAGAGGAAGTATTATTTGGGCATCCAAGCATAGTCGAAGCAGCTGTAGTTGGAGTCCCAGATCCAACCTTCGGAGAGGAAGTATTGGCATTTGTAGTGAAAAAAGATCCTTCACTAACGGAAGCTCAGCTTCATGATTACTGTTCAGAAAAGCTAGCAAAATATAAAGTTCCAAAGCGTTTTGAATTTTTAGAGGAACTCCCTAAAAATACGACAGGGAAAATATTACGTCGTTCTCTAAAAAAACAGACTGTTTAAAGTAGTGCTGCTCCTTTTAATAAAAGGGAGCAGCTTTTTTACTTCAATGAATAAAGTTTAAGGACTTTGTAGTCGTTTTTATGTTCAAAGAAGGAAAAAGATTTCGCATGTCGAAATAATTATAGAGTCTTTTTGAAAGAGAGGAATTTATGAATGTCTAAAAGAAAATTAGAAACTACCGACTTATTTAAACTGCATTCTATAACAAACCCTGTTTTTGCGCCAAATGGAAAAGAAGCAGTGTTTATTCGAACCCAAATGGATGAAAAAGACAATAAATACTATGCATATTTATATCATGTGGATTTGGAAACAGAGGAGATTACCCAATGGACATATAAAAAGGAAAGAATCTCTTCTCCACAATGGTCTAAAGACGGAAAATATATTGCTTTTCTATCCAACCGAGAAGAAACAAATCAATTGTATATTCTTCCTGCTAGCGGAGGAGAGGCAAAAAAATATACTAATTTGGAGAAAGGTGTGTCCTCCTACTTATGGTCTCCATGTGGAGAAAGAGTATGGTTCACTGCGTCTCTAAAGGAAGGTAAAGCTTGGACAGATGAACTAGAAAAGGAAGAAAATAAACTACCTGAAGCCTATGCTGTAGATAAAATGAAATATCATTCGGATGGTGTCGGTTTACTTCCAAAAGATGTGTACAAACAAATTGGGTTTATTGATTTAGCTTCGGAGCAGTTGACCCAATTTACAGAAGGAAATTTTCAATATAATCTACACGCTGTATCTCATGATGGAAAGAAGCTAGTCTTCGGAGTAAATCGTGACCAAAATCAAGACTTTTCATTCCGTCAACCAATGTATTTAGTCGATGTGGTTACAAAGGAAGAAACAGTTATTATCGATGAAGATGGTTATTTTGGTGGAGCTGCCTTTTCTAAAGACGATCAGTATATTGCATTTGTGGGCATGCCTCGGAATTTTCAAAATGCAACACATTCTGAAGTTTATGTGTATGAAATGAATACAGGCATTCGACAAGTATTAACGGAAGGTATCGATGCACCAATCGGAGATTTCTCAGTAGCAGATTTTCAACAAGGTGCTATTGCACCAGACGTAGTATGGACGAATGATAATCATTTGTACTTCCAAGTATCTACAATGGGGGATGTTCGCCTTTATTTCGCTTCATTAGAAGGTGAATTGTACCCTGCTACGGGCGAAAACGAGCATGTTTATGGATATGATATAGATGCAACTGGTACGTTCGCACTTGCGACAATTAGTAACGCAATATTTCCCGGGGAATTATTTAAGCAAAATTTGGCGACTGGTGAAAGAACAACTCTAACACAATTTAATGAGTCATTTTTAGATAAAGTAGAACTTGTCGAACCAGAAGCAATCGTTTATAAAGGTGCAAAAGATTGGGATGTCCATGGATGGTTGATGAAACCTGCAGGATATAAGAAAGGGGAGAAGTATCCTCTGATTGTCGAAATACATGGAGGACCCCATGCAATGTATACAAATACATTTTTCCATGAGATGCAGTTATTAGCTGCAAAAGGATATGGTGTGTTATATGTGAATCCACGTGGAAGTCATAGTTATAGTCAACTATTTGTCGATGCAGTTCGTGGTGATTATGGTGGCGGAGACTATGAGGATATTATGTCTGGTCTAGATTATGTATTAAAAGAAAACGACTGGATCGATGAAAGTAGACTTGGAGTAACTGGAGGAAGCTATGGTGGATTTATGACGAATTGGATCGTTGGCCATACGAATCGCTTTAAGGCTGCAGTTACACAACGATCTATTTCGAACTGGATTAGTTTTTATGGTGTATCCGATATTGGTTATTACTTCAGTGAATGGCAAATTGGAGCAGATATGACGGATATCGATAAACTATGGAATCATTCACCGCTAAAATATGTGGCAAATGTGGAAACGCCTTTACTTATTTTGCATAGTGAAAATGACTATCGTTGCCCAATTGAACAAGCGCAACAGCTATATATTTCATTAAAAGCACTAGGGAAAGAAACGAGTTTTGTTCGTTTCCCAGAGGCCGATCACAATCTATCGCGTACTGGTTTACCTAACTTGCGGTTAACTCGACTGGACCAAATTGTAGGATGGTTCGAGAAATATATTTAAGTATAAAGAAAAGCCCTTCATTTCTAAGTTGAAATGAAGGGCTTTATTGGTGAATCGCTCAATGATGCGCTGGAATAGCTCAATCTTTGCAGATAATCGCTCAATGATCACGAGAAATCGCTCAATCCCTCAAAAAGATCAACGTTTATCGAAACCTTTTTTATAATAGACAAACACTAATCCAATGATCCAAATGGGCCCTACAATTAAAGCAATACGTGTATCTGGGAAGTATGCCATGAGCCCTAATACTAACACTAAAAAAGCAAGTGCCAAGTAAGAACCAAATGGATAAAGTAGAGCTTTATACGTTAACCTTGAAACCTCACCCTTAGATAGCGTTTTACGGAACTTTAATTGAGATAATAAAATAATGCCCCAAGTCCAAACTGCTCCGAAGGTTGAAATACTTGTTACCCATATAAACACTTTTTCAGGAACAAGATAATTCAGTATTACCCCTACAAGTAATAATAATGCAGAAAATAAGATTGCTTTCGAAGGCACACCGGTTCTGCTAATCTTCTTAAAGGAAGCAGACGCTTGCCTTTGTTCAGCTAAATTAAATAACATACGTCCAGTGCTAAAAATTCCACTATTACAGCTTGATAATGCAGCTGTTAAAACAACGAAATTAATAATGCCAGCAGCAGGTCCAATTCCAATTTTCTCAAACATTAAAACGAAAGGGCTACCATTGTTGCCAATTTCATTCCATGGATATATAGACATGATGACAAATAAAGCACCAACGTAAAAGAGTAAAATACGCCAAAAGACAGTATCAATTGCACGAGGGATAACCGTTTTTGGATTTTTCGCTTCTCCAGCGGTAACACCAATCATTTCAACACCTAAATAAGCAAACATCACCATTTGTAAAGACATCAAAATACCTGTTACTCCATTTGGTGCAAAGCCGCCGTTCGCCCATAAATTACTTATGCCTATTGAAACACCACCATTCCCTAAACCAAAAAGAATGACTCCTAACCCAACGAATATCATTGCTAAAATAGCGACAATTTTAATAAGTGCAAACCAAAATTCAAACTCACCATACGCTTTCACGGCGATTAAATTTACTAATGTCATTATAACAAGTGCTGCTAATGCCCATATCCAACTTGGTGTATCTGGATACCACATTTGCATATAAACTCCTACAGCTGTAATCTCCGCCATACATGTAACAACCCATAAAAACCAATAATTCCATCCTGTTATATAACCTGCAAGAGGCCCTAAATAATCCTTAGCGTATCTACTGAATGACCCAGCAACCGGATTGTGTACTGCCATTTCACCAAGTGCACGCATAATGATTAATATTGCAAGTCCTCCAAGTATGTATGAAATAAGAATTGCAGGTCCTGCTAGTCTTATAGCTGTAGCGGACCCTAAAAATAATCCGACTCCTATTGCAGCTCCTAAAGACATTAGGGTGATATGCCGTTGTTCTAGTCCACGTTGTAATTGCTGATTTCCACCCAATGTTTGTGTCACTCCTTTGGTAATAAATAATTTTTGTTATATAACAATTTAACACAATAAAGTATATAAAGGGAACAGTCTATATTATCAATATTATGCTAAAATTATGTATATGCAAGTAGGACAGGGGTCATGAAAGTGAGAATAGTAACGATTAGGCCAGTAACCGAAGAAGAAATGATCCGACTATGGGAATTAAGTGCAAGAGAAGAAGCACCAGAATGGAAGAAATGGGATGCTCCTTATTTTCCATATGAGTCGAAAACATTAGATCAATTTTTAGAGAAAAAAGATCAATACATTAACCAAGAAGATTATTGGGGTATTTATGTAGACGACGAGTTAGTAGGATCCCTTTGTTATTATTGGGAGCATGAAGAATCACTATGGATAGAAATGGGTATTGTAATTTATGATCCAAATCATTGGAGTGGCGGAATAGGAACGGAAGCGCTTCGAATGTGGATTACTCATTTATTTCATGAATTACCACTTGTGCGTGTAGGCTATACAACTTGGTCAGGTAATGAACGTATGATAAAAGTAGGCGAAAAGCTAGGTATGACAATGGAAGCAAGACTTCGTAAATGTCGGCTATATAATGGTATTTACTATGACTCGATACGAATGGGTCTATTAAGAGAAGAATGGGAAGAACACAAATGACAACTTTGTTCGAATTAAAAAATATAACTAAAAATTATTGGGAATCTAATGAAGAAACAAGTCGCTCATTTTTATTTGCAAATATTACAGCTACACTTCAAAAGCCAGAACGTATTGCTCTACTCGGTAAATCAGGACAAGGGAAGAGTACATTACTCCGAATGCTTGCTCTACTAGACACCGTAGATAATGGTGATGTTTGTTTCAAAGGTGTCTCCGCTAAGGACACAGATACTCGTATTTGGCGCATGAATATATGTTATGTTGCACAGCAAGCAGTCATGCTTCCAGGAACAATTGAGGATAATTTAAAAACAGTTAGTAAATTGCATAATAGTACATTTGATGAAAACTTTGCACGAGAGTTAATGAAGGATGTAGGACTTAGTGATCTCGATTGGGGAAAACAAGCAACGGATTTATCTGGAGGCGAGAAGCAAAGAGTATCATTAGTGCGTTCATTATTGATAAGCCCTTCTATCCTACTCCTTGATGAGATTACTGCTTCCCTCGATCAGCAAAGTAAGGAATATGTGGAGCAGCTTTTAGTAAAATTCCATTTGGAAAAAGGAACGTCTTTCATTTGGGTTACTCATGATACGGAACAAGCAAAAAAAATAAGTGAGCGCATTTGGTATATGGAAGATGGAACATTAGCGATAGATTCAAAGACGGAAGTATTTTTTGAAAATGGTAATGATTTTCCTAGTCAGGTGATGATATGAGTCTATTAGCACTAAGTTTTACATTATTATTTGTTGTTATTACGATGCTTGTATCAGTTTGGCAAAAGCTTGATTTGGAAAAGGAAATTGCAGTTGGAACTATTCGATCAGCAATTCAGCTACTAGCAGTAGGATATGTTTTGCAATTTGTATTTAAGTCAGAAAATCTACTCCTTATAGTATTGATTGTTTGCGTCATGATAGTTGTTGCTGCTAGAAATACGTCAAGACGAGCGAATGGTATGTCAGGAGTCATTTGGAGAATTATACTTGCGATTGCAACGATGGAAATATTAATGATGGGACTTTTACTTAGTCTTCAAATTATTGAAGCTACCCCTCAGTACATTATCCCGATAAGTGGGATGACAATTGGGAATGCCATGATAGCTTGTGGTTTATTTTTAACACAATTAAAACGAGAAATAAAAAGCTCCAGAGGAGAAATCGAAACGTTACTTTCTCTAGGGGCAACAGGTCGACAAGCGGTGCAGGATGTACTGAAGCGATCGGTTAAATATAGTATGATTCCAACAATTGATACTATGAAAACAGTAGGGCTAGTGCAACTTCCTGGCATGATGACTGGAATGATTGTCGCTGGAGCAGACCCTGTAGAAGCCGTTCGTTATCAAATACTAATCATATTTGTATTTACTAGTTCATCTGCGATTACGAGTATGTTATTAAGTATATTGTGTTACAAAAAATTATTCACGAAGGATTTGCAATTGAAAAATCGGGAGGAATAATGTGAAACCAATATTAATTGAAAAAACGCCTGCCAAAGTAATCGTGACATATGATCAAACTCCTTTAGAATTACCGAAAAATATTCGAGTGCAGCATCAAAATTTTTGGGATGAGCAAGTAAAACAAAATCCCCATTTTCGTAACGGGGAAGTATTTACCATTACGGAAATTAACAAAACATCTGAAGAACTTCAAGTAACCGTAGCCGAAACAGACTACAAACACTTTTTATACACGATTCGACATGAAGATTGTGCGTATCCTTGTAAAGTTATTTTTACTTGTGTATCCGTAATAACAAGCGATAATTATATTGCCTTTGGTCGGATGAATCAAAATACTTCGACACCTGGTCGATTACAATTTACAGGAGGGGGATTAGATAAGTCAGATTTAGAAGGCTATATTTTTAATCTGTCCAAAAGTATCGGAAAAGAATTAAGGGAAGAAATGGGTTTGCAAATTGAATCTCCTTATACAAAATCATTTATCCCTAAATTTGTAAAAAGCAAAGGAACATATGATTTTTTGGCTGTTATGTATGAGCTGAAAGTGGACTTAACTGCTCAAGAGCTTCATGCATTATTTGATAAACATAATAAGAACTTGATTGACAAAGGTGAGCAGCCTGAATTTGAAGAGTTTATCTTCGTTTTATTAGAGAAAGCTAATGTACTAGACTTTATAGAAAATAATCACTCGTTAAAAGAAGATTACTTAGAACCGATTTTGTTGAAGTATATTGAGGAAAAGATTATTTAAAAAAACATACATGTGGAATTTTCAGACTTTAGACACTCAAAAAACGAGTTGGCTACAGTCTTTTTATTTTTAAGAGGAAAGTCCCTATAATCTGCTTGGCCAGACGGAGTTTTAAAAATATAGATAAGAAAATCGTTGAAATGGCTCCCTTTCCGCGGGCGTTGCCTTAGCCTCCTCGCTTCGCTGGCAGGGAGCATAGCGACCAAAGAGGCTCAAGCCACGCCCGCGGAAAGCGTTCGCCCTCAGCGGAAATCACTGCTTTCAATAATTATTTTAGTGTGATAGACTAATGAAAATGGATGGTAAGGGGATGGTGTTGAGATGGCGGAAACGGAAAAAATAACGATTAATATGAATGTAGTGGATTTGGGGAAAGTAGATTTATTAATTGAGCAGGGCTTTTATTCTAATCGTACCGATTTTATTAAAACATCAATTCGAAATCAGCTAACTACTCACTCCCAAGTCGTGGATCAAGTGATCACACAAAAGCATTTTATTATGGGAGTTAGTATTTATAATCGTAAAACACTTGAAAAACTTTTAAATGAAAAGAAAAGCCTCTCTATTAAAGTTGTTGGAATGCTCGTGTTATCCGATGACATAGAGCAAGAACTAGCACTAAAAACAATAAATTCAATAAAGATTTTTGGTGTATTCAAGGCTAGAGTTGAATTAAAAGAGGCATTACAGTCAATCATTAAATAAGATTTAATACAAATACCGTGTTCCATTTTCACTAAAAACGATAATCTTATTGGGGTACTAGATGTAGAAATGAAAAAAATGCAGAGAGGATTACGTTCCTCCCTGCATTTTTGTATGATTATTTAACAACCATTGAACAGCTTCCAACAGATTTTCCGCTATAAAATCCGGTTGAGCTTCCTTCCAAGCCTCTCGATATTGAGTCAAGGAACTTGGCCCCCACCCAGTTAAAACTAATATTTTCATTGCACCAACTGCATGAGCAGCCAACATATCAGTTAACCCAACATCCCCGATCACTACACACTTCTTAAGGTCTAAATTGTGTTTACGAGCAGCATCTAATAACATTCCTGGTCTAGGTTTATGGCAATTACAATTATCATTTTCACTATGAGGACAAATAAATGCATCATGAAAGCCATAAGTATTAAACTCTTCTTGAAATTCCTGAATAGAAGCTTCTTTTCGACTTATTCGGTGTTGATTTGTGAATGCAATGGTTTTGATTCCATGTTCTTTAAGCAATTGAAATGCTTCTTGGCTAAAGTCATAAGGTTTGAAGTCCTTTGGATGAATAAAATGCCCAGTGCCACCAATAGTGCCATCCCGATCAATGAATACCGCTTGTATATTCATCATTTAATCCAATGCTCCATAATAGTTACTTCTTTATTCGTTGCATCTAATTTTACATTACGTCCAATAGGCATCGTTAGCATTGGGTGGGTATGGCAACAATCAAAGTCTGCTAAAATTGGAACCTCCATTTTGCCTATTGTTTCCGCTAAAATTTCATATGGCTTTCTTCCAGTCCCTTGATCATCAAATAGCTCATGTTTTCCTAATATAATTCCAGATACACGGTCGAATACACCGTTCAATTTTAAAAGATTAAAATTCTTTTCAACAACAGATGCCGTTTTCATCGTATCCTCAATTAAAAGAATATCTCCTTCTTGTATGACTGGCATATAAGGACTTCCCCAAATACCATACATTGCATTTAGATTCCCACCAATTAATCTTCCATGTGCAGAACCTTCATTTACACAATTCCATTCATTTGGTCTCTGTTGTTTATCATCAGTTTTTACCTCCCAATTAAGAGGTTCATCAGTCCAGTAAGGGGGAGTAGGAACTGTAAAAGGAATACATTGTTCCTCTATTAACATTTCACTGAAATACTCATATGTATTATGAACAAATGGCTCAAATTCCCCAAATGAAGGCACTAAAGCTGGACCGTAAAATGTTGGTATTCCGGTTTGAGCATAAATGCCTAATAAAATTGCTGTCGCATCCGAATAACCAATCATGATTTTAGGATTCTTCTTAAAAGCTTCATAGTCAATGTAAGGCAAGAGTGCATTAGAATTAGTTCCACCAATCGTTGACATAATACAGCTGATGTCTGGATTTCTTATAAGCTCATTTAATTCGTTTGCTCTATCTTGAATAGTTCCAGAGCGATAATGATCATGCTTGCCAGTTAGACACCCCTCTACAATTTCAAAGCCTTTAGATTGTAAAAATGAAATAGCTCGCTTAGATCGTTTTGGTGAAGAAAAAGTGATTGGGGACGAAGGGGAGTAAATCCCAATCTTGTCCCCTTGTTTTATGCGATTCAACAATGTCATTGATTAGATTCTCCTTAAAATTATTTTCAAAATCAATTATAGAATAAAAGCTTAATAAGGATACTAGCAAATCCAATTCCTAGTAGAATTAGTGATTTAATGTTTTTGTTCTTACTCTCACTTCGTCGACGATCCTCTTTTAAAATTGGATATTCCTTTTCAAGATTTCCCATTCTATTACCCCTTTTTTGAAAAATAGATGATACTAAACTTCAGTTCTAATGAAATAGTAACGATTGTATTTGTAGGTAAGTATTTACAATTATAACATAGGTAGGTTAATATTATATTAGAATTTTTAGATAAATACTAGGTGTAAGGAGCATATAAGCAAAGATAGACAGGGCAACAAGAAATACTTTTATTATTGAAAAAGGTGAGAGAAAAATGACTTTTCATGCAACAACCCAGAAATCTGTTTTGTTTGTATCGCTTGTAGTAACTGGATGGGTAGGCTTGGCGAATAGACAATCAAGTAACTTTTCTGATGGCTTTTCGTATTTTATAATTGCACTACTTTTTTTCATTTTACTATCATTTCTTATTCAGTATCGAATGAATATAGCCGAAAAACATTTAACGTATCAGGTTTTTGTTTGGATAATACCTATTTATAAAAAAGTAATTCATCCATATCAAATTAAGCAAATGAAATTCAAGCGTTTTGGATGGGCAACTAAGGGAGCTATTATACAGGTGAGAAAGGGGTTTAATATTCGCCTTTTTGATTTTTCACCAACGCATATATTCGAAGAACTCGTCAACTTTTCTGATGAAAATGATATAGCTTTCATTAAAACAAAGGACTATCAAATTTTAGAATGATGGAAATTCTATTGGAGGAACAAAAATGTTAGTGAATGAACAACAAGAGTTATTAAACAAAGATGGATTTTTTATTAGTACTGATAAAAGTTTGTTAGATGTTGAAGTTATACATAATTTTTTAAGTAAAGAGTCTTATTGGCTTACAGGTGTTTCGAAAGAATTAATAGTAGCATCTATTGATAATTCGATTATTTGTTACGGAATTTATGACGGAAATCCAACTACTGGCTCACCAAAACAAATTGGTTTCGCGCGTGTTGTGTCTGATCTAGTGAGATATTCTTGGCTAGGGGATGTTTTCATACTTCCGGACTATAGAGGACGTGGTCTTAGCAAATGGTTAATGGGTATCATTACTGAACATCCTAAGTTAAAAGGAACAAGCTTCCACTTAGGTACGAGAGATGCACATTCTCTCTATGCACAATTTGGTTTTAAGCCATTGGAATGGATTGAAAACAGCATGGCTAGACCACTTAATTGGGATGCGATAAATGAAGGATATAATTTAAGTAATAAAAAATAGACAAAAAAGGTAACTTCCTCTCAGTGTTCTCGGGGAAGTTACTTCTTTTTCTGAGCTAACTCATATTTGATACGCATTTTCCATTTGCTGAAGTTTGTAAATAAGTAATAAAAAACGATAAATACTACTGAAAAGATGATTACTTCTACTATTAAACTTAATAACTTAATCCAAGTAAAGTTATTAAATAAACTATATTGGAAAAAGTCAAACTTCAAAATCGACTGTTCCAATATGATTTTTGCGATGATAAATGCGAAAAAGAAACTCCAGAACCTCAAAATGACTTCATCCTCCATATAATCTAGTATCATTATCATCTCATATTTGTTCTTCCTTATGTAGTCTTTAATAATTTCTATAGCTTTAACAAGCCGCCCGTAGATATAAAACAAACTTGCATACAATAGAAGTAGAGGGTTTCTCCTAAATAGGAGGGGCTCTTTTTTTGTATAGTACTCCTAGTAGTATTGCTCTAATTTAGGTTAGTTTGGACAATAAATATCCACTTAAACGAAGAGTGTTTAGTGACAGTCAATATTCTAGCCTATCAAGATTAAATACCAGTGTCGCTTTCGATTTTCATATTTGACAATTTATTTGAATATGTTATAACTATTTATATTAAGCCTAAAGCAAAGTATTCAACTCGGAATAATATATTTTAAAAAAGGGGTTTGTTTATGGGAAGAGAATTTATAGATATTTTCGATGAGTGGGTACATTCATATGATGCATCTGTTTCAGGAGAGGATCCTGAGTATCGAGATGTGTTTGATGGATATGACAATATATTGAATGAAGTAGCTAATCGAGTATCAGGCACAGTTATTGAATTTGGAACTGGTACTGGAAATTTAACAGCTAAGTTACTAGAAACGTGCGTTTCGGTCATTGGTATTGAACCAAATACAATGATGCGTAAAATTACATCAGAACGATTTCCTTCTATTGAGGTATTAGATGGCGATTTACTCCAATTTAATGTGGGTATAGAAAGTATAGATGCAATTGTTAGCTCATATGTTTTTCATCATTTAACAGACGATGAAAAAGGAGAAGCATTGAAAGAGTATGCAAAGCTTTTGCCTACAAATGGTAAAGTCGTTTTTGCGGATACTGTTTTTATTACAGAAGAAGCAAAGCAAGCACAAATTGCAAAAGAGAGAAATCGTGGTTTTCATCACGTAGCAGACGATTTAGAAAGAGAATATTATACGACCATTCCCATACTAACTAAATTATTCGAAGAGGCAGGTTTTCATGTGAGCTTTACAAAAATGAATGATTTTGTTTGGTTAATGGATGCGTCGAAAAATAAGGAGCTATGAAAATGAAAAAAATGAATGTTGAAAGTTTTAACCTAGATCACACAAAGGTTATGGCACCATTTGTTCGCTTAGCAGGTACAAAAGTAGGCGTTCATGGAGATGAAATTTACAAATACGATATTCGTTTTAAGCAGCCAAATAAAGAACATATGAAAATGCCAAGCTTGCATTCATTAGAGCATTTAATGGCGGAAAATATACGTAATCATACAGAACAAGTAGTGGATATTAGTCCAATGGGATGTCAAACTGGTTTTTATTTATCGGTTATTAATCTTGAAAACTATGATGAAATTTTAGAGATTTTAGAAAAGACATTGCAAGATGTGTTGGAAGCAACAGAAGTTCCAGCTTGTAATGAAGTGCAATGTGGTTGGGCAGCAAGCCATAGCTTAGAAGGTGCAAAAGAAATCGCTATAGAAATGCTTTCGAAAAAAGAGGAATGGCGACAAATTTATAAAGAGGAAGCGTAATGAAAATTTATCGCAGTGTACAAGAATTAGTAGGAAATACACCTACTATTGAAATTACTCATATTCCGATTCCAAATAATTGTAGAATATTTGCGAAGTTGGAGTATTTGAATCCAGGCGGTAGTGTGAAGGACCGTCTCGGATTATCCTTGATAGAAGATGCTGAAAAGTCCGGGAAGCTTGTGGCAGGTGGAACAATTATTGAGCCTACTGCCGGAAACACTGGAATTGGTATAGCCCTTGCTGCAATAGGTAAAGGGTATAAAGTAATTTTTGTCGTGCCTCAAAAATTTAGTACAGAAAAACAGACCCTTATGCGAGCATTGGGTGCAGAAATTGTGAATACGGATACTTCTTTAGGAATGCAAGGTGCTATTGATAAAGCACGTGAGTTGGTTGAGAGGACACAAAATGCTTTTTCGCCATCTCAATTTTCTAATCCTGCAAATCCATATACTTATACAAAAACACTTGGCCCTGAATTATGGCGTGATTTAGATGGTCAAATAGATGTGTTTATTGCTGGGGCAGGTTCTGGTGGAACATTCATGGGAACTTCTACATTTTTAAAAGAACGAAATGTAAATGTGAAAACGGTAATTGTGGAACCAATCGGATCGATTTTGAATGGTGGAACTGCTGGATCGCATGTGACGGAAGGGATTGGTATGGAATTTTTACCAACCTTTATGGATCGTTCTTACTTTGATGGGATTCATACTGTTAGTGACAAGGATGCATTTCATCAATTGCAAAAACTATCGAGAGAAGAAGGTCTGCTAGTTGGAAGTTCTTCTGGAGCAGCTTTTTACGCGGCACTGAAAGAAGCAGAAATCGCAAAAGAAGGAAGTCATATAGTAACGATTTTTCCAGATTCGAGCGAACGTTATTTAAGTCAGAAAATATATGATTTATTTATGGAGGAGAAATAAATGCGCGCAAAAACAAAGCTTATACATGCAGGGATTGTTGGAGACGAAGCAACTGGTGCTGTGTCTACTCCGATTTACCAAGTAAGCACATACAAACAACAAGCGGTTGGACAATTTAAAGGCTATGAATACTCTCGTACTGGAAATCCTACTCGTCATGCATTAGAAATATTGATCAGTGATTTAGAAGGTGGCGTTGCAGGATTTGCTTTTGCTTCTGGAATGGCTGCAACGAGCTCTATCATGATGCTTTTCAGTAAAGGAGACCATGTTATTTTAACGGATGATGTATACGGTGGAACTTACCGTGTCATGACAAAAGTATTAAATCGTTTTGGAATAGAAGCTACATTTGTTGATACGAGCGATGTATCCGTAGTGGAATCTGCTATTTTAGAAAATACGAAAGCTATATTTCTTGAAACGCCAACAAATCCATTATTAAAAATAACAGATTTAGAAGCTATTTCGAAACTTGCAAAAGAAAAAGGTTTACTAACGATTGTAGATAATACGTTTATGACCCCTTATTTCCAGCAGCCAATAGCACTTGGAGCGGATATCGTTGTGCATAGTGCAACAAAATATATCGGTGGCCATAGTGATGTTGTAGCAGGATTAGTTGTTGTGAATTCTGAGCAACTTGCAAAGGATTTACATTTTATACAAAACTCAGTTGGGGCAGTTCTTGGACCACAAGATTCTTGGTTATTAATACGTGGAATAAAAACACTTGGGCTTCGTATGGAAGAACATCATATGAATGCAATGCGTATTGCTGAGTTTTTAAATAACCATGAAGCTGTTGGAAGAGTATTTTACCCTGGTTTAGCAGATCATCCAGGGCATGAGTTGATGAAGAAACAAACGACTGGATTTGGTGGGATGATTTCTTTTGATGTTGGAAGTGAAGTAAAAGCAGATGAACTCCTCGCAAAGCTTCGTTATTTCACTTTAGCAGAAAGTTTAGGAGCAGTGGAAAGCTTAATCTCTGTACCAGCAAGAATGACGCATGCCTCGATACCTCGTGAGCGACGTTTAGAACTAGGCATTACTGATGGGCTTGTACGTATTTCTGTTGGGATTGAAGACGTAGAAGATTTATTGGAAGATTTAATACAAGCATTATCATAATGATTTTGAACAAACCTATTCATTGATTGTGAATAGGTTTGTTCAGACTGTGGACTAGACGGAGACGAAAAAATAAATTAATAAACTTCAAATAACTGGAACAAGATGGGCTTGTCTAAAACTAGAAAATCGTTGAAAAGGCGACACTCCTGCCGGAATAGCGTTAGCTGAAGACCCCGCAGCGAAGCGTGGAGGCTATTTAAAAAGTGTTATTCTAATAAATTTTCTTTCAAATAGTCGTTAAGAGAATTTATCGCTTTGGCATTCGCTTTCCGCGGGCGAGCGACGAGCCTCCTCCTTCGCTCTGCTTCGTGCGGGGTCTCGTCTGTCTCACTTTCCCGCAGGAGTCTCATGCGTCGCGCTAAATTCTCTTAAATAAATACAGCAAATAGTTCCTACAAAAATACTAATTAGAGTTTTTCAGTGCCCTTAACGTAGTAAGAGCACTGAAAAACTGTCTATTTTTTATGAAAAATATTTTTTCTTTTCTAGAAAATCGTTGAAAAAGGCGACACTCCTGTGGGAATAGCGTTAGTCGAAGACCCCACAGCGAAGCGAGGAGGCTGAGGCAACGCCCACGGAAAGGGAGCCATTTCAACGTTTTTCTTATCTATGGAGTATTGTTAACTTATCCATCACCTAGTTTTTTTCAGTGCACTAGTTGATTGGAGCGGAGGGCGACGACTCCTGTGGGAATAGCGTGAGTCTTGAGACCCTTTAGGGAGCGTAGGCGACCAAAGAGGCTCAAGCCACGCCCACGGAAAGCGTTCGCCCGCAGCGGAAATCAACTGTTTGTCTACGTCTGAACAACCTATTTATTAATTGTGAATTGGTTTGTTTTATATTGTAAATATAGTAAATTCATACAGTTTTAATCGACTACATGGAATACGATAATTGCATCTCGTATAAAGTTGGCATTCAACTAAAATAGGATGACTATACAAGATGCATCCCAAAAAAGCACAATGAATACACTTATTTTGGTTTGAAAGAATTTCGAACTTTAGCTACTACTATCAATAACAAAGGAAGGAATAGCCCGTGAATCAATGCTAAAATAGGCCAAATCTCCTTGTCATATAAATTAGAATGAATTATGTTCGGATGAACAATTAATGAAAGGACAACTAAAATCATACCTAATGGCAATACAATAGAACGATAATCTTGGAGTTTCAGTATTTGTGTCAGGCCTATTACTGAGGCATAAAAATACATTATAGTTCTAATAAAGATCGTGATAATCCACATAAATCCCATAATAACTTCAATGCGTTCTAAAAAATTTCCTATTGATATTCTCTGGGCTAAAGCGTAGCTTGGGAATGTACGTTGTGATGTGGTTTCAGCACCTAATACCAAAATTGGCAAAGCAATTACAATGATTAGGATAATTCCTGCGATAATAGTGCCTAAGTAAAATGCTTTTCCAGAATCTTTATTTTCGTTGATAATGGAAGGAAATAGCATTAACAAAACAAACAAAGGAAGCGAAAATCCACTTATAAAAATAAAGGTACTAGATATTAAAGGCTTTGCTCCTACTTCTAGTACAGGTTGTACATTATGAAAATCGATTTGAGGAGAAATTAAAACGACAAAAATGATAAATAAGAGAACAAAAAATGGAAAAAGTATCTCTGCGGAACGAGCAAAGGTTTCTATTCCTAAATAAGTTGCATAGACGATAACGAGAACAAAGAGTATATTAATAGCATATGCAGGTGTTTCAGGTATGATTTCTGTCCGCATGAAATTACTAACATAAAATACTAATTCTCCTGCAGCTAAAAGGGTAACTATTATAAAAGTAAGAGACACAAGCTTTCCAATCCATTTACCTAAAATCTGTTCATAAATCTCTACTAGTGACAGATTAGGAGCAAGGTTTCCTACAGTAATGTATAGTTTTATTATTAATAAACTTATTACTACCCCTAATATTGAAGAAATCCATGCGTCCTGTTTAGCCTCTCCCGTAATACTCGCTGGAATATTTAAGATAGATGTACCGACTCCATAAAGAATTAATATAACCATAAATTGGCGAACGCTAATTACGAATTTCCCCACTATTTGCTTCCCTCTTTTGCAATTAAATTATTTCATCCAACTTCTCATTAATATTTAGATATTTGTTTTACTTTAAAGGCTTCATTATTAAATCGCTTAATGGTTGAAGAACAAAAGTAATCATATCTAAAGGATTTGGAATCTTTACTTGGAAAGCCAATGCAATACTCAAGCTTGTACCTATCAATAGTAAAATAGAAAAAGCCCAAATATCCTTGGTATAATTCTTTTTTGAAAGATTGGGTATTTCAAAAAGCAAAATGACAGTAACGATTAATAGTATTGCTATACTAAAAAGCACGAATGTTTACTCCTTGGAATTGTGTATGATAGAATTTTGCATTGTTCCTAAACCTCTTGTCTTTACATCTACAGAAACGTTAATCTTTAATTCTGGAAACAATTGAACCCAATCATTTTTTATTTTATTCCATTCTTTATGGTCAGTACGATGAATAGCTTCTCCGAATTCTAAAACATCTGCTTTATAATCTTTCTGAAGAATTTCAAGTGTCTGATGTATTTTTTCTTTAATCGATTCACTCGTTTCTTTATTTATCAGATCAATTGTTTCTTTTTTTGTTAGATCAATATTACATTCTACTACTCCAACATTTTGATTGACTGTAACGGAAACATCTATAGATGGAGACCCGTTTTTTATTTTTCCTTTTACTTTTGTTTTAGCACTAAACAATTCGGTTGTTAGCTGCCCACCATTAGGACAAGAAATGATTTCTACTGTACTTTTTACTTTATTTTTTAAAAAGTTATATCCTTTACTTTCGTCTTCACTTAATGAGCCAACTAGTTTGTCTTGTTTAAATACTGCTAATCCAGAGTATTGCAATTTAGCTGGTGCATCGATTTTCTGAACATTCGATTGCTCTATACCTTGCTTTGGATCTCCTTTTATTGTAATAGCAGACAATATAGTGTTTTTTTCTTTTTTACTGAGCTGGTTAGCTAATTCATCTAATTGGACTGTACTTGTTGTTGCCCAAGTACTTTCTGAAACATCGAGAGAATTAAACATTTTGTTCGCAGGAATTTTTTCTAAAGGTGTTATTATTTCTAATATTTCTTTAGCAGTCGTTTCCTCAGATACAATAATATAGAAGTCGTTCCGAATTTCATGATCTCTTACAAACAATTCTAACGCATCACTGATTCCTTCTTTTGCTAAATCTTCACCTAGAATCAATATTTGTATATGAGCGAAGTACAGCTTTCTTGGAGTTACAGTTGTCATGCGTCTTATAGCTTCGAATATACTTTTTCCTTTTGCATGGTAAACATTTACAGAAGTTCTATTTGCACTCGGATTCCTTGCAGAAACTTCACCTGGATCGACTATTTGAACAGATACCTCGTATTGGTCGTCCACTTTATCAATCCCTATTGCTACCGTTATAGCAAGCTCATTTAATTCACGTTTGCTCCAGCATCCACTTAAAAAAAGGGGAAGGCAAAGAAATAACAAAAACAGTATTTTCTTTTTCATATTGAACCTTCCCTTTATCAAATATTTTTGTAATGCTATTTTCTTTTTTTAGTATTTTTATGAAAGGTTCCACTAGTTGCATTTTTTTTATTGATAAGACGTGGTCGTGTCAATTGGGCCCAACGTGGAAAACGTAGTATAGTGTCTTTTTGATCAGATGGAATAAACGGTGCTAAAGGGCTCATATATGGAACTCCGAAGGAACGGAGGCTACATAAATGTAGGGTTAGAGCAATCATTCCAATGACTACACCAAACAAGCCAAACATTCCCGCTAATATCATAAGTGGGAAGCGTAGTATACGAATAGCATTAGATAAAGCATAGGATGGAAATAGGAAACTACATATTGCAGTTATTGATACGACGATAACCATAGCAGCTGAAACTATACCTGCTTCTACTGCAGCTTGTCCAATAACTAATGTGCCTACAATGGAGACAGCAGGACCAATTGTTCTAGGCATCCGCAGACCAGCTTCTCTCAAAATTTCAAAGGCAAGCTCCATCCCAAGCGCTTCTACAAAAGCAGGAAATGGAACTCCTTCTCGCTGCGAAGCAATGCTAATGAGCATAGGTGTAGGTAGCATTTCTTGGTGGAATGTGGTGATTGAAATATAAAGTGATGGTCCAAGTAAAGCAATACTTATTCCGACGTATCTTAATATACGAATAAGTGAGCTCACATCAGCACGTTGATAGTGATCCTCAGCAGATTGTATAAAAGTTGTAAACAGAGCCGGGACAATAAGCACAATAGGTGTACCATCCACAAAGATGGCCACTCTACCTTCAAGCAGTTCTGCAGCAATTACATCAGGGCGCTCAGTGCTATAGATAGTTGGGAAAAGGGTAAACGAGTTGTCTTGTATAAATTCCTCAATATATCCGCTTTCTAGTATTCCATCTATATCAATTCGGTCTACACGTGAAAGAACCTCTTCTACAATTTTATCGTTTGCAATTCCGCTAATATACATAATAGCAATATCTGTTTGAGTCACTCGTCCCACTATTCTCGAGACAATCCAAAGATTAGGGTCTTTAATCTTTCGTCGAATCAAAGCGGTATTAGTCCTTAAGGTTTCTGTGAATGCTTCACGAGGTCCACGAATAACAGATTCAGTTGTAGGTTCTGTAACAGCTCTATCCTTAGCGTGTTTAGTGCTGGCAGATATACCTACTGAATGTCCGTCTACTAGGATTACGCTTTCACCATTTAATATTGCACTATATAGTGTTTTAAAATCAGTGATGTCTTTCGCATCACCTACTGTCAAACAATAATCTTTCAGAGATTGAGAAACCTTTTTGGAAATAGAGTCTGAAGAAATATCTATGTCTAGTTCCAATGATTTCATGATGAAATCTGTAATAACAGTTTTGTCAGCTAGGCCATCTGTATAAATAATGGCGATTAGTAGTTTTTCTGATTTACCAATTTGCATCTCACGAATAACGACATCATTACTATTTCCTGTAGCTTCTTTTATTTTTTTAATATTTTCTAGAAGTTCTGTATGTAAATATAATGTTTCTGTAGTAGTTGAAGAATCTTTAGGTTCAGGAGAGTTAGAAATAGATTTTCTAAAAAAACTCATAGTGAATCTCCTCCGTTTGTACTTGAAGCATAGAGGAAGTATGCATCATTTAGCTTTAAATTAAACGTATAAAGTTATAGAAAGTGAATGATAACATTTGGATTTATCATAAAAAAGGATATTCCCCATTTTTAGAGAAAGTAAATGAGTAGAGATAATAAATAAAATAGTAAGGTAAAGAAAGGTGCAAGGTATGATTACTCTAAAAAGCGAAAGATTAGTTTCCAAAGCAATCGTTTGCCAATATCAACCTTGGGGGCCAAACAGTGAACAGGAAACAAAGGAGTTTGTAAAACAAGTTTTGATAGATGCGAAAAAAGAAGAAAGAAATCGATTTATTTTTGCAATAATTGAAAAGGAAAATGAAAAAATGGTTGGGGCAGGAGAATTCAATATTCGAGATGTTCGAAATAAGAACGGGGAGATTGGATATATTGTGCACACGGATTATTGGGGGAAAGGGATAGCTACAGAAGTTGCAAAACTTTTAATCGAATTCGGCTTTTCTCAATTTCAGCTTCATCGTATTTATGCTACTTGTGACCCTAAAAATATTGCTTCATCCAAAGTGTTAGAAAAAATAGGCATGACTAAGGAAGTCCAAATACGCGAAGATTTATTCGTAAAAGATGGATGGAGAGATTCTCTGTTATATAGTGTTTTAGAACATGAATGGAGATAAAAACAGTAGGAGAAAATGTTAAAAAAGGGAATAGAGGCTACTTGGATGACCCATTCCCTTTTTTCAATTTCCAAGTGATAAGTATGTGAAATCCTTAAATTTAATGGATGTTAGACAATGCTTGTGGAATCGTGAAATTATTTTGCATAGGATAGGATATGATTCACCAAAAAAATGCTGAAGCGAGAACGATAGCAGTAATCGCACCAAGAGCGATGCCAAATCCAAATCTAAATCCCCCAAATCCAAATCCATCTCCAAAGAATCCTAAGCCATAACCACCAAGATTATTATCTGGTCGAATCCAGACCATATTTCTACTAACTCTAGTAATTTCCCCTATGTGAACTCTACCATCATCACAAGTAATTCTTACCCTCTGCCCATGATACCTACAACATTGACTATATACATTAGATTGACTCATTCGTTTTCATCCTCCTTTCGAGACTATTAACATACACGTATGTCCTATTAACATATGCAACTAATAATATTACGTAATAGACAATAGTCTAGAGGTTGAAAGACTAAAGGAAATATAAAGTTTCTAAAATCATGGAAGAATAAAAAAGACAAAAAAATGAAAAAGGATGAGATATTTGCCGGTAATACAAACACAGAGTTGGTTATATAAATTTGTTGAATTATGCGAGGAGCAGTCTGGAAGAGGTTCAGCTTATTTACAACGTGAGATATTATGTGAACCACTTATGAAATTAACTCCAAAAGTAAATCCAGAAGTATGGCAATATGAACTTCTAAACTATGGATTATTTGAGCCTGATGAATGGTTGAATATAAAAGAAATAGTAAAAGAAATGGAAACCAAAAAGGTTTGGCAAATTGTTAAGAAGGAATATAGATTACTAAAAAAATTATGGAATGGTCCAAAGGTTTCCATCTATATTTTTCCAATAAAGATAGGCAATTTGAAATCAACGGAGCAAATACCTAAAAAAAATGGTGTAGCATTTAGAGGGGCCTTATTTTTATTTGTGTCTCCCGATCTTAGTTCAGGAGAAATAAAGGCATTATTAGCACATGAGTATAATCACGTTTGTCGACTAAACTATTTAGATTTAGCCCCTGAAAAAATTACTCTAAGGGATTCGCTCATCATTGAAGGTCTTGGTGAGTATGCGGTCAAGGATCTGTATGGTGAAAAGTGGTTAGGCCCATGGACAAATCTTTATTCATTTGAGGAAGCTTCTGAAATATGGAAACATCACTTTATACGATCGTTAAATATTAGTGGAGTTAAAAATCATCAACTTTTTCTATATGGTAGAGTCAGAAGCAAATTTCCAAAATGGATAGGTTATCATTTAGGTTATCAAATTGTTGACACATTCCAGAAGAAGCATGGTCCTTTTCGTAATGACGAGTTATATACCAAATCTTCAGAAGAAATAATAGCAGGTTCCAAATTTGCTATTGAGAAGTTATTGTAGAGTGCAGAACAGTATTCTAAAAAAGATATCATTTTTCATTTAATTGGCATTTAAAAGCACGATAGCCTATTAAATGTCGATAATGATGTATGAAATGGTTATGCTCTTCCCATAAATCATAGAAATCCTTATTTATATTTATTGATTGATTTATGTCATTAATTTCACTTTGAGGAAGTTCAGCTGGTGTATTTATGATTTCAATTTGACTAAATCCAACTTCCCGTAACCGCAATATCCACTCCTCTTCACTTAAAATTTCATGGATGCCGTAGAGGCTACATACTTTTCTTTGTAATTCTTCTGATAGATTTTGTTCAGCTGTCATTTCAATTATGATCAAACATCCATTACTGTTTAATACTCTTGAAAGTTCATTTAACGTCTTCGAAATCTGAGTAAAAATAATAACAGACTCGGATATTATGAAATCAAAGGAATTATCCATAAAGTTTAAATTTTGTACATCTCTCTCGAACACTTGGAAAGAGGCTTCACTATTTTTGGATCGTTCCTGAGCTTTTTTTAGCATAACTGGGTGGTTATCTATCGCAGTCACTTTACAATTAAACCTATTAGCTAAAAAAGCTGCAGTCTGTCCAGTTCCACAACCTATATCTAGAACAGAATGAATTGGCTGAATGTTTACATCTTCCAATATAGATTGAGTTAGATTGAAGCCTCCGGGATGTGCTCCGCCAATACCGAAATATGCCAATAAATCCAAATAAGCATTAGACATCGAATTCCCCCTTATTAATACAGCTATAGTATGCGTCATTGCTATACTAATTGTAGGAAAGAGTTTGAATTACGATAAAAGAATAATAAAAGTAAGGGATATTAAGATGATGGAAAAGAAAAATAAGGGTGAAGCAGGTTTTTTCAAAAGCATTCTGATGGAGATTCGTGATTCTATCATATTGGAAGTGATTTGGAACATAATCGTCTTCTTTCCAAGAGTTTTAGTTCGTCTATGGAAGCACTTTTATTAACAAAGAGTCAAAAGAAATGGTAGGTGAGATGAAAATGAATAATTGGCTATATAGTCTGTTTTTTATAGTACTTGGTTTAGTTTCTTTCATTACAGGTGAAGTCGTTACTTTTGTTATGTTGGGATTTATTATCATTAGCTTAAATAATATTCATATAACATTAAAGGAATTATTAACTGTTAATAAGGAGAAAGCTGACACTCAGTGAAAAAACTTATTTAGAAACGAGGTATTCCAAGTGATTGGTAATAGTAAGCCTAAATCTATTTTTCTCCTATTGATGATAACCTTTATAATGACTGGCTGCATCAGTAAAGAAGATCGTTCCATTTTAGAGAAAGCTAAAGGGGATGGTCTCACATATAGTGAATATTTTAAGTCAGTTGATGAGCTTGATCATAGGCAAAATGTTATATATTATAAGCCTTTGCCAATTGATAAGATGTTAGCGCTTGTACCTGAATCCATGAAGAAATCCGTGCATCTTGTTAATTCGAAAAAGCTGCCTTTTGAAGTAAATGAACAAACTGCATATGTTGTTACATCAAAAGATGAGCAGGGAAATTTACAAAATCAACTACAACTCACATATCTTAATAACTCTGAGTATGGTCAACCAGAAGAATTTCTCATCATTTCAGTTACGGAAGTAGATGAAAATCCACTTGAAAAATATGATTTCTCCAAAGAAAAAACGGATACTGTGGGAAATGAGATTAAAAAAGAAATCTTAACAGATGAAATACCAATTTTTCATCAAGTGATTAATACAAATGGAGGACTTGCTTATAGGTATTATATGTACAATGAAAAAGAAGAACGTGTAGGTACTATGGTAACATCTGCTAATGAATTATATTCTTATTATAACGGTCATCTTTATCATGTAGGTTATTGGGTGGAAAACCAAAATACAAAAGGAGTTCAAGAGGAAATCCTTCAAGTAACTAAAGAGTTTATTTTAAGTAAATAAAATTAGGAGGAAAATATTGTGACTATCTCTCTTCAAGTAGTTTCAGAAATAGAGTCACCAATATTACGAAATCTGTATTCTTTGTATTTACATGACCTATCAACATTTACTACAAATATTGATATTGCAGCAGATGGTTTTTTTCATTTTGAGGATTTACATACATTTTGGAAAATAGAAGGTATTTCTCCGTATTTTATAAAGTACGAAGATAGTATTATAGGATTTTTATTATTATTAGAGAGACCTTTTTTAAAAAAAGATAGTGACTATTGCGTAAATGATATTTTTATATTAAATAAGTACAAAGGTAAAGGGTTAGGTAAACAAGTTTTGCAAAAATTGTTTGCTGAAAAACATGGGAGGTACACTGTAATAGAGCTCGTTGAAAATGTACCTGCTGTTTCTTTTTGGAAGAAGGTATATAAACAATTAAATATCGAATTTGATGAAAAAAGTGAGCTGGTTGATGGTGAACCATGTTTTATTCAGACATTTTCAATATAAGTATCAAATGTTTGAAGTTTTAATATTTATTCACTAATAAGAGATGTATGTGGTTGCAAAAGCATATTTTACTAGTAAGAGAATCAAGCAGTGCCCGCCACTTCGCTTTCCGTGGGCTTGGCTTTAGCCTCCTCGTCACCGCAAAGACACTGGCCAAATAAAGTTGGGCCAGTGTCTTTCCTACGGGGTCTTCAGCTCAAGCTATTCCCACAGGAGTCTACGTGGCGGGCCCTACTTATTTTTCAAAAGTTGAAAGTGGAAATCTGAAGATGCTGTGATTAATAAAGGTTTTTCGGAATATCTAATAAAAATTACAAATTGACTATCCCATCTCATCAAGTGAAAAGGCTTTTATTGTCCACTTTTCTATTTATTGAAGATAAAAATGTGTGGAAGGTGGCGACTCCTGCGGGACAGTGAGACAGTCCAAGACCCACAGGCAATAGGTAGGAAGGCTAAGATCGCCGCGTCCTGCGGCAACGCCTTCATGACCAACATCCTGTTGGCGCGAGCCTGCGGAAAGCGTCCGCCTGGAGCGATTGTTACAGGAAAAGCACAATAATTATTAAGTTCTTAATACATTTTGATTCATAAAAAAGCATTTGTCGACAAGCTAAAAGCCCCTCTTGCACTGACCTAAAAAAATGAGACAAATAAAAACACCTTTCGTTGAAAAGCGGGTATACAATACCTAAATTCAATACGGAGGTGTTTTTTCTATGGGAACAAGAGTCAGTTATCCAGTAGAAGTGAA